>NZ_JCAPDN010000005.1:0-2731 GCF_059735605.1 Alcaligenes sp. LTN-3 | reverse complement strand
CTGTTCCTGGGTGGCGATACGGCTATCGGCGAACAAGGCTGGCGCATGGGCGCCTCTCTGGGCTATCTGGAAAACCGCATCAAGCTGGATGATCGCCGTCAGACCTCGCGCAGCAATAGCTACAGCGCAGCCCTGTACGGGACGCAGGCTTGGGAGCTAGGTTCAGGTAGCCTGAATGTGCTGGCTGGTGGTGCTTACACACGCCACAGCCTGGACAGCGAGCGCTCCATCTCTGTTCACCAATACGAAACACTAAAAGCGGACTACAAGGCGCACAGCATTCAGGCCTTTGCCCAACTGGGTTACCGCATGCCAGTCAGCCCACGCTCCAGCGTAGAGCCTTATGCCAGCGTCAATTGGCACCAACTACGCCACGGCTCCTTCAGTGAATCGGGTGGCCAAGCCGCCTTGCGTGGCGACTCGCAACGCCAGAACCTGAGTACCGTCACATTGGGTCTGCGCGGCACCACGGAACTGGACCTGTCCAAAACCACCTTGTCCCTGAGCGCCGGTTTGGGCTGGCGTCATGCCCTGGGTGACACCACACCCGAGCGTGAACTGGCCTTTGCGGCTTTGCCCGGCAGCAGCTTCCGCGTAAGCGGCGCGCCTATCGCCAAGAATGCTGCTGTCGCCGAGCTGGGCGCCGAGCTGAAAGCCGGCAAAAGCACCTCCTTCGGTCTGAACTACCAGGGACAGTTTGGTCGTAATCAGGATCATGCGGGCTCTCTGTTCATGAAGGTGCGTTTCTGATTTAAGGCCCCGAGGCGGGGTTGGCGTTCCGCCGATCCCGCGGCAGGCATAACAGACCGCCATCAAGAATCCCTGCGATGCGCGTGCATGACAGGGGCCCCACAAGAACACGATCTCGACAATACAGCAGCCCATAACTGCCGGATTAAACGGCTATGCCGTTAAATGACAGATGCCTTGAGAACCTCCACGGCAGGTTTTCACAACGAGTGGCCACCCTCCTTAGAAAATCCAAGTAGATAAGACATGTCGAACAAGAAACGCAACACCTCTATGTTGGTGCAGTTGGCTTTGTTAAGCCTGACTTTACCTGGCATCGTCCATGCCGATTCTGAGAGCTCACTGGAACAATGGCGCACTAAAGAATACAAGCGTCAACCCGGCCTGGACATGATCAATGCAGCCAAAGCCTATTCGCTGGGCTTTACCGGCAAAGGCGTCACGGTCGGTTATCTGGACTCGGGCATTCAGGCAGATCACCCTGAGTTTGCCGGCGCCATTGCTGGGGGCTTTGACTTTGCCAACAATACCCCCTACGCCAATGGCCAAGGAGTCGATACTCAGCCTCCTGCCGGACACGGGAGCCATGTTGCCGGAATCATTGGTGCGAGACGCGACGAAGCAGGCATGCACGGCGTCGCCTTCAATAGCCAGCTTTTTGCTGTTGCCTACGGCATCAATGCTGAGGACGATAACGACGATGATGATGCTGGTGGTGATGATGACGCTACCCCGACTCCAGACGATATAAGGGCCTTTCAAGATCGAATGCTCTCTAATGGCTGGAACTATCTCGCCCAGTTCAAGCTGCCTATTATTAATAGCAGTCTGGGGCTCAATGACTGCCGCGACTCATATGCCCCACCCTGCCATGTACTGGACTACGGCTCAGCTCAAGGCGCTCTAGATACGCAGCCTCTGATTATCCAGTCCTTTAAGAACAGCGTACAGGCCGGCTCCCTGATGGTATTTGCTACCGGCAATGAGTCTCAAGACCACCCTGATTTTCTGGCCGGCTCTCCCTACTGGTTTCCCGAACTGAAAGACAACTGGCTGGCCGTAACGGCAGTCGGGGAAGATGGTTCTTTGGCCGTCTACGCTAATAAATGTGGTGTTTCCGCCGAGTGGTGTTTGACCGCGCCAGGGGGAGAGTGGGCCCCTGGCATTAACTCCGTCAACTCGGATGGAGGCTATATTTATAAAAGCGGCACCTCCATGGCATCGCCACACGTGGCCGGAGCCGCAGCGTTAGTTAAAGAAGCCTACCCCTACTTCACCGCCTATCATCTGCAACAAACCCTGCTGACTACCGCAACCCCTCTGGGCGACCCCAGCACGTACGGCTGGGGTTTAATGAACGTGGGTAAGGCCGTGCAAGGCCCCGCACAATTTACCCGTCTGTTCGATGTGGACACGCTGGGCTACCACTCCACCTTCGCCAATGACATCAGCGGTATCGGAGGCTTGCACAAGCGCGGTTCCGGCTCTTTGGAGCTGACGGGCAATAACAGCTATACCGGTGACACCACCGTCAGCGGAGGTCGTCTGGCCGTCAATGGCACGCTGGCCTCTGCCGTAACCGTCGAGCGTGAGGGAACGCTGGGTGGTTCCGGTACGGTCGCACAAGTCGATAACTACGGCACCCTGGCTCCAGGCAACTCAGTTGGCACCCTGACCGTCAGCGGCGACTATACCGCCCATGCCGGTTCGGTGCATGAACTGGAAGTCGGCCCCGCAGGTGCGACCGATCGTCTGGTGGTTGGCGGTGCAGCCCATATAGACGGCACCCTGAAACTGGCTGGTGGCCCCTTCCGCCAGAACGTGGCCTATTCCTTCATGGACGCAGCCAATGGGGTGACAGGTCAGTACAGCCACATTACGTACGACATGGCCTTCTTGTCGCCAACGCTGCTCTACGGCCCCAGCCTGTCCTTGATGATCAAACGCAATGACACGCCGTTCGCTGCGTTTGCCAATACAA
>NZ_JCAPDN010000004.1:0-407993 GCF_059735605.1 Alcaligenes sp. LTN-3 | reverse complement strand
CGCGGGGGAGCTACCCGAGGGGCAAGCCGAAGCAGACACGAGTAAGCCGTACAGAAGAAGAAGAAGAAGAAGAAGAAGGGAGACAAGGTGCCCAGAACGGGCCAGGAGGAAGGAAGGGACGTCCGAACGAGATGATCGCAGGGATCCGGTCCTTATGCCACCAGAACACAGCTGGGCAGCCGTGTGTACGCGTGGCGCGCATAAAAAACAAAACCCCCGCAAGGGATACTTGCGGGGGTTTTGAGCAATAAGAGCTTGACGATGACCTACTTTCACAGACGTCCGTCCACTATCATCGGCGCAAAGGCGTTTCACAATCCTGTTCGGGATGGGAAGGTGTGGGACCACCTTGCTATGGTCGTCAAGCGTAACTGGTTGCCAGGCCGTCTTTACAGGGACGTCCCAGCCAATTGGAAGAAGCACACTGCCAGCGATCAGTACGGATCAGCTAGCAGCGGTTACGAAGGTGTCGAGCGCGGGTTGCGCTGCACTTCAATATTACGTTCTGTGGTCAACAACTTAACTCACTACAACCTCAAGGGTTATAGGATCAAGCCACACGGGCAATTAGTACTGGTTAGCTACATGCATTACTGCACTTCCACACCCAGCCTATCAACGTCCTGGTCTCGGACGACCCTACAGGGAGGTCAAGCCTCCGGGATATCTAATCTTCAGACGAGTTTCCCGCTTAGATGCCTTCAGCGGTTATCTCTTCCGTACGTAGCTACTCGGCAATGCCATTGGCATGACAACCGATACACCAGTGGTACGTCCACTCCGGTCCTCTCGTACTAGGAGCAGGCTCCGTCAAATATCCAACGCCCACGGCAGATAGGGACCAAACTGTCTCACGACGTTTTAAACCCAGCTCACGTACCTCTTTAAATGGCGAACAGCCATACCCTTGGGACCGGCTACAGCCCCAGGATGAGATGAGCCGACATCGAGGTGCCAAACACCGCCGTCGATATGAACTCTTGGGCGGTATCAGCCTGTTATCCCCAGAGTACCTTTTATCCGTTGAGCGATGGCCCTTCCATACAGAACCACCGGATCACTATGTCCTACTTTCGTACCTGTTCGACTTGTCAGTCTCACAGTCAAGCACGCTTATGCCATTGCACTATCAAGACGATTTCCGACCGTCTCTAGCGTACCTTCGAACTCCTCCGTTACACTTTAGGAGGAGACCGCCCCAGTCAAACTGCCCACCATGCACGGTCCCCGATCCCGATAAGGGACCTAGGTTAGAACCGCAAACAGACCAGGGTGGTATTTCAAGGATGACTCCACGCGATCTGGCGACCACGCTTCAACGTCTCCCACCTATCCTACACAGGCCGGTTCACAATCCAATGCAAAGCTACAGTAAAGGTTCATGGGGTCTTTCCGTCTAGCCGCGGGGAGATTGCATCATCACAACCATGTCAACTTCGCTGAGTCTCAGGAGGAGACAGTGTGGCCATCGTTACGCCATTCGTGCAGGTCGGAACTTACCCGACAAGGAATTTCGCTACCTTAGGACCGTTATAGTTACGGCCGCCGTTTACCGGGGCTTCGATCAAGAGCTTGCACCCCATCACTTAACCTTCCGGCACCGGGCAGGCGTCACACCCTATACGTCCACTTTCGTGTTTGCAGAGTGCTGTGTTTTTAGTAAACAGTCGCAGCCACCGATTCACTGCGGCCTCTTCATGCTTTGTGCGCAGGCACATCACACTAATGAGGCATACCTTCTCCCGAAGTTACGGTATTAATTTGCCGAGTTCCTTCTCCTGAGTTCTCTCAAGCGCCTTGGAATATTCATCCCGTCCACCTGTGTCGGTTTGCGGTACGGTCTCGTAGAGCTGAAGCTTAGAGGCTTTTCTTGGAACTGCTTCCAGTTAGTTTAGAGCCGAAGCTCTATTCAGTCACACCCTTGAATTACGCACCCGGATTTGCCTAAGTGCCTTCTATGATGCGCCAACGGGGACATCCAACACCCCGATAACATTCTGCAATCCGTCCCCCCATCGCACTCTACGACGGTGCGGGAATATTAACCCGCTTCCCATCAGCTACGCATCTCTGCCTCGCCTTAGGGGCCGACTCACCCTGCGCCGATGAACGTTGCGCAGGAAACCTTGGACTTACGGCGAGGGGGCTTTTCACCCCCTTTATCGCTACTCATGTCAGCATTCTCACTTCCGATACCTCCAGCATTCCTCACGGAACACCTTCACAGGCTTACGGAACGCTCTCCTACCATGTGTACTAAAAGTACACATCCGCAGCTTCGGTCTATGGCTTAGCCCCGTTACATCTTCCGCGCAGGACGACTCGATCAGTGAGCTATTACGCTTTCTTTAAAGGATGGCTGCTTCTAAGCCAACCTCCTGACTGTCTATGCCTTCCCACTTCGTTTCCCACTTAGCCATAGTTAGGGACCTTAGCTGGCGGTCTGGGTTGTTTCCCTCTTGAGTCCGGACGTTAGCACCCGGTGCTCTGTCTCCCGTACTGTACTTGCCGGTATTCGGAGTTTGCCATGGTTTGGTAAGTCGCTGTGACCCCCTAGCCATAACAGTGCTCTACCCCCGGCAGTAATATACGAGGCACTACCTAAATAGTTTTCGGAGAGAACCAGCTATCTCCAGGCTTGTTTAGCCTTTCACTCCGATCCACAGCTCATCCCCTAATTTTTCAACATTAGTGGGTTCGGTCCTCCAGCACGTGTTACCGTGCCTTCAACCTGGCCATGGATAGATCGCCTGGTTTCGGGTCTACACCCAGCGACTGAATCGCCCTATTCGGACTCGCTTTCGCTACGCCTCCCCTATTCGGTTAAGCTTGCCACTGAATGTAAGTCGCTGACCCATTATACAAAAGGTACGCAGTCACACCACGAGGGTGCTCCTACTGTTTGTATGCATACGATTTCAGGATCTATTTCACTCCCCTTCCGGGGTTCTTTTCGCCTTTCCCTCACGGTACTGGTTCACTATCGGTCGATCACGAGTATTTAGCCTTGGAGGATGGTCCCCCCATATTCAGACAGGATTTCACGTGTCCCGCCCTACTTGTTCGATGCTTAGTTCCACGTACTGAATTTCGCCTACAGGGCTATCACCTGCTACGGCTGGACTTTCCATTCCATTCGACTATTCACTACGCTAAAACATCCAGGCTGGTCCGGTTTCGCTCGCCACTACTTCCGGAATCTCGGTTGATTTCTTTTCCTCGAGTTACTGAGATGGTTCAGTTCACTCGGTTCGCCTCCACATGCCTATGTATTCAGCATGGGATACCGTATTACTACGGTGGGTTTCCCCATTCGGACATCTACGGATCAAAGCTTGTTTGCCAGCTCCCCGTAGCTTTTCGCAGGCTACCGCGTCCTTCATCGCCTGTGATCGCCAAGGCATCCATCATATGCACTTATTCGCTTGATCCTATAACGCTTGGTGCTGTTATAGGAATATGAGTATACGTTGTTGCCGTTCATCAATCCTTAGCTGTTATCCAATCCGAAGACTGAACAACGTCTATATTTTTGAGAACTTTCGTTGAACATAATTTGTTCTGTTGCAATCACAACCCGTGTATTGTCATCACAAGGCGACTAATCGCTTTGCGTTTATTAGACAACACACCTTCGTTGTGCTTCTTCCTAATTGTTAAAGAGCAATTCGTGGGTTGTATAACCCAACGAGCAGTATTCTTGTAAAAGAACACTCTTCGTTGAATCTAACGCCAGGCCAACCGTTGTTGTCCTGTGCCCTATACTCTGTCATGAACCTTGCTGTATCTACCAACCACAAAAGCGGTGGTGGAGGATGACGGGATCGAACCGACGACCCCCTGCTTGCAAAGCAGGTGCTCTCCCAGCTGAGCTAATCCCCCGAGGTAATCGTTGGTGGGTCAAGTTGGAATCGAACCAACGACCCCCGCCTTATCAAGACGGTGCTCTAACCGACTGAGCTACTGACCCATCTATCACCAGTGGGCGATACCTTCAATGGTCATGACATTAACTAACAGCCAATAAGTGTGGACGCTTTCGCTTTGCGAGCCATTCGCTCTAAAAGGAGGTGATCCAGCCGCACCTTCCGATACGGCTACCTTGTTACGACTTCACCCCAGTCATGAATCCCACCGTGGTAAGCGCCCTCCTTACGGTTAGGCTACCTACTTCTGGTGAAACCCACTCCCATGGTGTGACGGGCGGTGTGTACAAGACCCGGGAACGTATTCACCGCGACATTCTGATCCGCGATTACTAGCGATTCCGACTTCACGCAGTCGAGTTGCAGACTGCGATCCGGACTACGATCGGGTTTCTGAGATTGGCTCCCCCTCGCGGGTTGGCGACCCTCTGTCCCGACCATTGTATGACGTGTGAAGCCCTACCCATAAGGGCCATGAGGACTTGACGTCATCCCCACCTTCCTCCGGTTTGTCACCGGCAGTCTCATTAGAGTGCTCTTGCGTAGCAACTAATGACAAGGGTTGCGCTCGTTGCGGGACTTAACCCAACATCTCACGACACGAGCTGACGACAGCCATGCAGCACCTGTGTTCCGGTTCTCTTGCGAGCACTGCCAAATCTCTTCGGCATTCCAGACATGTCAAGGGTAGGTAAGGTTTTTCGCGTTGCATCGAATTAATCCACATCATCCACCGCTTGTGCGGGTCCCCGTCAATTCCTTTGAGTTTTAATCTTGCGACCGTACTCCCCAGGCGGTCAACTTCACGCGTTAGCTGCGCTACTAAGGCCTAACGGCCCCAACAGCTAGTTGACATCGTTTAGGGCGTGGACTACCAGGGTATCTAATCCTGTTTGCTCCCCACGCTTTCGTGTCTGAGCGTCAGTATTATCCCAGGGGGCTGCCTTCGCCATCGGTATTCCTCCACATATCTACGCATTTCACTGCTACACGTGGAATTCTACCCCCCTCTGACATACTCTAGCTCGGCAGTTAAAAATGCAGTTCCAAGGTTGAGCCCTGGGATTTCACATCTTTCTTTCCGAACCGCCTACACACGCTTTACGCCCAGTAATTCCGATTAACGCTTGCACCCTACGTATTACCGCGGCTGCTGGCACGTAGTTAGCCGGTGCTTATTCTGCAGATACCGTCAGCAGTATCTCGTATTAGGAGATACCTTTTCTTCTCTGCCAAAAGTACTTTACAACCCGAAGGCCTTCATCATACACGCGGGATGGCTGGATCAGGGTTTCCCCCATTGTCCAAAATTCCCCACTGCTGCCTCCCGTAGGAGTCTGGGCCGTGTCTCAGTCCCAGTGTGGCTGGTCGTCCTCTCAAACCAGCTACGGATCGTTGCCTTGGTGAGCCTTTACCCCACCAACTAGCTAATCCGATATCGGCCGCTCCAATAGTGAGAGGTTCCGAAGAATCCCCCCCTTTCCCCCGTAGGGCGTATGCGGTATTAGCCACTCTTTCGAGTAGTTATCCCCCGCTACTGGGCACGTTCCGATATATTACTCACCCGTCCGCCACTCGCCACCAAGAGAGCAAGCTCTCTCGTGCTGCCGTTCGACTTGCATGTGTAAAGCATCCCGCTAGCGTTCAATCTGAGCCAGGATCAAACTCTTCAGTTTAATCTCTGTGGTTGTCCCGTCTTGCGACGAGACCGATTGTGTCTCAAAGAAAAATTCAGAGTTACACAAGGTAATTCTTCATCTTTCGTTTGTGAGCACTTGATACAAACTTGTGGCGATCCCCGAAGGGTTCGACTCGCTCATTCCAAGCGCCCACACTTATCGGCTGTTAATTGTTAAAGAGCAGTGACAGTTGCCTGTCGTTCTACTGACTAACCCGGCTGGCTCGTCCCGCTTGGCGCTTCGTGCCTTGCTGTGTTAGCAGCAGAGAAACGAGATTATGAAGCAGATCAGACGGCGTGTCAAGCGTTTTTTTGAAGAAGCTAGAAAGTTTTAAAACCGTCTAACTCGTCCCGCTTAACCAGAACTTTCGTTCCGTCCTACCTGGCGAACAATCAACCATAAGGCCAACCATTCAACTTCACAAACAAGGGTAAATTTTCAAAACCGTTTCAACTTTCAAACAGCTAAAAACTTAACGTTGCGTTCTCTGGAGCAGAACCTAGAACTTTAACACAGAATTTTCTGATTTGTCAAGCTCCGGGTTTTACACCGTGTCAGTTACCTGACCAGTCATTCAAGCTTCGGTGCGGGCCTCTTGGCCAAGGCGGTGAAACTTGTCTAACTGCTCTCTGCGGCGCTTCCGGAAAAACCCTGTGTGTGCTGCAGCGAGAAAAGAACTATAGCACGATGATTTTCGGTCTTGCAAGCCTTTTCATAGGAAAAAGTTAGATGACTTGAACCAAAAACCTTTAAGCCCATGAATTATAAGAGAAACTATTTTTAAGCATTTTAAATCCTACCTGCCAGACAACTGAAGGTTTCTCATTTAACCCCGTTTCAGGAGGAGGCTCACTATGTGCCCTGTGCGCCCTTAGACGCAAATCCTAGACTAAACCGCTATTTTTCGCGTGAAAAATCGTCATATACTCTTCAGCCCCTCAACACCCCCTCTTATATATAAAGGGGAATCGAGGACTCTCCCCAATATAGTCGCCAGTCCTTGTACTTGCTTGCTTGCTTGCTTGCTTGCTTGCTTGCTTGCTTGCTTGCTTGCTGGCTGGCTGGCTGGCTGGCTGGCTGGCTGGCTGGCGTCACACTTAGATGGGTAGACCAATAAAGGAGCGGCAACAAGAGCACAGCATCAGCCTTCCGCCCCCAATCAATAGTGTCTCTATATAGATAGAGAGTTGAGAGGCCTTCAAAGATGGAGCACGATGCAGGGCTGTTAGCCACTCGGAGCCCCGGGACAGGGTATTGGGGCGAGTCAGACGACTTGCCGCAGTCGGAGTCACCATCGGGGATGCAAGCAGTCTGCTGTTTGAGCCCAACGCTTGTGATTGGTCCGCGGGACCAATTACTGGGCGAGTTCAGACTGCGCCCCGATGGTGACTCCGACAAGGGGACCGGCGCGAGGCGCCGGCAAGTAGTCCGCCCCAACACCCTGTCTCGGGGCTTCGAGTAGCGACCTACGTAGAGCGGCTGGAACAACGAACGCCACCCTCTATATAGCCAGGCCTTCCATCACTGCGACTCTACTCTCTATATATAGATAGGAGACGGGCCTCTCCAAGAGGTAAACCAATCCTCTCCCCCTCTATACCTCTATACCTCTATACCTCTATACCTCTATACCTCTATACCTCTATACCTCTATACCTCTATACCCTTCAGTATCCCTCCGAGTCTCAGTCTCTTTGCCTTTGATACGTCGAATCTTAGAACCTTTGGGTCTCTAAGTCTGCATCCATGAGAACACCAAACACATCATCCCATCCTCTCTTGTAGAGACAGCCCTGCCTTCTCTCACCTATACAACCGCCTCTCTACAGATACGCTCTTGTTATATAGAAAGCAAAAACACACTTGCCTGAGAGATAGACACAACCACAGAGACACAAGCCCACCTAACGCAGAGCGGCAAGCAAAGCCTTCCTCCTCTCTCCTCTATATATAGAGACACCCTCTTACACCCACAAGCAATAAGCTAATCCCCAATTCATTGTTATTTTCTGTTCCCGTGTTCATTACCATTCCTTATGCACTTAAACCTCTAAGCAGGACCCTGCTTACTCAAGAGAGTAATAATGATCAAACCTATCCTCATCTCCCTGGCATTTGCATTCAGCACGGTTCTGGCACCGACTGCCAGCGCAGAGCCAAGCACACCCGAAACGGCAGCCAAACCAGCCGCCTTGATCTCGGCTGCCGACCTGGCCACCAAACTGGATCAAAACAATCTGCGCGTTCTAGATATCCGCACAGACAAAGAATATGCAGCGGGCCACGTGCCTGGTGCCGTTCATACCCCTTATGGCGCCTATCGCGGCCCAGCAGATAACGCAGGTGCCTTGCGCTCCGAAGCCGACCTGTCCGCCTTGTTCAGCAAAGCCGGTATTTCCAAAGACAGCTACGTTGTCGTCACCTACGCAGGCGCCAACCCCACAGACTTTGGCGCCGCTGCGCGCGTATATTGGACATTGAAAGCGGGTGGTCTGACTCAGTTATCCGTTCTGGATGGCGGCTTGCAAGCCTGGGAAGCAGAAGGCAAGCCCCTGAGCAAAGACACTCCCACTGTCACCCCTACCGAATTTAGCTACCACTACAACAAAGACATGGTAGTCAGCACGCAAGAAGTCGCGGACTACATCAAGAATGGCCAAGCCCCCATTTTGCTGGACGCGCGCCCAACTGAATTCTTCAAAGGCGAAAAGCGCGTTGACGCCGCCGCCCGCTACGGCACCTTGCCCGGTGCACGTGAACTGGACTTCAACAGCTTCTTTCGCAGCGACAAACCTGTCCTGAAAGACACCGGTGAGCTCGTCAAGATCGTCAAAGAACAAGGTCTGGATAACAAACCCACCGTTTCGTTCTGCAATACCGGTCACTGGGCTGCTACGAACTGGTTTGTATTGTCCGAACTGGCAGGTAACCCCAACGTGAAGCTTTACCCCGAATCCGTCGTGGAATGGAGCCGCAGCAGCTTGCCCATGGACAACCAGCCCTCCCGCTTCGAGGTTCTGAAACTCGATGCCAAGCGCGCCGTTAACTAAAGAAATCGATCATGCTTTATCTGACTAGACTGGGCTTTATCCTGGCCAGCCTGGCCCTCATTGTCGGGGTCGCTCTGGTAGGTGGACTGCGCCAAGGCTTGCTTGCCTTATTAGGGATTGGCTTTGGCGCCGTGCTGCAAGGAGCCCGTTTCGGTTTCACGACCGGCTGGCGCAACTATATCGAGCGTCGCGACCCTCAGGGTATCTGGGCACAAATGCTCCTATTGGTATTGGCTGCTGCCTTCACCCTGCCGCTGATCGCTGACAGCGGCGGCGAGTTGGTCGGTGCCATTGCCCCACTGACCATCAGCCTGGTGCTGGGCGCCTTCCTGTTTGGTGCCGCTATGCAACTGGCTGACGGTTGCGGCTCCGGCACACTCTATAAAGCAGGTGCTGGCGCACCGATCTCCTTTGCGGTTCTGCCTACCTTTGCCATTGGCAGCTTTCTGGGCGCATCGCACCAACCCGGCTGGATTGCCCTGGGTGGTTTGCCCGCTATCGACCTGACTGTATCCCTGGGCTGGCCTACCGCCTTACTGATTACCGTCCTGGGCTGCGCAGCCGTATCCTGGTTCGTAGGCCGGGGCGCACGCCGCCATCAAAAAGAACACAACAGCGCACCAGCCAAATGGGAAATGCGCTGGTGGATGGGCGCCTTGCTGCTGGCCGTGCTGTACGCCATTCACATGATTGTTGCTGGCCAACCTTGGGGCATCGTCTACGGTATTGGCCTGTGGGGAGCAAAAGTATTCTCGGCGCTGGGCTGGACACCCGTTGGCGACGCATTCTGGGGCGTGGCTCCCCATGCTCAACGTCTGGCAGAGCCTGTTCTGGCTGACGTTACCTCCGTCACCAACTTTGGTTTGATTCTGGGCGCAATGGCCGCTTCGCGCTGGAACCATCCTGCCAATTTCAAATCGCCCAATGCCCGTACCTTGTGGGTAGGCGCGATTGCCGGTTTGGTCATGGGCTACAGTGCCCGTATGGCCTTCGGATGTAATGTGGGCGCATTCCTGGGAGGCATCGCCTCGGCCAGCATACATGGCTGGGTCTGGTTTGCACTGGCCTTTGCCGGGTCCATCATAGGCGTGCGCATTCGTCGTCGCGTTAATCCTTGAGTCGCACCACCATGAGCAAAACTACTTTCCGCCTTATCACCACTACCTTCTGGCTGGTCGTTGTCTTGTTAGTTGTCATGGACAGCCTGCAGGACTACCCCTACCGTCCCGAACCCGCTCCCATTGCCTGGGGTAGCGGACAAGCCGCCAGTGGCGGTCACTGCTCGGGTCGATAGCTAGGGCCTACTCAGTCCGCAACGCCCCTGATGGGAGAAAACCAGGCAGCCTCACTTGGCTGCACCGGGTTTCACCGTCAGGGGTTTTCTTTTGGATGAGGGAACACACATCCGCTTGTAGCGGCAAACCGACAGCCCACATCGCCCACCCCACGCAAGCGCCAGGGCACGACAAAGCAAGCACTGGGCCATGCTAGCATCAGTAGTCAGACCCCTCAACCTTCTGCTGTCATGCTGAACTTTCTTCGCACCACACTTAGCCGCAGCCTGCGCATGTTTTATACCGTTGCACGCATCATGGTTCCCATCATGATTGCGGTGCGTATTGCGGCGCAGTTGGGCTTGATCGAACAAGTAGGCACACTGATCGGCCCCGTCATGGCGCTGGTCGGCTTACCGCCTGAAGCCGGTATCGTATGGGCTACCACCGCCCTGGCCGGTATTTACGCAGGCATAGGATCGATGGCAGCGTTGGGCGACAGCTTGAGTTTCAACGTGGCCCAGATCAGCGTTCTGGGCACCATGATGCTGTTTGCTCACAGTCTCCCCATGGAGCAAGCGATTGTGCGTCGAGCCGGGGCCAGTTTCTGGTTTACGGCCACGCTACGAGTAGTCTGCGCCCTGCTCTACGGCAGCCTGCTGGCCTGGAGTTTGAACAGTGCTGGGCTGTTGCAGGAACCTGTTTCGCTGGCCTGGCTTTACGGGCAGTCCAATGCGACACAAGGCGGTTGGCAAGGCTGGATAGACTGGTTGTGGGGAACGGCCAGTTCACTGTTCATGACCTGGCTGATTATTCTTGGCCTGCTGTTAGTCTTGTCAGTTCTGGAGAAAATCGGCTTCACCCGTTTGCTGACCCGGCTTCTGCTGCCCTTGCTGCGTTTTTCAGGACTGGAAGAGCGAGTCGCCCCCACCACCACCATTGGCGTATTGCTGGGCCTGAGCTACGGCGGCGCCTTGATTATTGACGAGTCCCGTCAGCAAAACTACAGTCCCAGAACGCGCTTGCTGGCCTTGTCCTGGCTGTCGTTAAGCCACTCCCTGATTGAAGACACCATTCTTATTCTGGCTCTGGGTGCCAACATCTGGGTGGTCCTGGTTGGCCGACTTATCCTGACCTTGCTCATTATTGGCCTGATGGCCCGCCTGACATTACCAGGTAGCGCCCTGTACAGACGCTACCTTGCTTCTGCTTCGCACCCTCAGGATGCTTAGCTTTTGACCAGCAGATCCTGAAAACGCTGGTAGAACTTCTTGAGCTTGGGCGCAATCACCATCTGGCAATAGGCCTGCTCAGGGTTCAAGGCAAAATAATCGTGGTGATAGTCCTCGGCTTCCCAGAACGTGGAGCTGTCGAGCACATGCGTCACGATAGGCGCATCAAACTGTGATTTGATTTCTTCGATGACTTCGAAAGCCTGGCGGCGCTGTTCTTCGTTTTGGCAAAAAATAGCCGACGCATACTGCGGCCCCTGGTCAGCGCCCTGACGATCCGGCGTGGTAGGGTCGTGGGTCAGGAAAAATACCTCCAGCAAATCCCGATAGGAAATGACTGAAGGGTCAAACTCCACTTTGACCACTTCAATATGGCCGGTCTGCTTGCCACAAACCTGTTCATAGGTGGGATTTTCCACATGGCCGCCACAGTATCCGGGCACCACCGACTGCACACCTCGCAGGGCCTTGAACACCCCTTCAGTACACCAAAAGCATCCGCCACCCAATATGGCTGTTTCCTTCATGAGTTCTCCTTTGTTGACGAATTGGCTAGACCCAGCAACCAGGCTGCAATCGCTTGCGCTTATAAGGCGCTGAGCCGGTTTTGGGTGGGTATGGGAATAGCACCCCCGTTCCCCCGACTATCTTGTTGAGCACGATATCCATCAACGCTACCGTATCAGCCTTTGCCATTGGATTAAAGATCATCAATCCACAAAAAACTACTAATGGTAAACGGCGGGCCAAGAGACTGAATGCAGCACGATCCTTCCCTTACAATTTACCCAGTCCTGGTCTGGGCTCGTAGTCACGCTATTATCTGATATTCATCTCTGTAATGGGCACGCATGTTAATTCACCCGCAGTTTGATCCCATCGCCATACAACTTGGACCCCTTGCCATTCATTGGTATGGCTTGATGTATTTAGTGGGCTTTGGCCTGGTTTGGCTGGCTGGCATGGCGCGTATCCGCGCGGGCTACGCCTTGCTGACCCGCAAAGACCTGGAAGACCTGATCTTTTACTGTGTTCTGGGCGTAGTAGTGGGCGGACGTCTGGGCTTTACCCTGTTATATCAACCCTCCTACTACCTGTCGCATCCGCTGGAGATTCTGTATGTCTGGCAAGGTGGCATGTCCTTTCATGGCGGTCTGATCGGGGTGCTGGTGACGATTGCACTGTTTGCTCGTAACCGCCAACGCCGTTTTCTGGAAATCAGTGATTTCCTGGCCCCCTTGATCCCACTGGGGCTGGCGGTAGGCCGCTTGGGTAACTTTATCAACGGAGAACTGTGGGGTCGTCCTAGCGATGTGCCGTGGGCAATGGTGTTCCCGCAGATGGATGCAAACCCTCGCCACCCTTCGCAGTTGTATGAGATGGCCCTGGAGGGCATTGCCCTGTTCATCTTGCTGTGGTGGTTTACGCGCCGCCCACGCGCCGTGGGCCAGGCTAGCGCCCTGTTCCTGATCGGCTACGGTTTTTTCCGCTTCATGGTGGAGTACACCCGCGAACCTGACAGCTACCTGGGTCTGCTCAGTGCTGGCTTGTCAATGGGACAGTGGTTGTCCTTGCCCATGATTGTGGCTGGGCTGGCTCTGTTTGTTTATGCCAGCAAGCGTGGCGTTACGCCTGGTAGTCAGAAATAAACAAAGCAGTAGAAAAGGAAAAAGCCCGTCCAGAACTGGACGGGCTTTTTTGTAGGTGCCCCACCATTGCCGTCAAGACCGGCATCCTGGAACCGAAGGTCCAAGATCGGCTGTCATCAAGCCAGCTTCGGGTTCGTCGACGAGGACGATCGCTCCTACTGGCTAATCCAACAACCTGTATGCCAAAAGCATTGGTTCAAGGAATGTATGGTCGTGTCACGAACACGGCAGGGACTTACTGGGATGAAGCAGCCCGCAAGGGACAACAAGGAGCTGCTTTCAAATTTGGTTTAGCGCGATGTGCCCGAAGGCTCAATAACATCATCCATCATCGCGTGCATGTCTTCAATTTTACGCTTGAAATCGCCAAAAGCAACATTAGCCAGTGGACCATCAGGTGCTTTAGCCGATAAAAACTCGCTGGCGATCTGAATAGCAGCCATAACAGCGATACGTTCGTTGCCAGAAACGCGCCCCGAACCCTTGATAGCCTGCATACGCTGGTCTACCAGTTTGACCGCTTCCAACAAGCGGGCTTTTTCAGATGGAGGACATGCCAGGGAATAATCGCGGCCCAGTAGGGAAATATCAACTCGTTCCATGACTTACTCCTGTACGGCACCGGGTAAACGCATGAGGATCGAACCGATCTGGTCACGAGCCTGCCCTGCCACATCACGCAATACGCCCATTCCTGCACGAGCACTGTCTAGCTCACGACGCAAGGCGACCACCTGGGCCTGTTCCTGCTCAAGCAGTTTTTTCAGTTCAGCCTGATCCGCTTGTGCTTGTTGCTGCACCACATCCAACTGACGCTGATGCGAAGCAACACCGGTGGACAGGGACTCAAACTCGTCCTGTTGACGCCGATTTTGCTGGCGCAAGGCGTCCAGCTCGGCATCTTGAGTTTTCAGACGAGCTAATAATTGAGCGCGTTCAGCGTTGAGCTGACGAGATTGCTCTACCAGTTGACCGATACGGTCAGCGAGAAAGTCGAGATCTTGCAACATGGGCCTTATCGTAAACCATTGCTAGCGTTACTGGGTAGAGGAATTTCATACTAATGATAACCTTTCACCCATCTTTCCATTACCTTTCAAACTTCTTTCAAAGCATGTCATCCACCTGCGAACACGCTCCCAAAAAACCCTAATTTTCCGGATTTACCGGGAAAACCCTTAAAAACTAGGGTCAAGTCAGGGTTTTCAGTCTTCAAACGCTCCATTACCATGCGTCACCTCTGTTTAAAGCAGTCGGCACATGCAGAGTGTGGAACCCGCTCCACCATAAACAAGCTGACACAGGAAAAAGGAAAACCAATGCGCAAGGCAGACAAGGAGAATCCACCTTATGCAAATTAAAAATAAACAGGACTTCTGGTCCGGGATCATGTTCGTGGTCGTGGGCGCCGCTTTCTCGCTCGGGGCTACCAGCTACTCGATGGGAACAGCCGCCCGTATGGGACCCGGCTACTTCCCCTTCTGGCTTGGTGTATGCCTGAGCTTGCTAGGGGCGGTTGTCACCTTGAACTCATTGTCTGCCAAAGCAGAAAGCACTGAGATAGAGAAGTTTAACTGGAAAGTCGTCTTCGTTATCATCGGCGCGGTTGTCTTGTGCGGGCTGACGCTTAACTCATTAGGGGTATATGCCTCTATCTTCCTGCTTGTTGTGATCAGCAGCTTTGCCAGCCATGAGTTTAGCTGGCCGATCGCGCTGGGCGCAGCTGTATTTCTGGTGCTGTTTGTCTGGCTGGCATTCATCAAAGGCCTAGGGTTGGTATTTCCCTTGTGGCCAAGTTTTCTGGCCTGATTGGGGGTGAACGGATATGGAATTATTTGACAACCTGATGCTGGGTTTTTCGGTCGCAGTCACACCGGAGAACCTGGCCTACGCTCTGCTCGGTTGCATACTGGGCACCTTGATTGGCGTGTTACCTGGCATTGGCCCTGTGCCAACTATCGCCATGCTGTTGCCCATCACCTATGTACTGCCCCCTGTGGCTGGCCTGATCATGCTGGCCGGTATTTACTACGGCGCGCAGTATGGCGGGTCCACAACCGCCATTCTGGTTGCCCTGCCGGGCGAAACCTCGGCGGTGGTGACCGTGCTGGACGGGCACCAGATGGCACGCAATGGCCGGGCCGGTGCTGCTTTGGCGATTGCTGCCCTGGGTTCGTTCTTTGCCGGTTGTGTTGCAACCATTTTGCTGGCGGCCTTCGCACCGCCTTTGGCTGAGGTGGCTTTCAAGTTCGGACCTGCCGAGTATTTCTCATTAATGGTGTTAGGCCTGGTGGGCGCGGTGGTGCTGGCCTCTGGTTCTCTGCCCAAGGCCATCTGCATGATCCTGCTGGGCCTGCTGCTGGGCATGGTCGGTACTGACGTGAACTCCGGTGTAGCGCGTTACGACTTTGGTATTCCCGAGCTGCAAGATGGTATCGACTTTGCCGTGGTGGCCATGGGTGTATTTGGTTTCTCGGAAATCATGAACAACCTGGAGCTGGGCGACCAGCGTGTCGAAATTACAGGCAAGGTTGGCAGCCTGTACCCCAACAAACAAGAGTTCAAAGAGTGCTGGCCGGCCGTCATCCGTGGGACTGCAATGGGTTCGTGCCTGGGCATTCTGCCCGGTGGTGGCGCGGTTCTGTCCTCCTTTGCCTCCTACACGCTGGAGAAGAAAATCTCCAGAAATCCGGAGCGCTTTGGCAAAGGCCACCCTGCCGGTCTGGCCGGTCCCGAGTCGGCCAACAACGCCGCCGCTCAAACCTCCTTCATCCCGCTGCTGACACTGGGTATCCCCGGTAACGCCGTGACGGCTCTGATGATTGGTGCCATGACCATCCACAACATTCAGCCCGGCCCACAAGTGATGACCAGCCACCCTGAACTGTTCTGGGGCCTGATCGCTTCCATGTGGATCGGTAACCTGATGCTGGTCATTCTGAACCTGCCATTGGTTGGTCTGTGGGTGAAGCTGCTCAAAGTACCGTACCGCCTGCTATTTCCTGCCATCCTGGTCTTTTGTACGGTCGGGGTGTATTCGCTGAACTACAACGTGTTTGACATTCTGGTCACCGCCGCTTTTGGTTTTGTCGGCTACGTATGGTCCAAACTGCGTTGTGAAGGCGCTCCCTTGTTGCTGGGTCTGGTATTGGGTCCCATGATGGAAGAGAATTTCCGTCGTGCCCTGCTCCTGTCCCGTGGTGACTACACCACCTTTGTCACTCGTCCGCTGTCCTTGTCATTGCTGGTTCTAGCCGCCATCCTGGTGGTGATTGTGGCCCTGCCCTCTGTCAAGAAAAAACGCGACGAAACTTTCGTGGAAGAGGACTAAGGCACAGCCAGTCCTCTGGTTTGAAAGCTGCCCCTGAAAGGGGGCATTCAAACTGGCGCAACAGCAAGAAGGCCTGATTTCATCTCTCCACGAAATCAGGCCTTTTTTTTATCGACTGGTTTTGCTGCCTGGTTTCAAGACAGCTCAATCCTTGCTGGGCTAAACGGAGCCACCTCCAAGAACAAACATCAAGCAGCCAGAACCGCCTGCGTACACAACCTTCCTAACAAGGGAGCCAGAATGTCGCCGGAGTGGGCTACGGCGGCAAGCAAACCATCCACAAACGAAGCAGCGCTTGCACTAGGCGTACTGCGCGGACCTTGATCGATCAAGGTCACAGCGGGCACCCGCTTGAGTCAAATGCCAGGCGACAAGATACGGTCTGTTCCTAGCAAAAACAACAATGGCCTGAACCCCTTGCGGAATTCAGGCCATTGAGATCAGCCAACTTACATCGTGCCTTGACGGCGCTTGTAGAAGTTACCGATATACATGGCCAGCAACACCAGCACAGTAGAGATCAGAATCATGATGATCCCCAAGGCCGAGAGCTTGCCCCACAAACCATCTTCGGCATAGCTCAACACCTGTACCGCCAGCACTTCTGTGCCAGGACGGGACAGCACCACGGATACCGTCAACTCACGAATGAACATGGTGGCCATCAAAATCCAGGCTGACACCACACCGGGAATCAGCAAAGGAATAATGATGCGGCGCATGGTTGTCCAGGAGCTGGCCCCGGCAACGGCCGAGGATTCCTCCAGGTGAGCATGTACCTGCACAAAAGCCGCCGATAAAGGTCGGATCCCGTAAGGCAGATAGGCTGCGATATAAGCCAGCAGCAAGGCGGTCAAGGTTGCATACAAAGGCGTTTGCACAAAGAACCACATAAAACCGATACCGATCACAATCCCCGGAAAGGAGAAGGACAGAAAGCTCAAGGTATCGAGCAGCGCCGCCGCTCGCGTTCGTAACTTAACCACCACATAGGCCACAAATAGCGACAACAGCACACCCAGACTGGCCCCGAACACAGCCAGGAACAGACTATTTGTCATGGCCACTTTGGAGATTGGGTCTTGAATGACATCAATCCAGTTCGCCCAGCTCATCAAAGAGAAGGCGCGAGCGCTAGGCACCATGGAGTACGGAATCATGGAGGTGTAGAGCAGCACAGCGACAGGCAACACTACCATCAGCAAGCTGATAATGCCCACGATGATGAACAGCGGGATTTTCGCGCGACGCAGTTCCAGTTGCGTCGGTTTGAAACCACGGCTGGAGATGGTCACATACTTGCTGCTTTCTTTCGTCATGTAGCGATACAGCACGATCAGGGCAATGGAGGCCGATAGCACACTCATGCCCAGCGCTGCCGCTTTTCCATAGTCTGGCGCGAAGCCGGTTGAGATCATCTCGAACAGATACGTGGCCAGCACATCCACACGACCCGGCGTACCCAGAACACGTGGCACCGCATAAGAGGCCAGCGCCCGCACAATCGCCAAAATGAAAGCCGCCATGATGGCTGGACGCAGAATCGGCAAGGTGACCCGCGTCAAGGTGCGCCACAGACCGCCCCCGAATACACGCGAGGACTCTTCCATGGACACGTCAAACGAGGCCATGGCAGGCGCGATGATCAGATAGGCCACAGGCATGTTCAACAAGCCCTCGACCAGAATCATGCCCCAGAGCGAATAAATATTCAGCGGTGCGTCCTGCAGACCCAAGGTGTCCTGCAAGAACATATTGATCAGGCCATTGGACGGATTCAACAGCAGTGCCCAGCTAACCGAGAACAACAAGTGCGGAATCATCATGGGGACGATGGACAGCACCGTAAACACACCCTTCATGGGCATGTTGGTACGCGTATTCAGGTAAGCCAGGAAAACGGCCAGCGCGGTAGAGAACAGGGACGAGCCCAGCACGAAAACCACCGTATTGAAGGTGACTTCCAGCAAAAAGGGATCGGTGTAGGCGGCTACATACTTGGCCGTGGTGAAAGAACCAAAAGCCGTCAGGCCCTGCGAAAAACTGCCCAGCAGCAACATCAGGACCGGGCATAGCGTCAGAAAGCCAACAATCAGAATAAGCGACCAGCTAAGTGGTCTGCGTGTTTGATTCATGATGTTCCGCCCTTATGCCGACAAGAGCATGCAATGCGCAGGATGCAGGTTAAAGCGCACGGTATCGCCCTGCTTTACCTTCACATCAGGATCGATACACACCAGGAGCTGCTCTTTACCCACTGTGACCTCGGCCTCGTAGGACTCGCCCACGAATTCCAAGGCCTGAACCTGCCCATGGAACAGATTCTGGCCCACTTCACTGGACTGACTACTGACGCGAATAAACTCGGGACGAATGCACAACGTGACCTCCGTGCCCACGGGCAGATCTCGCTTCTTGCAGTGCAACTGACCCAGTTCGCATTCCACAAGGGTGGAATCCACACGCTGCTCCAGCACCTTGGCGCTGATCTGGTTGGCACGACCAATAAAGTCCGCCACAAAGCGGTGGTCGGCATCAAAGTAAATTTTTTCTGGTGAGCCAATTTCCAGAATTTTGCCGCCACGCATAACAGCGATGGAGTTGGACAAGGCCAGCGCCTCGACACGATCATGCGTCACGTACACTGCGGTAATGTCCAGACGGCTCAAGAACTCGCGCAGTTCTTTACGCGTTTCTTCACGCAGCTTGGCATCCAGGTTGCTGAGCGGCTCGTCAAACAGGATGACCTTGGGCTCGGCCACCAGAGCTCGTGCCAGCGCCACTCGCTGTTGCTGGCCACCGGACAGACGCGTTGCGGAACGCTGATCCACCCCTTCCAGTTGCACAAACTTCAAAATGTTCGCGACTTTTTCACGAATCACCTCTTTGCGCTCGCCACGTACTTGCAGCGGGTAAGCGATATTGTCGAACACCGTCATGTGCGGCCAGATGGCGTAGGTCTGAAACACCATACCCAGACCGCGCTTTTCTACCGGAACAGCAATATTCTTGGCGCTGGACCAGACGATCTCGTCCCCAATGCGGATTTCACCCTCGTCTGGGGTTTCCAGACCAACAATGCACCGCAGCAGTGTGGTTTTGCCGCAGCCACTGGGCCCTAACAGGGTGAAAAACTCATTCGCGGGAATCGTCAGGTTGATATTGTCCAAGGCCTTGAAGGTTTTGTCCTCTGAGACATAGGTCTTGCTCAGGCCGGTAATTTCAATTTGCATAATGAGTTAATGTTTTCAATAAAAATAAGGCGAGGCGCCAAGGCGCCCCGTTCTTGTTGAACCAGCTCTTGCCGTCGCGTGATTAACGCACAGCAAAGATACGGCTGAATTCACGACTCCAACGAATCAGTTCTGCATCGCTCAGGTCCCGGATAGGCTCGACCTTGGCTTTATCAATGCCAGCGACCGGAGGATGAATCCCGGGGGCCAGAACATATTCGCCCACCTTATTGGCCAAAATACCCATGGCTTCATTGCCCAGCCAATAATCCAGAAAAACGCGGGCCGCATCCGGATGCGGCGCATTCTTAGTCAGAGCAATAGCACGCGGCGAGCCCAGCAAAGGCTGACCCGACATGGGGCCCCAGGCCAATGGCGCAGGCGACTTGGTCACGATGTACTTGGGCATGGAAATGGCAATCAGCTTCTCGCCACTTTCAATAGGAGCGGGGGTTGGGCCAAACGACGCTACAAACATGGGTTTGTTGGCAGCCAGCCCTTTCAGGAAGTCCAGCCACTGCTCTTCGCTGCTAAAGACTTTTTCCTTCAAGCCAATCAGCCAACCAATGGTGGACGGGTGATTAGCCGGGTTAGCCATCACGATCTTGTCTTTCCACTTGGGATCGGCCAGATCTTCGTAACGTTGCGGCGCGTCCTCGGCTTTGAGGTGGTCCGTATTATAGATATAAGACACATATTCGATGCCAAACTGAATAATCGAATCGTCTTGAATAGCCCACTGCGGGTAGCCCTGTACGGCTTCAGACTGATGAGGAACCAACACGCCCTGCTCTTTAAGCATTTGCAACATCGGCAGGGGAGCCTGGACCACATCCGCCATCAACTTGCCAGCGTTGAACTCGGTCAGGATGGTGGGGATGAACTTGGAGCTGGAAATACGAGTGTATTTACCTTCAATGCCTTGCGCTTGCTGCAAGGCCTTCATGATGGGCTCTACAGCCGTGATGTTGGCGTAAAACACAGCCTGGCCTTGGGCCTTCGCTTTTTCCAGTACCGCGGCATCTGCCGCCCACGCCGCCCACGGCAAAGAGGTCCCCATAGACGCCAATCCAGTGGCACCTGCCAGCTTCAAGAAACGACGACGATCGAAAGAGTTCATAGGATTCAAGTTCCAGTTAATTAGCCAGGAAATCATGTGTGCCCATCATGATCCGGACAGGAAAATTCCATTTATTACAGATCTATGTTTGGTTTAGAACATGAGGGGCCTGATGCCGTCAAGCTTCAAACACCTTGCCGCTTATTCCCTCAGGCGGCGATCAAGTTGGAAAAGCTGCGCTAAGCTCTACGTCTGAACATGATTATTCTTAAGGAGCCCCGTGCCATGAACCCATCCATTCAGCCCAAACAGTATGAATCCGGCCGCCCGCAAAAAGTGGCGTTCATTGGTCTGGGAGTGATGGGATATCCGATGGCGGGTCATCTGGCTCAGGCCGGCCATCAGGTGACGGTGTACAACCGCAATCAGGCCAAAGCGGAGCAATGGAGCGCACAATTCAAACAGGCCTGGGCGGCCACCCCGGCCCAGGCAGCGGCACAAGCCGACATTGTGATGGCCTGTGTGGGAAATGATGATGATTTGCGCGCCATTTTTCAGGGGCCAGACGGTGCGCTGGCAGGTATGAAGGCCGGCAGCCTGTTTATCGACCATACCACCGCCTCCGCCAACGTTGCCCGGGAACTGGGGGCACTGGCCGCCAGCAAGCAGGTCGCCTTTGTCGATGCCCCGATTTCCGGCGGGCAAGCCGGAGCCCAGAAAGGCATGCTCAGCATTATGTGTGGTGGGCATGCGCAGGATATGGAACGCGCCCGCCCCCTGATGATGAGCTACGCCCAGGCTTGCACCTTGATGGGGCCACTGGGATCTGGGCAGCTATGCAAGATGGTGAACCAGATTGCCGTCGTCGGTCTTTTGCAAGGTCTGGCCGAAGCCATGGCTTTTGGTGAGCGAGCCGGACTGGATATGGAACAAGCTCTGTCTGTCCTGACCAAGGGCGCAGCCCGCAGCTGGCAAATGGAAACCAAAGGCCCCACGATGCTGGCTAGAGACTTTCAACCCGGTTTCACCGTGAACTGGATGCTGAAAGACCTGGATCTGGTGCAGCAAGAGGCCCAGCGCACTGGGGCTCAGTTGCCGGCAACCCGCTTGATTCAGGCACAGTTTGCGAAAATTGCCGAACAGGGCCACTCGGATTGGGATGTCTCTACCCTGTTCAATCTGTTGGCCCGCCCAAACGACAAAGCTTGATTCAGGAATTATCTGATTGAGGCGCTTCGGGCTGCAACAAGGGCAAGCGTAGCGTCGCCTTCAAGCCGTAGCCGCCCATATCGTTAGGCTCGCCATCAGTGAGCACAATCGTGCCGCCATTGCGCTCGGCGTAAGCCAGCGCAATGGCCAGACCCAAGCCAGAACCCGAACCACGTCCGCCCTTGCGTGCCGGGCCGCCCCGGTCAAAGCGCACAAATACGCTTTCACGCAAACTGGCCGCCAAGCCCATGCCATTGTCCGTCACACTGATCCAGGCCTGCTTGTCGTCGTGTCCGGCAGAAACCGTTATTGCACTGCCGCTACCGGCATGATTGATGGCGTTGTGAATCAGGTTGGAGACCGACTCATGGATCTCGGCATCGCTGGCGTAGACCCACAGGGGCGCTTGCTCCCCTTCTTCGCCCGGCCCGATCCAGCCCAGATCCTGGCGATGTTCGCGCGCCAAGGGCAGATATTGCAGCACTACCTCGCGCCCCAAACTGGCCAGATCGACCTGGCCCTGGCTCATGGTGGTGCTATGGCTGGCATGGGCCAAAGCCAATAACTGCTCGGTCAGGCGGGTCGCCTGTCCCAACTGCTTGATAATCGCCCCCAAGGACTCCCGGACACGTTCAATATCCGGCTCGCGGCGAGCGTACTGAGCCTGAGTATGAATAATCGCCAAGGGGGTACGTAATTGATGCGAGGCGTCGGCCAAAAACTGTGCCTGCCTATCCAGCACGGAACGGTATAGCTCTATGTGATGATTGACCGAACGAACCAAGGGGACCACTTCACGCGGCACATCGCGCTCGTCCAGGGGCTGCAAGTCATCCACGCTTCGGTTGCGCACTTCCTGACGCAAAGCCTGCAAAGGACGCAAGGCCCAGGCCACGGCGAACCACACCAGCAGCACAGCCAGCAACAACATACGCAAATTGCGGAAAATGCCTTCGCGCCAAGCTTCCTGTTGAGTGCGTAAACGCAAATCCAGGCTTTCGCCCACCATCACCAAAACCTGTCTGTGCTGGCCTTTGTAATGCAGGTCGCGCCACAAAGCCACCATACGCACGGTGTCATTACGGAAATAGGAATCGTAGAAAACCGGCACGCCTTCATGGTCAGCCAGATTGGCGGGACGCGGTAGCCCTTCCATCCCAAGTAAGGTGCGCCCTTTTAATTGATTGGCATCGGCACCACCCAGGTTACGGACCAAAGGGGTGACTTCTTCGACCCGAAAATACTTGCGATTGCCTGGTCTGGACTCCAGCATGACCTGGGCATAAAAGGGCGGATCGATGCGTAAACTGCCATCGGTATTGAACTCCACACTGGTCTCAAGCACTTTGGCCGGTTCCAGCAAAGCGCTGTCGTACACATTTTCCGTGACGGAGTTCATGGCCCGGTAATCTTCCCAACTGTCATACAACAGCAAGGCGACCACCCCCGGGATCAGCAGGACCAGCAGCCAAAAGCGCAAACTGCCTTGCCAGGCATTGGCGGGGGGTGGAGAAGGTGCTGTCATGAAACGCCGGATTCCGCCTCAAGCACTTCCAGCATGTAGCCTAAACCTCGTACCGTCACGATATGCACATCGCTATTGGCAAGTTTCTTGCGCAAGCGGTGTAAGACAACCTCGATGGCATCAGGGCTGGCATCGCTATCGTGCTCGAACACGCGGGCAAAAAGCTGGGACTTTTCAACCGGCATACCAGAACGACTGATCAGCACCAACAAAGCCGCATGTTCACGCGGAGTCAAATGCACAATGGCACTGTCCAGCATGAAAGCCCGGCTTTCGGGGTTGTATTCCAGCGAGCCGCAGCTGACTACAGGCGCCACACGGCCACGGCTGCGCCGCACCAAAGCAGCCAGACGAGCCTCCAGTTCCTCCAGGGCAAAGGGCTTGGTCAGGAAATCGTCGGCGCCCAGATTCAGACCACGAACACGGTCTTGCAAGGCGCCTTGAGCGGTCAGGATCAGCACGGGAGTGTGATCACCGCGTTCGCGCATCTCGCGCAAAAGCACCAGCCCGTGTTTATCGGGCAGGCGCAAATCCATCACAACCGCATCATATTCATGGGCCGTCAACAACACTTCTGCCGTTCGGGCATCATGAGCGGGATCGGGCAAAAAACCACTTTGCGCCAAAGCCCGCTCCAGCCACGCGGCCATTTCCAACTCGTCTTCAACCAATAATATGCGCATGATCCCTGCTGTCTACGGTATCGGCATCAATTGCGCTTGGGGGGCGCTGACGTAAATAACGATTTTCCTGGCGCCGCCGGAATAAAATATCCGACAGCTCGTTTAGCGCTTGCTGATAGACTTCCCGCTTGAACTCAATCACTGAATCAAGTGGCACCCAATATTGACTCCAACGCCATGCATCAAACTCCGGCGTCGAGGAAGAGCGCAGGCAGACATCGCTGTCTCGCCCTACCAGTCGCAACAGGAACCAGATTTGTTTCTGGCCCTTGTAATGGCCACGCGCCTCCCGACGTACAAAATGATTGGGCACGTTGTAGCGAAGCCAATCTCGCGTCCGGCCTAATATACGGATATGCTCTGGCAGCAAGCCCACTTCTTCGTGCAGTTCGCGGTACATCGCCTGTACGGGTGTTTCGCCGTATTTGATACCGCCTTGCGGGAACTGCCAGGCATGTTCCCGAATACGCTTGCCCCAAAAAACCTCGTTTTTGCGATTAACGAGAATAATTCCGACATTAGGACGGTAGCCTTCACGATCTAACATAGGCCACCTCTAACGAATTCAATACAATTAAATCTGATTATACGTACCTGACGAGTTCCCTACCATGCATGCTAGCCAGTATCACATTAATACCCTGAAAGAAGCGCCTACCGAGGCCGAAGTTGCCAGCCACCAGCTCATGACGCGCGCCGGCATGATACGCAAAGCCGCCGGCGGTATCTACACTTATATGCCTATGGGCCTGCGCGTGCTGCGCAAGATTGAAAACATCATTCGTCAGGAAATGGACCGCTCCGGCGCCATTGAGTTGCTGATGCCAGTAGTCCAGCCCGCCGAACTCTGGGTAGAGTCTGGCCGTTGGGAAAAATATGGCGACGAGCTGCTACGAATCAAGGACCGCCACCAACGCGACTTCGTGCTGCAGCCCACCTCTGAGGAGGTCATCACGGACATCGCCCGCAACGAAATCCACAGCTGGCGCCAATTGCCGATTAACTTCTACCATATTCAAACCAAGTTCCGTGACGAGCGTCGTCCCCGTTTTGGCTTGATGCGCGGCCGCGAATTCACCATGAAGGACGCCTACTCCTTTGACCGCAACGCCGAAGACGCCCAGGCCAGTTACGACAATATGTACGACGCGTATATGCGTATCTTTGCTCGTCTAGGTCTGGACTTCCGTGCCGTGGCGGCTGATACCGGCTCCATTGGCGGTTCGCGCAGCCATGAGTTTCAGGTTATTGCCGATACCGGCGAAGACTTGCTGGTCTACAACCCTGACACCGACTACGCTGCCAATATCGAACTGGCTCCCGCCCCTTGCCTTCTGGCTGAGCGCGCCGCTCCTGGCCAAGCGCTGGTCAAGACCGCCACACCAGAGGCCCCAAAATGCGAACTGGTCGCTCAACAACTAGGACTGGACCTGACTGCCACGGTCAAATCCGTGGTGGTGGCTACCGATGTTGAAGAAGATGGGCAAACCAAGACGACTGTGTACCTGCTGCTGATTCGCGGCGACCATGAAGTCAACGACATCAAGGTTTCCAAACTGGCCGGCTTTGAAAAAGGTCACCGTCTGGCAACCGAAGAAGAAATTGTGGCCGTCTTTGGCTGCAAGCCCGGCTATCTGGGCCCGATCGGCACACGTCAAGCAGTGCAAGTCATTGCCGACCTGACCGTTGCCAACATGAGCGACTTTGTCTGTGGCGCCAACGAAGAGGGCTTTCACTACACCGGCGTGAACTGGGGTCGCGACCTGCCCGAACCCATCAAGGCAGACCTGCGCAACGTGGTTCACGGCGACCCCGCTCCTGAGGGCGGCAAGCTGGCCATCCAGCGCGGCATTGAAGTGGGCCACGTGTTCTTCCTGGGCGATGTCTACTCCAAGAAGCTGAACGCCACCTTTTTGGAAACTGATGGTAAACCGGCTGTCATGCAAATGGGTTGTTATGGCATTGGCGTCAGCCGTATTGCGGCCGCAGCCATCGAACAAAACCACGACGAGCGTGGCATGATCTGGCCTCGCGCCCTGGCCCCGTTTGAAGTGGTAATCTGCCCGATCGGCTTTACCAAGAGCGATGCGGTACGTCAGACTGCGACGGATCTGTACACGCAGCTCAAAGAACAAGGCGTGGATGTCATTTTGGACGACCGCGACGCCCGCCCCGGCATCATGTTTGCCGACTGGGAACTGATTGGCGTGCCGCTACGCATTACGATCGGTGAGCGCGGCTTGAAAGAGGGCGTCGTTGAAATGCAGGCACGCCGTGATGCCAGCAGCACCAACGTCCCGGTCGAGCAGATTGCTCAGGTCAGCGTGGAGCGTCTGGCCTCGCTGTAAAGACTCCAAGCAGGGCTGGCCGTAGGCCATGCCCTGCCCGTCAACATAAACTCTTTTACGAACGACATGCTTACTGACAAGTGGGACACCCAGGCTCGGCTTGATATTCGCGTATATTACGAGGACACCGACGCTGGGGGGATCGTATATTACGCCAACTACCTGAAATTCTTTGAGCGTGCGCGCACAGAATGGCTCAGGAACCTGGGCGTAAACCAATCCGATGTAGCCGAGCAGAATCAACGCCTGTTCGTAGTCAAGAAGGTTGAAATACAATATCTCAAACCTGCCCGGCTCGATGATTTGATCTCGGTACGCAGCCGGATTACCCAACTGGGGTCGGCTACCATCCATTTTGAACAAGGTGCCCTGCGAGGTGGGGAACTGTTATGCCAAAGCACCATCCAAATTGTTTGCGTTGACGCCAACACGCTTCGTCCAAGCAAGCTGGACTCTGATTTACGTACCCTCTTGGAAAAGGTTCAGGACTGACCATGCAAGCTACTAGCGACCTGTCGCTGATTTCGCTACTTCTCGATGCCAGTATTCCCGTTCAGCTTGTCATGCTGATCCTGCTGGGAATCTCGATTCTCTCGTGGGCCTATATCTTCAGTAAACGGGCTGCACTTAAACGCACGCTGGAGCAGACTCGCCGTTTTGAGGACGACTTCTGGGCGGGTGGCGATCTGGCCGTGCTTCAGCAATCCATCTCCTCGCGTCGTGCTGAACACGGGGCCTTGGCCCGTATTTTTGAAGCCGGCATGACTGAATTCATCAAGGCCCGTCGCAGTCAAAGCTCGGGGCCTGCCCTGCTGGACGGCCCACGTCGTGCCATGCGTGCCAGCTATCAACGCGAAATGGATACGCTGGAAACACATCTGAACTTCCTGGCCTCTGCCGGTTCGGTCAGCCCCTACATCGGGCTGCTGGGTACCGTCTGGGGGATCATGCACGCCTTTATCGGTTTGTCGGGCATGCAGCAGGCAACCCTGGCCTCGGTGGCTCCCGGTATTGCCGAAGCCCTGATTGCCACGGCTATTGGTCTGTTTGCCGCCATCCCTGCGGTGGTGGCCTACAACCGCTTTACCAACGAGCTCGATCGTATCTCGATCCGCTTTGACAGCTTTATCGACGAATTCCTGAACATCTTGCAGCGGCAGGTGAACTGATGCCATCGATGCGTGGAAGCACCGGCCGTCATGGCCGGCGCATGAAAAATGAAATCAACGTCGTACCGTATATCGACGTGATGCTGGTGCTGCTGGTGATCTTCATGGTCACCGCTCCCATGATTACCCCTGGTTTGGTGGAGCTGCCTTCGGTAGGCCAAGCCTCCGAAGTACCTGCCAAGCCGGTGGAAATCCAGGTTGATAAGGACGGCAAACTGGCCATACGCTTGCGCGATGCGGGCTCCGAGTTCATGAACATCGAGAAGTCCACACTGCTCAATGAAGTACGCTCGCGTATGCAGGCCGACAGTCCGGTTGTCATCGCCGCCGACGGCAAGGTTCCCTACGAGACCGTCATGGGCTTGATGGATGAGCTGCGCTCCAATGGCATCAACCGCCTGGGTCTGATCGTCGATCGCAATAGCGACCCTGACGCTGGCAAATAACCTCTGGCCGGATAGCGTGCTCGCCATCCGGCGCGAAAAACCTGAACTGAATGAAGCACAGAACACGCAATACCCGCAATCAGGCGCTGCGCTCGCCTGAGCAAAAGGAAGATCGGCGCGGCTTGCTCATCGCCCTGGGTCTGCACGGGCTGTTGCTGCTCGCCATTTTGGCGGGAGCCCTTTTTTCTACTGCGCCCAAAACACCCAATGCGGTGCAGGTCGAATTGTGGATGGACGGTGTCGCGCCCGACGCGGCCGTCAATGCGGATCCCGAAGCCCCCGAGGCCGAGCCAGAGCCACAACCTGAGCCTGAACCAGTTACAGAGCCAGAACCCAAGCCTGAACCGGAACCAGAACCGCCTCCGGCACCCAAACCACCTCCTGAACCTGAAAAGGTCACACCTCCTGCTGAACCCGAAGTCGATCCCGAGATCGCTTTGGAGCAAGCTCGCAAAGAACGCGAGCAAAAAGAACGTGAAGAAAAGCTGGAACAAGAGCGTCAGGAAAAACAGCGTCAGGACAAGCTAGCCGCTGAACGACGTGAACGTGAACAGAAGGAAAAGCAGGAACAGGAACGCAAGGACAAGGCCGAAGCAGAAGCTAAAGCCAAGGCGGAAGCCGAACGCAAGGCCAAAGCAGAGGCCGACGCCAAAGCCCGTGCTGATGCCGAACGCAAAGCCAAAGCCGAGGCAGAAGCCAAGGCCAAGGCAGACGCCGAGGCCAAAGCCAAAGCGGATGCTGAACGTAAGGCTCGCGCTGCTGCTGCCGCCAAAGCCAAGGCGGACGCCGAGCGCAAGGCCAAGGAAGAAGCGTTCCGTCGCGCCATGCGCGAAGGTGCTCCTGGCCGCCCCGGTGGTACCGCAGACCGCAACCAGGCTGGCGGCGGCGGTGGTGACGGTGGCTATGCCGCCAAAGTGCGCGCTTGCGTGCAGCCTGGCGTGGTCTACAGCACCCCTGCGCGCTCCGAAGTACGCGGCAACCCTACTTTGCAGTACCGCGTGGACCTGAATGCCGATGGCACCCCTAACCGCGTTCAAATCAAACGATCGTCCGGCATCGCTCTATTCGATGATGCCGTATCCAAGGGACTTGCCCGTTGCAGCCCTTTCCCCAAACCGCCTAGCGGGCAGTATCCATCGTATATTGATGGCGAATACCGCATGTTCGATTAATCAGGAGATTGCATAATGACCGCCGCTACCCCTGCCCTGGCGACCTTAGGTCGTCATTGGCGCGCCACGGCCACTGGAGCGTTTGCCCTGGCCGCTGGCATGTTCGCCAGCCAACCGGCTCAGGCCCAACTGCGGGTCGATATATCGGGTGTGGGTGCTACCCAGTACCCCATCGCGATCGCCGATTTTGCTGATAACCCGGCCAGCCAGTCCCTGGCCGAAGTGATTCGCGCCGACTTGACTCGTTCGGGTCAATTTCAATTGATCAATGCCACCGGTGCTGGTCTGAATGCAGAAAGCACCATCGCCTACGACGAATGGCGCAACCGGGGGGCTGATTACCTGGCCTACGGCTCGGTCGCCCAGACCGGCGGGCAATACTCCATCAGCTATCGCCTGGTGGATTCCGTTCGTCAAACACAGCTGGATGGGGTGGCTTTTGCGGGCAGCGAGAAAGAGTTACGTCGCATATCCCACCAGATTGCCGACCGTATCTACGAAAAAATCACCGGTGTACGGGGCGTTTTTTCGACACGCCTGGCCTATGTGTTGCAAACGGGCAACAACTACGAGTTACAAATTGCTGACGCCGACGGACAAAATCCACAGGTAATGTTGCGTTCTCGACACTCAATCATCTCGCCAGCCTGGTCCCCTGACGGTAAAAAGCTGGCTTATGTGAGCTTTGAGAACGATAAACCTGTTGTATATGTGCAAACTTTGGCCACTGGCCATCGTGAGCCACTGGCCAATTTCAAAGGCAACAACAGTAGTCCAGCATGGGCTCCCAACGGCAATCAGCTAGCTGTTGTGCTCTCCAGAGACGGTATTTCGCAGATTTACACGCTAAATGCAGACGGTTCGGGCTTGCGTCGTGTGATGCGTTCACCCCTGATCGATACTGAACCGAGTTTTATGCCTGATGGCAACTCCCTTGTATTTGTCAGTGATCGTGGTGGCGCTCCCAATATTTACAAAGTAAGCCTGGGAGGAAACGACGCACAACGCATTACCTTCAACGGGAGTTACAATATTTCACCGGAGGTCTCTGCGGACGGTACTAGGCTTGTATACGTCACACGCAGAAACGGTGCTTTCCGAATTGCCACTCAAGATATGGCATCAGGGTCTGAGCAACTGCTGACGACAGGTCCCGACGATCAGTCTCCGAGTTTCGCCCCTAATGGGATGCAGATCTTATATAGTTCTGTTCAGGGGGGGCGCAGTGTCCTAGCTGTAACATCCGTGGACGGTCGCGTTCGTCAGACCCTCTCGTCATTGAATGGCAAAGTACGCGAACCCACCTGGGGACCATTTACCAACTGACATCCTGTGTGACTCTTTTTCAAAAGGAATTCAAATGAGCTCGCGCATTCTTAAAAGTCTTACCCTCGCCGCCATGGCTGTAACCCTTGCTGCTTGCAGCTCGGTGCCTTTGGATCAATCAGGCTCCGGCTCAACCGGCGGTACTGGATCAGACTCTGCTAGCGCAGGCCAGATCATGGACCCTTTCAATCCTCAAAGCCCACTGGCACAACAACGCTCGGTATATTTTGACTACGACAGCTACGTTGTGAACGAACAGTACCGTGGCCTGGTAGAAATGCACGCCTCGTACCTGAGCGGCCATCCTCAGCAAACCGTGCGCATCGAAGGTAATACCGACGAGCGTGGTGGTGCTGAGTACAACCTGGCTCTGGGTCAGCGTCGTTCCGATGCCGTGGCACGTATGCTGGGTCTGCTGGGCGTGAGCAACAGCCAGATCGAAGCTGTGAGCTTTGGTAAAGAGCGTCCAAAAGCCTTGGGTAACACCGAAGCTGATTACGCCGAAAACCGTCGCGCAGACATCGTTTACCAACGATAATTTCTGCATCGACCAAGTGGTTCCGACGCCGTGGCGGTTGTTAACGCCGCGGCGTTTTTTATCGGCGCTGTGCCCGATCCACTGAAAATTCGTTATGCTGGACAACGGGCTCGCCAGGCCGGCCAAAGCCCCCCAGATCACAGCCCCCGACAGAGGGGAAACCGGCAGGTGAGGAGCCTGCGCATTGCGGATGCACATTTTTTAACGGACTTCACTATGCACGCTTATAAAAAGCCTTTTCGTCTTGCGACCGTTGCCCTGTTCGCGACGGCCGCCCTATTTGCCAGCCTGCCGGCCAAGGCCTTTGCCGATGACGAGGCCCGACGCGCCATTTTGGAGCTGCGTCAGCAAATTCGTCAGATGCACGAGCAAAATACCCAAGCTCGCCTGCAACTGGCAGATCAAATTGACACCCTGCGCTCTGAAGTTGTCTCACTGCGCGGCCAAGTCGAAAAACTGAGCTGGCAAGCCAGCGGTCAGGGCCAGAACAATGCGCCTGCCGGACAGCAAAGCCCTCATGCCGCAGACCCACAAGAACAAGCTGTCTTTGACAGCGCCATGGACGCCTATCGCGCTGGCCAATACAAACCCGCAGCCGATGCTTTTGCCGGTTTTCTGGCCGCCTACCCCTCCAGCGTTCTGGCCGATGAAGTGCGCTTTTACGAAGGCAGCAGCCTATATGCCATCAAAAGCTTCAAGACATCCATCCAAAAGCTGCAGGCTTTTGTGAAAGCGTCCCCACAAAGCCCTCGCGCTGCTGATGCTTTGATGGTGACGGCATCCAGCCAGATCGAACTGAACGATCTGAGCGGTGCCAAAACCACCTTGCAGCGTATCGTCAAAGACTACCCACAATCTGAAGCGGCCGAGACCGCGCGCAGCCGCCTGAAGCTGCTGGAATAATTACCCCGCGTGTAACGCCATACGGACCGGGTTCAAACCCGGTCTGTTTTTTTAGGCGACTGATTCTTGCCTGACTTGTACTGCTTGCCATGACACCCCCCTTTGCCGACTTCTCCACCCTTGAACTGACCGCACAAGGCTATCGCCACACATTTGTAGACCAAGGGCAAGGCGCAGCCGTGTTGCTGGTTCATGGTTCTCTGTGCGACTGGCGATACTGGCGTTGGCAGATCCCCGCCTTTGCCACCCAGTATCGGGTTTTGGCTCCCAGCCTGCGCTCCTACTGGCCCGGCGCACCCAGCCCCGGTCACTTCAGCACAGCGCAACACGCCCAGGACTTGCAGGCCTTGCTGGACCAGCATATTCCTGGCGAGAATGTGCATATCGTAGGGCATTCTCGCGGCGGTCATGTTGCCCTGCTGCTGGCTCAACGAATGCCCGAGCAAGTGGCCAGCCTGACCTTGGCAGACCCCGGTTTCCCGACTCCTGGCGCCTATTCCTATGCCCCTTTGTTCCAGCAAGTGGCCGAACGCCTGGAACAGGGCGATCGTGATGGTGCCATGGCTCTGTTTGTGGATACGGTCAATGGCTCGGGAACCTGGAAGCAAATGACGCGCTGGTTCCGCGAGATGATTCAGGACAACGCCCATACCATGCTGGATCAGCAGCAGGAGCCCAACCTGGGGCCGAGTCTGGAATGGCTCAAACAGCTGGATGCGCCCTTGAGCTTCATCACGGGCGAGAACAGTCCCACGCGCTACCACCATTGCATGGACATCATTCGTCAGCACCGGCGCGAGGACCAGTTGCACCGCATCCCTTTGGCGGCCCATGGCATGAATCTGGCCAATCCAAAAGCATTCAACCAGGCTGTACTGACAGCACTACAAGCCTGAGCACGAAAGCAAAACTGCACGCTTGATTGAACTGCCCCCAAAAAAGTTAGACAGCCGTCCAAGCTTTTGGGGGCAATTCAGAGACGCTCCTTTTTCTATGGAAGTGCCAGCCTGAATCAGTAAGCCTGTGTCTTGGCGGGCCGTAACTCGCACTCGGCCTGGACCTGGGTATCGTCAGACAGATGCAGACTCAGGATAATGCGTTCGCCCAGCGCCAGATCCTCTTTCGCCTGCCCCAGCATCACATGAAAAGCGCCGGGCTTCAGACGTAATGTGCCACCTGCTGGAATCTCCACCTCGGACGTATGCGACATGCGTGACATGCCATCGTGTTCGGTCGTCTGATGCAGCATCACATGCCCGAACGACAAGGTGCTGGCCCCTACCAAAGCCACACTCTGCTCACCCTTGTTTTCCAGCTCCAGATACGCGGCCAAAGGCGCAGGTTCCGGCAGCATACGCACCCAGCATTGACTGGCATGGACCTGTGTGCTCAAGGCACGTACCGCTTGGGGCTTACCATGGCCTGCATGCCCCTGTGCCATCACGGTGCTGGTCAAAGCCAGCACACTTAAGCCTAGAACAACTGCGCTGCGTTTCATGATGCTCCTCACTTCTTTCTGGTCGATTGGAATTGGCCCCACTTTGAGCAGCCTGCCGCCGAGCTCCCCCGATACGCGAGGCGATCTGATACAGTACCAGCCAGTCTGCCTCTCTTACAACGGCCTTCTTTTCAGTAACGATGTCATGACCAGCACACACACTGCACCCGAACCCAAAATCGATATTGTTCAATTTCGTGATCTTTTAGAACGCCTGCATCCCTTTGCCGCCGTTCTGGGTATTGATGTCGTGCACATTGGCCACGACAACGCCTGTTTACGCCTGCCCGAACGCAATGCGCACCAACGTATGGGTGGCATGGTGGCAGGCCCCATGTTGATGGGGCTGGCGGACCTGGCTCTCTATGCCGCTGTGGTCGGTGCCACCGGCAACCCCGATGCCGTCACCTCCAGCCTGACCATCAACTTTCTGCGCAAAGCCCCTCCCGGCGATATTCTGGCGCACGCCCGGATTCACAAGACAGGCCGTACCTGTGCGGGTGATGTTCTGCTGGAACCGGCCAACGGCGGCCCGGCTGTTGCACAAGTGATCAGCACCTGGTCTTTGCCTCGCCCCCAATAAACCATGTTTGCAAAGTCTCACACTCCCGGCCCGACCCAGCTCTGGCTGGCGGAGCTGCAATCGTCCATGCGCTTGGGCGGCCCCCTGATTCTGACAAATCTGGCGCAAGTCAGTCTGTTGGCAACGAATATGATTTACATGGGCCGACTGGGCCCTGATGAGCTGGCTGCCGGCTCTCTGTCCGCAAGCCTATACCAAGCCTTCATGATTTTCAGCATGGGGCTGGTATCGGCTGTCGTTCCCATGCTGGCCACGACACTGGGACGACGACTGCGCAATGTACGCGAATCCCAGCAGATCATTCGCCACGGATTTCTGACCGCTTTGCTCATTACCCTGCCGGCCTGGATTGTGCTGTGGAATGCCGAGCACATCTTGCTCATGATGGGCCAAGACCCTGTCGTCGCGGCGCGGTCCGTGACCTATATGCATACCCTGCAATGGGCCCTGCTGCCCTACTTGGGTTACATCGTGCTGCGCTCATTTCTGGCGGCCATGGAAAAACCTGGATGGACCTTGGCGGTGGCGATTACGGCCATTGGTATCAATGCCATACTGGGCTGGCTCCTGGTCTTCGGTAAGCTGGGCTTGCCTGCCATGGGATTGGCGGGCGCGGGACTGGCCACGACCGTATCCAGCGTATTCATGTTTGCAGCGTTAAGCTGGATCGTGCTGAGCGACCCGCGTTTTAGACGCTACTACCTGTTCAACGAAGCCTGGCAGTGGAGTTTTAAGCGTCTGTGGAAAATGTGGGCACTGGGTATTCCCATTGCGATTACCTTCACCCTGGAAACGTTGGTCTTTTACGCCGCCGTCATGATGATGGGCGTGCTGGGACAATCTGATCTGGCTGCGCACGCGATTGCCATGCAGATTTGCGCGGTGTCCTACATGATTCCTTTAGGTTTCAGCCAGGTCGCCACCATCCGTGTGGGACTGGCGGCAGGCCGGGTCGATCCTTTAGGCGCACGTCGTGCCGGCTGGATTTCCTACATCCTGGGCGTAGGCTTTATGGGCTTGGCTGCCTTGGTATTCTGGTTCGCCCCCTTGACGTTGATCAGCCTGTTCCTGGACCTGGATGTCGCCGAAAACCAGGACGTTATTGAACTTGCCATTACCTTCCTGGCGCTGGCCGCTTTGTTCCAGATCAGTGATGGTGCCCAGGCTGTAGCTGCAGGGATGCTACGTGGCCTGCATGACACGCGCATACCCATGCTGCTGGCCTTGCTAGGGTATTGGGTGCTGGGTGTTCCTACGGGTTCTTTACTGGCCTTCCAGTTCAATATGGGAGGGATGGGAATCTGGATCGGACTGGTAACAGGTTTGTCTGTGGTTGCCGTGCTGATGACGCTACGCTGGATGCGGGCCTCGGCGCGCTTGGGACGCAAGCGGCCTGCACGAACGGCATAGTCTGGGGTCTGCTCGGTGTATCGACTCTGTCGTCATAGGCTGACTACAAACCCGCCCCAGAGGCAATACCGAACGCACTTGGGCTGAGCCTGAGCAACAGCCAGAAAAGCCGCAGCAGCCACACATTGCAAAGCCCCTTGCTGGACTATCCAGCAAGGGGCTTTGTGTATCTACAAACTGCGGGGCAGATTACTGCTTGGGCAGTTTGCTGGCCACGCCTTCCACGTAGTAGTCCATGCGGTTCAACGCATCGTCATCCAGGAAACCGGATTCCAGACGTACCTTGCCGTCGTTGTCCTTGATAGGAGCGGCAAAAGGTTGCAGCGTACCAGCCTCGATCTCGGCCTGCTTGGCCAGAACAAACTCTTTCACGTCAGCGGGCACTTCGGGACCGAAGCCTTCCAAAGCCGCCATACCGGACTTCAGGCCACCCCAGGTGCTGTCGTTCTGCCACTTGCCATCCAGAACTTCAGTGGCCTTACGAGTGAAGTAGTCACCCCAGTGGTGGGTCACAGCAGCCAGTTGGGCTTTAGGGCCGAACTTGCTCATGTCGGAGTGGTAGGCAATAGCGTACTTGCCCGCTTCTTCCGCCGCTTGCACGGTGGCAGTGGAGTCGGTGTGGTGAGTCACCACGTCTGCGCCCTGACCCAGCAAGGTCACAGCCGCATCACGTTCTTTACCTGGGTCATACCAGCTATTGGCCCACACCACGCGCACCTGGGCTTCGGGGTTCACGCTCTTCAAACCGATAGCAAAGGCGTTGATACCTTGCAACACTTCAGGAATGGGATGAGCACCCACGTAACCGACCACATTGGATTTGGTCATCTTGCCCGCCAGCACGCCAGCCAGGTAACGGGACTCGTAGAAACGGGCGTTGGTGGTCGCCACGTTAGGCGCTGTTTTGTAGCCAGTGGAGTGGACGAATTTCACGTCTGGAAACTGCTTGGCCACTTTTTGCGTCTGGTTCATGTAGCCAAACGAGGTCGTGAAAATCAGCTTGTTGCCTTGCTGGGCCAGATCACGAATGACACGCTCTGCATCGGCGCCTTCAGGCACGTTTTCCACGTACTGAGTAACCACACGGCCTTTCAGGGCCTCTTCCATTTGCAGACGGCCAATATCCTGCTGCCAAGTCCAACCGGCTTCACCGATAGGGCTGACATACACAAAACCGATTTTCAGGGGTTCTTGATCGTTTGCCTGAGCGGACACAGGCAAGGCGGCCAGGGGGGAAGCGATGGCAGCGGCCATCAGGGCCTTGCGCATAAAGTTTCCAGTCATGTCAGTCCTCTAGTTGTTGGGATTGAAGTTTTTGCCAAGCGATGCAGGCATATTCAACCTGATCCAGTTAGCGTTTCGAGAAATTAAAACCAGCACAATAATCGTGGCCAGATACGGCATCATGGCCAGCAATTGCGAGGCTACCGGAACACCCAGAGCCTGCGCATGATAGGTCAGGATCGTGACCCCACCGAACAAGTAAGCGCCCAGCATGACGCGCCAGGGACGCCAGGTTGCAAAGGTCGTCAACGCCAGAGCAATCCAGCCACGCCCAGCGACCATATTCTCTACCCACATGGGTGTGTAGACCAGACAGATGAAGGCACCGGCCAAACCGCAGCAGGCCCCCCCGAACATCAAGGCGCCCAGGCGAATGTAGCGCACGTTATAACCGAGCGAATGCGCTGAAGCAGGCGACTCACCCACTGCGCGCAAGACCAAGCCAGAACGTGTACGAGCCAAAAACCAGGCCACGGCAATGCACAGCACCCAGGAGACATACACCATATAGTGTTGCTGGAAGAACGCCGGCCCAATCAGGGGAATATCTTTCAGAACCGGAATGGATAGCTTGGTGACAGTCAGAGAGTTGCCGGTGAAAGGCAGACCGATATAGGCCGAGGCCCCGACCCCAAATAGCGATAAGGCCAAGCCACAAGCCACCTGATTCGCGCCTAGCCAGACCGTCAACCAAGCAAAGGCAGCGGCCATCACGGCCCCCACAACCGCGCCGAGCACAAAGCCCAAGGCCGGGCTGCCTGTTTGCACGGCCACAGCAAAGCCCACAATGGCGGCCATCAGCATCATGCCTTCCGAGCCCAGATTGATAACGCCCGATTTTTCATTGATCAGCAAACCCAAGGCCGCCAGGAGCAATGGGGTGCCTGCGTTGATGGTTGCGGCTAGCAAAGGTGCAATCGCGTCCATTACTTTCTCCAGACCAAACGCTTGGTGATGAGCACGTCACAAGCCAACAAGGAAAACAAGAGGATGCCCTGGAAAATGCCGGTAATCGCATTGGGCAGGCCCAATCGACTTTGAGCCAGTTCCCCACCGATATACAGCAAAGACATCACAAACGAAGAGAAAATCAGTCCCAGTGGGTGCAGTCGCCCCACAAAAGCCACGATGATGGCCGCAAAACCATAGCCGGGTGAAATAGAAGGGGTCAATTGCCCGACTGGCCCCATCACCTCTGCGGCTCCGGCCAGACCGGCCAGTGCACCTGAAATCAGCAAAGAACTCCACAAGGCCTTACGGGAAGAAAAACCCGCGTAACGAGCCGCCAACGGCGCCATACCGCCCACTCGCAAGCGGAAACCGGCCATGCTGCGTGTCAGGAAAAGCCATGCAGCAACCGAGGCAATCAGCGCCAGCACAATACCAGTATGCAAACGCGTACCCGGCAAGACGGCAGGCAAGAGAAACCCATCAGAAAACAGACTGGATTGCGGAAAACCAAAACCGTCAGGATCACGCAAGGCACCATGCACCAGGTAGCTGAGCAGGTGCTGGGCCACATAGACCAGCATCAGGGACACCAGAATCTCGTTGGCATTGAAGCGATCTTTCAGGAAAGCCACAATCGCCGCCCAGGCCATGCCACCGAGCATGCCGCAGGCCAAGGCAATGCTAATCAGAAAAAAGCCGCCGTTCTCGCCATTGTCTACCTGCAAAACAAAGGCTCCGGCTGCCAAAGCGCCCATCACCAACTGCCCTTCCGCACCGATATTGAAGATATTGGCCCGAAAGCAAATCGCCAGACCGACAGAGATCAGCAGCAAAGGAATCAGCTTGACGCCTACCTCTGCCCAACCATTCAGGTCACGCAAAGGCTCCAGAAAAAACACATTCAGGCCCGCAAGGGGATCTTTGCCCAAGGACCAGAACAAGGTTCCGGCAACCACCATGGTCAACAAGACCGCCAACAAAGGCGAACACCAGGCCATCAAGGTAGAGGGCGTGGCACGAGTCTCAAGCCTGAACATGCTCACCCTCCTCCCACAAACCGCTCATCCATTGCCCAATCTGATCAACACTGGCTTGCGCCACGGGAATAGAAGGAGACATACGACCTTTGGAGATAACAATCAGGCGATCGGCAATCGCAAACAATTCGTCCAGCTCTTCGGAGATCACCAGCAAGGCACAGCCCGCATCGCGCAGAGCCAGTAGCTCGGCGTGAATCTGGGCAGCAGCCCCGACGTCCACGCCCCAGGTTGGCTGGGCAATCACCAGAATGCGCGGCTGACGGGTGACTTCACGGCCAATAATGTATTTTTGCAAATTCCCGCCCGACAGGCTGTTGGCAGCGGCCTGCTCGTTGGAGGTTTTGACGCGGAACCGCTTGATAATCCCGCCTGCCAGACGGCGGATGCTGGAAAAGCGCAGAAAACCCCGTTTTACCGTTTCCGGGTTTTGATGAGATAGCAGCAGATTTTGGGCCAGAGACAACTCTGGCACCGCACCGCGCCCCAGGCGCTCTTCGGGGACAAAACCCATGCCCTGGTCACGTCGCCAGGCCGCATCACGCTGGCCAATCGCCTGGCCGTCCAGCAAAATCATGTCTGCCTGCGCGCGGGTATCTTCACCCGACAAGGCCGCCAGCAACTCCTGCTGACCATTGCCGGAAATACCGGCCACACCCAGAATTTCGCCCTGGTGCAGATCAAAACTGACATCCTGCAATTCGCAGGCAAACGGATGAGATTTGTTCAATTGCAGATGACGTACCTGCAAGAGCGTGCCGCCTTGCTGCATGCTGCGCTCACCCAGCGACTGAGGTTCAGCACCAATCATCAGGCGCGATAGGCTGGCCGTGGTTTCCTCGCGGGGATCGCAGTAACCCGTGACCTTGCCCATGCGCATGACCGTACAGGCATGGCACAGCTCGCGGATCTCATCGAGCTTGTGGCTGATATAGACAATGCTGCAACCTTCTGCGGCCAACTGACGCAAGGTGCCGAACAAACGGCGCACCGCCTGCGGCGTCAGTACCGATGTCGGTTCATCCAGAATCAGCAGCTTGGGCTTGCCCAGCAAGGCACGCACAATTTCCACCCGCTGGCACTCACCCACGGACAAGGTATGAATGTGGCGTTGCGGGTCCAGATCCAGCCCGTATTGACTGGCAGTCTCGCTAATGCGGCCCGCCAGCTCCTGCATATTGGTGGAAGCAGGCAAACCCAGCGCAATGTTTTCCGTGACCGTCAGGGTGTCAAACAAGGAAAAGTGCTGGAACACCATACCAATGCCCAGTTGTCGGGCGGCCGCCGGGCTGCTGATCTGAACGGGCTGACCGTCCCACAGAATCTGGCCCTGATCTGGTTTGACCACCCCGTAGATGATCTTCATCAGGGTGGACTTGCCCGCGCCATTCTCTCCCAGCACGGCATGAATTTGCCCCGGCAGAATAGACAAGGAAATATTGTCGTTGGCCACCACCGCCGGATAGGCCTTGGTGATAGCGCGAAGTTCCAGGCGTGGCACAGCCTTGGGGTCTACGGATACCGTTTGCTCACCAGACTCAGAAGAATGGCCCACGGGAGACGATGGGGTCATGGCTGTATCAGCAAAAAAATATAAAACGTCTGAGCAAGCCCATCATGGCCTGCTCAGACGTAGAAAAAGAAAAGCTCAAGGTTTAACGCTTGCCCAGGGCTTGCTCGATTTTCTTATCAGTCTTGTATTGGCTAAGAGCGTATACCGCCCAAATCGCGGCAGGGATCCATCCGATAAGGGTCAACTGCAAGATCAGGCAAATAATACCCGCCACTGGACGACCAATCGTGAAAAATCCTAACCACGGCAACAATAGTGCGATCAGTAAGCGCATGAGAATACTCAAAATAATAAGAAGTGGGCGCTATTTTACCCTTTATTGGCGCACCGAATCATTCGCCTGAAATCAAACAAGACAAATGGCCCGGATCAGGCAGGCTGAACCGGGCCGATACTTGGGCACTGAACTTACAACAGCTCTTTACGCAACTGTGCGGCCGACTTGGGCGAGAGCAGGCCTGGGGCCACATCCAGGACAGTCTGGGCACCAATCTGACCGCTCTTGTTCATGCGGTACGCAGCGCGCGCGTAAGCGACCAACACGCTGGACGTGAACTCCGGATTGCTGCCCAGATTCAGCGCATACTCCACCACTTGCTGCGAGCCCGAACCCGATTGGCCGCTACGGATCACGAATCCCCCGTGTGGCATAGCTGCGTGGTCACGAGCCAGTGTTTCAGCGTCGATAAAGTTCACTTCGGTGTCGTAGTCAGCAAAGTAGTCAGGCATGGTGACAATCGCTTCTCGCACCGTATCGGCATCCGCGCCCTGCTCCAGCACCACAAAACACTGACGCTTATGCTTTTCACGGGTGCTAAGTTCAGGCTGCTCACCGTTGCGTACGCGCTGTACTGCGGCCTCGATAGGCAGGGTGTATTGCACGCCACCGGCCACACCGGCGACACGACGAATTGCATCGGAGTGTCCTTGGCTCAGCCCCTTGCCCCAGAAGGTGTAGGTCTGACCAACGGGCAAGACACATTCGCCATACAGACGATTCAGCGAGAACAGGCCCGGGTCCCAACCCACCGCGATCAAAGCCGTGGTACCAGCGCCTTGAGCGGCCGCATCGACAGCTGCGTAGTACTCGGGGATACGGGCGTGGGTATCAAAACTGTCCACGGTTGTGAACCAGCGTGCCAGGGCCGGGCCTTGCTCGGGCAGGTCATTTTTAGAGCCACCACAGAGAATCAGCACATCGATATCATTGCGGTACTGTTCGATCTGGTCCAGGGCACGTACGGGCACGCCTGCACTTTGCAGTTGCAAGGAAGCAGGGTCGCGACGAGTAAAAACGCTGACCAGCTCCATGTCCGGGTTTTGTGCCAGGGCCAGCTCTACGCCTCGTCCCAGATTGCCGTAACCTGCAATACCGACACGGATTTTGCTACTCATGGGTGTTTTCCTTAAATCTGATAAATAAGTGCTGTCAGAACTGCTGCGCTCTGAAGCGGCTGGCCTAGTCGCTGATCATACGGGCAGCAAAGCCCATAAACAGCAGCCCCACCGAGCCATTGCCCATACGGGACAGACGCTGATGACGTCGAAAAATGCCTGCCAGGCGATTGCCGCCAAAAATCAGCAAAGACAAATAACAAATACTGATCAGCTCCACCACCAGACCCAGCAGCATAAAAGCCAAGCCCGTGTGACCTTTGGACGGGTCCACAAACTGCACGAAAAAGGACAGGAAGAACAGGATGGCTTTGGGGTTCAACAAACTCAGGAGCAAGGCCTTGCGAAAGCGAGTGTCGTGGCGCAAACGCGTGTCTACGGACTGCACCGGGCCGCCTTGCCTGAAGGCCGACTGCAAGAGCCGCACACCCAGATACAACAAATAGGCCGCACCCAACCAACGTATACCCGTATGCAACATGGGTAGCGTCTTGAGCAGCGAGGCGGCGCCCAGGGCTGTCAAGGTCATCAAGATGCCATCGCCCACGACAACGCCAAAGGCCGCTTTATAGCCTTCACGCACACCATGCCCGGCGCCACTGGCCAAGACATATAAAGAATTGGGACCGGGTAACAGTACGATAAACACCGTACCCACGACAAAGGCCCAAAAATTGACTATACCGATTTGTTCAAGCACGCCGGCCTCGCGAAACGCAGCAGAATCAGCAATTTTAGCGCTAAAAAAATGCCCCTGACACGGGTGGAGTGCCAGGGGCGATCAGGTCAGCTTGTAAGGTCTACGCTACCGGACTGACTCGGCAACGCATTACCAGACCTGATGGACTACGCAGTAGCAAGCTCCTGTGTCTGGAACTGCTCCTGTTTCATCGTGCCTTCCTGCTGGAAACGAACGTGCCAGGACAGGGCCTCTTCCAGGATGTGGGGCGTGTGACCGCCACGTTGGCTGGCGCGTTCAACATAGTCCAACAAAGCGGGACGGTAGTCAGGGTGGGCACATTTCTCGATGATCACGCGGGCACGCTCACGGGGAGCCAGACCACGCAAATCCGCCAGACCCCATTCAGAAACCAGTACAGCTACATCGTGCTCGCAGTGGTCTACGTGCGAGGCCATCGGCACCACACTGGAGATGGCGCCATCTTTGGCGACAGACTTGCTGACAAAAATAGACAGGTGTGCATTACGGGCAAAGTCGCCAGAGCCACCAATGCCATTCATCATGTGGGTGCCACAGACGTGGGTGGAGTTCACATTGCCGTAGATATCAAATTCCAGGGCGGTGTTGATCGCAATGATGCCCAGGCGACGCACCAACTCTGGATGATTACTGATTTCCTGAGGGCGCAGCACCAGCTTGTCGCGGTAGTTATCCAGACCTTCCAGGAACTGCGCCATTTTGGGAGCGGACAAGGTCAAGGACGAGGCCGAGGCAAAGCTCAACTGGCCTGAGTCCAGCATGGCAATTGCACTGTCCTGTAAGACTTCCGAGTACATCTTCAGGTCAGTGAAGGGAGAATCCAGCAGGCCATACGTCACGGCATTGGCAATCGTACCGATACCCACCTGCAAGGGCAGCAAAGAGTGGCTCATACGGCCAGCATCCACTTCGCCTTTCAGGAACTCGATAATGTGACCGGCAATCGCCTGCGTTTCCTCATCCGGTGGCAGCACGCTGGAGGGGCTGTCCATCGCATCAGTCACCACAATACCCACGATGCGGGAAGGATCCACCTGAATGGCGGTGGTGCCAATACGTTGGTCCACATCCGTCAGTTCAATCGGCTGGCGATTGGGGCGGGCTTCGGGCACATAGATATCGTGCAAGCCTTCCATCTCTACCGGCATGCTCAGATTCAGCTCAACAATGATGTGTTTGGCTTGCTGGGCAAAGCTGGCCGAATTGCCTACCGAGGTCGTCGGCACAATCGCGCCGGTTTCAGTAATGGCAACCGCTTCAATGACGGCAATGTCGATGGCAGGCAAGTTGCCCGAACGCATGTGCTCCACTGTCAGCGACAAGTGCTGGTCGGTAAACAGGACTTTGCCTTCATTGATATGACGGCGCAGCACCGAGTCCACTTGAAACGGCGAGCGGCGGGCCAGAACACCGGCCTCAGCCATCAAGCCATCGCTATCATTACCCAGCGAGGCGCCGGTCACCACATTCAGTTTTAATGGCTCAGTCTGGGCCCGCTCGGCCAAGGCACGAGGCATGACCTTACAGTCTCCGGCGCGGGTAAAACCACTCATCCCGACATTCATCCCGTCTTTAAAGAAGGCGGCTGCCTCCTGAGCGGTCATGACCTTGCCTTCCAATTCGGGGGAACGAATGCGATCCTTGAACATCGTGTGCTCCTGTCTCTGTGTCATTGATCTACCTGTTGTTGCTTTCGGAAGGAGCCAGGGCCGAAAGCGCCAGGCGAGATCTTCACGCAACAGAACGACATCACGCTTTAAAAATAGTGGCTGTATGAGCCGGAGAGAAAAAGCCGAAATCGCCCTGACAACAGGCGTTTATGTTTTATGAACAAAGCCAGCATAGCATCGCCATAATGAATAAAATAACTAGCAATAAGTCGTAAAAATCATAAACAAAGGCCAGCCAATCATGGATATCCGATCCTTGCGATACTTCATTGAAACCGTTAAACATCAAAGCTTTACGCAAGCTGCGCAGAGCCTGAACGTGACGCAATCGACCATCAGCAAGATGGTCAAGCAGCTGGAAGATGAACTGGGCGAGCCCTTGCTGATCCGCGATCATCGGCAATTACAACTGACCGATTGCGGCAAAATTGTGCTGGAGCGCGGACAGGAGGTTTTGCAGAGCATGCAGGGCTTGCTGCGAGAAGTTCACGAAGTTCAGGCCTTGCAACGCGGTCGCCTGGATCTGGGCATTCCGCCCATGATTAATGTGCTGTTCACAGAAGTGCTCAAGACCTTCAAGAATCGACATCCGCAGATCGAGCTGATCCTGCACGAAGAGACCGGCATGGGGATTGAGCGCATGGTAGCTGCAGGCACAGTTGAAATGGGCCTCAGTATTCTGCCCTTGGGACCGGAGTTGAATGTATCGGCCACCCCGGTAGCCAAACATGCGGTTTGGGCAATAGGCCACAAAGACACGCTGACGGGGACACAAAAGAAGATCAAGCTGCGGGAGCTGGAAAAGCATCCCTTGATTTTTCTGGGTGAAGACTACGCCTTGACCCGTATGTTGCGGCGTGCCTTTGCCCATGCAGGACTGCAGGCGAATATTGCGGCACAAAGCAATCAATGGGATTGGGTGGCTTCCATGGCACAGGCGGGAATGGGGGTGGCTTTGCTGCCCCAGCCGTTTCTGTCTCGGCTGGAACCGGGGGACTGGGTTGCCAAAGAAGTGGTGGAGCCGGCGCTGAACTGGGAAGTGGCGCTGCTATGGAATGGACGGTATCTGTCGCAAGCCGCCCGAGCATGGCTGCAGGTTTGTACGGATGTGCTGGGGGGGAACTGGCCTGAGCTTGAAGGAGATTCATAGCAAAGGTGCGCTACTGGTTGGCCCTTGAATGCTCATTGTGTACTTAATATAAAACTAGGCCCGGCATCACAATGTTGAATTTTCAAGACACCCCAAAGCGCAACATCTTTCTCCATGCTCTGGCCCGCCATATTGCCGTAGCGTAGCGTTAGGCCCCGTTGCGCTGGTGCCAGTGTGGCCGCCCAATCCAGAATAATCAGGTCTAGGTTCCACCAGGGTGCCGAATAGTTGCTGACTCAGTGCATGTGGCTTGGCAAACGCTCCTGATGCAAGTCCTGCATAGAAAGACGCCTTGCCGCATCGTAAAGACGGCAGTTCATCTTGCTATTGTACGAGGCCAGGCGGATGGCTGTTTGGGGTGGCATGTTTTTTCCAGACCTGGATACTGTACAAGGATCGTTTATTTAAAAAGGTGGATGGATCAAGCAAAAATGAGGATCTGCGTACCCTCAAATCTGCGCCTCAACAATTCACTTGACCAACATATAGGTAGTCAGCTACATTTCAGCCTTAATGATTATGTGGCAGCATGATGTTTGAACTCAAGGATCTTCCTAGCTACGACACGCTGGTCAAAATGGGCGTCGAGTACAGCAACCCAGATGTAGATGGGCTGCAGACTTGGCTTATCTGGGCTTCGGCTACCAGTGAAATGTTGTCGGCTTTTGAAGCCAATCTTGATCGCACTTCCGGCTTATCGCAGACACAATTTTTCGTGCTGATTCTGCTTAAGCGCAATCCGGATGGTTTGAGCATAGGTACGCTGGCAGATGGGGTGTCGGTCACATCGCAGACGATGACTCGCATTATTGATCGCATGGAAATCGCCGGTTTATGCAATCGGGAGCAGCACCCTCAGGATCGTCGTGCCTGGTTGGTTCGCCTGACCGAGCACGGGGTCGAGGTTTTGGGTAAAGCCTTGCCGGCTCACTATGTATGGGTTGCCGAACTGATGAGCCATTTCGACGCGCAAGAACGCGATGTGCTTGTACGCTTGATGCTCAAGCTCAATCAACAAGGGATCTTGCCCAAGACACACGGCGGCTGATTGTCAGCCGTTTTTTTTAAGTATATATGTAGCTTACTGCATAACAGCTAGGAACATTTACCATGAAAGTATCTGCCAGTGATCCGCACGCTATTGGGATAGGTTTGCGTGCCTTGATGGTTATCTGCGCTTTATCGGTTGTGTCTTTGCTGTACCTGCCTTTACCGATTTTGGGGACGTTGAAACATACCTATGGCATTGAAGCTACGGGCATGGTGAGCAGCTTTGGATTTGCCTACGCAGCCGGATTTTTGATTTTTGGTCCACTTTCGGATCGCTTGGGTCGTCGCAATGTCATGGTCGGAGGCCTGCTGGCCTTGGTGGGCGCGACAGCGGTACTCGCATTGGCAAGCTCCCCTCTGTTCCTAACGTTTGGCCGCGTGTTGCAAGGCCTGGCAGCCTCTTCCTTTCCCCCCGTAGCGATTACCTACCTGGCAGAGCGAGGCAACCCACGCCAAAAAATGTGGAGTGTGGCCTGGATGAGTACGGCCTTTCTTTCCGCCGGTTTGCTAGGGCAGATTTATGGCGGATTGGTGGCCGGGCCTTGGGGCTTGGGGGCGGCTTTGGGGCCACTGTGTGGTGTGTTCGCCTTGACTGCGTGGAGCTTGTGGAAGAAACCAGCAGATAGGCTGGCAGGCCAAGGTTTAAGCGGGTTTTTCAGCAATTACAAAGCCATAGGCAGTTTGTTGGCGGATGCACGATTGCGCCGTGTTTACCTGCCTGCATTCTTCCTGCTGATGTGTTTCGTTGCTTTCTACATGATCTTGGATAGCAAACTCGGAATGCAATTTGAGCAGTTGGGCATTTCTCCTATGACGACACGAGCTGTGGTGGCGCCTGCTTTTTTGATGCCTTTGCTGGTTGCTGTCGTGATGCCGAAGTTAGGGCCGCAGCGTACCTTGGGCGCTGGATTAGTGTGCGCCGCAGCAGGTTTGGCCTTGAGTGCATGGGCCGGGGAGGAGCACCTGATGGCTTTGCTTGGCTCCAGTTTCTTATTTGTGGCCGGACTGGGTATCAGCGTTCCTAGCCTGATTGCCCGAGTAGCAGGAGTTAGCGATATCTCGCTGCGGGGATTGGCTGTGTCGCTCTACACCTTCGTGCTGTTTATTGGCGCAAGTCTGGGGCCATGGTTGGCCCAACAGACTGCGGATATGGCTTTGGCCAGTACCTATTTGCTGCTTGCTGGCGTATTGGCCATCTGCGCGATCTACGCCGCTTTTCCCAACTAGGAGTCTGCAACGATGCGAGTTTATTTTTCTGTTCCTGCTGTTCCTGCTGTGCTTGCTGCAGTAACGCTGCAAGCGGTTTGGCTTGTTCCTGTGCAGGCACAGACTAGCCCCTCTTCTACGGAGAATGTCATGAGTACCACAATCAATAATCCGGCTGCCGCCTTTGTTCCAGAAGCTTACGTTCAGGTGGCCCAAGGTGCTGTCAGCGTAGATGGTGAAGCTGTTGTATTGACTCGTTATGAGCGTGAGGATGGTCGAAACTCAGGTTTGGAAGGTGAGCATTTCAGCTCTGTTGTCTCTGAGTCCGGGCGGCTGAAAGGCTTTGCGCATATTTCTTTGGACCTGGTGGACCGGCCCTTGCCCAGCGCCGAACGTAGTGAGGCGATTGCCCGTGCTTTCTTGCAGGAGCATGCCCCTGACTTGTTGCCTAAAATGGAGATTCATTGGGTGGATACCCATGATGAGCCCATTCGCATAGAACGAAACGGTCGTACAGAAACCGTGACCTTAACCGGTATGAAAGTGAAGGCCCGCAACCTGGAGGACCGCTTGTGGTTCTGGGTCATTATTGGACCTGATGAGCAGCCCATGGTGTTCGAGCGCGACATTACCTGGATTACCTTTCCCGGTCACCGCAAGACTGAAAAATGGCTGCATGATAGTTGGCTTAAGCAGCAAAAGACGGATCTTGGCAACGGCAACAAGCGCGTTTAAGCTGCCCCCATGGTGTATTTCATGCCTATGTGACAAGGCCTTAACGTCGGTTTAGACGTCCCTTGGACAAGCGCAGCTTTAGCCTTTCAGGCTAAGGCTGTCGATCGCCTCGAGAATCGCGGGGGCTGCTTGGTTAAAGTACAGTGTTTATCGACACAGCTTCAGAGCCGGTACGGTGGTAGCGTCCTCTAGCCTGTGCAAGCAGAATATGCCTGATAAGCCTGAACGCTAGACGCGATGGTACGCCTGAATCGACACTACTTCACATAATGTTCGATCGGCGAATGATCATCCAGCCTTAACACCCGACCATCGATTAATAACGAGGGCAGTCGCGTCACTCCAGCGGCAAGCGCATCGGCAACACCTTCCTGCTGCTGCGAGAGATTGAATGCCTGGTAGTGATGCCCGGGTGTCGAGAAAACGCCGCGCATCAGCTCGTCAATACCCAAGCAAATATTGCATCCGTCATGAAAGAGTGTGACGTTGATCATTGAATGTCCTCTATGTATGAGAGTCTAGATACAAGGAAAATGACGTCCTTTGGCCTACACACACTGCTGAACCGTTAGAAAACACCCAATAACCCTGATCAATGCTGAGGCGGCTTTGCTAGATTCATAGCGACATGTAGCGACAAAATGGAACTCATTTATGTCCTGTGACATATAAGAATAATAACAAATAACGTCCCTACAAACGGCCTGATCTTCCCGAAACCATACCCTAAACGCCAAATCCTTTTGCAAGCATCAGCATCCATTCCTCTAGCGACTTGCTACAGTCTTGGCACGTTCTCACGTTCACCCTGAATATCTTATTGACTCAAGCGCATCTCCAAGCGATGCGGGTCGCGTCTTCTTCACACCTAATGCCTAACAGCAGCCTCTAATCACATTCGGTGAAAAACAAAAAAAGGCCACCCTAAACAGGGTGGCCTTCTTGAACAGCAAGATCCAACAATCAGAAAGACTTAAGCAGTCACTTGCTCCGCAGCCGGTTCTTCAACTTCAGCCGAACTACGGATCAGGTAATCAAACGCGCTCAAGGCAGCCTTGGCACCTTCACCGGCAGCAATCACGATCTGCTTGTAAGGCACAGTCGTCACGTCGCCTGCAGCAAATACACCTGTCAGCGAAGTAGCGCCGCGTACATCAACCTCGATCTCGCCATGGCGTGACAAAGCCACATCGCTGCCCTTGAGCCATTCCGTGTTGGGTACCAGACCAATCTGAACGAACACACCGTCCAGCTTGATGCTCTTGGCTTGCTGGGTCTGACGATCCAGGTAATTCAAACCAACAACCTTGGCGCCGTCACCCAGAACTTCCGTCGTCTGAGCCTGAGTAATGATCGTCACATTAGGCATGCTGCGCAGCTTGTTCTGCAAAACCTGGTCAGCACGCAAGGCATCGCCAAACTCAATCAAGGTAACGTGCTTGACCAACCCAGCCAGGTCAATCGCCGCCTCGACACCGGAGTTACCACCACCGACCACCGCTACATCCTTGCCCTTGAACAGCGGACCATCACAGTGCGGGCAGTACGCCACACCACGGTTACGGTAATCCTGTTCGCCAGGCACATTCAATTCACGCCAGCGGGCACCGGTAGCCAGAATCACGGACTTGGCTTTCAGTTGAGCGCCGCCATCCACATCTACGATGACTTTCTTGCCTTCGCGGCGAATACCCTTGGCACGATGCAGATTCATGATGTCCACATCGTACGTTTTAACGTGTTGCTCCAGCGCGGTGGCAAAGGCAGGACCATTGGTCTCGACCACCGAGATGTAGTTCTCGATAGACATGGTGTCCAGAACCTGACCACCGAAACGCTCGGCCAATACACCCGTGCGAATACCCTTGCGAGCAGCGTACACAGCCGCGGCTGCACCAGCAGGACCACCGCCGACGATCAGGACATCAAACTCGTCCTTGGCATTCAGGGCTTCAGCACGAGCCGAGTTATCGCCCGTATCCAGCTTGGCCAGCAACTCTTCAGCACTGGCACGGCCTTGATGGAACATTTCGCCATTCAAGAACACGGCCGGAACCGACATGATGTTGCGCTGCTGAACCTCGTCCTGGAACAGGGCACCGTCAATGGCCACGTGCTTGATACGTGGGTTGATCACGGACATGGCGTTCAAGGCCTGCACCACGTCAGGACAGTTCTGGCACGACAGCGAGAAATACGTTTCAAAAACAAAGTCGCCGGGCAGATTACGGATCTGCTCAATCACAGCGGCATCCAGCTTGATCTCATGGCCACCCACTTGCAGCAGGGCCAGGATCAAAGAGGTAAATTCGTGTCCCATCGGGATACCCGCAAAGCTCACGCTAATGTCGGTACCGGGACGGTTAATTTGGAAGGAAGGCTTACGCTCTTGCGCATCCGCATCTTCGCGATAGCTGGTCTTGTCGGACAGACCATCAATTTCTTGCAACAGTTCGCGCAGCTCGACGGACTTGGCGCCAGTATCCAGCGTCGCAACGATCTCGATCGGTTGCGTGATCTTCTCGAGATATGCCTTCAATTGAGTTTTGATGTTTGCATCTAACATGTGAAACGCCCTTTATCCTGTACTGAACGAAACAACTTGAGGTGCCTGAACCGGTCAGGCACCGGGGTGGCGGCGCAGCGCGCCGACCACCGCTTAAGACCCGTGTTTAAAAGGTCTTAGATCTTGCCAACCAGATCCAGGGAAGGAGTCAGCGTCTTGGCGCCTTCTTCCCATTTGGCTGGGCAAACTTCACCGGGGTGAGCGGCGATGTACTGAGCAGCCTTAACTTTGCGCAGCAGCTCGGAAGCCACACGGCCGATACCGTTGTCGTGGATTTCCAGAACCTTGATTTCGCCTTCTGGGTTCACTACGAACGTACCGCGCAAAGCGATACCTTCTTCTTCGATCAGCACGTCAAAGTTGCGCGACAGCTGATGAGTAGGGTCACCGATCATTGGGTAGTTCACTTTGCTGATGGCTTCCGAGGTGTCGTGCCATGCTTTGTGAGCAAAGTGAGTGTCGGTGGACACGGAGTAAACCTCTACGCCCATTTTTTGGAACTCGGCGTAGTTGTCGGCCAAGTCTTCCAGTTCGGTTGGGCAAACAAACGTAAAGTCGGCTGGGTAGAAAACAAAAACAGCCCACTTACCGGCAACGGTTTCGTTGCTGACTTCGATAAATTTGCCGTTGTGAAAAGCTTGTGCTTTAAAAGGTTTGATGACGGTGTTGATCAAAGACATATTTGCTCCGGTGAGTGATTAATCATTGACAGTAAAGCCATTATAGGAAGCCACTGACGATTAGTAAAATTGATTAATGCAATAACGCTCATTGCTATTAGCTATCGCACGTCGCATAAAAACTTCTTTCTATGCGTCGCACAGACTTATGCTAACAGAGCGAGATGACAGTGCAACTATCAGCGTTCAAGCTATAAGGCTACTTCGCTGAGCGCAGGACTGGAGGATTGCTGGGCATTGACTAAACAACGGGCAAAATCCTGCCAAAACTGCGCATCATCGCCTAAAGAAACATTAATGCGCATATAAGTAGATAGTTGCTGTTGCGGACAAAACAAGGCCCCTGGCACCAATAAATGGCCAGGACGCCCCAAAGCGCGCACCAAACTTTCCGTATCCACGCCCGTATCCACCCAAACAAACATGCCCGCCTGGGGCGGCGCGTCCGGAGCCAAACCCAAGTGAGCCAGTTGCTCCAACGTTCTGTGCCTATCGCGATCAGTATGACGACGCAAGCGATCCAGATGCTTGCGATAGGCACCGTCTACCAGCACTCGGTGAATGACCCGCTCACCCAATTCCGGCGAGGTCAGCCCCGCCAACATTTTCAAATTCACCAAAGCCTGTAAAAGCTCGGGAGCCGCTGCCATGTAAGCCACCCGCAAACCAGCAGCCATCACCTTGGAATAGCCCCCAACCAAGGTGACGCGGTTCAACTGGTCCAACTGAGCCAGACGACAAGCAGGACTGGCATGCAGCTCGCTATAGGTATCGTCTTCAATAATGTGAAAGTCCCAGGTCTGAGCCAAGGTCAGAATGCTGTGTGCCGCCGCCGGGCTCAAACTAAAGCCGGTGGGGTTATGCACCACGGTATTCAGAATGACCAGACGTGGACGATGCTCACGCGCCAATTGCTCCAAGACAGCCAGATCCGGACCATCTGCACGGCGTGGCACACTGAACACCCGCACATCCACCACAGCCAGACGAGCAAACAGCAAATACCAGGCTGGATCTTCCACAACAACCGCATCACCCGGACGCAACCAATGGCGCAAAAGCAAATCCAGCGCCTGGGTCACGCCACTACACAAGACAAGCTGGGTATCGGGATCCGCCTGTATGCCGCTGTCTTCCAGTTGCCCCGCAATATGCTGGCGCAAGGGACGATAGCCATGTGAATGCCCATAGCCCAGCAAGTTGGAGCCTGCGCTACGGCTCACCTGCCGCAAGGCCGCCAGAATCATGTCGTTGTCCAGCCACTGGCGGGGAATGCCCGCGCTGTCGCTCTGCCCCATAAAACTGTTCAGCATCCAGTTCACATCTATCTTGCGCGGCTCATTCTTTTCTACGTGCAAGGATTCGGAACGCAGGCGCCCAGAGCTACGCACCCGCACAAAGAAACCTGAACCGGGTCGAGACTCCACCAGGCCCAAGGCCATCAACTTGTCGTACGCAGCCACTACGGTATGGGGGCTGACCCCAGCAGACTGCGCCAATCGACGCACCGAAGGGAGCCGGCTGCCGCCCCGATAGCGCAAATGCAGGGCTTGCTGCACCCAGGCAACCAACTGATCGCTTAGTGTCACGTCCGAACCCCGCACGGGCTGCCAATCCAACCATTCCATGATGCTGACCTTTAATCGTGAAAACCGACTGTAGCGGTGATGCGACCAATACAGTCTGATCGACTGACTGATTAACTGTATCGTAACTGTACCGCCTATTTATTTTAAGCTCAAAGCTGTGATCAACCTATTTCCTATCCGTGGTGATTTTCATGAGCCGCAGCACCAGCCTTCCCATGCCCAGTTCCACCCCAGCACTGCTGATCTATGTCTACGCTTTTATCGGGGTTATCGTCTTTGCCTTCACCTTGCCCATGACACGGCTGGCGGTGCAAAGCTTTGACCCTTGGCTGGTGGGGATGGCACGAGCCAGTATTGGCGGGGTGTGCGCAGCCCTCATCTTGCTGGCCACCCGCAGCCGCCGCCCCACGGCATCGGAATGGCGTGGTATTGCCCTTTCGTGTACGGGTGTAATCGTGGGCTGGCCGGTGTTCTCTTCAATTGCCATGCAGACGGTACCGTCCTCGCACGGGGCCGTGTTAAGCGGGCTGATTCCTCTGGCGACCGCGATTGTTTCATCGGCCCGTAGCAATGAGCCCTTAAGTCGCCGCTTCTGGATGTTGAGCCTGCTCGGTGCCGTACTGGTACTGCTTTACGCTTTCTATATTGGTGAAGGCGCGCTGCAAACCGGCGATATCTGGTTGGCCCTGGCTGTGTTCATGTCTGGCGTAGGCTATGCCGAAGGTGGCCGTGTGGCTCGCACCCTGGGAGGCTGGCGCACCATTTGCTGGTGCCTGGCCGCCAGCTTGCCGCTGACCATTCCTGCCACCGTGGGGCTCGCCTTTTCCATGACAGAAATGCCTGCCGCCCAGTCTGTCATGGCCCTGCTCTACCTGGCCCTGTTCTCGTCCTTGCTGGGTTTTTTCCCCTGGTACAAGGCCATGGCCATGGGTGGGGTGGCCCGTATTGGACAGGTACAACTGGCCCAGCCTTTTCTGACCGTGCTGATCTCCGCCGTGTGGTTAAGCGAGCAAGTGGACCTGCTGACCTGGCTGTCCTGCATCGTCATCATTGCCATTATTGCGGCCAGCCGACGCGCCTGAAAACGCAATGACAAGGCGGCTAAATACAGCAAGAGCATATTCACCTAACTAATACTTCGTTCCCAGCGTGGGCTCGCGCAAGCACACTGGCTCATCATCCCATGAACCAATGCAAGGCAATAGCGCGGCCCACGTGACTCCGTTTTGAGCAGGGGCGGTGCTGGTATTGCCGCAAGGACATCTGATCATGCCCGCCCAAGCCCCTGCCGCGACTGCCCTGAGCGCCCGGCCACTGATGCTGTGGAAACAGCTACGCGACGATCTGCAAATCATCGCACGCGAACACACGGATGCCGTTCTGGCCAGTTCCCTGGCCGCCGAAGACATGGTGCTGTTTCATGCCATGTCCATCTACACCCCCGAGCTGGACACGATCACCCTGGATACCGGCCGCCTTCACGCAGAGACCTTGCAACTGGGCCGCCATATCCAGGAACACTATGAACGCCCCATCCTGTTTTTTCATCCTGATCCGGAGCGGGTACAAGAACACGTCCGCACCCATGGCACGCATGCTTTCTACGAAAGCGTGGAGCTGCGCAAGGAATGCTGCGCGATCCGCAAAGTGGAACCCTTGCGCCGTGCCTTGCAAGGCCGATCGGCCTGGATTACCGGCCAGCGCCGCGAGCAAACCGCCAGCCGTACCGAGCTGTCCAGCAAGGAATACGACAGCGTCTTTGGACTGCAGAAATTCAACCCCTTGATCGAATGGACTCAGGACGATGTGTGGGCCGTGATCCGTGGCTTGAGCATCCCCTACAACTCACTGCACGACCAGGGCTACCCCTCCATAGGCTGCGAGCCCTGTACGCGTGCCATTCGCCCCGGTGAAGACGTGCGCGCCGGGCGCTGGTGGTGGGAACAGCGCGACAGCCTGGAATGCGGCCTGCATGCCAGCAATCTGAATAGCCGTGTCAACACCTGAAGGAACCCCATGGGCGAACCACTCTCTACCCGTACTCATCTGGACTGGCTGGAAGCCGAGGCCATTTTTATTCTGCGCGAAATCGCCGCCGAAGCTGAAAAACCCGTGCTGCTGTTCTCCGGCGGCAAGGATTCCGCCGTGCTGCTGCAACTGGCCCAAAAAGCCTTTGCGCCTGGCCCGCTGCCGTTTCCCTTGATGCATGTGGACACCGGCCACAATTACCCGGAAGTGATCGAATTTCGGGACCGCCGCGCCGCTGAACTGAACGCCGAGCTGATAGTGCGCAGCGTGGAAGATTCCATTGCGCGCGGCACCGTGGTGCTGCGTCATGAGACAGCCAGCCGCAACGGCGCCCAAGCGGTCACCTTGCTGGAAGCCATTGCCGAATTTGGCTTTGATGCCTGTTTCGGTGGTGCCCGCCGCGACGAAGAAAAAGCCCGTGCCAAAGAGCGCATCGTGTCCTTTCGCGACGAGTTCGGCCAATGGGACCCCAAAGCACAACGCCCCGAGCTGTGGCACTTGTTCAACACCCGTATTCACAAGGGCGAGAACCTGCGCGTCTTCCCGATTTCCAACTGGACCGAACTGGACGTCTGGCAATACATCCAGCGTGAAGCCATTGATCTGCCGTCCATCTACTACACCCACTCGCGCGAAGTGGTGGAGCGTCAGGGCCTGATCGTTCCCATCACCCCGCTGACTCCCTTGCTCGATGGCGAAACCCCCGAATGGCGCGATGTGCGTTTTCGCACCGTAGGCGATATTTCCTGCACCTGCCCAGTGCTCTCTACCGCCGCATCCGTGCAGGACATTATTGCTGAAACCGCCTTGGCCACGATTACCGAACGCGGTGCCACCCGTATGGATGACCAGACGTCTGAGGCCTCCATGGAACACCGCAAGAAACAAGGATATTTCTAATGAATACCGTCAATGACGCCTGGCTGCAGGCTGCCGATCAAGGCGTGCTGCGTCTGATTACCGCTGGCTCCGTGGACGACGGAAAATCCACCTTGATTGGCCGTTTGCTGGTGGACAGCCAGGGCGTGTTTGCCGACCAGATAGCGGCCATCCAACGCTCCAAGTACAAGCGCGGTGAGGACGCCGAACCCGATCTGGCCCTGCTAACCGATGGCCTGGAAGCCGAGCGCGAACAAGGCATCACCATTGATGTGGCCTACCGCTACTTCGCGACTCCCAAACGCAAGTTCATCGTGGCCGATACCCCCGGCCACGAGCAGTACACCCGCAACATGATTACGGGTGCCTCCACCGCGCAGGCTGCCATCATTCTGATTGATGCACATCGCGCCCAAGACGGGGAGCTACTGACCCAGACCAAGCGCCACAGCACCGTTGCCAAACTGCTGGGCCTGCGTCATATCGTGGTCGCGGTGAACAAGATGGACCTGGTCAACTGGGATCAGGCCGTGTTCGACCGCATTCATGCCGCCTATCGGCAACTGGCTACGCAGCTGGGGATTGAACACTTTCACATCATTCCGCTTTCAGCCTTGAAGGGTGAGAACATCACCCAGGCATCGCCGCACACACCTTGGTATCAAGGCTTGCCGCTGCTGCCTTTACTCGAATCGCTGGATCTGCGCGAGAACATTCAGCGCCCTGCCCGATTGTTTGTGCAATGGGTAGCGCGTCATGGTGGCAGCCGCACTGACGGCTTTCGGGGCTATGCCGGTCAGCTCAATGGTGGCCGCCTGCATGTGGGCGATAGCGTTCAAGTATGGCCTAGCGGGAAAACCGCCGTCATCACGCAGTTATTTCGCGCTGGCACGGAACAAGGTTCAGTCAGCGACGGGGACGCGGTGACCGTGGTATTGGATCGTGAGTTGGATATTTCACGGGGCGATTTGCTGACGCTGGCCCACGAGCCGGTCAGCACCAGCAAACACTTTGATGCACAACTGTGCTGGCTGGACGAGCAGGCCTTGAACACCACCCGTTCTTACTGGTTAAAGCAAGGCACACGCCTGACGCAAGCCAAGGTGCAAGCCGTTCATGCCTTGCGCGATGTACATAGTTTGCAAGAGCAGCAAGCCACCGGCACCTTGTCCCTGAATGATATTGGCCGTGTCAGCCTGGTCAGCCGCGACCTGCTGGTGCTGGACGATTATCAGGATCATTCCAGTACCGGCTCTTTCATCTTGATCGACCCCAGCACAAACCAGACCGTGGCGGCTGGCCTGGTCCAAAAGCGCGTATAAAGACCAGCCTGCGGCAGACCCAAGCCTTGCCGCAGGCACCGCATAGGATCACAACGCCCCTTGCTGTCTGACTGGCTGGAGCTGTCCCGAACCGCGCCTGAGCCTTATAAAGGCCGCCAGCACAATACACGCACTCACGCCCAACGTCATGGCTAACTGATACCGGTACGCCTCCACCATCGCCATATACACCAGCACTGCCAGAATCAGCGTGATGGACAAATAGGTCAGCCAGGGGAAAAGCCACATCTTGAATGGCAAATCTATGCCTGCGTTTTCCGCCTGGCGACGCGACAGTAGTTGGGACACGGCAATGACCAGATAAACGATCAGGGCAATCGCCCCCGTTGTGGACAGCAAGAACGAAAACACCTGTCCGGGCAAGAGATAATTGACCAGACATCCTGCAAAACCGGCCAAGGTCGATACAAGCACGGCGTTATAAGGCACACCTTTGGACGATACCCTGGCAATACAAGCAGGGGCATCACCACGGACGGACAGGGAATAAATCATCCGAGAGGCCGTGTACAAACCGGAGTTCATGCAGGAAGTCACCGCGATCAGCACCACCACATCCACTACCAGCTTGGCCTCGGGCAAGCGAAGAACTTCCAGCGTGCGCTGAAATGACCCCACCTGCATCAGCCTGGGATCGTCGTAACCGACGATCAGCACAATCAAGGAAATCGACAACACATAAAACAGGGAAATACGGTAGACCACCAGATTGGTCGCCTTACGTATCTTTTCCTGGGGCTTATCGGTTTCGGCGGCGGCAATCGTCACGATCTCCGCCCCAAAAAATGAAAACATCGTAATCAGAATGCCCACCAGCACGGCCCCCATGCCCTGAGGCGCGAAATTGCTGAACACGGGAATCATCGGCACCTTGCCCCCCTCAACCCAGGGCCAGAAACCAGTCAGGGCGCACAGACAAGCCACAATAAACACAATGATGGCCAGCACCTTGATCAAGGCAAACCAGAACTCAAACTCGCCAAAATTCTTGACGCTAAACAGATTGGTCACCGACAAGGCGACCATGATGACAATGGAAAACAGCCACGAAGGGATATCCGGCATCCATTGATGCAGGATATAGGCCCCAGCAATGGCTTCGACGGGAATGATCAAACCCCAGAACCACCAATACAGCCAGCCAATGGAAAAACCCGCCCAGGGCCCGATCGCCCGCGCGGCATAGGTGGAAAATGAACCGCTATCCGGATTGGCGACAGCCATCTCGCCCAACATACGCATGACCAGCAGCACCAATGCTCCCGTCAAGATATAGGACAGTACCGCTGCCGGCCCGGTCTTCGCGATGGCATTGGCCGATCCAATGAACAGTCCGGCACCGATGATCCCCGCGATAGAAATCATGGACATCTGTCTTGAGTTCAGGCCGGGCGCGAGCGCACCCTGGCCTGCCTGTTCAGGCATGGTCATTATTGTCTCCTCGCTTTTTATTCACTGGCGGGTCAGTTCTGACCCACCCGAGGCGCCCCGACGATATGCTTCGCTTGCTATAGGCGCCCGTCACCCAACAGCCAGGCCCTGCCCAGTAGTGGCTCGGGCCCTCCGTCTGAACACTCAAGCAGCGTCAGAGATCGAACTTCACCCCCTGCGCCAAAGGCAACTCCCGGGAGTAGTTGATGGTGTTGGTCGCCCGGCGCATATAGGCACGCCAGGCATCGGAACCGGACTCGCGGCCCCCGCCGGTTTCCTTGTCCCCACCAAAGGCACCGCCGATCTCCGCCCCGGACGTGCCAATATTGACGTTAGCAATACCGCAATCGGAACCACTGGCCGACAAAAACGCCTCGGTTTCACGCAAGTCATTACTGAAAATGGCGGACGACAAGCCTTGTGGAACATCGTTTTGCAACGCCAGCGCCTCGGACAGCTCCTCGTAGCGCAGCACATACAAAATAGGCGCAAAGGTTTCCTGCCGTACCGTATCGGTTTGCCTGTCCATTTCCACGATGGCTGGCCTGACGTAATAAGCCGATGCAAACTCATCCTCCAGTACCCGCTCTCCACCGGTCACCCGCCCCCCTTGAGCACGCGCCGCATCCAGTGCAGTTTGCATCGCGTCAAAGGCGGCCTGATCAACTAAAGGCCCCAGCAACGTTCCTTCCTGCAAAGGATTACCAATCCTGAGCTTGCCATACACCTGCTTGAGCCGCTCCACCAGTTGTTCACTGATACTGCGATGCACAATCAAGCGTCGCGTGCTGGTACAACGCTGCCCCGCCGTCCCGACTGCCGCGAAGACAATCCCCCGGACCGCCAGATCCAAATCCGCATTAGGCGTGACAATAACGGCGTTATTGCCTCCCAGCTCCAGCAAAACACGCCCGAAACGACGCGCCACACGAGGCCCCACTTCCCGGCCCATCCGCGTGCTGCCGGTGGCCGACACCAGCGCAACCCTGGGGTCATCGACCAGTATCTCTCCGGCTTCGCGCCCGCCAATCAGCACCTGGCTCAGGTGCGCCGGCCCGGCCTCATAACGCGCCATTGCCCGCTCAAAGACCGCCTGGCACGCCAAGGCGGACAAGGGTGTTTTTTCGGAGGGCTTCCAAATCACGGCATCACCACACACCAAGGCCAGGGCGGTATTCCAGGCCCACACCGCCATGGGAAAATTGAAGGCGGTGATCACCCCAACCACTCCCAAGGGATGCCAGGTTTCCAGCATGCGATGGCCGGGCCGTTCAGAAGCAATGGTCAAACCATAGAGCTGTCGGGACAGCCCCACCGCAAAGTCGCAGATATCAATCATTTCCTGGACTTCGCCCAAGCCTTCACTCGTGATCTTTCCAGCTTCCAGGGAAATCAACTGGCCCAAAGCCTGCTTCTCGGCCCGCAGTTCCTGGCCCAGCAATCGAACCAGCTCACCTCGTGCCGGTGCAGGCACGGTACGCCACACCTGCCAGGCATCATGGGCACGGGCAATCGCCTTGCTAAGCTCCTGGCTGCTGTGAGGCCGCAGATGGGCCAGAATGTCCCCGTCAATAGGCGAGCGCACCGACATTCCCCCTGGAACATCGAGCGCAGCCGTCACACCCAATTGGGCCAGGATGGAATGCGCCAGTTCGCTTGTGTGAGTTATGGCTGTGTGAGTCATGCTTGTACCTCATAAAAAAAGTCTGTCCTCAAGACCGACGCTGCCCCTGGACACTGCGGGCACCGACAAGATGCGCCAACTGCGCGCCATATTCATAAACCGCCTCCTTCACCGGCTTGCATGGGACCGGTTTGAGTGGGGACACAGGTAAAGGTAGGTCCTCCACCTTGATCCGACCCAGAATCAAATGCGCCAGCTCGCGCCCAAAGACCGTCCCAGGGGCAATGCCTCGCCCGTTGTAACCACTAAAGGACAGGGCCTGTCGCCCCAGTTGGTGCAGGCGGGGCACGGCATCGGAGGTCATCCCTATCCAGCCGTACCATTCATAATCAAACTGCACATGCCGCAGGGCCGGAAACAAATGCTGCAATGCGCGTTGCGCCCACGCCGTATGTATCGCCCGTCCATGTTCACGCAATGCCCCCACACTGCCAAACACCAGGCGACCCGCTTGATCGAAACGGTACGAGGATAAAACTGAACGCGTATCCCATGCGCCCTGCCCTCCCGGCAGAATCTGGGCGCGCAGTGTGGCATCCAGCGGTTGCGTAGCCACGTTGAAATACGGCAGACGCACCAGCTCTGCTGGCAGATCTGGCCAGACCTCACTGGTATAGGCATTGGTCGCCACAAGGACCCAGGGCGCCAACACTTCACCGTCCTGCGTCTGCAACACCCAGTGCGTGCGGCCGTCCTCAACCCGCCTGACGGCACTTTGCTCATAAATGCGGGCCCCCGCCGTGATCGCAGCCCGGGCCAGACCTCGAACATAGGCTAAAGGCTGGAGCGTGCCCGCGCGCCGGTCCAGCAAAGCGCCCGCATAAGCGGTCGTTCCGGTAGCCGCAGCCACTTGTGTTTGATTGAGCAACTCGACCGGCGCCCCAAGGTCTTGCCATTGGCGCCAACGCTTCCGGATATTACGCAGACCGCCCGCGCCTACCGCACAGTGCAAAGTGCCGGTCTGCACGGCCTGACAATCCATCCGGTGTTGGGCCACCAATTCATACACGGCAGCCGGTGCCCCACTTAACAAATGCAACAGGCGCCCCCCGTAATGCGCGCCCAATGTCTTGAGCAGTGCCTCTGGCTCAAGCCACAGGCCAGCATTGACCAGACCCACATTGCGTCCCGACCCTCCAAACCCGATCTGTGCCCCTTCCAGAACCACCACCCGCACTCCGGCCTGAGCCAGATGCAAGGCCGCGGACAAACCGGTGAATCCGGCGCCAATAACCGCGACATCCGCTTGGACAGGGCCTTGCAAACGCTCGCAGACCGGAGCGGGTGGCGCTGAGGCCTGCCAGAGTCCGTGACTGCGCTGGTCCGCTTTCATGCGCCCGACTCCGCCAGAAAGCGCTGATGCAAGGCGTGCTCGGAACGCGTCTGAGCAGCGCGGTAAAGTTCAATTTCGTCCAGCACGGGGCTACCCAGATCACGTTCAAACTCAGATCGGGCCGCCTGCGACACGTAGTTTTTTTGTTCCGCATCGCCCAGATTGGACTGAAAAATCCCCGCCGCGCTAACCGGCAAGAAATCCTCGTAAGTAATGGGGCGCAATGCGACCACGCCACGCTTGATCAAATCAGGCAAGTTCCAGGGCCGGCCGGCAGCCAGTTCCTGCTGCCAGATAGCAGGGTCCCGTGGCTCAAACCGAAAAAAAGCCAGCCCACGCTCGTACATTTCATCGCTGTCATCTGGGAACTGAGCAAACACGTGCTGGAGACGTTCAGCATACGTCTGCGTAGTAGCGGCTTGCTGCCCGGCATCTCTGGTTTGCGCCAACAAGGAGTCGTAAAGTGCCCGGCCCGCCTGGGTCAAGGCCACGCCGCGTTGCTCTATCTCACCAAAACGCGCGGTATGAGACCCCACCCCAGCCTGACCGACAAACTCGATCTCCTCTTCCAAAGCTTTGAAACTGGTTTGGCGCAACAGAATGGGATGGCGCCTGCGCGGTGGGCCTTCGATCAGCTCTTTGGCGGGAATGCCCCGTTGGGGCATGGCCTCTTGTACCGCATCAATATCCAGGGTTCGAGGAGTCAGGTGATTGATATGGGGGCCCTTGAAACACACAATATCGGCCACCAGACGATGTGCCGCATGCAATTTGCGATACGTATCCTGATCGACAGTCGCTTGGCGATGCCAGCGAAATACGGCGGTGGCGGCGGCCACAAATTCCTTGGCCTGCGGTTCGGTCAAGCCACCGGCCACCTGCGCCTGTTCCGCCAACTCCAGCAAGCCGGACGGAAAAATAGACCGTTGCGACAAGATTGCAGCCGCCTGCGCCCGCAGGTTCGCATCCTCTATCAGCTCCAGTCTGAGCAAAGAGGTAAACACCCGGAAGGGGTTGGTTTGTAATGCGTGGTCGTCCACAGGGCGAAACGCGGTGGAGTGAACGGGTACGCCCGCCACCGACAGATCGTAATAGCCAACGGGATACATACCCATGACGGCAAAGATCGTGGCAATCCCTTTGAGCTCCGCCGCGGTACCGACCCGAATGGCGCCGTGGCGCTCCACATCCAGACGGGTCAACTCCGACTGCTGTCGCAAGGCGCTGTGCAGTGCTGGATCATGCTTGAGCACACTGGCGTTGATCTCGTGCACCAGGCTCAACAAGGCCCCGTACTGCGGCACCTCCTGCTGATACATGGCCGACATGGCGCCTGAGAATCGGGAACGGATTTCGTCCTTAGAAACAAAAACAGAGGTGTCCATAGAACCGCCAGCAAATTGCATGACCTGGCGACAAGGCAAGGTCAGTCCATTAGTGAATCACTTCCGTGTACCCGCATGCACTCCTTCACACCACAGCCAGCGGAAGTCCGTCATCTTATAAGCCTGAAATACTTAACTATCTTGCACCTCATTCTGTGAGCACAGGCAAGAGGGGTCAAACGATGATTCCAACTCAAGTCATTCCTAACTAGAATGACTAAACGTTTTCCCTTAGCAAACGAGCATGTCCATTCCCAAACGTTTTCTTCCTCCCATGCACGTCCTGATTGCCTTTGAAGCCGCCGCACGGCTAGGCAGTTTCACGGCAGCAGCGAGCGAGCTGAACCTGACCCAAAGCGCCGTCAGTAGACAGATCAGACTGCTGGAAGGAATATTGGGCGCGGATCTTTTCGTCAGAGAGCGCCAGACGGTTCGTCTGACTCAGGCGGGTAGCACGTACGCCCAAGAACTCAGCGATGCTCTTCGACGCATTGCCAACGCCACCCTGGGGTTCAAGGCCAATCCGCATGGCGGAACGCTGAACCTGGCCATCTTGCCCACGTTCGGGACTCGTTGGCTTGCCCCCCGACTGCCAGAATTTGTGGCTGCCTACCCCGGCATCACCATCAACCTGCTGACGCGCCTGCAACCGTTTGACTTTCAAATGGAAAATGTGGATGCCGCCATCCATTACGGCCTGCCCGACTGGCCGGGGGCGAATCTGGATTTTCTAATGTCAGAAACCGTGGTGCCGGCCTGCAGTTCCGCCCTTCGCGAGCACTATCAGTTCCAGACGGCCGCTGACTTGCTCAAGGCACCTTTGCTGCATCTGGTCTCCAGGCCCGATGCCTGGGAGCGTTGGTTCAACGCCAACGGCGTGGAGAACGTGCATATTCACGGCATGCTGCTTGATCAGTTTGCGCTGATTACACAAGCGGCTATCTCCAACCTTGGGATTGCCTTACTGCCCACATTTCTGTTCAAACAGGAGCTCAGTCGCGGAGACTTGGTCCTGGCTCTGGACTCACCCTGCCTGAACACGGAGGCTTACTACCTGGCCTGTCCGGCGGGACGCGGCGACTACCCACCATTGATCGCATTTCGGCAATGGCTACAAGCGGAAATCGCGCATGAACGCGCCCCGGACTGAGGCCGGGGCGTCAAACCGCTACGGTGGTGCTATGACCGTTTCCGCACCAAGGCGAGAGACTGCTCGGCTATGACCCGCTCTTCGTTGGTTGGAATGACCAGGACCTTGACCGGACTTTCGTCTGTCGAAATGACGGTTTGTCCTGACTGGTTACGCGTCGGATCAATCCGCACACCCATCCACTCCAGGTGCTTGGCAATACCCGCACGAATAGATGGGCTGTGCTCGCCAATCCCGGCTGTAAACACCAAGGTATCCAGCCCCTTCAAGGCCACACACAAGCCCGCCAGATTGTCAGCCGTGTGGTAGCAAAAGTAGTCCACCGCCAGCTTGGCACGAGGATCGTGCGAGGCTTCCAAAGCGCGCATATCGGCTTGATCGCCGGACAAGCCTTTCAGACCGGACTGGGTGTAGAGCACGGACTGGATCTCGTCATGCTCCATGCCCTGCTCCAACATCCACAGCACCACACCGGCATCCAGACGACCTGGACGCGTGCCCATCGGCAAGCCATCCAGCGCCGTAAAGCCCATGGTGGTGTGAACGCTACGACCTTCTTTCAAAGCGCAAGCCGAGGCCCCGGAACCCAAGTGAGCAACGACGACACGTCCGTCGGCCAACTCGGGGAATTCCCGGCGCATGTGCTGGGAAATATACTGGTAGGACAAACCGTGGAAACCGTAGCGCCGCACACCCTGCTCAAAGAAACGCTCCGGCAAGGCAAAATGCTGCAAATACGGGACATGCCCTTGGTGGAAGGCCGTGTCCAGACACGCTACCTGAAAAATCTCTGGATAGTGTTCAAAAATCACGCGAACTGGGGCCAGATTGTTCTGCTGATGCAGTGGCGCCAGAGGCGACAGGCTGTCCAGATATTCCAGCACCTGCGGCGTCAAAGGCACACTGCTGTCATAGCGAGCGCCCCCATGCACGATGCGATGACCCACCGCAATAGGTCGGCCATCGACATGCTCCAGCAACCAACGCGCCACCAAAGCCTGAGCGGTGTGCAAGTCTTTGGCCTGTTCACCATCCAGGTCCTGCTTGATCATGGATTGACCTTGAGCATCCTTGACCTTGAAAGCAGGCTGCTTACTGCCAATGCCCGAAACCTGCCCCCCAAATTCAAAATCCAGTTGGTCGCCCGGCTGAACCTTGTACATATGGAACTTCAGGCTGGAGCTGCCTGCATTAATGACCAGAATCTGCTCGCTCATTAGTGCTTGGCCTCCAGAGCAACTTTACGCTCCAGATAACCGGCGTAAATGCTGGCAACAGCGCAAGAGGCCATGCGGGTCTGGGCACTATCGGCACGGCTGGTCAGAATGATGGGCACGCGTGCGCCCATCACAATACCGGCGGCCTGCGCGCCGGACAGGAAGGTCAGGTTTTTAGCCAGCATATTGCCCGCTTCCAGATCAGGGGCCACCAGAATCTGCGCCTTACCCGCCACCGGCGACACAATCCCTTTGATACGCGCCGCTTCGGGACTAATGGCATTATCCAGCGCCAGGGGGCCATCCAACACACCGCCCGTAATCTGGCCGCGATCAGCCATCTTGCACAAGGCAGCCGCTTCCAGCGTGCTTGGGATTTTTTCTGTCACTTGCTCGACCGCAGACAAAATAGCGACCAGCGGTTTACCCAGGCCCAGGCCGTGGTGCAGATCAATCGCGTTTTGCACGATGTCTGCCTTGGTGCTCAGGTCAGGAAAGATATTGATAGCGCCATCCGTCACAAACAAAGGCACGGGGTAGCTGGGCACATCCATGATAAACACATGACTGAGGCGGCGCCCCGTACGCAAGCCTTTGCCCTGGGTGCAGAGCACGGCCTCAATCAGCTCGTCCGTATGCAGGCTACCTTTCATCAGCAACTGCGCACGTCCGGCCAGCACTTCTTCTACGGCCCGTTCTGCCGAAGCATGGCTATGAGGAGTATCGATCAAGGTCACCCCTTCCAGGCTGAAACCATGCTCTGCCGCCACGGAATGCAAACGGGCTTGTGGGCCAACCAGCACAATCTCGAACAGACCTTGGGCCCGTGCCTGCAAAGCGGCCCCCAGGGACACATCGTCGCAAGGATGAGCCACCACACAAATCCGACTGGGCTCTTTGCGCGCTTGCTCGATCAATCGGGAATAATGACTGGAAGGCCCAGTGCGATCAGCAGCCGCAAGGGCCGTATCCAAGCCAGCAGGGTGATTCATGATAGATGACTCCTTGGAGATGAACGAAGCTAACCCAACACTAAACCATTTATCTGTCCGCATGTCTTTGATTGCGAACAGGGAAACTTCAACATTTTGTCCATCATTCTTTTAGATATGCCATGAATGAGGCATCAAGATTAAAGATTTAAAAAAATCCGGTTTTGCACAATACAAGCCGGACTTTTTATGTTGATGGCTGTTTATTCATCACAATAGCCCAGATCCGCTAGTATCCGGGCTGGGAATTACAGGCCTAATTCACTCAGGCTGGGATGCTCGTCGGGGCGTCGGCCCAAGGGCCAATGGAATTTGCGCTCGGACTCGGTAATATCCAGGTCATTAATACTGGCATGGCGTACCGCCATATAGCCATTTTCATCAAACTCCCAGTTTTCATTTCCATAACTGCGCCACCATTGCCCATATTCATCCTGCCATTCATAGGCAAAGCGCACGGCAATTCTATTTTCATGCCAGGCCCAGAGCTCTTTAATCAAGCGGTATTCACGCTCTTTTTGCCATTTGCGTTCTAAAAAAGAGTGGACCTGATCGCGTCCCTGCGGAAATTCGCTGCGATTGCGCCAGCGCGTATCCACGGTATAAGCCTGCGAAACCTTGACTGGGTCACGGCTGTTCCAGGCATCCTCGGCAGCACGCACTTTCTGGCGAGCACTCTCCAGATCGAAAGGTGGCAAGGGGGGACGTTTATCCATACTGATCTCCTAGAAAACAAGAGTGGACCAGACAGTCTAGCGGCAAAATGCAGGTTGTTTCTTACTGGCCGGAATCGGCCCAGGGTGCTTGCGCAAACCCGGCGATCAGAAAATCAATAAAAGCTTGCACACGCGCCGGACGAGACCGGCCCGGAGGCGTCAGCAGATGCAAGGTCAGACTGGGCAGATCCCATTGCGGCAATACGACTTCCAATTGGCCTTGCTCGAGCATCTCGCCCAACAGAAATTGCGGCAGCACGCTTAGCCCCAAGCCCTGCAGCAAGGGCGGGATCAAGGCTTGGGCGTTGTTGACTTGCAAGGCACAGGGCACGGTTTGGGAGTAGTACTCCTCCCCCTGCTGAAAGCGCCAGACACTGCCGCGTCGCTCGTAGGCGTAGCGCAGGCTCATATGCTGGGCCAGGTCGCTGGGGTGAGTGGGTCTACCGTATTTGGCCAAGTAACGGGGGGCGGCGACCAGGCGCAAGCGCAGATTGCACAGGCGACGCACCAGGAGACTGGAATCATCCATGGCCGAGATGCGCAGGGCCAGGTCGAAACCCTGTTCAACAATGTTCACCTGGGCATCATTAAAGTGCAGGTCCAGCAGGACAGCCGGGTGCTGTTGCATGAAAACCGGCAGCAAGGGAGCCAGATGCTCCAATCCAAAGGACATAGGAGCGGCGATCTTGATACGGCCTTGCAAGCTTTCTTTTTGATCACGCGCCAAGGCTTCGGCGCTTTGTCCAGCAGCCAGAACGGTTTGGGCCTGCTGCAAGCTGGCTTGCCCGGTTTCTGTCAAGGACAGGCGTCGAGAGGTTCGATGGAACAGGGAAACCTGCAGTTGTTTTTCCAGCCGGGTGATTGCCTTGGAGACGGTGGGCTGGGACAGGCCCAGGACTTCAGCGGCCTGGGCAAAAGAGCCGGTTTCCGCCACGGTGGCGAAGATGGCCCATGCCTGGAGGTCCGGAAGTGTTTTCATATCAATTTTGGAATGAATTCTATGCTATTGATTCTATTTTATTCAATCAGCAAGGCGCCTAGAATTCTTTTTAGTATCCAATATTAAGGAGCGCGCCATGATTGAACATCGGCCTTTTAATGAACTGGGCGGCGCCAACCACGGTTGGCTGGACGCCAAACACCATTTCTCTTTCGCGAATTACTACGATCCCGCTCGCATGAGCTGGGGCGCCCTGCGTGTCTGGAATGACGACACGATTGCATCCAACACCGGGTTTCCGCCTCACGATCATGCCGATATGGAGATCATTACGTATGTGCGTGAAGGGGCCATCAGCCATCAGGACAGTTTGGGCAATAAGGGTCGTACCGAAGCGGGGGATGTGCAGGTGATGAGTGCCGGCACGGGCATTCGCCATGCGGAGTACAACCTGGAAACGGGCACGACACGAATTTTCCAGATCTGGATTCAGCCAGAGCGTCGTGGTTTGCCACCTGCCTGGGGTGCCAAGCCTTTTCCCAAGGATGAGCGTTCGGGGCAGTTTGTAGCCTTGGCCAGTGGCTTTGAGGGGGACGCGGAGGCATTGCCGATTCGCGCCCAGGCTCGTGTGCTGGGGGCGACCTTGAAGAAAGGCCAAAGCACGACTTTGTCTTTGCCTGCCGAACATCTGGCTTATCTGGTGCCTGCCACTGGGCGGGTTTCGGTGAATGGTCTGGAGTTAAATGCCCGTGACGGGGCGGCGATTCGCAATGAGACGACGCTGGAAATTCAGGCGCTGGAGGATGCTGAACTGGTGCTGGTTGAGACGGCGCAGTAATTGCTGATGAAGCGTTTTAAGGATGGGGAGAGCGATTTGGGCTCTCCCCTTCTTCTTTTTTGTTCTGCTGTTCTGTTTTTCAAGAACTAAACGCAGGTAAGAGAAGATGTTTGTTTTTAGATGCCATGTGTCGGCTCAATGATTGAACAAACAAAGAGACGCTTAGAAAGTCGGTCGGATGCCTTATTCGGTACTCGGATCTTGTCAAAAAGACGCCGCTTGGAGCCCTGTCAGGGTGTCCGGGCTGAGCACTTGCCGGTGCTGCGCGCCGGTGCCCTTGTCAGTTCTGAAATCCGGGCGCCCTGTGAACTCGCGGGGTGGCTCGTCCCCCGGACGAACCACAAACGCCCCGCTCAAACAACACAGGGCTTGCATCCCGGATTTCAGAACCGACCGCGGCAAGTACTCTGAATCGCCCCGACACCCTGACAGGGCTCCAAGCGGCTCGCATCGTAAGCAACGGAGGGGTGAAACGTAACTGTAATGCCACGTTTCTGGCTAGTTAGTGATGGATTCAGTGGTAGTTTTTGTGGCCCGGTTTCTTGTCATGAAAAATGTCGCGGGGAGTGGACTAGCTCGGCTGTCTGTTTTTGGACTTAATTCGGAAAGTATTCCTGATTTTTTCTTTAGGTAAGGTAAACAATCCTTTGTTTTTCTCTCTCTTCTTATTCTACGGCGGTTTCCCTTAACGGAAACCGGCTCACAAAGCAGATCAAAACATCTTCTTTTCTCTGATTAAACTGTTTGTTCTCAATCGATAAGCCTCTGTGCTGCAACAATATCGTTACAATTGTTGTAACGCCGATACTCAACTCTTCTTAACAAACGAGAACACACCGTGTCCTCTCCCAACCAGTATTTCGTTCTGATCGTCCCTGCCTGTGCAGCATTACTGGGCGTGGCCATGATTTACTGCTGGAGTCGTCTACGTGATCATCGTTATCTTCTCTGGATTGCCTCGGGGTATATCTCTACGGCTATTCCGTTGGGGATCCACAGCCTGATGCCCAATGAGCATTTAGCACGCTGGACAGTCCCCTTGTCGACGATGTATCTGTTTGGTGTCTGGGCCTTGGCGCATGGGGTTGCTGTGCGTTTTGGTGGGCGCTCTCCCCCCAGGTTGGCTGGCACGATCATGTTTATCACGCTGGGGGGGCTTTTTTATTTCTCCCAGATCGATGATGATCTCTGGCTACGTTTGCAGATACTGGGCTGGAGCCTGGCCCTGCTGATCGCCCTGCCCGCCAAGTCGATCCTATTGTCTAGCCGCACGCGTCCTATACCTTTGGCAGCGCTGTTGCGGGCTTCTTATCTGACGACACTGCTCTACGCTTTTTTTCGTGCGTTGGCGCTGACCACGCTGATCCCGCGTGAAATCCAGCCCGATCTGACCCAATCCGGTTTTTGGCTCTTGATGCTGGCTGCCAATATGTTCATCAGCATTTGGATCGCACTGGCCATCTTGACCAGCACAGCAATGTCGATTGTGCAGACACTAGACCATGAGCGCAGCCAAGATCCTTTGACCCGTTTATTGAACCGCCGCGCGTTTTTCGAGCAGGTTAAAAAACGGCTGGAGCGATATGGGCATACCGGCTGGGCGGTCATCATCTGCGATCTGGACCACTTCAAGATCGTCAATGACACCTGGGGCCATGCGGCAGGCGACCGGGCCTTGAAGGAGTTCGGAGCTTTACTGGCCCGTACAGTGCGACAGGATGATTTGGCAGCCCGCTTCGGGGGAGAGGAATTTGTCTTGCTGATACGCAGTACCAGTTTGCACACCGCCGTACTGGTTGCCGAACGTTTGCGCAGCAGTGCGATGAATCTGCATATCCCCGCCACGGCGCACACACTGACGGCCAGTTTCGGGGTAGTGCAACTAAACAGCAATGGCGACATCAATCAGGCTATTGAACAAGCAGACCGGCTTTTGTATGAGGCCAAGCATGCTGGCCGCAACAAGGTCATTTGGAAGGCTTCCTGAGCGATCCCTGCGGCTTGCTGATACCCTTACTGTCTCTCTTTTTCAAGACAGCCCTATTAGAGGCTGATTGATCGAACTATTACAGTAAAAACCGGAAGCGTTCACGCTTTCCCAGGAGACCCCATGTCCCTTACCGAACGTAGTGCCAGTGAACTGCTGACAGGCCTGGAAAACAGCCTGTTCAGCGCCCGCGAGATTGCCGATGAACTGCTCAAACAGTCACAAGAAATGGCCCACTTGGGCGGCCTGGCGCATTTGAACTCAGAACTGTTTTACCAGCAGGCAGATCAGTCCGACACACGCCGCGCCCGTGGCCAAGCCTTGGCGCTGGATGGTGTGCCTTTGGTACTGAAAGACAATCTGAACACCACGGACATGCCTACCACATCCAGCACCGGTGCGCTGCAAGGCCGCGTGCCACTGAAAGATGCGGATGTCGTCGCACAATTGCGTAAAGCCGGTGCTGTGCTGCCCGCCAAGTCCGTGATGCACGAGCTGGCTTTTGGCATTACGACCAATAACGCCACCACCGGCCCCAGCCGCAACCCGTATGACCCGAACCGTATTCCCGGTGGTTCTTCCGGCGGCACCGCAACGGTGGTGGCAGCCCGTCAATTCCCGGCTGGTTTGGGCACGGATACAGGCGCATCGGTACGCCTGCCTGCCGCGCTTTGTGGTCTGTACGGTTTCCGTCCTACGGTGGGCCGTTATTCGGGCCAGGGCATTGTGCCTTTGTCCCCTACCCGCGATACGGCAGGCCCCATGGCCCGCAGTCTGGCTGACATCAGTTTGCTCGATAGCCTGCTCTGCCAGAAAACCCCTTCCATCCTGACCACTCCCTCCTTGAAGGAACTGCGCCTGGGTGTGCCCCGTGACAGCTTCTGGAAAGAGATGGATGCCGGTGTAGCCGACGTCACCCTGGCCTTTCTGGATGATTTGCAAAAAGCCGGTGTCACGCTGGTCAATGTCGATCTGTCCCCGGTTCTGAAGATCAATGCTCGCGTTGGCATGCCGATTGTGCTGTACGAGACCTTGCAGCATCTGCCTTTGTATCTGGCCGAGAACAAGTACGGCATCGGTCTGGACGAGCTAATTGCCGGCATCCATAGCCCCGATGTGAAAGAGATTTTCGATGCCATTACCGGCGACTACACCATCAGCCAGGAAGCTTACGAAGAGGCGCTGCATGTAGACCGCCCGCTGATGCAACAAGCTTATGCAGACCTGCTGCGCCAGTCCAATGTGAGTGGCTTGATCTTCCCGACCAGCCCGCTGACCGCCTGCCCGATTGGCGATGATGAAACCACCATGATGAACGGCAAGGCGGTACCTACGTTCAACACCTATATCTCGCGCACCGATGTGGGCTCAAACCTGGGCGCACCAGGCATCTCCCTGCCTATCGGCCTGTCGGGCGGTTTGCCCGTGGGGATGTTGATTGAAGCGGGCATCGGTGCCGATGATCAGTTGCTGGCTCTGTGCCGGGCGATTGATCCTTTGCTGCCAGCGACACCTGCGCCGGATTTGAGCAAACGTCCTACCGTCGCTTAATCCGTCATCAGCGCTCCAAGGATGAGTAAATGCCCCAATAAAGGCACCTTCAGCTTAAGAATACAGGCCAGCTTCGTCAGGAAGTCTGGCCTGTTTTCTTTTCGACCAGTATCCATCTCAGGGACTCCCCCCTTTCCTTGCCTCAATCACAGCCAAGCGGATACAAGCCATGCCATACCTATTTCAGTTGAAAGCAGCGGTCTTGAAACGCTAAACTAAATACTGTGTTTTCATACAGACACCATCACTTGCTACTGGCTATAAATAGCAACTCTGACCTCTCTACCCACTCTCTCCCCTGACGCCTGGGCCAAGCTGCTCACAGTTCATTCATTGCCCCTCTGCCCCACCTGCCTGCAAGCAAGCACGCTCTCTGTTAAGAACATATCCCTTGATCAAACCTGGTTCCGATATAAAAAAAGACCAATGAACACACAGATTCTTTTATTACGCGGCGTCATGCCTACCGGCAAAAACAAAGTGCTGATGGCACCGCTGCGGGCGGCTCTGGAAGCGGCTGGTTTGCGGGATGTCAGAACCTATATTCAAAGCGGCAATGCCATTGTGTCTACGGAGCTGGAACAGCCAGAGCTGGAGCAACTGGTTCATCACGCCATCAAGGAAAACCTGGGCGGAGACATTCAGGTCATCGCCCGAACACCGGCTTACTTCATGCAAGTCATGGAGAACAATCCTTTCAAGCACCAGAACCCCAGCCAGCTTTATTTCACTCTGCTGCGCTCGCCGGCAGACAAAACCCTGCTGCAAGCCTTCCAAGCCCTGGAGCATACCCCGGATCAGGTCCGCGTCATTGATGACATCGCCTATATCGTGTGCGCAAGCCGGTATCGAGACCTGAAAGCCAACAATAATTTCATCGAGAAAAAGCTCAAGGTCGTTGCTACTACACGCAACTTCAACACGATGAGCAAGCTGATTGCCTTGAGTACGGGTACTGATGGCGTCTCCCCCGCTAACATCCAGTAAATTCACGCCCCAGGACAAATATGTAACAACCCGACCCTGGTGCTCTTGAAATTAGGAAAGTCGTCCCTATAATTAGCACTCGAAGGGGTTGAGTGCTAAAGCACCTCGCCCCCCAAAATCGGACCAACAACTAAAGTCATCTTTAAACAGGAGTTTCTCCATGGCACTGCGTCCTTTGAACGATCGAGTGATCGTCAAGCGTCTGGACAACGAACGCACCACCGCTTCCGGTATCGTTATCCCCGAGAGCGCGACTGAAAAGCCCGATCAAGGCGAAATCCTGGCCGTTGGCCCCGGTAAGAAAACCGAGGACGGCAAGGTTCTGGCGCTGGATCTGAAGGTCGGCGACAAAGTTCTGTTTGGCAAGTATTCCGGCCAGGCCGTCAAGATCGACGGTGAAGAGCTGCTGGTGATCCGCGAAGAAGAAATCTTCGCCGTGATCGAATAAGTACCGCCAACGAAAATTCAATAGGATTCAAACCATGACCGCAAAACAAGTTTACTTCGGCGACGACGCACGTACCCGCATCGTGCGCGGCGTTAACGTTCTGGCCAATGCTGTTAAGACCACCATGGGCCCTAAAGGCCGTAACGTGGTTCTGGACCGCTCCTTTGGCGCCCCTACCGTCACTAAAGACGGTGTGTCCGTTGCCAAAGAAATCGAACTGAAAGACAAGTTCGAGAACATCGGTGCTCAACTGGTTAAAGAAGTTGCCTCCAAGACTTCCGACAACGCCGGTGACGGTACCACGACCGCTACGGTGCTGGCTCAAGCCATCGTTGAAGAAGGCCTGAAGTTTGTTGCCGCCGGCATCAACCCAATGGACCTCAAGCGCGGTATCGACAAGGCTGTGGTCGTCGTTGTTGACGAACTGCGCAAGCTGTCCCGTCCTTGCACCACCAGCAAAGAAATCGCTCAAGTCGGTTCCATCTCGGCCAACAGCGACCACTCCATCGGTGAGATCATCGCCAATGCCATGGACAAAGTTGGTAAAGAAGGCGTGATCACCGTTGAAGACGGCAAATCGCTGGAAAACGAACTGGACGTGGTTGAAGGTATGCAGTTTGACCGCGGCTACCTGTCCCCTTACTTCATCAACAACTCCGAAAAGCAAGTTGCTGTTCTGGAAGATCCATTTGTGCTGATTTTCGACAAGAAAATCTCCAACATCCGTGATCTGCTGCCCGTACTGGAGCAAGTTGCCAAGACCAGCCGTCCTTTGCTGATCGTTGCTGAAGACGTGGAAGGCGAAGCTCTGGCTACTCTGGTTGTGAACAACATCCGCGGCATCCTGAAGACCACCGCTGTTAAAGCTCCTGGCTTTGGCGACCGTCGTAAAGCCATGCTGGAAGACATCGCTATCCTGACTGGCGGTACCGTGATCTCCGAAGAAACCGGTATGTCTCTGGAAAAAGCGACTCTGGACGATCTGGGTCAGGCCAAGCGCATTGAAGTGGCCAAAGAAAACACCACGATCATCGACGGCGCTGGCAACGGCACCGACATCGAAGCTCGCGTGAAACAAATCCGCGTTCAGATCGAAGAGTCCACTTCCGACTACGACCGTGAAAAACTGCAAGAGCGCGTGGCCAAGCTGGCTGGCGGTGTTGCCGTGATTCGTGTTGGCGCTGCCACCGAAGTCGAAATGAAAGAGAAGAAAGCTCGCGTTGAAGACGCCCTGCACGCTACTCGCGCAGCCGTCGAAGAAGGTATCGTTCCTGGCGGTGGCGTTGCACTGATTCGTGCTCGCGCAGCGGTTGCCCAACTGAAAGGCGACAACACCGACCAAGACGCCGGTATCAAACTGATCCTGCGTGCGATCGAATCTCCTTTGCGTACCATCGTCTCCAACGCCGGCGAAGAAGCCAGCGTGGTTGTGAACCAAGTGGCCAGCGGCACCGGCACCTACGGTTACAACGCGGCTACTGGCGAGTACGGCGACCTGGTCGAGCAAGGTGTTCTGGACCCAACCAAAGTTACCCGCACTGCTCTGCAAAACGCAGCTTCGATCGCCAGCCTGTTGCTGACAACCGAAGTGGCCGTGTCGGAAATCGTGGAAGACAAACCTGCTCCAGCCATGCCTGACATGGGTGGTATGGGCGGCATGGGTGGTATGGGCGGCTTCTAAGCCACACATCAGCACCCCGATCCGGGCGGAAATTGATCACTTCTGCCCTGATCGCCACGCTTTTAGTACAAAAACCGGATGGATTTTTCCATCCGGTTTTTTTTCGTCCAAGCAAACCCCTATAATCAGGGCACTTCAATCTGCTGTTTCCTTCATGTCAGACTCTCCATTCAAAAGCAAAGGTGGTTTGGGCCGCCTGTTCAATGCCTTGCGCTACTCCAGCCAGGGTCTGGCCGCAGCCCTGCGCCATGAGGCTGCCTTTCGCCAGGAACTGGCCTTGGCTGTCATCCTGACGCCACTGGCATTCTGGCTGGGGCAAACCCCGGCGGAAATTCTGGTCTTGCTGGGCGCACTGGTCTTTGTGCTGGTGGTGGAGCTGCTGAACTCGGCCCTGGAGGCCCTGGCCGATACGATTACCCTGGAGCACCACCCCTTGATCGGGCGGGCCAAGGATCTGGCCAGTGCTGCCGTGCTGCTGTCCCTTATTTTTGCTGGTGCCGTCTGGCTCAGCTTTTTGTATAGCCGTTTACTTTCCTGATTCCCATGACATTCATAGAAAAACTGAACCGTGCCTGGACGGACAACCAATCCATGTTGATGGTGGGTCTGGACCCAGACCCTGCCCGCTTGCCTTTGGAATTGGCCAGCAAACCCGGCGCGATTTATGAGTTCTGCAAAGCGATTGTGGACGTCACCGCCGACTACACCTGTGGCATCAAACCCCAGATCGCCTACTTTGCCGCTCAGGGTGCCGAGGATCAGTTGCAAGATCTGTGCGACTACATTCGCAGTCGCTACCCTCATCTGCCCATCGTGCTCGATGCCAAGCGTGGGGACGTGGGGTCGACCGCCGAACAATACGCACGCGAAGCCTTTGAGCGCTATCGCGCTGATGCCGTCACCGTCAGCCCCTACATGGGCTTTGACTCGGTAGAGCCCTACCTGGAGCACAAGGACAAAGGCGTGATCGTGTTGTGCCGCACTTCCAACCCCGGCGGCTCAGACCTGCAATTCATGGAAATGGCTGACGGTACCCCGCTGTACTTGCACGTGGCCAGCCTGGTGGCAGAAAAGTGGAATACGAATGGTCAATGTGCTTTGGTCGTGGGCGCCACCTTCCCCGACGAAATCGGCAAGGTGCGTGCCCGTATTGGCGATATGCCTTTGCTGGTGCCCGGCATTGGTGCCCAGGGTGGCGATGTGGACGCAACCGTTGCTGCTGGTATGGACTCCCAAGGTAACGGCATGATGATCAACTCGTCGCGCGCCATTCTGTACGCCAGCCGTGGGGATGACTGGCGTGATGCGGCTCAAGCAGCGGCGATTGCCACGCGCAATGCCATTAATGACGCGCGCAACAAGAAACGGTAATTCCTGGCCCTTCCTGCTTGCTCAATAAGTTCGGAGGCAGCGACAGCGACAGCGACAGCGACAGCGACAGCGACAGCGACAGCGACAGCAGTTAGTGTAGAGACAAGAAAGCCCCGCTCACTTGGATTCAATCCCAAATGAGCAGGGCTTTTTATTAAGCTACGAACCATAAATCCGGCTCGGGCTCAGTCTGAAGCTTAAACACAAGAAACAAGTTCAGCCCCTGCTAAGCTACCAGCCCTGGTCTCGGGTCTGAGCTGTATTTCAAGCTGCCGAACGAGAGTATCGATCCGACACTGCTCCAGCCACAAGCCTAAACACTAAACCAGGCCCCTACTTCGGCTCTGGCACAGGTTCCAATTCTGATGAGAGTTTTGGCTTTTAAGCTGAGCTCAAGCCTAGTTCCGGTCGCGCCACTGCTTCAGCTCCGGGCTATCGGCCCCCAATACACTCTGCAGAGCCTGCTCGGTATGCTCACCCAATTGCGGCGGAGCCATGCGGTAAGACACTGGGCTATCTGAAAAACGCATGGGGCTGGCCGTCATGCTGACCTTGCCCGCCTGGCTGTGAGCCAGCTCGATACGCATATTCCGGGCCTGAACCTGCGGATGCGAGAACACCCCATGCAGGTCATTGATAGGCCCGGCTGGTACGCCAATCTTGTCCAGGGCTTCCAACCAATACGCACTAGGATGCTTTTGCATCGCGGCGCTCAGGATCTGCTCTAGCTCATCCCGGTGCTTGACCCGCTGGCTGTTGATACGGAAACGTTCGTCCTCCACGACTTCCGGATGGCCAATCGCTTCGCAGTAAGCCGCGAACTGCCGATTATTGCCGATAGCCACAATGATGTGGCCATCTTTCGTTGGGAACACCTGATAGGGCACCAGGTTCTGATGCGCATTACCAGCCCGCTTCGGGGCCTGCCCGCTCACCAGATAGTTCATATTCTGGTTAGCCAACATGGCAACCTGACAGTCCAGCAAGGCAATGTCGATATGCTGCCCCAAGCCGCTGCGTGAGCGTTCAAACAAGGCGGCCAGAATGCTGCTGGTGGCATACATACCCGTCATCAAGTCCGCGACAGCGACCCCCGCTTTCTGAGGGCCACCACCGGGCTTGTCATCACGCTCTCCGGTCAGGCTCATCATCCCACCCATGGCCTGGATCATGAAGTCATAACCCGGACGTTCGGCATAAGGGCCGGTCTGGCCAAAGCCGGTAATCGAGCAATAGATCAGACGCGGGTTGATCGCTTTCAGGCTGGCATAGTCCAGGCCATATTTGGCCAGACCACCCACCTTGAAGTTCTCGACCAGGATGTCGCATTCCCGTGCCATGGCACGCACCACATCCGCGCCCTCCTGACTGGCAATATCCAGGCTGATCGACTGCTTGTTACGGTTGGCCGACAGGTAGTAGGCCGCCTCAGCCGTATCCTCCTTATCCGGTGTCTGCAAAAAGGGCGGGCCCCAGGCGCGCGTATCGTCGCCAGTTTCGGGCCGCTCTATCTTGTAGACATTCGCCCCCAGATCAGCCAGGTTCTGCGTGCACCATGGGCCAGCCAGAATGCGTGTCAGATCCAGAACCCGGATGCCATCCAAAGGGGCAGGACGTATTGCCTGCGAGACGTGCTGATCGCTCACGTTACAGTGCTCCATTCAAAAACGATTAGTCCAGCGTGATATTGGCCTGCTTGATCAGGCTGCCCAACTTTTCGTCTTCCTGACGCAGGAACTCGGCATACTCAGCAGGGGTGGAGGAAAGGATATCCACGCCCTGACGACGGAAGCCTTCAACAAACTCGGTGTTCTCACTGACCGTTCTCATGGACTGGCTCAGGCGCTCGACGATTTCAGGAGGCGTGCCACTACTGACATGGAAACCAAACCAGGCCGTCACGTTATAGCCCTGATTCAGACCCAGCTCGGCAAAGGTGGGCACCTCTGGCAACAAGGAAGAACGCTCCGGGCCTGACACGGCCAAGGGGCGCACGGTATTGGCCTTGATATGTGTAATCGCCGTACCCATGCTATCGAACATGAAGGAGATATGGCCACCCAGCAAATCGGTCATGGCAGGTGCACTGCCACGGTAGGGAGCATGGATAACATCGATATTGGCCATCGTGGTAAAGGCGGCTGCCGACAAGTGCGAGGAAGAGCCGTTACCAAAGGAGGCGTAAGTCAGCTCTTCAGGCTTGGAGCGAGCGTAGTTGATCAGCTCTTCACCTGTCTTAAAGGGGCTTTGCTGAGCATTGACCACCAACACGTTCTGTCCTTCGGCCACCAGGGAAACAGCCGTCAGATCCTGCGCTGGATCGTAAGGCAGTTTCTTGTAGAGGTGGTTGTTCACGACGGCCTGACCAACAGCGGCCAGCAAGACGGTATAACCATCGGGGGCAGATTTTGCAACGAAGTCCGTCGCAATAATGCCGCTGGCACCGGGCTTGTTCTCCACAACGATGGTCTGGCCCAGATCTTTGGACATTTCCTTGGCGACACCTCGGGCAATCACGTCCGTCACGCCGCCCGGTGTAAAGGGCACAACCAGACGAATAGGCTTGTCCGGGTACGCGGCCTGCGCTCCCAAAGAACAAAACAACAAACCCATGCCGGTTAGCAAAGGAGCCACTTTACGGGCTAGGACTTTATTCATGAATCTCTCCAAACTTATTTTGTTCGATAATCGAACTTGATTATTTAATTGCTAAGTCTTGTTTTTTTTACAATTTATCATCGATAATTCTTATAAATTCCGTTTGGTTCGCTAATCGAACAAAACTGAATCTTGCCCCCTATCACGCAATGACCATCAACAAAGAGACAATTCCCCCCGCCGACAACTACAAAGGCGACCCGGACTATATGCAGTCGCTAGCCCGTGGCCTGCAGGTGATTACGGCGTTTTCAGATAGAAGGCGGCCATTGCGGGCCGCAGAAATTGCCCTGAAAACCGGCCTGGCGCGAGCAGTGGTGCAACGCTGCCTCTACACTTTGCAAGCCCTGGGTTATGCAGAGCAGGAAGGCGCGTTCTGGAAACTGCGTCCGGCAATTTTGCAATTGGGCCATGCCTATTTTTCCTCGACCTCCATCGTCAGCCTGGCGCAACCCATACTGGACGATTTAAGTGATCGTGTTGGTGAAACCTGTGCGCTGGCCTTGCTGGACGGGGACGAGATTCTGTATCTGGCACGCGCACAACGGCAGCGCGTACTAACCGTGTCTCTGGGCTTGGGAAGCCGTTTACCTGCCCACTGCACCTCGATCGGGCGGATGCTGCTGTCGCAGTTGCCATCCAGCAAACTGGATGCTTACCTGGAGCTGGCACCTTTCAAGATCATGACGCAATACACCGCCCATACTCGCGAGGCTTTGCTGCGCGAATTGAAACAGGTGCAGGAAAAGGATTATTCCTTGATCAAGGAAGAGCTGGAGCTGGGTTTGACGGCAATTGGCGTACCCGTGCGCAGTGCCAGCGGACGTGTTGTCGCGGGGATGAGCATCAGTATCAAAGACTGGCAGGACACTGAAGAACAGTTGATCCGGCGCTGCCTGCCCGAACTGCGTTCGAGCGCCCGGCAGCTGGGTTTGATGTTACCGGCCTAAGATCAGGCCGGATTGAGCATGGTCAGCGCACTGGTCAAAGCGTATTCCACAGCCTGCTGACGAATTTGAGCACGATCACCGTCAAAGATACGGGCAGAGGCGCGGGTCACAATGCCATCGCCACGGCGCTGCGCAAAACCAAAGCACACCAGACCAACCGGCTTGCCTGGCGTGGCTCCGTCCGGGCCGGCAATGCCGGTCGTGGAAATAGCCAACTCGGCATCTGCGGTAGCTTCCAGCGCACCCGCCGCCATTTCCATGGCGGTTTCTTCGCTGACTGCCCCAAATCGATCCAGGGTGTCCTGATTCACGCCCAGCTCCTGAACCTTGGCCTTGTTGCTGTACGTGACCAGACCGCGCTCAAACCAGGCGCTGGAGCCGGGCAAGTCCGTCAAGGCAGCAGCCAGCAGGCCACCGGTACATGACTCGGCGCAGGCGACCATCCAGCCGCGATCTTTAAGGGCTTGCCCCAGGGCCAGGGCAGCATTGCCGTGCTCGTAATCGCTCATGAGAAAACTCCAAAACGTACCAAGACAGCCATCAGCAACAAGGTGTAGCCTGCCGCCAGAAGATCATCCCACATAACGCCAAACCCATTATGCAGACGACGATCAAAATAGCGAATCGGCGCAGGTTTGAGAATATCAAAAAAACGAAATAACACGAATGCGATGCCCTGTGCCAGCCAGGTCTGCGGAATCAGCCACAACACCAGCCAGAAGGCCACCATCTCATCCCAGTTCATGCCGCTGTGATCAGACACGCCCAGGTCGTAGCCTGTGCGGTGGCAAGCCCAGCAACCAATGAAAAAGGAGACCGGCAAGAAAATAGCCATTTGCGTGTCGGTCAGCACATGCAGACCCAAGACCCACAAGACCCAGGCCAGTACCGTGCCCCAGGTACCCGGCCCTGGGCGCAACACGCCAGTGCCACCACCGAAGGCGATCAAGCGCCAAGGCTTTTTCACCACCCAATCCAGGGTAGGACGTTGAATCGGATTCAAGGAAGGATCAGGAAATGTGCTCATGACACAGACTCAGCCACCAAAATGATCGAAACCGCCCTGGGCAGGGGCAGGATGCAAACCCTGTTGATCACGCACATACACCCCGCTACCGGCGTGCATGGAGCCGATACGGCTGAGCGGCACGCCTTCGCGCAGGGCCAGCGCCATGATGGATTCCCGATGTAGGGGTTCTGCGGTGAAACACAACTGAAAAACGTCGCCGCCAACCAGAACCGCTTCACGTTGCAAATCAGCAGGCAAGCCCTTCAGGGATGAGTCCAGCGGCAAAGCGTTCCAATCCAGATGGGCGGCGCATTGACTGGCTTTGGCGATATGACCCAGATCCTGGACCAGGCCATCAGACACATCAATGGCGGCATGGGCCAAACCTGCCAGGGCATGCCCCAGGCGATACGGCGGCCAAGGTTGTTCCAACGCTGGGCGGCTGGCAGCCAGGCGATCGGGGTCAGTGGCCAGGCGTCCTTGCAAAAGCCGCAAGGCAATGTCTGCCGCCCCCAGCGTCCCCGTCAACCAGATATCGTCACCGGGCTGGGCGGCGCTGCGTTGCAAAGCCTGCCCCGCCCGGACCTCACCCAGCACCGTAATACTGATCACCACCCCTTGCTTGCTGCGCGTGGTATCACCACCAATCAAGGGGCAATGCGCCTGATCGGCCAGTTGGAACAAACCTTGGGAAAATGCTTGCAGCCATTCAGGCCGGACTTCGGGCAGGGACAGGGCCAATAGACAGGCTCGTGGTTTGGCCCCCATGGCGCCCAGATCCGACAGATTCACGGCCAGCGCCTTGTGTCCCAACAAAAAGGGGTCCACATCGGCAAAGAAATGTTGCCCTTCGATCAGAAGATCGACGCTGCTGGCCAGTTGCCAGCCGGGTGTAGGCGTAAAAAGGGCGCAATCATCGCCCACTCCCAAATAGCCTTCGGGAGCAGGACGATTGAAATACTGCTGGATAAGACCGAACTCGTTCAGCACGGCACGCCCCGTTTTAGCGGCGGGCCTGCTTGGCAACTTCGGGGGCGCGTACGTCGGCGGCCAGCTTGTCCAGCACGCCGTTCACGAATTTGAAGCCATCAGTACCGCCGAAGGACTTGGCCAGCTCGACAGCTTCGTTAATGGCAACACGGTAAGGCACTTCAACGTGATGCACCAGTTCGTAACTGCCAATGAGCAAGATGCCATGTTCGATGGGAGAGAGTTCTTCCAAAGGACGATCAACATAAGGCAAAAAACGTTCGCGCAGCACAGGAGCTTCGCGCATCACACCAAACAGCAAGGTTTTGAACCAGGCTGCATCGGCTTCGCCAAACTCCTCGTCGCCCCGAATATGGGCGTCGATGGAGGTGGCTTCCTGCAGGCCATCCGCGCCTCGCAAAAGCCAGGAGTAGATGCCCTGCAGGGCAAATTCGCGCGAGCGGCGGCGCGCGGATCGTCCGTTGGCCTTACTGGCCGGGACTTTATTTGTCGTCGTCAAGATCTTCGTCCTCGTAATCTTCGTCCTCATCGTCGTCCAGCTCGGGTTCGAGGACGGCGATAAGATTGCCCAGCTCGACCGCTGTACGGGCGCAATCGCGACCTTTCTCAGCAGCGCGAACTTCGGCTTGTTCATCTGTGTTGGTGGTCAGTACACCGTTGGCAACAGGAATACCGGTTGCCAGGGAGACCTGAGTAATGGCCGAAGCGCTTTCATTGCTGACCACTTCAAAATGGTAGGTATCACCGCGGATAACGGCACCCAGAGCGATCAGAGCATCGAACTCGCCGGTTTCAGCCATCTGGCCCAGGGTGATGCCCAATTCCAGCGCGCCAGGTACGGACAGAACAGTCACGTCGCGCTCGTCCACGCCCAGAGCCTCCAGCTCTTTGAGGCAGGCTTCCAACTCGGCCAGGCCGATAGACTCGTTGAAACGTGCACGCACAATACCAATGTGCAGACCTTCCCCATTCAGGTCAGGGGTAACAATGTAAGGATTCATGTTGGAAGCTCCGCTTAGGATTGAGAATCTGGTTCGCTATGGTAACCCGTCACGGTCAATGCAAACCCGGCCATGCTTGGCATTTTACGTGGTCGCGACATCAAACGGGCTTTGCCGACATTGAGGTCACGCAAAATTTGTGCACCAATTCCATACGTGCGCAAATCATTGCGGCTAGGACGACCGCGTGGCGCCTGGGCCGGACTGTCTGCACCCCAAGCCTGAATCTGCTCAAAACTCTCTTCTTCGGAGTTCTGACAATTCATCAACAACACAACACCGCTGTCGGATGTGGCTACGGTACGCAAAGCCACTGGCAAGGTCCAACTGTGGCCCACATCGCCCTCGATCAAGACATCCAGCACGGTAGTCGGTTCATGCACACGGACCAGAGTTTCCACGTCCGGGCTGATTTCACCGTGAACCAATGCCAGGTGCAAACCACCGGAAGACAGGTCGCGGTAGGCATGGCACTCAAATTCGCCATAAGGCGTTTTTACGGGTTTTTTGTGCAAACGCTCGATCATGGACTCGTGTTCGCTACGGTACTGAATCAGGTCTGCAATGGTGCCAACCTTGATGCCATGCTCGCGAGCAAACACCAGCAAATCCGGCAAGCGTGCCATGGTTCCGTCTGGATTGAGCACTTCGCAGATAACAGCGGCCGGAGTCAAACCCGCCATCGCCGTCAAGTCACAACCCGCTTCGGTATGACCGGCACGCACCAGCACGCCACCTTTGGCCGCCTTCAACGGAAAAATGTGACCGGGCTGCACCAGATCAATTGGGCGCGCATCCCGGGCCACAGCCGCTTGCACGGTGCGGGCGCGGTCAGCAGCGGAAATACCGGTTTCCACGCCCTCAGCCGCTTCAATCGACACCGTGAAGTTGGTGCCAAAACGCGTGCCGTTGCGGGTGGCCATCAAAGGCAAATCCAGTTGGCGGCACCGCTCTTCGGTCAGGGTCAGGCAAACCAGACCGCGGCCATGCGTCACCATGAAGTTGATCGCTTCAGCATTCACGAACTCGGCAGCCATGACCAGGTCGCCTTCATTTTCACGGTCCTCTTCGTCAACCAGAATAACCATGCGCCCTGCGCGCAGCTCTTCCACAATCTCTGGAACGGGAGCGATTGGACTGGTGCCCAGTTGACCAGCGTCGGACTGAATTTCTTGATTCATCGTGCTCTTTGCTCAGACAGATAATAATTAAGGCCATTTTACGACACCCGGGCCCCGGCGGGCAGCTTCATTAGTCGGTACACTTAAAGACCGTGTCAAACCGCCCCAAACCCCTATGACCGACCCCATTTTGCCTGCGCTGGACGAAAAACGTCGCCGTATTCAATCCATTGAAACGGGCTTTGGCCTGTTGAAAGTGCTGGTGGACAGCGGACAACCCATGATGCTACGTGATCTGGCCACGCAAGCGGGAATGAGCTCGGCCAAAGCCCACCCTTATCTGGTCAGCTTTACCAACGTAGGACTGGTACAGCAGGCTCCGGCGACCGGGCTGTACGAGCTGGGGCCTTTTGCCTTGCAGATGGGTTTGGTCAGCCTGCAAAGCCAGAACCCGGTCAAGATTGCCCTGCCCCTGGTTCAGGCCTGGGCCTCGCGCATTGGGCATACATTGGGTTTGGCGGTGCTGGGCTCACACGGCCCCACCATGGTTCATATCAGCGAGGCCAGCTATCCGGTCCATGTGAACATGCGCTGCGGCACGGTGATGTCCATGTTGCATACGGCGACCGGCCACGTCTTTGCTGCCTGGCTCCCCCCGGAAGTGGCGCGCCACTACATTGAGCGCGAAGCGGGCGACAGTGCCGTTGTCACCAGCATCAGCCCGCTGCGCCCCAGCCCCAACGAGCTGGCGGCCATGCTGGAAAAAATCCGCGAGCAAGGTGTGGCCCAGGCACTGGGCAACCCCCTTCCCGGTATCGATGCCCTGTCCGTCCCCGTGTTCGATCACTCTGGCCAGATTGTGCTGGCCTTGACCAGTCTGGGGCCCAGCACGCTGTTTGATGCCAGTATCGACAGCCCCATCCTGGCCCAATTGCGCCAGTGCGCCAACAGCATTTCGCATCAATTGGGCTGGCGCGAACCGCTGGGCACTCCGCCTTTATCAAACTTGACATGACTGCACACACTTATAGGGGTGTCGCTACTTCAAGTTTGGCGGGTTTACATGCAAAATAATTGTTTTATCCGCCCACCTGTTGTGGGCGATTTCTCGAGTGCGATGCTGTGCTAGAACAAGAACTGAAATTTTTTGTACCCGAGAGTGCCCGTCCCGGTTTATTGACCGCCCTTGACGCGGTACGCACGGGAAGCATTACCTTAAATGCCATTTACTTTGACACGCCCGAACGCGATTTGGCGCGCTCAAGTATCGCCCTGCGACTGCGCAAGGAAGGCGAGAAATGGGTTCAAACCGTCAAGCTGCCCGGTCCTGACACCCTGTCCCGCATTGAACTCAATCATCCCCGCCCAGGCCCGAAGCTGGATCTGAGCCTGTATCAGGACACGCCTGCCCATACAGCACTGTCCCGCTACGCGGATCAGATTCAAGCCCGCTATCAAACCCGAATCCAGCGCGAACTGGCCCTGATCAAGCAGGGACAGTCGGAGCTGGAGCTGGCCTATGACGTAGGCCACATCGAATCCAATGGCTTGACACTACAGGTCAACGAGCTGGAAATTGAGCTGATTCGCGGCGAGAGCCTGACCATGTTTGAAGTCGGCCAGCGCTGGCTGTACAAGCATGGCCTGATTCTGGAGATGCGCAGCAAGTCCGAGCGCGGCGATGCACTGGCCAGCCTAGTGGATCGCCGGCGGGCCAAATCCGAAAGCCTGGACCTGTCACCCGAGCAGGTTGCTGCCGCCTTGACGCGCAAAGCCTACGATTTACCCAAACCGCATTTTGTCGACACCGAAGAGCTGGAACAGTTCTACAGCCTGAGCGCCACCATGAGCCTGGAGCAGGTCATTCGCAATGCGGCTTTGCTGGCGGGCGTGGATGGCATACGCCCAGACTCCTCCCGCCAGGCCGACTATCTGGCCTTGATGCGCGTGGGCCTGCGCCGCCTGCGCTCCTGCCGCAAGTTGTTCAAAATGTGGCTGTCGGCCAGCGAAGGCTACGCCAATACCCGTCTGACGCATTATTTCGGCTTGTTTGGCCAGGCGCGTGACCACGACCTGGTGCACCTGGAAATTACCCCCTTGCTGCTGCAAGCAGGCATGCCTGGCCCGGCTCCCGAACCCATTCCGGCCCACCTGGAGCATGACCCTGTGCAATTGGCCAGCGCTGCCGAGTTCCAATCCTTGCTATTGAGTAATCTGCAAAGCCTGATCTGTGGCCCCACGCTGGAACTCAATGGTGTGGCCCAGCCCGAACATCTGGTGGAAGCGCGTATCAGCCGCTGGTTTCAAACGATTCAACTACGCAGCCAGCGCTTTGCGCAGATCAGTCAGGACAAGCAACATCGTTTGCGCAACCGGATCAAGAGCCTGCGCTACTGCCTGGAGTTCTTGCCCAGCGCAGCCGACAAACAGGGGCTGCACAAAGTGCTACGCGAATGTCAGGCCTTGATTGGTGCAGTGACCGACGTGGACGTGGCCCTGGACTGGTATGCCCAACATGCGGCCAACCCCGAGCAAGCCCAGTTCGCACGAGACTGGCTGACCCATGCCCGCCAAGGACGTGCCGCCCATGCCCAGCATGCGCTCAATGCCTTGGATCAGCATCAACCACAAATTGAACTGCTACGACGCTAAACCGCCAGGCCACTAAACGGCCCCCTGAGCCTTTGGGGCCCACCAGGTGGCACTTGTCCCCTTGGACAGTCCAACCATAAAAAACCGGCGATGCCTTTAGAGACATCGCCGGTTTTTTTGTGCAGCCAAACTTGGCTTAAGCGTTCATACCCAACAAGGCCGACGCAAATTCACGGGCCACAAACGCCTGCAGATCCTGCATGCCCTCGCCCACGCCAATCCAGTAGACCGGAATAGGACGTACGCCTTGCGCACAGGCGGCAACGGCAGCCAGCGTCCCGCCTTTGGCCGTACCGTCCAGCTTGGTCACAACCAAACCCGTCAAACCCAACGCGGCATCAAATGCGCGAATCTGGGAAATGGCATTCTGGCCAGTGTTGCCATCTACAACCAACAAAATCTCATGGGGAGCCTGACCATCAGCCTTGCCGATGACACGCTTGATCTTCTTGAGCTCTTCCATCAGGTGCAGTTGGGTCGGCAAGCGACCGGCGGTATCCACCATGACCACCCCCATATCACGGGCGCGGCCTGCATGTACCGCATCAAAAGCCACTGCAGCCGGGTCACCACCGTCTTGGGCAATAACGCTGACATTATTGCGGGTGCCCCACTCAATCAGTTGTTCACGAGCGGCAGCCCGGAAAGTATCACCAGCAGCCAACAGGACTTTTGCGCCCTGCTCCTGGAAGGTGTGCGCCAACTTGCCGATAGACGTGGTTTTACCTGCACCGTTCACCCCGGCAATCATGACAACCAGCGGCTTGCTCGACTCCAAAGGAAAGGATTTCTCCAAGGGCTTCAAGTGATCAGTCAGAATATCGCACAGGATCTGTTTGACCTGGGCCGCATCACTGACTTTTTCCTTGCGAACACGGGCGCGCAAAGCGGTAATCAGTTTCTCGGTCGCCTCGACTCCCGCGTCCGCCATCAGCAAGGCGTCTTCCAGTTCCTCGAACAGCGATTCATCAACCTTGGCACCGACAAACAGGCTGCTCAGGCTTTGACCTGTGCGCGACAAACCCTGTTTCAGGCGAGACATCCAGGAGGTTTTCACCACTGGAGCGGCGGCCTCTGGCTCTGGGGCAGGAGCAGGTCCTGGCTCGGGCTGTGGGGCAGGAACAGGAACAATCTCTGGCTCTGGCGGCGGCACCGGTTCAGGAATCGGCTGCACCTCAGGTTCTGGCTGCGGCTCTGGCTCAGGAATCGGTTGCACCTCGGGCTCAGGCACCGGCACAACTTCGGGTTCCGGAGCACGGCTTGGCTCTGGAACCGGCGGCACTTCCGGCTCAGGGGTACGAACAGGTTCGGGTACGGGCTGACCGTCCGGCTCATAGACACGCGCAGGCTCGGGCATCGGGACACTGGCCGGGGCCGGTTGTGGCACCGCTGGCTGCGTGGGCGTAGACTCGGACGCAGCGCGATGTTCAGCCTGACTATCCAACACCACAGCAGGCGGGGCCACCGGCGTTTGAATCGGCGTAGTTTGCTCCTGCGATACTGCAGGGGATGCGTCAGCCTCGGGCTGAGCAGGAGAAAGCGGCTCGGTCAGCTCCGTTTGAGTGACTTGTGGCTCTGGCTTGGCCTTCTTTCTTTTAAAAAAACTGAACATACGATTTACACTAGAAAATTCTGTTGAATGACCACATTATCCGATCAAAGCGCTAATGAGAAAACATGCTGTCCGTATTGTAGGTGGTGATTACCGTCGCACACCGATTTCAGTCGTCGATGCACCCGGTCTGCGGCCCACACCGGACCGTGTACGCGAAACACTGTTTAACTGGCTTAACCACTTCTGGGGTGGTCAATTCAGTGACAAGAACGTGCTGGACCTGTTTGCCGGTAGCGGAGCGTTAGGCTTTGAAGCGGCCTCGCGCGGTGTCGCCTTTGTACAAATGGTGGAACGCCACGGGCCCGCAGTGACCAATTTGCGCAGCCTGCGTACCAAACTCAAGGCAGAGCACGTGCGCATCCATGCTGGCGACGCCCTTCATATTCTGGAGCGCAGCCAGATGCGCTACGACCTGGTCTTTATAGACCCACCCTTTGCGCAAGACTGGATGGACCGTATCTGGCCCTTGCTGCCCAATGTGCTGGCACCGGACGCGCTGGTTTACATTGAATCCGAAACCCCTATACAAGCCCCGGATCAATACGGGATACTACGACAGGATAAGGCAGGGCAGGTACATTATCATTTGTTGCGATTTGCTGCGATGCAAAAAACAGTCAATAATGCCGAATTTTCCGGGACGCCTGCACCGCTCTCCCCGGACGCCGACCTGCCAACTTGAACCCCTTACGCGGATGCACCATGATCACAGCTGTTTACCCCGGCACCTTCGACCCCCTGACCCGAGGCCATGAAGACCTTGTCCGGCGAGCCGCCAACCTTTTCGATCACGTCGTGGTCGGTGTGGCCTCCAGCCAGAACAAGCGCCCTTTCTTCACCGTTGAAGAGCGTGTTGAGATCGCCTCCGAAGTGCTCAGCCACTACCCGAACGTGGAAGTGAAAAGCTTTTCCGGCCTGCTCAAGGACTTTGTGCGCGAACAAAATGGTCGCGTTATCGTACGTGGCCTGCGCGCCGTGTCCGACTTTGAATACGAATTTCAAATGGCGGGCATGAACCGTCACTTACTGCCCGAAGTCGAGACCATGTTCATGACCCCCTCGGACCAGTACCAGTTCATCTCTGGCACCATCGTGCGCGAAATTGCCATTTTGGGCGGCGATGTGGGCAAATTTGTGTTCCCGTCTGTGGAGCGCTGGCTACAAACCAAAGCCCAGGAGCGCAAGCAACAAGCGGTTTCAGCGACCTGAACTCGCCCTGTGCAGCGGTCCGTACTACACTGTAAGGTGACCGACTGGTCAAATCCAAGGACCACGTTTATCAGGACACTGCGCGATGGCACTGCACATTACTGAAGAATGCATTAACTGCGACGTTTGTGAGCCGCAGTGCCCCAATCTGGCTATTTACATGGGTGAGGAGATCTACGAGATCAATCCCAACCTGTGTACGGAATGCGTTGGCCACTTTGACGAGCCACAGTGTGTGGTGGTGTGTCCGGTCGAGTGCATCGAAGTTCACCCCCAACACCAGGAAAGCCAGGAAACCCTGCTGGCTCGCTATCACCGGCTACAGTCCGAACCCACGACATAAACAGAAAAAACAAGCCCTGCTCATGGCAGGGCTTGTGATATGTAGGGTCACAGCGCAAGGGGGGCTTAGTCAGTTTGCGGCAAACGCTTTAGCAACCGCAAGGGCTGGCCTGTATAGCGGCTGAACCAACGTGCAGGCAAATCCCCTTCATCCACCAATTGCACGGGCTGGCCATTTTCCTGCCACAGGGAAAAAGAATCCGGATCGTCCTCGATGACGTCCACTTCAATTTCCAGACGCAGCATACCGGGAGCGCGCAGCACCAGTTGACCAAAACGCAGCTCTACGCTTAACCCTGCCAAAGCGGGCAACGCATCAGCAGCCAGAACCCGCCCCTGATCATCCCCCAATACCCAGCGCCCCTTGCAGGCCAGTGCCTTACTGCCACTTAGAGCCGGACCGCCTTGCAACAGGCAAACCGTCTCTTGGGGCAAACTCACCACGTCCCTCGCACTCATGGCTTGAACCATTGTTTCATGGCTTCGCCGACGGTTTGCGGCACCTTGTCTTGCAGCTCTTTCTTGATGATCTGTTCCACCTCGGATTTCACATCGGGCCTGGACTCTGCCTTGGCCTCCGAGACTTGCTGGCTCAACAAATCCAGCAAACCGTCCTGCAGCGCTTTCTTGATGGAGTTGCTGGCAATGTCCTTCCACTGAATCTGGTAGGACAACGCTGCCCAAGGTCCAGAAATATGGATAGGGATCAGCACATTGCGCAGATCCTGGAAAGACTTGCGCTCTTCGGCATCCAGGTTGTTACGGTTCAAACGCACCTGCAAGGTTACATCCGCTTGCTGGGACACCAAATCCAGCTTGGCACCTTTGGCCGTGGTCACCGTCAATATTGGCGTGGTTGCGCGGAAATTGCGGAAAGTGGCTTGCCCTTTCTTGATATCCAAATTGCCTTGCAGACGGTTCAACACCGTGCGACGCAAGGGGTCAGACTCGGGCAGCAACAAAGGAATCTGGCCGCTAAAAGCATTGCGTACGGCCTCATTAATATCACGCACACTTTGGTCCAGGTCTACGCTGCGCCAACTGCCATCCTGCAAATCGACAGTCAGGCCGCCTTCCAGCGCATTCAGACGTTCTTGCTGCGTGGCGCCTTGAGCCTTCAGGTCCAGGCTCACATTGCCCTTGCCTGCCAAATAATCATTGCCGAAAGCATCCAGCAAGAGCGATCCAACCTGCATTTGTTGCAGCTTCAGATCCAGCTCAAAACGCTTGCCTGGCTCAACCTTGGCCTTGGCCTGGAACTGGCCTTCATAAGCCTGTGCAGTGAACTGGGACAAACTGACCACCTGGCCCTGGTTCTTGATCTGGGCCTTGACCTGATCCATCACCACACCCAGGCTGCGCAGTTTTTCGATTTCAAAACGCAGATCAAAAGTAACCTTGTCCAGCCATGGGTAGGACAAAGCCGCGTCGGGTTCTTGCTCTGCTGGTGCTGCGGCATCTGCCTCTTCGGCCTTGGGCTGCTCGGCCTGTTCACCGCCCTCTTTAGCTGGCGCCTGCTCGGTTGCCGCTTCAGGTGCCTGCGCCTGGGGTTCCGGCTCTGTTGTGGGTACCACTTCAGGGGCCGTCGCCCAGAAAATCGAGCGCAGTTCATCCAAATCCAGCTTGTCAGCTTTCAGGATCGCATCCAGCAAGGGACCCTTGCCCTTATCGTGCAAAGTCACATCAAGACTGCCTTGAGCCTGCTCGGTGCTGCTGCTTAACTGCGCACTGTATTCCTGCTTGCCTTTGTTCAGGTCAGCTTGACCGGTGATAGGCATTTCAAAACGGCTACCTGCATCGGCTTGGTCTTCAACGCGAATATTGGCTTGAATCTCCGGCAGACGCAGCCATTCATTTGAGGGTTGCCACTGCAAGGGGGAGCTTGCCTTGAACTGAGCGACACGGCTGCCCTGTTTGATCGCTCCATCCAGCTTGGCCTGCTCAAAGATCAATTCCTGGCTGTTGCCGGACAAACCCTGCAAGGTCAAGCCCAGCCCCAAAACTCGGGGGCCGCTGACTTTCAGGCTGGCAACGACAGGCGATCCTTCCGCTTGGGCAGGCGATACCTGGATGCGAGGCACATCCAAGGCCAGATCCAGGTCCTGATCTTCATTCTTGCCACGAACACGCAAAGCCAGCTTTTCGAACGACACCAGATCGCTGACGCTGTCGATCTGCATCTTGGGCGTGCTCAGCGAAGCGCTCAGATCGCTGACTGGATAAGCGCCCCGCCACTGACCTTGCAATTGTGTATCCAGATTGGTGGCGCTGAACTGACGCTGGGCGGACTTGTAAGCCACATTACCCTTAACGGTCAGACTTTGCGCCTGCAACTCGTCCAGATCACCGACAAAGCTCACATTCAGTTTCTGGGCGCCATAGGATTTGGAAGCGGGGTCCAGACTCAGTTGCCCCTGCCCCTCCAGCACACCGTCTGCCAGGGGATAGTCACCCGACAGGCGGCTTTTGAACGCCACATCAAAAGGCTGACCAAAGGTCATGCGGCCCGTATTCACTTCCAGCTGTAGCAAACGGCCAATCACATTGCTGCGTTTGCTGAAGTAATGGATCTCGCCCCCCTTAAGGCTCAGACCCGCAATATCAATCTGGAAATCCGTCTCGCTACCGGAACGCTTGGCAATCAACTCAGGAACCGGCAAGGATTCAGGTGCGGGCTCAACGGGGTTTTCCTGTGGAGCCTCGGCCGCTTGGGCAGCGGGCAGCAAAGACACGCCAGAACGAGCCACCGGCAGTGGTGGACCAGCGGGTGGTGCCTGCAGCAGGTCATCAAAATTCAACTTGCCTTCTTCATCGCGCACAATCCAGGCTTTAAAGCCCGTAACAGCGACATGATCGACCACCAGACGGTTATTGATCAACGGCCAAAGCGCCACGGCAAAGCGGGCGCTTTCCAAAGAAGCGAAGGGATCTTCCGAATTACGGTCAGACAGGGACAGCCCCTGCACGGACAGGCCGATGCGGGGAAATAAAGAAAGTTCGATATCACCGTCAATCTTGAGCGTACGTTGATACTTTTGCTGGACGATATCAGCCAGCTTCTGTTTGTACGAATTGGGATTGAATGTCAGCAGGAAAATCGCCCCGCCTACCACCGTGACAATAGCTAAAACGACGAGGCTGAATAAGCCCCGCTTAAACCATACTTTCATGTAAGCCTCTAGGACCTCGGGGCAGGATGCAACACGCCATCTGCCCGGATACGAAATGCTAACCCATGTCGGGCGATTGGTAAGTAACGAAAATAAGAAATATCCACCCGTATTCTAAAAAGCAGAGTCGGTTGTCAGTAATACGCCATTATTACCGAAGGAAATAAAGACATATTATTAATGTCGGCAGCCTTAGATACATTTCACGACATACAGGGGTTATGCTTGCTCTATCCTATATAAGCCACTTGATCATCAATTCCAGAACCAATCATGAAACTAGAGACGCTTGCCATTCATGCTGGCTATCAGCCAGATCCGACCACAAAAGCTGTTGCTGTTCCGATTTATCAGACCACTTCCTACGCTTTCGACAATACGCAACACGGCGCGGATCTGTTTGACCTGAAGGTACCCGGCAATATTTACACCCGCATCATGAACCCCACCAATGCTGTGCTCGAAGAGCGTGTCGCAGCACTGGAAGGCGGGATTGCGGGATTGGCTGTCGCCTCTGGCATGGCGGCCATCACGTATGCTATCCAAACGATTGCAGAGGCTGGCGACAACATTGTGTCTGTCAGTAAGTTGTACGGCGGCACCTACAACCTGTTCGCACACTCCTTCCCGCGCCAAGGCATTACCGTCAAATTTGCCCAGCCCAACGACATCGACGCGCTGGAAGCCCTGATTGACGACCGCACCCGCGCTGTATTTTGCGAAACCATCGGCAACCCGGCTGGCAACATCATTGATATCCGTGCGCTGGCCGATGCCGCCCACCGTCATGGCGTCCCCCTGATTGTCGACAATACCGTTGCCTCCCCTGCCCTGTGCCGTCCTATCGAACACGGTGCCGACATCGTGGTGCACTCACTGACCAAATACATGGGCGGTCATGGCACGACCATCGCTGGCATGGTAGTGGACTCCGGCAAATTCCCTTGGGCCGAGCACAAAGAGCGCTTTGCCATCCTGAACACACCTGATCCGTCCTACCACGGCGTGGTTTACACCGAAGCCTTCGGCCCGGCCGCCTTCATTGGCCGCTGCCGCGTGGCTCCGCTGCGCAATACCGGCGCTGCCCTGGCTCCCTTGAGCGCCTTCCAGATCCTGCAAGGCATCGAAACCTTGCCTTTGCGCATGGAACGCCACACCGAAAACGCCTTGAAAGTGGCCGAGTATCTGAACGCCCACCCACAGGTATCTTGGGTCAAGTACGCAGGTCTGGCTGACCATCCTGACCACGAACTGGCCAAGCGCTACATGGGCGGCAAACCTGCAGCGATTCTGTCCTTTGGTATCAAAGGCGGTATTGAAGCGGGTACCCGCTTTATCGACGCACTGAATCTGGTGCTGCGCCTGGTCAATATTGGCGATGCCAAATCCCTGGCTTGCCACCCTGCCAGCACCACACACCGTCAACTGAACGCCGAAGAACTGGCGGCGGTAGGCGTAAGCGAGGACATGGTTCGCCTATCCGTGGGCCTGGAACATATCGACGACATTCTGGCTGACTTGGAACAAGCCCTGGAAGCAGCGGCACGCGGCTAAAACCAGAAATCCTGTACAGGCCGCAATAGCTGTGCAGGTTTGTCCGCATCAAGCTAAAAAAGCCTGGAATCGGCATAGCACCGACTCCAGGCTTTTTGATATTTTCTCGACACAGCCATCAGGCTGGCCGTGTTACTGGCGCAAGCTCATCAGGACTTGCGAAATAGCTGTGCCAAACCGCCCAGCAAGCTGCTGGCATCGGTAATGTGGGACGGATCAAACTGACCATTCGGGCTGGCTTGATTGATCAAGGACGGCAACATGATCTTCAGGTTCTCCAGCACGCTTTGCTGGTTCAGACCCGACAAATCTTCCAATTGCTTGATCGCTGGTTGACCCATCACGCTCAGCAAGTCCTGCTGGCCAATTTCCTGATTGCTGCCCTGCGAAATCCAGGACGAGACCACCTCACCAAAACCACCCGCGCGAAAGCGTTCAATCAGGCCGCTCAAACCACCTGGATACGTGCTGATCACCTGAATCAGCGCAGGCAACAAGGCGCCCTGCTCTTTGGATTTGGAATCCGTAGCCGACAAGGCCGACACAACAGAATTAAGCAAACTCATTATTTTTCTCCCCAATGCATGGCACCGTGCGTCAGCGGGTGCTGATATCGGTTCTCATTATGCCGTGACAAACCGTCAGACGGGGCAGCTTAATTGTCAAGGTGGGTCAATAGGTCACGGACGCCAAAGCCCTATTGCTCTGGGCTGGGCCTACGCTACACTGGATTGATAGTTCGGCACGCCACACAGATCGACTCCCTGGAGATTCTGGAATGACACACGCTTGCTATACCGTCCTGTCCCCTGAAGAGACTGCCCGCGCTCTGCCTTATCCGGAGCTGGTCGCCCAGTTAGGCAAAGCCATGGCCCAATATGCCGCTGGCACTATCGTCGCCCCCACCCGGCAAGTTCTGAGCTACCCAACGGCAGGAAAAATGCTGTCCATGCCTGCGGTCTCTCACGATATCGGTGTGCACAAACTGGTTAATGTGATGCTGGACAATCAGCAACAAGGTCTTGGCAGCATCCAGGGCCTGGTTAGCGTCTACGACGCTCAACATGGCTTACCCGTGCTGGTCCTGGATGCCCCCACCTTGTCCAAACGTCGTACTGCCGCCGTATCCATGTTGGGGATTCAGGCACTGTGGCCTCATGGCCCCGAACACATCACCTTGCTGGGATACGGGCAGCAGGCCCAGGCACACTGCGATGCCATCATGACGCTGTACCCTCAGGCCCGCGTCACCCTGACAGGCCGCAATATTGGCCGTGCCCAAGCGGTGGCCACATCCTTGCAAAATCAGTTTGGAGATCGGGTTCAGGCTGCTGCGGCCATTCCTGAAAAAACGGATGTCCTGATTACCCTGACATCCAGCTTGACACCGGTCTATCACGAGCCTGCCCGCCTGGACCGCCTGTTGATTGGCGTAGGAGCATTCCAGGCTGATATGGCCGAGTTCGAGCCCCATACCCTGCTAGCCAGCCACCTCTACGCGGATGATGTCTGCGCAGCGCGCCAAGAAGCCGGCGACCTGATTCAGGCCAACGTAGCCTGGGAACAGGTTCACAGCATTCATCAAGTGCTGCGCACGCCAGCACCCAGAGATAAACCTTTATTCTTCAAATCCGTGGGCTCTGCAGCCTGGGATTTAGCAGCAGCACGCTGTGCTTTGCAGCATGTAAACCCAGTTTAAATACTTAGGACGCTAATCAATTGCTGCCATACTCCAAACAAGCCCAGAGTGTTAATCTGGCGCGTACAATCCCTTACAGTTATTGACCGACTTTTTTTCCTGCGCCCCTCATGACCTCTCAGTTGCCTCCTATCGAAGACGATCCGTATCAGATCCAGTCCAAGTTTGAAATTCTGCGTGTTTTACGGGCCATCGAAAAAGGGGGCCTTCTCTTGCACATGGAGGCCAATCGGGGCAATGACCGGATTGTGACCACCATTTTAGATATTGATCTGGACAACAATGTGGTGGTGATCGATACCGCCAACAAAGAAGAAAAAACCCGCAATCTGTTGCAGTCCGAACACACCAGTTTCGAGACCTCGATAGACAAGATCAAGGTGACATTTCAAGGGCCTACACCGGAGGTCGTGTCCTACGAAGGACAGCCGGCCCTGGCGATCCCAATTCCCGAATCCATCCGCCGCTTACAACGACGCGAATTCTTCCGCGTCACCGTGCCTGTCAGCGAACCGGCTATGGTGATCTTGCGCTTGAATAACGAAGCCAAGAGTTTTCTGTTGCACGATATCAGTGGCGGCGGCTTGTCCTTGGTGGACGAATCGCAAAGCCTGGCAGAGGTGATTGGTGCGCATAAAACCGAGTCCCTGCTGGAGCTGCCGCAGGCCGGTTCTTTTGTCGTGGCTCTACAAGTGGCGCGTACCGAGACACAACAACTAGCGAACGGTAAACAAATTCACCGTTTGGGCTGTACGTTTATTGATCTATCAGCCTCCACGCAGATGGCCATTCAGCACTACATCAGCCGCCTGGAACGCCAACAGATCGCCAAACAGCGCGGTCACGGTTAATTCGACGTCCGGGACATCTCCAAATCACCGGGGGTGTCCACATCGCGCAAGATACCCTCATCCACTAAAGGCACCCACAAGGTCTGATCCTTATTGGCCTGTAACAAGGCCCGCGCGCCTTGCTCGTCTGAAAGCGCCAGAAGCGGTTGACGCCACGCCAGACCAAAGCCGACGGGATTGCCCGTCTGCCCATTGAAAACGGGACGCACGATCCCGGCCCCATCCTGCACCGCCTGAGCGACTGCCGCCACAGAGCTTGGCCGCAACCAAGGCATATCGGCCAGTAAAACGACATAACCATATTGGGGACTGCAAGCCTGTATCCCGGCTTTCAGGCTGACTCCCATACCGCGGATGGCAGCAGGCGCCTGAACGAAACTGATCGGCAAGTCGTCCAGCTCCTGACGCAAAATCCGCTCATGCACATCACAAACAATCAGCACCTCATCGAGCACAGACAAGGCCGTCTCACAGACACGGCGCACCATCGTTCTGCCATCGTCCATCTTGGCCAATAACTTCAACTGCTGACCCGAAGGGTCGAAGCGGTGCCCCAGGCCCGCCGCCAGAATAATGCCCGTCACCCCGGATACATGCTGCTGCCCTGCCATCCTGGCTCCTTTTGAACTAGGTAATGTCTCGTCGACAATGCGTATTGCGTCGTTCACTAGACTAATAGAAAGAAGCCTGAGGGGACAAGCATGGTTAAAAAGCCGTGATGAGTGGATCAAAGAAGTCTCTGTGAAGACGCCATTCAGTCGGCCTGCTGGGGTGTCGGGGCTGAGCACTTGCCGGTGCTACGCACCGGTGCCCTTATCAGGAGATAGCTACGGGCGCATCCTGAACTCGCGGGGTGGTTCGTCCCCCGGACGAACCACAAGCGCCCCGCTCAAACAGCAGGATGCTTACACCCCTACGCTATCTCCTGACCGCGGCAAGTACTCTGATCCGCCCCTACACCCCAGCAGGCCGACTGAACGGCTCACAATGGCTTTTTATCTACCAATCTCTTACGGGCTCTTTGAACAAACAAGGCCTCGTGCATTGCTCTTCTGCAGTTTCTAGGCTCCTATCGTTCTGCTCTTCTGCACTTCCTAAAAATCTATCACCTTGCTCTTTACAGTCCCCAAATCAGGCTCGTCACATCAACAACTCAACAACCAAGAGCAGAACTAACTTGCTGATTTACTACGTGTCCTGTCCTGATAGCACACCAAGAGCTCTACTCATTCACGGGATCTCTAAACTCACACTCCACTGCCACTCTTCGTTTTACTTTCCCTCTAAACACAAAAGAACAATTAAAAACCACATCTAAACTGATATCCCCAAACCCCGAGAACATTCAGCCTCAGCCAAAGCCCCCCTCCCTTCCCTTCCCATCCAATCTGGACCCTTACCTTTCATCCCACCTCCGCAAGTGCCGTTTGTGCTTTCACCCGTGTTGCTTGTTTTCTTGTGGGGCCCGGGGACGGCTTGACGGGCGAGTCAGGGCTCTTGCCGCCGGCAGAGTGCAGGGGCGGGATGCAAGGGGCGTGCTGTTTGAGGAGCACGCTTGCGGTTTGTCCGGAGGGACAAACCGCGCTCCGAGTTCACGACCCGCCCGCCCCGGCACTCTGACAAGGGCACCCACGCGCAGCGTGGGCAAGGGCCCCGCCAAGACAAGCCGTCTCCGGGCCCCACAAGAAAACCATCCACTCCCTTACGCAAAGCCCAAACGGCACGCCCAGAAGAAAGCCGCCCCAGAACAAGCGCTCTACTACCCCAATCCCTAAGCCTAAGCCCTAAGCCCTAAGCCCAAAATTCGAAATTCGAAATTCGAAAAAAGCAGATACCCCGCGTTTAAAAAGGAGGGCCAAAGGTTTAAAACCAACAATATCTATTTGACACCATCTGTTATATTTTCCCGACGCAGGCCGAGGGAATCCCTTTCATCCGCCAGCCCCGATGCAGCAACAATGAACGCCCCACGCTAATCAAACTGTTTCCTCTACCTCAGGGGCCATTCAGTGCAAACAATATCTCGCGCATTCAACACCTGCTCAACAATGAAACTAACAAAACTGTATACCGCCCTGGCGCTTGCTATTGCGCCCCTGGCAGCTCATGCCCTGGAAGACAGAACCGTTACAAATGCAGCGGGGCGCACCGTGTTTATCGCACGGTTTTTCGATATGAACGACGGTTCATTCGACAATGACGAAACGTCATTCTGGAGCTGGGAGGGCCATCAAGCCTATAAAGAACAGCTCCTTGAAGGCATGGGCTATTGGGCTGAAATATTGCAGCCCCAAGGCGACAACCCTGCGACCATCGTCAATATCGGCACGATTAATGACCCAGGCAATGCCTACGGAGGCTCACCCACCGCCAATGGCGGTCAAAGCGCACTGACGCAGATGCAGCAAAACATGTTCGGCCTGTCGCCTGCAACCGGCACACTGCCCTTTGGTGGACATGGCTTTTTTGGCCTGGGCCAAGACGATTACGCAGCAAACCAGGCGTTTACACAAACTCCCCTTAGCGGAAAAGACAGCGTACTGCTGACAGCCGTTCACGAAATTGCCCATGGGCTGGGCATTTTAAGCAGCGTGGAGGACAGAGGCAGTTTGGATGAGACCCAACCCTACTTTGAAAGCCAACTCAGTAGCTGGACCCAACTGCTAAGAGACGACAATGGCAAACCGGCACGCGCTGGCCAGAAGATTCTGTGCGATGGCTGCGACAACTCCTACGACCCCGACGCTTTTGATGTGCGTCAGGACAAGGGCTATCTGACCGGAACGCACATCGAACAAGTGCTGGCTGGTGGCCTGCGTGGTGTGCCCGTAAAGATGCTGGGTGAAGGTGGCGGCATAGACAACAACTTCATGAGCCATATCGAGCTTCAAAACAGCGTCATGAGCCACCAGAACTACCGCAACTATTCAGGCTTCATGGAAGCTGAATTGGCAGTACTGCAAGATCTGGGCTACACCATTGACCGGGCCAACTTCTTTGGGCGCTCAATCTACGGCGATGGCCTTGAGCTGGTCAATACCCAAGGCTTCTTTGCCCGTAATGCCAAAGGCACACAGTACCTTCCAGGCCAATACAACCAATCCACACTGGGTCTGGGCCTGCATATCTACGGCAGCAACAATCAGGTCCGACAAGCGGCTGACCTGCTGGCAGCCGGATCAGGTGGAGCAGGCATACGGGTCGATGGTCAGAACAACACGCTTATTATCGACCCAGGCGTCAGAATCTACGCAGATGGCTTGAACGGGCAAGGTATTCAATTTGCCTACGGCCGTGGGCATACGCTGGTGCATCGCGGCGACATCCAGGCTACTGGCCCTCAAGGTGTCGGCCTGCGTTTTGACTTTGGCACCAACTCCCTGGGCAACCATACCGAGCGTCGTGGTTCCTATATACGCAGTATTGAAGGCGTCGATCAAGCCCTGCTCCCCGAGCTGAACGGCCCCCTGGTTAAACAAGCCGACATTAGCGGGCGGATCGCAGGCCGGCAAGCTGCCATCCTGATTTCTGACAATGCCTACGTCGGGCGTATCAACCTGATGCAAGGTACCCAGATTGAAGGCGATATCATCTCGCAGTATGCACAACGCGACGACCAGAACCAGCTACGTCTGACTACGCTGTCGTTTGGGCAGGCTGCCGATCATATGGGCCGCAGCATCGATCAACCCGATACCACCTTCCACTTGAGCTACGCCGGGAACATCACAGGCAAAGACAATCTGACCCTGTCCTTTGACGGCGGTACAACACAACTGAACGGTAACGTGCAGGTCCACAGCGCCGCCATCCACGAAGCGGCGACATTGGGCGGCAATGCCCGCTTCGATCTGGCCAGCGGTCAGGCCCTGATTAACGCCGGCACCCTGACGCCTGGTAACTCAGTCGGGCGCATTCAGGTAAATGGCGACTTCCAACAAACAGCAACGGGCCGCCTATTAGCCGAATTTGATGGTAAAGGCGACCACGACGCACTTGCCGTCAGTGGTAATGCCGATTTGGCCGGAACGCTGCAACTGACGCCTGTGGCGGACTGGTATCAAAACGCCTGGTCTGCCGACACAGGCTCATTTATCGAAGCCGCCAGCTACAGCGGCAGCTTCGACGCCACTCAGATCACCGCCGTATCGCCCACCTTGCAGTTTGACGCTGCCCCGTTGGGCAATGAGCGCTACCGTTTGTCTGCCACCCGCACCGACAATGCCTATAGCCAATATGGCGGCGACGACAACCAACGAGAAGCCGGCAAGGCTTTGTTCAAGCTGGCCGCCGCCGCACCGGCACCCGCGCAAACCCTGTTCCAGGAACTCGACTTCTCGGCCAAGGACGGCTCACAAATACCCGCTGCCCTGGATCAGATTTCACCGGCTGGCTACAGTGCGGCGATGACCGCTTCTCTGATGCATGAACGTTCGATCATGCAAACCGCGCGCCAAGGACTGAGCCAAAGCATGTTGCGGCCCGGCACCGACTGGCAGGGCTACGCCTTGGTGTTCGGTTCAAGTGGCGATCAGAACACGCGAGGTTCCATGCTTGGCTACGATGCCAACAGCTATGGCCTGATCCTTGGAGCTGGGCGCGCCCTGGAGTCGGCCCCCAACTTCGCGGTGGGAGCACAGCTTGATATTTCAGATCTATCGGTCAAACCGGATGCCCCGTACTCCGGCAAGAGCAAAGCCACCGCATTTGGCTTGGCTGCCCATCTGCAATACCGCCCCGGTGCACGGGAAGGCCTTTTTGGATTCAGCGGGCTGCGACTGGGGCTAGAACAAGCCAATATGCGCAGGCAAATTGCCATTGGAGACTATCAGGCCACGCACTCGTCTGACTGGACGGGGCGCAATCTGTCGATTGACGCAGGCACAGGCTACCTTTGGGAGCTGAACCCCTCCTTATCGCTAGGCTCCTTTGCCAGCATGAACTATGCCTTGGTGTCCCGCCCATCAGTCGACGAATCGGGTAATGCAGCCACGCGCCTTCACCTGGACAGCAAGCGCGTCGATGCCTTGCGCTCCAGCCTGGGGCTGACGGCGCAATGGAATCGCGCCCTGACTGATGGCAGTAAGCTGGCCGTGAACGTTGACGTGGGCTGGAATCACGAATGGCTGGATCGCGACCTGACCCAAGCAGCCCGTTTCGCCATTGCGTCCACGGATACGGCGTTCAACACCCGCAATAGCGTGCTGCCCCGCGACACGATGAGTCTGCGTGCAGGCCTGACCTGGCAACGCAGTGAGCGTCTGTCGATTGGCACCGGCATCAGCTCACAGTTCGGCGGTGGATATTCGTCGCTACAAGGGCAGATGAATCTGCGCTGGGCGTTTTAAGAATAGACACTTACCAGGAAACGTGACTGTTGCTTGAAACGGTGGGAGGCGCTGATGCACATGCACAAAGCATTCCCCCAACACTATTTACGCGTTCACTAATGCGGCTTGGCGGGTGAGTCAGGGTTCTTGCCACGGGCAGAGTAACGAGGCGGGATGCAAAAGGCGTGCTGTTTAAGGAGCACGCCTGCGGCCGGTCCGGGTGAGCAGTCGCGCTCCGAGTTCACGGCCCGCCCGCAACGGCGCACTGACAAGGGCACCCACGCACGGCGTGAGCAAGGGACCCGCCAAGACAAGCCACACAGGGGCCCTACAAGAAAACCCTCCACTGCTACGCAAAGCCAAAAAAAGCCCCCGAGAGCCATCCGGCTCCCAGGGGCGCAGGTCCGACAGCCTGCCCCCAAGCGGCAGACCACCGATACTCGATCACAAATCCGTAGACGCAGACTTGCTAAAAGGACGACACAGGCTCCGTCAATCAAACTGCTAAAAAATGACGAAGCACATCGTTCTTCTCAAAGGCTTAAAAACACCAAGCCTTACACTCCAATCAACTTCATCGCTTCTTCCCGCGTTGCCACGGTGGCGTACTTCTGACGCATGTCGAAGAGGTTAGCCTCGTGTGGGCCAATTGCACGGTCACCCACGCAGTCCGACACCACCAAGGGGCGGAAGCCCAATTGCATCGCATCAACCACGCTGGAACGTACGCAACCGCTGGTAACCGCACCGGCGACCAGCAGTGTTTGCACACCACGTTGCGTCAGCCAGGCCGCCAAAGGCGTACCAAAGAAGGCCGACGGCACATTCTTGCGAACAATAAATTCACCGGGTGCAGGAGCCAACTCCGGCACGATGTGGCTGTTGTGTGCGTCTTCGGTCAGACCCAGCATGCCAGGGACCTTAATGCTGAAAATGTTGTTATCTGCACCATCATCGGCATACACGATACGAGTGTGCGCCACCGGCCAGCCCTGTTCACGCGCCGTTGCCAGCAAGGTCTGCGTGTTCTCGATGGCTTCAGGAATATTGCCGCCACCAAACACCGCCGGGTCAGCAAAACCATTCACCAGATCAATAATCAACAAGCCATACGGAGCCTTAGGCTCCAGCGTCGACCCAAACCCTTGTTGAGCGTAAACCGCTCCCTCATTCGTACTCACCAACGCCTCCGTCCAGTACTTTGCCATCACGCACGACGGCGCGGCCATCCAGGCTGACCGTGCAATGTCGCAAAGGAATATCAATGTGGCAGGCCGTCGTGCGATTGCCGCCTGCCTCGTTGTTCGGCCCCAGGGAGAACAGGAAGTTACCCTCGAAGGCACGAGCATCCATACCAATCGTGTTCTCACGCGAGTACAAGCCCAAGGTGGACCAGTGGGCGCGTGGCTGCAAACCCCAGCCGATATGCGAAATCGCATAACCTTCGGGATCGTTGAAGGTCTTCATGTATTCGTCCAGCAGTTCGGCTTCAATACCACCTTCAATCTTGGTGGCGTAGCCGTTTTCCACGGTCAGAATGATCTGCTCAGTCGAGTATTTCTTTTGTGGCAACAGAATGTCGCCCTTGTCGATCACGATGGTGCCGTTGGTGCCCAACTCATTGGGCCAGGTCAGCACAAAACCGCTAGGCCAGTGATCCCAACGACCGGGTTCATCTACAAAACCGTATTCACGAATCGCAGGGAATTCACCCAGCGGGCAACGCAGATTAGTACCAGCAGGCGAGGTAATGCTCATTTCCTTGGCGGCCTTGATCAAGGCTGCCGCCGCAGTCACGCGTGCGCGATCTGCTTCCGTTGGCACGGTACGAACCAGAATTTCGGGTGGCTCCACAGCCAAAAGGATCTTGGTACCCGACTTCAGAATGTCGATCTGCTCGGGCGAGAACAACAGGGTCATCAGGTCCAAAACCAGATCGCTGGCCTTCAAGGCGGCGATCGCTGCTTCGTTGCCCGTCAGCGGGGTCGTACCCAAGTACGCCAGCGAGTCACGGCTCAAGGCTTTTTCCGCATTGACCGGCAACAAGTCCAGACGATTGACAATCGCGCCCATGGACTGAGCGGCAATCTGCGCGCACTGCATGGTCTGGGGGTGCGTGGTCGAGCTGGTCAGCAAGGTCACGGTTTGACCCGCTTGCAGCTTGGACAGACGTAACACCTCTTGCCATGCTTCGATAAGTTGATAATCACTCACTGCCATTTTGTCTCTCCTTGTGAGAGGTTCCGGCACTGACGCGGAACCTCTGCATCACGACGGGCCACCGTAGCGGCCCTTTAACATCACACCAAGCGCTGGCCCAGAAAGTCACCGAAGGCTTCGTAAAAGCCGGCTTCGTTGTCCCAAGGAATCATGTGACCGGCGTTCGGCACACGAACGTGCTGCACGCCAGAGGCCAGTTGCTGAATCTCGGCCACATCCTCATCACGCACCACATCGCCACGCTCGGCGGTCATCAGCAAAGCAGGCACCTTCAAATGCGGGAAGTCGACGTGAATATCGTCGGTGTGAAACCCTTCAAAGCTGGCCAGAATCGCAGGCTCGTGGCAGGTGTGCAGCCACTGGGCACGCAATTGCAATTGCTCTTCGGTCCAGGTCGGGCAGAAGGCGCGCATATCCTCAGCCGTGCAGCCCTTGCGAGCCATGGCCATGGAATCCACGTACCAGGGCAGCTTGGAAGGATAGGCACGACGATCCGGGCCGGAGACTGGCGGATCAACCATCACCAGACGGTTCAGACCATCGCTGTTCTTGTGAGCCGCACGCAAACCAATGCGGGCACCCATGGAGTGACCGACCACGATGTAGTCTTTAAGACCCAGGGCTTGAGCCAGGGCGATCAAATCATCGGCCTGTGCATCCAGGCTGTAATCCATGCCCTCGGCGGCTTCACTCAAACCACGACCACGCACGTCCTGAATGTAGGTGTCAAAGTGCTTGCCGAACTGCTCACCCACAAAACCCCAGGTCACCGCCGGGCTGGTAATGCCGGGCACGATGATGACGGCAGGACGCTGATCGCGGCCCTGGCTGGAACCGCCGTAGCGCAAGTAATGCTGACGAATGCCATTGGCGTGAACATGGCCGCCGTAAAGAAAGGTACTCATTAATCTGTCCTTGGATTGAAACCGTCAGGTCTAAAGCCTGGTACTACTAAAAGGCCCTGAACCCGACCCATGAAAATTGCTGCTGCCTACGCTGTTTGGGGCGTAGCAACCAGCGCGGCCCGGACCACATCCGGTGTAAAAGGCACCTGCCGAAAACGTCGGCCAGTTGCATCAAACAAAGCATTGGCAATGGCCGAGGCACAGGGCACGGAGGCAGATTCACCCGACCCCATCGGCGGCTCGGACTGCCTGTCCATCAAAATCACTTCAATGGGCGGGATGCGCGGGAAATCAACAATGGGATAGGCGCCCCACTCCGCACTGACCACACCCTGTGCGTTAAAGCGCACCTGCTCATACAAAGTACGGCTCAAGGACTGGATCACATTGCCGTGAATCTGGTGACGCACGCCCGCCGGGTTCACCATCTGCCCGGTGTCCTGGCCCACATAAATCTGCTGAACCTCAATCACGCCCGTCTCCGCATGGACCCGCAGATCCAGCAGCCAGGCTGACCATGCCGCCCCAAAGCCAGGAAACTTGCTGTGTATATAACGGGCGTACGACAAGCCTCGACCGTAGAGATAGCCTTGCTCATCTGGCTGCCCACGAGAACCTCGATGTCCAATCTGCCATTGCCCCTTGTCCGCCACCGCCTGCAGCAGTTCCTGGGCACGCTCATCCTGATCCAGATAACGCAGGCGATAGCTCAAGGGGTCTACACCCGCTTCCACTGCCAGCTCATCCAGAAAGCAGTCATGCGCAAAAGAGTTAGGCATGGCCGACACACCGCGCAACCAGGAAGCACGCACAATCGCGGGCATGTCCTGACACACAATGCGCTGCTTGGGATAGCTGTAAGGCGGTACTGCCGTGCGATCTCCCATTTCCAGTTGGCGGGGGGCTGCCGACTCCCGTCCCGTCAACAAAAGCGCCAGGTTCGGCGCATCGTTGGAGGGATAATGGGTGACAAAATCGTAATGTCGCAGTTGCCCTTCGGCATCAATCGAGCCTTCTACATCCATCAACTGAGCAGCGCCTTTAGGCTCCCAACCGTGTTCTTGCTCACGCGTCAACTGCACACGCACCGGTGCACCAACGGCTCGGGACAACAGCAAGGCATCCGCACACACGTCATCCGCGCAATTACGGCCATAACAACCGGCTGCTTCGTGACGGATGATCTCCAGACCGGCTTCATCTTCGTCCAGCAATTGACTCAAATGGACACGCAACATATGCGGGTTCTGCGTACCTGACCAGATCCGGCTATGGCCGGGTTTGTAATCTGCCAGCGCACAAGACGGGCCAATGGAAGCATGCAACTGAAAAGGCCAGACATAGCTGCGCTTCAAGCGCTTGCCTTCAGGCGGTAGCTCGTCAAAGCCCGGGCCCGTATCAGTTAGCAATCGCTCCGTCATGGGCTGACGACGAATCAGTTGCTCCAGATTGCTCATGTCCTCCAAGGGGGGAATCGCTTTCCAGCGCACTTTCAATTCACGGGCGGCACGCATGGCGTGTTCTTCACGTCGCGCGACCACACCGATAAAGTCACCAATCACCACAACCCGCACATCGTCGGCAATATGGCGGATGGACTCCTCATCCACGGACTCCAGGCTGCGACCGATAAAGTCGCCGCTATCACGTCCTATATAAGGAGGACGCACGACACGACCATGCAACATGCCAGGCACACGCACATCGTGGACATACACCCACTGCCCCGCGACCTTGCCCGGAATATCGACACGCGCCTGGGCTGTCCCTACAAGGCGTAATTGCTCGGCCGGTTTGGTGGGGGTTTCCTTATCCAGATAGGCCCGCAGCTCCAGACCTTCCAGCAATTGCCAGTACGTTAGACTGCGTCCGTCCGGGGCAATGATTGTGCCGTCCTCTACTCGTAGTTGATCTGTACGCAACGTCCAGCGCTCTGCGGCTTGTGCCAGCAGTAATTGTCGAGCCTGAGCCGCCGCCTTGCGCAGCGGCACAGCATGAATCTGAATGGACGCACTGGCGATGGTGGGGCCTTGATTGGGCACAGCATCGGTATGGCCCAGCACCATTTGCACACGCGACATCGGCACATCCAATTCGTCGGCCACAATCTGACTGAGCGCCGTCTGAATACCGGTGCCCAGATCCACGTGCCCATGAAAAGCGCGCACCCAGCCCTGTTCGGATACGGCGACAAAGACATCGTCGTGCGCCTGCAAGTACTCGGACACCACGCCGGGCTGGCCGGGCGAAGGCTTGGGAGGCCGCGCCGGTGCCGCTAAAATCAGCAAGGTGCCAGACGCCCTGAGCAAGTCTTGCTGCTGGTGGCGCGGCGCATCATAAGACATCACACTCTCCTGGCTGGGTTCTATATAAGAGGCGGGAAGCCGGCTTCAGGGACTCGTTCCTGAAAACCTGCCTTAAATGCGCCCTGGCAAAACATCGATTACTAGCGTACACACCCTAATAAAATCCAATGCAGTGCGCTGAAACCCATTTATCGCAACTACTATAAAGAGAAAATCAAGGGCTTAATAATCAGTGTAAACCCTATATTAAATAAGATCAGATCGAATTTTCTGCATCTTCCCAAGTAGGCTTTGATTGATACCTCAAGGGAGTAGTAGAATCTATTTACTCTATAAATTAAAGTGTATACACTTAATTTAAGCATATCAATACCGAGCTGATAAAAGCACCGCACACGCTGTCCGACAACAAGGTGCGATCTCCCAAAGGTGAAACCCATGAACCCTTGTACTCGCCCGCATACCTTGCGGGTCAATCAAGAGACCCACATCATCGAGGTGGAACCCGATACGCCACTGCTTTATGTATTGCGTAACGACCTGGAACTGAATGGCCCCAAGTTTGGCTGCGGCCTGGGTGAATGTGGCGCCTGTACGGTGCTGGTCGACGGTGTGGCCGCTCGCTCCTGTGTTGTGCCTGTCAGTCTGGTGGAAAACCGTCAGATCACCACCTTGGAAGGCTTGGCCCAGGACGGGCAACCGAATGATGTACAGCAGGCATTTATAGATTGTCAGGCCGCGCAATGCGGATACTGCCTCAATGGCATGGTCATGACCGTGCAAGCCCTGCTGGAACGCCATCCGCAAGCCACTGAAGAAGAAATTCGGGACGAGCTGCGTTATAACCTGTGCCGTTGCGGCACGCACGTCGAAATCATGCAAGCCGCTGTACGCGTCGCAAAGGCCCGGCAATGAGTCATTCCGTACAAGACCGTTCCCGAGCACAGTGGCCGGACCTGCCTGAGGGCACCCGCTTGCTGCATGGCGCTGTTGTGCGACCGCCTTATTGGCTCTACGAAAACGGCCAGTATCTGGGTGCCGAATTACAGTCAGTAGACCAACAAGCCGCCCTGCAAGTACCCGGCGTCGTGGCCTGTGTGCATATGGGGAATTTTCTGGGTGTGCTGGCGGTACAAGCCGAGCAGGCTCAACAAGGCGCCGCCTTGCTGGATGCGCGCTGGGCCACGCCCGTCGCTGCAAACCAGGCGGCCCTACCAGCCGATGAGACTGTTGCCACTACGCTTAGCGCCCCCGATCAACGCTATGAGTGGCAATCTGCCGCCGAGCATCAGGAAACCGCTTGGGCCCGTGCTTGTTATCACGACAAGCAGCTTTATGTTTGGGCGCACACGCAGCGCCCCGCTGCCCTGCTGATTGAGCTGCAAGCCCTGAGTGGTCTGCCCAGCGAACAAATCCATCTACAAGATATTGCTGGCAATCAGGCCGATGCCTACGACTGCGCCATGGATGCAGCCGTCATGGCCTTTGGCCGCCCCCAGGCTGTGCAGGTTCGTGCCAGCCACAGCGAAGTCACCATTGGCCTGAGCGTCTATAAAGGCAGCACCGAGCGAAACGACCTGAATGCCTATTTGCGAGCAACCCGCTGGCAACTGAACACCTTGTCCGGTGCGCGCCCTTCTCTGGCCGCCATTCTTTGTGGTCAGCAAGACTTGCCCAGCAGCGGCCCAACCGTAAAGAGTGATTACTTTTCTGCACCCACGCCTAACTATGATGGCGCGGCCGCCAGCAGTGACCCCGACAGTCTGGCCCAGGCCACAGTCTTTGCCCAAGAGTCGCAGTTCGATCAGGACTGCCACAACTTGGGGCTGGATCCTTTGGAGGCACGACTGGAACACGTCAGCAGCCCCCAAGGTCGAGAACTGCTGCAACGGGTTGCCGAGCAATCAGACTGGTCCGCGCCCTTGCCCGCCCATCAAGGCCCTTTGCGCAAAGGTCGCGGGCTGGCCTACAGCCATATTGTGGAACACATCCCCGGACAGGCTGCACGTGAACAGTGGTCCGCCTGGGCCGTGGATGTCAGCGTTGATACCCGTCAAGGCACGCTCAGCATAGACAAGCTGACCATTGGCCACGACAGCACAGAACTGAACAATTCCGAACACGCTCCGGAGTCTGCGCCCGCCTTGGCCGACCGACTGGGCCGTTGGGCCCAGCAACTGCTGAACAATGGCGTGGGCAAAGGCGGCGAAGGTAGTAGCGACAGCCCCGTCCAAGAAACAGGCGACAAGCCAGCCGTCCAACTGGTCAAGCGGGAGTCTGCCGTCGGCCAGCCTTTGGCCTGGAACCAAGGCGTGGAACTGCCAGCCGCAGCCGCCATTGCCAATGCGATTTTCAACGCCAGTGGCATCCGCCTGACCAGTGCCCCTTTTAGTGAACAGTCTCTGGCACTGGGCTATCAGTCCGATAAAACGGCCAGCAACAAAAAACGCAAAGCCTGGTGGGGAGCCTTGGCCGCGGTCGCCACCGGCACAGTCTTGAGTGCCCTGCCCTGGCGGCCCGCCATCGCGCCCGTCGGCCAAGTGGATACGTCCATCTTTTCAGAGCTGGCGATTGAGCGTGGCCGCCTGGTTGCCATTGCAGGCGACTGCATGGTCTGCCACACCGCTGAAGGCGGTACGCCCAATGCGGGCGGTCTGGGCCTGGATACACCATTTGGCACGATCTACACCACCAACATCACGCCAGACAAAGAAACTGGCATCGGTAGCTGGAGCTACAAAGCCTTTGAACGCGCCATGCGCGAAGGCATCCATCAGGACGGACGCCACCTGTACCCGGCCTTCCCTTACACGGCCTTTGCCAAGATCAGCGACGAGGACATGCAGTCCCTATACGCCTACCTGATGACGCAAGAGCCGGTGAAGTCTGAGGTGCCTGAAACCAAGCTACCCTTCCCCATGAATATGCGGCCCTTGGTGGCAGGCTGGAATCTGCTGTTTCACCGTGATCCGAATGCCTACGTGCCGGACCCGACGCAAACCGTGCAATGGAACCGGGGTGCCTATCTGGTCAATAGCAGCGGCCACTGTGCGGCCTGCCATAGCCCGCGCAATATGCTGGGCGCGGAAAAAGGCGGTAAAGCGAATTTCCTGGCGGGTGGTTTTGCGGACAACTGGGAAGCGCCTGCGCTCAATAGCTTGTCCAAAGCCCCCATCCCCTGGACCGAACAGGAGTTGTACCAATACCTGCGTACCGGCTACTCGCCCCGTCACGGCGTAGCAGCCGGGCCGATGGGGCCGGTAGTAGCAGGCTTGGCAGAACTGCCTGAATCCGATGTCCGTGCCATGGCGCACTATCTAAGCAGCCTGAACCCGGTCGAAAGTAAGCAAGAGCAAACGCATGCCGCGCAGGCCGCTCGTCTGGAGCAAGACAGCCGCAGCAATAAGGACGTGATGGTGATGCCAGGCGAAAACCTGTTCAACGGCGCTTGTGCTGTTTGCCACGACCCGCGTGGTGGGCCGGTGCTATTTGGCGCACGTCCCTCTTTGGCCTTGAACAGCAACCTGCACAGCGAACACCCGGACAATACGATTCAGGTCTTGATGCACGGCATTACCCGTCCGGCGCAGCCCACCCTGGGTTCGATGCCCGGTTTCAAAAACAGCATGAATGACGAGCAAATGGAAGATTTGCTGAACTATATGCGTGCACGTTTTGCACCGGACAAACCGGCCTGGACAGGGCTGAAAGACAAGATTGCGACCATACGGGAGCAAAAGGGGCACTTGTAGACGGGGCTTGCCCGCCGATAGTGTTTAGATACGCGGAAAACGAAACAAAGGCGGCTTCAAGTTTTCACTAGGCCGCCTTTGTTGTATGGTGCATCGCTTTCAGACTTGGTTAAACCAGAAACTCTCAAACCAGGCTCTCGGCCAGCACTCTGAAGGACGGATCGGAAGCTTGCGTTCCTACCCAAGCCCGAGAGCAGGCCCAAATCAAAACTATCCAGCCCGAGGTCTAGGCACAGTCCAAATCAAGATCAAGACTCAGCTTCCGCTGCAGATCCAGACTCAAAACCCATCAACCGGAAAAACCACCGGCCTCCAGAAATTTCTGTTCGTCCGCAGTGGTGGTACGCCCCAGAATCGAGTTGCGATGCGGGAAACGGCCAAAGCGTTCCACCACATCCAGATGCTCCTGGGCATGATCCAGCCAGGGCCGACCAATCTCCTGATTCAGGCGCACGGCCTCTTGCTGATCGGCCAGATTCTCCGCATGGGAATACGGCAAGTAGCAAAACACACGGCGTTCCACCGGAATCTGTTTATCCAGCCCCTTGGCCACCATTTCCTTGGCAATCCTCAAACCCTTCTCATCGGTCGCGTACATGCGCGGGGTATTGCGAAAGGAGTTGCGCGGGAACTGGTCCAACAAGATCAGCAAAGCATAGGCCCCTTCTGCAGTCTGTGCCCAGTCATCCAACTCGCCCCTGGCCGCACGTTCGTGCCAGTCCAAAAACCGCTCACGAAATTCCTGGTCGAAGTCATCGGACTTGCGAAACCATTTCTCTGGCCCTGACTCAACCCAGAAATCAATCACAGTCTGGGAATTGGGACGTGCATCTGCCATGGTGCTCTCCTGGAACCGATCCGGCCTGGCTCGCTGCCGGCCCGAAGTTAAACAGACAGGTAAGTGCGCCGTACGTGCTCGTTGGCACTTAATTCCTGCATGGCGCCACTGTACCGTATTTGCCCTTTTTCAAGCACATAAACCCGATCCGAGACCAGTTCGGCAAAATGCAGATTTTGCTCAGACAGCAAGATACTGACACCGGCTTGCTTGAGCTCCAGAATCATCTGCACCATCTGCTCCACAATCACTGGCGCCACACCCTCGGACGGTTCATCGAGCAAGACCAGATAGGGGTTGCCCATCAAGGTACGCGCTACTGTCAGCATTTGCTGCTCGCCCCCGCTCATCTGTCCGCCGGGTCTGTCCTGCATCTGGCCCAGATTGGGAAACAGGCTGTACAAACGTTCAGGCTGCCAGTGCGGGGCTGCTGCGCCATCCGGCCAGCGCCGTGCTGGTTGACGGCCTACTTCCAGATTCTCCGAGACACTTAAATCGCTAAAGATGCGCCGCTCTTCGGGCACGAAGCCCAAACCGGCACGTGCAATCTCAAAAGGCTGCTTGTCGTGAATGGCCTGACCCATGAACTCGATATGCCCATTGGATCGCTCCATCAAACCCATAATGGACTTCAGCGTCGTGGACTTGCCGGCACCGTTGCGCCCCATCAAGGCGACCACTTCGCCGCGCTGCACCGTCAGGGACAGATCAAACAGAATATGCGCAGCACCGTACCAGGCATTCAAGCCATCCACCTTCAACAATAACTGCTGGTCAGTTGCGGCCCGCTTGGCACCGGCTACTCCATCCTGCGTCATGCTGACTCCTTGTTCTCAAATGTCTTGCCTGTGCCAAAGTAGACCTCCTGCACCTTGGGATGCTGGCGAATATAGTCCGCATCGCCTTCTGCCACCAGCCGACCACGAGCCAGCACCAGCATGCGGTCCGAGTGCTCGAACACCACGTCCATGCTGTGCTCGGTAAACAGCACACCCATATTGCGTTCGATCACCAGTTTTTTGGTCAGGCGCATCAGCTCATTACGCTCTTTGGGGGCCATACCTGCTGTGGGTTCGTCCATCAACAAAAGACGGGGATCGTTGGCCAGTGCAATCGCCAGCTCTACCCGCTTCACATCACCGTAGGCCAGCTCGCTGCAAGGCCGTTCGGCCTGCGCCAGCATACCCACCTGATCCAGTAAATCCAGCGCACGGGCCCGCTCGAACTGCGCCGCCCGACGCCAGAAGGAAAACAGTTTTTTCTGATGCGCCAACAAGGCCATCTGCACGTTTTCCACTACCGTCAAGGAAGCAAACGTCGCGGCGATCTGGAAGGTACGGCCCACGCCCATGGCCGCAATTTTGCGTGGCGCCAAACCCACCAGCTCCTGGTCCCCCAAACGCACCGAGCCCGCCGTTGGCGTCAACTGCCCGCCCACCATATTGAAGGTGGTGGTCTTGCCTGCTCCATTGGGGCCAATCAAAGCAAGGAACTCCCCGGCCTGCACATCAAATTCAATACCATCTACGGCCAGATTGCCGCCAAACGCTTTTTTAAGACCTCGTACTTGCAGCAAACTCATGACGATGCCTCCGGTGCGACACGACGATGCGCCCAACGTTTGAAAAACCCAGCAATACCCTGTGGGAAAGCCAGAACCAGCAACAGAATCACGCCGCCAAACAAGGCGCGCCAATACTGTGTGATACCCAGGAAAAAGTCCTGCAGCAAGGTGAATACGGCTGCGCCCACCACTGGACCGACCAGGGTTTGCAGCCCACCTAGCAAGACCATGACCAAGCCATCCACGGACTTGTTCACCGCAATCACCTCAGGCGAGACACTGCCTTTTGAAAACACAAACAAGGCACCAGACAAACCAGCAAATGTACCCGCCAAAATAAAGGTCAGCCACTGTACACGCTTAACGGGAATGCCGATTGCCTCAGCCCGCAAGGCCGAATCCCGACTGGCACGCATGGCGTAGCCAAAGGGTGAAAACAAGATGCGACGCAACAAGAAAGCGGCCACCACAACAACACTTAACGCAAAATAATAGTAACGATCTCCCGACAGCCACTCGGCAGGCCAGATACCGACCACACCATTGGAACCACCGGTAAAACTGTCCCACTGATAGACAATTGACCAAACAATCTGAGCGAACGCCAAGGTCAGCATGGCCAGATACACACCGGACAGGCGCACACAGAACCAACCAAAGATCAGCGCACCCAAACCGGCCACAGCGGGAGCCAAGACCAAAGACCAGCCCATGGACAAGGCCGCCGTTTTGAACAGCAAAGCCGCCGCATAAGCACCCAAACCGAAGTAAGCGGCATGACCAAAAGAGTTCATCCCTCCTGGTCCCATCATGAAATGCAGGCTCAACGCGAATAAGGACAACACCAGAATATCCAAAGCCAGCACAGGCGCGTACGGGAACCAATCGCTCATCAAAGGCAAGGCCGCCATCACCCCCAGAACCACCAGCACCATGATCTGGAACGCTCCGCTACCGGCACGCAGGGGCGCTTCAATCGGCGCCGAGTTACGGCTGACGGCTTGTGCTCGCCCAAACAAGCCCCAGGGCCGAAATACCAGCACCACAGCCATGAAGATGAACTCCACGACCAGCGTCAATTTGGGAAAGGCAAAGTCCACGCCAAAGAAAGTGACCGTACCCAGAGCAATACACAATGCTTTCAATTCCGCGACAATCAGGGCAGCCACATAGGCACCGGGGATAGAACCCATGCCACCGACCACCACAATCACAAAGGCATCCCCAATCACGCTCAAGTCCAACAGCAGATTGGCGGGCTGACGCGGCAATTGCACGGCTCCCCCCAAACCAGCCAGGAACGCCCCCAAAGCAAAGACACCCGTAAAGAGCCAGGCCTGATTCACACCCAGCGCACCCAGCATCTGTCGGTCGTGGGTCGCGGCGCGCACCAGCACTCCCCAACGGGTACGGGTCAGCAAGAGCCACAGCAAACCCAGCACCACCGGGCCGATCACGATCAGCACCAGGTCATAAACCGGAAAAAAGCGCCCTGCAATGGAAATAGAACCGCTCAAGCCTGGAGCCAGCGGCCCCAGCAGATCTTCCGGCCCCCACACGGCCAAGGCCCCGTCATTGATCACCAGCACCAAAGCAAAGGTAGCCAATAGCTGGAACAACTCGGGCGCTTTGTAAATGCGCCGCAACAGCACGATTTCCAGCAAGGCGCCCAAGGCGCCAACCAACAAGGCCGCCACAATCAAGCCTGCCCAAAATCCCAGCGCCGACCCACCCATGAATTGCACGGTGGAATACGCCATGTAGATGCCCAGCATATACAGGGAGCCGTGTGCAAAGTTGACGATGCGTGTCACCCCAAAGATCAGGGACAAACCCGCCGCCACCAGGAACAAAGACGATGCCTCGGCCAGTCCGTTAAGGAACTGTACCCATAAACCCGATAAGGCCATTACTGCCTCGCGTCAGAAGTGGCGCGCCAGACGGCGCGCCGATCTACAAAATACTGCGTTCTTGGAATTATTGATTGGCCGCGGCAGGGCGCCACTGGCTGACTTGCTCATCCGTAGGCTGTACCTCTTTGCCATCCACATAACGGATATGGGTCATAATGCCCTTGCCGTCCTGCTTGGCCAGCACACCCACATAAGCCCCCTGCGTGGATTGCTGATCTTGCGTGCGGTACGTGATGGGGCCAAAAGGCGTGACCACGTCCAGACCACGGAAAGCTTTGATCATGGCTTCCGTGTCGGTAGAGCCGGCTTTTTCAATGCCAGCGGCAATCGACACAATGGTGCTATAGCCAATAATCGTGCCCAGGCGAGGGTGCTCGTTGTACTTGTCCTGATAGGCTTTCAAAAAGGCATTGTGCTCGGGCGTGTCGATGGCATACCAGGGGTAGCCCGTCACAATCCAGCCTTCCGGCGTTTCCTCACCCAAAGGGTCCAGGTACTCTGGCTCGCCGGTCAACATGCTGACCACCGGCAAGGCAGGACTGAAGAACTGACGCTGATTGCCAGCACGAACCAGGCGGGCCAGGTCAGACGCAAACAAGACGTTAAAGACCGCATCCGGCTTGGCATCGGACAAAGCCTGCACCACGGCACCGGCATCGACCTTGCCCAGTGGCGTGGCCTGTTCAGCCACGAATTCGATATCGGGCTGGGCTTGTTTCATCAAGGTCTTGAAGGTGGCAACGGCGGACTGACCGTACTCGTAGTTGGGGTACACAATCGCCCAACGCTTCTTATTCAGCTTGACGGCGTCAGGCACCAGCATGGCGACCTGCATATAGGTGGAGTTGCGCAGACGGAATGTATAGCGGTTGCCATCGGCCCAAACGATCTTGTCGGTCAACGGCTCGCTGGCCAGAAAGAAAACTTTTTTATGCTTGGCGAAGTCGGTAATGGCCAGACCGATATTGGACAGGAAAGTCCCGGTCAGCACATCCACCTTTTCCCGCGAGATCAATTCCTCGGCAGCGCGTACGGCATCGCCAGGGTTGGAGTTGTCATCCTTGATGATCAACTCCAACTGCTTGCCGTGGATCCCCCCGGCCTGATTGATCTGCTCAACCGCCAGCTCCATCCCGTTTCGATAAGGCCCTAAAAAAGCGGGCTGGGATTTATAGCTGTTCAGCTCCCCAATCTTGATAACCCCCTCGGCGGCGGCGGTGGCCCCCAAGGTTTGCAACATCATCGTTCCTGCCAGTGCTACCCCTGCAAATGTCTTGTTCATTGTCTTCTCCGTGGGCTTGTGAGGCGAAACACGACTCAGCAACTTGTCTTGTTTTAGTGATTTAAAGTGTACACATGGTATTTTTGCGAGTAAATCGGCCAAGACCTAGGGATATACCCTTGAACACTTTAAACATAAAACACAGCAAGCCACGCAGAAGGCCGTTAAAGCAAGGAGGCCAAGAAGAAATGAGCAGAAAAAGTAGATAGCCTGAGAAGAAGGGAACCGCCGATATACAGTGACTACACTTAATAAGCCCAAAGATTAAAACGCAACCACCCCGCCTGGTTCCTGCGCGCGCCGAATCATGGATTTCATAAACTGCTCCATCATATCCGGCAAGCCGCTTTTGTACTGGGGAAATCCTCTAGAAGCTTTCATCTGGAAATATCAATACCTAAAGAATTTTGACGTTATATTCTCAAGAGATAAAAAAACGGTAGCCCCCAGGGCTACGCTTGAGGAGACAAGATGTTGAACTTCCCCCGTCGCTTCCCATCCCGACTGACCCTTGGTGTACTGACCACCAGCGTCTTGCTGGCCGCCTGTGCCAGCACTTCTGTCAATGATCGCAGCGTCACCATCAAGCGCGACAGCTATGGCACGCCGCACATCTATGCTGACAGCACCTATGGCTTGTTCTATGGCTATGCCTATGCCGTGGCCACAGACCGTCTCTACCAGATGGAAATTGCCAAACGTTCAGGCTGGGGAACGGTGGCAGAGGTTCTGGGGGCGGATTTCCTGGAGCTGGATAAAGTCACCCACAGCAATATCGACCCGGACGCCATCCGCAAACAATTGGCCGCCCTGTCCAAAGAAGACCGCGCCATGTTTGAGGGCTATGCCGCTGGTTTTACCCAGCGTGTGCGCGAGGTGAAAGCCCAGCGCGATACCTTGATGCCCAAGGAGTTTCTGGACCAAGGCTTTGAGCCTTCTGAATGGCAGCCCGAAGACATTGCCATGGTCTGGGTTGGCTTGATTCTGAACCGCTTTTTTGCCGGTACGGCGGAAGTGGCCAACCTGAATCTGCTGGAAACCTTAAAGGCAGACCAGGGCGCGGAACGAGGCGAACAGCTCTACAAACAACTGCGCTGGCTCAACGACCCGACCGCGCCCACTATCATTGCTCAGCCTGAAGCCCGGACCGCCCTGGCTGATTTGCCTACGCATTTGCAGGCCCTATCCACACAAGCCGCACAGGACTATCTGCACAAACAAGCCGTGGCGCTAGGCCCCACTGTGGCCGCCGGCACACCGACGGCCAGCAATGCCTGGCTCCTGGGCCCCGAAAAGACGACTCACGGCCATGCCGTGCTGTACAACGGCCCGCAACAAGGCTGGTACACCCCATCCATTACCTATAGCGTCGGCTTGCACGGTGCCGGCTACGACCTGACCGGCAGCACCGCTGTTGCCCTGCCCGCCATTCTGTTCGGCACCAATGGCCAGATTGCCTGGGGTTCCACAGTGGGTTCACTGGACACCAACGACGTTTACCAACTGCGTTTGAAAGACGGTGATCCGCATAGCTACTGGTACAACAATGCCTGGCGCCCCATGGAGCACAAGCAGGTGCGCATCAAAGTGCGTGATCAGGACGATGTGACGCTGGACGTCTACCGTGCGGCTCAAGGTTATGTCAGCAGTTGGGATACGAAAAACAACACGGCCTACGCCAACCGCCGTAGCTGGCAGGGCCGGGAAATTGAAACCCTGCTGGGCTGGGCCCATGCGGCCAAGGCCAAGAACTGGGATCAATTCATGGCCCAGGCAGCCCGCGTCAGCGCCTCCATTACCTGGTTCTATGCCGACACCCAAAACAATATCGGTGCTGCTGCCTTGGGACGGTTGCCCCAGCGCCCGACCAATCAGGCCATCCAGTTCCCGGCCGCAGGCGACGGCAGCATGGAATGGCAAGGCTTTCTGAGCTTTGAGCACAACCCCAAAGTGCTGAACCCACAGCAAGGCTATATCGCCAGCTGGAACAACAAGGCCTACAGCGCCCTGCTGGCTGACAATGCCAACTTCTCTTACGTGGATCGAGTGCAGGAACTGCTGGCACCGCTACAAGCCAAGCAGCGCCTGAGCGATGAGGAAATCTGGGGCATCGACTCCCTGGGTGCGCGCTCGGATCTGAATGCGCGCTACTTCGCCCCCATCATCCAGCAAGCCGCCAAGCTGCCACATGCCAGTGCCCTGGCCCGTCAGGCTGCCGAGCAGTTGAAAGGCTGGGACTACAAGCTGCACGTCGCCAGCAACGGCAAGCATTACGAAGGTAGCGCCCCGGCTGTGATGCAGGCCTGGATGCAAGCCGCAGTCCCTGTATTCCTGAAAGGTCGTTTGCCTGACAGCGTCTACCAGACCTACACGCAAGGCCTGTACCCGGCCATGAATGACCCGCGTAGCGCCCAGCCAGCCGCTGCGGCCAAGCTGATCTGGAACGCTATCCAGGGCCCGGCGGCCGGGGTGCCACAAACGATTGATTTCCTGCAAGGTCGTCCCGCCCAGGAGCTGGTGCTGGACGCACTGGAACAAGCGGCCGCCTCCTTGCAGAAATCACAAGGCGCGCAAGCCCAGCAATGGCGTGCCCCCTCTGTTTCCATGCTGTTCGCGGCACGCAATGCGATTGGGGTGCCCTGGTCCGACCCTGCGTACGAGCGCCACATCATGCCTTATCTGAACACCGGCAGCGCCCGCTTCCAGTACGTGCTGGACCCTGCTGGCGTGCGTATGTGCTCGGTGATGGCGCCGGGACAAAGCGGTTTCATCAATCCCAAAGGCCAAGCCGACGTCCATCATTCGGATCAGCTTGAGATGTTTGCGGCTTTCAAGTGCAAGAGTGATGCCATCAGCGCTCAGGACATCGACCAGGCCAGTCAGGGCAGCCAAACCCTGCGCTACTAAGTAGTCCATCACAAACGGGGCCTGGAGCATTTGCCGCTCCAGGCCCCGTTTCTTTTTACGCAGTCCGGCACGCCTAATCCTTCGTCACCACCTGATTGCGACCAGCGCGCTTGGCGTCATACAAGCGCTGGTCAGCCTGCACCAGCGCCTCTTCAATGACCTGACCGGGTTGGCACACCGCCAAGCCCATACTGGCCGTAATCTGGAAAGACTCGCGGTCATGGTTGTAAAAGGTTTGTTCCTGCACCTGACGCAAGAGCAAATCCGCAAAGCGCAACGCCTGCTCATCACTACGCCCGGCCAGAATCAACACGAACTCCTCGCCACCATAACGGGCCGCCAAGTCATGGGGTCCCAGATGCGCCTTGAATAAAGACGCGGTACGCGTCAAGACATCATCCCCTACCGAATGGCCGTGGGTATCGTTGATCTGCTTGAAATGATCCAGATCCACCATCAACACATGCAGTTTTTCCTGGACTGGCCCCTGCCCCAACTGACGACTGACCGCGCCCCGGTTCAGCAAGCCGGTCAAGGTATCGTGGGTAGCTTGTCGATATAAACGCAACAAAAGCCCCAGATGAAAATAATTGGCGGTCAGGGCAACAACCAGCAAGGCACTCAACAGCCAAAGATCCTGCAAACCTTTCGCGGTCATCCAGGTTCCCGAGCTGACGCTGGCCAAAATTTGCAAGGCAATCAACGCGCCCCCTACCAACGCAGATTCCAGCAAGGTAAAGGGAAAAATACTTAAGGTCGCGACCAACAGGAAAGGGATAAAGCCGTAACCCAGAACCACGTAATGCCCAGCCCCCGAGAGCGTCAGCAGCATATACGCGTAAAAAGAGGCTGGCAAAATAAAGACCAGGCCACTCAACACATAAATACGGGTAATGCGCTGATGGCCATTAAACGCTAGCCATACACACGCGATCAGTCCCCCCAGGCTTAACACACGCACCGCCATTAAATGTGTAGGCCAGCCGGGCAAAACCAGCCAATCCATCAAAGTCCAAAGGGGAGTCAGCAAGGCAAATAGCAAGCCAACTAATACGACACGGCTGCGTAAATATTCCATTCGGGCATGAATGAAGTCACGAGAATGGTATTTCCCGCTCAGTGTGTCGCGCACCGAGCTGATACTGATCGCTTGCAAGTTTTTCCAACCTTCCAGAACAGTTCCCATCAATCAATTCGCCAAGAAGAAACAAAATAGCATGATGGCAATTTTTAGTTACATGCATTTAAAAAACAAGCTGTCAGTTCTTTCAGGGTCAGCCCATGCTGACCCCGGCTTACCATCACACCGTGTGAGGCTGCTTGCTCATCCAGCTAATGACCTCCTCCAACATCGGTTCACCCGAATCCTGGGGGCGCCACAACAAACCGAGCTGACCATGCAAACGCGGGTCGCTCCAGTCCAGCTCCAAGATACACAGCTCCGGGTAGACCGGCACCATGCTGCGCGTCATGGGCACTAAGAAATCACTGCCCACGGCTACACGCGCATTGGTATGCGCGTAGGCAGACTCGATCGCACAAGTGGGATACGACAGGCCTTTGGCATCCAGGCTCAGCTCGAAACTGCGCCGCATGGGACTGTTTTTGGGGGGCAATATCCAGGGATACTCCAGCGTCTGCTCCCAGGTCACTTCATTTTGCCGGGCCAAAGGGTGATTGCGGCAAGCGGCCACCCCCAAAGGCACCATCCCCAAGGGCAAATACGCCATCGCCGGGTTGCGACCGGCTTCGTCCACACGGCCAATGACCAGATCCAGCTCACCCTGCTCCAGATTGCGACTTAACACATCCAGCGTGCCTTCCTGAATCCGGATATGGCATTGCGGATCGCGCTCGTACAGATACACCAACAGTTGCGGCAAATAAACTGCAGCCACCATAGGCGATATACCCAAGGTAAATTGCTGGCGAAATCCCTGCCTGTATTGCTCCAGCGTCGCGTTCATGCGATCAAGGCGGTTGAGCACCCCTTGGGCCTGGGAGACCAGCGCCAAGGCTGCCGGCAAAGGCTCAATACCGCGGGCATGGCGCTCGAATAAAGGCATACCGATACTGTCTTCAAAGTCCTTGAGCCATTTTGACAAAGCGGGCTGGGTCATATTGGACTGCCGGGCCACATCGCTCATGCTTTTCTGTTCGCACAAACGAATTAAAACCTGCAGATGCTTTAAGCGAATGCGTTCACTCCAGCTCATGGCTTACCTATATGAAAGAAGTATATATACCTGCAAGTTATTCAATTTAACATTATGGCTACTGCTTCCATAATGGGTATACCCGAAGCTACAAAATAGGCACGTCATGTCTCAGTCAGTACCCAATTTTTTATTAATCATTGCGGATCAACTCCGTGCGGACCATTTGGCGTGTTACGGCAATAAAGACATAAAAACGCCCAATCTGGATGCCTTGGCCGCTCGTGGTTGGAGTGCTGAGCGATTTTACGTCGCCACGCCGATCTGCATGCCCAACCGGGCTTCCCTGATGACAGGCCGCATGCCTTCGGTACACGGTGCGCGTCACAACGGCGTTCCCCTACCACTGGACTCCACCACTTTTGTCGATGTACTGCGTCAGGCAGGCTGGCGCACTGCGTTAGTGGGCAAGGCACATCTGCAAAATATAACGGATACCCCCCCGCTCTACCCACGCCCGGATGATCCGCCGACCAAGGGTGAAGCCCGCCCCCCCCTGCCAACCAACGATTACGGCCAGGAATGTGGGCAATGGTGGCGCGATCGCGCAGATCACAGTGTGCAGCTCCCCTTTTACGGCTACGAGCACGTGGACTTGGCCATTGACCACGGCGACCAGGTCTGGGGCGACTATGGTCGCTGGCTGCAAAATGAACATCCTGAAATTGCCGCCCTGTCCGGCCATGAAAATGCCATCCCGACTCCCGACTACGCGCTAAGCCGCATTGGCCAAGCCTGGCGTACCCGTGTGCCAGAAGAGTACAGCACCACGGCCTGGATTGGTGAGCGCACCCGCGCTGTGCTGGATAAATATGCCCAGGAACAACAGCCTTTCTTTATTCAGTGCTCCTTTCCCGACCCCCATCACCCCTACACGCCGCACGGTCAATACTGGGATATGTACAAGCCTGAAGAAGTCAGCCTGCCCGACTCCTTCCACCTAAGCCCCCATCCCCTGCCCGCACACCTGCAATTGCTGCACCAGTTGCGCGATGACGGCAAAGCGATTAAACACACTCCCACACTGTTTGCCTGCTCCGAACGCGAAGCCCGCGAGGCGATTGCCTTGAACTACGGTTCCATCACGCATATCGATGCCGAGATCGGGCGCATTCTGGACCATCTGGAGCGCACCGGCCAGGCGGAGAACACCATCGTCATGTTCATGAGTGATCATGGCGACTTCATGGGCGACCATCAACTCCTGTTGAAAGGCCCTGTGCATTACCAAAGCATTATTCGCAGCCCCTTTATCTGGTTTGACCCAAAGGATGCGAAATCTCAAGGCACAAGCACGATGGTCTGTTCTACCATTGACGTCGCGCCTACGGTTCTGCAACGTGCAGGCCAGTTACCCTACAACGGTATTCAGGGTCGTTCCTTGCTGAAAGTGATACAGAACGAAGCCGTGGATTGGCGAATAGGCGTATTGATTGAGGAAGAAAACCAGCGCAAGCTGTTCAATACGCCTATTCGCACCAAGCTGCGCTCGCTGGTCACACAGCAGCATCGTCTAAGTCTGTACGAGGGCGGTCAAATCGGAGAGCTGTACGATCTGCAAGCCGATCCACTGGAACAACATAATTTGTGGAATGAACCTGACGCGCAAACGTTAAAAACAACGCTTTTGTGTCAATTGATCGACACCATGATGGCTCACAGCGAAACCAGCCCCCTGCCTTTGGCGATAGCGTGAGATAGACACTGTTACCTACCCCTATCTGGAGACCTCTATGCCCATCTTTTCCTTGCTGCGCAACGTAAGCATTTGTGCGCTGATCTTACCTTTGGCTACGCCAGTCCAAAGTGCCGAGGTGGCCACACTTGTTGTCAGCTCCGCTGCAGGCGGCCCGCTGGATGTCCTGGGTCGCATGTTGGCCCGCGAAGCCACGGCAACCACCGGGCAAACGATTGTGGTAGAGAACCGCGCGGGCGCAGCAGGCATGATTGCAGCCGAGGCGGTGGGCCGGGCCAAACCCGACGGCAATACCTTGTTGCTGACGCTGGACACCGTTGCCACGGCCAATCCGCATATTTACGTCAACAGCAAATTCAAGGTTGGGGAGTCTCTGGACCTGGTGTCTTTGCTGGGCACCTTTGACCAGGTTCTGGTGGTTCCCAGCAAGACTGGTATCACAACACCTGCCGAGTTTCTGGAGCGTGCCCGCGCCAAACCCATGAATTACGGCTCTGCCGGCATGGGCTCGCCAGGGCATTTGATGATGTCGGCCTTGACACAAGATAGCGGGATCAAGCTGGATCACATTCCATATCGCAGCAATAGCGCTGTGGTCAATGATATGTATGGCGAGCGTCTGGACAGCGGTTTTCTGACGATTGCCGGTGTTTTGGGGCCGATCAAGGAAGGTTTGCTCACGCCATTGGCGACTTCTGGCGGCAAACGCAATCCTTTATTGCCTGCAGTCCCTACATTGGCCGAAGCAAAGTTACCAGGCCTGGAAAACTTTAACGAGAGCTTCTCGTACCTGGTTTTCACCACCAAGGGTTCGCCTCCAGAGAAAATCAAAGCATGGAACGACTTGCTGAGCGATATCGTGAAACGTCCCTCTACCGCCGAGACTTTGCGGATGCTGGATATTCAAGCCTACGATTCGTCCAAGGTTTCTCCAGCACAATGGGTGCAGCAGCGGAATGCGCGCTGGGAGCAGATTGTGCGGGATAACAATATTCGCTCTGATCAGTAATTGTTGGAATTACAGCCCCTGGTTTCAGGGGCTGTTTTTTTTGGGGCTGCGTAGGTGTTGCTGAGGGCAGGCTCAATGCTTGATGGCGAGGCAGCTCGCAAAAAGAAGGGAGCAGGAGCAGGGAGCCGGTTAGTGCAGGTGTAGCAGTGGTCGGGCTGAGCACTTGCCGGTGCTGCGCACCGGTGCCCTTGTCAGGAGATAGCTACGGGCGCATCCTGAACTGGCGGGGTGGTTCGTCCCCCGGACGATCCACAAGCGCCCCGCTCAAACAGCAGGATGCTTGCACCCCTACGCTATCTCCTGACCGCGGCAAGTACTCTGATCCGCCCGACCACTGCTACACCTGCACCAACCGGCAGACTCACACTACTCTGTTCCCTTCTTTTTAAGAGCCAACTGAATGGCTTAGTGCGGTATGAGATTTACTGTTTTTATGTCCCGTTGATAGTGCGAGGTCAATGGCGCCAGAAGTGACCGACAACAACAACAACAACAACAACAACAACAACAACAACAACAACAACAACAACAACAACAACAACAACAACAACAACAACAACAAATACCAAAGCCAAAGCCAAAGCCAAAGCCAAAAAGAGTAGCGCCCAAAAAACTTAAAGCCCCCTCCGGCATCATAAAAAAGCTACTTAACCCCCACCCACTTTTTCTTCAACTCCAATCACCTCGCCTATCACTCACGTATTCAAACCAAGCTCAAGGCCTGCCTGAAGCATCCCAAAAAACACGAAATCACCGTTCAACAAATCCAAACCTTTTCTCCTCTCCAGTGCTGTTTGGGCTATGTACACGATGTAGCTTGTTTTCTTGTGGGGCCCGTGTCCGGCTTGTCGGGCGAGTCAGGACTCTTGCCGCGGGCAGTGTGACGGGGCGGGATGCAAGGGTCGTGCTGTTTGAGGAGCACGCTTGCGGTTTGTACGGGGGACAAATCGCGCTCCGAGTTCACGACCCGCCCGCCCCGTCACACTGACAAGGGAACCCACGCGCAGCGTGGGCAAGGGGCCCGCCAAGACAAGCCGGACACGGGCCCCACAAGAAAACCCTCTCGCTCCCCCGCATAGCCCAAACAGCACGATCAGAAGAAAGCCGCTGCATCGCCACAGCCCCAGTCACCTAAGTTCTGCCATGCCGCCGCCTTTTAGCTCATCAAGGTAATGACGCCCTTGTGAACCAACAGCAACAGCAGAACCAGAAGCCAGCCTTAATCCAGGCTGATCCCCGCCCGAGTCACAATGTCATGCCAGTAATCCGCCTCCGCAGGCAGCCCTTTCCGAAACTCCTCGGCCGACACCTTGGACAGCAAATACCCCTGATCCAGTAACTTCTTACGAATCTCGGGATCAGCCAGCACTTTCTCCAAAGCCCCTTCAATCTTGGCAACGATCTCTGTATCCGTCCCGGCAGGCACAGCCAAAGCCCACCAGTTGCTGATCACCACATCCTTGTAGCCCAGTTCCTCCATCGTGGGGACATCAGGCAAGGCCGGGAAACGCTCCGGCAGGGCAACAGCCAAAGCCTTCAACCTCCCCTGCGGCAGAAAAGCTGCCCCCAAACCATAGCTGCTGACAAACATCTGCACTTCATTGCTCAACAAAGCCTGGATCCCCGGTGCCGAGCCTCGGTAATGAATCCCCAACATATCGCCTTCCAGAACCGCAGACAACTTCCAGGCCGATAGCTCGGGCGTCGTGCCTGCCCCCGGCGTCCCGTAGTTCACTTGCCCTTTGCGCTGCTGAACATAATCCCGGAATTCAGCCATATTCTTGACGGGCAACTCTCCATTCACATAAACAAACGCCGCCGCATCCGCCACCTTATTGATCACATACAAATCCTTGAATGGGTCATAGCCCATGTTCTTGTACAAGAACTGATTGATCACAAAATTATTGGTCGCCGAAAACAGCAAGGTGTAGCCATCCGGCTTGGAGCGCGCCACCATTTGCGTGCCGATATTGCCACCTGCGCCAGTCTTGTAATCCGTAATCACCGTCTGTCCCAACTCCCGAGACAGCTCAGGCTGCAAGATACGGAAAATAATGTCACCCGCCGCTCCTGGAGGGTAAGGAATCACTACCTTTACAGGTTGCTCGGGATAATCCGCCCAAGTCGGCCCTACCGTCGCCAGGCCAAGTGCCGCCGCAAGGCACGCCACAGTTTTCTTAATTACTTGCATCTTGTCTCCCTCCACGCGCCTTTTACAGGTCTATGCGCATCAAATCCGTTGCCAAGCGCAAATCGCCTTTGTAGCTTTTGCGAATATCCCGAGCTACTTCGTCCAGGCGCTCAGGCCCCATTAAATCAACCGGCAAATGATTACCCGCCGCACGTTTAATCACCGGACTGGTGGAGTCATAATGCCCAAAATGAGTGGCCACTAAACTCTTCACATTGGCTTTACAAGCGATTTCACCCAACTGCAAAGGGCTGGTATGCGCAAACGTTCCTACCCCTGATTCCTCACGATGCTTCAGGAAAGACTCGGGAAAGGTGCATTCATGTATCAGCAAATCGGCATCCTGCGCCAGCCGTATCATGGACTCGCAAGGAGCCGTATCGCCACTGAACGCCACAACCTTGCCTTCGGCCTCCATACGAATACCAAAACAATCCGTAATTTCGGTAGGAATGTGATCCACCACATCAATATAGATTTTGACGTCCTCGTCCTCATACATCAGGCCGGGCTCCACCTCGAAGACCTCCGGGCGTACGGCAGCCATGTTTTTTTGACGAGCCGGATAAGCTGCCCGAGCTTGAATATCCACACGAAACGCCCCGTTCTCGAAAGAATGATCCACAAAGTCCTGAGTCCCCTTGGGGCCAAAAACCTTCAGCCTGCCTTCGCGGTTGAAAACCCAGCTAGACAAGACAAAAAACGGCAAACCGCAGACATGGTCATAGTGCAGGTGACTTAGAAACACCCAAGGCACATCAGCCGGATTGATATTGGCCTTCACCATCTGACGCGTGGACCCTTCGCCGCAATCAAACAGGTAATTCTTGCCGTTATCCAGCGTCACCAAAATGGACGACTGGGCACGGTCCGGATCAGGCAACGCAGCGCCGGTGCCAAGCATGGTTATCTTCACGTAAAGCTCCTTCAAGCAGATAAAAACATCCGGCACCAGAACAGTGCCTCTTCGATAAAGTCATAAAGTTCTATTTTTAGGACTTTATGGAAAAAGTGTACACCTCGCCACTCAGCGGAATAACTTGGTGTTTTTACCTAGGAGTGTCGTAAAGGTGCGTTGCGCTTGCGATGACAGGCTTAAAAGCCAGGGGCCAGTTCAGTCTGGATACTGAGATATTTAGCGGGATAAAAGACCTGCGCCGCATAAACCAGTTGATTCGCACGGTTCATGATCAGGCGGATCACCCGCACGACCGGCATACCAATATCCATGCTCAAATGGCGCGCCAGATCGGCATCGGCTACCCGCACGGTAAGTGTTTGACGAACCGTATGAATCTGCTCACGAGCCAGACGATTCAACACCAGCAGCACAGGTTCCTGGCTCAATTCAGGTTGCAGTGTCTGAGCCAAGGTATTTAACACGTAGACCGTATTCAAGCTGTACGCCACACCATCGGCGTAATTGACGCGGCTGGTCCACCAATATTCATCAGGCAAGGACTGGCCCGTAATCTCTATGGGCAAGGCCCCTGCCCCGTGGCCCAGCTCCACCATGACCGAATCCAGACGCGTCAAATGCTCGATCAGAGCGTCCCAGTTGGTGGGTAGCATCAGCCAATGATCCTGAGCTACATCGCCAATGACAAAGGTCCCTTTGCCACGAGTGCGTTCAATCAGGCCTTCATTTTCCAGCTCGTCCAGCGCCGCCCGCACAGTTGCACGCGAGACGCCGTATTCCTGCATCAGCTCCTCCAGCGTAGGAATACGCGTCCCCACCGGCCATTCGCCACGCTCCAGGCGCGCTCGCAAGGTATATTTCACCTTGAGCGACAGAGGCAATTTGGACTGTTTGCGCAGTGAAGAACGTGTGGGATCAACCATACAAAAAGGCAACCGAGCACAGGAAAGTGACAAGTTCACATCATAGCCTGCGAGGCGAGAAGCCGGAGATATCCCAAAAAGGTTTAATCTTGAACAAGCAAGGCGTTTATTTTCGCAAAAGTTGGCAAACGGAAATTAAACGGATCGGATACATTATCCCAATCATTGCTTAACTCTTGATACGAGCCCGAGCCCATGGATGTTTTGCCTTCCTCTGCCTCGCACTTGGCCCAAATTTACCTACTCGGTTCCTACCGACTCCTGGTTCAAGGACAATGCCGCGCACAAATCATTAATTACGATAAAGCGCGTATTTTATTGTCCATACTGGCTTTAGCGCAGGGAAAACCAATCAGCCGCAGCCGTCTGGCCGAAACGATCTGGCATGAAGACCCCATCAGTGTAGGCCGTGCTCGTTTGCGCCACGCGCTGCATGCCTTGCGCCGCGCCTTTGAGGGGTGTGACCAGGCCCTGCACATTACCAACGACACCCTGGCCCTGGACCCCAATCGTGCCCAAGTGGATGTGCTCAGCCTGCTGCAACACCCCAGCCAGCCTGCCCTTAGCGATCTGGAGCGTCTGAATCTGTATCAGGGCCCCTTGCTGGGACAAGTGAAACTGCATCATGGCGAACAGTTGCAAGACTGGTTGCAGGATACACAACACACTATTCGGCAAACCCTGTCTCAATGTCGTGACCGGTATATCCAGTCCGGTCTGAGATCTTTGCCCACACCACAAGCAATCAGCTACCTTAAACGCTGGCTTGTGATCTGGCCTGAAGAAGAAAAACTGCACCAAGAACTAATTCGTCTGCTCAAACAAGAGGGCCAGCACGAGGCCGCCCTGCATGCTTACGAACAATGCTCCGTCTTGCTGGCCGACCGTCTGGGCTGCGAGCCCAGCGCCCAGACGCGCAACTTGGTGGATCTGCCCGTGCGCTCGGCGTCCAGCCCGGTCAAATCCTTGTCGACGAAAGTCAGCCTGCAGTTGCGTCCCTTGGCGGCAGTGGGTTTGTGCCTGCGCTTTGAACCCAGCCACCGCCACGCCCGCGAAAGGGGAGGTCAACTGCTGGAGCAAAGCCGCCAGACGTTGCGACATTTGATCGAACAACATGGTGCCTGGCCCTGTGAAGCTGGCCCCAATCAGTTGATCGCTTATTTTGGGTATCCAGAATTGCTGGAGTCACCCATCACTCAGGCGGTCGTATTGGCACGCGTTGCCGCGACCCTGCGCCTGGATGAGCACATTACGCTGAGCATCGCCCTTCATGCCGATCTGGCCATGGACGAGCAAAGCGCCTGCCCAGACCCCTGGGGTCAATTGGCACAAGTCGTCTTGCCCTTGAGCTGGCAGGCCGCTCCCGGTGCACCACGCATCAGCGCACAGGCTGCCCTACGTCTGGCCAGCAAAGATATTCAACCCTCTGCAGGTCGCCAAAATGAGGCCCTGTGGCTGAACCTAAGCCCCTCCGACACAGACCACGCGCGTTTGACCAGCCGCGTTTATGGTCGGTCACAAGAGTTCGATCATCTGGTGCAAGCCTGGTCACATATCGGCTCGAATCGCACCTTGCATCACATCGCCATTCATGGTCGCGCGCATATTGGCAAAAGTCTGCTGGTGCAGTCTCTGGCGGACTATGTACAAAAAACCGCCCACCCCTGCATTATGCTCACTTGTCGTGAAGACAAGCGTCGTGTGGCCTGGCACCCGATTCGCCTCTGGCTGCACGAGCAAATTGCCGATTACATCACCTCGCAAAATGGCAAGCAGCACGATCCCTTTTCCGTTCAAATCTTGCAAGAAACGCTGGAAATCAGCCCCAAACAGGCCCAGTCCCTGCACCAATGGTTAAACCATGGCCCTGAAGAACAAGAACTGAACGAGCCATCCACCGCTCACATGGACTTGCTGTTCAACCTGCTCAGTGGCACAGGCAATTCGCCTCGCCGTCGCTTACTGATTATTGAAAACGTGCAATGGGCCGACCCGCCTACACAACGCCTGATCCGCTTGCTGGCACACACGGCCCCCCGTCACCCGACACTATTACTCACGACCAGCCGCAAACCTGGTCACGGTCTGGAGCGTGCCGAGCACCTGAGCTTGCCTACGCTGGATCGCTCCAGCATCAACAGCTTGCTGAGCAATCAGCGCGGCCAGCGACTGGCGCGTGATAAACGCAGCCGCCTGGTTAAGTTAAGTGCGGGCAACCCGGGCCACGCCCATGAGCTGCTGCGCTGCCACGAACTCAATAGCGAATGCAACGATGCCTTGTGCCTGACCGACCTGATCTGTACCCAATACCACAGCCTCTTGCCCGCAACACGCCACATTCTGACCAGCATTGCCTTGCAGGAGGAACCCATCGCCATTGACGAGCTGGCCCTGATGTTGCGTCTGGAGGGCACGACCTTGAGCGGTGGCCTGGATACGCTGGCTACGCTGGATTTGATCGATGTACATGACAAGCAGGTATCCTGTCTTCCCCTGGTGTCCCAGGCACTGAAACGCGTGGCCATGCACGAAGAGTTGCGCCAGGCCCACTACGCCATTGCCCAGCACGGTATACGCCGTCGTCATGCACCCGAGCAAATTGCTTGGCACCTGTGCGAGGCTGACAGCGCGGAGGCCGCATTTTGGTGGCAACGTGCCGCCCGCGAAGCCTTGGCACAAGACGACCTGCGTCAGGCCAGCCAATATCTGCAACGCTGCTTGAACCGCAGCGACCTGATCGACGACCTGCAGGTACGCCAAACCCTGCAGTTTGAATGCCGCATGCTGCAAGGTGCCATTGAATCGTCCCTGTATGGCCCGGCCTCAGCGTCTACCGCCATGGCTTATGAATTGGGGCATGGCTTGCATGACGAGCATGACTCCGATCAGGTCATGATCAGTTTATGGACAGCCTGGACGGCCTTTCAAGCCCAAGGTAATTTTGAACAAGCTTTGCAAAAAGCGCGCCAACTGCTGGCCCTGGCCAATGAAACCAGCCACGATCAAAACCGCAGTTGGGCTTTATATGCAATTGGTCAGCACGAGCTATGGAAGGGAAATGTCACCAATGCCATCCAGACACTGAACCTGAGCCTGGCCGTCTTTGATGACCTGAAGGAACAAAACAGCCGTCAAGCCATTGCCCAGCACTTCCCGCAATCCATTACCTTTGGCACCCTGAGTGTGGCTCTGGCCTTGAAAGGCAATATGGAAGCGGCACAGCAGCACACTCATCTGGCCTTGCAAAGCCTGCGTTCAGACACCGCATTTTCCCTGCGCGCCATCACTCATTTGTTCGTGATGCAGGCCCACTATCTGATGGAACAGCTTGAACACTGTCAGCAAGTGGCCGAGCTGTCCTTGCAAGAGCTACAAAGGTCGCATAACCCCGAGCCATGGTCTGCCCTTAGCCGCTCTTACCTGCACTATTGCCAGGTGATGCTGCATGGTCGGGAAACCAGCCTGCAATCACTACTCGATTGCGTACAGACTGCACAGTACGGGCTGCCCATCAGCACCGATGGCCTGATGTGTCGAATTGCCCGCGCCATGATCCGCCTGGGACGCAGCAATGAGGCCATGCCCTGGCTAGACAAGGCCGCCGCTCAAGGCCTGCGCTATGACACAAACAGTTTGCGTGCCGAGCTGCACTGCGTACGTGGTGATGCCTGGATGGCGCTGGGTGAAAATGCACAAGCCTTGCAGGAATGGAATCTGGCTGAACAACACATGGAAAAATACGGCCTGCACCGCTACACAGACTGGATTCAGACACGCAGACAGGCAGTGCAAAGGCTCAAAGTCTAGTTAGCAAAAAATGCAGCCTGATTTACATGCCCCCAAGGACTTCGCCTTGTCCTTGGGGGCATGGCACATCAATAGTCGATAAACAAATCTGGCTTACAGCAGCCACTCGATCGGCAGGACAGACAAGACTCCGACTCCGGCTCGCCGCCAGATGCTGGCATTGGGCTCGGAGGTAAAAAAGCGCTCAGTACCGTCTTCGTTTAACTGAATCCATACCAGGTCGCCATTATCATCCAGTTCGACACGATAGCTACGGTAAGGCAAGACTTCCTCAAAGCTCCTGGACAAGGCTTGCGCCATTTCAGGGCTTTCGATAATAAAGCCCAGTTCCGTATTCAAATTGACCGAACGCGGATCGAAATTAAAGGACCCCACAAACAAGCGTTTGCCATCCACGGCAAAAGTCTTGGCATGCAGGGCCGAGCCCGAACTGCCAAATGGCCCCGAGCCATGACGGGTAGGTTTGTCCGTGGTGGGCCGCAGCTCCAGCAACTGCACCCCTGCCTCCAGCAAGGCTTTGCGTCGCTTCGCATAGCCCGCATGCACCGCAGCTACGTCCGTAGCCGCCAGAGAGTTGGTCAAAACACGCACCTTCATGCCAGGCCGTTGCATCATCGCCTCAAAAGCGCGTACGCCCGCCGCCGTAGGCACAAAATAAGAGGACACCAGATCGACCTGACTGGTGGGTTTGCCCAGCACATGGTCCATTTGCCAGACCATCAACTGCTCCGGATTGACCGGGCCCAAAGCCTTGGCCGGGTCATCACTGATCATGGTGGTACGCGCCCACTGGAAATCCAGCTCGCCGCGCACCAGATGGCTGACCAAATCCGATTCACGCAGCACCTGCTGATAATCCTTGGCGCGTGGCTGCTCCTGAGCCTCTTGCAACTGCGCCTGAAACGTCACCAGTGCTTGCGAACCACCTGTTTTGATCAGAGTATCGACCGGATAGGCCGACTGACTGGCCCAGTAGCGGTCGAAATCCTTGGAGACATCCTGTACCACGGCACCAATGGCCATCACGTCCAGGTCTGCAAACAACACGTCCTGGGTCGCGCCGAAATACTCATCACCCACATTGCGTCCACCAATAATGGTGACCTGGTTATCGACGGTAAAGGACTTGTTGTGCATGCGCCGGTTCAGACGGGAAAAATCCATCAGGAAGCCCAGGGATTTAGGCCAGCGCAACACAAAGGGGTTGAACAGGCGCACTTCGATATTGGGATGGGCATTCAAGGCAGATAAAGAATCATCCAACCCCGTAATGCCATTGTCGTCAATCAACAAACGTACGCGCACGCCACGCTCCGCCGCTTGCAACAAAGTGCCCAGCATCAAGGTGCCAGTGGTATCACCCCGCCAAATGTAATACTGCACATCCAGCGTTTTCTGGGCGGCAAAGGCCAGCAAGGCGCGGGCGGCATACGCGTCGTGCGGATCAAACAAAGGGTAAATGCCGGACAAGCCAGGATGCTGCTGAACCATGGGAGTCACCGCCTGGCCAATCATAGTGTTCCGGGCCTGATCCAACGGCAAAGCCTCGCTGTGGCTACGGCCCTCCAGCGAGGGCAGAGCGCAGCCTGTCAGGCCGGCCAGCAAGGCTCCACCCGCCATCAGGCTGCGCCAGAAAAAGGACGGAGCCTGGCCCGTAGAACGGGGTATTGTCGGCTTGTTGGCGGGGTCGATTTTCATGGGAGCATCTCTGTGGTCATGGACATCGCTCCACATAGTAGCACCGCCCACCCAAGGCATATTGACCACGATATGCAAGCAATACTTGCAGCCAGTGACAGAGCGGACAACAATAAAGCAACCCCTCGCACTTTAAACTTGAAATAAGCAGCATGCCCCCCGCCACATCCCCTACCTTACTGCCCCGCCACCTTGCCATTATTTTGCTGTTAATGCTGGGCAGCTCCTTTGCCGCCAACCATATTGCAGCAAAAGTCGCACTGGACCATGGTACCGGGCTGATCATCTCGGTTATTTTCCGCTCCGCCGTGGCTACTCTGGCCTTGAGCATGCTGCTCATCTGGCGCAAACAAGCCTTGCATGTGCCGCGTCAATATCTGGGCTGGCAACTGTTGCTGGGCGCGCTGATCACCATGCAGTGCATGCTGATCTACTCTTCCATCGCGCGTATCCCCGTGGCCCTGGCCTTGCTGGTGGCCAATATGTACCCGATTCTGTTGGCCTTGTTGACCTGGATACTGGGCGGGCACAAACCGACTCGCAAGACCTCCATCATCATGGTGGCCATTCTGATTGGCCTCTTGCTGGCGCTGGACACCCCCAGCCTGATTCAGGGCGCAACGCTGGATGGGCAATGGGTGCTGGGTGTGGTGTGCAGCCTGCTGACGGCCCTGACGTTTGCCATGGGTCTGTGGGTTACAGAAAATAAACTGGCCCCTCTGCCCGGTCTGGTGCGCAGTTTCTGTACCATCAGCCAAACGCTGGTCTGCCTGATTGCGCTCAGCCCCCTGGGACTGCTGCCCGGTGGTTCTGCCTTGCCCCATGACGCCACAGGCTGGATTGCCCTGTCACTGGTCTGTGTGCTGTACACCACGGGCTTTGTCACCCTGTTTGTGCTGGCTCCCCGACTGGACATGACACGCAATGCCCCCTTCATGAACATGGAGCCGGTGGCATCCCTGATTCTGGGCTGGCTGATTTTAAAACAGACCTTGAACTCCACTCAATTGCTGGGTGGAGCGGTGGTGCTAAGCGGGATTGTGGCGCTGGCCTACCAACGCTCCCCACGCAAGTAAGCCTTAGGCCCTGGATAAAAGGCGCTGCCAAACACGCGGCAGCACGGCGATCAAATCCTCCGGAATCAGGCCGGGACCAAACTCCAGGGCGGCTTGTGAATGCAGCCAAACAGCGGCACCCGCTGCCTCAAAAGCAGGCATGCCCTGGGTCAGCAGACCGCAGACAAGGCCTGCCAAGACATCCCCGCTGCCCCCAGTGGCCAGCCAGGGCGGTGCGCAGGCATTGATCAAGGCCCGCCCATCCGGCGCAGCAATGACAGTATCCGCACCCTTCAGAACCAGCACGGCACCGCATTGTCGAGCGGCCAAACGCGCCGCCTCCAACCGATCCGGTGCAGTTTCAAAGACGCGGGCGAACTCTCCTGCATGAGGGGTCAGTACACACTGCTCATGCAAGGCATCGAGCAATTCCTGCGGCTGCTCTGCAAAGCTGCTGATGGCATCGGCGTCCAATACACAAGGCCGCTCGGTAGCCAGCAAGGCCAGGGTCAGGCGACGGGTTTGCTCGCCCAAGCCTGCCCCCGGCCCGATCAGCCAGGCGCGAATACGCTCGTCCGTGGTCAAGGTGTCATCAAGGGGAGCCACCATGATGCTGTCCAATGCGCCGGCATACACCGGCCAGACCGAAGGTGGCACGGCCATGCTGACCAGCCCTGCCCCTGCGCGTTGCGCGGCACGCGCTGCCAGACGGCTGGCTCCGGTCATCTGTTCGCCCCCGACCACCAAAGCATGCCCACGCGTATACTTATGGCTCTGGGCCCCCAACTGCGGCAGATGAGCCTGCCACAAGGCCGGTTCATTCAACCAGGTATTGGCCTGTTGCAAGGCTGGCGCTGGCATACCGATGTCGGCCAATTCCAACTTGCCGCATAGGGTTCGCCCCGGATACAGAACATGGCCCGGCTTATAACGGACAAAGCTGACCGTCACCGTGGCAGGGGCGAGCACACCGCGTACCTGCCCGCTGGCACCATCCAGACCCGAAGGCACGTCAATGGCACAAACAGGAACCTTGGAAGCCGCCAGGGACTGGATCAAGGCGGCGGTGTCGCCTTCTACGTCGCGGTCCAAACCCGCACCCAATAAACCATCGACCACCACGGAAAAACGTCGGAAATCCGGACATTGTCTTTCCCAGCGGCCTTGCCACTGGCTTTGCGCCCAAGCTGCTGTCCCCTGTCGCACGGACGGGTCCACCAGGCTGAACACGGAAACCACTCGCCCTTGCTCCCGCAGAATCTGCGCGGCCACCAAGGCATCACCGCCGTTATTGCCCGGCCCGCACAAGAACAGGACGGCTCCTTGCGGCCAGTGTCGCTGCACGGTACGCGCCACTGCACTGGCAGCGGCCTGCATCAATTGCTCGATAGATACCCCAAAACCCGGTGCCGCCGCATCCATGCTGGCGCACTGTGCCGGGTTGTACAGAGCCTCCTTTCCTGGGGGGGCACTCAGGGGCAAAAAACCATACTGGGACACAAAGGGCATGAGGGGCTCACAAAGACAGAAATCAAAACGTCCCTACGCTGCACGGGCTTGTCACCCGCTGGCGGCCTGCTGACAACAGCAGGCGTCAGGTCCTGGGCGGCCCGGAGACAAAAAAAGAACGGGTCGCCGCCCGTTCTCTTATCTTAGTGCGAATTGTCTGAATGCAGAACTGTCACGCAAGCCCGTCTCTAGGCCGACAACTGCTCTTGTCTATCCTTGACAGAGCCTACTGACAACTCGCGTGGCACCTGCACCCCGTTCTTGACCGCAATGATCTCGGCCATGATGCTGACAGCAATCTCCGCCGGGGTCTTGCTGCCTATGTACAAACCAATCGGGCCTTTGAGCTTGTCGATCTCCTGGGCCGTCAGGTCAAAGTACTCGGCCAGGCGCTCACGGCGACTTTGGTTATTACGTCGTGAGCCAATCGCCCCCACATAAAAAGCACTGCTTTTGAGCGCCTCCAGCAAGGCCATATCGTCCAGCTTGGGATCGTGCGTCAGGGCCACAATAGCCGTGCGCCGATCCGGCACGCAGGCAATCACCTCATCGTCCGGCATCCCGCTGACCACGCGTACCCCCGCCACGCTCCAGCCTTGAATATGCTCACGGCGCGGATCGCAGACCGTCACATCAAAGCCATTGAACAAAGCAATGGTCGCCACGTATTCAGACAGTTGCCCGCCGCCGATCAACAAGAGTCGATAAGACGGCCCAAAGGTCACAGACAGACAATCCTGGCTTAACTGCAAAGCCGCCGGAACACGGGTGGCACTGCCCCAGGCACGGCCAGTGTGCAGGTCCACATGGCGTTGCACCAGATGACGTTGCTCCAACAAACCGAGCAGGTCCGACAGCGCTTGGGGGCAAGGATTGAACTCCACCAGCAGCCGGATCGTCCCACCGCAAGGCAGGCCAAAGCGATGCGCCTCATCCGCACTGACGCCATACGTCAGCAACTGGGGACGGCCATCGCCATGCAGGCGTTTATCCGCCCCGTCGGGGTCGTGATAGGCGCGGATCAGATCATCCTCGATACACCCGCCTGAAACCGATCCGACCACCGTCCCGCCCTTCTCCAGAGCCATGATGGAGCCCTCTGGACGGGGGGACGAGCCCCAGGTCTGCACAACCGTGACCAGGATCGCATCACGTCCTTGTGCGCGCCACGCGTGCAACTGGCGCAATACCCTGACATCCAGACTCTCCATAGGTGTCTCCTGTGTTTACTTGAATACCGGCATACCGCCGCCGTCACCCGAATCACCAAACGGATTCAAGTCCGCACCGTATTCAGCCTGCATCTCGATCTTGACCGTACTAGGATCCACTGTCACACCCGTTCCCTTGTAATGCGTCACCATGCCTGGGAACAGCAACACCACGGCAATCATGACAATCTGAATGCAGATAAAGGGTACGGAGCCCCAGTAAATATCGCCTGTGGCCACACCTGGGATCTTCTTCTGGGTCACTTTATCGACGTACTCATCCTTGGGCGCCACCGAGCGCAAATAAAATAGTGAGAAGCCAAATGGTGGATGCATAAAGGATGTTTGCATATTAACGGCTAAGAGCACACCAAACCAGATTAAATCGATGCCCATCTTGTCGGCCACCGGCCCCAACAAAGGCACGATGATAAAAGCCAGCTCGAAGAAATCCAGGAAAAAAGCCAGTACAAACACCAGCACACTGACCAGAATCAGAAAGCCGTATTCACCGCCGGGCAGGTCAAGCAGCAGGTGCTCCACCCACAGATCGCCATCGACACCCCGGAAGGTCAGCGAGAAAATGGTGGAACCGATCAGAATGAACATCACAAAGCAAGACAGCTTGGCGGTGGTATCCATGGCTTGCTTGAGCAGATCAATACTCAAACGACGACGGCTGACCGCCATCAGGATCGCACCCACCGCGCCCATGGCCCCTCCTTCGGTTGGCGTTGCGATACCCAGAAAGATGGTCCCCAGCACCAGAAAGATCAGGCCCAGGGGCGGAATCATGACAAACACCACGCGTTCGGCCAACACCGACAGCAGGCCCAGCTTCAGCCATTTGTTGATCAGCGCCATTACAAAGGCCACGCCGCCCACCAGCAAGATGCAAATAACGACCTTCTCGTCTACCGGACCATTGGGATCAACCCAAAACTCATCCAGCACATAACCGGCCACCAGCGAGATCAACAACAGCACGCACAAGGAGCGTGTACCCGAACGGCCATTGGCCTGCGAGTAAGTACGATGCTCGGCAGGAATCGGAGGCACGTCCTTGGGGCGCAAGACAGCCAGAATCAAAACATAAAGCAGATAAGAGCAGGTCAACACCAAGCCTGGCACCATGGCTCCACGGTACATATCGCCAACCGAGCGACCCAACTGATCAGCCAGCACAATCAGCACCAGAGAGGGCGGAATGATCTGCGACAAGGTCCCTGACGCCGCAATCACCCCGGTTGCCAATCGTCGGCTGTAGCCGTAACGCAGCATGATGGGCAAGGAGATCAGGCCCATGGAAATGACCGACGCCGACACCACCCCTGTGGTTGCCGCCAGCATGGCCCCCACAAACACCACAGCAATGGCCAGGCCACCCGGCATGGAGCCAAAGAGCTGACCAATCGTATCGAGCAGGTCTTCCGCCATGCCCGACCTCTCCAGAATCAGCCCCATGAAAGTAAAGAAGGGAATCGCCAGCAAGGTATCGTTGGCCATGATCCCAAATACCCGCAGCGGCAGCGCCTGGAACAGGGACCAGTTGAACAGGCCCATTTCCACGCCGATCAGACCGAACACCATCCCGTTGGCAGCCAGCGCGAAGGCCACCGGAAAGCCCAGCAGCAAGAAAACAATCAGTGATGCAAACATCACCGGCGCCATATTAGCGATAAATAAATCCATCATGATCGGTTTCAGCCTTTGTGTTGATGCGCTAACTTGGCCTGGGCTTGCCGTGCAATTTCTTCAGCCAGCAATTCTTCAGACGTTTTGTTCTGCAACTTCTTGTTGGGGTTGGGACAAACGCCACGCAAAAAACCAATGCACTTGATCAAATGCGAGATCCCCTGCAGCGAAATCAGGGCAAAACCAATGGGAATAATCAATTTGGCGGGCCAGCGAATCAAGCCACCGGAGTTGGAAGACACTTCCTGAGTCAGGTAAGAGTCCATGAACACCGGCCAGGACAAGATCATGATGGCAAGACAGGCAGGCAACATGAACAGCACCACACACACGGCTTCGATCACTATTTGTTTGCGCTCGGACAGGCGTGAGGCCAGCACATCGACGCGTACATGCTCATTGCGCAAGAAGGTGTAGCCGCCCGTCAGCAGAAAAAGCGCACCGAACAGATACCATTGCACTTCCAGCCAGGCATTGGAGCTGATATCGAAAAATTTGCGCGCAAAGGCGTTATAGGAGCTGATCACCACAACCAGCAGAACCACCCACATGACCACTCGGCCACAGAGCTGATTCAGGCTGTCGATCGCCCTTGATAGTTTGAGTAGTAATTGCATCAATCCCCCAGATTTTCTGCGTTGAAATAAGGGCCTGTTGGACTCTACTGAGACCGAAACGGGTGGGGCACTTTTGTAGGGCTTGGCCGCTCATAGCCCAGGTGTTTGACAAGCAGGCGACCCCGATTGACAGGCGTCTACGCCGGCCCACAGCGATACGCCCTGTCATCTCTTTCCTTGCCCCGTTCTATTGATCGTCTTGCGTCGTCTATGCGCTTATGAGCGCCGGAAAAGTCCCTTGAAGCGGTCCCACAAAATGCTGAAAAACATCTTGACCGGATTGAACTCGGCCACGACGGGCTCCTCGCCTTCTGCCAGCGGTTTTTCTAGGCGCAGGTTTACGTTCTTGCCGAACTCCGCAATCATGCGGCGCACGAAATCCTGAACCAGCCCGGAGCGCGAAAACTGCGCCAGTGGCCCTTGCAGCGAATACACCAGTTCCACTTCCACGCGGCTGCGCTCTGGGCCATCCGGATTGACCTGAAAGCTGACATCGCCACGCGCACGCGATTGGCTCAAGGAGTCCACGCCCTCACCGCGCAGCACGGCGGCACGGCGTTCGTTGTCTTCTTCCAACGTGGCATTGCCCTTGAAGGCAGCCGACATGGGGCCAAACTTGATGGCGATCTTGCCTTGTACCGTGGCCCCTTCCTGAGACTCGATCATCGCGCCGGGCAGACAGCCCGCCACTTTGGGCAAATCCTTCATGAAAGCCCACACCTGATCGGCCGGGAAACGGGCATCAAAACCACCTTGAATGGCTTGGCCTTTGCCCTTATCGGCACGACCGGACGCGGCGGGTGCTGCAGCGGCCACCGGAGCGGGTGCCTGCACGTCTTCCTGGACAGCGTCAAACGTCGTAAAGCCGTTCTGGTTCCAGTCCTGCTGCACGTTTTGCACCACAGCAGCGCGCAAGGCGTCTACCTGGGCATCGGGCTGATCGCGCAGGGCTTGCAGCACGGACAGGATGGCAGCCGTAATGCCTTGATAGCCGGTACAGCGGCAAATATTGCCGGACAGTTCAATGCGCACACGGGCTTCGTCTGCGTCGGGCAAACGCAGCACGATATCGCGGCTGGTGGCCAACATGCCAGGCGTACAGAAGCCGCATTGCAAAGCATGTTTTTCCGAAAAAGCGGTACGCAGACGGCTCATGATCGGGTCGTCGTCGTAGCCCTCTACGGTGGTGACTTCGTGCCCATCGCAAGCGCCGGCAAAGGTAATGCAGGAGCGCACCGGACGACCATCCACCAGCACCGTACATGCACCGCACACACCGTGCTCACAGCTCAGATTGGTGCCGGTCAAACGGCTTTTCTCGCGGATGAAATCACCCAGATGGGTACGCGGTTCGACCTCGTGCTTTTGCTGGCGACCATTAACTTGAATCGAGATTTCTGCCATGTCTTACCCTTTCACGCCCAGCGCTTGCTTCAGGCTGCGCTCTACGACCGTACGGAACAGCACCTGATGGGCCTCGTCCCGCTGTGCCAGATACGGCTGCAAGGCCGCTGCAATGATGTCCCCTTCCAGGACGGCGGCCCCTTGTGCAGCCACTTTCACGGCCAGCTCGGGTAAGGAGCGCGGCGCACCTTCCATGGCACCAATGACCACTCGCGCCGTGCGCGTGGCCGGGTCGAAATAGCAGGCACAACTGGCATCGGCAAACTCACCCACTTTGCGGGTGAATTTGTAGTAACCCCAACGGGCCGAACCGGACACCGCAGGCACATCTACGGACTCGATAAACTCACCGGCTTCCAGCACCGTGGTGTAGGCGGCCAACATGAATTCGCTCATGGGAACGCTACGGCTACCTTGGGTTCCACGTACATTGATGCGTGCGCCCAAAGCGACGCAGGTCAGCACCCAGTCTGCCGCCGGGTCCGCATGGGCCAGGCTGCCACCCAAAGTGCCGCGATTGCGTACACCCCGGTAAGCAATGCGGCCCGCCACTTTCTGCATCATGTGACCGCGCAGCAATTCATGAATACCATCTTCAATCTGAGCGTGAGTCACGGCTGCGCCGATACGCACGTGTCCTTTAATGGCTGTGACCTGACGCAGCTCGGGCACGGCCGATACATCCAGCACACGACCTGGACGCACCAGCCGCAAATTCAACATGGGGCCCAGGGACTGGCTGCCGCCCATCAGGCGCAGCGCTGAAGGGTCGCTGCCATAGGCATCCTGGATCTGTTGCAGGCTCTGGGCCTGTTCGTATTCAAACTTGGCGGCCTTCATGCCTGAACCTCCGACACGGGCTGTTTATCTTGTTGATTGACGGGCTGTGCGGCAGCGCGAATAGCGCTTAGCAGTCGATGCGGCGTCACGGGCGTATGCGAGACCTGGGCTCCCGTAGAGCGCAAGGCATTGTTAATGGCCGACATGATGGCAGCGGGAGGGGCAATTGCGCCGCCCTCGCCCATGCCCTTGGCACCAAACTCCGTATTGGGCGAAGGGCTTTCCATGTGTTCGATATGAATATTGGGCACTTCGCAGGCACCGGGCATCACATAATCGGCCAAGGTCGATGCCAACGGCTGGCCAAACTCGTCATAAGGCATTTCTTCATACAAGGCGGTGCCAATCCCCTGGGCAATCCCGCCAATCGTCTGGCCTTCCACAATCATGGGGTTGATCATGACGCCGCAGTCTTCCACCACCACGTACTTGAGCACTTCCACGCCACCGGTACTCGGATCAACCGCCACCACCACGGCATTGCTGGCGTAGGTGAAGCTGCCTGTATCGACTTTGGGCTTGTAACCGACGGACAGTTCCAGACCTTGCGGGTCCACATCCTCGGGCAAATGCTGCGGGTTGATGTACCAGGCATCGGCCACTTGGGCGATGCTGATCTGCCGGCCATCGGCACTAAAGGTATCGCCTTGGTGCTGCATGTGGTCCACATCCGTTTTCAGCATATGCGCGGCAATCTTGCGTACGCGTGGCAGCAGCTCTTTGCAGGCCTTGGATACCGCACCGCCCGACATCACCAAGGAGCGCGAGGCGTACGTGCCGGTGGAAAAGGGCGTGCGGCCCGTATCACCGTGCACCACTTTGATCTTGGCCACGGGAATGCCCAGAATTTCGCTGGCGATCTGGGCAAAAGACGTTTCCATGCCCTGACCGTGCGAGTGCACACCCACACGCACTTCCAGACCGCCGTCCGGGGTCATGCGTACAAACGCCTGATCGAAACCAGGAATCACCGCTGTACCCCAACTGGCGAACACGGAGGTGCCGTGTGCGGACTGCTCGGTATAGGACGCCACACCCAAACCAATCAAACGACCATCGGGCTCACCCTTGGCCTGACGAGCCAGCACGGCATCCACATCCACCGCAGCCAAAGCGCGACGCAAACTTTCTGGATAATCACCCGAGTCGTAATGCTTATTAGCCACGTTGATGTAAGGCATTTGCTCGCCTTGCACCAGATTCATCAAGCGAATTTCCCAGGAGGGCTTGCCGACCGCCAACGCGATCTGATCCATCATTTGTTCAATGGCCAGGCAGACACCCGTACGGGCAACGCCGCGATACGGCATAAAGCCAGGCTTGTTGGTGCCCACACCGCGTGTGCGGCAACGGTAGCCACGGAAATCGTACGGACCGGGCAAGTTGCCCAGGGCCTGGCCTACTTCCAGACCCACGGTAAAGGGCCAGACGGAGTACGCGCCGCCATCAATATCAATTTCAGCGTCCAGCGCCAGCAGGCGGCCTTCATGGCTGATGTGTGCTTTCAATCGGTACTGGTGTTCACGGGTATTGGCGCCCGCAATCAAGTGCTCGCGACGGTCTTCCATGAAACGGAACGGTTTGCGGAAGGTCTTGGCCAACCAGGCCACGCACAGCTCTTCCTGATGCAGCACGCATTTATAACCAAAGGCGCCGCCCACATCGGGGGAAATCACACGCACCTGCGCCTGATCCATCCCCAGGAACTGGGCAATGCCGGTACGGTGCATGTGTGGGATCTGACTGCCGCAATACACCACCAGTTGATCAGCCTGAAAATCCCAATAGGCCAACACCGCCTTGCCTTCCATCGGCAACATGCACTGCCGCGACAGGCTGACAGAATGCTCGATTACGCGGTCAGCACGGGCGGCGTGCTCTTCAAAGGCCACGTCCGAGCGCAAGGTCACAAACACATTGTCCTGCCAGCCTTCATGCAACAGATCCCCCTGCGCGGCCAGCGAGGCCGGCACACTGCCATAAACCGGCAGCTCGTCATACAGGGCTTCGATCTCCTCCAGAACGTCCTCGGCCACGGCGCGGCTCTCACCAAAGGCCAAGGCAACCGGTTCGCCCACATAACGCACGCTGCCCGAGGCCAGCGGCGGCATGCTGGAGGCCTGATAGCTGGGCAAGGTGGACGCGGCGTAAATATCCTGACAGTCCGGCATATCGGCGCGGGTAATGACCTGTGCGCGTGCGCTGTCTTCAATATTGATCTGACGGATGCGGGCATGCGCCATGGGGCTGCGCAAGAAGGCGACTTCCTGTAGCCCCGGCATGGTCATGTTTCCGATGAAGTTGCCCTGGCCATTGAGATGGCGCGCATCCTCCTTGCGAAGGATACGCGCACCCACTCCTTGGCCACCCGGGCGTGACGGGTGACTGTGCTGACTCATTTCACTACCTTAATAATGTGCTGCTTAACTGCGCTTGCCCAACTCGCTGAAGGTGAAGTTGTCCAGGGCGCTTTCGGCAACCCGGAACCAACTGGCCTCCTGCTCCTGGAAGGTTTTCCAGCCTGGATAGATCTTGGCAAAATCAGCGTTGCTCTCCGACAGTTCCTTCCACAGCTCCTGAGACTTGTCGTAAGCGGCCTTCATGACGTCCTTGGGGAAGTAACGCAGCTTGGCACCATCGGCCACCAGCTTGCGCAAGGCACTGGGATTCAAGGCATCGTATTTGGCCAGGCTCAGCATGGTCTGCTCGTTACAGGCAGTCTCGAAAGCAGCCTTGAAATTGGCAGGCAGAGCCTCCCAGGCTTCTTTGTTCACCATGGAGGTCAAGGATGCACTGCCTTCAAACCAACCGGGGGAATAGTAAAAAGGAGCGACTTTGTTCAAGCCCAGCCTTTCATCGTCGTAAGGGCCAATCCATTCGGCAGCATCAATCGTGCCTTTTTCCAGCGAGGAGTAAATATCGCTGGGGGGAATCTGCTGGGGTACGGCACCCAGTTTGGACAGCACCATGCCACCAATACCGCCAATACGCATTTTCAGACCTTGCAGGCTTTCCAGGTCTTTGATTTCCTTACGAAACCAGCCCCCCATCTGCACGCCCACATTCCCAGCCACAAAGTTCACGATGTTGTATTGGCTGTACATATCGCGCAGCAATTCCAGACCGCCACCGAAGTGGATCCAGGAATTGTGCTGACGGGCGTTCATGCCAAAAGACAGGCCAGTGTCAAAGGTCACGGCGGTGTTCTTGCCCACAAAAGCGGTACTGAGCACGTGGTTACATTCGACAGTGCCATTGCTGATGGCATCCATATTCTGCGCGTAAGGCACCAGTTCACCACCGGGGAACGCGCGAATTTCAAATTTGCCCTCGGTCAGTTCGCTGACACGTTTGCACAATGCTTCGGCCGAGCCGTAAATAGTGTCCAGACTTTTGGGCCAACCGGTGGACATGCGCCAGCGCACGGTGGGGCTGCTTTGTGCGATTGCAGGGGCAGCGACCGCTGCCAGACCTGCACCTGCGGCCGTTGCCGATTTCAGCAGAAAACTACGACGCTCCATCACTCACCTCTTTGTATTTTTTAGTGTATTGACACCCCTTGCTCGATAGGGGCCTGGGTAGCTGCCCGCCAGTCTGACCTTATGCTCGGACAACTGCTGTCTGAACCTTGCCAAACCGTCCCCCCAAGGGGCCAGACGGACGTTCAAAGCAGTGTTGCTACGCTGTAAAATTCACAATCACCGCCTCAATAATAGTAAGTGTGCTGATTAATTAATTTTTGGTCAAGCAGGGAAACTACTGACGCATGTCCTTGATGAGATAAAGGAAAGCACCATCAATAGCTTAAACCTAAACTAGCGCAATCCCTTATAAAAACGATATTTTATTTTATAATTTATACAGTATACTGACTAATTGAAAGCACAACCTGGAGACAGCTTTGAACTGGATAAAAATTTCCGAAACCGATGCCATCGACAACGAAGAGTCCCTGGCCATCGAGTGGGAAGGCAAGAAACTGGCCCTGCACAAACTGGACGACGAGTTCTACCTGACCGACAACGTCTGTACCCACCAATATGCCCTGCTGTCCGACGGCTATCTGGAAGACGGTTGTGTGGAATGCCCCCTGCATCAGGCCAAGTTCTGTTTGCGAACCGGCAAGGCCATGAACGCCCCGGCCACGGTGGATATCAAGGTCTATCCGCTGCGTATTGAAGGCAGCGATATTCTGGCTGACTTTAGCCAGGCCTGAGCTTTTTTCTGCTGACGAGACGCAACATCATGGCACACCACACTTCCGTATTGATCATCGGCGCTGGCCAAGCGGCTTCGGTGCTGGCGCGTGAACTGCGCAGCCTGGGCTATAACGGCAGCATTACCTTGGTAGGCGACGAAACTCATCTCCCCTACGAACGTCCGCCACTGTCCAAAGACGTGCTCAAGTCCAGCGCGACCACTGACAGCGTGTTTTTGCAAAAAGCCGAGTTCTATCAAGAACAACATATTGAACTCTTGCTGGGCACCCGCGTGCTGTCTCTGGATTGCACCGAACGTCAGGCAACATTGAGCAATGGCCAGACCTGGCGCTTTGAGCACGCCGTGCTGGCCACAGGCGGCGCGGCTCGCGAACTGGCCCTGCTGCCCGCCAGCCAGGCCAACGCCTTGTATCTGCGCACGCTGGACGATGCCCTGAGCCTGCAAGCCCGTCTGCATCCCGGTTTGCGCACCCTGGTTATAGGTGGTGGTTTCATGGGTCTGGAACTGGCCTCTACCGCCAGCGAAACCGGCGCACAGGTCACTGTCATTGAAGCGAATGAACGTCTGCTGGCGCGCAACGCCCCTACCCTGCTGTCGCAATGGTTGCTGGAGCGTTTCGAGTCACAAGGCATCACGGTGCGTCTGGGTCAGGGTGTGCGCCAAGCTCACTTTGTGGCACAGAACGAGCATCCCGTTCAGTTGGAACTGAATGATGGCCAGATCCTGAATGGCGATCTGGCTATTGTGGCAGCCGGTCTGACTGCGAACTCCGCCTTGGCCCGGGCCAGCGGCATTGCGGTAGACGAGATGACGGCTGGGATTATTGTGGATCGCCAGGGTCGCACCAGTGTGGCGGGTATTTATGCCGCCGGTGATTGCGCCACACAAATTTGCCCCGACACCGCCGTGCGCACGCGCACCGAATCCTGGCAGAACGCCAATGAGCAAGCCCGTCAGGTGGCCCACGCCATTGTCGGGCAGGATGCCCCTACTGCACCCATTAGCTGGTTCTGGACGGATGTGCTCGGTTGCAATATTCAGATGCTGGGCCAAGGCAGCCCGGATCTGCACTATCAAGTACGCGGCGTCATGGACAGCCAGGGCGATGCCATCAGTTTCATGTTGCTGGCATTCGAGGGCCAGCATCTGCGCCACGCGATTGCCGTCAATGCTGGTGCAGATCTACGCGCCTTACGCGGTGTCATGGAACAGAACCTGCCTGTCGATCCGGCCATCGTGCTGGACCCGACAACAAAACTGCGCCAGTACGTGAAAGAAGCCGCCCGTACGGCCCAAGTCTAAGAAAGAGAAGCGGCCTGCGCCGCCTCGTCATCACGAATCATTAAAGAGTTATCAGAGGAGAACCCCATGTATCAGACGCAAACGGTGATAGGCCAGACGGTCGGGTCCAAAGACCGCCCTGTCGAGCAATGCACCTGGCCCGAGGATGTGCTCAACACCATTCCGGATTGGGTCTACACCAGCAACGACATCTACAACCGCGAGATGGAACGCATTTTCCACGGTGACACCTGGAACTTTGTCGCCCTGGAAGCGGAGATCCCCGATTCGGGCGACTACAAGCGCTCATATGTGGGTTCCACGCCGGTGGTGGTGGCTCGTGCAGAGGATGGCAGCATCAACGTGTTTGAGAACCGATGTGCACACCGGGGCGCCGAGTTCTGCCGCCACAACCAGGGCAACACCAATGAGTTTGTGTGCCCGTATCACCAGTGGTCTTACAGCCTGAAGGGTGATCTGCAAGGGATTCCTTTCAAGCGCGGTGCGAATAAAGAAGGCGGCATGCCTCGCAGCTTCAAGAACTCCGAACATGGCCTGAAAAAACTGCATGTGACCACGCACAATGGCGTGATTTTTGCGTCCTACAGCGACCAGGTCGAACCGATTACGGAATACCTGACGCCTGAAATCCTGAAGGATTTCGAGGCTATTTTCCCCGGCAAAAAACTGAAGATTCTGGGTTACTACCGTAACGAGTTGCCTTGCAACTGGAAGATGTATCACGAGAACCTGAAGGATCCCTACCACGCAACCTTGCTGCATTCTTTCCTGGTGGTATTTGGTTTACTGGTTGCAGGCAACAAGTCGCAAATGTATGTGGACCCTGTGCACGGTCGTCACGGCTATATGGCCTCGGCCAAGTCCGAGGACAAGTATGCCGAGGTCAGCGAGGACAACAAGAAGGAAATGCGTTCCTTTGTGGACGATATGCGTTTGCGCGATGAGCGTTTCCTGGACTACATCAAAGAGTTCGATTCGCCTTGGTCGGTCACCATGCAAACGATCTGGCCCAACCTGATTGTTCAGCGCGAGATGAATACCTTGGGTGTGCGTCAGATTGTGCCCAATGGCCCGAACAGCCTGATCATGCAATGGACCATGTTTGGCTATGAAGACGATACCGAGGAGATGACTCGTCACCGTCTGCGTCAGGGCAACCTGATGGGCCCTGCCGGTTTTCTGGGTCTGGAAGACAACGAGGCCATGAAGTTTGTGCAGGAAGGGGTACGTCGTTCCAGCAGCGAGGTGAACATCATCAAGCTGGATGAAAGCAAGCTGGGTACGTCCAATACGCTGATCTCGGAAGCGGCTATTCGCTCCATGTACCAGTACTACCGCCAAGTGATGGATCTGTAAGACGAGCTGACTTATGAAAATGGATTTTTCTTTCAAACCCGCCCAGGTTTCTGTTGAGCGTGCTTTGGCGTTGAAGGCGGAAATTGAGCTTTTCAATGCCGAGTACTGTGCCACGTTGGATCGTGGCAATGTTGAGGACTGGCCCCTGTTTTTTGTGGAGGACGCGGTTTACCGGGTTACTTCACGCGAGAACGCGGATCTGAATTTGCCGGTGGGCCTGGTCTATGCCGAAGGGCGCGACATGATGCACGATCGTGCGGTGGCGATTGCCCGCACGCAGATGTATGCCCCGCGCTACATGCTGCATCTGGTCACGGATGTTCGTGTGATCAGCGAGGCGGACAATGGTGACATTGAGGCCGAGGGTAATTTCATGCTGATGCAGACCTTGGTGGAAGGGCCTTCTACTGTGCATCTGGTGGGTAATTATTTTGATACGTTCACGCGTATGGAGGGTCGTTTGATGCTCAAGGAGCGTCAGGTGATTTTTGATACGTCCATCCTGGCGAACGATCTGGTGTTCCCGGTATAAGTCCGTGGTTTGCATCTGATTTTAAAACTGTTTTTTGTGTGCTGTTTCCGAGCCACTTGAGTCAGAAGGTCTTCTGATTCCTTTGAGCACCCTTCTTTGTTGAGGGGTGCTTTTTTTTCTTATTTATTGGGCAGAGGGCTTATGTCTGGCGCAATGTCAGAGATATGAGACCTTAGGGCTGGTAGCGCAGGCTTGGGGGGCCTATAAGGCCTGGAGGAATTCAGGTTAGTCAGGGTGGGGGGTAAAGGAAGTCTCTGTGAAAACGCCATTCAGTCAACCTGCTGGGGTGTTGGGCTGAGCACTTGCCGGTGCTGCGCACCGGTGCCCTTGTCAGGAGATAGCTACGGGCGCATCCTGAACTCGCCGGGTACTTGGTCCCCCGGGCCAAGTACAAGCGTCCGGCTCAAACAGCAGGATGCTTGCACCCCTACGCTATCTCCTGCCCGCGGCAAGTACTCTGATCCGCCCCTACACCCCAGCAGGCCGACTGAACGGCTCACAATGGCTTTTTATCTACCAAGCACTTACTGACTTTTTGAACAGACAGGGCCTCTTTCCTTGCTCTTCTGCATTTCCTAAACGCCCATCGTTTTGCTCTTTTTCACTCTCCTCTGCAAGTGCCGTTTGGGCTTTAAACCATGTTGCTTGTTTTCTTGTGCGGCCCAGGTTCGGCTTGGCGGGTGAGTCAGGGTTCTTGCCACGGGCAAATTAACGAGGCGGGATGCAAAAGGCGTGCTGTTTAAGGAGCACGCCTGCGGTCGGTCCGGGTGAGCAGTCGCGCTCCGAGTTCACGGCCCGCCCGCAACGGCGCACTGACAAGGGCACCCACGCACGGCATGAGCAAGGGATCCGCCAAGACAAGCCACACAGGGGCCCTACAAGAAAACGTTCCACCGCAATCCTTGCGGCCCCACGCCACTGCCAGAAATAAAAAAGCCCCCGAGAGCCATCCGGCTCCCAGGGGCACAGGTCCGATAGCCTGCCCCCAAGCGGCAGACCATCGATACTCAATCACAAGGCTATCAAAACAGACTTGTTAACGACGACTCATGTCTATCAAACACGGACGCCCATCCAGGCCATGATGAAACACATCGTTCTTCTCAAATACTCAAGAGCTTGAATCGCTTTAAAGACCAATCAACTTCATCGCTTCTTCCCGCGTTGCCACGGTGGCGTACTTCTGACGCATGTCGAAGAGGTTAGCCTCGTGTGGGCCAATTGCACGGTCACCCACGCAGTCCGACACCACCAAGGGGCGGAAGCCCAATTGCATCGCATCAACCACGCTGGAACGTACGCAACCGCTGGTAACCGCACCGGCGACCAGCAGTGTTTGCACACCACGTTGCGTCAGCCACGCAGCCAAGGGCGTACCAAAGAAAGCCGACGGCACATTCTTGCGAACAATAAATTCACCGGGTGCAGGAGCCAACTCCGGCACGATGTGGCTGTTGTGTGCGTCTTCGGTCAGACCCAACATGCCGGGGACTTTGATGCTGAAGATGTTGTTATCAGCGCCATCGTCCGCATACACGATACGAGTGTGCGCCACCGGCCAGCCCTGTTCACGTGCCGTTGCCAGCAAGGTCTGCGTGTTCTCGATGGCTTCAGGGATATTGCCACCACCAAACACCGCCGGGTCAGCAAAACCATTCACCAGATCAATAATCAACAAGCCATACGGAGCTTTAGGCTCCAGCGTCGACCCAAACCCTTGTTGAGCGTAAACCGCTCCCTCATTCGTACTCACCAACGCCTCCGTCCAATACTTTGCCATCACGCACGACGGCGCGCCCATCCAGGCTGACCGTGCAATGTCGCAAAGGAATATCAATGTGGCAGGCCGTCGTGCGATTGCCGCCTGCCTCGTTGTTCGGCCCCAGGGAGAACAGGAAGTTACCCTCGAACGCGCGCGCATCCATGCCAATGGTGTTCTCACGCGAGTACAGGCCCAAGGTGGACCAGTGGGCGCGTGGCTGCAAACCCCAACCAATATGGGAAATCGCATAACCTTCGGGATCGTTGAAGGTCTTCATATATTCGTCCAGCAGTTCGGCTTCGATACCACCTTCAATCTTGGTGGCGTAGCCGTTTTCCACGGTCAGAATGATCTGCTCGGTCGAGTATTTCTTCTGCGGCAACAGAATGTCGCCCTTGTCGATCACGATGGTGCCGTTGGTGCCCAACTCATTGGGCCAGGTCAGCACAAAGCCGCTAGGCCAGTGATCCCAACGACCGGGTTCATCTACAAAACCGTATTCACGAATCGCAGGGAATTCACCCAGTGGGCAACGCAGATTAGTACCAGCAGGTGAGGTAATGCTCATTTCCTTGGCGGCCTTGATCAAGGCGGCCGCCGCTGTCACGCGTGCGCGATCTGCTTCGGTTGGCACGGTGCGAACCAGAATTTCGGGTGGCTCCACGGCCAACAGAATCTTGGTACCCGACTTCAAAATGTCGATCTGCTCGGGCGAGAACAACAGGGTCATCAGGTCCAAAACCAGATCGCTGGCCTTCAAGGCGGCGATCGCCGCTTCGTTACCCGTCAGCGGGGTCGTTCCCAAATACGCCAGCGAGTCCCGGCTCAAGGCTTTTTCCGCATTGACCGGCAACAAGTCCAGACGATTGACAATCGCGCCCATGGACTGAGCGGCAATCTGCGCGCACTGCATGGTCTGGGGGTGCGTGGTCGAGCTGGTCAGCAAGGTCACGGTTTGACCCGCTTGCAGCTTGGACAGGCGCAGCACCTCTTGCCATGCTTCGATAAGTTGATAATCACTCACTGCCATTTTGTCTCTCCTTGTGAGAGGTTCCGGCACTGACGCGGAACCTCTGCATCACGACGGGCCACCGTAGCGGCCCCGTCAACATCACACCAAGCGCTGGCCCAAAAAGTCACCGAAGGCTTCGTAGAAACCTGCTTCGTTGTCCCAAGGAATCATGTGACCGGCGTTCGGCACACGAACGTGCTGAACGCCCGACGCCAGTTGCTGAATCTCGGCCACATCCTCATCACGCACCACATCGCCACGCTCGGCGGTCATCAGCAAAGCAGGCACCTTCAAATGCGGGAAGTCGACGTGGATATCGTCGGTGTGGAAACCTTCAAAGCTGGCCAGAATCGCAGGCTCGTGGCAGGTGTGCAGCCACTGGGCACGCAATTGCAACTGCTCTTCGGTCCAGGTCGGGCAAAAAGCACGCATGTCCTCTGCGGTGCAGCCCTTGCGAGCCATGGCCATGGAATCCACGTACCAGGGCAGCTTGGAAGGATAAGCACGACGATCCGGGCCGGAGACGGGAGGATCAACCATCACCAGACGGTTCAGACCATCGCTGTTCTTGTGAGCCGCACGCAAACCGATACGAGCACCCATGGAGTGACCGACCACGATGTAGTCTTTAAGACCCAGGGCTTGAGCCAGGGCGATCAAATCATCGGCTTGCGCATCCAGGCTGTAATCCATGCCTTCAGCCGCTTCACTCAAACCACGGCCACGCACGTCCTGAATGTAGGTGTCAAAGTGCTTGCCGAACTGCTCACCCACAAAACCCCAGGTCACCGCCGGGCTGGTAATGCCGGGCACGATGATGACGGCAGGACGCTGATCGCGGCCCTGGCTGGAACCGCCGTAGCGCAGGTAATGCTGACGAATGCCATTGGCGTGCACATGAGCGCCATACAAAAATGTGCTCATGCTTAGCTCCGGTCCAGCTTGAACAGACGGGCCGCGTTGCCGTAGCACACCAGCTCGCGTGTCTTGTCATCCATAGGCGCTGCTTCGATGAAATCAGCAGCCAGTTCCGTGGATTCATAAGGGTAGTCCACCGAGAACAACACGGCTTCGGCACCCATTTCACCAATTGCGCCCATCAGCGTCGGTGCGGAACAGACCCCCGAAGTGGTGATCAGAATATTGCTGCCGATGTACTCGGACGGCTTGCGCTTTAAGGTGACACCGTGCGGGTAGACCGCAAAACGGCTGTCGTAGCGCCAACGCTGGAATGGCAGGCCTTCACCCATATGACCCAGCACCAGCTTCACTTCCGGGCAACGGTCAAACACACCACCGAACAACATGCGCAGCGCGTGGGTGCCGGTTTCTACACCCCAGCCCCAGGTCGCCCCCACCAGCTCCGGGTGGCCTGTGTAAGCGTGTGGCATTTCGTAGGCATCAAAAGGATGCAGATAGAACGGCACATCCAGCTTCTGCACGGTTTCCCAGAAGGCATCGTATTCGCGGCCATCGTAGTACACACCATGCGTGTGACCGTTGACCAAAGCGCCTTTCAAGCCCAGATCCTGCACAGCGCGCGTCAATTCCTGCGCGGCGGCAGCCGGGTCCTGCATGGGCAAGGTAGCAAAGCCGCCCAGGCGATCGGGATGGTGTGCAATTTGCTGCGCCAGGAAATCGTTGTTCTGACGCGCGCGCTCGATCGCGACGGACACATCTTTTTCCACCTGTACCCCAGGGCCGGTCTGCGACAGCACGACGTACTCGATACCGGCACGGTCCATTACCTCTAGACGCTGCGCGTCGAAGTCATGCAAACGAGCCATCAGTTCACGTGCGTCGGCGCTGTCAATGTGTTTGACAAAGGCCTTGGAATAATCCTCAAAGCCAACGGCGTTGAAGTGCTCCTCCAGTGCTATTTTTTTAATACGTTTCACCGTAAATTTTCCCTAAATTATTGATTTACATAAGGTCAATCGTTTGACCCCCCAACAATATCTATCAGTATGCTGATTATTATTGTTTTCAGCAAGTCGGGAAATCACATATACTTTGGGGCGTGGACAGCGCCTGTAGACAAGACTACAAATCAGAAATCGGGGCTTCTGTTCACGCTAGCGTAGCCCTGCTTTCCTTGTAGACGCCGACCTTGCTGCCGTACCCTTTGCAGGTCGTCCCGCTTTCAGTGTGCTGCCCTTTTGGCAACAGGCTGAAAGCCACTCAATCGATGACTGACTTATCCATGAAGAATCACGCCGAGCTAAAGCAAGAAGAACGACTGGAAGCCGACGAGGCCGACATCCTGGGTCCAGTGGAAGAAGAAAATGCCGAGCTGTATCGACACAAACTGTGGTCACGGCCCGGTTTTCTGGTTCGCCGTCTTAACCAGATTCACTACGCCATGTTTTACGAGGAGTGCAAAAGTGACCTGACCCCGGTTCAGCACGGTGTCCTGTCTGTGTTGATGGGTTCACCCTGGCTGGATCAAACCACGATCGGCTACGAGCTGGGGCTGGATCGCACCACCTCGGCCGATGTCATCCGCAGGCTGGAGGAAAAAGGGTTGCTGGGTCGTCGTATCAACCCCGACGACCGCCGCTCTCGCCAGACCTACATCACCGAAGCCGGTCTGGCAGCCATGCAGGAAATCAGTAGTGGCATGAACCGCGCCCAGGAACGATTGCTGGACCCGCTAACCGCCAAGCAGCGTCAAACCTTTATGTCCATGCTGACCCGCGTGGTGGAGCACAACAACCAATATGGCCGTGCTGCCCTGAAAAACATGTGACCAGTTCGGGGGGTATCAGCCCCCTCGCGCATACCAATCCGGTAGTTCAAAAGCATGCGCTGGTAGTTGATACAGCTGGCGCAAACGGGCCTGACTGAGCATGTCGCAGGGCTGGCCCTGCGCCAATATGCCCCCATCGCGGTACAAGATCACCCAGTCCGCCACGCGGGCCGCATGTTCAGGTTGATGCGTACACAAGAGCACACCCAGGCCCTCCTGGCGCAAATGCGAGACTTGATCGAGCACGCGCAATTGATTCGCAAAGTCCAGGCTGGAGGCAGGCTCGTCCATAATCAGAAACTGCGAACGCTGCGCCAAGGCACGTGCAATCACACACAGTTGACGCTCCCCTCCGCTGATCTGATCAATACGTTTTTGAGCCAGTTGCCCGATACCTAAACGCTCCAGGCAAACGCCCACCCATTGCCGGTCGGCTGCCCGTGGTTGGCTATACCAGGCCAGCTCACTGGCACAGCCCAGCAAGACCCACTGCTCTACCGTGAAAGCAAAGGCAGAGTCCTGCGCTTGCGGTACATAGGCCAGTTGCCTGGCCAAGGCACGCGCACGCCACTGTTCCAAGGGCTTGCCCTGCACCTTCACCTGTCCTCCTAAAGGCGGCTGCAGGCCCAGCAAGGTACGCAGCAAAGTGGACTTACCGCTGCCATTGGGGCCGAGTAAACAGACGACCTGCCCGGTCTGTACACGCAGATTCACATTGCTGGCGACTTGCTTGCGCCCATAGCCCACGGCCAGCTCAATTGCTTCCAAGCCTTGTTCGCTCATCGCTGCCTCGCACCACGAGCCAGCAACAACAAGAAGCCGGGAGCCCCTACCAGAGCCGTCAACACACCCAAGGGCAATTCCAGCGTGCCTATGCTGCGCGCCAAGGTATCGGTTAACAACAGAAAGGCGGCGCCCACTAACAAGCAGACAGGCAATAGACGGGAGAAATCCGGGCCGACCAATAAACGAGCCGCGTGCGGAATCAACAAACCGACCCAGCCTATGATGCCCGCCAAGGCCACACATACCGCTGTCATCAAGGTGGCGCAAACAATCAGCAAACAACGCAAGGCAGAGACGGGCATGCCCAGGGAACGGGCCTCGTCATCTTGCAGAGCCAGGACATTGATACGCCAACGCAAAAGCCAAACCGGGATAATGCAGGCCGATACCATCAACGCAGCGGGCCAGACTTCGTAGGAGCGCACCGCGCTTAAGCCGCCCAGCAGCCAAAAGGTCATGGAGGGCAATTGGGAATAAGGGTCGGCCAGAATTTTGATAAGCGATAAGGCTGCGCCGAGCAAGGTGCCGACCGCCATCCCGGCCAGGACCAAAATCAGGACAGGTGGATGATGACGCAGCATGCGTGCCAGACTCAAGACAATGCCCACCGCCAGCAAACCGCCCACAAAGGCCGCCATCTGCACGCCAAACAAGGAGAAGTTCAAGTAGATGGCCAGAATCGCCCCCAGACCTGCGCCCGAGGACACCCCCAGAATATCGGGTGACACCAGGGGATTGCGGAACATGGTTTGATACGCCGCGCCGGCGGTCGAGAGCGCGGCCCCCACCAGCAAAGCCGCAGCAATACGCGGCAAGCGTAAATCCCAGACAACGCGTACCGCCTGACTTTGCGAGGTATCCGGGTCACTTGAAAAACCAGCCGCTAAAGCTCGCAGTACATCCGGCCCCGACAAAGGGTAAGCCCCCTGCCCCAGCGCAAACACCACCAGGACGGCCAGAATCAGTCCCAGAAAAAGCAGCAACAGCCCGTAGGGCAAACCCAGCTTCATGAATTTTGCGTTGAACCCAAAGGGTCCAGCCCTTGCACCAGTCGCTTGATCTGCTCGCTGTCCAAAGACATGCCATAAAAGGCTGAGTAGAAATCCTGCAACTCTCCCAGCATGCGTGGTATGGCCTCACTACCTTCCAACAAGGCATTCAACCAGATCACACCAGCTAAGCGATTGATTCCCGGCGGGCCATCCAGCCAGCCAAAAGGTAAAGCAGGCACACGGTACAAACGCCCTTCTCGCACCGCCTTGAGCTGATTCCAGGGAGCTTGGGTACGCGCCAATTCAAAGAAAACGTCGTCCTGGGCAAACAGAATGTCCGGGTCCCAGGCCAATAATTGTTCGTAGGAAATACGGCCCAGACGATTATCGGTTTTCTCGTCACCCATTACCGTCAGGCCGCAAAGCCGCAGCACCTCGGTATGAATGGACTGACCCATACCAGTTTCCAGGCCATCATTACCGCGTGCCAAATAGGCTTTCAAGCCCTTGGCTCGGGAGCTGGCGGCTTGATGTGCGCTGTCTAAAATGGCTTGGGCGCGCAAGGCCAATTGCTGGCCGCGCTCGGCTTGCCCCAGAATCTGCCCGGCCTGACGCAACTGCGCCGGGCTGTCGTTCAAACGACCATCCAGCAAGACATAAGGCACGCCCGTCTGCTCTTGCACGGACTTGGCAGCCGACTCGTAATAAGGATTCACATCGCCTATATCCAGCACCATATCGGGTTTTAAGGCCAGCAGGCTTTCCAGGGACAAGGTACTGCCCCGACCGGCCAAACGGCCCAGATAAGGCAAAGAAAAACCAGCGGCATCCATCATGCTGCGCGCAGCCGGAGCCAATTGAAAAGGCCAACCTAAAAGAGTATGCGGTGCCAGGCAATACACCAGCACAGAAGCGGGCGGGCCGGCGGCCACCACTCGGCCTACGTAGGCCGGATCGGGCAGTTGACCCGCCACGCTGACAGGCAGACTGATCGGGGTGCTGGTCCCGGCCTGCTCAGACCGGGCCTGCAAACGGGCAGAGGGCGCCACAAGCGGCAGTGCCGCCAAGGCACGTACTATGTCACGACGCTTCATCCCGGCCTTCCCCCTTTTTCTGCCAATAACAGCACTGCTTTAGAAACGATAGCTTCCACCCACAAACCAAACGCGTCCGGGCATGGGGTAGCCTTCTTTATATTGGTACAGCTTGTCACCCAGGTTACGCACACCGGCTTCCAGGGTGATATCCGAGTTAGGACGCCAGATCCCCTTCAAACCCAGCAAGGCAAAGCCGGGGGTTTTTTCGTAAATCTGGTCACCCTTGTTGTTCGCGTAGGAGTAGTAACGGCCACTTTCAGTTTCCACCGAACCCATCACTTCCCACTGTGCATTAGGCTTCCAGCTCAGGTGAGCGAACAGACGGTGATTGGGCGTGTCCACCAGTTTGACGTCTGGATCAGACTGATTGCGACGGTTCAAATACGTATAGGCCAAGCCAGCGGACCAGTGAGCAGAAAACTCCTGCTGCAAGGACAGTTCCAGACCCATTTGACGGGCCTTGCCCACGTTGGTGGCCTGATCACAAAAACCCACTGGGCGGTACTTGTCGCAGCCTGGTGCCTGGATAACGGTGCTTTGAATCATGTCGCGCACCTGGCTCAGGAACAGAGCCGATTCCAGTTGCGCCCCCTGCCAAGGTTGACCACGCAAGCCCAGTTCATAGTGAATGGCGTGCTCCGGTTTCAGATCCGGGTTGGGTTGGGCGTAACCCATACGACTGGAGTAACGGTCTTTAATCGTAGGAAAACGAGTCTTGTAGGCCACACTGCCGTAGACCTGCATGGCCTGGCTCCAGTCGTAGCCCAGCTCCAGCAAACCGTTAGTGGCGTCGGTATCGCCAGTTTCAAAATTGTGCGCTTCTTTGGCTTTGCGACGCTCATGACTGGCGCCCACACGCAATTGCCACTGATCGCCCAAAGCGATGCGATCCTCAAAGGCCAGTGAAGTGGTCACGTCCTTGTAGCGTTCAGTGCCCGATGACTTGGGATCACGGTGCTGATCTTGCTTGTAATGCAAGGCAAAGTGCAGCTCGTGATCATCCAGACTCGTATTGACCCACTCCAGAGCAGCGCCACGCGTGCGGTCCGTGTATTCACTGGTCGGGCCAGTCAGGGTGGCGTATTGGCCATCGCTATACATATCCAGACCATTTTTGTACTTATCCTCGTACACACGTGTCTTGATGGTGTTGTTCTCGCCAACCCGGGTAGAGCTCAGAAAGTACAGACTTTCCTTGTCCCAGTAGGGCCAGCGCCAGTAGCGTTTACCCAGCTTGGCATCGTTCACGCCGGTGTAGACCGGATTGTCTTTCTGACCTTTCTGATTCACATAGCCGATCACGTACTCATCCGTCGCATTGGGAGTGATACCCAATTTGAAGGACGCTTTCTTGTCCATTTGCGAGGCATTGCTGCGCATACCGCCCGTATCGGTAGGACGTGCTTTTTGATCTTCAAAGCCACGGCCCAAGGGGAAGGTACGTTCGCCCGACCAGGACAAACCAGCCTGCAGGTACCAGGAACCCTGATTGGTACCCACGTTCAAGGCGCTGTAGCGTTGATCGCCCGTGGCGTAACCGGCACGGAACTCACCCTCAAATGCTTTGACCGGCTTGCGGGTAACCAGGTTGATGGCACCACCCATAATATTGGGGCCATACAGTAAGGAGGCTGCACCCTTGGCCACGCGAATTTCACTCAGATCCATGGTGGTGAAACGAGTAAAGTCTACATAGCCGTCGTACGGCACGTACTGTGGAATACCATCCAGGAACAAGGGCACCTGACGCGAGTCGAAGCCGCGCACGTAGACCATTTGCTCATTACGGGCACCGCCTGCCGAAACCGTGACACCCGCTTGCACGCTGACAGCCGCACCGACATTACGCAAGTCAAAAGCCTGCATTTTTTCCTGGCTGACTGCGCTCTCACCCAAAGGCGCCTCTCGATCCAAGCTGGATTGAACAACCACTTTGCCCAGTTGAAACACACGGTCCTTGTTGTCCTGAGCATGGGCTTGGTTAAGGGCCACAGCCCCCATCATGCTCAAGACCAAGGCGCGCGGTACTAAACAGACAAACTGCTGACGCGCTGCTGTGGCGCGGTTGGACGGATGTCTCATTCCACTTCCCTATTCGATCTTTCTAATTGGTTTATGAATTAACACTACACGGTGGCGCAAAAAAAATGGGCCCCAAAGGGCCCATAAATAGAACCCATCATCGAGCGATGAGTGATGGTTCTTTCGAAAACACCGCTATATAGTAGAGCATATAGCGAAAGATGACAAGCAAGCAAAAACTTTAAGGTTCAGGTTTTCCCGTCTTCACAATTTGCAACTTCTCGCCAACAATACGGCTGCACTGAGCATTTTTATCAAAATGCTGCCAGAAGAACGCCCATATAAACGGGCATTAACTCCAATTCCAAAACATCAGGACCCGCGCAATTACTGGCGCAAATCCACAGGAGCACAATGTATGTTTAAAGCCATGACGCGCGGTTCAGTCCGCCTGGTTGAACGCTATCTGCCCGATCCGTATATCTTCGTCATCCTGCTCACGCTGATTGCCGGTGTCTCGGCCATGGCGTTCGAACAGCGCTCTCCGATGGAGGTCATCCAATTTTGGGGTAATGGCTTTTGGGGGCTGCTGACCTTCGCCATGCAAATGCTGCTGGTCCTGCTAACGGGTCATATGCTGGCCAGCACCCCCTTGGTAAAAAGCTGGTTGCGTGGCCTGGCCTCCTTGGCGCACTCGGCCGGTTCGGCCATTATTCTGGTCACCCTGGTCTCGCTGGCAGCCAGCTGGATCAACTGGGGGTTCGGTCTGGTGGTCGGTGCCCTGTTCGCCAAAGAGCTGGCCCGCCAGGTTCGTGTTGACTACCGCTTGCTGGTTGCCAGTGCCTACTCAGGCTTTCTGGTCTGGCACGGCGGCCTGGCCGGTTCAGTGCCTTTGACCATTGCAACCTCGGGCCACTTTTCCGAGAGCAAGATCGGCATCATCAGTACCTCAGACACCATCTTCGCCTTCTTTAACCTGGCCATTGTGATCGCCCTGTTTATCCTGGTGCCGCTGGTCAACCGCTTGATGCTACCCAGCGACAAGGAAAGCATCTATGTCGACCCCAAGCTCTTGAAAGAGGCGCCTGATGACGTCAACCAATCCACAGATCGTCCTGCAGACCGTCTGGAAAACAGCCGCCTGATTTCCATTGTGATTGGTGTGGCAGGCCTGACTTACTTGTTTGACTACTTCGTGCTACGTGGCGCAACGCTGAACCTGAACGTGATCAACTTCACCTTCCTGATTCTGGCCATCTTGCTGCACGGCACCCCTCGTCGTCTGCTGAAAAGTCTGAATGAAGCCATTCGCGGCGGGGCCGGAATTGTGATCCAGTTCCCCTTTTACGCGGGCATCATGGCCATCATGATCGACTCCGGTCTGGCGACCAGCCTGTCCGAGTGGCTGGTGTCTTTTGCCACTGCCACTACCCTGCCTTTCTGGACTTTCTTGAGCGCCGGTCTGGTCAATATTTTTGTGCCCTCGGGCGGCGGACAATGGGCCGTTCAAAGCCCGGTTGTCATTGCCGCCACCCAAGCGCTGGATGCCGATATCGCGCGCACGGCCATGGCCGTTGCCTGGGGTGACGCCTGGACCAATATGCTGCAGCCATTCTGGGCCTTGCCCGTACTGGCCATTGCCGGTCTGAAAGCCAAAGACATCATGGGTTTTTGCCTGATTCAATTGATTGTCTCGGGTATCGTGATTTCGATTGGTTTGACCTGGTTGTAAGAGGCAGGCCGATGCCTTTACTGGCATCGCCGTTTCCCTAGCTATAAAAAAAACGCCCAATGAGTATTCATTGGGCGTTTTGCAATCAGCAATCAACAATCAGCAATCAACAATCAGCAATCAGCAATCAACAATCAGCAATCAACAATCAACAATCAACAATCAACAATCAACAATCAACAATCAACTGGAGAATAGCTATTTTGTTTTAAGTTCCCCCCAGCTCGTCTCTTTCATGCCGAATGACGCTGCCTGCACAAGTTGTAGCCATAGTCAGCGCGGCGTTCAACACAAAGACAAGACGCGAACAGACCGCCCAAGACAAAGGCAATAGATAAACTGCAGGGGGAAATAGAAGAAGGAAGAGATGGTGGGCGGTACAAGGTTCGAACTTGTGACTTCCACCGTGTGAAGGTGGCACTCTACCACTGAGTTAACCGCCCGAAGCTTTTAAGAACTGCAAAAGCTGCGAAGAAAAAAACTATAGCACGGCCCTGCTCGATTTACAAGATCAGGGCCGGCTGTTTTTCTTGAACAGTTACTCTGCTGCTGGATTGAGCATCTCGCGCCACATGGGCGGCTTCTTGTTCTGTTTTTCCAACACGTCCATGTATTTCTCGTGCTCGGCCTGATCAGCTTCGGACGCACGCAGCACTTTGAGCACACTAGGATCAAACTTGCCCAGGCTCAAATCGCTGCCGTCACCACCTTGACTGTCGGACTCGTCAAAGTCCATCAACAACGCATCCTGACCCCGCGTCATGGCCAGCCAGACGTCGGCCAACAATTCCGAGTCCAGCAAAGCGCCGTGCAAGGTACGGTGAGAGTTGGAAATACCGTAGCGTTCGCACAAGGCATCCAGAGAGTTGCGCTTGCCGGGGTGCATTTCCCGCGCCACCAGCAAGGAGTCAGTAATGCTGTCGCAGTATTGCGAGAACGGTCCCTTGCCTACCTTCTGCAATTCAGCGTCCAGAAAGCGGGTATCAAAGGAGGCGTTATGAATAATGACTTCCGCGCCCTGCACAAAATCAAGCACCTGATCGACCACATCCTTGAACCGTGGATGGCCGGACAGAAATTCCGTGGTCAGACCATGAATGGCCAAGGCCTCGGGATCAGAATCCCTATCCGGGTTCAGATACAAGTGCAGATGGCGGCCCGTCAATTTACGGTTGAACAACTCGACCCCACCCACTTCAACAATTCGGTGCCCCTCGCGTGGCTCCAGACCGGTGGTTTCAGTATCCAGAATAATTTGACGCATTCACTTTCCCTACAAATTCAATCACGGTAATGGCACTGAACAAGGAGGCTGTACGAGCCGCTTCCCCGCAGACCAGAACCACAGGTTCAGACAGAGGCCTGGGGCTTGTCAATCAATTCCAGTTGCTTGTCCTGCCCTTCTTGCTTGCCTGCAATCAGCGTGTAGGCCACGGGCACCACAAACAAGGTCAGCAAGGTACCCAAGGACAAGCCGCCTACCAGCACCCAGCCAATTTGCTGGCGGGATTCGGCGCCTGCCCCGGAAGCATAGGCCAGCGGCAAGACGCCCAGCACCATCGCGCCGGTTGTCATCAAGATGGGACGCAGGCGCATCTCGCAAGCGCGCACCACGGCATTGTACAAACTGGCCCCCGCTTCGCGTTGTTGGGTGGCAAATTCCACAATCAAGATACCGTGTTTGGTAATCAGGCCTACCAGGGTAATCAAACCGATCTGACTATAAATGGACAAAGTCCCGCCCGACAGCCACAGGGCCAGCAAGGCCCCGGTCATGGACAAGGGCACGGACAGCATGATGATGAGCGGATTGCGCCAGCTTTCAAACTGGGCGGCCAGCACCAGATAAATAAAGGCCAGAGCCATCAGGAACACGACATAAATGCTGCCCGAGGAGTCCCGGAACTCGCGTGACTGCCCGTCCAGATCCGTCTGCACGGTTTCAGGCAAGGTCTTGCGAGCCACCTCATTCATGTGTTCAAGAACTTCACCCAGGGCATAGCCGGGTGCCACCGAGGCTTCCACAATCACGGCCCGCAAACGGTTGAAGTGGTTCAGCGATTGCGGTGACACGCTTTCTCGCACTTTCAGGAAGTTGGAAGCCTGCACCATGCCACCGTCCTGGGTACGCACGTAAATATCGAGAATATTTTGCGGACTGGAGCGAGCCTGTTTATCCACCTGCACAATCACATCATATTGCTCGCCGTCACTCTGGTAGCGTGTGACCTGACGCCCACCCAGCATGGACTCCAGTGTGCGGCCTACAGCATCCACCGAAACACCGGTATCAGCCAGCTTGTCGCGGTCTACATCAATACGGATTTCTGGCGTATTCAAGCGCAAGTCCGTATCCACATTCAACAACCCTGGGTAGTCTCTTAACTCGGCCAGAAAGTTGTCCACGATCTTGGCCAGCTCCGGATAAGGAGCCTGACTCATGATCACAAACTCCACCGGCTTGGAGGTCGCGCGCTGCCCCAGGGAGGGCGGATTAGTCGGAAAGGCACGCGCACCAGGAATGGCCGAGAAATGCGGCTGTAGCTCACGCGCGATGGACTGCTGGTTACGCGTGCGCTCCTCCCAAGGCTTCAAACGCAGAATCGCAAAGGAGTCGGTCACGGTTGGAAAACCAATAATGGACTGGTAACCCTCGGTCTCCGGTATGCCGCGATACAGCGCTTCCACCCGTTCCACATTGTGCAAGGTGTAATCCAGCGTGGCGCCTTCAGGCGAATTCACAATCCCGAAAATGACCCCCCGGTCTTCAATCGGAGCCAGCTCGCTTTTGATAACCGTAAACAGCAGCGCACTGGTGGCGGCAACGGCCACACCGATCAACAAGACCAGCCAGCGCCAACGCAGAGCGCGAATCAGGACACGACGATAGCCACGCGTCAGCCAGACCAGAAAGTTCTCGATCCCCTGGCTGACACGGCCCACTTTGGTGCCGTGCGGGCGCAACATGCGCGAGCACATCATAGGGGTCAAGGTCAGGGCCACGAAACCGGACACCAGTACGGCAGCCGCCAAGGTCAGGGCAAATTCGATAAACAATCGCCCGGTACGGCCTGTAGCAAAAGCCAACGGCGCATACACCGCCACCAATGTCAGCGTCATGGCAATCACGGCAAAGGCAATTTCACGCACGCCCAAAAAGGCCGCCTGCATGGCCGTTTTGCCTTCTTCAATATGGCGATAAACGTTCTCCAGCACCACAATCGCATCGTCCACCACCAGACCAATCGCCAACACCATGGCCAACAAGGTCAGCGTGTTGATGGAAAAACCCAGCATGTACATGATGGCAAAGGCTCCGATCAGAGAGATCGGAATCGTCACGATAGGGATGAGGCTGGCACGGAAACTGCGCAGGAAAAACACGATCACCAGCACCACCAGCAAGATAGCCTCGGCAATGGTGGTGTAGACCGAATCAATGGATTTCTGAATGAAGATGGAGCTGTCGTAAGACACGGTCAGCTTCATATTGCCCGGCATGCTTTCGTTGATGCGCTCCACCTCGGCACGCACCGCTTTGGACAAATCCAGCGGGTTGGCAGTGGACTGTTTGGTCACACCAATATTCAAACTGTTTTGCCCATTGAAACGGGCCAGCACCCGTTCCTCGGCAGGCCCAATACGCACTTGAGCAATGTCGGAGATACGCACCGGATAACCGGCGGCCTGACTGATGATGATGTTGCGAAACTCCTCGGGCGTTTCCAGATCGGTAGAGGACACCACGGAAAACTCACGCGCATCGGACTCGATACGGCCAGCCGGAATCAGCACGTTTTGCTTACGCAACGCATCTTCCACGTCCTGCACGGTCAACTGATAGGCCCCCAGTCGGGTGCGGTCCAGATCGATCCGCATGGCGGGCAGGCGCTCGCCAAATACGCGCACTTCTGCTGCTCCGGGCAAGACGGATAAGCGCGTTTTGATATAGCGCTTAATGTAGTCCGAGGCCTCCAGCATGCTGTAGTCGCCGGTATCCACACCGACATAAATAATCGGGGTGGAGTCCGCCTCTACCTTGTTGATAATCGGCTCGTCCACCTCATCGGGCAAGAAACGGCGGGCGCGCGAAACCTTGTCACGCACGTCAGCGGCGGCCGCATCGGGGGCTCGGTCCAGATTGAATTTAATGTTGATCAGGCTGCGCTCGGAACGGCTGCGCGAGGTCATCACGTTCACGCCCTCAATCCCGGACAACTGGTCTTCCAACGGCTTGGTCACCTGGGACTCGATCACCTCTGGTGAGGCCCCTTTATAGTTGGTGATGACCGAGACCACCGGTTCATCAATGGCAGGATATTCGCGTACGGTCAGGCGTTCATAGGAAATGAAACCGACCAGCACAATCACCAAAGACAGAACCGTGGCAAAAACCGGGCGACGGATACATAAATCGGAGAGAACCATGACTGTGCCCTAGCGCTGCGGCTGTGTTTGGACGTCGATCACTTCCTGGATATCGACTGGTACGCCATCACGCACCTTTTGCAATCCGGCCACCAGCACATTGTCGCCGGCTTTCAGATCGCCAGTTACGTGCACCCAGCCTTGTTCGCGGACTCCAATCTGCACCTGTCGACGCTCTGCCCGGCCATCTTTCACAATATAGATATACTGATCCTGCCCCGAAGGAGCCAAGGCGGTTTCAGGCACCATCAAGGCCTGATAGCGAGACAGCTCCAGGCGTACACGGCTGAACAAACCAGGGCGCAAGACACCATCTTCATTGGGCACTTGCGCGCGTAATAAAATCGAACGGCCTGCCGTATCCACTGCCGGGCTGACCGCCAGAACCGAACCCTGGCGGGTTTGGCCCTGGAACGCATCAAAGCGCAGCTCGACCAGCATGCCAGCCTTCACATCGGCCAGATATTGTTCAGGGATACGAAAGTCCACGTTCAAAGTAGAAACCGCTTCCAACTGCACCAGATCTGTGCCGGGTCCAACATAGTCACCCACCGACACATTGCGCAAGCCGGTGACACCATCGAACGGCGCACGGATACGGGTCTTGTCCAGGTGCACGCGCGCCAATTGCACTTCGGCTTGCTGGACAGCCAAACGACTGCCCGACTCATCTTTTGCCTGCTGACTGATAAAGCCCTGACGGCTCAGCTCCGAAGAGCGCTTGTGCTGGCTATTCGCCAGATTCAAATTTGCCTGTGCCTGATTTAACTGCGCCTGCGCCATGGCCGGGTCCAGCTGAATCAGTACCTGCCCTTTCTTGATGGGCAGGCCCTCTTCAAAACTGATGGCTGAAATACGACCACTGATCTCGGGGCGCAACATGACGGACTCTCTGGCAACCAGGGTCCCGACCGCCGCCACATCACGAATCAATTCAGTTTGCCGCACTGGCAGCACTTCCACCCGCGTGGCGTCAGACTGCGCCCAACTGGGCGTACTACTGGCAAACAGTACGATGAACAAAGAAAAAATCGTGAGGCGCAGCGTGAGAATCATGGGCGGCTTATCCTGACCGGCCAGGCCGGTAAAGCTATCTGACAAAATATGACGGGTGGCTAATAGTACTATCAGCGGGTTCGACCTTCGCCCAGGCCTTTATAACTGCCTGGCTATTTCCACCCCTTCATTGGCCAATTGGTCCGCCCGCTCATTACCAGGGTCGCCTGCGTGACCACGCACCCATAACCAGGTCAACTCGTGCTTGGCCGCCTGTTGCTCCAGTTCCTGCCACAGATCGGCATTTTTGACGGGTTTTTTATCCGCAGTACGCCAACCACGCGCTTTCCAGCCGGGCAGCCATTCATTCATCCCTTTTTGTACGTATTGCGAATCAGTGTGGACTCGCACCTGACAAGGGCGCTTCAAGGCCTTGAGTGCCTCGATCACCGCCATCAATTCCATACGATTATTGGTGGTATCCGCCTCGCCGCCACAAATGGCTTTTTCTCGGCCGCCATGACGCAGCAACGCCCCCCAACCACCCAAACCCGGATTGCCCTTGCAGGCGCCATCGGTCCAAATATCAACAACATCTGTCATGTCTTGCTTATTCCTTCATCGGCAGCGCGTCCTGCTACCACCATAGGCCGACGCACACGCCGACGGTTTTTCTTCCACTTAGGCCCGACCAGGCGTAAGGCAGGCGTGCGTTTGACCGCACTAATCATATAGACGGCGCCTGCAAAGCTCCACCAGCGCGCTCCGCTTTGCTCTATCCAGGACCAGCGATCCAGCCATGCCTGCTGACGACACAACGGTGCATAACAGCCCATCTGCGTGCTTTGCACATCAAAGGACAAGAGCTTTAACCAGTCGCGCAAACGCGAGGGGGACATCACATCTCCCGGCAAGGTCGGCGTGCCCCGCTCCAGCCCTGGAATCCAGTCATGGGCCCCCCATAAGCTCAAGGGATTAAAGCCCGTCAGGAGAATGCGCCCTTCCGGCACCAGCACGCGTTCAGCCTCTCGCAACACCTGATGCGGGTCACTGGCGCTCTCGAGCGTATGGGGCAGAATTAAAAGATCAATGCTTTGCGTATCAAAAGGCAGATGCTCGGGCTCGGCATACACCAGGTTTTGCTGCTGGGCAGGCAAGACGCCGGACTGAGCCGTACATACCTTGCAAGAGATGCGGCTTTGCGCCAGGAGGTCCCAATGCGGCAATCCAATTTGTATGGCATGATACCCGAAGGTGTTGACCACCTCCGCATCGATTCCGGCTTGTTCCCAAGCCCGCACATATCGCCCCGGTACGGTTTCCAACCACTGGGCAAATTGATCATTCAAAGTCTGCTCCACTGGCGCTTTCTCCCTCTACCATGATGAATGCATTTACCTGGCCTGTGCCAAGCGATGTTCGCCTGATTCCACTACCTGCCCTGAACGACAACTATATATGGGCGCTAAGTCGAAACGGTCACGCCCTGGTGGTGGACCCCGGCCAGGCCGCTCCGGTTCTGGATTGGCTGGAGCGCGAGTCCTTACAACTGGATGCCATTTTACTGACACACCACCATGGTGACCATGTTGGTGGTGTCAAAGATATCCTGGCTAAGCATCCGGCCCGCGTGTGGGGCCCAGCCCATGAGCCTCTACCCGCCTGTGATGTCCGAGTCGGCCAGTCCGACAAGGTCGAATTACCTACTCTGGAACTGACGCTGCACGTCCTGGACATCCCCGGCCATACCGCCGGACACGTTGCGTACTTTGGTCAAAATGAGGTAAAACAGCCCTTTGTTTTCTGTGGCGATACCTTGTTTGCTGCTGGTTGCGGACGTCTCTTTGAAGGCACCCCGGCACAAATGACGGATTCCCTGGGCAAGTTGGCGAAACTGCCATCGGACACCCTGATCTGCTGTGCGCACGAGTACACCTTATCCAATTTACGTTGGGCTCTACAGGTAGAGCCGGACAATCCCCAACTGCACCAACGTTGGGAACAGGATACCCTCAAACGTCAGCAAAACTTGCCTACGGTGCCCTCCACCTTGAAAACAGAATTGGCTACCAATCCCTTTCTGCGTTGCGAGACGACTGCTGTTATTCAGGCTGCCGAGCACTATGGCGCCCAATCCCTGAATAATCCTGTCGAGGTATTTGCCAGCCTGCGCGACTGGAAAAACAATTTCTAAAGATTCCGCAATGAACCTAATGAGACTTTTTGCGCTGCTATGCGCTTTCGTGCTGGCAGGCTGCGCCACAGGCCCCAAGGTCAGCCCCCAGAAAGCCGCCAAGACCTCCACCAGCATTGCCGCCGATACGTCTCGCACCATTGATCTGACCCACCCACCCAAAGACGCGTGGGACCGGATGCGCCGGGGTTTCTCCATCCCCAACCTGCATACCGATCTGGTTGATTACTGGACCAATTACTACGCGTCGCACCCCGAATCCATCCGTACCATGAGCCAGCGCGCCTCGCGCTATCTGTACCACATCATGGACGAGCTCGATGCGCGCGGCCTGCCCTCCGAACTGGCCTTGCTGCCTTTTGTAGAAAGTGCCTATAACCCGGGAGCCTATTCCCGCGCCCATGCAGCGGGCCTGTGGCAATTCATCCCCAGCACCGGCACGCAGTACAAGCTGGAGCAGAACTGGTGGGTAGACCAGCGACGCGACCCAGTCGAATCCACCCGCGCTGCCTTGGACTACCTGTCTTACCTGTACGAATTCCAGGGCGACTGGTATTTGGCTCTGGCTTCCTACAATTGGGGGGAAGGCTCCGTGCGCCGCGCCATGGAACGCAACGAACAGGCTGATTTGGGCGTTGACTACTTATCCCTGAAGATGCCGGACGAAACGCGCAATTACGTCCCCAAACTGCAAGCGATCAAGAATATTGTGGCCAACCCGGAGCGTTACGGCATTACCCTGCCCCCGGTCAGCAACACCCCGTATTTCACTGCTGTGCGCAAGAACAAGGACATTGACGTTGCCCTGGCTGCCGAGCTGGCCGAAATCTCTGTGGACGAATTCAAAGCCTTGAATGCCGCCCACAATCGCCCCACCATCCCGGCAGATCGCGGCACCTTGCTGTTGCCTGCCAACAAGGTTGATATTTTCAATGCCAATCTGGCTGCCTATCAGGGCAAGCTCAGCAACTGGAAGGCCTACCAGTCCAAGCGCGGTGAAAGCTACCTATCCATTGCTCAGCGCCACGGCATTACCGTATCGCAACTGCGCTCCATCAATGGTTTGAGCCGCAAGAGCACCAAAGCCGTTGCCCAGACGCTGCTGGTGCCCAGCACCACCCTGGGTGAAGGCAGCCTGCAACTGGCTTCCCTGACCAACACACCGGCCGCGCCGGTCGCGCAAAGCACACGCCGGGCGCGTACGCAAACGGCCAGCGTCAACCGCAAAAACGATACCGTTGTTTTGCGTCGTGGCGCCAACGTGCGTACCCATACCGTTCGACGAGGCGATACACTCTACGCCTTGGCCAAACGGTACGACACGTCGGTGGCTGAGCTGCGACGCTTGAACAATATCAAAGGCAGCACTCTTTCCAGGGGTACACGTTTGCGTGTTCCCGGTTCCAATATTCGTGGTTAAGTCCACCCACTAATTACATAAAGGATTTTCAGCATGGGTTTCCTGCAAGGAAAACGCATCCTGGTCACAGGCGTCCTCTCGAATCGCTCTATTGCTTACGGGATTGCGCAAGCATGTCGCCAACAAGGTGCTGATATTGCCCTGACTTATGTGGGCGAGCGTTTTAAAGAACGTGTTGAAGGCTTTGCTCAAGAACTGGGCACGGATATCGTCCTGCCCTGTGACGTGTCCGAAGACGATCAGATCGAACAAGCCATGGCTTCGCTGGGCGAGCGCTGGGATGGTCTGGACGGCCTGGTTCACTCCATCGGCTTTGCGCCTCGTGAAGCCATTGCAGGCAACTTCCTGGAAGGCCTGTCGCGCGAATCGTTCCGTGTTGCTCACGACATTTCCGCCTACAGCTTCCCCGCGCTGGCCAAGGCTGCTCTGCCTTTGCTCAAAGGCCGCAAGAGCTCGGTGCTGACCCTGACTTACCTGGGCGCTGAAAAAGCCATCCCCAACTACAACACCATGGGCGTGGCCAAAGCTGCCTTGGAAGCCTCCGTGCGCTACCTGGCTGTGGCGCTGGGCGAATACGGCATTCGTGCCAACGCCATCTCGGCCGGTCCCATCAAAACCCTGGCTGCCAGCGGCATCAAGGATTTCTCCACTATCCTGAAATTCGTCGAGACGCACGCTCCCTTGCAGCGCAACGTCACTATCGAAGAAGTGGGCAATGTGGCCTCCTTCCTGATGTCCGAATTGGCCAGCGGTATCACGGGCGAGATCACGCACGTTGACGCCGGCTTTAACTGCATCGTTCCGGGTATGCAGGAATAAGGCTTCACGCCTTGGTAGCAATAAAAATAGCGGCTAAGGCCGCTATTTTTATTGCTTACGTACTTTTGCAGACCCTACGCAGCTTACTGTGTGTCGCTGGGAGTAGAACCCAGACACCGCCAAACCCGACAGGACAGACAAAAAATCCTCTGAAACGCTCAGGATTTAATCGCCCTGCCCCCCTTCTTGCACAAAATCGCTACGCAAAATGCCATGCCGTTGCAGCTTGTCGTAAAAGGTTTTGCGCGGAATACGCAGATCCTGCAAGGTCGCCTTGATATCGCCACGATGACGCGCCAGAGCCTGACGTATCTGTTGGGACTCGAATTGCTCCACACGGGCAGGCAAACTCAAATCCTCGCTTTCCAATTCCTTGATCTGCGGATGCTGCACGCCCAGCACTTCACGTTGGGCAAAGTGTGCCAATTCGCGCACATTGCCCGGCCAGTGATGAGACTGCATATAGGCCAGACTACGCGCATCGGGCATCTTCTGAGGCATGCCGTACTTCTTGGCGGCCAGCGCCGCAAAATGGGCGAACAGCATGGGGATATCCTCCTTGCGCTCCCGTAAGGGTGGCAGGCGCAAGGTGACCACATTTAGCCGGTAATACAAATCGGCGCGGAAGTTCGCGCGCTGGGCGGGGTCGGACAAATCCACCTTACTGGCGGCCACAACGCGGATATCTACCGGGTGCTCTTCGTTGGAGCCCAGGGGAGTGACACAACGCGTTTCCAACACGCGCAGCAAGCGCACCTGCGCAATCATGGGCATGCTTTCGATTTCATCCAGAAACAGTGTGCCCTGATGCGCATGTTCGACACTGCCCACACGTTTGCGCTGCGCGCCGGTGAACGCCCCGGCTTCGTGACCGAACAGCTCGCTTTCAATAATGGTTTCGGGCAAGGCACCACAGTTCAGCGCCACAAAATGATGCTGTGCTCGGGCGCTCCAGCGGTGCAGCAACATGGCCACGACTTCCTTTCCTGTGCCGGTTTCCCCTTCCACCAGCACGTCCACATCGGACTGAGCCAAATGCCGCAAAGTGGTTCGTAAATTGACCATGACCTCTGAATTCCCCAAGAGCGCCGGGCCTTGGCCGTCCTCGTCCAACTCCTGACGCAAGGCACGGTTTTGCAAAACCAGGCTGCGCTGCATGGCGGCATGGCGTATCACCGTCAGCAAGCGTTCGGCTTGGTAAGGCTTGGTCAGAAAATCAAAGGCGCCATCGCGCATGGCTTGCACGGCCATATCAATATCCCCGTGGCCGGTAATCAGCACAACGGGCTGCTCAGGATCGCGAGCATGCAAAGCCTGCATCAGCGCCAACCCATCCATACCCGGCATGCGAATATCCGTTACCACCACGCCGGGATAGTCCTTGGGCAGGCGGCTCAGGGCCTCCTGCCCGCTGGCACAGGCCACCACCTTCAGACCCGCCAGTTCCAGACTTTGCACGACCGCAGCACGCAGATCCGCATCATCATCGACAAATGCGACTTCCATTCTTATCTCTCTCCCTGGTCCAGCTTGCTATCGGCATTGTGCAGCACGATATGAAATGTGGCTCCCCCCAGGCGCGAAGGCCCCTCTTCCAAACGGCCACCCAGGGCCGCAACAATATCGTGCGCGATCACCAGCCCCAAGCCCAGGCCTTGCCGACGGCTGGAACTAAAGGGGGTAAACAGACGCTGGCGGATGTCCGGACTCAGGCCGGGGCCGTTGTCGGAAACCACAATGCGCACATGCTGCTGCTCGCTCATGACTTCAATACGAATGCGCCCCTGACGGCTCCCTTCCAGAGCATCGAGCGCATTACGCAATAAATTCACCAGAACCTGCTCTAAGCGTACGGGCAGAGCCCAGACACGGACAGATTCGTTCACACCTTCCAGCTCCAGGTCTACCCCTTGGGCCCGTGCCCGGTGCTCCAGCAATTGCCAGGCACTGTCCACGGCCGAGCGCACCTGTACCGGACCTTCCTGCTCTTGCGGCTTGCGGGCGTAATGACACAGCTGAGAGGTGATACTGCCTATGCGCTGAGTCAGCGTCTGGATGCGGGACAGATTTTGACGTGCTGTTTCCGTCTGGCCCTGCTCCAGCAAACGCAAGGTGTTGTCGGCGTAGACCTCAATTGCCGCCACGGGCTGATTGATCTCGTGGGCGACCCCGGCGGTCACCTGCCCCAGAAAGGACAATTTCTCGGCCTGCTCCAATTGTTCGCGCAGATCGCGGGCACGCGAGCGCGCCTCTTGCAGGGCCTGCATCTCCTGCTCCAGGCGACGACGCGCCACCTGCAACTGGGCCGTACGAGACTCCACCGCTTCTTCCAGGGCATCACGAAGTAACTCCTGGCGTGCCTGAGCTTCGCGTCGCTGTTGATTGCGTTGCAGCGCCAGTGCCGCCAGAACCAGCGCCGCACATAACAGCCCCATCACCATCAAACGAGATTGAACCGCCTGCGTCTGCAAGGCGGCATCCATCGGTGCCATCGCGTGCAAGGTCCAATCGCTGCCCACCACCGGCTGTTGCACATGCAAGAAGCGTTCCTGCCCCAGTTTCCAGAAAGAGGCCCGTTCGCCAGAATCCGACATGCTCAAACCCACCGGCCTCAACGGCTCATCACCAAACTGCTGGCTAGCCCGAAGCTTGGCCAAGTGCTCGGCCGAGGTTTGATCCAGGCTATGCAAACGCCAGCCCGGTTCACCACTTAACAAGATCACACCGTTTGGATCGCTGACAAACATGCGATCCCCATAACCTTCCCATTCTTTTTCCAGCAGATCGAACACCAGCTTGATCACAACGACGCCAACGGCTTTGCCGTCCTGGCCCGGCACCATGCGGGAGATATACAAACCCGCCTTGCCGCTGGAAGTCCCCAAGGCGAAATATTCGGCGTGCCCTTGCTCCAAGGCTTTGGTGAAGTAAGGCCGAAAGCCGTAATGATTCCCCACAAAGCTGTCGGGCGCCTGCCAGTTACTGGACACCAACGTCTGCGAGTGCGTATCCAGCAAGTACAGAACGGGAGCACCCGTATCTTCAGCCAACTGCTCGAACTTGCGGTTCAACGCCTGGGCATCTCCATAAGCAGGATTGCCCATCAGATATTGGCGCAGGGCCTCGTCCTGGGCCAGGGCAAAGGACAAGGTACGGAACTTATCGCGAATCGTCCTGATCCAGCCCGCGTTCCCGCGCATCAAGGAATCCAGTCGCTGTTCGCTTTGTGTCAGCAGGCGGGCCGTACCCAAATCGGCCGAACGCCAGAAGGCAAACAGTCCCAGCACCACGGCCAAGCTCAACAACAGCAACCATTCAAGCCTGAAGCGCCGCCGCATGCCCGAAGAAACTGGATTGGAATTCATGAAATTTGTGCGAAATATCGCCAAAAAAAATAATGGTTGTGCGGATTTTCGCACACATAAGCAGCAAGCGGGCAAATCTCCTGCCTGCAAGCCGCTTGCTTGCTGACTTCCCCGCTGGGCACAGATTGGCACGGATGTTGCTTTAGTCATGAGCTTATGGGCCGGAACAAAGATTCCGGCGAGCGTAAACCGCCTGCCTACACACAATTCCAAGCAGGCCAGCCGCCGACTGCCAGGTCGGCAACATCAAGTCACGGAGACGACATCATGATGGATATAAGCACAGGAGACCGTCCGGTACCGCAGATCATCAAAATCAAGTGGTATCGGATTTTGTACGTGCAGGTCATCATCGCCATCACTATCGGGATTTTGCTGGGTCATTTCTACCCCTCGCTGGGCGAGAGCATGAAGCCCTTGGGCGATGCCTTCATCAAGCTGGTCAAGATGATTATTGCGCCCGTTATTTTCCTGACGGTGGCCACCGGCATTGCCGCCATGACAGATTTGCAAAAAGTCGGTCGTGTGGTGGGCAAGGCCATGATTTATTTTCTGACCTTCTCCACGCTGGCCCTGATTGTAGGCTTGGTGGTCAGCAATATCGTGCAGCCCGGCAGTGGCATGCACATTGATCCCAGCACCCTGGACCCCAGCTCCATTCAGGGCTACGTGCAGCAAGCCCACGACAGCACATTGACGGGCTTTTTGATGAACATCATCCCGGCCACCCTGATCAGCCCCTTTACCGGCGGCGACATCTTGCAGGTGCTGTTTGTGGCGATCTTGTTCGGTATTGCCTTGGCGGCGGTAGGCGATCACGGCAAACCCGTGCTGAAACTGCTGCAAGCCTTGATGACACCCATTTTCAAACTGGTGTCCATCCTGATGAAAGCCGCCCCCATCGGCGCCTTCGGGGCCATCTCCTTCACCATTGGCAAGTACGGCATTGAATCCGTTTCCAGCCTGGCGCTGCTAGTGGTGACCTTCTACGTCACCTCCGTGCTCTTTGTGCTGATCATTCTGGGCGCGGTTGCCCGCTACAACGGCTTTTCCATTACCAAGCTGATTCGCTACATCCGCGAAGAATTGCTGCTGGTGCTGGGCACCAGTTCCTCGGAAGCAGCGTTGCCCACCTTGATGCAGAAGATGGAGCGCGCCGGGTGTGCCAAGTCGGTGGTGGGCCTGGTTGTGCCAACCGGCTACTCCTTCAATCTGGACGGCACCAACATCTATATGACCATGGCGGCCCTGTTTATCGCCCAGGCATGTGATATTCCACTAAGCTTGCAGCAGCAGATTCTGCTCTTGCTGGTTGCCATGCTCAGCTCCAAAGGAGCAGCCGGTGTAACCGGGGCCGGTTTCATTACCCTGGCAGCCACCCTGTCCGTGGTGCCTTCGGTACCGATTGCCGGTATGACCCTGATCCTGGGCATTGACCGCTTCATGTCCGAATGCCGTGCGCTGACCAATCTGGTAGGCAATGCCGTTGCCACCATTGTGGTTGCCCGTTGGGAAGGCGAACTGGATACCGATCAGCTCAACAGCGCCATGAATGGCGAACTGCCTCCGCTGGATACCAGTGTCACCTTGCATCAACATGGTGAGGTGGGGATTCCCGCACACGAGGCCAGCGAGCCACGCGCTACTGCTACGGCCTGATCCGGGCACATCAATAAAAAAGGCCGGTTTTCAATTGAAAACCGGCCTTTCTTGTTTGTCCGCTCTTACAAACGGCTTCCTGCTGACTGTTCTGACAGGCTCATTCTTGCCTGCTTTAGCCGTTTCACGTCACTTTCCCTGCCCTTTCATCTTCACTGAGCGTCTAGCCCTGAATCGTTGAACGCAACCATCGATGACTCGATCAGCCATCCAGTCAATCGCCATCACACGCTCAAACCAGCACTGAACGGGCTGATGAAGAGCATGGTCAGACAGCAGGAAAACGCACCACCTCACTTTCTGGCGTCCAGGCAGGATACTTATCCATAATACTCAGGAACAAGGGGCTGGACTGAAAGTTCAATAACCAGGTCGAGAGTGCCGTCCAAGGCTGCGCATCAAACCAGGCCCTGTCCACTTGTGCGAATTGCCGCACAAAAGGCGCAATCGCCACATCTGCCAGACAAGGGCGCGGCCCCATCAGGTAAGCCTGCTGCTCAATGCGGGCATTCAGGTCCATCAGCCATTCACTGGCCTGCCCCCGATGCAGGACTGAGAAACTGGCGGCATCCGTAAATTGCTCGTCCTCGGTGTGGCGATCCGGGTATTTATAACAATCCAGGTGCCGTTTGAATGGACCATCATTGACCGCAATCAGAGCCAACATTTGCTGGGCATCGCCCTGCTCAGGCTGCAAATACTGTTTGGGATCGTGAGTGCTCAAAGCCCAACGCATAATGTCCAGGCTTTCATCAATGACCTTACCATCGGGCAAGACCAGCACGGGGACGGTGGCTTTGGGAGAGGCTAGACGCAGGGCCTCGGGTTTGTCACGCAGTACAACTTCGCGCAACTGGCAGCTAACGCCGCTGGCTGCAATGGCCAAGCGTGCCCGCATGGCATAGGGGCAACGGCGAAAGGAATACAAAATGGGCAGATCAGATAAGGACATGCTCGATACCATTAGAAAGCCGTGCTGCGGGCACGGACTTAACACGCTAGCGTTCATGCAAAGCGCCCTTCTTCAGCAGAAGGGCGGACTATAAACGACGCAGCGTCAGAATCAAGCTAGTAGAGGTAACACAGCTGCCCGATCAGGGCTAGGCGTCCTTGCCTTGCTGAGCCAGCAGGCGTTGCTCTTCGGCCTTGCGACGGGCGGCTTCGCGGCGCTCGGTCAGCTCGTCCATGCTGACGCCGATGTGCCGCTCTTCACGCTCACGTGCCAGGGCCACTTGCTTTTGGCGCTCACGAAAACGCTCGACCTGCTCGGGAGAGCTATGGCCATGGCAGTAAGGGCAACTGACGCCCTCCTCGAACTGGGGTGAGGCTTTTTCTGCTTCGTTGATGGGCATGCGGCAGGCACGGCAGAAATCGTAATCGCCGGGTTCCAGACCGTGACGTACCGAGACGCGCTCATCGAACACGAAGCAGTCACCGTCCCACAGGCTTTCTGCGGCTGGAATGTCTTCCAGATATTTCAGAATGCCGCCTTGCAGGTGATAAACCTGATCAAAGCCTTGCGAGCGCATGAAGGCCGTGGATTTTTCACAGCGGATGCCGCCCGTACAGAACATGGCCACGCGAGGTTTGCCATGCAAAACCCCCCCTTCCTTGGACTGTTCGGCTACCCACTGCGGAAACTCGGTAAAGCTTTGGGTCTTGGGGTTGATGGCGCGGTTAAAGGTGCCAATGCCCACTTCGTAATCGTTACGCGTATCCACCACCACTACATCCGGATCGCTGATCAGGGCATTCCAGTCCTCGGGGGCAACATACTCGCCCACCATTTCGGCGGTTTTCAGATCTGGCACACCCAAGGTGACAATCTCTTTTTTCAGCTTCACCTTGAGGCGGTAAAACGGTGCCTTGTCGGCATAGGATTCTTTATGCACCAGGCCAGCAATGCGTGGATCGGAGTTCAGATACGCCAAGACGGCACGGATACCCTCCTGAGGGCCGGCAATAGTGCCGTTAATCCCTTCGCGCGCCAGCAACAGCGTGCCTTTGACCTCGTGCTGCTCACAAAAAGCAAACAAGGGGTCGCGCATTTGGGCGAAATCGGGCAATTCCACGAACTTATATAAAGCCGCGATCAGGTAGGTAGACATAGGTAAACGAATTCTCTGGATAGAAGCGGTGGCGTAGCCCGCAGGCGCAAGGATAACGTAGGCCGTCGTACACTATACGCGACTGATACCCCTTGGACCTTTGACGCCTGTCAAAAAAAACGGGGCACGCCGGGGATTCAACTTTAAAATCATAACGCTAAAGCCGTCAGGCCGCATCTGGCCCCGGTATCTGTTTTACTTTGCACGAGAGCTATGGATTCCGTAACACAAGCAGTCCTCGGTGCCAGCATCTGCGGCTCCCTACTGGGGCGGCAGTATGGCCGCAAGGCGGTCCTATCCGGTGCCATCATCGCCACCCTGCCTGATCTGGATGTCTTCATTCAATATGGCGACCCCATTACCGCGATGGTCAGCCATCGCGGTTTCTCGCACTCGTTATTCGTGCTGAGCGCGGCAGCCATACTGGTCACTATTTTGTGGCGACTGCTGTTTCCACAAGCACGCGCCAGCGCCGGGCGGCTGGGACTGGCAATCTGGCTGACCTTGATTACCCATCCTCTGCTCGATGCCTTTACCAGTTACGGAACACAGCTGCTGTGGCCATTGGCCGCCACACCGGCAACCTGGTCCAGCGTCTTCATTATTGACCCGCTCTACACCCTTGCCTTGTTCATTGCCACAGTCATAGGCCTGATACGCGGTCCAGTGCCTGCCACGGTGCGGGCCTGCACCTGGGCCTTGCTCTTGAGTAGCCTGTATCTGGCTGCCTCAGTCGGCGCCAAGTTCTGGGCCGAGCAGCAGGCAACAGAGCAACTCAAACAACAGCAGGTAGACATTGAGCGGGTGTATTCAGCCGCTCAACCCATGAACATCCTGCTCTGGCGTGTACTGGTACGCGATACGCAAGACCGGGAATGCGAAGTCGTTGTGGGTTTGCTGGATCGCCTGCGTGCCCCCAAAGGCCATCAGTACGAATCCCTGTGCCTGCCCGTCCACAGCGACTACACCCTGTTGTTCCCACCCTTGAAGCAGTTGGAGCAACTGCGCTGGTTCTCTGACAATTGGCTGCGCTATGACATCATCGATGACCTGCTGGTGGTCAGCGATATACGCATGAGCATGGGCCCTGGCCAATATAGTTTTCGCTTTGTCGTCGCTGAACGCATTGCCAACGATACCTGGCTGCCGGTGATTCCATATCGCTGGGCCAGTGGCCACGATATCGCGTTGCTCAAACCCGTTTTGCGCCGTATCTGGGAGCCGGTCCCGCCGCTGCCATTACAAGAATGGGCCAAACGCATTGATGCCGGCGTCCCTATTCCACGCGCCCAAGCGGATTTTCCATAAGCCAGATGCCTAGACTGAGCCCGGCACCCACGCTGGGGACGGTCAAAAAAAACCCCCAAGCCTTTTCAGGGCCTGGGGGTTTACATTTACCCACTACGGTCACTACACAATGACACTCGGTGCTCTGTCAAACCCGAGGATCAAAAACCTTACTTGATCATCCCTTCAACTCGCTGGCGCAAGGCCGGGTCCTGTTGAATAGCCAGACTGATCCCGTTGTAATCGGCCAGATCCATACCATTGGCAGTCACCACACCCACCAAACGCTGGTCGGCCTCCTGCACGATGGATTGGCGCTCTGCATCACTTTTGGCCGCATCCAGACGCGGCTGATATTCCGAAGCGGTCTGGGCTACCTTCTTGTAGGTGCGCGCATATTGCTCCAGTTGAGAATCCGTAGGTTTAACGATCTGGGTAGCCGCAGGGGCTGCCGAGTTGGCCGGAGCCGCATTGCCCTGGGCCATCGCAAAAGGGCTGTACATGCCAAATGCGACTGCGGTAGCAGCAAGAAAAGCTTTAATTGAGGGCTGCATGGATAGAACCTCCTGAACAGAGTCAATGAATGGTCATCATGACAAGTGCGGCGGCCGCTTACAAGTTTCGCTATGTAGTTTCGTGTATCTGCATGCCACCTGTCCCGTTACAGTTTTCAGTCGCGCGAGTAAGGACGCCCGTCAAAGTCCACGGTAACTAAATTGCCATCCATCTGGCCCATGCCGGGTGAATTGACAGGCATGCCAGGCGCGGCCACTCCACGCACACTGCCATCGTTCATCATGCGTTTGACAACCTTGGCGGGCACATGGCCTTCAATCAGTTGGCCCGTCTCCTCAATCATCGCTGTATGGCAAGACGCCAGGTTCTCCGGGACTTTAAAAAGCCGCTTCACGTCTTGAATCTTCACGACCTTGACCTCTTTGACCTCAAAGCCCTCATCGCGCATGTGCTGTGCCCACCCCCCACAACAACCACAGTTCGGATCCTGGTACATCGTAATAGCGGGACCCTGCGCCAATGCCACGGAACTAAAGACCATCAAACTGGCCGTCAACAATAAAGGTTTAATCACAATTACATTCCTGTTTTGCAGCGCCACGGCGCTCTGGTTGACACTCTGATGCACTTGGCTAAGACTAGGCACTCGCAAAAAAGTTTAACAAAACACACTAATCCTTCCCGATCCGCTATGAGTCTTGATTCCGTCAAACAGTTCTTTAACGAACACGCTGCCGATCTGCAGGTGATTGAAACCACCGAAAGCACCGCCACCGTGGTGCTGGCCGCGCAAGTGCACCAAGTCGAACCTGGGCAGATTGCCAAAACACTGAGTCTGAAAGCAGGCGATAAAGTGGTCTTGCTGGTCGCTCGCGGTGATGCCCGCCTGGACAACAAGAAGCTGCGCAATGCCTTTGGTACGCGTGTGAAAATGCTGGACCTGGAAAGCACCGAAGCCTTGACGGGCCACCCGGTCGGCGGGGTCTGCCCCTTTGGTCTGGCCACCCCGCTGGAGATCTACTGCGACCTGTCCTTGCAGGACTACGACACAGTGCTGCCTGCAGCAGGTTCTATTAATTCTGCGGTACGCATCACCCCACAACGCCTGGCCGAGCTGACCAGCGCACAATGGATTGATGTGACCCAGCCACCTGTCATGCTTGAACAGGCATCCTGAGGGGGCAAGCCCCTGGGCAGGACCTAGACTTATGCAGGCCGGTTGGCATAGCCGGAGATAAACTCCTTGGCCTGCCCGGTCTGCGGGTCAAACACATGGCGGCGTACCTTGCCGATATCGGCGCCATAAACGTGAATGCTGATGGACACCTGGTCGTCATACACATTGGAGACCTCGTGTATATCGCCCACCGTGGGTGACACCACTTCCACCACGCCCGGCTCCAGAATCTGTGTCTCTTCTTCTGTCATATGGCCGGTATCAGGATCACGGTCAAAAGGCCGGGAACGTTCGGCGCCACGCAACATGCCAATCAAGCCCCACACCGTATGGTCGTGGATAGGCGTTTTCTGGCCGGGGCCCCACACAAAGCTGACCACGGAAAAGCGTTCCTGCGGACAGCAATACAGCAAGTACTGCTGATAGAACTGCGGATGGGGCTGGGTGTACTCCGGGGCCAGCCAGTCGTCCTGGGCCACCAGCTCGCCCAGCAAAACGCGGCCATCACGCAAGATATCCGCCTCGCCCACCGCAGGGCGGGCCGTCAGTTCATTCATCCCTTGGATAAAGCGCTCAAAACGGGGGTGCATACGGGGATGTCTCCATCGTTGACTGGGCCTTGCGGCCCAATGCGTGAATCAATTCTTATTTGTTCAGATACACCGGGGCGCGTTTTTCTTTGAACGCGTTCATCCCTTCCTTGGCATCATAACTATCCTCGATTGCTTTCAGGTGTCGCATGGTACGCGCCATTTGCTCAGACGGACCACGCGTGAGCACCTCATTATTGATAAAGCGCTTCAAGGTTTGCAGCACGCGCGGCGACATCTTGGCCAGATCCTGCGCCATGCGCACCGCCGCCTGGACGTGCTCCCCGACCGGCACCACCTCATTGGCAAAGCCCAGATCGTAGGCACGACGGGCTTCCAGAGTGCGACACAACAAGATCACTTCCATGGCAGCGTGATGGGCAATGCGCGAGGCCAGCCCGGAAATGATGCCCCCCGTGAAGCCCAGCTTGGCTTCAGGGTAAGAAAACTTGGCACTCTCGGAAGCTACCAGCAAGTCCGTCATCATGGCCATCACCAAGGCCCCACCCACGCACCAGCCACTGACGGCCGCAATAATGGGCTTGTCGGTTTCAAAGCCTACCGTGGGAATAGCACGCCACAATTCGGGCCACTCATTGACGTCAGCACCGGCTGAAAAGGCATCGTTACCTGCCCCGGTCAGCACGGCTACGCGGCGTGTGGGATCTTCATCAAAGGCCAGAAAAGCCTGCTGTAATTCCTTGACCACGGTGGCGCTCAAGGCATTGCGGCGATCAGGTCGATTGATCGTAAAGATGGAAACACCGTCATCGTGGTTTTCTACAAGAATGCACTGATAATCCGACATGGTTGACTCCTCCTGGGTATTTTTCAAAGAATAAGTATTGGTTTTATGTGCCTATGGACAGGCGGGCATCGACAGCATGACAACGGGTGGCCGCCACGATCAATGGGTTGATATCCAGTTCAAACTCGGTATCGCGCAAGTCGTGGGCCAGAAAGCTGACACGCACAATCGCATCGAGCACACCGGCCCGATCCAGCATGCGCCCCCGGTACCCCTTCAACAATTTGTCGATCATCAAGGTGGACAAGAGCCGGTCCGCATCAGCCAAGGTTAGCGGTGCGGCCGCAATGACCCGGTCTGACAACATTTCCACCAGAATGCCGCCCGCACCAAACACCACCACCGGGCCAAACTGCGCATCCTGGCGCGCGCCGATCAGCAATTCCACATCGCCCTTGGCCATGGCCTGCACCAAAACACCTTCCAGACGGGCATCCGCTTTATAGGCTTTGGCATTCGCGTAGAGCCGGGCAAAATCACGTCGCAAGCTGGCCTCGTCGGCCACATCCAGCGCCACCCCGCCCGCTTCGGTTTTATGGACGATGTCGGGAGAGACGATCTTCATCACCACCGGATAGCCCATCTGCTCCGCTTGCGCCACGGCCTGCTCCACGTCCTCGCATACCTGACCCAGATTCACCGGCAAACCGTAATGCGCCAGCAAACGCTTGGACTGGTCTTCATTAAGGACACCACGCGGCATCACGGTAGGAGCCTGGCAAGCGCTGGGGCGCAAAGCCGCCTGACGCGGCACAAACTGCCCATGACGTTTCCAGGCCGACAAGGCCAAGGCCGCCTCCAGACTGGAGCTGGCATACGCATGGCCGTGCTGGGCCAGCTTCTGCCGCAAAGGCTCGGACGTTGCACCGGCATCAAAGGCCACCATGACGGGCTTGGCCCAGTGCGGTTCGGGATGGATGATTTTTTCAATCAGAGCCGCCATCCATTCCTGCGGACACATGGAGGCCGTAATCAATACCGCATCGCTTTGCTGATCCTGCATCAAGGCATCCAAGGTGGCGCGGGCTACCTCGGTGGAGTCCTGAGTCAGACGCGCTCCCAAATCCACCGGGTTATCCGCCTGCCCGGCCGGGTAGTGGGCGGCCAAAGCATGCTTGGTAGAAGCAGAAAAGTTGGACAGCTCCACGCCGTGGTCTGCCAAGGCATCGGCAGCCAAGGCCCCTCCACCACCTGACGGTGTCACAATCGCGACCTTGGAAATCTTGTTGCTGGTAAAGCGCACCATGCTGTTTGCCAACAAAAGCATGGCTCCCATATCGTCCATCAGGCTGATGCCTTCATCGCGGCAGACACTGGCAAACACATCATGGTCCCCCGCTACGCTGGCGGTATGCGAAAAGGCGGCCGCCTTGCCCGCACTGGAACGCCCGGCCTTGACGGCCAGCCAGGGCTTGCCTGCGGCTTGAGCCCGGCGAGCCGTACGACGCAAAGCCTGGGTATCTTTAATGCCCTCTATATAGGTACAGATCACCTGCGTCTGGGGATCATCAATCAGGAAGTCCACAAAGTCGCACAGGTCCAGGTCCGCCTGATTGCCCACCGAGAAGCCATAGGTAAAGCCGCCGCCCATCGCCCATGCCCGATCAAAATACGTGGTCATCAAGGCACCGCTTTGGCTGACAAAACCAATAGGCCGCTCCGGCAGACTGTCTCTGTCCAGCACCGGCGAAGAACACAGCACCAGATTGCGGCTGGGGCTGATCATGCCCAAACAATTAGGGCCGATCAGGCGCATGCCCGAGTCACGACAGATACGCAGCAAGGCTTGCTCACGCTCCAGCCCTCGCTCGCCTGCATCGGCAAAGCCTGCAGAGATCACCAGCAGACCGCGCACCCCCATTTGGGCCGCAATCTGTGCCTGCTCCAGAACGGTATCGGCTCCCACCGTAAACACGGCCAGATCCGGAGCACTGTCCAGCGCAGCCAGACCGGGCACAGCAGACAAACCAAACAGACTGCTGCGGCTGGGATTGATGGGTAGGACCTTGCCGCCATAACCGTGCTTGAGCAACATGCGAAACAGTCGCCCACCAAACTTGGACTGATCCTCCGAGGCGCCGACCAAGGCTATGGATGCCGGGTCCAGCAACGCGTCCAGTGCGCTGACGCAAGTGACGGTCTCCATCCCATGTTTCTCCTGTTGGGGGTTATGTGAGCGTTTACTCATCGCTCATCTTGATGGTCTTAAGAAGCTCGCGGTAATAGGCGCGGCTTTTTTCCAGATCTTTGGCATAGGCTTGCCCATCTTTCCAGCTGGCGCTGACACTGATGCGATGAAAACGCTCCTGGGTTTGCGGCTCGGCCAGGATTTCTTCCGTGGCTTTGGCCAATTTCTGTATGACCGGCTCGGGCGTGCCGGCGGGCGCAGCCAGCCCCCAGAAGCCTTCAAAAGGCAAAGCGAGCTCAAAACCTTCTTCACCGGGAGTGGGCACATCTGGCAATTCGGGGTGGCGCACACTGGCATACGTGACCAAGGCCTTGGCTTTACCACTTTTCACCAGTTCCAGCCCGACACCATCAATAAAAAAATCAACATGCTTGCCCAGCAAGGCCGTCATGGTGTCCGCTGAACCCTTGAAGGGGACGTGCAATAGATCCAGTTTCTGCGAATTTTTCAAGATCTCGCCGGCCAAATGACCTCCCGACGCAATGCCTGCAGAGCCAAAGGTCAAGGTTCCAGGCTCTTTGCGCGCCAACTCAACAAACTCTTTCAGATTGGAGACAGGCAAGTCATTACGGACCGTCATGATGGGCAGATAACCCGCCAGGCTGCCGATAAACTCAAAGCCCTGGACAGGGTCATACGGCACATCGCGTATATAGGGCAGCACCGTAAAAGCCGTGCTGGTGGCCAGCAACAAGGTATAGCCATCAGGTTTGGCACGACCTACGATGGAAGTCCCAATCGACGTCGTGCCACCGGGTCGATTCTCAATGACGATGGGAACGCCTAGCTTGACGCGCAAACGGTCGGCAAACACGCGCGCCAGATTGTCGCTATTGCCGCCGGGGGGATAGGGAACCACAAAAGTGACTTCACGGCTGGGATAGGTATCGGCCGCGATGGCCGCCGGGGCAGAAAAGCTGCTCACTGCCACCAGTCCCGAAACCAGCATTGTGCGTAAAAACCCTGTACGCGAAAAAAAAGAATTAGACATGATCCTTGCCTCCTGTGTGAGAGTTTTTCTCTCTTATTGTTCCATTATATAGAACGCTGTTCTTGTTTTTGATCTTAAAAATGCCGTGAAAACGGCGCGAGTACAACAGACAGCAACAACACAAGCAACTGAGGACAACGGTTCAAATAGTGGGAGATTTGATTTCAAGTGTCAACTATTAATCCCCTCCGGGATTTCCCCAGTTCAATCATCATGTCGCGTTGGGCTTGACCGCAACGCACTTCTAGATACAATGAAAACACCGATTTTTTACGTCATTTTTAAGAACGCCGTTCCAAATATCAGAACACAACCCTTTAACTGATCGAAGGAATTCATTCATGTTCTCTGCCATCGTCATCGACAAAACCGACGGCCAATACAAGGCCAGCCTGCAATCCCTGGACGAATCTGCTCTACCCGACGGCTCGGTCACGGTTCGCATCGACTACTCCACCTTGAACTTCAAAGACGGCCTGGCCATGACGGGTAAGTCCCCCGTGGTGCGCCAGTTCCCCATGGTGCCCGGCATCGACTTTGCCGGTACGGTCACCGACAGCAGCGATCCGAATTTCAACGCCGGCCAAAAAGTGGTGCTGAACGGCTGGGGCGTGGGCGAAGTGCATTGGGGCGGTCTGGCACAGTTGGCCCGCGTGAAAGGCGATTGGCTGATTCCGCTGCCCGAAGCCTTCTCCACCCAGCAAGCCATGATGATTGGTACCGCCGGCTACACCGCTGCCCTGTGCGTGCGTGCCTTGCAACGCCAAGGCGTGACACCCGACAAAGGCCCCATTCTGGTGACGGGTGCCGCCGGTGGCGTAGGCAGTGTCAGCGTAGCCCTGCTGCATGCCTTGGGCTACACCGTGATGGCCAGCACGGGCCGTCCTCAGGAAGAAAGCTATCTGAAGGCCCTGGGCGCCAACGAGATTGTGGACCGCAATACCTTAAGCGAACCGGGCAAACCGCTGGGCAAGGAACGTTGGGCCGGCGCCATTGACAGCGTGGGCAGCCACACCCTGGCCAATGTCTGCGCAGGCACGCAATACCTGGGCGCAGTGGCCGCCTGCGGTCTGGCCCAGGGCATGGACTTCCCCGCTTCTGTGGCCCCCTTCATTCTGCGCGGCGTGCAATTGATCGGTGTGGACAGCGTCCATTGCCCCAAACCCGAGCGTCTGGCGGCCTGGGATTTACTGGCCAAGCATTTGTCCATCGAGGCCCTGGAGCGCATCGGTGCCAGCACCATCACGCTTTCCCAAGCCATTGATCAGGCCAGTCAGCTACTGGAGGGCAAAGTACGCGGCCGCATCGTGGTTGATGTGAACGCCTAAGGCCCTGTCGGCCCCCATCTACCTATATCACGCTCTGGAGCTGATTCATGGATACGACATTGCCCCTGAACGGGGTTCGGATACTGGAATTTTGCAATGTGGCCGCTGGCCCGTACTGCGGTATGTTGTTGGCCGATATGGGGGCTGACGTCATCAAAATCGAACACCCAAAAGGGGGAGACACCTTACGAAGCTGGCCGCCCATCAACCAGGGCTACAGCGAGAACTTTGCTTCGCTAAACCGCAACAAGCGCTCGGTGACGCTGGATCTGAAAAACCCTGACGATGTGGCCAAGGCACGCCAACTGGTGCTGAATGCCGATGTCTTGCTGGAGAACAACCGGCCCGGCGTCATGCAACGTTTAGGACTGGACTACGAGAGTCTGAAAGCTATTAACCCCAGACTGCTGTACTGCTCCATTTCCGCCTATGGACAAAGCGGCCCACGCTCGCAAGAAGGCGGTTTCGATCTGACGATTCAGGCCATGAGCGGGGTGATGAGCGTCACTGGCGAGGCAGGCGGTGCCCCGGTTAAATGCGGGGTCCCATTGGCCGATTTTGCTGCCGGTTTATATGCGGCTTTTGCCATCAGCGCCGCCTTGCCACAAGCTCGTGCCACCGGCCAGGGCGCGCATATAGACGTACCCATGCTGGGGACCACACTAGCCATCGCTGCATTGCAAACCTCGGAGTATTTCGGCAGTGGCCGCGACCCGGACAAGCTGGGCTCCGCCCATCCACGCAATGCGCCCTACCAGGCCTTCCAGTGCAAAGGCGGCTACTTCGCCATGGCCGCAGGCAACGACGCGCTGTGGCGCTCTGTCTGTCAGGTTGTTGAACGCCCGGATCTGACCGAGGATGAACGCTTTACCAGCACCACCCTGCGCGCCAAACATCAAGACGCCTTGCGTGAATTGCTGGAAGCCATTTTTGTGCAGCACGACTGCGAACATTGGCTGGCCCAATTCCGTGCCCAAGGCGTACCCTGCAGCCCCATCAACCGCTATTCCGACGTCTTGCGCGACCCGCAGGTCGAACATATGGAATGGGTGCAAAACATTCGCCTGCCGGGTACGGATACGGACACCCGCAGCTTTATCTCGCCCCTGCGTATTAATGGGGTGGGCTTGCCCGTCCGTCTGCCCCCCCCCGCGCTGGGCGAACATAACGACAGCATCTTGCACGGAGTCACCCCATGACAGCGCCGTATTGCAGCCGCAGCCCCAGCCTGAACGTGGACTGCGCGGGCAAAGTCTGGACCCTGACGCTAAACCGGCCCGACAAACGCAATGCCTTGTCGGCCGAGCTAGTCGAAGCCCTGATCGCGGCCGTGCAGGCCGCAGAACAGGCCCAGGCCGATCTGCTGATCTTGCGCGGTGAAGGCCGTAACTTCAGTGCCGGTTTTGACTTCAGCGACTACGAGCAGCAAAGCGAGGGGGATCTGGTGCTGCGCTTTATCCGCATCGAAACCCTCTTGCAGAGGCTGGCCCACACACCGTGCGCCACTCTGGCCCTGGCGCATGGGCAAAACTTCGGCGCAGGCGTGGATTTGATTGCTGTCTGCCGTCAGCGCGTGGCCAGCGCGGACGCGCGCTTTCGCATGCCTGGACTGCAGTTTGGGCTAGCCTTGGGAACTGGCAGACTGGCGGCCCTGATCGGCGGTCAGCAGGCTCATCAACTTTTGGCAGGAAGCCAGGTTTTTGATGCTGCCACAGCAAAACAACTGGGATTTATTGACGACACGCAAGAGTCCGACGCGTGGCCTGCGGTCATCGAGCAAGCTCAAGAAACCGCGGGCTTGCTGGACGCGAGCAGTCGCACCTATCTGCATCAGTTAACGGGTTGCCCACAACAGGCTGATCGGGATATGGCAGCCTTGGTGCGCTCGGCTTCCGCACCCGGCATCAAGGAAAGAATCGCGGCCTTCAGGCAGGCCGCAAAGTCTTGAACGCTAATATTGAACGGCCCAAAAAAAAGCCCCCACGCTGCGCCTTCGGCTTACTGCCCCCCAAGGGGGGGGTTTTGTCTTGGGGCGGCCCGGCGACAAAAAAAGCCCCCACGCTACGCCTTCGGCTTGCTGCCCCCCGAGGGGGGGGGTTTTGCCTTGGGGCGGCCCGGCGACAAAAAAAGCCTCCACGCTGCACCTTCGGCTTGCTGCCCCCGAGGGTGAGTTTTTGTCTTGGGGCGGCCCGGCGACAAAAAAAGCCCCCACGCTACGCCTTCGGCTTGCTGCCCCCCGAGGGGGAGTTCTTGTCTTGGGGCGGCCCGGCGACAAAAAAAGCCCCCACGCTACGCCTTCGGCTTGCTGCCCCCCAAGGGGGAGTTTTTGTCTTGGGGCGGCCCGGCGACAAAACATGGGCGAAGCCATCCAAGTTTTAACAGCAGTTCCAATCCGGGCTGTTTCATCCAGCCCGGAACCTCTCTTCTATAACGGTTTAGCGACCGCTATAACCCAAGCGGCGCGAGATCTGCGCCGCAGCCGTCATCAAGGTTTTACCGGCCTGAATCAGTCGCGCTTCTTCCAGGCGCTCGGCAGGCCCGGAAATGCCCAACGCCGCCACCACCATTGCCCGACTGTCGTAAATAGGTGCAGCCGCACCCACGACCTGCTCACGCCACTCGCCCCGGTTAATCGCATACCCCTGTTCGCGCACTTGTTCCAGTTCACGGCGCAAATCACCAAACTTGACCAGGCTACGCGGCGTATAAGGTTTGAGACGGTTCTTGATCAGATTCAAGGTATCTTCACTGGCCCAGGCCAACATCGCTTTGCCCGTTGCCACACATTGCGCAGGCGAGCGTCCGCCCACAGTGGTGTAGGCACGCACAGGCTGCGGGCTGTCGATCTTTTCGATATACAGCACCTCGACCCCATCAAGCAGCGACAAATGCACTGTTTCCTGGGTTTGCTCGGCCAGCTCTTTCATGAAGGGCAAAGCCTCCACGCGTACATCCAGCCGATTGGCCAAGCCCGAGCCCAACTCCCACAGTTTCATGGTCAGCTCGTAGCGCCCGGTGTCTTCGTTCTTGCGCGCAAAGCCCTGGTGAACCAGCGCCTGCAACAGTCGATGCACATTGCTTTTATTGAGCATCAGTTGATTGGCCAGCTCGGTCACACCCGAGCCTCGTTCGTGCTTGGCCAGGGCTTCCAGGAGCACCAGGCCCTTAACAAAAGTCTTGTCCAATCGAATATCCCATCAATCACTAAAAGTGCATGAATTGTCTCATGGAACCGGGCCTAGGCCCTTGGTGGTGACAAGACTGATTCAAAATCGAAACAAGCAAGCAGCCCTGGCCCTACTTATTCTTCAGTGCCCCTGACATGGGCGAACACCAGCCTGAACAGGTCATGATATTCAGGTATCAGGATCATCAGTGTTGAACGTACTTCAGTCTGAATACCCGTCTAGGCCCATGCTGTGCGGCAGCAAACCCAGGCCCACTTGCCGCTTCCCAGCGATTACTAAAAGCGTGTACAACGTGTCTTTAATCCATAAACTCAACAGTCGCCTGGAGCCCAACCCCGATGGACACCCCTTCTACGCCCTTTGCCCTTGCGGCCATCGTGCATGCAGGCAAAGGCAGTGCCGACGCCTTGCTGCTGGAATTCGTGCAGGAGTTGCGCGCGAAAAACTACCGCGTCTGTGGTCTGGTGCAAGGCCCGGAAATCCAGAAGGAAGGTCATAGCCTGCGCACCGTGCAGGATCTGGACAAGGGCACGCTCTATCCCATCACCCAGAACCTGGGTTCGGAATCCACGGCTTGCTGTCTGGATATTGGCGCCTTGCTGGAAGCCAGCGAAGTGCTGCGGCAGGCGCTGGAAAGCCCTGCCGATCTGGTGATTGTGAATCGCTTTGGCATCATGGAAGCAGACGGCCAGGGTTTTAACAATGAAATCATGGCCTTGATCGACCAAGGCTACCCGGTGTTGACCGTGGTCGCCCACACCTATTTGCCTGCCTGGCGTGAGTTTACGGGTGGGCTGGCCGTGGAGCTGGCGCCAGAGCGCCAGGCACTGTGGAACTGGTTCGAGAGTAGCCGTCAGGCAGCCTGAATCGGCCACCTGACACGATTGCCCTCACAAAACCTGCAAAGCCACCCAAGGCCATGCGGCCGGCCCTTATCAACTAGCTCCACGCCTGAACAGCAGTAAGCCTACAGCCTGCTAAAGGCTAGAACACAGCTTGGTGCTACTGGCCCCACCCCTCCAGAACCAGTTTGCCCCTTGCCTTGCCCGACTCGATCAAGGCATGGGCTTTCTTCATATTGCTGGCATTGATACTGCCAAAACGCTCCGTCATGGTAGTACGTATCAAGCCCGCATCAATAAGGGCTGCGACTTCGCTTAACAAACGGTGCTGGGCCTGCATATCGTCCGTGCCAAACAAGGAACGGGTAAACATGAATTCCCAATGCAAAGACACAGATTTGCGTTTGAGCTTGCCCACATCAAGACTGGCCGGGTCATCAATCAAACCGAATTTCCCCTGCGGGGCAATGACCTGCACGAGCTGGTCAAAATGCTGATCGGTATGCGTCAGGCTGACGACATAATCCACTTCCGGATGCCCGATGCGCTCCAGTTGCGCTGCCAAAGGCTGGCTGTGGTCAATGACATGATGCGCGCCCAGCTCCTTCACCCAAGCTTGGGTTTCAGGGCGGGAAGCAGTGCCAATGACGGTCAAAGCAGTCAAGCGGGAAGCCAACTGCGTCAAAATAGAACCCACACCACCAGACGCCCCCACAATCAGTAAAGTCTTGCCAGCAGGAGCCTTTCCTGGGGCTACGCCCAAGCGGTCAAACAGCATCTCCCAGGCCGTAATGGTGGTCAGGGGCAAGGCAGCCGCCGCCGCAGAATTCAGCGTTTTGGGCGCATGCGCCACAATACGCTCGTCCACCAAATGCAGTTGGCTATTGGTGCCAGGGCGCGCAATGGAACCGGCATACCAGACGCGATCACCAGGCTGAAACAAGCTCACTTGTGGTCCTACCGCCTGCACAATCCCGCAGGCATCCCAACCCAGCACCTTGTATTGTTCACCCTCCGCAGGTTGAGCCGATTCCCGAACCTTGGTATCGACCGGATTAACCGACACCGCCTGTACGTGCACCAACAGATCACGGCCTGTGGCCACCGGGTCGGGCAACTCAACATCCAACAGGGACTCGGGCTGCTCAATCGCTTGAGGGACTTTGTAGGCAATCGCTTTCATCTTTTTTCCTTTTTAAAATCAGTCGTCTGTCTTAGGCCATGCTCGGATAATCGGTGTAGCCGTGTGCGCCACCTCCAAACAAGGTGTGGGGGTCGAAGCTGGCTAAGGGAAGCTGATGACGCAAGCGTGCTGGCAAATCTGGATTGGCAATAAAGGGGCGGCCAAATGCCACCAGATCCGCCAGGCCACTCTTTACAATCTGCTCGGCTCTGTGTGCGTCGTATTTGCCCGCAACGATAATTCGGCCCGAGAAATGGGCACGCAAGGCGTGACGAAAATCATCAGGAATCTCAGGCGCATCCTCCCAATCCGCCTCTGACAAGTGGATATAGGCCAAACCCTTGCCGTCCAATACCTTCGCCAAATGCAAAATGGTGGGGATGATTTCGGGGCAGTTCATGGCGCGCTGCGTAATAAAGGGAGCCAAACGGATACCGGTGCGTTCTGCCCCGATCTCGCCCGCTACCGCTTCGACCACTTCTCTGGCAAAGCGAACACGATTTTCCACACTGCCGCCATACGCATCTTCACGATGGTTAGAGGTGGTACGCAGGAACTGATCAATCAGGTAACCATTGGCCCCATGGATTTCCACGCCATCAAAACCGGCTTGTATCGCCTTGGCGGCGGCCTGGCGATAGTCCTCAATCACGGCGGCAATCTCTTGCTCGGTCAGAGCACGCGGCACGGGGCAATCCAGCATCCGCCCCACCCCATCCTCCCCCACGACCCAAACCTGGGCCTGAGGCGATAAGGCCGAGGGAGCCACAGTCTGCCCATCGGCATGAAAGCTGGCATGAGACATCCGGCCTACATGCCACAGTTGCAAGACAATCCGACCACCGGCCTGGTGCACGGCATCCGTTACCAGACGCCAGCCCTGCACCTGCTGCTGAGTGTAAATACCGGGAGTGAAGCTATAGCCTTGCCCTTGCCGAGAAATTTGCGTGGCTTCGCTGATCAATAAACCCGCACTGGCACGCTGAGCGTAATACTGGGCCATCAACGCATTCGGAATATCCCCCGGCTGATCGGTACGGCTACGCGTCATGGGAGCCATCACGATACGGTTCGGTAGCTGCAAGCTGCCCACGTTTAACGCCGAAAACAAAACAGATGTCTCTAAAGCCATGATTTGCAACCCTCATCAAGAAAGTGGAAGTGTGGATCACAGTGTGCCTTTTCAGACTCTTTAGAAAAACAGGCCTTTGCTTGAAACGATTTTCAAAAATATTTTGAAAATCGCATCATAATTAATCCCATTAGTTCACTTTTCAGCATAAACACGTTGAACTCAGCCCAGCGAGACACGCCATGAAAGCACTGCAGGATCTGGAAATTTTTGTTCGCACCGCAGACACTGCCAGCCTATCGGCCACAGCGCGAGGGTTGGGCATTACACCGGCAGCGGCCAGCGCGGCACTCAAGCGCCTGGAGGCGGAAGTGGGCGTACAGCTTTTCCTGCGCTCCACCCGCCATTTGCGGCTGACCTCTGAAGGCGAAGTGTTCCTGGCTCAATGCCGTCCCGCCCTGTCCGCCCTGCAACAGGCCAGCCTGCAACTGGCCAGCGGTGGCCCCGGCTCCCGTGGCCAACTGAAGCTGGCCGCACCGTCTGACCTGGGACGCAACGTGCTGTTGCCTTGGTTAAACGAATTTCAGGATGCCAATCCGGGCATAGACATACGCCTGCATCTGTCCGACCGGCTGGCCAACGTGTACAGCGAACCCATTGACGCCGCCTTTCGCTATGGCCATCCAGCAGACTCCAATCTGGTGGCGATGCCTTTAGCGCCGACACACCGCCGGGTACTGTGCGCCGCCCCCTCCTACTTGAAGCAGCACGGCACCCCCACCTCCCCTCTGGAACTGCAGGAGCACGACTGTCTGTGCTTCATGCTGGGAGACGATGTTCATGATCGCTGGAAATTTGAGCGTACTGGTCAAGCGGCTACCTTTGTCCGAGTCCGGGCAGTCAATGTTTCCAACGACGGAGATGTCGTCCGGCGCTGGGCCTTGCTGGGCAAAGGTATCGCCTACAAATCCTACTTCGACGTGGCCCAGGACCTTGCCAATGGCCGCTTGCGCACTATCTGCGAGGACTGGCTGGGCGAGAGCACCCCCCTGTATTTGCTGGCTGCCGGACGGCAGCAAATTACCCCCTTGCTGCGCCAGCTGCATCAGTTCATGCAGGAACGCCTGGAACGCTGGGAGCAGTCGCCCCATCTGCCGAAAAAGCACACAGGAACGACGATGAACGTCTAGGATATCGACCCAAGGCCGTCATCCTGCCTTGCTCTAATTCGATCGACCCTTTCCCCAACATCAGTGACAAGGCTATCGAATCATGAGACATGCGCACACGGCCCGCTCCGCCTCCCAGCGGCCCGGCTTTCCTTATCCCTCTGAAAATTCCCATCCGAGCAGCCATGCGTTGCCATTCCAAGGCCTGTCCCGGCCTGTCTTTGGTAAACCCGGTCTGCTCAAAGCCCTCGCGGTGGCCACCCTATCGGCTACCTTGGCCGCTTGCGGCGGGTCCGGCACAGGCAACGGCCAGGAAGCGGAGCCCGAAACACCCGTCAACCCGGACAAGCCGGATACCCCTAGCACCCGCCACGCCCTGATCATCAATTTGGATGGGGCAACCTACCAGGCCGTGCAGCAAGGCATTGCCGATGGCAGCCTGCCCAATCTGGCCAAGCTGCACGTACAACTGGCCTACAGCGGTGGCGTCGCCGGCACCCCCAGCCAACAAGCCAATCTGGATATGCCCAGCTGGGCCAGCCTACTGACCGGAACCTGGGCCAACCGCCATGGCGTGGTGTCTACTGCACCGGATCAAGTGCTGCGCCAAAACAGCCTGTTCCACTCCGCGCAAAACGAACAGAATGCTGCAGCCGTGGCATCCAAAGGCTTGGCACACTTGCTCAAGGCCGACCACGATGCCGAGCGTCTGCATGAGCTGGCCGACTGTTCCACGCAAACCGTTACCCTGTCCTGCGTCTCCAGCCAGGCCCTGACGATGATCAAAGGGGACTACCGCAAGGTTCTGGTTCAGTATCGCGCTGCCAAAGATGCTGCGCTGGACTTCGGCATTGAATCACCGGGCTACAACGCTACCTTAAGCAAGCTGGACAAGGAAATCGGCACCTTGCTGGACGCTGCTGCCAAGCAAAAAGACCGCGAGTGGCTGGTGATCGTGACCGGCAGCCATGGCCTGAGCGAACACGGCCAGGATAATGGCTTGCCTTTGCTGCCCCAATCCACCACCTTCCTGGCCATCAATCAGGCCGTCAACACAGGAGAACAGGGCATTGGCGCCAGCGTACCTGCTACGCTGCCCGAGCTGTATCAGTACAACAGCCTGGTGGATGTGGCCCCTACCATCATGCGGTATCTGGACAAGCTGCCCCCGGCTGCCGACTACAAGCTCGATGGCAGCAGCCTGCTAGGCCCACAAGCGGTCACGAGTCTGCAAGCCACGGTGCTGGACAACCACTCCTCTGCCGTTGCAATCAAACTGGACTGGAAAGCCCCCGCCGATGCCTCTATCGATATTTTGCGGGACGGCCAGGTAATCGCGTCACGCCTACCGGCTGGCACACAAAGCTATACCGACAACCAGGCCACCGCTGGTCTGTCTGACCGAGGCACCTACCAGTTTGACTACACCGTGCAGGCCGGTTCAGGCACCGATGCCGCCTGGCGCAGTCTGTTTAGCCCGCCCATCTCGTATTTGCCTCCCGTCCCTCTGGAAGCCTCCCTGCTCAATGGTCTGGTCTCCTACTATCCCTTTAGCGCCAACCTGCCACCTGTGGACGCGCAGAAAAACAGCACCATGGCACCGGCCTCCAACGACCTGCCCAATGCGGCCGGTCTGGTCGTGCCCGGTCCCTTTACCGGCACGCATGGCTTGCTGGTTGACACCAACTATGTCACCGAAGAAGGTCTGGAAGGCTATCGCATGACGCCAGCTCAAGGCTTTGACATCTCCACGGGCAGCAACCCGCAATTCACCATTGGCTTTTGGTATCAGGTGCCCAAGTGCATCGATCGCAACAACGTCACGGTCCTATCCAACAAGAACTACGTCAGTGGTGCCAATGCCGGTGTCGCCATTGGCTTGTTCAACAGTGGCATCCAAAACCAGTGCGGCATTGCCTTCAATATTGGCTCGGGTGGAGTACGTGCCGACGGCCCAACCAATCCCTACACCCAGATTCCAGTAGGTAAGTGGGTACACCTTGCTTTTTCGGTGGACGGTGTTGCCAAGACCATGAACATGCGCGTGTTTGATCCCTCTACCGAGCAGGTTACGCGCGTGGCTACCAACAAATCCACGGGTGCAGTGGATGTCTCCAAGCTCTCGCCCTTCCCGCAATGGGGCATTGGCGATGATGGCACCGGCACGTTCCTGATGAACAAATGCAATGGCTCGGTCACGCCTCCCTATACCGTAGGCAAATGCTCTGTTGCTCCGCCCACCCAGCAAATGTTTGGTGACCTGGCCATGTGGAACCGTGTTCTGAGCGATCAGGAGCTGAGCTCGATCTACTGGTCCAAGAAACCCCTGTCCAGCCTGAGCACACACTAAGCGAGGCCACCATGAACGTTCTTGATTTACGCGCTGTACGCAGTGCCCTGGCCATCGGCATGACTGCTTTGCTATTGAGCGCCTGCAGTGACGGAGGCTCCAGCGCTGCCGAACCCCCGCCCGGCACAGGAGGCTCGAGCAGCGAGCAGGTGCCTATTGTGACGCCCCCGGCCACGGGCTCTCAAGGGGAGCAAGGCACGGACCTTGGCACGCCGCCCACCCCGAACTCGCAATTGGACTGCGCACCTTAAGCGCATGGCAGCCCGGCACGACAGATGTCCTTGCCTGGCTCCACTCCAACCACTTATCGACAAGGCTTTCCCCATGACTCACATCAATCGCCGTAATTTTCTGCGACTGGCTGCCAGTGCGGCCGCTTTGGGCCCCTTTCCGCCTGCTATTCAAAAGGCGCTGGCTATCCCCGCCAATAACGCCACGGGAACCATTAATGACGTCGAGCACGTCATTATCCTGATGCAGGAAAACCGCTCTTTTGATCACTACTACGGCACCATGCCAGGCGTGCGCGGTTTCAGCGACCGTATCACCATCCCGATGGCATCGGGCGAATCGGTCTGGCGTCAGCAAGGCACCAATGGCATGGTGCAGCCCTACTACCTGGATGCGACCAAAGGCAATGCCTTGCGTGTTGGCGGCGCACACGACTGGAACGACCAGCAGGAGGCCTGGGATGGCGGTCGCATGGCAAACTGGCCCAAAGCCAAGTACACCAACGTCGCTATGGGCTACCTGAAAGAGTCCGACTTGCCCTTTCATTGGTCACTGGCTAATGCCTTTACTATTTGCGACGCCTACCACACCTCTATCAATACCGGCACCTTCACCAACCGCATGTTCTTGTGGAGTGGCAGTAACGGGGCCAATCTGATTGATCGCGCCTGCGTGACCAACTCCAACTGGGGTCGCCTGGGCCCGTCCGACGATGGTCTGGATTGGACGACGTACCCAGAGCGGCTGCAAGAGGCCGGCGTGCGCTGGAAGGTGTACAACCGCCCCGGCAACAACAGCAATAACAACCAGCTCGTGGCCTTTGCGTCCTACCGCAAGGTGAATGAAGACCTGGCCGCACTAGGCTCTCCTGATGCCGAATACTCCCCTCAAATGGAAGCTCTCTCCCCCTTGTACAAGGGTTTTGGCAACACCATGCCTGACGGCGGGTTTTTGCAAGCCATTGCCGATGACATCAACATGGGCCAATTGCCACAGGTCAGTTGGATTGTGGCCCCCGGCCCCTACAGTGAACACCCCAGCATGGGTGTGCCCGGCCAGGGCGCCTGGTATCTGGAGCGACTGCTGAACATTCTGACCGAAAAGCCCGAGATCTGGAGCAAGACCGTCCTGATCGTGAACTACGACGAGAACGACTGCTTCTTTGACCACATGCCCCCTCCTGCCCCTCCGTGGCGCAATCGAGATGGCTCATTGGAAGGCAAGTCCACGGTAGATGTCTCCAATGAGTACTACACCATGCCTGCCCCTGACGGGGACTCGCGCAAGGTAGCACCCGATGGCCGCCCTTTCGGGGCCGGCCCACGTCTGCCCACCCTGATTATTTCCCCGTGGAGCGTGGGTGGCTGGGTCAATTCCCAACAGTTTGACCACACCTCGGTACTGCGCTTTCTGGAGCAACGCTTTGGTGTGCAAGAACCCAATATCAGCCCCTGGCGCCGCGCCGTATTCGGCGATATGCGTTCCTGCTTTGATTTCAAATCGCCCAATGCCTCCAAACCCGCCTTGAGTCCAGCACCGACGCGCGAACAGGCAGACGCAACCTTGAGCCAGCAAGCCGGTGCAGGCAAGGTGCCCATGCCCCCTGTGGGCACAGAGCCCATGCCCAGCCAGGACTTAATGCTGCGCCCTTCACGCGCCCTGCCCTACCAATTGCACACCAGCGCCAATGTGGACCTGGACAAAGAGCAGGTCTGGTTAACGTTCAGCAATACCGGCACGCAAGGCACCGTGTTCCATGTGTACGACGAGCTGCAACTCTCGGACTATCCACGACGCTTTACGGTGGAGGCCAACAAGATCATCTCGGACGCCTGGACCGTCCATGCGGATCACAAGGGCAACTACAGCCTGTGGGTGTTGGGGCCAAACGGCTACCATCGCCACTTCAAGGGCAACATCCACGCGCTGCGCCAAGGCCCCAAACCAGAAGTGCGTGTGTGCTACGAGCCCCAGGCCAATGCCGTGTCCTTGACCATCATGAATATGGGGGATCAGGCCGCGACCGTCACGGTGAGCGCCAACGCCTATCGCGAGGATGGCCCCTGGGTCTACACCGTTGATCCGGGCATGCAAATGGATGCGCGCTGGTCGCTGGAAGTCTCGGGCAACTGGTACGACTTCACCGCCACCATGGGTGAGTCCTTCGAGCGCCGCTTTGCCGGTCGCCTGGAAACTGGCCGGGATGGCATCAGCGATCCGGCCATGGGTGTCGCACGCTAGTCATACTGCCCAGGCACAATGTCAAGGTCCGTTCCGGAAAGCACTGTTAGAGAAGTACGATGACGCTCAACCAATTACGGGCCTTCGTCATGGTGGCCCAGCACGGCGGCTTTTCAGCCGCCGCGCGGGCCTTGAACATGAGCCACACCACGCTTAGTTCACAAATTCAAATCATTGAACGCGACTATGGGGCCGAGCTGTTTCACCGCCGCGGCCGACGCGTCGAGCTCTCTACCCTGGGGCTGGAAATGCTGCCCATGGCCAGACGCATGATCTCGTTGGAATCCGACATGCGCCAGATGCTCGATGGCAGTGGCAAACTGCATTACGGCACCTTGAAGCTGGGTGCCGTCAGCCCCTATCACGTCACCGAGCTGATCGCATCCTTTCATGCGGTATATCCGCGCATCAAGCAGTCCGTCAAACTGGGCAACTCGGAATTGGTACTGGACGATCTGGATCAATACATCTGCGATGTTGGCGTGGTTGCCAGTTGCCAGCCACAGCGCCGCTATTACATGCAACCTTACGCTCGCTACCCGGTCATCGCCTTTGTGCGCCAAGACCACCCTTTCGCCCGACGCAATAACATTGCACTGGAGGAGCTGGCCGGTGAGCCCTTGCTGATGCGCGAAGAAGGCTCAACAACGCGCAAGGCACTGGAAGACGCCTTACACGAACGCAAGATCAAGGTAGATGTGGCCATGGAAATAGGCAGCCGCGAAGCCCTGCGCGAATCGGTTATTCGCGGCCTGGGAGTGGGCACGGTCTCCGAATCCGAATACGTGCCAGACCCGCGCTTGCGTGTGGTGCGTATTCAAAACGAGCCGGTCTGGACGCAGATCCACGTCTGCTGTTTGCACGAGCGTCGGGAATCTCGTTTGGTCGCTGCCTTTTTTGATGCAATCGCTCATCATCAAAGCGCCCTGCCCGTCGCCAGTACCGCTGCCTGAACAACAAGCAGACAACAAAAAGGGCGGGGCTTGTCGCCCCGCCCTTCTTATCAGGCCTGATTCAATGCCCCCACAGAATCAGGGTGTCTCGCCTTGTGCCAGACGTGCCTGGATCGCCAATACCACAGCCGGGAAATCGGCCACGGTTTCAATTACGTAATGAGCACCCGACTGACGCAAACGTTCACTGGCACGCTCCACCCGCGCTTGTACCTCTGCCGGATCCGTTTGAGCCAGTTCCTCCAGGGACAGTCCCACTTCATTGCCCGACAAGCTCAACCCTACCGTCCACATTCCGGCACGGCGGCCTTCTTCAATACCCGGTACGGTATCGTCCACTTTGATACAGCGACGCACATCGCCCACACCCAAAACCAGCACATTGGCCAGTGCCATGAAGGGGCCAGGTCGGCCACCAGCAGGCAACTCATCACCGGCAATAATGCAGTCCGGCGCAATGCCTTGGCTGGCAGCGGCGGGCAACAAGACATCCAGCACCTGACGCGGATAGCCGGAGCAAGAGCCAATTTTGATACCCTTGGCACGTAACTCTTCCAGCACAGCAGCCGCACCTTCAATCGGGGCCGAGTATTCCGCTACCTTCTCGATCTGCATAGGCATAAAACGCTCATAGATAGCGTCAATGTCGGCATCGGTAGACGCACGATCGAACTGAGCCAACCACTGATTCTGAATCGACTCGGTGGCCAGCAAGGTACGGATGTGATCACGCTTGGACAAACCCATCGGACCACGGGCCTGCTCCAGGCTGATTTGAATGCCAAATGTGGCAAAGGCATCTACAAAAATCTGCGTCGGTGCCAAGGAGCTGAAATCGACCAGCGTGCCTGCCCAGTCAAAAATGACAGCTTCGACCTTGTCCGACATCAGCGTATTGAGCGCATTGAAATTCTGAGTCATTGTTTGCAACCTTCAGTCCTAAAAACAAGCCGGCTTAAAAACCGATTTATACCTGCACCGCATCCAGAGCATGTGCACCAATAAAATTACGTCCGCGTGGTCCTTGCAGTGCCTGGGCAATGCGCTGTTGCCACTGTTCGGGCGATACCCCGTAGCTGGCCGGATCAATGCTGACCCCCAGACTTTGCAAAAAACCACTCAAGGCCGAGACGGCTTGTGGTCCGTTGCGAGCGTCAAAAATCGACAATAAAAACTGATCCAGCTGTTCATCCTGGCCCAAGGCCATCTGCATGACGTGCGGCAAGCTAAAGGAGCATGCAATGCCGTGTGGCAAGCCTTGCTCCAGAGTCAGGTCATAGGACAGGGAGTGCGCCAGAGCTGTCTTGGTATTGGAAAAAGCCAGGCCCGCCATCGCTGCTGCCACAGCCAGTTGAGCACGCAGCTCCAGGTTGGACAGATCCTGCATCAACAAAGGCAAACTGCTGATCACTTGTCGTGCTGCCGATACCGCCAGGCTGGCCGACACGGGATTGCGATTCACGTTCCATAAGGACTCCAGCGCATGCGACAAGGCATCCAGACCACTGGCCAAAGTAGCGCCAGCGGGCAGGCTGCACATCAAGGCCGGATCAATAATCGCGGCCTGAGGCCAGGTCCAGGGCAGATGCAGGGAGTACTTGCGCCCCTGCCCCTTATCCCAAATGGTTGCCCAGGGGGTTACTTCGCTCCCGGTTCCTGCCGTGGTGGGCACGGCAATCAGGCTGCGCACCCGCCCTGGAGGCTGGCTCAGGCTGGTGTTGCCCGACAAGCAGTCGAGCAGTTCGGCAAACGTTCCCGAAGGGGTGCTGGTCAACATGGCTTTGGCGCAATCAATCACACTGCCGCCTCCCAAGGCGATAATGCACTCGGCCTCAGGGTAGTCACGCCACAGACGCTCGTACAACGGCGCCAACCAGGACACATCCGGATTCGGTTGAATATCGGTTTCAATCGCAACCAGTTGCTCACCCAACAAGGCTTGCAGGCGCTCGCACTGCCCCAGCTCCCGAGCCTGCGGAAAGGCAATCAGAATGGCCCGGCGGCCGCCCAAGCGTTCAGGCAAACGCTCGAACGCACCATTGCCAGCATCAATCTGAACGGGATTGAAAAAATGCCACATAAGAATCTCGAATAAAAACGGCGATCAATCGCGGCCGTTGTTGCGAATAGCCTCGCGCAGGCGATTGGAAATCAGGTCAGCCACTACTACCATCACCGTAATGACCACGATGCAGGTTGCGGTTTCCTGATACTTGAACAGTTTCAGGCTGCTGACCAGCTCAAAGCCCAAACCACCGGCCCCCACCATGCCCAGCACGGTGGCCGAACGCAGATTGACCTCAAAACGATACAGAATCACCGCAATCCAGGCCGTAATCACCTGAGGCAACACCCCGAACACAATCACTTGCAAGGGACGGGCACCAGTAGCGCGCAAGGCATCCAGCGGACCTTGGTCAATCTCTTCTATGCTTTCCGCAAAAAACTTGCCCAGCATCCCCACACCGTGGACAGCCAGAGCCAGCACACCCGGGAAAGGACCAAGCCCCACCGCAGCCACAAACACCAAAGCCAGGATAAGTTCGTTGATACTGCGTATCACGTTCAGGCTTTGACGGGTAAAACTGTACAGATAACGGTTGACATTCAAGTTACGGGCCGCCAGAAACGACACCGGAACGGCTCCCAGCACACCTAGTACCGTGCCCCAAATTGCGATCTGAATCGTCTCGATAGCAGGCGGGACCAGACTGCCCAAAATACTCCAGTCAGGCGGGAAGGTGCGGCTTAAAAAGTCAGCAATCTGCGGCAGGCCAGCCGCAAACTCGGCGGCGCTTAACTGTGCGCCTTGCGCACTCCATTGCAGCCCCACGACAATCGCCGCGACCAACACAGCCGTAGTGACCCAGCTTTTAACACTCGTAGGCGTGGACATGACCCAGGAATATTTATGTTCCATGATCAGGCTCCCTTGGTCGCAATGGCCAGTGGTTCGTTCAGGAAGGAGGCCGCGGCCTCATTTGCCTCTTGGGAGTGCGCACCGCCCTGCCCTGGCTCCGGGCCAGGATAGATACGGGTCAGATCATCTTCCGTCATCAGATCAGGAGCGCCGTTATAAACCACCTGACCATGGGCCAGGCCCACAATACGGTCGGCAAACTCACGGGCGTAATCGACCTGATGCAGGTTGCACACCACGGTAATACCCAGTTCCCGACTGGCGTCGTGCAAATAACGCATCACCAGACGGGCTGTTTTAGGGTCCAGGCTGGCAACCGGTTCATCAGCCAGAATGATGCGGGGACGCTGCGCCAGGGCACGGGCAATGCCCACACGCTGACGCTGGCCACCCGACAAGGAATCCGTGCGGGCCTGGGCTTTATGCGCCAGCCCCACCCGCTCCAGACATTCTTTGGCCAAGGCAATATCAGCACGGCTGAACAGTTGCAGGATCGAGCTCCACACGGGAACCGCCCCCAAACGCCCGGTCAATACATTGCGCAGCACTGACAAACGAGGCACCACATCGTGATGCTGGAAAATCATGGCAACCTGGCGACGCAAGGCCCGAGTATCCTGAGCCGACATGGCATCAATACCAGCCACCGACATCTCTCCTGTATCGGCCTGCGCCAACCGATTCATGCAGCGCAGCAAGGTGGACTTGCCCGCTCCGGACTGACCCAGCACAACCAGAAACTCACCGGCTTGTGCATCCATGTCCACACCGCACAGGACATCATTGGAGCCATAGCTTTTGTTCAGGCCACGCAAACGGATCATTTCATGCTCCGCAGATCCAGGTTCAGCACCTTGGCGGTATCACGCACTACGTTGTAAGCAGCATCGTCAGTCGCCTGAAAACCATTCAACATGCCCTGATCACCCCAAGGTACATCTTTGATGTTGGCCAAGGCCTTGGCCACTTTCTCTTTCACACTGGGGTCCAGATCCTTGCGCCAGACCATGGGCGACTCGGGAATATCGTTGGAAGACCACACCACTTTCAAATCATTCTGAGCCAATTGGCCCTTGGAAATCGCGCTGGCGTAAATGCGGTCGGCCACAGCAGCAGCATCCACTTTCTTGTTGGCTACCGCCAGCAAGCTGGCATCGTGCGAACCGGAGAACACCACACGGGAGAACAGCTCTTCAGGCTTGTAACCATCGTTTTCCAGACCGGCTTTAGGGAACAGATGGCCGGACGTCGAGCTAGGGTCTACAAAGGCGAAGGTGCGATCTTTCAACTGATCCACCGTGTCAATCCCGCTATCGGCACGCACCACAATCAAGCTCTTGTAGGCGCTTTTACCTGTTTTCTTGGTAACAGCGACTGCGAAGGCTTCTACATCCGCCACCGAGCTGGCCAGCACGTAGGAAAACGGACCCAGATAAGCCACGTCCAGCTTCTTGGCACGCAGGGCTTCGATAATGCCGTTGTAGTCCGTAGCCACAAAAGGCTCGACCTTCATGCCAGACTCGCGCTCCAGTTGTTCAATCACCTGCTTGCTCGATTCGATCATGGCCTGCGAGTCTTCGGCAGGAATAAGACCAATCGTCAAGGTGTCCTGGGCGGCCTGGGCGGCAGTTCCAAACACCGAAAAGACAATGGTGGCGGCACTTGCCGCGATAAAAGAGCGGCGGGCTGTCTGAAATACGTTCTTGTTCATGGCAGTCGTCCTAAAGGTTGCTGGGAGGAATACCGACATAGTAGAAAGATCACATTGCCTTCATATTATGGATTTAAGATTCAAAACATCAGTTATCTATAGATGGAGTCTATATGTCTGCCGCACGCCTACGTGCCTTTCTGGCTGTTGCCCGACATGGCAGTTTCAGCGCCGGGGCCCGCGCCCTGGGATTGGCCCAACCCACCGTGACCAAGCAAGTACAGGGGCTGGAACAGCAACATGATGTGGAGTTGTTTCATCGCCGGGGCAGAGGTGTCCAACTGACCCAGGTGGGGATGGCGCTGCTGCCGGTCGCGCAACAACTGGGCGCGCTGGAGGTCGATGCCTTCAACCTGCTGCATGACAGTGGGAAACTGCATGTAGGCCGACTGCGTATTGGCGCAGTCGGCCCTTTTCATGTCATTGAAATGGTGGAGGCCTATCACCGACTGTTTCCCGGCGTGGACATCTCTATTCATATGGGAAACTCGGCACAGGTGCTGGCCGATCTGGCCGACTACGCCACCGACATTGCCGTGCTGGCCGGAGCCAGCGAGGACCCGGCCTTTCACACCGAACACTACGCCAGCCATGCTGTCATTTTGTTCGCCCCCTTGTCGCATCCTTTGGCCCAACACGACAGTGTGCCTTTAGCTGCCTTACAGGACGCTCCCTTGCTGCAGCGGGAATCGGGCTCGACCACACGCGCCTGCCTGGAAGCAGCACTGGAAAAAGAAAATATCCGGCCCCGCGCCGTCATGGAAATTGGCAGCCGGGAAGCCTTGCGTGAAGCCGTCGCCCGGGGACTGGGCGTGGGGACAGTGTCCGAGGCAGAGTTCATCCCGGACCATCGTTTCAAAGCGGTTCGTATTCAAGGCGATCCCGTGCGCACCGACACCTATTTGTATTGCCTGACCGAACGCCGGGAGAGCCGAATGATCACACAATTTTTCACTGAGGCTTTGGGATTACGCAAGCAAATACAAACGCCGACATAGACGTATTTGTGAGCTTTCGGCTACTGTGCATAAGAAGGCCATGACAGTCAGCGATGTGTTTCGTCCATTTTCTGCGCGTAGACTCACCGTCTGAAGGCCCGTCAGTTCTGTTTGATTGACCCCCAGGGAGGACGAAAACCATGCTTGGCATGATGATGAATACCCCGCTGTTAGTGTCATCCATACTGCGTCATGCGGCCAACTACCATGCAGACCGCGAAGTTGTCTCACAAACGGTAGAAGGCCATATCCACCGCTACACCTATGCAGACCTGTCCAAGCGCAGCCAAAAACTGGCCAATGCGCTTCAGAAAATGGGCTTGCAGCAAGGAGACCGCGTAGGCACCCTGGCCTGGAACGGCTATCGTCACCTGGAGCTGTATTACGGCGTCTCAGGCTCCGGGCTGGTATGTCATACCATCAACCCGCGTCTGTTTCAGGATCAAATCGGCTACATCATTGAACACGCTGGCGACAGCGTCCTGTTTGCTGACCTGAGCTTCCTGCCGATTTTGGAGGCTCTGGCCGAGCCCTTATCCAAGCTCAAAGCCGTGGTCATCATGACGGACGAAGAGCACATGCCCAAGTCAGAATTGCTACCCAATCTGACCTGCTACGAAACTCTGATTGCCAACGAACCAGACGAATTCGACTGGCCGGTGTTTGACGAGAACACGGCATCGGGCCTGTGCTACACCTCCGGCACCACGGGCAACCCCAAAGGCGTGCTCTACAGCCATCGCTCCACCATCTTGCATGCCTTTGCCTTGAGCATGCCCGATGCCCTGTGCCTGTCGGCCTCCGATACCATTACCCCGATTGTGCCCATGTTCCACGTCAACGCCTGGGGCCTGCCTTACGCTGCCTTGATGGTGGGCGCCAAACTGGTCTTGCCCGGTCCAAAACTGGACGGCGCCAGCCTGCACACCTTGTTTGAAAATGAAGGCGTCACCATGACGGCCGGTGTACCTACCGTCTGGCTAGGCCTGCTGGACTGGATGCAGGCCAATGGCAAAACCTTCAGCAGCCTGCAACGTCTGGTCATTGGCGGTTCATCTGCACCACCCGTCATGATTACCCGCTTCCAGAAGCTGGGCGTAAAAGTGCGCCACGCCTGGGGCATGACTGAAACCAGCCCCGTCGGTCTGGCCGCCGCCTTGCTGCCCCAGCACGAATCCTTGCCTGAGAACGAAAAACTCAAACTGCTGGCCAAACAAGGGCGTCCGCTCTTTGGCGTCGAGTTCCGGGTAGATGGCGACGATGGCCAGCCCATTGCGCGCGACGGCAAAATGTTTGGTGCCATGATGGTGCGCGGCCCCTGGATTGCCAGCGCTTACTTCAACAATCAGGACAGTTCCGCCCACACAAAAGATGGCTGGTTCAATACAGGCGATGTGGTCACCATCGATAAAGACGGATTTATCCAGATCGTGGACCGCACGAAAGACGTGGTGAAATCCGGTGGTGAATGGATCAGCTCGATCGAGCTGGAAAACATTGCTCAGGCTCACCCGGCAATCAAGGAAGCCGCCGTGGTGGCCAAGCCTGACGAGCGCTGGGGCGAGCGCCCGGTTCTGGTGGTGCAATTGCAAGACGATGCCACCTTCACCAAGCAGGACATGATTGATCTGTTTACAGAACAAGTCTCCAAATGGAGCATTCCTGACGAGCTGATCGTGGTAGATGAACTGCCCCACACGGCAACCGGCAAACTCTTGAAAACCGCTATTCGCAAGCTGATTCAAGAAGATCTGGACAAACTGGCTACGCAAAACAAGGTGGTTTAAGCGACGCCTAGGCAGGCATCAAACCCAGCGTCAGACAGCACAATCAAGGAGCCAATCTAGGCGGCCTTGAAGTGCGATAGCAAGCTGCCCTCCGAAGGTGTGGATAGTTATCCAACTTTCGGGGGGCAGTTTTTTTGCTTTTACCTTTACCTTGGCTTTTGCCAGGATCAGAGACATAGACTTGGGTTCTGGCTATGGCTATGGCTATGGCTATGGTCGCTCAGTTTCAAGGCACTTAGCACTGAAATAGCAAGGCTTTTGTGAAGAACACCGCTTTAGCAGCAGCCTGAACATAATTCATTTTTGTGCAAATGGAAGACTCAGACTGCTGCGCTTGCTGCTGCTAACCCACGTCTTTCCTGCAAATTACCCGCTGCACTCAAGCTGCTGATGGCCAGCCTCAACAGCAGGGTCTTTTCAAGGATGAACAGGAGTAGGAATGTCCCAGATATTCAGGCCCGCGTTCTCACGCTCCCACGCCCTTACAGAGAACTTGGCACGGTTGAACAGGCCCAGATAGTTTTCATAGCGAATCTTGTTACCGACTTCCACAGGCAGTTCTCCCAGGAAGTCCCGCATCTTGGACAAGTCCGCGTGATACTGCTCTGGCGACATCAAGCCACCCGGCGTCACAGACGTGGGAGGGGTCGATTCAAAGCGGTTACGCGTGAAAATCACCACATCCGAGCCCCACAGAATCCGGTTTTGGTATTCCTTGAAGAAATTCAGCCAATCCTGGCGGCTGGGCATTCCGGGTTCGGGGTGAAGCATATAGTCCTGCACCAGATCCCAGGAAATATCGGTAGACCAGCTTGGGCAAGCATCCAACACTTTCTTTACGCGCGTAATGTGATCCTGAGTCGGCTTCACAAAACGCCCCAATCCAGTATGCGCCCATACCACTCTGGCCTTGGGTGCATGTCCGCACACATGTTTCAATCCCTCCACATAGTCCTGATTGGGATAGGCATGCTCCAGCTCACCCTGATAATTGACCTCTACCCGGTACATATCGTTGTGCAAAATCGCGACCAGGCCAATTTCCTCGATCGTTTTGAACAGATACTCCAGGGATTCGGAATAGAGCGACACCTTGCTGCCATCACCCGCGTCCGGAGGCAAGGGCACGGAGGGCACCTTGGTTTGCTCTACCGTTTCACCGGCTAGTTTGCTGGACACCAGCTCCTTGTGAATGGTGAATTCGCCCACCCCGGCAAACACGCCTGGAAAACTAAGCACCGCACGCTTGATATGTTGCGAGGCATAGACGTCCATTGGATTGAACGCCGTGATCATGACATCCAGTTTTTCCTGATACTGGGGTGGCAGCCGCTCGTACTCGCGGGCAAACATGGCATCGACAAAGGAGTAGTAATACAGGTCGGCCTTAGGGCCAATATAGTAATTGGGCCCATACATCTGATTGCCAGGGCCCTGAGCCTGATAGAGCTCAAACCCATCCCAACGCTGCTGCAAAGGAATAGGCATGATGGTCGAGCGCACAATCTGCTGCAAATTGCCGCCCATATACCTTTCTGCATATTCCTTTAAAGGAATCCCCTGCATGGCATAGTTGGATGCATGGAAATGTACGTCCGCATAAAGCTGGCTGGTATCCAGCGTGGGTTCCGGGCTTTGGGCCACAGCATGGCCCTGCAAGGCAGCCAATAAAATCAGACCGTAACCCGCTACTGTTTTTGCGTTTATATGATGACAAGTCATTCGTGTCTCCCTATCTACAAGTCGTGTGCAAAGCCTGATACTGCAACTTGTCGATAATACCGACACACTCATCCATAAATAGCAAAAAATAACAGATATTCTTTTTTAAACTTTATTTATATTATTTTCTATCTATTTAAATTTTCAATATTAATTGCCATACAAAAAAGATCACCACAATAACAAAAAAACCCAACCATAATTTCAAAAAACAATTAACAACAACTTATTAAAACCTGAACAATCAGGCTACTCACACCGCTTGGCTATCCAACTCAACGCCATCAAGCAAGCCGCCCCTAGGAGACAGAATTGGCAAATAGCAGTGATGCACCCAGACCCAGCAAGGCTGCACCAATTCCCTTGTCCAGCCATCTTTGCCGAGCCAGCATGGCGGCCCGCAAGCGTTTATCTGAAAACACCAGAGCCACCACGCTGAACCAGACCCAATGAGCAAAGGACATCCAGAAACCATAGGCAAAATTCAGCCAGAATGGTGCATCCGGCTGTACCAACTGAGTAAAAGTCGCCACCACAAACAACATGGTTTTAGGATTCAAGGCATTGGTTAAAAAACCCATACCAAACGCCTGCCAGGCGGTGGGCACACAAACTGCTTGACCATCGGTATCAGGCACAGCGCGGTTACTGAAAGACTGATAGCCCAGGTACATCAAGTACGCCGCCCCCACCACCTTCATCATCCAAAACAGAGTGGGAGATTGAGTAATCAGAATCGCTACCCCCAACGCCGTGTAAACCACGTGCACTTGCACGCCGGCCGCAATGCCCAAGGCTGAAATCAGACCAGTCTTGCGACCAAAGGAATAGCCATTACGAGTGACCATGGCAAAGTCTGGGCCTGGGCTGATCACAGCCAGGATAGTAATGGTGGCAACCGCCAACAGTTCATGCATATTTAACAAGCCTAAGTTTGATGAAATCGGCGTTATGAACGACTGTTCATACAGCCAGAATGCAGTATCAGTCCTACACTCCTACTAATGGAAAAATCTCTGCCCACAGGACCTCACTGTCGAAAAACAGATTTCTCTCAGAAACAGAGAATATTTTCAGATAATTTATGGCTCCATCTAACTTTCAAGTTATTTTTTACTCCTGATCCAACAACGAATATTTCGTCAAACCCAGAAAATTCATTAGCCAAAAAATTTATTTATTTCGCCCCAATCTCGCCATCACAGGATGTCATTATTGATAATCCTGTGCTAATTTAAAAACGATAATTACTGCATCATTTCTGTGAGTTTTCATCGACTATGCAAATTCCCAACCTCACGGCTTTTCGCTACTTTGATACGGCGGCTCAGGCAGGCAGTTTTGTGCAGGCAGCGCAAGTACTCCATGTCACGCACGGCGCTGTCAGCCGACAAATTCGTGCACTGGAAGAATCGCTGGGAGTCGAGCTGTTTGAAAGGCGCAATCGGGCCGTATTTCTGACGCCTGCAGGTCGCCAGCTCTTGCATGTCACCGCCCCTATGTTTGAACGCCTGGAAGATGTTGTTCACCAACTGCAACAAAGCCAGCGCGAACATGCCTTGGCCGTCTCCTGCGAGCCCACTATTGCCATGAAGTGGCTGATTCCGCGTCTGGGGGGGTTCCAGGCCTTGCACCCCAATATCACCGTGCATCTGATTACAGCCGGAGGGCCGGTGAACTTCGCGCAAATGGGGGTGGATCTGGCCATACGCCCCGACGACTTTCATTGGGCGGACTCGGTCTGCGGCCTGAAGTTATGCGAGGAGCGAATAGGGCCTGTCTGCCAAGCGCAATACCCTCACACGCAGGACACGGCCCAACAGGTGCTGATACAGAGCAGTTCTCGACCCCAGGCCTGGGCCACTTGGGCGCGACTTAGTGGCCAGCCCATACGCGCTGCCAACAAGCTGGAACTGGAACATTTTTATTTGTGTATTCAGGCGGCCTTGTCCGGGCAAGGCATGGCGATCGTGTCGCATCTGATGGTGGAGGACGAATTGCAAAGCGGCCAGCTTATCGCCCCGCAGGGTTTTATCCCCGACGGCTCGGCGTACTATCTGCTCTCCCCGCAGGCTCTGGATCAAAACCCACGTGCAGAAGTCTTTGCTGACTGGTTGAGCGAGCAGATGGCGACATAGCCCTACTCACAGACAGCACCAGACACCTTACGGTGCCCTCCCAAAACACAATCATGGCTTTGCCTTTGCCATCCGCGTAGACAAATAGTCTGAAAAAACCACCAGTACACAAATCAACTATTCAATAATTGTTGAATTATTGTATTATATGCCCATGGAAGAATCTCACGTTATCCGCTCCCTGGCCGCCTTGGCCCACGAAGCCCGCCTGCGGGTATTTCGCGCACTGGTTGTAGCCGGTGCGTCCGGGCTGACACCCGGCACCTTGGCCGAACAGTTAAGCATCGCTCCCAATGCCCTGTCCTTTCATTTGAAAGAACTCAGTAATGCCGGCTTGATTCATAGCGAGCGCCAAGGCCGCAACCTGCTCTACAGCGCCACCTTTCCCGCCATGAACGATCTACTGGCCTACCTGACTGAGAACTGCTGTCAGGGTGAACACTGCCTTACAGCGCCCAACTTGTGCCAACGCCCCTAAAAAAGCCAACTAACACCGATTCAAATCAACCAACCGCTTGTTGGCCTAATACCCAAGGCCTGACCGCCTGCCCCTGACGACAAAATTTGCCATGCTCACATCTGTCCTGATTTTCCTTGCCACCCTGATCTTGGTCATCTGGCAGCCCAAAGGCTTGGGCATAGGCTGGAGCGCCTCTCTGGGCGCGGCCGCGGCCCTACTTTCAGGTGTGGTGCAGTGGAGCGATCTGGATGTGGTGTGGGGTATCGTCTGGAATGCAACCGCTACTTTTATAGCAATCATTATCATCAGCCTGGTGCTGGATGAAGCCGGTTTCTTTGAATGGGCCGCACTGCACGTTGCCCGTTGGGGGGCAGGCAGTGGACGCAGGCTTTTTGCATTTATCGTGATTCTGGGCGCTGCCGTGTCTGCCCTGTTTGCCAACGATGGCGCTGCCCTGATTCTGACGCCTATTGTCATGGCCATGTTACTGGCCTTGGGCTTCTCGCCCGCCGCGACCTTGGCCTTTGTCATGGCGGCAGGGTTTATTGCCGACACGGCCAGCTTGCCACTGGTCGTCTCCAACCTGGTCAACATTGTCTCGGCCGACTATTTCAAACTGGGCTTCACGGACTACGCCGCCATCATGGTGCCCGTCAATATCGTGTCCGTGCTGGCCAGCCTGCTCGTCTTGATCTTGTATTTCCGACGTGACATTCCTGCCCAATATCGCCTTGAGCAGTTGAAACCACCCGCACAAGCCATTACGGACATGGCGACCTTCAAGGCAGGCTGGATCGTGCTGGCTTTACTGCTGACAGGTTTTTTCGCACTGGAGCCCTTGGGGATTCCCGTCAGTGTCGTTGCCGCTGCCGGAGCCATCATTGTGCTGACGGTTGCCGCTCGTGGCACAGTCATCAGCACAAGGAAAGTGCTGCGCGGTGCGCCCTGGCAAATCGTCGTGTTCTCGCTGGGCATGTATCTGGTGGTGTATGGCCTACGTAATGCCGGGCTGACCAACCATCTGGCCCTGCTGCTCGATGAGTTCGCCCAGGCTGGCGTGTGGGGAGCCGCCATGGGCACAGGCGTCCTGTCTGCCCTGTTGTCCTCGGTCATGAACAATATGCCCACGGTCCTGGTCACGGCCCTGTCAATTGATGCTTCCAGCGCCCAGGGCGCCGTCAAAGAAGCCATGATCTACGCCAATGTCATCGGCAGTGACCTGGGGCCCAAATTCACACCCATAGGCAGTCTGGCCACCTTGCTCTGGCTGCACGTGCTGGCCCAGAAAGGCACAAAAATCAGCTGGGGCTACTACTTCAAGGTAGGAGCCATCCTGACCACCCCCGTCTTGCTGATCACTCTGGCGGCCTTGGCCCTACGGCTAGGTATCGCCCACTAACCCCCTGACATCGAGCACAAGGCCATGAGCAACATCACCATCTATCACAACCCCGCCTGCGGCACCTCGCGCAATACCCTGGGCCTGATCCGCAATAGTGGTCAAGAGCCCACCATCATCGAGTACCTGCAAACACCACCAGACCGCGCCACACTGATCAGGCTGATAACAGACTGCGGCCTGAGCGTGCGCGAAGTCCTGCGCCAAAAAGGAACACCTTATGAGGAGCTGCAACTGGGCGACCCCAAATGGAGTGATGAACAACTGATTGATTTCATGTTGCTGCACCCCATTCTGATCAACCGTCCCATTGTGGTCACACCGCTGGGCACACGCTTGTGCCGCCCTTCGGAACAGGTGCTTGAAATACTGCCCCAGCCGCAGCAAGGCGCATTCCGGAAAGAGGACGGCCAAGCCGTCATTGATGAAAAAGGACAAAGAATTGAGCCAGCCTGACTTAGCCAATCTGGACGAGCACGCTTTTACGAGCCCGACACTGTCAGAGTTGCCGCCTCCAAGGCGGGCTACGCATGCACCTCGAATTCTGCTTTTGTACGGCTCTTTGAGGGAACGCTCCTATAGCCGATTGTTGACGCAAGAGGCGGCGCGACTGCTGAACGCAATGGGTGCCGAAACCAAGATCTTTGACCCACACCAGTTGCCTTTGCCCGATGGCGCAACAGATGAGCACCCCAAAGTGCAGGAACTGCGTCAATGTGTACAGTGGGCCGAGGGCATGGTCTGGACTTCGCCCGAGCGACACGGTGCCATGAGCAGTGTCCTGAAAGCACAAATTGACTGGATTCCGTTAAGCATCGGCTCCGTACGCCCAACGCAAGGCAAAACACTGGCGCTCATGCAAGTCTCTGGCGGGTCCCAGTCCTTTAACGCCTTGAACCAGATGCGCGTCCTGGGCCGCTGGATGCGCCTGATCACCATTCCCAACCAGTCCTCCGTTGCCAAAGCCTTTCTGGAGTTTGACGACCAAGGCCGCATGAAACCCTCCCCCTACTACGATAGGGTGGTCGATGTAATGGAAGAACTGATCAAATTCACCTTGCTGACACGCGACTGTGCGGATTATCTGGTCGATAGATACAGCGAACGCAAGGAGACGGCACAGGAACTGTCAGCGCGGGTGCAACAGCGCAGCATCTAGCAGCCTGATCAGGGCGGGAAACACAGAGTCTGCCTGCTTTTACAATACAAAGCAGCCGTACAAGCCCTTCTGCGCTTGCGGCTGCTTTGCGCCATGCCTCACACTAGCATCAGATTCCCTTCATCTTTCCCTGCCAGGCTGTGCATATGCGTATTCTCTTAATCGAAGACGATTCCTCGCTGGGCAGTTCCTTGCAGTCCTGGCTACATATGGACGGCTATGCTGTGGACTGGTTACAACGCGGCGATCAAGTTGCCACGGCCTTGGCAACCCATACCTATCAATGCATCCTGCTGGATCGGGGCCTGCCCGGCCTGGACGGCGATGCCGTTTTGCGTAGCTTGCGAGGAGCCGGTAGCCCTCATGCCCACGTTCCCGTCATTGTGATCACCGCCCGCGATACCTTGGCAGACCGAGTGCAGGGCCTGGATCTGGGAGCAGACGACTATCTGGTCAAGCCGTTTGACCTGGAAGAGCTATCCGCACGAGTACGCGCGGCCTTGCGTCGCAGCGCGGCACAGGCCAGCTCCGAATGGCGTCACGGCCCCGTCGCTATTGACCCGACAGCCAAGCGTGTCACATTGAACGATCAGCCTGTGGCTGTAACCGCACGCGAATTTGCTGTTCTGCAGGCCTTGATGCACCACCCCACCCATATTTTGAGCCGCGCTCAGCTTGAAGAAGCCCTCTATGGCTGGAGCGAGGAAGTGGAGAGCAACGCGATCGAAGTCCATATTTACAATCTGCGCAAGAAACTGGGCAGTGACTTCATTGTCACTGTACGCAATCAAGGCTATGTGCTGGCCCCCGCATGAAACATCTGCTCCGTAAACTGACGCGTACCCGCTCCAGCCCCAATGCTTCGGCATCACGCCCGCAAGGCTGGTCCCTACGGCGTCGTCTGCTGCTGACCGTAATGGGAACCAGTATTGGCCTGTGGCTGGTCAGCCTTTCCATTGTGGTCAGTGTCGCCTGGCACGCTACCGGTGATGTTCTTGATGACGCACTGGAAGAAGGTGCCCGTCTGGTCTTGATGCTGGACCCGCAGGAGACTTCGCCCGGATCCAATACAACGGGCACAGGCCTGAACCGTGACGAGGCGCTCAAACTGCGCATGTACTACCAGTTGGTCGCGGCAGATGGCCGTGTGCTGCTGCGCGGCGACGACACACCTGAAACGGCTTTTTTACCGCAGGCACACAGCAAGCAAACCACCACCGTCCGGGTCGATGATGAACTCTGGCGGGTTTACGTGCGCCCTGGGTCGGCAGGCGTGACCGCCCAGGTCGCCCAACCTATGGAAGAACGTCTGGAACTGCTGGAGGATATGGCAGAAAATCTAGCCTGGCCCGTGTTGGGACTGCTGGCGCTGCTGGGCCTGTCAAGCTGGTTCCTGATCCGACGCCTGATGCGTCCTTTGGAAGATACCGTCAAACGCATCAACGCCAAATCCCCCGATGACCTCACGCCCGTGCAGGGTGGCCATCCGCCCCGTGAACTGCAGGCCATGCTCGATGCCCTCAACACCTTGATGGCACGTCTATCCACAGCACTGGAAAGTGAGCGGCGCTTTACCGCCGATGCCGCCCACGAACTGCGTACCCCTTTGGCTGGGCTGCGCATGCGCGTTCAATTAATTGAACGCGAACTGCAACTACCTGATGCCCATCTACAGCAATTACGCGCTGATCTGGATCGCTGCACCGCCCTGGTAGAAAGTCTGCTCGCCCTGACAAGACTGGAACCACAGGCAGAACCTCTGAAACGTGAAACCGTAGACCTGAATCAAATCCTGGACAACCTTAGCCCATCCCTGCCCTCGGTGTCAGTGAACATGGAAAGAGCCTTGGCCGTGACAAGCTTGCAGGCTGCGCCGGTATTGTTAAGCAGCGCCTTACGCAACCTGATTGGCAATGCCATTCGCTACGGCGGCGCAGGCGTCCGGGTACAGATCGAAACGACACGCAGACACGATGGCGGTGTACGCCTTGCGGTCCGGGACAAGGGGCCTGGTGTTCCCCTCGAACAACGGGCCAGACTGGGAGAACGGTTTTTTCGCGTACTGGGCACCGGCCAAGCCGGCAACGGCCTGGGCTTGTCTATCGTGGCCCGCATCGCGGCCTTGCACGATGCCAAACTATCCTTTGAAGAAGGGCTGGACGGCCAGGGCCTGAGTGTCATACTGGATTTTCCACCCCGTTAAGAGTCTTAAGATTGCCTTCAGGTTCAGGAGTTCTACTAACACTATTCCGCAATCGGCGGAACATTGACCCGATAACCCGATACAGGAAACCCAATCATGCGATTCACTTTACCTACCCTCGCCGCCGTCCTTGCCCTGAGCGCCAGCGCTGCTATCGCACAACCCGCCAGCTACACCGGCCCAAACAATGCCCCCCAGGCGAGCAGCGCCGCTGGCTCTTATTCCGGCCCCAACAATGTGCCACTAATGACCGTCAAGCAGTTGCTGGAGACCGGCCGCGACGACCAAATCGCACGTTTACAAGGTCGTCTGGTCTCGTTTGAAGGCGATGAACGCTACATTTTTGAAGATGCCACCGGCCGTATAACCGTGGAGATCGACAACGAAGACTTCCCGGCTGGCCAGAGCATCAGTGCTGAGCAAAAAGTGGAACTGACTGGGGAATTCGACAAAGGCCTGCGCAAGACGGAGTTTGAAGTCGATCGCCTGAGTCTGCTGCCTTAAGCTTGCCTAGTCAGGTGTCCCAATGAAACTGGTGCCGGATGAGCTCAAACCAATTGGCTTATCCGGTAACAGGGTCCCAGTCAACCGTCACCGTGATAATGACCTATCCGCCTTTCAAGCACTTGCCAAAAGCCATCAACCGCATAAACCACCAAAGGCGAGACCGTCAATCCGGCGGTCGCTCAGAACGGCGAAGTCAATCTGCAAGCTGAGCAACAAAGCGAACAAGCCAATAAAAACATACCAAAACCATTGCTTTCGGCGCCGCCCACCCTGTGACAGCACCAGCACATGGAAAGTCAGTACGGCTGAAAATAACAGTGTCAAAAACATCTGCCCCCCTCATTCCAGCGTCTCAAGCAAGGAGCATCCCTGCAAACTCTGACTCTTCTGCTCAAGAGCAATCTTGAGTGCCACATCAATGTCCTGCTGCAAATCGGCAAGCGATTCCAAACCTACGGACAAGCGCAGCAGATTATCCCCAATCCCGCAGCTCATACGATCCTCTGGTGACCAACGCCCATGAGTCGTCGATGCTGGGTGCGTGACCATGCTGCGTGTGTCTCCAATATTGGTCGCGATTGAAATCAACTGCAAAGCATCCATACAAGCCCAAGCCTCTTTTTGGCTCATACCCACTTCAAAGCTGACTACCCCACCAAAACCGGCCTGCTGCGCGCAGGCAATTTCATGGCAGGGGTGCGACTCCAAGCCCGAGTAAAACACCGAACCTACCTTCGGATGCTTATCCAGCCAGCGCGCCATCGACAGTGTGTTGGCACTGATGCGCTGCATACGCAACTCAAGCGTCTCCAGGCTCTTGAGCAGTAACCATGCATTCATCGGACTCAAGCACGCTCCCTGCGAACGCAACACCGCCCGCAGCGGCTGCATCAATGTATCGACCCCACACACCACACCGGCAATGCACCGACCGTGACCATCCATATATTTACCGGCGGAATGCAATACCAGATCTGCGCCTTGTCGCAATGGCCGCTGCAAAATAGGGGTCAGCATGGTGCTGTCTACCAGCAGCAATGCCCCATGGGCATGAGCCATGCGTGACAGCCGGGCAATATCGGCGACATGCTGCATCGGATTCGCTGGGGTTTCCACAATAACCAGGCATGTATCACTGTCGATCGCCTTTTCCCAGGCATCGTAATCCAGCATGCCGACGACACGCACTTCAATGCCATAACGGGCAAAATGCTGGCGCAGCATGATCAGGGTCGTGCCAAACACATCACGTGCGCATACGATATTGCTACCACTCGCTGCAAACGCCATCACCACCGCTGACAGTGCCGCCATGCCGGATGCAAACGCCACCGCCGCTTCGGCCTCCTCCAGGAAGGCAACCCGCTGCTCGAACGTGTTGACTGTCGGATTGGTAAATCGACTATAGACATTGCCCGGTTCCGTCCCTCCAAAACGAGCGGCCGCCTCCCTCGCTGAGCTGAAAGAATAGGCAGACGTCAGCGCAAGCGGCTCACAAAAGCTGTCGGAAAAATCGGCATCCTGTCCAATCCTGAGCATTTGGGTAGCACGTTGGTCATTGAACATGATAGATATCTCAGCTGAATTCAGATTGAGTCCGTCGAAACACAACAGACGATAGAAAGAGTGAAGAAACACCAGCGATCGCAGTGAGCATTGCCAGGACCATCACCGTCGCCTGATAACTGCCCAGACGGTCATAGCCATAAGCACCTAATTGAGCGGATCCAAAAGCGCCTATCTGGTGAACCAGAAAAAGCATGCCAAATACCTGCCCCTTGACGGCGCCTCCATAGCGATCCAGACAAATCGCTGAGGTCAATATGACAGTTCCGAGATAACTGGCCCCAAATACGGCGGCAAACACGTAGGTCGTCACTATTCCGGAGGGAGCCAATAACAAAGTCATGGCTAGACAACGTAGTACGTAGAAAGCCGCCAGTAGTCGGTGCTGGGCAAAACGCACTGCCAACCAGCCAGCGGCCAAACCGCTAATCATTTCCAACACGCCAAACAGGCTCAGGCTCATCCCCATGCTGGAGCGGCTGACCCCGGCGTCCCGCCATAAAGGCACCAGATGCACGTCAATGAAGGCCATCGACGCTCCACATCCGAAGAAACCAAAGGCAAGGACATAAAAGCCAGGGTCACGCAACACGACAGGCCAGGTGCCAACGCGCTTCTCGGGGGCATTTCCAGCAGGCTCTTTCGCAGGCAAGGGTACACGCGCACCTAACCAGAACAGCACCGCCAAGGGCCCCAGAAACAGCAGACCGACCACAGAAAATACCTGCTGCCAGTCGAAATGGGCTTGCAACCACAACCAGAATGGGGAAAGAACAATGAATCCAATGGCCGTGCCATTGGTGATCAAGGCATAAGCAAAACTTTTATGTCTCTGGTCGAACAATCGATCAACCAATATCCCCATGGGCACAAACGTCATCGCCGCAAGAGAAAACGCGGCCAGCAGCCCATACAGGATGACAAAAAGCCAATATTGATGAGGCATGAGGCCAAGCAAAAGGAAGGCGGCTCCTCCAAGCACACTGCCGATCAATACGGTCCAAATAGGCCCAAAACGATCAGACAAGGCGCCGACCATCGGCGATACCAGCCCGGATACCAAAAGGAATACCCCGCCAACAAAACCAAAGTCTGATCGGCCGCGTTCAAAAGAGAGAGCCAGGTCATTGAAATAGACCTGGAAAACCCCTTTGAACGCGCTAGAGAGGAACATGGCCAAAAATCCCAACCCGACCAGAGAGCGGATCACATTCTTGTTTTGCATGAAGCAGCATCTACCCCAGTTTTTTAGTGGCGCACCCAATCAACTCAGACGAATGGTGCTGGGCTGGCAATACTCTCGATGCAGGTTGTCATACATATTCCAGAACAACTTGCAGGTATGGTCCACGGCCTCCAAGGCTTCTTTCTGCAATTTTTCAGTATTACAGAGCTCGGTCACCAAACTCAGCCCTTGCATGACATGGCCAACATCCTCTTCCTGGTGCACGGAAAAGAACAAAAGATCTTTTTCCTGCAAGCCGTAAACTTCTCCCAGCAAGGTGTGGCGCGCCTCCCCGGCCTTGGTCTCCAGGTTTTGGCCTTCGCTGGCAATCATGACGGCTGCCGCACCCACGTGGTAGCGCTGCGGATCCTCGACCGCTCTCAGTCGATAATCAATCAGCTCTTGCGTGGCGGGTAGCGGAGTTGCGGCGTCGCGCTCTTCATCACTAACTCCCAGGGCGCGAATAAAGTTCTGCATCAAAACGACGTGATTGTCTGTCTGGGAGAGGCGGCCCGTCTCTTCTTCATACACATTAACCAGCAAAGCCCGCTTGAATTTTGGGACCGGGCAATAGAAGAAAAGGTGCTCCACATAATGCAGAAAATGCTTGGTCAATTGATAACCTTGCAAAGCCACTTGCTTCAACAATTTCTTATTAGGCTGCTGCGTATTGAGCAATTCAATAAAGATAGGATGAGCCAAAGTAAGATGGCCATGCAATGTACTTTCAAGCTCATTTTTAAATTCTGACTTACTCAACATTTACAAGATCCTTTTTAAGAATTCCTAAATTCCCATGCGTTGGGCCAGCACTTCTATGGATTGCGACATGTAGTGACCCGCAAAAACCTGTCCGGCCACACGGGCATAGTCCGGTAAAATCCCCCAGGTCTGAAAACCATATCGAGTCCATAAACGATGTGCCCGAGACCCCTCGCGCACATCTAAAACAAACTGCTCGATGCCCAACTCCCGAGCTCGGCAGATCAAGGCTCGCAGCGCCTGTTTTGGCAAACCCTGTCCACGAAACCCCGGAGCCACGACAGCCTTGGCTAACTCGGCACTATGTCGGCAATTGGGCATGCCACTCAAATTCATCATCACAAAGAAAGCGGGCTGACCTGCATAGGTCGCATACAAGGCTTGCGTATCACCGTCTGCAACCCTGCGATTCAGAGCGTCCAGGAACATGTGCGCCTGCTCTCCCGAAAGCTCGGAGGCAAACCCCAGCGTGCCGTTATCAGCGACAGTCTTATTGATCAGCTCTAGCACCCCGGAGCCGGTTGATCCCATAAAAGCAGGATTCCAATGCAGCTCAATGACTCTTGATTCTTCCGCCACAAGGACAAATCCTTTCCATGTAAAAAGTTCTTGCTTAGCGTAGTTTTTCGACTGACCAAGCTCCAGACTGTTTCAGGACATAAATAGAAAAAAAACACCATTAAAGAAAAAGAATAAAAGGCGATAACATGAGTCAATCAAATCAATGATTCATCCGAATAAGCCATGAAGCGGATTTTCTTTGTAATCCTTCCCCAGATGCACATCCTGGATCTGGGAGGGCCCATGCAGATCTTTGCCTCTCTAACAGAGCTGGATATAGCCGACATAAAAATCCAGTGTGTGGGACCGGAGTCCCACATACAAAGCTACCAAGGGCTTTGTCTGAACGCGATCGCGCCCCTCCCGAAACGTCTGATCGAAGGAGATGTCATTGTCGTAGTCGGAAGCAAAATCCAGGCCGAACTCCCCGCTACCTCAGCCCAGCAAAAAGTGACGCGATGGCTCAGTGAGATCGGAGGGAGGCTGCCGCCGGGAGTCTTGATCGCCAGCGTGTGCACGGGTGCTATACAGCTGGCACAAGCAGGGCTGCTGGATGGCCGCCTCTGCACGACGCATCACAATCACCTCAAAATGCTGCAACAACTTGCGCCACAAGCGCGGGTTATCAACAAACGCATCCTTGTGCAGGATGGCCCGATCTACACCTCGGCTGGCGTTTCTGCGGGCATCGATCTGGCATTGCACTTGATCACTCAGTATTTCGGCAGCGCCATCAGCGCACGCATCGCGCGCGAAAATCTGATTCAATTTCGGCGTCTGGAAGCAGACCCGCAGTTAAGTGTCCATCTGAGCTATCGCAATCACCAGCACCCCTTGATTCATGCCGTGCAAGACTGGTTGGCACAGCAGACGACGGTCCAGACCCCGCTCAAGGAATCCTTATCAGCACAGTTTTCAGTCAGCTACAGGCATCTGAGCCGTCTGTTCATGAAAGAATGCGGCATCAGTCTGAAGCAATACCAACAAATCATGCGACTGGACCGATCGCGCCAATTATTTATGGATACCGACTGGTCTATTGAGCGAATTACCGAGCATTGCGGTTTCGCCAGCCTGCAATCATTTCGCGCCGCCTGGCGGCAACACGAAACACTGCCTCCGTCCAAATGGAGGGAGAAGCAAAGGCAACACTGTCCAGACCCGCGCTGATCTTGTTCTACCCCCAGTCAGCGATCATTTTGTTTTGTAGTGACGACACAGAATCGGCCTGAAAATGAATTATTAATTTCACCAATCCTGTAAAAAACACCCAACAAAAAGCCCCCGCACATTGCTGTGCGGGGGCTTTTGAATTCTGGCGGACAGAGGGGGATTCGAACCCCCGATACGCTATAAACGTATACACGCTTTCCAGGCGTGCGCCTTCAACCACTCGGCCACCTGTCCTACTTATTTTTTCTGGCCAAGCAATTTGAAGCTGCTAATGCCAAGTCCATAATAATAGCAGCACTTATCCTTATAAGGCAAGTGCTGAAATTTTTTTGGGCTAAGCCTTGTTGCTGAGTGGTTACTGACTGCTGAACCGTAGGATAAGCCTGGTCTCAATGTATCGTGAGTTCGGACTCTTGGCCTGCTTCTAAAGAGACGATTGATACTGCTCGGCAGACTTAATCAAACGACCATCGGCATTTGCCTCAAGGCCACAGTCAAGGTGATAGGGTCAGCAAAACGGTAGGCTCAAATTCACAGGCTTGAAGGCATGCTCTTTGCAGTATCTGGCCGCCAGACCGAACAGCAATACCTGACTTATTCCGAGTCCGGCGGATACGCCCCACCGACGGCTCGCAGCAAGGCTTCCCAATGATCGCGTTGGCGTGCCAGAACACGCAGATCGGCACCTAGCAAGCGCACATCGGTAAACTCGAACGGCTCTACATCGTCCAGCCCGGCCAGCTCGGTAATATCGGCCACGCCTCGTCCCTGCCCCAGAATCTTGGGGGCCAGGTACATCAGCAATTGGTCAACCACACCTGCATCAATCAAGGCACCAGAAAGACGCGCCCCTGCTTCTGCGTGGACTTCGTTGATCTGCTGATCTGTCATCCAGTCCAGAACGGCGCGCACATCCACCTGACCTTCGTGCAAAGGCATGGGAATGACTTGTGCATTGCGATCTGCCAACTCGGCTTCGCGTTCGGGATCCCGACGATGGCTAAATACCCAGCAAGGCGAGCCATCCAGCAAGGCAGCATTGGGGGTCAGACGCAAATGCGTGTCCAGCACGGCTTTGATGGGTGGACGTGGCGTAGAAACCGCCCGTACATTCATTAGCGGATTGTCCGCGTTAACCGTACCTATGCCCGTCAACACGACACAACTGCGAGCGCGCCAATGATGACCATCGTCACGCGCCTGCGGCCCGGTAATCCATTGAGAGCTGCCATCGGGCAAGGCACTGCGGCCATCCAGCGAGGCGGCCATTTTCATCCACAACCAGGGGCGTCCACGTGTCATGCGGGCAAAGAAACCAGCGTTGATCGCCAGCGCCTGCTCGACGCACAAAGGGCCATCTACCGTAATTCCCGCCTGACGCAGGCGCGAAACACCATTGCCTGCCACCAAGGGGTTGGGGTCGTACATGGAAAAGACGACTCGCCCGGCACCTGCTTTAATCAGGGCGTCGGCACAGGGAGGCGTACGCCCGTGGTGACTGCAAGGCTCCAGGGTGACGTAGAAAGTAGCCCCGGCCACATTGACGCCGCGCTCTTTGGCTTGGCGCAAGGCCATCACTTCAGCGTGAGGCCCACCCGCCTGCTGCGTGGAACCTGAAGCCAGCAATTGGCCATCGCGCACAATCAGGCAGGCGACTCGTGGATTGGGAGCACTGATATACAGGGATTTTTCGGCCAGCTCCAGGGCTTGCCGCATCCAGATGACGTCTTCTTGCTCGACCATCGCCTTAGCCGCGGTCGGGATCGTTCATTTCGTCGATCGCCTGTACGAACTCGCGGATGTCCTTGAAGCTCTTGTAGACCGAGGCAAAGCGCACATAGGCCACCTGATCCAATTGCTTGAGCTCGGCCATGACCAGCTCGCCTATGGTCTCGGAAGAGACTTCGCGCTCGCCAGTCAGTTGAAGTTTTTCTTCGATGCGCTGCACAGCGGCATCGACCTGAGCCATGGGGATAGAGCGCTTGCGCAGTGCAACACCCATGCTCGCCCGCAGACGTGCGGGATCAAAATCCATACGAGTGCCATTGCGCTTGGCCACGACGGGCAGGCTCAGCTCAGCACGCTCGTAAGTCGTGAAGCGCCGTTCACAGGCCGAGCATTTGCGACGTCGCCGTATGGCGTCGCCTTCTTCGGTGATTCGAGAGTCGATCACCTGGGTATCGGCATGGTGGCAGAACGGACACTTCATTCAAGATCGCGGGCCTTGCGGCCCGCTCCGGCTGGATTACTTGGAGGAGTAAACGGGCAACTTGGCAGTCAGCTCGTGTACACGGCGACGAACGTCCGCCAAAACGGCTTCGTCGTGAGGGTTGTCCAGTACATCAGCAATCAGATGCGCCGTCAATTCCGCTTCGGCTTCCTTGAAACCGCGAGTGGTCATGGCAGGCGTACCCAAACGCACACCGCTGGTGACAAAGGGCTTTTCAGGGTCGTTAGGAATGGCGTTCTTGTTGACCGTGATGTGAGCCTTGCCCAGCGCTTCTTCGGCCACCTTACCCGTGATGCCCTTGGGACGCAGGTCCACCAGCATCACGTGACTTTCTGTGCGACCGGACACGATACGCAGACCACGCTCAACCAGAGTGCGGGCCAGCACGTCGGCGTTCTTTACGACCTGAGCGGCATAATCCTTGAACTCAGGAGCCAAGGCTTCTTTAAAAGCAACGGCCTTACCGGCGATCACGTGAATCAGTGGGCCACCTTGGATACCGGGGAAAATAGCCGAATTGACGGCCTTTTCGTGCTCGGCCTTCATCATAATGACGCCACCACGAGGACCGCGCAGGGACTTGTGAGTCGTAGAAGTCACGAAGTCAGCGTAAGGCACAGGGTTGGGGTAAGCACCACCAGCCACCAGACCAGCGTAGTGAGCAATGTCCACCATGAACAAGGCGCCGTTCTCATGAGCAATACGAGCCATGCGTTCAAAGTCGATGCGCAGGGCGTAAGCCGAAGCACCACCGACGATCAGCTTGGGCTTGTGCTCTTTGGCCAGACGCTCCAACTCGTCGTAGTCCAGCTCTTCGTTCTCGTCCAGACCGTAGGACACGAAGTTGTACAGCTTGCCCGAGGCATTCACGGGGGAACCGTGGGTCAAGTGACCGCCTTCAGCCAGGCTCATGCCCAGAACGGTATCACCGGGCTTGAGTACAGCCATGTACACGCCCTGGTTGGCTTGCGAACCGGAGTTGGGCTGCACATTGGCCGCTTCAGCACCAAACAGCTCTTTCAGACGGTCGATAGCCAATTGCTCGACCACATCCACGAACTCGCAACCGCCGTAGTAGCGCTTGCCAGGATAACCTTCCGCGTATTTGTTGGTCAGTTGTGTGCCCTGGGCCTGCATCACGGCGGGGCTGGTGTAGTTTTCCGAGGCGATCAGCTCGATGTGCTGCTCCTGGCGCACATCTTCGCTTTGGATCGCAGCCCAAAGATCGGGATCAACTTTGTCAAGAGTCGCAGAACGGTCAAACATGAGGGTTCCTAAGGATAAAGTAGGTAGCAAACTAAGAAAGCAATATTTTAGCGCGGAAGCGCATCAAACCACCCAGACAAACGTCTCCGGTGGCAGAAACCCCAAAAAATGCGGAAATAAGTAAGGCGGCAGCGGGCGGACTCAAAAGAATATGAAAAAAACTCAAATAGTCCGCCCAGGGCAATCAGGGCTGCTGAATCAAACGGGGATTCACGGTATATAGGCCGGTCAGGGATGCACGGCCCAGAATATGGCCTTCCATGGCGCGCAACACATCCTGACCCGTAAAGCGCCCTTCCAAAGGAAGCTCGGCGATATCCAGGGCATAGACCGTAAAGACATAACGGTGCGGCAAGGCATCGTTCCACGGCGGGCACGGGCCATCGTAGCCAAAGTAATCACCGTTCATGTCGCGGTCGCTGGCAAACCAATTGGTAAAGTCATTGACGCCCTGGCGCGTATCGTCCAGAGCCAGTGGGCCGGCTTTACCACGTGGCGTGATGCCCTTGGAATAAGAGCCTTCTGCCAGGCTACGCAGCTCGGGCGAGACGTTAATCAAGACCCAATGAAAGAAATCCACCCGAGGCAAATCCGCCGGTACCTCACGCCCGTCCTGATTCACATCGTCCGGCTTACTAGGGACATCGGGGTCGTGGCAAATAACCACGAAAGATTGGGTCTGCTCGGGAACATCGGACCATTCCAAATGCGGATTGGCGTTACCGGCCAAGGCGACTCTCGATTGTGCGTCGTAACGGCAAAATGCCAGACGCTCGGGAATCACGCTCTGATCTTGAAAAGAATCACTACGCAGTTTCATTGCAGACCTCCACAATCAATCAGCCGGTCAAAGTGACTCGCGCAAACTTGCGCTTGCCCACTTGCAGCACATAGCTGCCCGGCTCCAGTTGTAAACCTTTATCGTCCACACGTTCGCCATTGATGCGCACGCCGCCCTGCTCCACGTTGCGCTGGGCCTCGCTACCGGAAGCAACCAGACCCGCTTCGCGCAAGACACGCAGCAAGGCCAATTCACCGGCCACGGTCACCTCGGGCATATCTTCGGGCATTTCGCCACGGCGGAAACGGGCATCGAACGTTTCCAGTGCCTGCGCGGCTGCTTGGGCGCTATGGAAACGTGTGACGATCTCCTGTGCCAGCTCCACTTTGACTTCACGTGGGTTACGGCCTTCTTCGATCTGCTTTTGCAGACCGGCAATATCTTCCAGACTACGGAAAGACAACAGCTCGAAGTAACGCCACATCAAGGTGTCGGAGATGGACATCAATTTGCCGAACATGGAATCCGGCGTTTCACTGATACCAATGTAATTGCCTTTGGATTTGGACATTTTTTCTACGCCGTCCAAACCCACCAGCAATGGCATGGTCAAAATACATTGCTGTTCCTGACCATATTCTTTTTGCAATTCACGACCAACCAGCAAATTGAATTTCTGATCGGTGCCGCCCAATTCAACATCGGCTTTCAATTGAACGGAGTCGTAGCCCTGCAATAAGGGGTACAAAAACTCGTGCACCGAAATAGGTTGATTCGCTTTAAAGCGTTTGGTGAAGTCATCACGCTCCATCATGCGGGCTACGGTATAACGCGAGGCCAACTGAATCATGCCGCGCGAACCGAGCTTATCGCACCATTCCGAGTTATAGCGAACTTCGGTACGGGCCGGGTCCAGAACCAGTGCAGCCTGATCGTAATAGGTCTTGGCGTTGGCAATAACCTGTTCCGGCGTCAAAGGCGGGCGAGTCGTGTTGCGCCCGCTAGGATCGCCAATGGTCGAGGTGAAATCACCAATCAAAAAAATGACGGTATGCCCCAAATCCTGCAGTTGGCGCATCTTGTTGAGCACCACCGTGTGCCCCAGGTGAATGTCAGGAGCCGTGGGGTCCAGCCCCAGCTTGATACGCAAGGGTTGCCCCGTTGCATGGCTGCGCGCCAGTTTGCGAGCAAACTCGGATTCGACGAGCAATTCGTCGCAGCCGCGTTTAACGATGGCTAAATCAGCCAGGACTTCTGGAGAAAGGGGCTCTGAGGGGGATGACATAACAAATCTGGTGACAAACTAATGAGTAAAAATGCTCGAAAAATTAAGCCTAATGCGCTAGGATAGCCTGCTATTGCGAGACGTGCTTAATAAATGAGCAAGGTTTCGTAAACAAACCATTTTATCATTCCCGCGCAGGTCAGATTGCCAGGGCAGGAATGTTCTGTCCGCCCAGTACAACTGACCTCCGCTTGCCAGCCAAGCGGACAGTAAACCGTACATCCAACAAGGTTCTGGTTTTATGTTCAGCAAAGGGAAACGCTCCTGCTCCCACCTCGACATCCACCAGCCTCGGTTCGCCCGAGCCCTAGTTATCCGCACCGGTTTAATCGCGCTTGCCCTTGGCTCCTTTGTCGCTGCGGGTGCGCTTGCCGTGGTCATGCCCAGCAGCCCGGAACCCCAGATTTACCAAGCCCGCACTGCCTTGACCCTGCCTTCGGAGCTGACGGTGCTACAGGCTCAGGACCAGCAAGCCTACATTACTGAAACCCGTATCCGCCGCGGCGACACCTTGTCCGCCCTGCTCCAGCGCATGGAAGTCAGTGAAGAAGGGCTATTGCAATTTCTGACGCATGATAAAAAGGCGCGTTCGATCTACAAGCTGTACCCAGGTCGAGCCATACAAGCCGCACTGGATGCCAACGGCAATTTGCAGTGGCTGCGCTACCGTCATACCCCCTATTCCGAGCAATCCGGCCAAGGCCAAGCCCGCTGGCTGGAAGTGCGCCCTGATGGCAATAACGGCTTTATCGCCCAGGAACAGAGCGATCTGGCCCAAACCCGAGTACGAGTGGCCCAGGCCACCATCAACAGCTCGCTGTTTGGCGCCAGTGATCAGGCCGGTATCCCCGACAACATCACCCTGCAAATGGCGGATGTGATGGGCAGCAAAATCGACTTTCTGAAAGACCTGCGCAAAGGCGACAGCTTCCGCGTGGTCTACGAATCCTACGGCCATGAAGGCCAGGACGTAGGTTCAGGCCGCTTGCTGGCAGTGGAGTTCAATAATCAGGGCAAAACCCATGAAGCTGCTTGGTTCCAGCCCGAAAACGGCTCTGGTGGCTATTACGATTTCAGCGGCCAAAGCCTCAAAGGTGCTTTTCTGCGTACGGCCTTGAAGTTCACCCGTATCAGCTCGACTTTTGGTGGTCGCCGCCATCCGGTGCATGGCGGCTGGCGTAACCACAAAGGCGTAGACTATGCAGCACCCTCTGGCACCCCCATCCATGCCACGGCAGATGGCACAGTGGAATTCATAGGTCGCCAGAACGGTTACGGCAACACCATCATTCTTAAGCATCACGGTCAGTTCACCACGCTGTACGCCCACCAAAGTCGCTTTGCCGCTGGTCTGCGCAAAGGAGACCGCGTAGAACAGGGTCAACTGATTGGGTATGTTGGCTCGACCGGCTGGGCAACAGGTCCGCACCTACATTACGAATTCCGAATTGCCCAAAAAGCCGTTGACCCTCTGTCGGTAGACCTGCCAGTAGCCCGCGTCCTGGATGCGCCGCAGCGCAAACAGTTCCAGCAGACCCTGGCTTCCTACCAGAGCAACTTTGCCTTGCTGCACACAGATGCTGAACCCGTACAGCTGGCCAGCCGCTAAACCATGCAAGCCCCCCTGTTTATCGGACTGATGTCCGGTACCAGCATGGACGGTGTGGATGCCGTACTGGCATCCTTCGGTCCGCAGGGGGCGCAAGTACACCAAACCCATAGCCTGCCCATGCCAGCCGCTCTGCGAGACGAGCTGCTGGCTTTGCAGCATCCCGGGCACAATGAACTGGCCCGCGCCAGTGTTGCCGCCCTGCAGTTGACAGAGCTCTACGCCCAGGCTTGCCAGCCCTGGACCCAAGGCCCAGAGAAAGATCTGATCCGGGCGATTGGTGTACACGGGCAAACTATCCGCCATGCGCCCGACCAGGGCTACACCCTGCAATTGAATGCCCCTGCCCTGCTGGCCGAGCGCTGCGGAATAGATGTGATTGCAGATTTCCGCAGCCGAGATATTGCTGCTGGCGGCCAAGGCGCACCCTTGGTGCCTATTGTTCATGAGGCGCTGTTCCGTCACGAACACGGGCGCGTCATTCTGAATCTGGGCGGGATTGCGAATATTTCCCTGCTACTGCCTGGCTGTGATGTTTTTGGTTTTGATACTGGTCCGGCGAATATGCTGCTGGATGCCTGGGTGAACAAACATCAAGGCCAGTCCTACGACAAAGACGGGCAATGGGCCAATAGCGCCGCCTCTGACCCTGCCTTGCTTGCCAGCCTGCTGAGCGAACCCTGGTTTGCTTTGCCTGCGCCTAAATCAACAGGCCGTGATCTATTTAACTTGGGATGGCTGCAGGAGCATCTGGATCGTATTGATCCGAAAGGCGAGCTTCAGCCTGCTGTGGTGCAATCCACTCTGATGGATCTGACCGTACACAGCGTTGCGCAGGCCATTCAGCCTTACTCAGATCATATTCAGGACTTGATTGTGTGCGGCGGTGGCGCAGCCAACCCCGCCATGCTGAAACGCCTGGGCGATCTGGTGGCGATACCAATCCGTTCCAGCGCGGAACTGGGCATGGATCCGCAATCCATCGAAGCACTGGCCTTTGCCTGGCTGGCCTACGCGCATATCGAGCGTATTCCTGCCGGACTGCCCGCTGTAACAGGCGCACGGCGCGCGACGGTTCTGGGTGCCTGCTATCCGGCTTAACAGTAAAGAATATTGGCGAACCACAGCCGGGCGTGCCTCTGTTACGATCAGCGTCCCGACTGATTATGGACAGCTACCGCTTAATCCCTAGGGCAATTGAGCATATCACGTGAACCGCAATCAGACTTCACGAGACCTCTTCTCGTTCGCCGGTCGCCCGAGCCAGGCGAAAGAACGACACCCTAACATTGGGCGTATAAAAAACCCTCTAGATCAAGGAGTAGCTCTGATCAAAAAACTGTGCTATCCCTATAAGCAATTCTCCGTTATACCAGCGCTTTCTCATCCAAGATTTTGTCCCTATGGCATCCAACGATACAGCTTTCTCCAGTTAAACCCGCTGCTCGTCGCAACTGCGGTGACCTTTTTGCCCACTGCAACCGAATAAAAGTCGTGTATCCTGAGTCTGAATAACGCTGATAACATGCTTATTGGCCCTTTATGGGCGTCTACGACTATGATGCTGCATTAATCGTTACGTTAGCAAAACCGGCTTCAGCCAGACTTGCCGGCAGCACGGAGCTTGTCTCATTGATAGACCGGTTGCAAACTTAGCGCAATTTGCATACTATAAGTAACATTGCGTTCGATTCTAAGGAATGGATTTATGGTGTTTTCAGGAAAATTGCGGGCAATAGATTTGTTTTGTGGCTGTGGCGGCATTTCAGTCGGACTACAACAGGCCGGCTTCGAAATCGTGGCGGGAATTGATGTGGAAAAGAAATATATTGCTAGCTTTGAGCACAATTTTCCAGATGCAAAAGCACTGCTTACAGATATTACCGCTGTTTCGCCGAACGACTTTATGGTTGAGGTGGGAATCTCACCAGGCGAACTCGACTTGTTAGCGGGGGGACCTCCCTGTCAAGGTTTCTCGAAGAATGTACCCCGTCGCAACCGTTTTTTGGAAGACCCAAAAAATCTGCTAGTTAAATCATTTTTGGACTATTGCGAAACACTACAACCAAAAATGGTCCTCATGGAAAACGTGGCAGAAATGAAAAATGGTTTTGAAGAGGCGTACTCCCAAGAGATTATTTCGCGTTTAGAGGATGAAGGATACACGGTTACAACGGCCATACTGAACGCCGCAGACTACGGCGTGCCGCAACGTCGAAAACGAGCTTTCTTTATGGCGAACCGATTTGACATCAAGCTTTCACCGCCTCCCCCAACTAATTACCCCCGCACGAAATCTGATGATACCACCCATGATCTTTTTGCCCAAAAAAAACACATATCGGTTTGGGAAGCCATAGGAGACTTACCTAGTGTCAGGCACGGTGAGGGCGAGGCTCTAACCAAGTACGCCTCACTACCTCAAAACGAATATCAAAAAAGAATGCGAGGAACACTCACCGCAACAACAAACCATGTAGCTAGACGTTTAGCCAGTCTTCAGTATGAGCGTCTTGCGTCGATTCAGCCAGGCCAGGGCTTGAAAGATCTACCAAAACACTTGCAAACCAAAGGCGGTTATAGTGGAGCTTACGGTAGGCTCACAAAGGACATGATCGCACCTACGATTACACGCTGGGTGTTTCACCCTGGGTCGGGTAGATGGGGGCATCCCGTCGACATACGGACATTGACTATTCGGGAGATTGCACGCATACAAAGCTTCCCAGATCACTATAAATTTATAGGCAGTTATACCGATCAAGCGGGACAACTTGGGAACGCTGTACCTCCTTTACTGGCCACATTAGTGGCGAACCATATGCAAAATCAAGTAGCCTCAGTTAGAAACGATGTTAGGGCATCCCAGCATACTTTATCTTTAGCAAGTCTGAATGCTATGGCATGACCATCAGCTGAAAAGTTTATCTCTCCGGGCGCTGTAGGGATCGTGACATCCGGCCACCATTCCTTTTCACCTGGAAAGTGAAGTTGGTTTTCACCGAGACCATGCCAAGCGAAGCTTTTCCTACCCGTACGTAGATTAGTTCCTGTAAACGAGGGTAGCTGCTCTTTAACTGCACTTACTTTCTGATCAGTCCAATGCCAAGTATATTCATCCTTATTGAATACCCAAGGTTCGGCCGCAACGCAAATTGATCTTTCAAAATAAATTGCGCCACCATCTGGAAACATAATAAGCCGTGCATAGCCTATCTCTTTCAAATCATAGCGTGCAAGGCTATGAGCCGCATGCCTATTACAAAACTCGATGATAGCGTCGCCAAGGACTTTTGCCTCGGCTCGCCCAGCTTTTGAAGCCTCTATAAGTGATGGAGCATTCGGTACTTTAGCTCGCTTCCAAGTCAATGGCGTCGAATTTTTAGTTGACTTGACTTGCCACCCCACACTCCCCCTAATGCACACATCTACGTAGTCATACGTTGGCAGCTGAATACCACCGCGAACGAGAGCTATTATTTTTTCCATTATATCTCCAGGGACCGTATCACCCTGGAAATGGGGGATTCGCGCGTACGCCTGCAAATATTTAGCTATTTGCTCTAATTGTTCTTCTGTAGAAAAAATAGTCATCCCTCAAAAACCTCATTGAAAAGTTCAGTGACAGGCACCCCTAGAGCAAATGCGATCTGCTCCACTATCTCAATAGTAGGGTTTCGAACTCCTCTCTCAACGCCGCTGATATAGGTACGATGAAGGTCAGACTTTTCTGAAAGACTTTCCTGCGACCATCCTTTCCCCACACGTATGCGCCGCACATTTTCACCCACGGTTTTTCTGATACTCATTTTTATATTTTCTGGGGCTGTTACCTATTCGTCTACAGCTGATAAGTCACACACGATGGAGAGCACTAGGGCAAAAGTGATACTTCAGCATTTAATTAACAGTCTTGCTAACTCCCTCTTTAAGGCAAACGGGAGCGGTCTCTAACCAGACTCACTCGTGAAGCGATAACCCAAAACTCTATACAGAACTGAATATTAAACTGCCCTACTGATACCCCACCTAGATGCTACTCGCAACGACATCAGTATTAAAGGGCACTACAACGCAGAGAAAGTATGGCAGCAATTTCAAACAACTTTCTTCAAGACAACAGGACAATCCAAAAACAGCGCATCATTCATCCACTCCATAGCACCCAAGACGGCTCTTTTACAACAAAATAAGCTTTATGGTCACCATGCCTCTAGGTATCCACCCCCCCATAAACTCCACGATGCTGTGGACACATAGAACAGCCTGGCTTGTGCTACGATTTTTAGTCAAATGCACTACTCACCATACAAAATACGGAATGAATATTACCTCCCCCAAAAGCTCCAGCAGGGACGTATCCATTAACCATTCCCAATAAAATCACAACTTCCAAAAAAACCAGCGGCCTTGTGAATTACCCTGCATTTCGAGGAGGAAATTTGATGAAAGTACGGCGTACATCGGCTAAGAATTAGCACAGAGATAGACCTGTTGCCCCCCCTAGGCACACCGGCTTCGATCAATGCAGGCATTTACTTACCCAACTCACGGCCGAACTCCGCCTAAGCGAAAAATGTTGACTAACATCAAAACCTCATTGGCACAGCGCAGCTCCTTGCTCTCTCGCTCCAGCACCTCCATCAATTCGCTGGTGATTATGCCACCTCAATGTCGATACAACTGAACTCGACCCAGCCCAACAGCACCACCGGCATCCAACCGAACTTTGGCGAAACAGACCTAACGACAACACACACCACCAAGCCCTACGCCAAAACACATTTACAGGAAACTCATTTTACTGGCTCATAATGACCCCATCATCCAAAAGGTCGGGGCCTCCTCAATCAGCGCCAGCCTTGCCTTCTTACATCGTGAAGGACGAGCCGCAGCCACAAGTGGTTGTCGCATTAGGATTACGGATAACGAACTGAGCACCATCCAGGTCGTCTTTGTAATCAATTTCTGCGCCCACCAAGTATTGGAAGCTCATGGCGTCAACCAGTAATTGCACGCCGTCTTTATCAATAATGGTGTCGTCGTCGTTAACCAGCTCATCAAAGGTGAAGCCGTACTGGAAGCCGGAACAGCCGCCACCTTGCACGAAGACGCGCAGCTTCAGTTCGGGGCTGCCTTCTTCAATCAGAAGCTCACGGACCTTCTCAACCGCTGAATCGGTAAAAATCAGTGGGGAAGGAGGGGCTTGCAGATCAACGGATTCGGTAAGAGTGCTCATGTGGTTCTCCTGCCGGCCCCCGCCGGCATGAATAATTATCATGTGATCGCCTTGCACATGACCACCCGCGGGTAAGGTGATTAGTCTGGCGGGGCGATTTTTTCCTGGCGAGAAGCACGGATAACGCTTCCTTCCAGGACGTTCAGCGTCAAGGCGGTGGGTTCAAATCCTGGCGGCAAAGCCAGCCAACCCATAGCGCGCTGAAACTGGTTGAAGTTTAAAACCAAAGGATCGATCTGTTCTACAGACGACTCTGTCAGTACCGAGTCCGGCCCGGAACTGGGTGATAAATCGATTTTAACGTTTTTTCCGTCTTGCCGCCCAGTCAGCTGAAACTGCAGGCGACCTGAAAAAGTCTTTCCTTCTGGGGCGTTACGCTGCAGCAACACCTTGTACTCCAGCAAATCACCCCTTTGGACAACATCCATAGCCCGAACAGTAACAGAACCACTGGGACCGGGCGGGAGCAACTGCTCGTAAAAGGCCAACTGCTCACGTGTCTGCGCCAGCTCAGCCTGAGTAGACGACAAGGACTTTTCCAGCCCCTTACGTGTACTCTCTTCCAGCACCAATTGCCCGCGCAGCACCTCAAACTCGGTTTGGATCTGCTGCAGGGATTGCTGACTACGCGCCAGATTCTGCATCGCCAGCTGAATTTGTTCGGACTGGTCACCAGCTTGAGTCAGACTGCGGTAAAGCCACAGCCCACCGCCGCCCAGAAGCACTCCCAGTAAAACGGCCAGCCCAATCGTCACCACCCCACCCCGCGAACGGGGAGGAGCGAGTGTATGAGAATGGGTTTGCGGTGATTCAGCCATAAATATTTGACCTATTCACCAAGGCCAAGTTCCCCTTAAGGCAAAATAGCAACGTGCTTCAAGCCGGTTTGCTCGGGCAGGCCGAACAAGATATTCATATTCTGCACAGCCTGACCCGACGCACCCTTAACCAGGTTGTCCTGCACCACCAGAATGATCAGTTGATCGCCATTGCCAGGACGTTGCACGGAAATACGTAGCTGGTTAGAAGCACGCACCGAGCGGGTTTCTGGCAGGGTACCGGCAGGCAGCACGTCCACAAAAGCCTCTTTGGCATAGCGCTGCTCGTACAAGGCCTGGAAGTCTGTATCCATGGCTTCGGGCTTGATGCGCGCATAGATCGTGGAGAACATGCCACGAATCATAGGCACCAAGTGGGGCACAAAGGTCAGACCGACCGGACCACCAGCAAGGCGCTGCAACTGTTCCACAATTTCCGGATGGTGACGGTGACCCGACACGCCATATGCCTTGAAGTTATCACTGGCTTCGGCAAACAGATTGGGAACCGAAGCCCCTTTACCAGCACCGGACACACCGGATTTGCAGTCTGCAATCAGATGTTGGGTATCAACCAGCGCGCCTTCCAACAAGGGGGCCAGGCCCAGCAGCACAGTAGTGGGGTAGCAACCAGGGTTACCAATAACCTTGGCTTGAGCAATCTTGTCGCGCAGCAGCTCTGGCAAACCATAAGCCGATTGACTCAGGATGTCCGGGCAACTGTGCTCCATCTTGTACCACTTCTGGAACACGTCCGTATCTTGCAGGCGGAAGTCCGCAGCCAGGTCAATAACACGTACACCCGCTTCCAGCAGACGTTCGACCTGACTCATGGCCACACCATGCGGAGTGGCAAAAAACACCACGTCGCACTGTTCCAGATTGGCGTTTTCAGGGGTAGAGAACTTCAGATCCACATGGCCACGCAAGTTCGGATACATATCCGAGACCGGCACACCATCCTCTTTACGCGAAGTAATGGCGACCAGTTCCACCTGGGGGTGCTGACTTAACAGACGCAGCAGCTCGACCCCGGTGTAACCTGTACCGCCAACAATCCCTACCTTGATCCGGGTATCGCTATGTGTAGCCATGAACTTTCCTGAAAGAGAGACGAGCAAAAATTCTATCTTAACGTAGTCCTGCCTGTTCTGAAGCACCTTACCGGGCGAAGCAGGACAAATGTAGCCAGCAAACAAAAACCCCGGACAGGTCCGGGGTTTTTGAGCACCATAAACAGGTCGCGAGGCGAATTAACGCTTGCTGAACTGTTTGCGGCGACGTGCTTTGTGCAGACCGACTTTCTTACGCTCAACTTCACGAGCGTCACGAGTCACCAAGCCAGCTTGTTTCAGTTCTGTCTTCAGTGTTGCGTCGTAGTCGATCAGAGCGCGGGTGATGCCGTGACGGGCAGCACCGGCTTGGCCGCTTTCACCGCCGCCATGCACGTTGATCTTGATGTCGAACGATTCAACATGGTTGGTCAGCACCAGTGGCTGACGCACAATCATGCGACCCGTTTCGCGAGCAAAGTATTCGTCAACAGGCTTGCCGTTGACTACGATTTGGCCCGAACCCTTCTTGATGAAGACACGAGCGACGGAGGTCTTGCGACGGCCCGTACCGTAATTCCAGTTACCGATCATGACCTATCCTTAGATGTCCAGAGTTTTAGGCTGTTGAGCACTATGAGGATGCTCGGCACCAGCGTAAACCTTCAGTTTCTTGGCCATGGCGTAGCCCAGAGGGCCCTTAGGCAACATACCCTTGACGGCCTTTTCAACGGCACGGCCAGGGAAGCGCTCTTGCATGGTTTGGAAGTTGGTTTCGTAAATACCGCCTGGGTAATTCGAGTGACGATAGTACTTCTTATCCTGTGCCTTGTTACCGGTCACGGCAATGTCAGCAGCGTTGATGATAATGATGTAATCGCCAGTATCAACGTGAGGGGTGTATTCGGGTTTGTGCTTACCACGCAAACGGCGTGCGACTTCGCTGGCCACACGACCAAGGACTTTGCCTTTAGCGTCAATCACAAACCAGTCACGTTTGACTTCAAGCGGCTTGGCCACGAAGGTCTTCATGATGGTTCCTAAATATTAAAATTCTGGGTCAAAGCAACATGCCTGGCCCATACAATCCACCCGCTTTCTCAAGCCAGGCAGCTCCATTTGACCCTGCCAAGACGTTATATTCCGCCCGTGCATTTATGCCAAATAGCTCGCCATAATAACATAAATAGTGGATAACACTAGGGTTTTGTACAAAAACACAGGTTTTTTGCCACATCCGAGGGCGCTCTCATAGAGGGAAAACGCATTTTGGGATCTGCACACTCCTTCAGCAGCATTGGGAGTCTTTGCCGGATTTACACCAGAAACCTCCCCAGCCCCCAAAAAGTTTCGCCTGCCGCCTACCTCTTTAGCTCTTAATAATCCGGCCAAACCTTTGCTCCAGAACACCAACCATCAAAAAACCCCTGCTTCCAACTGGAAAACAGGGGTTAACAAGGCCGGCCTGTCGAATCCGCACAGATTGCTCTGCCCGGACCCAGGTTCTGGGATCAGCCTTTTTTCCGGTTCGCCAGAGCGATACCCAGGTAGTTGTCGTAGGAACCTTCAGCGACACGGAACCAAGGCACGATCGCGTCACGGAAGCCCATGTAGTCGTCGTGAATCTTCTTGAACATGGGGTCCTTATCGCAGAACTCCTTGTACAGGATGTTAGAGGTCTTGAAAGCCTCGTCCATCACGTCACGCGGGAAGGCTTTCAGTACGGCACCGCTGGCAATCAGACGACGCAATGCAGCCGGGCTTTGCGCGTCATACTGACAAATCATGCGTTCGCCAGCTGCACGCGACGCCGTTTCAATCAGGGACTGGTATTGCTTGGGCAGTGCCTGGAAAGCGGCATCGTTCACGTACAGCGACACCTGGGCGGAACCTTCCCACCAACCGGGGTAGTAGTAGTACTTGGCCACTTTCTGGAAGCCCAGCTTTTCATCGTCCACGGGACCGACGAATTCCACGGCGTCCAGTGTGCCTTTTTCCAGCGATGGGTAAATATCGCCTGGCGGCACTTGCTGAGGCACCACACCCATGCGGGCCAGCACTTCACCGGCAAAACCGGCGGTACGCATCTTCAGACCTTTCAGGTCTTCCAGGGAATTGATTTCCTTGCGGTACCACCCCCCCATCTGGGTGCCGGTATTACCGAAAGCAAAGTTGATGATGTTACGGGTGGCGAACAGTTCACGCAGCAGCTTGGTGCCATTGCCTTCCTGCATCCAGGCATTCATCTGACGAGCGTTCAGGCCAAATGGCACCGCTGTGTCAAAGCTGAAAGAAGGATCTTTACCGTAGTAGTAATATGAGGCCGTCTGACCACATTCGACCGTGCCATTGCTAACAGCGTCCATCACACCAAAACCGGGGACGATTTCACCCGCAGGGTACAGACGGATATTGAAGTTGCCATCGGAGGCTTCCTCAACCATCTTGCAAAACGCCTGGGCAGTCGAAAACAGAGCCGGGGTAGCGGGACCGTAAGTCGAGGTCAGCTTCCAGTTAATCTTGGGATTGCTTTGGGCAATAGCAGGGGCAGCAACAGCGGCGGTACTGGCTACGGCGCCAAGACCTGCCTTTTTCAGAAACGAGCGACGCTGCATGAATAACCTCCTTGTGGGTATTCGACGAAAATGGGGAAATATTTTTATGCTATGGATAGTACACTGGCGCGCCCCGAATGGGGTGCGGTGAAAGCCCGGATTATCCCGCAAATTCGGCCTTATCTTGCCGGGCCTTTGACCTGGAGCCTATGCCAGACACTGCCTGCAACACGGCCTGAACCACAAATAACTCCGAATTCAGGCCATCATCCTCTTGTCGCTGACGGGCCGCTTGCCTGAGCCAAGACATCACAATCTGGCCAGGTACTCCAGACAGCAGCTATCAGGAACCGGCCACCGACATCTGTTCAATCAAGATGGAACCCGTGCGCTTGGAACCGGCGGCAAAGGTATCGGCACCCACAGCCACAATCTGCGCGAACATCTCGGCCAGATTGCCCGCAATCGTGACTTCCTCGACCGCATGCTGAATACGGCCATTCTCCACCCAGTAGCCAAAGGCACCCCGCGAGTAATCGCCTGTCAGGTAATTAATGCCCTGGCCGATCAGCTCGGTAACCAATAAACCACGGCCCATTTTCTTCAACATGGCCTCCAAATCGTCCTCGGGACGGGTCAGACGCGAGCTAAGCAGCAAGTTGTGCGAACCACCGGCGTTCCCCGTAGAGGGCATACCCAATTTACGACCTGCGTAGGAGGACAAGAAATACCCTTTCAGCTCTCCGCCACGCACAACATCGCGGTCGCACGTACGTACCCCTTCCGAGTCAAACGGCGCACTGCCCATAGCGGCCGCCAAATGCGGGCGCTCCAGCACATCAATGTGTTTGGCCATGACAGACTTGCCCAGCGAGTCCAACAAGAAACTGGTCTTGCGATACAGGGCCGACCCGCTGGTGGCCTGCACCAGGGAACCAATCAAGCCTACCGCCAGCGGAGCTTCAAACAAAACCGGATAGCGGCCAGTAGGAATACGGCGGGCCGACAGACGCGACAAGGTACGCTCGGCCGCGTAACGGCCAACCGACTCGGGACTGGCCAGACGGGAAGGATCACGCGAGCTGCTGTACCAGTAATCGCGGTGCATATGATCACCCTTGCCGGCAATGGGGCTGACACTGAGCGAATGACGGCTGTAGGGATAGCCACCCAAAAAGCCGCGGCTGTTGCCCATCACAAAGTGCCCTTCCAGCGTATCGACCGATGCACCTTCGGAATTGCTGATCAGTGGGCTTAGCTCCAGCGCGGCTTGCTCGGCACGGATCGCCAGCTTGGTCGCCTGATCGGCATCCAGCATCCAGGGGTGATGCAAGTGCAGATCGGGATAGCTCTGGGCCAACATGTCTTTTTCAGGCAGACCGGCGAACGGATCTTCAGCGGTATAGCGGGCAATATGCCAGGCCGCTTCCACCGTTTCACGCAGCGCCTTGACTGAAAAGTCCGAGGTCGAGGCCGAACCACTGCGCTGGCCTGCGAACACCGTCACACCCAAGGAGCGGTCTTGCGTCTGCTCTACCGTTTCCAGTTCCATCTGGCGCACCGAGACGGCCAGACCTTTGTTTTCTGAAATATCGACGGCAGCATCACTGGCGCCCAGTTTTTTGGCATGCCGCAGCGCCTCGTCTACCAATTCGCAAAACTGGAACTGATTGGCACTGATCGACAATTGGGAAATAGTTGGATGACTCATTGCTACTCTTTGAGGGTTAGGCAGTTATCATAGCCAATTGGCGACAATCTTTGCTATTTCACTTCTATGGCCCGTCCACGCACTGAAATCGATGAAAACGGTTACGACCGCCCCAGCAAATCGCAGGTAAAACGCGAAATGCACGCTCTGCTTGACCTAGGCAAACGCCTGATCGAGCTCTCGGACGACCGACTCAAACAACTTGATCTGGGCGAGTCCTTAATGGCCGCCATCAAGGATGCCAAGCGCATCAGCCCGACGGCCCGTGAAGGACGCCGCCGTCAAATCCACTATGTGGGCAAGCTGATGCGCAATGTGGATCCCGAACCGATCCTAAAACAACTGGACGTCTGGGAAAACGGCTCCAAGGAAGACACCCGTGCCATGCACAGGCTGGAAGCGCTGCGCGACCTGTTGTTGCGTGATGACGACGCTCTGACTGAATTCATGAATGAATTTTCCGGCGCCGATGTCCAGCAATTGCGCACCCTGATTCGTGCCGCACGCAAAGAGGCGGAGAAAAATGCCACACTGGTACAAGGCCAGGATCCACAGCGCAAACACTACCGCGCCCTGTACCAGTACATCAAGACCTTGGTAGATCTTTCGGAGTCCGCATGAACCCGCTGCTTGAGTCGATTGAAATTGAAACCGGTGCCAATCCCCAGCATGCCGTTATCTGGCTACATGGTTTAGGTGCCGACGGCCACGATTTTGCCCCTATCGTGCCAGAGCTGGGCCTGCAAAACGCCCCCGCTATCCGTTTCATTTTCCCGCACGCCCCCATCCAGCCCGTCACCATCAACGGCGGCATGGCCATGCGTTCCTGGTACGACATTTATGTAGCTGACCTGGTACGTCACGAGGATGAAAGCGGACTGCGTAAATCTCAGATCGAGGTGCAAAACCTGATTGCACGCGAAAATGCCCGTGGCATTCCTACCGAAAACATTGTGCTGGCCGGTTTCTCGCAAGGCTGTGCCATGACCTTGCAAACAGGACTACGCTTGCCCGAACGTCTGGCCGGCATGCTCTGTCTGTCCGGTTACCTGCCTTTGGCCGCAGCAGTAGAAAACGAGCGCCATCAGGCCAATCAAAACACACCTATTTTCATGGCGCATGGCAACATGGACCCAGTTGTACCGCTGACCCGTGCCGAAGCCAGCCGTCAGCAGCTGGAGGCCATGGGCTATCAGGTGCAATGGAATGTCTACCCCATGCCCCACGCGGTTTGCCCGGAAGAAATCAGTGCGATTGGTCACTTTCTGAAGCAGGTACTGCGCTAATCAGCTCACAAGAAAAAAACGCCGCTGCAATCACAGCGGCGTTTTTTCTTGATTCAGCTTTTTATTGATACACCCGAGCGATACGCTCCTGCCATCTCTTTTCCCGAACCAGCACCCCATCCTCCTTTAGCACCCGCGTAAATGTCAGGTAGAAATAAGACTCATCGGACTCGATCCGGGCTTGGGCGGACATATCGATCTCCCGCCCCTGGATGCTAAACACATTGCGCCGATCGCCCTGATAGCGCGCCTTGGCGGGTGCAGCGTCGTTGACCTCCCAACGATACATTTCCTCGGAACGGTATAAATTGTCATGCAACACCCAGCTAAGCTCGTTGCTGGTCGTAAAGATCGCATCACCCGTCTCTTCGTTACGAACGCTGCTGAATACAGGACCGTCGCCGTCGATAGTGCGACCAAAGGGAGCCGCTTCGCTAGCCTGGGGTGGCGACATGATGCAAGCCTGCGTGCCCTGCTCCCGCACAGGCACCACCGGCAAATCCACCCAGGTATCAACCCCCGGAAACAGACTGGTGACACCCGCCGTCGGGCTGGGCCAGACCATGGGAAACTGCGCATTGCTTACCGCCAAACGAATGCGATGGCCTGGCTTGAAACGCCATGTGGTGAAGTGAATGGAGGTCTCCAGGTTGGTCGCCTCACCCGGCACCAAGGCCTGAGGCTCCAGACGCGAAACACGCTGAGAGGGATTGATGATTGCCCCGCTGACCAAAGAAACCTGCCCATCGGGGGCCACATCTTCCAGCCGTACCGTCCATTGATAAAAAGGCGCATCAGCCGCTACCTTCAGGCTTACCTTGGGCATGCCCATGATTTCCATGGCCTGGCTCAAAGGTGCGGAATCATAAACCAGGCTATGGGCATCGTCGGCTGACATGTCCCCCGTCTGCTCGCCCCACCAGCCGCCCCCCGCCAAACCCGCTCCGGCCTTGTAAGGTAAGGTCTGGGCCAAGCCTGAGGCAGGAGCAATAGCCTCCAGTTGGTGCCCGGCTTGAGGATGCAGGCGTTCAGTCCTCGCGCCCTCCACGGGCCATTGCGAATCGCAGCGCCAATAACCAGGCACGGTTTGCCGATCTGTAGCCGGAGCATGGCCGGTACGCATAAAGGCCATCCGGCGGGGTTCATCCAAAATCCCGGTATCTATATCTTTAAGCCAGTAGTCCCACCAGCGCACCGCCTTCTCGCGCCACTCATAATTCGGGCCAGGTACACCATACTCCGGCCAGGCATGGTTCCAGGGTCCCATCTCCACAATCACAGGGGCTTTCGAGGTTCGACTGACATCCAGCGCAAAATCGCGATAACCATCCAGCAAGCCACCAATCAAATAGGCCGGCACTTCCAAAGGCTGCTTCTTGAAGGCCAGAGACTCGGCGCGCCAGAAATCTCCGTCCTGCTGTTGACGCAGCCAGGTAAAAATCCAGGGCTCGCGGTCAAAACGGTTCTTGAAGTACTCCTGATCAATCCGATACTCCGGGCTTTGCGGCATGGCGTTATCGGTATCAATCTGGTGCGCATAGGAGTCGATATGCAAGGCACCATCAATATAGTGAACGTCGTTGTAGAACAGATCGGTAGAACCGTGTGCCGCAATAATGGCCTTGAGTGCAGGCGGTTTTCTGTGTGCTGTCATCAAGGAATTGAACGCACTCCAGGACAAGCCATACATACCCACCTTGCCGTTGGACCAGCTCTGGCGGGACAGTTGATCAATCAGCTCCTGGGCATCTGCAATCTCGGCAGCGGAATATTCGCTGACAGGGACCGGGCCAGTACTACCTCCCGTGCCACGCACGTCGACCCGCGCCACCACATATCCCCGCTTGGCAAAATAAGAGCCATACTCGTAGTCACCCAGCGCAAAAAAATCGTCCTTGCGATAGGGCAGCATTTCCAGAATGACTGGGAAGGTTTCTCCCGGTGCTTTGGCCAACGGTCGGTAATACGTCACCGCCAGGCGCACGCCATCCCGCATTTCCAAGCTGTCGTTCTCCAGGGAGAACTCGTAATGGTTTTTTTCTGACGACATCGTTGTCTGCCCGGAACAAGCCAGCAGACCGCCAATCAAGAACAAACCAAGCAGCCATCGCTGCACAGCAGCCAGATTCAATCGCATCATTGTGTCCCCGGTATAAAGTGCCGTCGGTGTTGAGCACCATCCATTGATGTGGCGGCAGCCGCGCTCAAACGCTGTGCTGCCTGCCATCACGAGCGCATCATAGTCCCGACACCGTTGAGTGAGTCGGGACATTAGGGGCACAATTAAACGGGTATTTCCCTGACAAACGGATTGAGCTGTCTGTGCTTAATCCGATCGACGCGTCTCACCCAGGTCCAACCAGACACGCCGCATACTGGGGTCCTCCGGATCCGCATCGTTCTGAAAACCCAAGCGCTTCATCAAGGCTTGCATAGGCGAGTTGGAAGCCAGCACATAGCCATCGATGTAGGTCAACCCTTGCTCGGCAGCGGCCTGGATCAGCGCCTCCATCAAGATCACGCCCAGACCGCGCCGCTGCCAGGCATCCCCTATCACCAGGGCATATTCCGCCCCCCGGCCATCGCCATTACGAAGATAGTGGGCAAAGCCAATAATCTCGTCACGGGGATGGTTACGGTTATCAGGATTGGGCGAACGCACGGTAGCAATCAGCGCCAGTTCCCGGTCGTAGTCGATGCGGGTGTAGCGGGACAGCATGCGTGGTGTCAGTTCACGCAGCATGGACACAAAGCGCATGTAGCGGCTTTCATCCGACAGGCCGCGCATAAAGGTCTGCAGGGCCTCGGCATCCTCGGGGCGGATGGGGCGCAAGGTCCAGCGCTGTCCGTCCTTGAACTGACGCCGTTCAATCATGTTGCGCGGATAAGGATGAATCGCCATGTGACGATAGCCGGCTGTCTCAGGCAGCACCAGCATGGACTGCTTGCTCAAGGAGATCGAGATACTCTTGATGTACAGGCTGTTCTCACCCGCCATAATGGGATCGAGCACCACACGACGCACGCCGGGCAGCTCACTCATCAAGTCCGACAAACGCTCCAGCACCTGCAACAACTGCGTCAATACCAAGGGCGTCAATTGCGAGGAAAGGCTCTTGCGCCACAAGGGACTACGCTCGACCAATTGGCGCGCCAGATAACGGTTCAAGGGTGGCAGTTCCACCGCCGGATAGGACGAAGAAAGCCAATCCGCGTGATCGGCCCCACCAAAGACCGCATAAGGGCCCAACTTGTCATCGGTTTCAAAGCGCAGGCCCATGGGCGGAACATCGGGATCAGGTTCACCCTGATCGTGTGTCACACGCAAGTCGACAACCGGCACGTGAAAGTAGCGCAGCAAATCGCGACACTCCTGCTCGCTGGCCTCGCGGCGCTCGCTTTGAATCTGGCGCACCAATTCACGGGCAGGTTCTACTTCCGGCAAGGTGCCCAGCGGCAAAGGCGGCAAGGTCTGCTGCGACAAGTGCTGGTTGTAGTGATAGCGGGCCAGCAAGTCGAACGCATTGGCTGCGGTATCCGGAGTCCGGAAAGCCGGCGTCCCCACCCCATCGAGCAAATGACGCAAGGGCCGCATATCCGCATCCCCAATCAAACACGTGATGATGGGCTTGCGAGCACTGGCCGACAACATGGCCAACTCACGCGATACCGCCGGCATATCGGCCAAAGGGTCCGGGGTCAACAAGACCAGCACCCCGTCAATATCCTTATCGTCCAGCAAGGTGGAAATGACCGAGTCGATACGCATGGGCGTCAGTGGTACATAGGTCACCACTGGATTCTGAACCTGATCGCCAGGGGCCAGCAGGTTGTCCAGCGCCCGCTGGGTCGAGGGCGAGAGCTCTGGGCAAGTCACTGCCGCATCCGAACCCAGAACATCCAGGGCCATCTGCGCCGCACCGTTCCCATTGGAAAACAAAGCAATACGCCGCCCTTTGGGCCGACGGGTATAAACCAGCACTTTCAGAGCCGAGAACAACTGCACGAAGTAACGAATGCGCACTGCCCCTACACGTCGCATCAAGGCATTGAATACCGCCTCGTGGGCCTCGCCTTGCTGACGCTGGCCGCCTACCTTCAAGACCACCACCGGTTTGACCGCCGCCACCGCGTGCAAGGCACTGGTGAAACGGCGAGACGCGGGCGTATGTTCCAAATACAGCGCAATACTGTCCGTGCGCGGGTCCATGGCCAGATATTCCAGCACCTCGGGCACATCGATAACGGCCTCGTCCCCCACCGACACAATCGCAGAGAAACCCAGGCTGACATCTTCGGCCCAGTCCATCAAGGCCGAGGTAATGGAACGCGACTGAGATACCAGAGCCACACGGCCCGCCAGTGCCATTTGTGGCTCGTGGCTTAAATTGATGCCCAGATGCGGCCGCTGTATTCCAAAGGCACGTGGCCCCAATATCAGACAATTATTAATGCGGGCCCAGGAGCGCGCATACACCATGTCTTCCATGGGATCGCGGGAGGCCAGGTTCGAGGGCAGGAGCAGGACCACACGGGGTTTGTGTACCCGGATCGCATCCAGAGCCTGCGGCAAACGCACCGGCTCAATACAAACCAGCGCCAGATCCAGGCGCTGTGTCTCCGTCAATCCTTCCAGACGATCCGGCACTTGCACTTGCGTGGCGGTTATACGAGCCTGCGTGATCCGTCCAGCCAATCGGGCTGGCACCTCTTTGAACAGAGGCATAGGCAAGGTGGAGACGACCAACACCGAACGGGGCTCAAACAATGCTGTCAGACGATGCCTTAGGGCTGCCATGATTGTTCCGCCATAAGAAAACCACACACCAAAATAATGAATCCCCTCATCTTAAGCACAGCTGTCTACAAATAAAAGAGACTAGGCCAGCTATCTCTGTCTTGCATCATGCCGTCAGTTTTTACCCTGGAGCAGGCCGTTCATATACTTTCGTATAGAAACCATACGCCAATGCCTGGGGAAAAACGGCTCAAAGCCAGTCGCAAAGCGGCTTGCAAACCGTAAAATAACATTCGTTCGGAAAGCAGGAACGTTCATTTCCTCTGACAGGAAAAACACACTATGTCCAACGACGACAGTCGAAGAAACAGGCTGCACAGGCCCCTCAGACACACCTGATCCGCTCGGTTGTCTGCTGATAGGGCTTGCGCAGCACGATCAGGAGTCAACCATGCACCGCATTATTCATACAGAACCGATCCGGGCCTTTGCGCCTTGCCGATCGCCACTTGCTACACCGTGCCATACCGAGCGCGCTGTCCCCAGCCATCGCCCCGCTCTTGCCTGGCGTAACAACACGGCCTGACGCCAACTAAATCCGCTTGTTCTTACCTGTAGTCTGCCGACCCTCAAACCGGTCGGCAGGATCTGCTGCGTCCATCTCTTGGGATGGACGGCACAGTCACGCCTGTACCCCAGGAGCATTACCATGAGCATTCAACAACACCGTTCGCCACTGCGTTCAGTGGACAACGACGCCAAGCTGCGTACGGCCACCGAAACCGGGCTTAGCCTGGAGACAACCCTGGCCGCTGTGCAAGCCAATCTGAACGGCCTGACCGACGCCCAGGCCTTGAGCCGCCTGACCGAATACGGCCCTAATGAGGTCGCCCGGGACAAGCCTGCCCACGCCCTGGTTCAATTGGCCCTGGCCTTCAAGAACCCCTTTATTGCAGTGCTGATGGTGCTGGCTGCGGTCAGCGCCGTCACTGACATCATCCTGCCCATACGCTCAGGCGAAGAGGTGGACTACACCGGCGTGCTGATTATTGTGGTCATGGTCACCTTGAGCGGCCTGCTGCGTTTCTGGCAAGAGTACCGTTCCGGCAAAGCCGCCCAGACCCTGAAAGCGATGGTGCGCACCACCGCCAGCGTACAACGACGCGCTACCGTGTCCAGTGCCACGGTCATACGCGAAATCCCCATGAGCCAGATCGTGCCCGGCGATATTGTGCGCCTGTCGGCTGGCGACATGATCCCGGCAGACCTGCGCCTGATCGAGTCCCGCGACTTATTCGTCAGCCAGGCTGCCCTGACAGGAGAAGCCCTGCCTGTTGAAAAGTACGATGTCTTTAGCGCCGTCAGCAGCAAGAGCGCCTCTGCTTCCAGCTCCCAGGCCGGTGTGCTGGAACAGAATAATATGTGCTTTATGGGCACCAACGTGGTCAGCGGTACGGCCACGGCTGTGGTTGTAGCCACCGGCGCCAAGACCTATTTTGGTTCGCTGGCCAAAGCCATTGTGGGTTCGCGCGCCGAGACCTCGTTTGACCGGGGCGTAAACAGTGTTAGCTGGCTGCTGATTCGCTTCATGCTGGTCATGGTACCCATCGTGCTGCTGATCAACGGTTTCTCCAAAGGCGACTGGACCGAAGCATTCCTGTTCGCGCTGGCCGTTGCCGTCGGCTTGACCCCTGAAATGCTGCCCATGATTGTGTCCTCCAACCTGGCCAAAGGTGCAGTCGCCATGGCCAAGAACAAAGTGGTGGTCAAACGTCTGAACGCAATCCAGAACTTTGGTGCCATGGACGTGCTGTGTACCGACAAGACCGGCACCCTGACACAAGACCGCATCATTCTGGAACACCATCTAGGCCTGGATGATCGCAACAGCCCACGCATTCTGGAACTGGCCCTGCTCAACAGCCTGCACCAAAGCGGCGTGAAAAACCTGATGGATCAGGCGGTGCTGCGCTTTGCAAAGCAAACCCCCTCTGCCTTGCAAGCTATTGGTTCCTACCGCAAGATCGACGAACTGCCTTTTGACTTTGTACGTCGCCGCCTGTCGGTTGTCGTACAGAATCCGCAGGGCGAACAGTTCATGGTCTGCAAAGGGGCGGTGGAAGAAATGCTTAGCATTGCCACCCACGTGCAAGAGGGCGATCAGCGTTTGCCACTGGATACCGAGCAGCGCGCCCGTCTGCTGAAAATGGCCTACCGCTACAACTCGGACGGCTTCCGTGTCTTGCTGATTGCCACTCGCCGTATTCCCCTCGAACAGGCCAAAAACCGTTACGAAGCCCAGGACGAACGCGAGATGACCGTGCAAGGCTTGCTGACCTTCCTGGACCCCCCAAAGGAAAGTGCTGCCCAAGCGATTGCCGCCCTGACCGAGCACGGTGTGGCCGTGAAAGTCCTGACCGGCGACAACGAAATCATTACCGCGAAAATCTGCCGTGAAGTGGGCCTGGCACCCGGCAAGCCTTTGCTGGGGCCTGAAATCGAGCTGATGCAAGACCCCGATCTGCGTTGCGCTGTCGAGCGTCACTCGGTTTTTGCCAAGCTCACTCCGCTGCAAAAATCGCGTGTCCTCAAAGCGCTGCAGGCCAATGGGCATACCGTCGGTTTTCTGGGTGACGGCATCAACGACGCCCCCGCCCTGCGCGATGCCGACGTGGGGATCTCGGTTGATAGCGGCACGGATATTGCCAAGGAATCGGCAGACATCATCTTGCTGGAAAAGAACCTGCTGGTTCTGGAAGAAGGCGTGATCAAAGGCCGCGAGACCTTTGGCAACATCATCAAGTACCTGAACATGACAGCCAGCTCTAACTTTGGCAATGTATTCTCGGTGCTGGTGGCCAGTGCTTTCATTCCCTTCCTGCCCATGTTGGCCATCCACTTGCTGATTCAAAACCTGCTCTACGATATCTCCCAACTGGCTTTGCCCTGGGACCGCATGGACAAGGACTTTCTGCGCAAACCCCGCAAATGGGATGCCAAAAATATTGGCCGCTTCATGATCTGGATTGGCCCGACCTCGTCCATTTTTGACATCACTACCTTTGTCTTGATGTGGTACGTGTTTGGGGCGAATACGTCTGAACTGCAATCGCTGTTCCAGTCCGGCTGGTTTATCGAAGGCTTGCTCTCGCAGACGCTGGTTGTTCACATGCTGCGTACACAAAAAATCCCCTTCATCCAAAGCACGGCGGCCCTGCCTGTGATGCTGATGACCTTCCTGATTGCCGCTGTCGGCATTTACCTGCCCTTTTCCGGTGTGGGGGCCATGGTTGGCCTGCAGCCTTTGCCTTGGGAGTACTTCCCTTGGCTGGTCGGCACCTTGCTGGCGTACTGCCTGGTCGCACAGGGTATGAAAATGCTGTACATCCGCCGCTTTGGCCAGTGGTTCTAAACCTGACAGGTCTGGGCTCCCACCCGTCCTGTCGGGAGCCCAGACCTGGATAGGCAATCAGATACAAGTCCAGGTATATGATGACGACACGAAAGATACGATCCTGCTGCCTGCCCCCACACGAAAGACATGAAACCACCTTTTAGCGTCTTGTCGAGCAAAACCTACCGCGCCTTGGCCCTGACCGGCATTTGCATCTTGATGGCGTTGGTCTTTATTGCCGATACCATCACCAACTACGCTATCGCCGCTGCGGTCTTTCATACTCCGCTGCTGCTGATAGCGATTCGTTTTCTGTCGGCCCGACAAGTCATTACCCTGGCAAGTTTCAGTATGGTGCTGACCGTGGTCAGCGTCCTGTTAACCCGTGCGGGCGACTACGAGGTGGGTCTGATCAATACCGGAATCAGCCTGGTTGCCATCGCCATCACCACGTATCTGGGACTCAAGCTCAAATCCGTGCAGGCAGCCGCACATGAAACGCGCGAACATTTGCTGCGCTTATCCCGTTTGACCACGCTGGGCCAGCTCAGTACCTCCATTGCCCATGAGGTCAGCCAGCCCCTGGCAGCCATCAACAGCAGCACCGGTGCCTGCCAGCGCTGGCTGCAAGCCTCGCCGCCAAATATAGAGAAGGCACAGGCTGCCGCACAGCGGATTGCGGACGACGCCCAACGTGCCAAAGATGTACTGGACCGGGTGCGCAGCATTACCCGCAACGAAGCCCCAACCAGCAGCGCTTTTGATTTGAACCTGGCCTTGACGGAACTACTCAAGCTGTCAGATGGCGAGATGCGGCGTCAGCATATTGATCTACGCCTGGCCTTGCAATCCGATCTGCCCCAGGTCTTTGCCGATCGGGTTCAGATTCAGCAAGTAATGGCCAATTTGCTGCTCAATGCCATCGAGGCCCTGTCACCCGCCTCGGACTTTCATGCGGCTCGTATCACGATAGAAACCCGCCTCTTGCCCGGCGATAAACCGCAAACCAACCAGGTGCTGTTTTCCATTAAAGACAATGGCCCCGGCTTGTCGGACACGCAGTTACCCCAATTGTTTGATACGTTCTGGACCACCAAGGCTACCGGTCTGGGCCTGGGCCTGACCATCAGCCGCAGCATTATTGATGCCAATAACGGCCATATCTGGGCCACTGACCAAGCTGATGGCGGTGCTGCCTTTCATTTCACCTTACCTTTGGCGCCATGACAGATCATCTGGACTCTTCTCTGAACACGCCCACGGTCTACATCATTGATGATGACCCCTCCATTCGCGCCGCCCTGGACGACTTGCTGGCCAGCGTGGGGGTGAACGCACTGAGCTTTGCCTCTACGCGGGATTTTCTGGCGCATCCCTTATCTGACGCCCCCGCCTGTCTGGTGCTGGATGTGCGCATGCCCGAGCAAAGCGGCACGGACTTTCATTTACAGATGGAGTCGCGCGGGCTGCACATGCCGGTCATCTTTATTACGGGCCACGGCGATATTCATATGGCGGTCAAAGCCATCAAACACGGGGCCTGGGATTTTCTGACCAAACCTTTCGGGGATCAGGCCCTGATTGACGCCGTGCAATCGGCTCTGGCCGCGGATGCGCAACGCAAGGAACAGGCCAAATCCCAGATGAGCTTGCAGCAACGCTGGGACAGCCTGAACGCGGGCGAACGTGATGTGTTTGTACGCGTGGTGCAAGGCCTGCTGAACAAGCAGATCGCTGCCGAGCTGGATGTGAAGGAGGTCACAGTCAAAGTGCGACGTGCCCGCGTCATGCAAAAAATGCAGGCCGCTTCGCTGGCGGAGCTGGTGCGCCAGTTCGATCAGCTCAATACGGAAACAGGCCAGTAGGACACTTCTGCGCGGTGATTCTTTCTTAGTTGACGCGCTGGGTTAAAATACGCAGATTCGGTCCCGTATGCGGGCTTCCCAAGGTCAAGGCCACACACAAGTTATGAGCACGTCTACTTCCAACGTCATCCGTACCCGTTTTGCCCCCTCGCCCACTGGTTATCTGCACCTGGGCGGCGCGCGCACCGCACTGTTTTCCTGGGCTTTTGCCCGTCATCATCAAGGCTCTTTTGTGCTGCGCATTGAGGATACGGATCTGGAGCGCTCTACCCCCGAGGCGGTGCAAGGCATTCTGGATGGTATGCAATGGTTGGGCCTGGATGCGGACGAAGGTCCGTTCTACCAGATGCAGCGCATGGATCGTTACCGCGAGGTCATCGCCCAGTTGCTGAAAGACGGCCATGCTTATTACTGCTACAGCAGCCCCGAGGAAGTGGAAGCCATGCGCGAGAAAGCGCGTGTTCAGGGTTTGAAGCCTCGTTATGACGGCACCTGGCGTCCTGAGGCCGGCAAGCAATTGCCTGCCATCCCGGCGGACCGCAAGCCTGTGGTTCGTTTCAAGAGCCCGCAGTCCGGCGCAACCAGTTGGGACGATATGGTCAAGGGTCGCATCAGCTTTGATAACAGCGAGCTGGACGATCTGGTCATTGCCCGTCCTGACGGTACCCCTACGTACAACTTCTGCGTGGTGGTGGACGATTGGGACATGGCAATCACTCATGTGATTCGTGGTGATGACCACGTGAACAACACGCCACGTCAAATTGTGATTTTACAGGCCTTGGGCGCGACTTTGCCCGAGTACGGTCATGTGCCCATGATTCTGGGCCCCGATGGCGAGAAACTGTCCAAGCGCCATGGTGCGGTCAGCATCATGGATTACGACAAGGACGGCTATTTGCCTGAAGCCATGGTCAACTATCTGGCTCGTTTGGGCTGGAGCCACGGCGATGACGAGCTGTTCACCCGCGAGCAGTTGGTGGAATGGTTTGATACGCGCAGCCTGAGCAAGTCGGCTTCGCAGTGGGATCCCAAGAAGTTGAACTGGGTAAATGCCCACTACATCAAGGCCAGCGACAATGCGGATCTGGCCGAGCGCGTGGCTCCCCGTATTGAAGCCTTGGGAGGCAAGACCGACGGGCAGGATTTGCCTGGCATCATGGGTTTGTTAAAAGACCGCGCCGAGACCTTGAATCAACTAGCTGAAGGTGCCCTGTTATTCTGCCGTCCTTTCGAGCCTGCCAGTGATGAGCTGCTGGCCGAGGTGTTGACGCCGGAAGCGCGTGTCTTGCTGCGTGATTTTGCCAGCAAGGCAATCAGCTTGCCACAGTGGAATACGGAGAATCTGGCTGCTTTGATCAAGCAGGTTCTGGCCGATCACGAGGTAAAAATGCCCAAGCTGGCAATTCCTTTGCGTGTCGCTGTGACAGGACAGAAACAAACGCCTGCGGTAGATGCGGTGCTGGCTCTGGTTGGACGCGATAAGGTTTTGGGGCGTTTGGCTGGGCTGTAAACATTATCGCCAAGTGCTTGAAGGGCATCTCATTCGAGGTGCCCTTTTTGTTTTTATCGCTTTTTATCGTTCGGTCCGTATCGCCAGAAAATGCAAGACAGCTACCGGATTCACACTCCCCCTTGTTGGGGGCCAGCCGCCCACACAGTAAAACCATTGAAATGATGCCCCATACACTTGCCCTCGCCCCAAGGCTATGGGAAGCACTCAAACAGGCGCATTCAAGTGGCTGACTTCAACCGTGGCTTCACCTTTGTCACTGCTGGCCCAGACCGTGCCGTCCTGAACATTCAGATTGATGGTCATGCCACGCTCGGCCAGAGCGGCTAAAGCATCGGTCCCCGCGGCATCCAGCGCATAAACCTGTATATTGCGAGCGCGGCTGATCTTGTCCTTGATACCACTCCACCAGACGGACACATTGCGGCCATAGGCCAATACCGTCACTTTTTCAGCACGGCCACTGGCTTTGATCAGACGTCTATCGTCCGGCAGGCCCACTTCCAGCCAATGCAACAGATTGCCGCCCAGATCATGCTCCCACAGGGCGGGTTCATCCGAGTCGCTTAGCCCGCGTGAGAAACTCAAGGCGTCATCCGCTTGCGCATACAAACCGTAAGCCAGCAAACGCACCATCAGCCGCTCTTCGGTCTCGGAGGGGTGACGGGCCAGCGTCAGGGTATGACTGCCGTAGTAGGCCCGATCGTTATCGGCCACATTAAGTTCAGCTTTATAAATCGTTGCGCGCAGAGCCATGGAGCATCCAGCAAAAGAAACAGACAAAAAACTGGCCGCCCCCAGGACGGCCAGGAATCATTCAAACCGCCGCAATCAGAATGGCAGGCGGTAGCCAGGCGACATTCTGGTCAGGCGATAAGTCGTACCACTTTGATCACGCAGCACCAGATTGCGGGCTGTCAGGGTGACGATGTTGTAGTGGTTTTCGTAAATCGGGTCGCCCGGCTCGGTGATGACCCCATTGGATTCTTGCGTGTGGATCTGCAAGTCATTGCCCTTGCGTACCCAGCAACCGCTTTCGTTCAAACCTTGCGACGGCTTGTTGGGGCGTTTGACCTGTTCGGTGTACGCCATGGACCCATCGGCCTGCAGGGTGAACAAGGTACGCAGCTCACCAACCACGCCTTTTTGGCGGTGCTTACTTAACCAGTTACCAGCCAGTTGATCTCCAGCCGCAGCGGGCTGACATGCTGGATGAACAGGTTTGGCAGGAACAGTTTGTGCAGCAGGCTCGGGAGCTGGCGCCTTTACCGCGCAGGCGCTCAAAAAAACGGTCGCCAGCACAGCAACCCAGCAAGTGCGTCGCAAGATATTCGCCTTCGTCATAAAACCCCGTCTTTCATGCTTTTATACCGACCCACCGCAGGTCGGCGAATCCTGTTTATTCTACCCGAAGGCGCTTGTATTACCCCATAACAAGATGCTTCAAAGTGGCAAAGGCAGGCGGGTCACATTCTTGATCTCGCGCATGGCCACAATCGTGCGGGTTTGGCGCACACCCGGCATATTGAACAAGAAGCGGTGCAGGAAATCGTCGTAGGACTCGGCGCTGGGCACCATGATCTTCAGCAAAAAATCCGCATCACCGGTCACGGCGTGGCATTCCAGAATCTCGGGCGCATCGCGTACGGCACGGATGAAGTTATCGACAATTTCACCCGAATGACGGTCCAGACTGATCTGGGTAAACATGCAGCTTTGCAGGCCCACCTGACGCCGATCCACGCGCGCATAATAGCCCTGGATGACCTTGTTTTTTTCCAGGTTCTTGATGCGCCGCCATACGGGCGCAGTGGACAAACCCACCTGCTCGGAGACCTGCTGAGCCGAGGCTCGACCATCCAGCTGCAAGGCATCCAGGATTTTTAAGTCAGTTTTATCCATATTTAAACATTTACGAAATGAACATTTCAAAGAATAGGGAATACACGCAACTATAACGCAAAAAAAAGCGAGGACAGACTCTCTATCATGATCTCTATCTGGAGGTTTCATCATGACGCAGTCCGTCGACACTCAATACAAGCTAAGCGACAACCTGACCGCCCGATCAGGACGCATCTTTTTAACTGGCACACAGGCCCTGGTGCGCATGTTGCTGACCCAGGCTCGCCTGGATAAAGAGCACGGTTTGAACACCGCCGGTTTTGTTTCCGGCTACCGTGGTTCGCCACTGGGTGGCGTGGACATGATCATGTGGAAGGCCCAGAAGCATCTGGACCAGGCCAAGGTCCGTTTCCAACCTGCTATTAATGAGGACCTGGCTGCTTCCATGATTATGGGCACCCAGCAAGCGGGCGAGCGTGACGACCGCACTGTCGATGGCGTGTTCTCCATGTGGTATGGCAAGGGCCCCGGTGTAGACCGCGCGGGCGATGCCTTGCACCACGGCCATGCAGCCGGTGCGTCCCAGCACGGCGGCGTCCTGATGATTGTGGGTGATGACCACGTGGCCTCGTCCTCGTCCATCCCTCACGCCAGCGAACAATCCCTGATCGCCTGGGGCATCCCGGTGGTCAACCCCAGCTCTGTTGAAGAATACGAGCGCTTTGGCATTTGGGCTTGGGCCTTGTCGCGTTACTCCGGTTCCTGGGTAGCCTTCAAAGCCATTACCGAAACCGTGGAAAGCGGCCGCTCTTTCGAGATCACCCCTTTGGATGATCTGGCCCCGGCCTTGGCCGACAAGCAAGGCGGCAAACACCCCTACGACCCCAGCAAATTCCTGACGCCATCCATGGAAGGCACTCTGGATGCCCGCCTGGATAGCGTGCGCGAGTTTGCCCACAAGTACAGCCTGGACCGCATCCTTGAAGCGGCACCTGATGCGCGTATCGGTATTGTGTCCACCGGCAAAGCCACACTGGACACGCTGGACGCACTGCAACAGCTCAGCAGCCTGGAGGATCTGCCCGCCATTCGCCATCTGAAAATCGGTTTGAGCTGGCCAGTTAACCCGCAATCGCTGAACGATTTTATTGAAGGTCTGGACCACGTTCTGGTCATTGAAGAAAAAGGCCCGATCATTGAAGACCAGTTAAAGAACCTGCTCTTTAACCGTGCCCAGCGCCCCACTGTGTCGGGCAAGCGCGATATTGAAAATGAAGTACTGATTCCTGCTGATGGTCAGCTCAGCCCTGCCCGTGTGGCCGTGGGTCTGCGTCGCTGGCTGGGCCATCACGCCAATGTGCAATTGCCTGCCTGTACGGTGCAAAACCTGGCACCGATTGACACCAATGGCCTGACCCGCCGCCCCTACTTCTGTTCAGGCTGCCCGCACAATACCTCCACCAAAGTGCCCGAAGGCAGCCAGGCCATGGCCGGTGTGGGTTGTCATTACATGGCGACCTGGATGGACCGCAAAACCCGTGGTCTGACTCAAATGGGTGGTGAAGGCACGGACTGGGTGGGCCTGTCCCCCTTTATCCAAACGGGCCACATGTTCCAGAACATGGGTGAAGGCACCTACTTCCACTCTGGCTATCTGGCGATTCGGCAGGCCATTGCCGCCAATGCCAACATTACCTACAAGATTCTGTTCAACGATGCCGTCGCCATGACGGGCGGTCAGCCCGTTGACGGCCCGATCTCTGTGCCCCGCATTTGCCAGCAAACCATTGGGGAAGGTGCGCGTCGTGTGGTCATCACCACCGATGAGCCCGAGCGCTATCGCGGTGTCAGCCTGCCTGCCGGTGTGGACGTTCATCATCGTCGCGAGCTGGACCGCTTACAGCGCGAACTGCGCGAAATCCCAGGCGTCACCATTTTGATTCACGACCAGACCTGTGCGGCTGAAAAGCGCCGTCGTCGTAAAAAGAACGAGTACCCCGACCCTGCCCGTCGCCTCTTTATTAATAAGGCGGTCTGCGAAGGCTGTGGGGATTGCGGTGTGCAATCGAACTGCCTGTCTCTTGTGCCTGCTGAAACGCCCGAGGGTCGCAAGCGTCAGATCGACCAGTCCAGCTGTAACAAGGACTACTCCTGCGTGGACGGTTTCTGCCCCAGCTTTGTGTCGGTGATGGGCGGAGCCCTGCGCCGTGGTGATCAAAACGGTCAGGCCGATATGAAGGCCCAGTTGCTGGCCAAGCTGGACACGCTGCCGCAAGCTGCCATTCAAGCTCGCAACTGCAATGTGATTGTGGCCGGCGTGGGGGGGACGGGTGTGATTACCATTGGTGCGGTGCTCTCCATGGCCGTGCACCTGGAAGGTCGCTCCAGCTCCGTGCTGGACATGACAGGTCTGGCGCAAAAAGGCGGCACAGTCATCAGCCACATTCGTCTGTCAGCCAACAAAGAGAACACAGGTGCCGTGCGAGTAGATCCCGGCCAGGCCGACCTGGCCATTTTGTGCGACGTGGTGGCAGCCGCCCACCCCAATGCCCTGTCTTGCCTGCGTCCTGGACATACTCACGCCATCATCAACGAATACCTGGCCCCTACCGCCGAGTTCACCCGCAACCCCGATGCCCCGCTGGATGCACAGCACTTGCTGAGTCAATTGAAGGCCACCGCTGGCGAGAACCAGGTACGTTCTTTCAATGCTCACCAGGCCGCCACCCTGCTGTTTGGCGATAGCCTGCTGTCCAACATGCTCCTGATGGGCATGGCGTGGCAGCAAGGCTCCCTGCCCGTCAGCAGCGCGGCGATTGAACAGGCCATCCGCCTCAATGGTGTGGCTATTCAAGCCAACCTGGATGCCTTCCATTTGGGGCGCGTACTGGCTCACGACGAAAAAGCATTGGCCAGCCTTTTGGCTCCAGCCGCTCAAGTCGTAACCTTGCAGCGTCGTGAAACGTTGGAACAAATCATGCAGCGCTGCACCAGTAGCTTGGAGCAATACCAGAACACCGCCTATGCCCAGCGCTTTTCCAGCACCATCCATGCACTGCGTGAAGCCGAACAAAAACTGCGTCCTGGCCAGCGTCCCGTCTTGACTGAAAAAGCCGCGCGCAGCTTGTACAAGCTAATGGCCTACAAGGATGAGTACGAAGTGGCTCGCCTATTTAGCTCGCCCGCGTTCCGCCAGGATCTGGAACAGCAATTTGAAGGCGACTTCTCCTTGCGCTTTCACTTCGCACCGCCTTTACTGGCACGCCGTGATCCGGCCACAGGTCGCCCACGCAAGATCACCTTGGGCCCCCGCACGGCCACCTTGCTGCGCTGGATGGCCAAAGGCAAAGGTCTGCGCAACACACCGCTAGATCCCTTTGGCTACACCCATGAGCGCCGTATGGAGCGTCGCTTCTGGCGCGAATACCAGAGCCTGCTCAACAGCTTGAGCAAGAATCTGGATCAGACCAACTACGCCACGGCATTGGAACTGGCCGAACTGCCCCAACAATTGCGCGGCTTCGGTCCCGTGAAAATGGAGTCAGCCAAGCAATACGAAGCCCGGTTCGCGGAGTTGACGCAGCAATTGAAAAACACAGGTCTGACAATTCAGGCGGTTCCCGCCTAAGCCTTGCCCGCTACGACTGTCGCAACCATTAACCTGCCCTTTCAGCCCTGCCTATGCGGGGCTTTTTTTTGGGGGAATTGATTGCACAGGTACAGAACGCAACTTATTGGAGACAGCAAGCGGGGATTAACAAAGCCATATGCTTGTGCTACATGATTATTACTTGACTGTGTAAGGGCTTGCGTTAGACTGCTAAGCGTATAAGGTATTAACCTTAGACGCCTGCGTCATTTGAAAAAGGCCATTGCAGTTTTCCAGGCCAGGTCAAATGGGTGTGGACAAACTAAAGACTTGTTCTCAAGGAGCATGATCATGGCAACAGCCAAGAAAGGCGCAGCAAAAGCAGCAAGCACCAAAACAGCTAGCCCCAAAAAAGCAACGCCAGCCAAGCCCGCTACAGCACCAGTAAAAGCTTCCGCTACCAAGACCAGTCCCAGCAGCAAAACCGCTGCCCAAAAGTCCCCCACTAAAACCACTGCGACCAAGACCAGCAAGGCTGCTGTAAAAGCGCCTGCCAAGTCTGCAACCAGCGCACCGGCCAAGAAAACGGTTGCGAAAAAAGCAGCGGTGAAGAAAACCACTGCGGCAAAGAACACGACGGTCAAAGCTACCGCGACCAAAACAGCCGCCGTAAAAACCGTAGCCAAAAAAACAGCAGCGAAAAAAACGGTCGCTAAAAAAGCCGTGGCCAAAAAGGCCGTCGCTAAAAAAACAGTAGCTAAGAAAGCGACTGCGCCCAAAGCATCCAGCGCTAAATCTGCTCCTAAAAAACCTGCTGCCCCCGCTGCCGCAAAAAAAACGGCCAGCACCAAGGCAAGCAAACCCGTGGCCAAAAAAGCCACTCCCAGCAAGGCGGCAGCAAAACCTGCCACTAAAGCCGGCACCAAAGCAGCAGTAAAGACCGCGGCAAAAAAAGCCAGTCCTGCTGCCAGTGCCAAGAAACCCGTAGCTCCAAAGAAGAAAGAAGTTAAATCCGTGACCGCAGAAACCAAGACCCCAAAGACCAGCACAACGCCTAAAACCACCGCTAAGGTAGGTAATAAAACCGCAGCCCGCAAAGCGAGCAAAACGGCAGCATCACCAGCCGAACCGCTGCGCGACGACGTCAACCCCGCTGGCTCCTGGCCCTTCCCAACTGGCAAGCGTCCTTAATCACACGCCGCTTTTATATTTTTCCCCAAAGAGCCACCCTGGTCAGGGTGGCTCTTTGGTTTGTAGCACTTGCATGCGACAATTCCCTCTCCCATCAATTCATACCAAGCAACTATGTTCAGTGAAGTCGCCCTCTTCCTAATCCATATTGTTCTGTCGCTGCTGGGCACGATTTTGCTACTGCGTGCCTGGGTTTATGCGCTCAGAATCCATCCCTTCAACCCTTATTCGCAAGCCATGTTCAAAGTCACGGACTGGCTGGTCATGCCTTTGCGGCGCGTGATCAAAAGCGGCAACCGTTGGGACTGGACCTCCTTGGTCGCAGCCTGGCTAAGCGCACTGGTCTACCTGGTCCTCAGTGCGATGGTGCTGACCGGATCCATGTCCATGCTCTCGAACTTCCCCATGTTCTTGCTGGCAGCCGTCTTTACCTTGCTGCGCTGGGCCTTGAGCCTGATCTTCTGGGTTGTGCTGCTGCAAGCCCTGCTATCCTGGATTCAGCCACAATCACCCAGCATGCCTTTGCTGCGCTCGATTACTGCCCCCTTGCTGGACCCGATACGCCGTGTCCTGCCCGACTTGGGTGGCCTGGATCTGTCGCCGCTGGTCATCTTGCTGCTGACCCAAGTGCTTAATATGGTTATCACGCGCACGGCTTTCAGCCTGGTGCCAATCTAAGCACGACACGCTGCACGCTTAAAAAAACCTGGGCCACGCCCAGGTTTTTTACTTTGATGCGTCGCCATGCTTGATATTTGCCAACTTTCTGAACCGCATCAGAGTCATCCTCTAGAACACGCAACCCGCAGCCATATTCAAGCAAACAAACTCATTCTGAATTAGGCTGATCTCCTCCAAAGTCTGGAAAAAACCTTCCTTTCCTGCCCCGAATTCAAGAGCAAGAACCAGGGTGTCTTGTCCCAAGGCGGACTTTATACTGGTCTCATCGCCAATCAGTACACCACTTCCATGACTCGTCTTCCATCAAAACAGGACCGGGCCCACCGCTACCGCGAGGCCGAACAATTCCTGGCCGCACTGGACCCGGACTGGCAAGCCTTGGTCACCCATGTGGGCCCTTGCATCCATCAACCGCGCCCCGAGCGCGACCCCTACGAGGCCCTGATCCGCTCGGTGGTGTATCAGCAATTGCACACCCGTGCGGCTGAACGCATCCTGCAACGCCTGATTGATATTTATCCGCACGGCCACTGCCCAACACCTGAACAGGTGCTGGCCACTCCCTATGAAACCTTGCGTGCTTGTGGCTTGTCCGGCGCCAAGGCCAACAGTATTTTGGGGCTGGCTCAGGCGCGTTTGGATGGCATCATTCCCGATCAGGCCACCGCTTTGCAAATGCCTGATGAAGAACTGATCAAGCAATTGACCACGCTACGCGGCATAGGCCGCTGGACGGTGGAAATGATGATGATGTACACACTGGAACACGAGGACATTTTGCCTGCAGACGACTTTGGGGTGCGGGAGGGCTATCGCCATTTAAAGCGCCTGGACAAAGCCCCCTCAGCCCGAGCTTTACGTGACATTGGCCAAGCCTGGGCCCCCTATCGCAGCGTCGCATCATGGTATTTGTGGCGTATGCCCAAACACACACCCGTAGCGGCTCCTGCCCCAAACAAGGTACATCGAAGTCAACGCCTGCAGGCCAAAACGCCTCGCCCACAAGGCCCAGGCAAGCCAATTCGTTTTGCAATTACCCAATCCAGCTTGGGGGCACTGATGGTCGCAGAAAGCGAGCGCGGGATTTGTGCCATTGCTTTAGGCGATGATCCCAACATCTTGCTGGCACAGTTGCAGGATCGCTTCAAGACTGCCGAACTGATTGGTGCAGATTCCCTATTCAATCAGCGGGTCGCTCAAGTACTGGCTATGGTAGAAGAACCGACCCAAGGCTTGGATCTGCCCCTGGACATTCAAGGCACCGCCTTTCAACAGCGTGTCTGGGAGTTTCTGCGTCAGATCCCGGCAGGCCAGACCTTAAGCTATACCGAGCTTGCCAAACGCTTGAATATGCCCAATGGAGCCCGTGCAGTCGCACGAGCCTGTGCCAGCAATATTCTGGCCATTGCCATCCCCTGCCATCGAGTCTTGCGACAAAGCGGTGATCTGGCCGGCTATCGCTGGGGACTGGAGCGCAAGAAAACCTTGCTGGAGCGTGAACGCGCACAATAGAGGCACGACTTTTTAGCAGACATGAAAAACCCGGCCAATGGCCGGGTTTTGTGTGCGCAAAGCCCTGAGGCCTTGATTACATCGGCACCACACGAGTTGGGCCGTTACCGCTAAGCATACGGACACGCTGACCTACGGACAGAGGAACGTCGGCTTCCTGAGCCACCACACGGGTTTCGCCATTATCCAATTGCACCGTGATCTCCAGCCCCTGGGTCTTGCCCATGCGGTTTTCAACCGCATTACCAACCAGACCACCCAAAATAGCACCACCAATACTTGCCAGGATGCTGCCACGGCCACCACCAATGCTGCTGGCGGCCACTCCACCCAAGGCCGCGCCACCGACGGTGCCCACGCCGGAGTTCTGATCTTCCTGAATAGTGACAGCGCGTACCGAAACAACGGTACCCAAACGCACGATTTGCTCTCGCTGAGCCTGACCGTAGCTGTACACCGAGCTGGATGCTGATTTATTGGCACAACCGGCCAACAAAAACACCGGGGCCGCCAAGCTTGCCACTACCAGCAGACGCACTTTGGGTCGATCAAAAAAAGAGACGTACATACGGTTTACTCCAAAAAACGTAGCTGGCCGAACCATAAAAAATGGTAGAACGCTATCTTACAGACTGCGCTCAATCCCATAGTGCTGTTTTAGCATGGCCGAGATATCTGACCGTTTAAATTCATGATTTTGCGGGCCATCGACCTGGATTTTAATACTGCCCATCAAGTTGCCCAAGCAGCAAGCCTCCTGCCAGCTCCAACCTTTTGTAAGTCCATATAACAAACCTGCGCGATGGGCATCGCCACAGCCGGTAGGATCAACCACATGGTCCACTGGCACAGGGGCAATGTCATAAGCCTGCCCGTTGTGGTAAAGCGTGCTTCCATACTCCCCACGCGTCACAATAGCGGCCTGCAAACCCTGTGCGATCTCGGCCATGCTCTTGGCGGTACGTTGCTCAATGACTTCGGCTTCATATTCGTTCGCCGTAAGAACTTGACACAGTTCCAACATTTCCAGCAGATCTTCGCCCGTAAACAAAGGCATGGCTTGGCCCAAGTCGAAAATGAACGGCGTGCCTTGTGCGTTCAGGCGACGAGCATGCGCAAACATACCATCTTTGGAGTCCGGAGCCACAATGCCCCACGCCGCTTCTTGACCGGACAGATCAATTTGGGCCGAACTGATCATGGCACCCGGGTGGAAAGAGGTAATCTGGCTGGCAGCCAAGTCTGTAGTGATAAAGCACTGAGGGGTGAACATATCAGGCATCACGCGCACCATGCTGGTATCAATACCCAGATTCTGCAGACGCTGCACATAATCCACACCATCACTACCTACCGCCCCCACGGGCACAGGACGGCCACCCAACATATTTAATGTGTAGGCCATGTTGCCAGCACAGCCACCCCACTCTTTACGCAAACTGGGCACAAAAAAGGACACACTCAGGGTTTTGATGCTATCGGGCAAGATGTGATCTTTGAAGTACCCCTCGAAAACCGCGATCGTATCAAACGCGATCGAACCACATACCAGCACTCGCTCGGTCATAAATTACCTTATGGAAAAAAAGGGCTAATCTGGTAGCCATTAACCTGGAGCGGCCCGGTATTCAAAGGCAGACGCACCATAATTTCACTGCGCGCTGCAAACGCGGGCTCGCGTCGCTCGGGAGCCAGATACTGATCGGGCGCGATATTGCGCCGGGCGATCAAGGCTCCGGAAAAATCTTTCAAGTCCAGAACCAGTGTCGGCCACTCCTGGGGCCGCTCAAACTCGTTGCGCAGCGTAAAGCCCAACGTAGATTGCCCTGGCTGATTCGGCGCTTTATGCAAAGCCGAAGCCTGTACACGGATCTGGTCCAGACGACGCTCGTAGGGCACCTTGCACGACAAGGTCTGGCAAGTACGCTCAAACACGGGCCGCAGCATCGGTATCTGGCTGACAATCTGCACGCGATACACGTACATAAGCTGCAATACGAACACGACAATGCCAAGGACACACAAGCTGGTCCAGATCAGCGAACCCACACGCTGGCCAAAACTGGTCTCGCCCTCGTAACGCGTCTCGCGTTGCAAGGCGGGGTTGGGATCAATCACCCAACCTTGCTGGACGTGGTCCCCATCATCATCGTGGGTGCCGTCAGCCTGCCGTGAGGGGAAAGACGCACGCAAAGCACTGGCACGATCCCCCACACTGAATTGGGGTTCGGCAGCCGACCAGGGGGCCTGACCAATATGGTGTCCACCCTCTGGTTCAGCGGCTGTGCTGGCCGATACAAAAAAAGCAGCGTCTTGATCCCCCCTGGTTACAGGCTCGGCTCGAGAGCGGGCGCGGATGACAGAAGGTTCTGACGGCCGCAAAGAGGGCTCTATAGACTCAACAGACGGTTCTGCCAGCCGCACAAAAGGCTCCGCAGCATTAACAGAAGACGCTGCCGGCGTAAGCGGCGCCTGTGCCAGAATGGAGTCGGGAAATTTGCGTACCTGCAAGGAGTCGTGGGCAGTGCCTTCATCACGCGGTGGTGCGTGACGGGAATGCTCTACAAAGCGCGGCCCTGGAATAGGGCTTTGCAAGTCCACTGTCTGCACCTGCTCTTGCCGGTGTGAGGCCAATGGTTCAGGCCCCAGACGCGGCTCGGTCTGAACCGGTACAAGCGGGGAACGATAAGAAGGCTCAGGAGCTTGATCATCAATGACCTCTTCAAAGCCATCGAAGATATGCGCACATTGAATACAGCGTATATAGCCTCGGCGGCGCTGCAGCGTTTCTACGCTGGCTGCAAACGATGTCCCGCAACGGGGGCAGCGAGTCTTTAGCTCCATGAACTCACCTTAGGTTCTACCGTCTTACAAGAGGCGTTGACCAGCCAAACACACCCAGCCATCACGCTCTTGCCAGACCGACAAGGGTAGGTAGGCGGAATAGACCTCGATCATTTCCTCCGCCTGCCAATCGTAAATGCCGGACAGAATCAGGTGCCCTCCCGGTTTGACACGGTTGGCCAGCATAGGGGCCAGCATACGCAGGGGATTGGCCAGAATATTGGCGACCACCAGATCGGTTTGCCCGGCGGGCATGGCATCGGGCAGCAAGCCTTCAACCTCGACCTGATTGACTTGCGCATTGTAGCGCGTGGCAATCACGGCCTGCTCGTCAATGTCCACACCCACAGTATGGCCGGCGCCCAGCTTGCGAGCCGCAATCGCCAAAATGCCGGAGCCGCAACCGTAGTCCAGCACAGTCTGGCCAGACCGCACATGATGGGCCAACCAATCCAGACACAGGTGCGTCGTGGGGTGGCTACCGGTACCAAACGCCAGGCCAGGATCCAGTTCAATACGAACCAAGCCATCATCACCTTCCTGAGCGACGGGCAGATCCTCGTCATCCTTGTGCCAGCTAGGCACGATCAGGATACGATCGCCCACCGGGATGGGGCCAAACTGCGACTGCGTCAAACGTACCCAATCCTCATCGGGCACTTCGCGCACGCTCCATTGAGCCTTTTCAGGCTCCAGTACACCGGCGTCAAAAAGCGGTTGTAGCAACTCTTCAGGCTCCAGCTCCTCGGGCAGCAAAGCAACGACCCGATTGCGGTCCCAGGCCAGCACATCCGGCTCGATACCGGGTTCGCCAAACAGGGGCTTTTCCTGATCGGTATCACCGTCGGCATCTTCCACCGACACCGACAAGGCGCCTGCTTCAAGCAAGGCATCGGACAAGCGCTCGGCCTCGTGTTCCTGACAGCTCAGTAAGAGTTCACGCATACATAGTTTCCATAAAGCAAAACAGGGGGCTTGCCCCTGTTTTACGTAATCATTATTCTTATCAGGTCAGGCCTGTGGCCTGACCTGTTGCTGCCCTTACTTGTTACGTTGGGCCAGCTTTTGTTCCAGGTAGTGAATACTGGTGCCGCCAGCCTTGAAGCTGGCATCCTGCATCAACTCCCGGTGCAGCTCCACGTTCGTCTTGATCCCTTCCACCACCATTTCGGACAAGGCAATGTCCATACGGGCGATGGCTTGCTCACGCGTTTTACCATAGGTAATCAGCTTGGCAATCATCGAATCGTAGTACGGGGGCACGGTATAACCGGTAAAGACATGCGAGTCGATACGCACGCCAGGGCCGCCAGGGGTGTGCCACTTGCTGACCAAACCTGGGCTGGGTACGAAATTGAACGGATCTTCTGCGTTGATACGGCACTCGATCGAGTGACCTTCAAACTCAATGTCACGCTGGCGCAGCACGAACTTCTCGCCCGCAGCCACTTTGATCTGCTCTTGAACCAGATCAATGCCGGTGATCATTTCAGTGATGGTGTGCTCAACCTGAATACGGGTGTTCATCTCAATAAAGAAGAACTCGCCGTTTTCGTACAGAAACTCGAAGGTACCTGCGCCGCGGTAACGCATCTTGCGGCAGGCATCAGCACAGCGCTCGCCAATACGCTCGATCAGGCGACGGGCAATACCAGGGGCCGGTGCTTCTTCAATCACTTTCTGGTGACGACGCTGCATGGAGCAATCGCGCTCGCCCAGCCAAATAGCATTGCGTTCACCGTCAGCCAATACCTGAATTTCGATATGGCGTGGATTCTCGAGGTACTTTTCCATGTAGACCTCGGGATTGTTGAACGCCGAAGCCGCTTCAGTCTTGGTCGTGGCAACCGCAGTCAGCAAAGCCGCTTCGGTGTAGACCACGCGCATGCCACGGCCACCACCACCGCCAGAGGCTTTAATGATGACTGGGTAGCCTACTTCACGCCCGATGCGAATGATTTCAGCCGGGTCGTCCGGCAAGGCGCCATCCGAACCAGGAACCACAGGCACACCGGCCTCGATCATGGCCTTTTTGGCCATGACCTTATCGCCCATCGTACGGATGCTCTCGGGACGTGGGCCAATAAAGACAAAACCGCTCTTTTCAACACGATCAGCGAAGTCCGCGTTTTCAGCCATGAAGCCGTAGCCAGGGTGAATGGCCTCCGCATCGGTCACTTCTGCTGCCGAGATAATGGCAGGCATGCTCAGGTAGCTGTCACGAGCCTGGGCGGGGCCAATACACACGGCCTCATCAGCCAGCCGCACGTACTTGGCATCACGATCTGCTTCAGAATAAACGACGACTGTCTTGATACCCATCTCGCGGCAAGCGCGCTGGATACGCAAGGCAATTTCGCCCCGATTGGCGATTAGGATTTTTTCAAACATATCATCAACCGATGACGAACAAAGTCTGGCCGTATTCCACCGGCCCGCCATTTTCAACCAGAATTTCTTTGATCACGCCGGACTTGTCGGCTTCGATCTCGTTGAGCAGCTTCATGGCTTCGATAATGCACAAAGGCTCGCCTTCCTTGACCGTTTGGCCCACTTCCACAAAAGGAGAAGCGCCTGGGCTAGGAGCACGGTAGAAGGTGCCAACCATAGGAGCCTTGACGGCGTGGCCTTCAGGAGCGGCGGGTGCAGCGGGAGCGGCGGCAGGAGCGCCAGCGGCAGGGGCTACCACCTGGGCTACCGGAGCCTCGGGTGCATAGACCACGGGAGCAGCCGAGCTTTGCGAAAATTTAACAATGCGAACCTTGTCATCGCCTTCAGTGATTTCCAGCTCGGCAATGCCAGACTCGGCGACCAGATCGATCAGGGTTTTGAGTTTTCTAAGATCCATGCGTACTTCCCGCAACGCCGCACTAGCCACTGACTGGGTCAGGACGGCATTAAAAAATATTGGTCAAAAAAACGAAATGAACCGCTTAACTATTCAAAGCGAACCGCAGGGCGGCTTCATAACCATACGCCCCCAAACCAACAATGACACCGCTAGCGATGTCAGAGAGATAGGAGTGGTGACGGAACGGCTCACGACGGTGAACATTGGACAGATGAACTTCAATAAACGCAATACCGACACCGGCAAGTGCATCCCGTATCGCTACGCTGGTATGGGTATAGGCCCCAGCATTGATCAGGATGAAATCGACGCCCTCGGTACGGGCTTGATGAATTCGATCAACGAGCCCGCCTTCGTGATTGCTTTGAAAAAAATGACACTGCGCACCATGCTGGTCGGCCAGCACCTGTAAACCGCTATTGATATCGTCGAGAGTCTGATGTCCATAGACATCGGGTTCCCGGGTACCCAGCAGGTTGAGGTTAGGCCCGTTAAGGACCAGGACATGTTTCGCCATAGCGGATTTTTCGTCAAGACAGACCGCCTTTTTACGCTAAATAACGTCATTTGTCCATAAACCTGCTTGGCTTACAAATAGTTAGCATTGGTTCAATGCCGTTTTAAACAGGGACGCACCAGGTCTGCAATTTGACGAAATTAAGCGAAAAAGTCGGCCAGTTAGCGTTGAGCTTTAATAACTTCGTCCAACTTTTCGGGATCTATCTGGCCCAAAATGCGTTCACTGATCCGGCCATTGCTGCCGAACACCACGGTAAAGGGCAATCCACCCTTTTTATTACCCACGCTGCGCATTTGTTTCAAACCACCCGAGCCAGCCAGCAAAATGTCGTAGCTGACCGGCACGCGCTGCAGAAACTCCGTTACGTTATCCAGCGAGTCCACCGCAATGCCCACAAAGTTCACATCCGGATAGCGTTTGTGCAGCTCCTGCAGATCCGGCATCTCCTTGACGCACGGTGCGCACCAGGTAGCCCAGAAGTTGACCACCAGTGGCTTACCTATATAAGTAGAGAGCGCGTGATCTTCGCCCTGAAGGTCCTTGAAACTTTGCGCCAGGAAAGGGTCTGAAGGCAGCAAACTGGCCCAAGGAGCGGGATGCAAGGCTAAAAGACTTGCACACACTAGCGATTTCTGCAAAAAAAGACGCCTACGCATACCGGCTCACACCTGAAAAATGTCATCCGGGGATGATAGCACCGGCCCTCACCAAAGCTCACGCATCAGATCAAACAGTCGTCTAGAATACAGGCCGGAGGATTGTCATGCACATACATATACTAGGCATTTGCGGCACATTCATGGGTGGTCTGGCCCTGATTGCCCGTTCGGCTGGCCATACAGTCACAGGTTGCGACGCCGGGGTCTACCCCCCCATGAGCACGCAGCTGGAAGAACAAGGCATCGAGCTCATCGAAGGCTTTGGCGCAGAACAGACCGAGCTGGCCCCTGATCTCTATATAGTGGGCAATGTGGTCACGCGCGGCAATCCTCTGATGGAAGCCATTCTGGATCAGGGCCTGCCCTACACCTCCGGCCCGCAGTGGCTGGGCGAGAACATCCTGCACAAGCAACACGTTCTGGCCGTGGCCGGCACGCACGGTAAAACCTCCACCAGCTCCATGCTGGGCTGGATTCTGGAACAGGCCGAGCTGTCCCCCAACTTTCTGATCGGTGGCGTGGCTCCAGGCCTGGGCGTGTCGGCCCGTTTCAATCCTGAGCAATCCTTGTTTGTGATCGAGGCCGACGAATACGACACCGCTTTTTTCGACAAACGCTCCAAATTTGTTCACTACCGCCCCCGCACAGCCATTCTGAACAATCTGGAATACGATCACGCTGATATTTTCCCTGATCTGTACGCTATCCAGACACAATTTCACCATCTGGTACGCACCATCCCCTCCACCGGGCTAATTCTGCGCCCCACCCACACCCCAAGTCTGGACGAAACCCTGGCCCGAGGTTGCTGGACGCCGGTCGAACAGTTTGGCCCCGAAGGCGACTGGGACAGTCGAGCAATCAGCCCCACCTCGTTTGAAGTGATTTTCAAAGGCCAGACTCAGGGCACCGTCCAGTGGACACTGACGGGCGAACACAATCGTCTGAACGCCCTGGCCGCTATCGCCGCTGCCTACCATGTTGGCGTCAAGCCCGCACAAGCTTGCGCTGCGCTGAGCCAGTTCGCCGGTATCAAGCGCCGCATGGAAGTACGTGGCGTGGTCAAGGACATTACCGTCTACGACGATTTTGCCCACCACCCCACTGCTATTGCCACCACCCTGGCGGGTCTGCGTGGCCAAACCGGCAAGGCCTCCCGAATTCTGGCCGTACTGGAGCCACGCTCCAACACCATGAAGCTGGGTGCCATGGCGGCTCGCCTGCCCGGTTCACTGGAAGATGCCGACCTGGTGTTTTGCTATGGCCAGACCCAGGGCAAACACGCACTGGGCTGGGACGCAGCCCAGGTACTGGCGCCATTAGGCGATCGCGCCACAGCGTGGACTGATTTGGATAAAATGGTTCAGGCCATTGTTCAGGCCAGCCAGCCCGGCGATGCCATTGTCGTCATGAGTAACGGCAGCTTTGGTGGCATTCATCAGCGTCTGCTGGATCAACTGTCACGCTGACCCTCTTATCTATATAGCAGGTGCCCCCATGATCCTCTATCTACACGGCTTTCGTTCCTCGCCTTCGTCCTATAAAGCGCAGCGCCTGAAACAAGCCCTGCAAGACAGGGGCTTGCTGCACCTGTGGCGCTGCCCGCAGTTGCCCGCCAGCCCGGCCCAGGCCATTGCCATGTGCAAGCGTATTGTGGACACACAAATGCAGGCGGGCATGGACGCCGATCAATTATGTGTAATCGGCTCCTCGCTGGGCGGTTACTATGCCAGCCACCTGGCACAGCACTATCACAGCCGCGCCGTGCTGCTTAACCCGGTGGTCTACGCAGGACGGGATCTGGCAACCCAAGTGGGCGAACACGTCTGCTATCACTCGCCCGATCCCTTCCATTTCCTGCCCGACCATGTAGATGAGCTTAACGACATTCACGTACCGCGCCCCAGCGATCCCCAGCGCTTTTACCTGCTGGCTGCCAAAGGAGATGAAGTCCTGAGCTGGCGCGAAATGGCGGACTGGTACAAAGGCAGCCAAGGACACATTCTGGAGGGCGGAGATCACGGCCTGACCGACTTTGATCCTTGGATCGACGAAATTTTGCGCTTTGCCCTGCCACAACCTTAACTATCTTTACCGGATGGCCAGTCCCATCCAGATGGAAAATCATGTACGTCCTTTTTGAAGACAGCGGTAATTTCAAAGCAGAAAAAATCTTTTCTGACAGCGATACCACCATGCAGGTGGAATCCGCGTCTGGCAAACGCAGCAAAATCAAGAAAAACAGCGTTCTATTTACCTTCGAGCAGCCCGGCCCGGCAGAACTGCTGGAAAAAGCCCAGGCACTGGCCGAATCCCTGGATATCAACTTTTTGTGGGAATGCGCCCCTCAGGACGAATTTGAGGCCTCCACGCTGGCACAGGAGTATTTTGGCCACGCACCCAACGCTATCGAAAAGACCGGCACCCTCTTTGCCTTACATAGTGCGCCCGCCTACTTCCACCGTCGTGGCAAGGGACTGTATCGCCCCGCCCCTCCGGAAATTTTGCAAGCTGCCCTGGCTGCCATTGAGAAAAAGCGCCTGCAGCAAGAGCAAATCCAGACCTGGGCCGAACAGATGATCAAGGGCGAACTGCCGCCTGAAATCGCTCAGAAGGCCAGCACCTTTCTGACCCAGCCAGACAAGAACACACTGGAATGGAAAGCCTTTGACCAGGCCCAGAAAGAATTGGGTGTCAGCACGGAAAAGCTGCTGCTATCGCTGGGTGCCTGGTCCAATCCGCTGACCTTGCATCAACATCGCTTTCTGGCCGCGCATTTCCCCAAAGGCACGGGCTTTCCCCATATTTCCCTACAAGACTGGGGACAGGATCTGCCCGAGGCCAATGTCACCGCTTATTCAGTGGACGACGCCAATACGATTGAAATTGACGATGCCCTGTCCGTCCAGCATCCAGAACCGGGGCGCCTGCGTGTCGGGGTTCACATCGCTGTGCCTTCACTGGCCATGACACGCGGCAACGAGATCGACCAAATTGCCCGCAATCGCATGGCTACGGTGTACACGCCAGGCCATAAGATTCCCATGCTGCCGCCCGAACTGATCGCGCGTTTCTCGCTGGATCAAGGCCAAACTCGCCCCACCCTGTCGCTGTATGTAGACGCCGATATCAGCACCGGCGAAATCCTGTCACATCAGACCCGTCTGGAACGCATTACTGTGGCGGGCAACTTGCGTCAGCATGAACTGGACCCACTGATCAGCGAAGCAGCCCTGGCCGACGAAAACGCCGAGCTGCCTTACGAACAATGGCTGCGCCCCCTGTGGAACTTCTCACGCCAATTATCGGCTCAGCGTGAAGCGGTAAGGGGCAAGCCAGAAAACAATAACCGGGTCGAGTACAGCTTCGAGCTGGATGGCCCGCACGACGATCCCAACTCCATCATTCGCCTGGTGCCTCGTGTGCGCAATGCGCCGCTAAGCCTGTTGATTGCTGAATACATGATTCTGGCCAATCAATTGTGGGGCGGCTTGCTGGCCGAGCACAATGTACCTGGCATCTATCGCTCCCAGCAGTTCATGCGTACCCGCATGTCCACCACGCCCGGCCCGCACGAATCCATTGGTGTGCCGCAATACATCTGGTCCACCTCGCCCCTGCGCCGTTATGTGGACCTGATCAACCAGGGCCAGATTCTGGCGGCTGCCGAGCACGGGATCTCTGCACGTCTGGCGGCCCCCTTTCAGCCCAAAGATGCGGATTTGTACGCCATCATTGGGGCCTTTGAATCGCAATACACCCAGTGGTCGGACTACCAGTCCTCTCTGGAGCGCTTCTGGTGCCTGCGCTGGCTGCAACAAAACGACATCAAACAGGTCCAGGCCAGCTTCATCAAGGAAGATCTGGTGCGCCTGACCAATGCGCCACTCGTGCTTCACGTACCTGGCCTGCCCGCGCTGGAACGTGGCCAGGAAGTCACGCTGGATCTGTTGTCTTTCGACGAACTGGCTTTGACGGTAGAAGCCCGCTTGCGCTCGGTCGCCACGGCGGACTGACGACCATGGTCAAACCCGACCGCCGCCACGCGCCCAAAGATTATCTGTGGCTGGCGGTCGCCCTTTCAGCACTGATTCACCTTTTGCTGATCTTCTGGCCCAGCCGCCCTCCCTCACCAGCGCCAGCCAATCATCTGGATGTAGCACTGGTCAATTTCAGTACCGATTCGGTGCCCTTAAGCCCGCAACTCTTGGCGCAACTGAATCTGGATGGAGGTGGAGAGCATCAGCAAGGACAGGCCAGCAACCCTTTGCCACTGACGGATCCTAATCTACCCAATCAGTTGGTGCTGGAAGCCTTGCGTGCCCGCCAGCAAAGCCTGGAAGCTGAACAGCAGCGCCTGCTCGGTGAGCTGGAAAGCCGGGACAAAGCCCCGCCTTCCACACCCAACCCTGAATATATTGGAGCTTCCATTGAGCCCGGCCCGGACGACCATGATCTGGACCCGCACATTCAAAATAGCCAGCTAGCTATTTTGCGCGAGCAAATCCGTGAACAGCAACGCCAACCACGCTATCACTATGTAGGCCCCAGCGCCAAAGCCAGCGAGCAGGCCCAGTATCTAGACCAGTGGCGTCAAAAAATTGAGCAAACCGGCACGCGTCACTACCCGAAACAGGATGGCAAACAGCTATACGGTCAGTTGCAAATGACGGTTTACATCCGACGCGATGGCAGCTTGCTGCGCGCCCAGATTACTGAACCCTCGGACCAGGCCGCCCTGAATCTGGCTGCACGACGTATTGTTGAGCTGGCCGCCCCCTTCGCCCCCCTACCTGAGCACGTGGCCCTCGGCGCGGATGTACTCGTCATTACCCGCAGTTGGAGCTTTACGCATGACAAACTCAGTATGCAAGGCGGGGGTACGCAGTAAGAGCGTATTGTCCACAGCAAGCCCAAGCAAGAGCAGCCCCTAGGGTAAAATACCTGCTTTCAGCCTGAGTGCTGAGTCCTCACAACAAGACACGCATCGCCTAACCATGCCCGACACGACCCCCGCCAAGCGCTACGGCGTTATTGGCCACCCTATCGAGCACAGCCGCTCCCCACACATTCATACGCAGTTTGCCAGCCAATTCAACCTGGCCCTGAGCTACGAGCGTATCCTGGCGCCGCTGGATGGCTTTGCCGCCACCGTGGAGGAGTTTTTCAAGAACGGCAGCGGCCTGAACGTCACTCTGCCTTTCAAAGAGCAGGCTTATGATCTGGTCGGCCCACGTCTGAGTCGTCGGGCCCGCATGGCCGGAGCCGTCAATACCTTATGGCTGGAAGACGGCCAACTACATGGATGCAATACCGATGGCGTGGGCCTGTGCTCGGACCTGCTGCGTATCGGCCACAAGCCGGAAGGCAAACGTATCTTGCTGATCGGTGCAGGGGGTGCTTCACGTGGGGTGGTGTTCCCTTTGCTGGAGGCCGGTTGCGAGATGCTGCACATCATCAATCGCACCAGTGCCAAAGCCTACGACATTCGTGAACAGGTCGTCGCGCTAGACCCGGATGCCTCCCGCCGCCTGAGCGCAGGCGGTCTGGATGACCATTGCGGCGACTGGGATATTGTGATCAATGCCACCTCGGCCAGCCTGAACCAAAACCTGCCCGAACTGCCCAACGCGCGGTACCGCAGCAATTCCCTGGCTTACGATATGTTCTACGCCAGTGAGCCCACCGCTTTCATGCGCGCCGCCGAGCAAGCCGGTGCCACACAGAGCATAGATGGCCTGGGCATGCTGGTCGGCCAAGCGGCCGCCAGCTTTCAAATCTGGCACGGTGTGAAGGCCGATGTCGAACCTGTACTGGCCAAGCTGCGCCAGGAAATCGGGCAAGTCTGACGTGCGTCGCCTACTGGTCCACCCCTGGAAACTGGCGGGCCTAGCCGCCTTGGCCGTGGCTGCCGGTGTCCTGATCTATCAGATCGCCCTGTTTGTAATGGTGCTCTGGTACAGCGTGATGCCACCACGCATGACAACCTTCATGGCGGCAGAACAGGGCCAGTTACGCAGCGCCAATGCAGACGCCGAACTGCACTACCAGTGGGTCCCCTACGACAGGATCAGCGTCAACTTGAAACGTGCCGTGATTGCCTCCGAAGACTCAAACTTCCTGAACCACTCCGGTGTCGAATGGGATGCCATTCGTCAAGCATGGGAATACAACCGCCGCCAGTCAGAAAAAGGCTCTGCCCGCCGTCGCGGCGGCTCTACCATTTCCCAACAATTGGCCAAGAATCTGTTTCTGTCAGAGTCCCGAAGCTATTTGCGCAAAGGTCAGGAACTGATTTTGACCTATATGATTGAAACCGTCATGAGCAAGGAGCGTATCCTGGAGCTGTACCTGAACGTGGCTCAATGGGGAGAAGGTGTATTTGGTGCCCAGGCGGCAGCACGCCACTACTTCAAAGTCGATGCGGCCAAACTCAGTGCCATGCAATCGGCCCGTCTGGCAAGCATGTTGCCCAATCCGGCCTACTATGACAAAAACCGTAACAGCTCCTACTTACAATCGCGCACACGCACCATCAGTCAACGTATGCGACAAGTCGCTATTCCCTGACTGCAATCTGCATTTTTGTTAAGCTAGCCACGTCTTTCCTGGGCCCTATTTTCATGCGCACCGCTCGCCGCTATCTCGCTTCCGAAATCTATCGCTCCAGCGCTGTGGTGCTGATTGCCTTGCTTGGCCTGTTCAGCTTTTTTGCCCTGATCGAAGAGCTGGACAACGTAGGCTCCAAATTCACCCTGATGAATCTTTTTTACATCCAGGCCCTGGAGCTACCCACCCGTTTGTACGATCTGCTCCCCATCGGCCTGCTGATTGGTGCCACCCTGGCCCTGGCCAGCCTGGCACAACGCAATGAGCTCGTGATTTTGCGCGCCTCAGGCGTCAGCGGCCTGCATATGATGCTGATGCTCTGGACCATTACCTTGCCCTTGGTGGCTGGTGCTTTTGTCCTGTCCGAGTACGTCACCCCTATGGCCGAGATCAAATCCAGCGAGCAAGGCATGGCCTTACTGGGCCGCTCTGGTGGCGGGCGCCTGGACAGCGGCTACTGGTTCAAGGAAAGCAACGATAGTGGTGGGGTGCGCATCATCAATATTGCCAATCTGCAAGGCGATGGCAAAGTCAGCGATGTCAGCGTGTTTGACTTCTCGGACGGACAACGCCTGAGCTCAATGACACAAGCGCCAACGGGTCAATTCCACAAAAACCAGCTGGACTTGCAGGACGTGACCGAAACCTACGTCAGCGAGCAATCCCACGAGGCCTTGGCCCAAGACAAGGCGCCGGACCAGCCTCTGGTTCGCATAGAAAAACGTCCAGACCTGTCACTGACCACCACACTGACACCTGATCGTCTGATTGCCCGAGTGGTCACACCCGAACGCATGTCCATTCTGGATTTGAAGGATTACATTGGCTATCTGGATGCGAACAAGCTGCAAACCAAACGCCAGGTTGTCGCCTTGTGGCGCAAAGTTGCCTACCCCTTCACCTTGCTGGTCATGATTACCATTGCCGCACCTATCGGCTTTATGCAGACCCGCCACGGCGGTGTAGGAACAAAAGTCTTTACAGGTATCTTGCTGGGCGTAGGCTTTTTCATGATCAACCAGTTGGCCTTGAACGTAGCCATGCTCAGTAACCTGGCGCCGTGGGTCACCGCACTGGTTCCAAACCTGATTGCCATGGCCATGGCCTTGAGTGCCCTTATCATGATGGAAAACCGGCACAATCGGCGTCGCCGAAACTCCAGTACGACTAACTAAATCATGTCCTTAGCTACTTCCCCTGCCATCTGGGCGATTGGTGATATTCAAGGCTGCTGCCGCCCCCTGGACAGCTTGCTCAGCCACCCTGATGTCGCAGCCGATAACCAGGCCAAGTTCTGGTTCGCAGGCGACCTGGTCAACCGTGGCCCGGACTCGCTCGGTGCGCTGCGCCTGATTCGCTCCCTGGGGGATCGCGCCGTCTGCGTGCTGGGTAACCACGACATCCACTGTCTGGCCGTAGCGGCCGGAGTGCGCAAATCCGGCAAGCAAGACACCTTGCAACAATTGCTGGCTGCCCCTGACGCAGCAGAACTGCTGGACTGGTTACGACACCAGCCGCTCGCCCACTACGAACATGGTCATTTGATGGTGCATGCTGGCGTGCATCCCGACTGGAGCCCACAACAAACGCTGGAATACGCCCACGAGCTGGAGGCACTGCTGCGTGCGGATGACTGGCAAGACAAAATTATCGAATTGTTCGGCAACAACCCGGATCGTTGGGATGCCGGACTGCAAGGCTATGACCGCCTGCGTGCCCTTGTCAGCACCCTAACGCGCATGCGTATGTGTGATGTGAATGGCCGCATGGACTTCAAGCACAAAGGGGCACCGGATGCCGAATCGGGTTTACTGGCGTGGTTTGAATTGCCAAATCGCGCCTGTGCCCAGGTGCCTATTATTTTTGGTCATTGGTCTACGCTGGGCTTGCTGAACACGCCTACGGTGATCAGTCTGGATACCGGCTGCGTCTGGGGTCGTCAGCTTAGCGCTGTGCGTCTGCAAGACCGACACCTGGTTCAGATTCACTGCCCGGAAAGCAAAAAACCGGGCTGAGCCTCTCAGGCCTCGACGGTGACAGCTTCGGGACAAACGACGGCGCGAATCTGTTCACGGGCATTTTGTGCCGTTTGTGAGCGCCCCCACTCCGTACAGGACTGGGCTGGGATCAGGTCAAGAAAATGGCAATGCACCGACACCTTGCGGGCGCTTAGCAACACCCAGATGTTAGCTACCAGGGATTGCTCCCCCACAAAGGCAAAACGCTCACTGCGTTGCCCAGCTTGCTCAAACAACAAAGCCATCGGTTGAATATCGACATTCAAGGCAATGGCAGCCTCAAACAAACTGGCGTGGAAAGGCCGGACATCCATTCCTGTGGAGGTAGTGCCTTCAGGAAAAAGCCCTACAGCATCGCCACGCTCAAAGCAGCTTGCCATTTGCTGGCTGACAACCTGAATGGCACGACGCTGACCACGCTCGATAAACACGGTCCCTGCACCGGCAACCAGCCAGCCGATGACAGGCCAGCGTCGAATATCGCTTTTGGCAATAAAAGACGTGCAGCGCACACTATTGATGACGAAGATATCCAGCCAGGACACATGGTTGGATACGTACAGTACAGCGCGATCCTGAACCGCCTGACCATGCGCAATAACACGCACCCCGCAGATACACATCAAGAGGCGCGACATGCGCAGCACCATGACGCGACGTCCACCTGGACGCAATACCGGAAAAAGCAGACCGACGCTTAACAAGCCGACCACGACCCACACAATCAGAACGACAGCGCGCCAACTAAAACGAAATAAACTAATCAAAAGGCTGCAACCTTATAGAGGGCTCAGGCCGATGGCAGGCTGTCCAGATATCGCTGCAGGATCACGCAAGCTGCCATGGCATCATCATCGTCATTATTGCCCAGCAATTCTTGAGCCTCCATGCTGGAGCCCCGCTCATCGACCAGGTCTACTACAACACCGTAGCGACCGTGCAGTTGGTTGGCAAAACGCCGACACCGCAGCGAAGCATACTGCTCGCCGCCATCCAGGGTCAAAGGCAAACCTACCACGACGCGATCGGGCTGCCACTCCTTGAGCAAAGCCTCGATAGCCGCAAAGCGCTGTTCCCGTGTAACGGGCCGCAAAATCGTATAAGGACGGGCCTGGCGCGTCAAGGTATTGCCCAGCGCCACGCCAATTTTTTTCAAGCCATAGTCAAAGGCCAGCAAGGTTTGCGCCGAGCTGACCATTGACGGTGTTTCATGTTCAGGCATGGCCCGCAGCACCTGTCAGGGTAAAAGGACTGATTCCCAGCAAAGCCAGGGCGCGATCGTAGCGCTCACCAACCGGAGTAGAAAACAAGATTTCATGAGTAGCCTTGATGCTCAGCCAGGCATTGTCGGCCATCTCGCTTTCCAGCTGACCGGCGCCCCAACCGGCATAGCCCAGCGTGACCAGCATATGCACCGGTCCCTGGCCTTGAGCCACATCCTGCAGCACATCGCGGGAGGTTGTCAGGGTCAGATCACCCACCCCCAGGCTGGAGGTATAGGTTTTGTCGGAGTCATGGAGAACAAAGCCGCGATCCGTTTGCACGGGCCCACCGAAGTAGACCGAAGTCCCGGCCAGATCAGCCCGGTTTTCCACGTCCACTTCAATGCGCGACAACAATTCAACCAAGCTAAGATCCGTTGGTCGATTAATGACCAGGCCCAAAGCACCTTGTTCATTATGTTCACAGACATAAATCACCGTGTCGGCCAAGCTGCCCGATACCACACCGGGCATGGCAAGTAACAGGTGGTGCGTTAGGTCAGCGCTTTCTTGGATTAGCGGGGACTGGCTAGTGGCACTCATACACACCTCCCGTCAAAACAAACCACCTTGGAACTTGAGATGATCACACTTGGATCATTTCGAAGTCTTCCTTACGAGCGCCGCATTCGGGACAGACCCAGTTCGGAGGGACATCTTCCCAGAGTGTGCCCGGTGCAATGCCTTCCTCAGGCAAACCAGCTTCTTCATCATAAATCCAGCCGCAAATCAGGCACATCCACGTACGCATAGTATTCCTACTGTATTTGTAAACATAGTCCGATCCGCGTGCAAATCGGGGCAATCCATTAAAATGGGGTTCATATTACTAAATTACTCAACCTGTGACATCCAGAGCCTTGCTGGCCCTGCAGGTGTATCCAAGACAAGATGGCTGCTGAAATCAAAAATTCAAGTCCTGCCCTGGCGCTCGTGCTGGCTCCTTATGACCCAAGCGGTGGCGCCCACCTGCCTGCCGATGCCATTAATGGCGCCCATCTGGGCTGCCATATCGTCAGCGTACCCACTGCCTTGCTGGTACGCGACAGTGCCCAGCAAGAAAACATCCAAACTCTGGCCGAAGACATTGCCGACGATCAGGCACGCTGCTTGCTGGAAGACATGAACATTCAGGCCATCAAGTGTGGCCCCGTCTACAGCCCGGAAATCGCCAGCATGGTGGCCGAGCTTTGTTCCGACTATCCCGAGCTGCCTTTGGTGCTGCATCTGAGCGCCATGCCCACCGGACTGGACGAGCAGGATGCGGACGACGCTCTTGATGCCAGTTTACGCCTGCTCCTGCCTCTGAGCTCCTTATTATTGATCGACCACCCAAGCCTGGAGCGCTGGCAAGCCGACGAGCTACTGGGCGATACCCCGGACGCTGTAGAAACTCTGCTGAACAACGGTGCCAATGCTGTGCTGGTGACAGGCGTGCCAGGGGCTGCCGGGCACTGGCACACACGGTTTCAGGGACATCATGGCCGTCTGGACTACAGCATGCCGCTTGATGGCGGCCTGCGTCAGCAGGACATAGACAGTTTGCTGGCTACCGCCTGCCTGAGCTTTCTGGCTCAAGGTCACGAGCTGGATAACGCGGTAGAATCAGCCTTGCTGCATCTACAGGCACGCGCCACCGACACCTTCCAGCCCGGTATGGGCCACCGCCTGTTCAACCCTGTTACCCCCCAAAATGACTAACGCCGCCACCCTGCGCTTTCCTGCCGGTCTCTACGGCATTACTCCCGAATGGGACGACACTGCCCGCTTGCTGAACGCCGTACGTGCTGCTCACGAAGGGGGTTTGCAGGTGCTGCAATTTCGTCGCAAGAATGGCCCGGAACCAATCCGCCAACAACAGCTCAAAGAGTTGATCAAGTTATGCCTGTCTTTGGATCTGCCGCTATTGGTGAACGATCACTGGAGCTGGGCGCAAGAGTTTGACGTGCAAGGCGCACACCTGGGCAAAAGCGATGGCGAGCTGACCCAGGCCCGTCAGGCACTGGGGCCGCAAGCCCTGCTGGGACGCTCCTGCTACAACAGTCTGGATCTGGCTCGCCAGGCCTTGGCGGACGATGCAGACTACATTGCCTTTGGGGCCATGTACCCGTCCAGCATCAAACCCGAAGCACCACCGGCTGAACTGAACACCTTGCGACAAGCTCGACTGCTTTGCCAAGAACAAGAACACGAGGGACGGCGTGCTGCCATTGTTGCGATTGGCGGCATCACACCCGAGAAAATGCCCGAACTGCTGCAAGCAGGGGTCGATAGCGTTGCCGTTATTAGCAGCCTGTTTGAGACCAGCGATATACGCGCCACGGCGCAACGCTTTACCGACTACTTTCACGCCCAGGACTGATCGCTTTTCGTGCGCTGATTTATCTAGCCTGGCCTTGACCTTTTCACATCTGGATTTTTGCCTCATGTCCCGTAACTCCGAACTTTTTGAACGTGCCTGCAAAGTCATCCCCGGCGGCGTCAACTCGCCCGTCCGTGCCTTCGGTTCCGTGGGCGGTACACCTTGCTTTGTCGAGCGCGCCCAAGGCCCTTACATCTGGGATGCAGACGGCCAGCAATACACAGACTACGTCGGTTCCTGGGGCCCGGCCATTTTGGGCCACTCCGATCCGGACGTCATCAAGGCCGTACAAGAAGCAGCCGTTCATGGCCTGTCCTACGGCGCGCCTACCGAAGGCGAAGTCGTTCTGGCTGAAACCCTGACCCAAATGCTGCCATCCATCGAGCAAGTGCGTTTGGTCAGCTCCGGCACCGAAGCCACCATGAGCGCCATCCGCCTGGCACGTGGCTTTACCGGCCGCAATACCATCATCAAATTTGAAGGCTGCTACCACGGCCATGCTGACAGTCTGCTGGTCAAAGCCGGTTCCGGCCTGCTGACCTTTGGCAATCCCACCTCCGCAGGTGTACCGGCCGAATTCGTAGCCCACACCCTGGTACTGGACTACAACAATCTGGATGCCGTACGCGACGCCTTCAAACAAAAGGGCGACGAAATCGCCTGCATTATCGTTGAGCCCTTTGCCGGCAATATGAACCTGGTTCGCCCAGCCCCCGGTTTCCTGGAAGGTTTACGCGAGCTGTGTACCGAATACGGCGCCGTGCTGATTTTTGACGAAGTCATGACCGGCTTCCGTGTTGGCCCCCAAGGCGTGCAAGGCCTGACCGGCATTCGCCCCGACCTGACCACATTGGCCAAGGTGATTGGTGGCGGCATGCCCGTCGGTGCGTTCGGTGGCCGCCACGATATCATGCAATGCGTGGCTCCTGTCGGTGGCGTTTACCAGGCAGGCACACTGTCAGGTAACCCTGTCGCTGTGGCTGCGGGTCTGGCCACCTTGAAGAAACTGGCTCAACCCGGCTTCTACGACACCCTGACCGCCAACACCGCCAACTTGATTCAGGGCCTGAAAGCCGCAGCGCAAGAAGCCGGTGTCCCCTTCACCGCCGACCACCAGGGCGGCCTGTTCGGTATCTACTTCAGCGAGAACGTCCCCACTTCCCTGGCCGAAGTCTCCGCAGGCGACATCGAACGCTTCAAGCAGTTCTTCCACGCCATGCTGGATAAGGGTGTGTACTTTGCACCGTCAGCCTTTGAAGCCGGTTTTGTGTCGGTACAGCACACCTCCGACATTACCGACGCAACCGTGCAAGCGGCCCGCGAGGTTTTTGCCAACTTTAAAAACTAAACGCGCCGGACACAAAAAAGCGGGCCTAAGCCCGCTTTTTTATTGTCTGATGAGTCAGCCCTGTGCCATCTGACGCAGCACAAAGCGCTGCAGCTTGCCAGTTTCGGTACGTGGCAAAGACGCCACGAACTCGATGGCACGCGGGTATTTGTAAGGCGCGGCATTCTCCTTCACAAAATCCTGCAGCTTTTTCTTGAGCTCGTCGCTACCGGTAAAGCCGGGTTTAAGCACAATAAAAGCCTGCACAATCTGGCCCCGCTCTTCATCGGCGGCGCCCACCACGCCACACTCGGCAACAGCCTCGTGCTTGAGCAAGGTGCCTTCCACCTCTGGACCGGCAATGTTGTAGCCCGAGGAAACGATCATGTCGTCGTTACGGGCCTGGTAATACAGGTAGCCGTCCTCGTCCATCTTGAAAGTGTCGCCAGGGAAGTTCCAGCCACCCTGAACAAATTGCTTCTGGCGTTCGTCGTTCAAATACTTGCAGCCCGTTGGGCCTTTCACTGCCAAACGACCCACTGTACCAACGGGCACCGGATTCAGATCATCGTCCAAAATCATGGCGACATAACCGGGTACCACTTGGCCAATCGCACCGGCACGTACTTTTTCTGGTGGGCTGGATACATACACGTGAATCATTTCCGTGCCACCAATGCCGTCCGTCATCTCGATGCCGCTGGCCTGCTTCCAAAGCTGACGTGTAGCGTCCGGCAAGGCCTCACCTGCCGACACAGTGGCACGCAAGCTGGCCAAGGAGTACCGATCCACCAAACCGGCCATCTGACGATAGAAGGTGGGCGCAGTAAAGCTCATGGTCACCTTGAAGCGATCGATCATGCCCAGCAGATCCGAAGGCGTCAGACGCTCCAGCAATACCGTGGATGCCCCCGCACGCAACGGGAAGCACAACAAACCACCCAAGCCAAAGGTAAAGGCCAAAGGAGGGGTACCGCAAACCACATCATCAGGCGTTAACCGCAACACATGACGCGAGAAGGTATCGCACATGGCCAGTACATCGCGGTGAAAATGCATACAACCTTTAGGCTGTCCGGTCGTGCCACTGGTGAAGGCGATCAGGCAAACATCATCGGCCGCCGTATCGCAGGCTGTGAAGTCCTCGGGTTTGCCAGCCAGCAGGGCTTCCAAACCCTGAGCGCTTTCATCGTTAAAGCACAGCAGTTGCTTGAGAGCCGGCGTATAAGAGTCATGCGCGCAATCCATGCAGTGTTCCAATTCTTCACGCAGGCGCTCGTCACATAAGGCAGCATGGATTTCGGCCTTGTCCAGAATCGTCTTTAGCTCCACGGCACGCAACAATGGCATGGTGGGAACAGTCACCAAACCGGCCTTGATGCTGGCCAACCAGCAAGCGGCCATCATGGGGTTATTGGGGCCTCGCAGTAAAACCCGGTTCCCGGGCACCAACTTCATGTCCTCAACCAGAACATGAGCGATACGGTTGGTCAGCACATCCAGCTGCTTGTAGGTCAGGCTGCGATTCTCATCGCCCTGTGCCCACTGTAAAGCCACGCGATCACCATGCCCCGCTGCTACCTGCTCACCCAACAGCGCCACGGCGCAATTGAGACGAGCGGGATAATCCACATCCGGATTTCCTTCCAGCAACATCTCTGGCCACCACTCGATGGGTGGCAGATTGTCGCGTGCAAAGGTATCAAGGTGCGCTGAACGTTCCATCCTTATCTCCTGCGTAGATTACGCCCCACTCAGGCGTAGACCCTGTGCCATCCAAGGCGCCAGCCAAATTGGCAAGGTCTATATTGTTTAGTTCTAAAGGATATTAGCAAAAAAAACGCCTCAATATCCGCAAACCCAACTACGGGTTATCCGCAGTAGCGCGTCATTACTCGTCGTTTTCAGATGGCACCCCAGACTAGCTTGAAAATCCGTAAAGCCTTACCCGCACATCGTAAAATTTAATAAAAAATTTCAAGATATAAGAAATAAATCAATCCGTAGCCTGATAATTTTTCAATTAAGAAAAATCACCCCAAGCATTATTCCCAAAACCCAAAAAAACATCGTAAATAGCAGAAAAATGATTAAGCAAACGGACGATACAGAAGCAAATGCCTTATACTTCAACTAAATAATCACTTGCAGTCAGACAGCTTAGCGCATCGAACCAAAGTAAAAGCACGGTCTACAGCGTAATCAAAGCTACGGTTACAAAAGTAAATAGCAGACAAGTGTTTGCATTTTTTTACTCAATGCTTTGTCACCCTTGCCAGTGCTTTCTATCAAGTTGATTAATTTAAGCTTAAAAACGAATTTACTTTGATCTGTCGCAATGTCAAACTTCGAACCAGCCCCTAAGATACCTTCCAAGCTAACCCAGCTTGCTCATGGCTGCGGTCTGCGTCCTTCAAAGCTAAATATTTTGGACATGCACCATTAAGGCAAGCTATCTATGATCATGAACGATATCCCCGCTTCCGCCGTCGCCGATGCCGCTCCCGACTTGGAAAGCCGTGCCCACAGCGACGACCACTTCGACACCCGACTGTGGTTGCGCTTGATGGCTTGCACCAATCTGGTTGAGGGCGAAATTCGCAGCCGTCTGCGTACCGAACACACCACCACCCTGCCCCGTTTTGACTTGATGGCGCAATTGCAACGTCAGCCCGCCGGCATGAAAATGAGCGAGCTGTCCCGCCACCTGATGGTCACCAACGGCAATATCACCGGCATTACGGACCAGTTGGAAAAAGAAGGCCTGGTCGAGCGCATCAAGGTGCTCACCGATCGTCGCAGCTCCCTGATCCGCCTGACACCCAAGGGCAAGCGCCAGTTCAAGAAAATGGCTGCCTCCCACGAACAGTGGTTGCAGGAGATGTTTGCCAACCTGTCGGAAAAGGCACGGGTCAACCTGTTTGAAGCCCTGGGCGAACTCAAACTGATCACTCGCAACAACGTCGCCATGGCGGCTCGCGAAAGCTAACAACGCCGCGCGACCAAAGCTATGCTCAGGCGGCTCAAAGCAAGTATCATGATTGCTTTGAGCCGCCTTTAACATTGTTTTTCGGATCGCGTCATGGCCGTCAATCTGTTCATCCCCTCTGAATCTGATATTCACCCCGTTGCCGGTGTCAAAATCGGTATTGCCGAAGCCGGTATTCGCAAGGCCAACCGACGCGACCTGACCGTGTTTGAATTGGCCCCGGGCACCAGCGTGGCCGGTGTGTTCACCACCAACCGTTTCCGCGCCGCGCCGGTGCAAGTGTGCGAAGCGCACTTGGCTACTCACGATGGCATCCGCGCCCTGGTTATCAATACCGGCAATGCCAACGCCGGCACAGGTCAACTTGGCCTGGAAAAAGCCCAGCAAACGTGTACAGCAACCGCAAGCCTGCTAAACATCCTGCCCCAGCAAGTGCTGCCTTTTTCTACCGGCGTGATTCTGGAACCGCTGCCTATGGATCGCCTGTTGGGCGCTCTGCCCGCAGCGGTCAGCGATCTGTCCGACAACAACTGGTTCAATGCTGCTCACAGCATCATGACCACCGACACGCAACCCAAAATCGTGTCTCGTCAAATCCAGCTATCGGGTAAAACGGTGACCTTGACCGGTATCAGCAAAGGCGCGGGCATGATTCGCCCCAATATGGCCACCATGCTGGGTTACCTGGCTACTGACGCCGGTATCGCTCCCGAACTGCTGCGTGATATGTGCCATCTGGCGGCGGATCGCTCCTTCAACCGCATTACGGTTGATGGCGACACCTCCACCAATGACTCTTTCATCATCATGGCAACCGGCCAAAGCGGTGTCACGGTGGAATCGATTGCAGACCCGAACTACAACACCTTGCTGGACGCCCTGGTCGACGCCTCTCGCGAACTGGCCCAGAAAATCGTGCGGGACGCTGAAGGTGCCACCAAGTTCATGACCATTCAGGTTGATGACGCCGGTTCCAGCGAAGAAGCCCTGAAAGTGGCTTACGCGATCGCCCATTCGCCGTTGGTCAAGACCGCATTCTTTGCCTCCGACCCGAACCTGGGCCGTATTCTGTGCGCCATCGGCTACGCAGGCATTAGCGATCTGGACGTCAACAAGCTGCGTCTGTGGCTGGGTGATGTGCTGGTCGCCGTGAACGGCGGTCGCAATCCGGACTACCAGGAAGAGGACGGCCAGCGCGTCATGCAGGAAGCCGAGATTCTGGTGCGTGTGTCCCTGGGTCGTGGTCAACACAGCGAAACGGTCTACACCTGCGACTTCTCGCACGAGTACGTCACCATCAACGCTGACTACCGCTCGTAATAAAAAAACCGCCTCCACCCAATGGGTGGAGACGGTTTTGCAGTTCAGACAGGCCCGCCTCTTTGCGGGCCTGTTCTATTTCTTGCCCATGCCCTTAACCAGCGAGAGCACCGCAAGAATCAAGAACACAACAAATAGTATTTTGGCAATGGACGCGGCACCAGCGGCAATACCGCCAAAGCCCAACACAGCGGCCACAATAGCAACAATAAAAAAGATGACGGCGTAGTAAAGCATACGATTCTCCTCATTATCAGTATGTACAGGACCATGGCTTTGTCTGGCGGGCCGTTTTTTTACGGCTCAAGAAACAAGCATCAGACAAAAAACTGCTCCCGCCTCACTAACGGTCATACTTGTCGTAGAAATCCTTTACTTCGCGCTCTGCCTCTTCGCGGGTACGACCATAGCGCTCTTGCACCAAACCAGCCAACTGAGTGGCATCGCCCTTGATTTTGGCCCAATCATCATCGGTGATCTCACCCCAGACGCTGCGAGCCTTACCCGCCAATTGTTTCCATTTGCCTTCGATCGTGTCCTTATTCATACGTTTCCCCTAGTCAGGTTCGAAAAATAAATGACTTACGCTTCTGTGAACGCAACACCTCTACCGTAACGGAAGGACGGCAAAACAAAGGCCACAGATTGAGGGGAAATGTAACAAGTTAGCGCTTCTGCCCTGATCGGGGGAATCTCCCGCTCTGACCTGCCTTACACAGTCTGCGTCCTTGCCCAACCCTCTACAGCCTAGGGGAGACGAAAGGATTGGATGCAAAATACTGACAGGAGAAGGCCCAAGCCATTGACAGCAAAGCCTTTTTACTCTATTATTTTTTGCTTGGCATTTTGCGTGTCAAGATTTTTTTATGTTAGATGGCATTACAGCGGGCTGTTATTTGTTATTGGCCTTTTAAGCGATGCCTGTTTGACTCTTTAAGGGATTCCCTATGTACGCGGTTATAAAAACCGGCGGTAAGCAATATCGCATTACTGCTGGCCAAAAACTCAAAATAGAACAGATACCGGCAGACATTGGGCAAGAAATTTCGCTTGACCAGGTTCTGTCCGTCGGCGAAGGTGAAGCACTGCAAATCGGTGCTCCTTTCGTTGCTGGTGCTGTGGTCAAGGCTACCGTTCTTGCGCAAGGCCGTCACGACAAAATCAAGATTTTCAAAATGCGCCGTCGCAAGCACTACCGCAAAACGCAAGGCCATCGTCAAAACTACACCGAAATCCGCATCGAAGCGATCAACGCCTAAGTTGTTGCTAAAAGCGAATTTGGTATTTTCTTCATCTAGGAGCTAAAGAAATGGCACAGAAGAAAGGCGGCGGCTCTACGCGGAACGGCCGTGACTCACAGGCCAAACGTCTGGGCGTTAAAGTCTACGGCGGTCAGGTAATTTCGGCTGGCGGCATCATTGTTCGTCAGCGCGGCACTCAGTTTCACCCCGGCGTGAACGTGGGTATTGGTAAAGACCACACCCTGTTCTCCCTGGTCGATGGCAAAGTCAAATTTTCCGTCACTGGTGCTCTGAACAAGCGTACCGTTTCGGTCGTTGCTGGCGAATAAGCCACCCGATCCAAGCGTACTCGCTGCGAAAAAGCCCTGCCGCCCTAGGCAGGGCTTTTTTTATGCATGGCCCCTGTGCCATCCTGAAAACCCGCCCACCCGGCTTAGCCAGTCTCCCTACGGCCACAGCAAGAGATTAAAAATCGGCCACTATCACGGCACATACCGGCAGCTAAGCCAATCTCCTATACACTAAGCAATTGGGGTTTTTGTTTAAAATGGTCTGCTCCCAGACCAGCAGCCCGTACGGTTCTGCGGCCCCTGGACCTATACAGCACTCATCACCATGAAATTCGTAGACGAAGCGACCATTGAAGTGGTCGCAGGCAAAGGTGGAAACGGCGCTGCCAGTTTCCGCCGAGAAAAATTTATTGAAAAAGGTGGCCCCAATGGCGGCGACGGCGGACGCGGTGGCAGCATTTATGCTCAGGCCGATCGCAACGTCAACACCTTGATCGACTACCGCTACGCCCGCCTGCACCGCGCTCGCAACGGCGAAAATGGCCGTGGCTCCGACCAGTACGGCGCGGGTGGTGAGGACATCACCCTGCGTGTGCCGGTAGGCACCATGATTTTTGACGCGGAAACCGGCGAGCAGCTGTTTGACATGAAGCGCCATGGCGAGAAAATCACCCTGGCCCAAGGCGGCGCCGGTGGTTTGGGTAACCTGCACTTCAAATCCAGTGTGAACCGAGCCCCACGTCAATTTACTTATGGCAAGGAAGGCGAGCATCGCAAGCTGCGCCTGGAACTGAAGGTACTGGCCGATGTCGGTCTGCTGGGCATGCCCAATGCCGGTAAATCCACGCTGATCACCCGCATTTCCAACGCCAAGCCTCGCATTGCGGACTATCCCTTTACCACCTTGCATCCTAACCTGGGTGTGGTGCGTTCGTCCGAAGCACACAGCTTTGTGGTTGCCGATATTCCTGGCCTGATCGAAGGTGCCTCTGAAGGTGCTGGCCTGGGCCACTTGTTTTTGCGTCACCTGACTCGCACCCGTATTTTGCTGCATCTTCTGGACGTATCCAGCCTGGATCCGGACGAGGATATTGTGGCCAAAGTAGCTGCGGAAGCCCGTGCCATTGTTGAAGAACTGCGTCTGTACAGCGAGGAGTTGTACGCCAAGCCACGCTGGCTGGTGCTGAACAAGCTGGACATGGTGTCTGATCCTGAAGACCTGAAAGCCCGCCTGCTCAAAGAGCTGAAATGGGAAGGCCCGGTATTCGGCATCTCCGCTCTAACCGGTGTGGGCACGCAAGATCTGGTGTATCAGCTGCAATCCTGGTTGGACGAAGAAAGCCGCAAAGAGCATATCGAGCAAGATATTGCCGACGGCACCCATATTTACGACGAGAGGTTTGCCCCAGACTGATCGTGCTACATAGGTCCCGGGCTTAGACTCCAGGACCGAACCCCAAAATGCCCGGAAGACGCGGTTAAACCAGCCGCCCTACTCCTGGCATTTTCTCTATTTACACGCCAAGCGATGGATTTCTGAACTCGTCATGCAGCACTCTTCTCATTCTGAATCGGCCGTTGCACAATCGCGCCGATTGGTTATTAAAGTAGGTTCGTCCCTGGTCACCAACGAGGGCAAAGGGATTGACCTGGATGCCGTAGAGCAATGGGCTACCCAGATTGCTCAACTGCATGCCCAAGGCAAGCAATTGGTGCTGGTCTCCAGCGGTGCCATTGCCGAAGGCATGGCCCGCCTGGGCTGGCCGCGTCGACCGAAGGCCATGAATGAGTTGCAGGCAGCGGCCGCCGTAGGCCAGATGGGTTTGATTCAAGCCTATGAGGTGGCTTTTGCTCGCCACGGTGTACGCACCGCCCAGATTTTGTTGACCCATGAAGACCTGGCAGACCGCCATCGCTACCTGAACGCACGCGGCACTATCAACACCTTGTTGGATCTGGGGGTGGTACCCATCGTGAACGAGAACGACACGGTGGTCACGGATGAAATCCGTGTGGGCGATAACGATACTCTGGGCGCTCTGGTCACTAATCTGATCGAAGCCGAAACACTGATTATTCTGACCGATCAAGCTGGCCTGTATAGCGCCGACCCGCGCAGCAATCCCGATGCGCAATTCATCTCGCTGGGACAAGCGGGCGATCCGACGCTGGAAGCCATGGCAGGCGGCTCGGGCAGCAATATCGGCACCGGCGGCATGATCACCAAGATTCTGGCCGCCAAGCGCGCCGCACAAAGCGGTGGCCACACCATCATTGCCTCGGGTCGGGAACAACAAGTCCTGTCGCGTCTGGCACAAGGTGAGCGCATAGGCACAGAGTTGCGTGCCACCCTGCCTGTACGTTCGGCCCGTCAACGTTGGCTGGTCGACCAACTACGTGTGCGTGGTCGCGTGTCGCTGGACGAAGGCGCAGTACGTGCCCTGGTAGACGGCCACAAGAGCCTGCTGCCCGTAGGTGTCACCCATGTCGAGGGCGAATTCGACCGTGGCGATGTCGTTGCCTGCGTGGACAAACACGGTGTGGAGTACGCCCGTGGCTTGGTCAATTACTCCTCGGACGACACCCGCCGCATCATGGGCCAGCCTAGCCACCTGATCAATGAGTTGCTGGGTAGCGAACACGATACGGAGCTGATCCACCGCAACAATATGGTGTTCCCGCGCAGTGGGCCAGATCAGGACTAAGCCTTGACCCCTGCCCTGCCCGCCTGTTGAAATAGACGGATAAAACGTATCGAATTGCGACGGTCCGTGCGAACTGTCCGCGCCTGATCGCAACACTTCCCCTTTCGGGCGATGCGCCCAAGGAACCGTATGAAGATCCTCGTGTTAGGTGCTGGCGTAGAAGGCGTAACCAGCGCTTATTATCTTGCCCGCCAAGGACACAGCGTAACGGTCATTGACCGCATGGCTGGGCCCGCTCTGGAAACCAGTTTTGCCAATGCTGGTCAACTCTCCTTTGGCTATGCCTGCCCCTGGGCCGCGCCGGGTATCCCGCGCAAGGCCATCAAATGGATGTTCGACGAGCACCCTGCCCTGACGATTCGCCCCGATGGCACGCTGACACAAATCAAATGGCTGCTGGCCATGTGGCGCAACTGCACGGCAGATCGCTACGCCACCAATAAAGAACGCATGGTGCGTCTAGCTGAATACAGTCGCCATTGCATGGCCGAGTTGCGCGCCCAGACCGATATTCAGTTCGAGCACCGCTCCCAAGGCACCTTGCAGGTTTTCCGTACGCAAAAGCAACTGGATGGCATTGCTGCCGACATCGAGGTGCTGAAAGAAGCAGGTGTCCCTTACGAGCTGCTGTCAGCGTCCGAGCTGCACACGATTGAACCGGCGCTGCGGCATGTAGAGCACAAATTGAGCGGTGGCCTGCGTTTCCCTGAAGATGAAACCGGCGACTGTCAGATGTTCACCCGCCGTCTTAGCGAATTAGCTGAGCAGGAAGGCGTGGAGTTTCGCTGGAATCAGAATATTCAGCGTATTCACAGCAATGGCACAGAGATCAGCGGCGTGCAAAGCTCCGACGGCTTGCTGACCGCCGATGCCTATGTGGTAGCCCTGGGCTCTTGGTCTACGGGTCTGATGAAAGACCTGCAAGCCATTCCGGTCTACCCATTGAAGGGCTACTCCATTACCGCCACGATTGCGGACGCCTCCCGTGCGCCCCAATCCACCCTGCTGGATGAAAGCTACAAGATCGCCCTGACACGCTTTGACAATCGTATTCGTGTGGGTGGCATGGCCGAGGTGGTGGGTTTTAACAAGCGCCTGAATCCACGCCGTGAACAGACTTTGCTGATGGTCTTGAATGACCTGTTCCCCGGCAGCTACCAAAGCGATGCGGACCTGCACTTCTGGACCGGCCTGCGTCCCAAGACACCGGACAGCACCCCGATCGTGGGCCGTAGCCGTTACTCCAACCTATTCCTGAACACCGGCCACGGCACACTGGGATGGACCTTGGCTACCGGCAGTGCGCAATTGCTGGCTGATCTGATCAGCAACAAAGAGCCTGCAATCCGTGCTGACGACTTGTCGGTGCAGCGTTACTACTAAGCCCCTGCTCTAGAGCATCAACAAAGGCTTTGCCGGGTTTAACCGGCAAAGCCTTTTTCAACTCCCCTGCCCTAATGGCGCGCCGGTTCGGCCAGCAACTGGCAATTGGCCGCAAACATATAGCCCCAGTTATGGATAGAGCGTATCGGTAAAACCGTCCCACCCTGGCTGAATTTGCGCCGCATACGGCTGACCAACACACCCAGGCGATTGATATGCAAGGCGCCAGGCGGATTGCTGATGACATCTGTTTTACTGGCAACAGCCCGCATCAGCTCGTAATGGCTAGCCCGGCGATCCTCCTCTCGCAGCAAACGGACCATAAAGGCGCGCTCCGTGCTGGTCAGACTAAATGACATGCCAACCGGTGATATCAAGGTCCAGCCTTCCTGATCCAGCACCCACTCCTGAATCAAGGAGGGTTCAGGAATAATGGGTATCTGCATCAAACGCCGTTGCAGACTCTGCAAACTGGCCGCCAGCAACTCCAAAGACGCATCCTTGGGACAAAACTGATCGCCGCCACTGTGCAAGGCTTGCAACATGGCCGAGTCCGTGGCGTCGGACTGCATCAAGATCCCGATTTGCGGACACAGCATCCGTAAGCGCACGGCTGCAGAGCAAATCTCTGCCAAAGTGCCTCCCAGCCAGGCAATACATAGTGAACCGGCATGACGCCCGCGCGTTTGAGCCAACTGCAATAAAGCCGTTACATCCGGACAAAAAATAAGACGATAACCACGTTCAGCCAGTGCCTGAATTTTTTGTTCTAGTAAATTCCGATCAGGGATAGCCGTGGCCAGGTAGAGCACAACAGGACCGCCAGCAATTTCATTTGCAACCGACATAGTTGAAACCTTAACTATAATGACATCTGATGACTATGTCGGACAGTATAAATCACGACTGTGATTTTTTATCAAAACCATCGTGCTGGCAGTTACATCAACAATCTGTTGTGTGAAACATTTCTCCGAACGCCTTCGCCATGCACGTCAATACCGCGGTCTTTCTCAGGCGGATTTGGCACGTCTATGCGGATTGACTCAAAGCGCCATCTCCAACTACGAAAACGGTACTCGTCGAGATGCCCGCGAAATACTGGAGCTGTCCAGAGCCTTGAATGTCAGCGCGGTATGGCTGCGCAAAGGTGTCGGCCAGATGGAGTTCTTGGACGACAGATATACCTTGTCCGAACCTCAGGAAGGCGCTCCGATTGTCTCCTGGCCGTTCCGTCTGTTCTCCGTCAATGAGGTGGTTGCGCTAGCCGATAGCGAACGGGATTTGCTCGATCGCACTTTGCGTCATTTGCTGGACGGCATGAAAAAGCGCTAGACACTACTCGTTTCTGCCCCCTACCTGCTGTCGCCAAGCGTCGCACTCTACTCAGTGGCTGGTAGTACACACAGCGTGATACCAGACTGCGCCCACACCTATCCTAACCTTCTCTTTGCCTAGCGAAGCAGATGGGGCCGGATCGTTTTATCACATACGGGGTTTTTCTTGAAAACCATCGTGCAGGGCGTTCCATGAACAATCTGTAGTGTGAAACACTTCTCTGATCGCCTCCGTCACGCCCGCCTGCAACGCGGCTTTTCCCAAGCCGAACTGGCCCGCCTGTGTAACCTTAGCCAAAGCGCCATCTCCAATTATGAGAGTGGCACGCGGCGTGACGCGCGCGAGATTCTGGATCTGGCCAAAGCCCTGAACATCAGCGCCCAATGGCTCAAGAACGGGCTGGGCAATATGGAGTTAAGCACAAGCCATGCGGCCACCTTGCAAGACTCCGGCGAAGGCCCGCCCATTGTGACCTGGCCCTTCAACCGCTTTTCCGTGGACGAGATTGTGGCTTTACCCCCCAAAGAGCGTGACCATCTGGATCAAACCATCCGTCACCTGCTCAACGGCATGAAAAGAAAATAAGCCTTATACGTCCACAAGCAGCTCTAAAGTACCTATACTTGTCGGCACGCAGGGGTACTCGCCATTTGGCGGGTTGAGATAAACCCTCGTACCAGTACGGATAATGCCGATGCTGGGAGCGTGTGCCACAGGTGCAATGCCTGCACGGCACTTCTTCCTATATCGGCTCCACCATTTCCTTGGAGCTGCAATGACAAGCAAAACCCCTTCTTTTACGGCCACTGCGGCCAGCGTAGACCCGGCTGCGATCCAGCCCTTACCCAACTCCCGAAAGACCTATCAAACCGGCTCACGGCCTGATCTGCGTGTGCCTTTTCGGGAAATCTCTCTGGCTGATACGCCCAGCCACTTTGGCGCCGAGCCAAACCCTCCCTTAAGCGTTTATGACACCAGCGGTCCTTACACAGACCCCTCGGTACAGATCGATATTCGCAAAGGTCTGCCTGCACTGCGCCAAGCCTGGATTAGCGAGCGCAATGACACCGAGTTGATGGCAGGACTCAATAGCCAGTACGGTCAGGCCCGCCAGGCTGATCCGGAGCTGGACACCTTGCGCTTTGAACTGAAGCGTCAACCCCGACGCAGTACTTCGGGTGCCAATGTCACGCAAATGCATTACGCACGGCGCGGCATCATCACCCCTGAAATGGAGTTTGTGGCGATTCGGGAAAATCTGCGGCGCGAGCAATACATTGAAAGTTTGCGCGCCAGTGGCCCACAAGGTGAAGAGATGGCCCGCCGCCTGACCAAGGTACACCCCGGTCAGGGCTTCGGAGCCAGCTTGCCCACCACGGTAACACCCGAGTTTGTGCGCGATGAGATTGCGCGTGGCCGAGCCATTTTGCCCGCCAATATCAACCACCCGGAAACCGAGCCCATGATTATTGGCCGCAATTTCCTGGTGAAGATCAACGCCAATATCGGTAACTCGGCCCTGGGCTCCACCATTGGCGAAGAGGTCGAGAAAATGACCTGGGCGATTCGCTGGGGTGCAGACACCATCATGGATTTGTCCACGGGCAAGAATATCCATGAGACGCGCGAATGGATTATTCGCAACTCACCCGTTCCGGTGGGCACCGTGCCTATTTACCAGGCACTGGAAAAGGTCGGCGGCATTGCCGAGGATCTGACCTGGGATATTTTCCGCGACACCCTGATTGAGCAAGCCGAGCAAGGTGTGGATTATTTCACCATTCACGCTGGTGTGCGTTTACCCTTCATTCCCATGACAGCCAGTCGCATGACAGGCATTGTGTCGCGTGGTGGTTCCATCATGGCGAAGTGGTGTCTGGCGCATCACCGCGAAAGCTTCCTGTACGAGCATTTCGAGGACATCTGCGAGATCATGAAGCAGTACGACGTGGCTTTCTCACTGGGTGACGGCTTGCGCCCCGGTTCGGGCTATGACGCCAATGATCAGGCGCAATTCGCGGAACTGCGTACTTTGGGCGAGTTGACTCAGGTTGCGTGGAAGCATGATGTTCAGGTCATGATTGAAGGCCCAGGTCATGTGCCTTTGCATCTGATTCCAGAGAACATGCAGTTGCAGCTGGAGCACTGTCATGAGGCCCCCTTCTATACCTTGGGGCCTTTGGCAACCGACATTGCACCGGGCTACGATCACATCACTTCCGGTTTGGGCGCGGCGATGATTGCCTGGCAAGGCACGGCGATGTTGTGCTATGTGACACCCAAGGAGCATCTGGGCTTGCCGAACAAGAAAGACGTGAAGGACGGCATCATCACGTACAAGATCGCGGCACATGCCGCGGACTTGGCCAAGGGGCATCCTTCGGCGGCATTCCGGGACAATGCCTTGTCCAAGGCGCGCTTTGAATTCCGTTGGGATGATCAGTTCAATCTGGGGCTGGACCCGGATACCGCGCGTGAGTTCCACGACGAGACTTTGCCTAAAGACTCGATGAAAGTGGCGCACTTTTGCTCCATGTGTGGGCCCAAGTTCTGCAGCATGAAGATCTCGCAGGATGTACGTGACTATGCCAAAGCTAACGGCCTAGATGAGCAGTCCGCTGTGGATCAGGGGATGAAGGAGATGTCAGTACAGTTCGTTCAGCAGGGCAGCAAGCTGTATCAGGAGGCTTGAAGCTTTATTGAAGACGGGCCTGGTGTGAACATGATCGTTGTTTGATCAGGCCTTGATGGGTTAAAGCCCTGGGTGGATTTTTTCTGCCTGGGGCTTTTTTTGCGGGGTTCGTTGCTTCATTTATTGCTTCATTTGTAGGAACGCGAAGCTTGTCAGGCAAAAGAGATCGTTGCAGAAGACGCCAATTGAGCCTAGCTTCAGGGTATCCGGCCTGAGAGTTTGCCGGTGCTGCGCACCGGTGCCCTTGTCGGAAGATAGCTACGGGCACATCCTGAACTCACCGGGTACTTGGTCCCCCGGACCAAGTACAAGCGTCCGGCTCAAACAGCAGGATGCTTGCACCCCTACGCTATCTCCCGCCTGCGGCAAACCCTCTAAACCGACCGGACACCCTGAAGCTAGGCTCAACTGGCTCACAATCGTTTTTTTCTGGACAGTTCAAACCGCATGCTTGGATGGTGTATGACACTTTCCTGGCCTGCGTCGAATCTATGACATATCACCTCAGACCTCTTGCTCTTACCTCTCACCTCTTACCTCAGACCTCAGACCTCAGACCTCAGACCTCAGACCTCAGACCTCAGACCTCAGACCTCAGACCTCAGACCTCAGACCTCAGATCTTAGACCCAGATCCCAGATCCCAGATCCTCAATACATGATTACGTGAATAGCCACGGTATAAGTCCTTGGGGGAGGTGGGGACCCGGAGGGGCGATTCAGAGTACTTGCCGCAGGCGGGGGCATCATCCGGGATGCAAGCACTCTGCTGTTTGAGCGGGACGCTTGTGGTTCGTCCGGGGGACGAACCACCCCGCGAGTTCAGAGTGCGCCCGGATGAGAACCTCGACAAGGGGACCGGTGCGCAGCACCGGCAAGTGCTCAAGCCCCTCCGGGTCCCCACCGCCCCCAAGGGCGTGCTCATTACTGGGTTCTACTCAATAATCAGCCTTACCCCCAAAGCAACGGTGACGCCATCAGCGACAACAGATAAGCACCAATTGGCAGCTCACAGCTAACAACAAGCAACAAGCAGAGGACCCTGCCCTAAAACCCCATTACTCCCCGATCGAGCACAAAAAAAGCCCGGTTAAAAAACCGGGCCTTTTGTCAGCACGCCTTAAGCCGGCAAGCAGAGACTTACTTCTGCGGAGCGTACAAATACAACTCCACACGGCGGTTCATGGCGCGGCCTTCAGCCGTGGCATTATCGCCAATAGGAGCATTCGGACCACGGCCTTCCACCATCAGACGACCTTGCCCCACACCTTGCTGTGTCAGGTAGTTGGTTACCGCACTGGCACGGTTGACCGACAAAGTCTGGTTGGTTTGCGCCGAACCGGTGCTATCGGTATGACCAACAGCCTTAGCACGCAACTCGGGATGCTGATTCATCGCACGAGCAACACTGTCGAGCACAGGCAGCAAAGCGGGTTTCAACTGATAGCGACCCGTATCAAAAGACACACTGCTAGGAATATTGACCCGCAAGCTGCCATCAGCCATTTCGGTCACATCCACACCCAGCCCAGTTGCCCCAGACTGCTGAACATCCTTTTTGATGCCAGACCAGTTATACGCAGCAATACCACCAGCCAGGGCGCCGATACCTGCACCGATCATGGCTGCCTTGCTGCTATCTCCGATCAAGGCCCCAATACCCGCCCCCACAGCAGCACCGCCGCCGGCACCCATTGCGGTACGACCGCCTGTGCTCATATTGTCCATAGTGCCGCAAGCGGCCAAAAGGGAAAGAGCACCCGCACATGCTGCTAATTTTGCAGAACGAATGGAAATTGTCATTATTGGCTCCGTAATCTTAAGTTAAGTACCAAGACCGCTTGAATGCCTCTAATACTAGCAAGAGGCACACCAAGCAGGTACTTCAAAACAGACTTCACTGCCTTGTTTAACAATTCTTGATCTTGCCAGCGACCATGCCAACTTCAGTCACCCATTGCCTTGGGGGCTACGCCCTTGAATACTTAAAACAACTCTGCACCCGAGTCAGCAACGACTTCTTTGTACTTCTTAAGATCATTGCTGACAAGCTCGCTGAACTCGGCCATGGTGCCAGGCTCAACATCCGAGCCCATGGTAGCCAGGGCTTCACGTACAGCGGGATCCATCAAAGCCTTGGCGTAAGCGGCATGCAACTTGTCCAGAACGGGCTGAGGTGTACCGCCGGTGGCGAACACACCGAACCAAGTGCCCAGGTCGAATGGTTTCACGCCAGCCTGTTCCATAGTGGGAACCTCAGGCAAGAAAGTGGAACGATCCAGAGTCGTCACAGCCAAGGCTTTTACGGTATCGGCCTTGATCAACGGCGCGGCCGAAGCCAGGTTGTCAAACATGAAATGCACTTGGCCAGCCAGCAATGCTGTCTTGGCAGGATTGGCACCCGCGTAAGGGACGTGCACGGAATTGATCTGGGCACGGGTATTCAGAACCTCACCGGCCAGATGGCCTGCACTGCCATTACCGCCCGAGGCAAAGTTCATTTGACCAGGATGCTCTTTAGCGTAGTTGATCAGGTCCTGCACCGAAGCAATCTTGTTTTGCTCGGCAAACTCTTTGTTTACGATCAAGATGTTAGGCACCGAGGCAACCAGCGCGATGGGCGCAAAGCTTTCGACTGGGTCAAACGGTATCGCCTTGTACAACCAGGGGTTGATGGCGTTGATCGCCACCGCACCCATCATCAAGGTGTAGCCGTCTGGCGCAGCCTTGGCCACGATGCTGGCACCGATATTGCCACCTGCTCCTGATTTGTTCTCCACCACGACCGTACCCAGATCGTCTTTGACACGTTCAGCCAGCAAGCGCGCCATGCTATCCAAGGGGCCACCCGGCGGGTACGGCACCACGAACTGGATCGGTTTGGAAGGATAGGAATCCTCTGCCATGACAGCCGGGGCAGCCATGACAGCCGCAACACCAGAGACCGCCAGCAGCCACTTACAGACACGAAACATCACTTTTTTCCTTGAAATAAAAATGCATATGGGCTGCGTAAAGCAGCCCGTACAGAGCAACCACTGACCCTTAATGGATGATCTGGCTTAAGAACTCGCGTGTTCTTTCACTGCGTGGCGAGTCAAAGAACTCATCAGGCGTATTTTGCTCGATGATTTCGCCCTGATCCATAAAAATGACCCGATCTGCCACTTTACGTGCAAAACCCATCTCGTGGGTCACACACAGCATCGTCATACCGGTATGCGCCAGCTCGACCATTACCTCCAACACTTCCTTGACCATTTCCGGGTCCAGCGCCGAGGTCGGCTCGTCAAACAGCATGATCTTTGGCTCCATGCACAAGGAACGGGCAATCGCCACGCGCTGTTGCTGCCCACCGGAAAGCTGTCCAGGATACTTGTTGGCCTGCTCTGGAATACGCACACGCTCAAGGTATTGCATGGCCAGTTCCTGAGCCTGGGCCTTGGTCTTGCGACGTACCCACATCGGCCCCAAAGTCAGATTTTCCATCACAGTCAGGTGAGGAAACAGGTTGAAGTGCTGAAACACCATGCCCACATCACGCCGAATGGCCTCAACCTGACGCACATCGTTGGTGAGTTCCTCACCGGCCACAATAATCTGCCCTTGCTGATGCTCCTCCAAGCGGTTGATACACCGAATAAGGGTGGATTTTCCCGAGCCAGAGGGTCCACAAATAACGATGCGCTCGCCTGGGGCCACATCCAAGGTAATGTCGCGCAGCACATGAAACTGCCCATACCATTTATTGACGTTCTTTAGCTGAATAATGGCGTCTGCCATGCAAAACTCCTTGTCTGGCCAGCAAAGCCCCGGTGCTACCCAAGGCTTTGCCACCTGTGTCAGCGTTCATAACCCGTTTGCAAACGTCGCTCCAGCGAACGACTGTAGCGAGAGATGGAGTAGCAGAACACAAAATAAATCAGTGCGATGAACAGATAGGCTTCCCGGCTAAAGCCGCGCCAGGCCGCATCGGCCAGAGCGACTTTGGCGGCCTGGGTCAAATCGAAGATACCGATAATCACGACCAGGGAGGTGTCCTTGAACAAGGAAATAAAGATACCTACCAATGGCGGAATCACGATCTTGAGAGCCTGCGGCAAAATGATCTGGCGCATGGTGCGCCAGTAGCTCAAACCCAGCGAGGCGGCCCCTTCATACTGTCCTTTGGGAATAGCCTGCAAACCACCCCGCACAGTTTCCGCAATGTAGGCCGCCGCAAACAAAATAATCGCGATCTGGGCACGCAGCAGTTTGTCGATGTTAAAGCCCTCGGGCATGAACAACGGCAGCATCACCGAGGACATGAACAGCAAACTGATCAGTGGTACGCCACGAATCAGTTCGATGTAGACCACGCACACCGCCTTGACGGCCGGCAAGCGCGAGGTACGCCCCAGGGCCAGCAGCAAGCCCAAAGGAAAGGCGAAAGCGATGCCGAAGGTAGCCAGAATCAAGGTCAGCGGCAAGCCGCCCCACAGGCTGTTTTCTACATAGCTCAAACCCAGCACGCCGCCCCACATCAAAATACCCACGACGATCAGGCCGACCAGCCATAGCAAAGGCAGCCACGGTTTCCAAAACCAGCGCACGCAACTGCACACAATCAGCAGGGTCAGCAAGATAGAGGCCAGCAAGGGCCGCCATTGCTCGTCATAGGGATAGATGCCAAACAGGATCAGGCGGTGCTTTTCACGAATGAAAGCCCAGCACGCCCCGGCACTGGCCCGACAGTCCTGTGCGGTTTGTGCATCGAAATTGGCCTTGATGAACAACCAATCGATCATCGCTGGTACGGTCATCAACAACAACCAGGCCGACAGCGCCGTCAAAATGGCGTTCAAGGGGGAAGAAAACAGGTTCTGGCGCAGCCAACCCAATGTGCCCCGCTGCAGCGGCGGTGGCCCGCTTACGGTGGATGTAGGCGTATGGCTCATTTATCGCTCCACCAAAGCAATGCGGTTGTTGTACCAGTTCATGAAAACCGAAATCGACAGGCTGACCGTCAGGTAGGCCGCCATGATGATCAAAATGCCTTCAATCGCTTGCCCTGTCTGGTTCAAGGTGGTGTTCACCACAGACACAATATCGGGATAGCCAATGGCCACGGCCAAAGAGCTGTTTTTAGTCAGGTTCAGGTATTGGCTGGTCATGGGCGGCACAATCACACGCAATGCCTGAGGCAGAACCACCAGACGCATCATGCGGCCACGAGACAGACCCAGCGCCTGCGCCGCCTCCCACTGTCCTTTACCCACTGCCTGAATACCGGAGCGCACCACTTCGGCAACAAAGGCCGAAGTATAGGTGACCAAACCGGCCAGCAAGGCGGCAAATTCAGGCGATAAGGTCGCGCCCCCGACAAAGTTGAAACCTTGTAGGCGGGGCATATCCAACGCCAAGGGCTCGGGACTGAGCAATAAGGCCAGAACCGGCAGCACAACAAGCAGCAAAATGCCAAAACGGAGGGTGGGAAAAGGACGGCCCGTATTTTCCAGACGACGACGCGCCCAATGCGCCATCAGAACCCACAACACCACGGCCAGACCCAGACCCATGAAGATCCAGTCCATGCCATCGCCCTGCAAGGTCGGCAGCTTCAAACCGCGATTCGATAGAAATACGCCACTGATCGGGTTCAAAGCCTGCCGGGGTCCGGGCAAGGTCTCGGTAATCAGGGCGTACCAGAAGAACAGTTGCAGCAGTAGTGGCACGTTACGCATCACTTCCACGTACAAGCCCGCCAAACGGGAAACCAGCCAGTTCTTGGACAGGCGTGCAATGCCCAGCAAGGTGCCAAACACGGTGGCGGCAATAATGCCGATCACCGCCACTTTCAGCGTATTGACCAGGCCGACCAGAATGGCCCGCCCATACGTGTCCGAGGGCGTATACGCCAGAGCCGACTCGCCAATGGCAAAGCCTGCCTCTCGGTCCAGGAAATCAAAGCCTGTAGAAATATTGCGGACAGCCAAGTTGTGCAAGGTATTGGAAACCAGATACCACACACAAAAACCGAGCACACCCAAAATCAGCACCTGGTAGATAATGCCGCGTGTGAACGGATCATTCCAGGACAGGCGCCGTTTAGGGGGCGCTGGCACGGCAGGTGTATTTTGTGCCATAGCGTAAAACCCATGGATGCAGCACTACGCGTAGCCCTGCGAGGTGGCGCACGTCTGGCCGAAGCCAGACGCAAAAACAAACAGCGAAGACCGAAATCTTACCGCACTGGCCAGCCGTACATCACCCCACCGTCACGCCATTGTGCGTTCAAACCGCGATCGAGCTTCAGTGCTGTCGATTTACCCAGATTACGCTCGAAGCTTTCTCCGTAATTGCCAACCTGTTTGATGATGTTGTAGGCCCACTTGTTATCCAACTTCAGACCTTTACCCAGCTCTCCGGACACGCCCAGAATGCGCTGAATATTGGGGTTATTGCTCTTGGTCATTTCATCCACGTTAGCGCTGGTAATGCCATATTCCTCCGCTTCCAGCATGGCATTCAGAGTCCATCGCACCAGCGTGAACCAGTCATCGTCACCCTGACGCACGAACGGGCCCAGCGGCTCTTTGGAGAAGTCCTCAGGCAGGATATCGAACTCGTCCGGTGTCGTCTGGGCAGCACGCATGGCAGCCAGCTGGGATTTATCGCTGGTAAAGCCGTCGCAACGACCGGAGGTAAAGGAGCGCATCGCCTCTTCAGGATTGTTGATCACCACAGGGTTGAATTTGATACCCTGGCCCCGGAACCAGTCCGCCAGATTCAACTCGGTTGTCGTGCCAGGCTGTACACACACAGCAGCTCCATCCAGCTCTTTGGCACTTTTGACACCCAGGGATTTTTTCACCATCACGCCTTGGCTGTCATAGTAGTTGATGCCAGCGCTGACCAAGCCCAAGGTCGTGTCGCGCGAGATCGTCGCAGTGGTGTTGCGGGTTAGCACATCCACTTCCCCCGATTGCAGGGCGGTAAAGCGCTGCTGGGTGGTCAAGGGCGTCACCTTGTATTTTTTAGCATCCCCAAAAACAGCAGCGGCGATCGCACTGCACATGTCCACATCAATACCAGACCAGGCTCCCTTACTATCGGCCAGCGAGAATCCTGCAATACCTGTTGAGACACCACACTGGACAAAGCCCTTTTTCTTGACCGAGTCCAGGGTTTCACCTGCTTGTGCATTAGCGGCCAGGGCCATCAACGCAACACTACATGCAATGGTTTTCACTAAGGTCATGGAATATCACCTCCTGTTTACTTTTGGTAAATGGATGCAGATTACAATTGCAGCTAAGCTGTGGTGTCCAATCGTAGAGCCAGACTGTGCAAACACGCATCGGGGGTTTCCCTCTAACAATCTGACGAATACTTTTACCTACGTCGACACTTTCAAGCAGGCCCCCATAGCCATTCCCTAGGGGCTTTTCAAGCAGACTCCTCTTTAATTGTGCGTCGCGATGATCGAGTTCCAACACGTTTTTAAATCGTATGGCCGCAGTAAAAATATTCTAGCCGACATTAATTTTCGCATTGATGACGGCGAATTCATTTTTGTGTCCGGCCCATCGGGAGCAGGTAAATCCACTTTATTGCGTCTGATCGGGGGGCTGGAGCTGCCTAGCCGTGGCTCGGTCCAGGTCAACGGACACAGGCTGGACAAGCTGCCCGCCCGCGCACGCCCCTATCTGCGACGCGCTGTGGGCGTGGTTTTACAAGATACACACTTGCTGCAAGACCGCAGCGCCCTGGCCAATGTGCTCCTGCCTCTGGCAGTCGTAGGCCTGGAGCCCGGCACAGCCCAGGCACGTGCCCGCGCCGCCATGGAAAAAGTGGGGCTACGCGGCAAAGAAGATTTAAAGCCGGTGGAAATGTCCGGTGGTGAGCAGCAACGGCTGGCCATTGCCCGTGCAATTGTCAATCGTCCGGCTATTTTGATTGCGGACGAGCCTACCGCCAATCTGGACGCCGATAACGCCAAGCGCATCATGGATGTTTTGATGGACTTTAACCGGGTGGGTGTCACCACCCTGATTGCCTCGCACGATCTGAATTTGATGGCACGCTATGCGCGTCGCACCCTGCTGATTCAGGACGGCCGCTTTTCCGATCATCCAGGAGTGCTGGCATGAGAACCTGGCTGCGTCATCACCAATATGCTTTCCTGGTGGCTTTGCGCCGTCTGAAAGTGCAACCCTTCTCCTCCCTGTCCAATCTGCTGGTCATTGCCCTGACTCTGGCAGTACCTGTGCTGGGAGCCAGTATCTTGCTGGCCGCCCAGCCTGTCGTGCGCGAAATCCCTACCTCGCCCGAAATGACCGTGTTCATGAAACAGAACAGCACGCTGGAGCAAGCCCAGGCCTTCAGCCAGGCCGTGGGCAAAGAGTTTCAAACTGAACTGGCCAATATCAGGCTGGTCAGCAAGGAGCAGGCGCTCAAGCAATTGCAGAGCAACCCCAGTTGGACAGAGGCTTTGGGCGCCTTGCCCAGCAACCCCTTGCCCCACGCCATTGTGCTGACCCTGCATGAAACACCAGATCTGGTCACGCGGGCCGATACCTTAGCCAAAACCCTGCAAGGTCGCCAAGACGTGGATAGCGTGCTGCTCGATAGCGAATGGGTGCAGCGTCTGGCCGCGATCCTGAGTTTTATCCGCATTGGCTTATGGATATTGATGGCAGGTGTGGGCGTGGTGGTGATTGCCACCGTGTTCAATACCGTGCGCCTGCAAGCCCTGAACCAGCGTGAAGAAATTGCCGTGGCCCGTTTGGTCGGCGCGACCGAAGCCTTTGTACGCCGCCCTTTTCTGTACATGGGTGCGCTAACCGGCCTGCTTGCCAGCGCACTGGCATGTGGCCTGGCTCTCTTGGCCCTGACTCCGCTGAACAAGGCCCTATCCAGTCTGGCCCAAAGCTATGGCGTCCAGCTAGCGCTCAAGCTGCCGGAATTTTCTCTTTTGCTGACAGCTGCTATATTGGTCGCCATTTTGGGCGCACTGGCGGCTCGCTGGTCTGTTACCCGTAGTACCCAATATTGATGTCGCTTCCTGAACCCTGTCCCCAAAATCTGGCCGAAAAAGTGGTGGCCTGGCAAAGAACCTCCGGCCGCCACCACCTCCCCTGGCAGAACACGCAAGACCCTTACCGCGTCTGGCTTTCCGAAATCATGTTGCAGCAAACCCAGGTCGCCACTGTCCTGGGTTATTACGAGCGCTTTCTGGAACGCTTTCCTACCGTCAAGGATCTGGCCGCTGCCGAGCAAGACGAGGTCATGCCCTACTGGGCCGGTTTGGGCTATTACGCTCGCGCCCGTAACCTGCATCGCTGTGCCCAAGAGGTCATGGAAAAATGGGGCGGCCGTTTCCCGGGCAATGCCACGGATCTGGCGACCTTGCCCGGCATAGGTCGCTCCACCGCCTGTGCCATCGCCGCCTTCTGTTTTGGCGAACGCAGCCCCATCATGGACGGCAACGTAAAACGTGTGTTTACGCGCTATTTCGGAATTTATGGGCCCACGCAGAAAAAGGCCGTGGAAAACACCTTGTGGGCCAAGGCGGATGAAGTCGTCGAGCTTGCTCCGGCAAGCCTGGATATGGCGGCCTACACCCAAGGGCTAATGGACCTGGGCTCGCAATGCTGTACGCGCAGCAAGCCCACCTGTAGCCTATGCCCGCTGCAAAGCAACTGCTATGCCCATACCCATCAGGCCCAGTCCGAACTACCCAGCCCCAAAGAGCGTATCCGCCAGGATGAGCGCTATGCGCATGTGCTGATTCTGGAGCTGAACGGTCAGGTCTTGCTGGAGCAACGGCCTGACAAAGGTATTTGGGGTGGCCTGCTCACTCTGCCCCAGTTTGACGATGCCGTCAGCCTGCAAACGGCGGCACTGCACTGGTCTCATGAAGAAGCGATTGCGCTGGCCTCTTTCCAGCACGTGTTCTCACACTTCAAGCTACACATCACACCGTGGCTGCTGCAAGTGGACGAATCTACCCTGGCCGAGCCAATGGCAGGCCAGCAATGGCAGGATCATGAAGCTCTGGAGCAAACCGCTTTACCTGCACCTATACGCAAGCTACTGCTGGGTTTGTATCAAAACCAAGATAGTGAACAACTGCTTCTACCTTGATGCCAAGACCCCCGGTATCATCCGGGGTAAGCGAGACAGCCCCTGGCTACGCGCAGCACCAAGCCAGGAGCACCCAAGGTCAAGCACTATGAAGGTCGCGCGGGCTTATCGTTGCTGATGCTCATCAGCATTCCGCAGGCCACACCCAGCGTCATCAAGGCCGTGCCGCCGTAGCTTAGAAATGGCAAAGGCACGCCTACCACGGGCAAAATCCCCGTTACCATGCCTATGTTCACGAACACATAGACAAACAGCATCATGGACATGGAACCGGCCAGCAGACGGCTGAACTGGGTATGAGCCACAGCGGCAATCGACAAGCCGCGCAGAATCAGCAAGGCATACAGCACCAGCAGCATGATGCCGCCATACAAACCGAATTCCTCGGCAAACACCGCAAAAATAAAGTCGGTGGTACGTTCGGGAACAAAGTCCAGATGAGACTGGGTACCCATCATATAGCCTTTGCCGTAAACCCCGCCCGAGCCAATCGCAATCATGGACTGAATGGTGTGAAAGCCCCTGCCCAGACGGTCGCTACCCGGATTCAGCAGCGTGCAGACCCGGTGTTTCTGATAATCGTGCAGCACCACCCAATCCAGGTCAGGCACGCAGATATAGTCTTCGTAGTAAAGCAAAGCACTGATGCCCAGCACCAGCACGACCACAATCGGCACAATCAGCTTGAAGGACAGGCCTGCAAAATAAATAACGCAAAAGCCAGCAGCAAACACCAGCAAGGCGGTACCCAAATCCGGCTGACGCACAATCAGCAGGAACGGAATCATCAGCAAAATACCCGCCACCACAAAATCCAGCAGGCTCATCTTGGGCCGCTGATAGCGGTGAAAATACCAGGCCAGCATCAAGGGCACAGAAATCTTAAGCATTTCCGAGGGCTGAATACGCGCCACCCCCAGATCCAGCCAACGCGTCGCGCCTTTGCTGGTCTCGCCAAAGAACTCCACCCCCAAAAGCAGTACCACCCCAACCGAATAAACGACTGGGGCCAACTTCATCCACATCGCCGGTGGAATCAAGGCCGCAACCCACATCACACCAAAGGCCAGCAGGAAATTGCGAACCTGGTCAGCAAAGCGCCAGTCCGTCCCCCCGACGGCTGAATGCATGATCGTCATGCCCAGCGCAGCCATCAGCACCAGCAACAGCAGCAAGGGCCAGTCAAAGGCAGTGACAGCTTTCAGGCCCAGTTGCAAAAGTCGCTTCATTGCATCTGCCCTCGCTCTACCAACCAGTAATCAAAGACCTTGCGCACAATCGGTGCTGCAACCGAACCACCCCATCCTGCGTTTTCCACAATCAGGGCAACTGCAATTTTAGGGTTTTCTGCCGGGGCGTAAGACATGAACAAGGCGTGATCACGCAACCGTTCGTCAATGGCGTTCGCATTGTACTTGGCACCGCGCAGGCTAAAGACCTGTGCGGTCCCTGTCTTGCCAGCAGCCTGATAGGCTGCTCCCGCAAAAGCGCGCCGTGCCGTGCCTTGGCGCACCACATCAACCAAAGCCTGTTTGACCACATCCACATTAGCCTGCTTCAAGGGGATCAGCTTGGCATCAATACGCACGGGCTGCTCAATTTCCGGGTCGTGGGGACTTAGCGTCTGGGTGACCAGGTGCGGAGGCCGCACAATGCCATTGCTCGCCAGCACAGCCGTGGCATGAGCCAGTTGCAACACGGTAAAAGAGTTATAGCCCTGGCCTACCGCCACGGAGATACTCTCCCCGGCATACCAGCGCTGTTGCGCCGGTTTGCGATAAGCCTTACGTTTCCACTCGGTAGAAGGCAAAATGCCTTGGCGTTCACCATCCAGGTCAATGCCAGTATGCTGGCCAAAGCCAAACTGCTTCATGAAGTCGTGCAGATTATCGACGCCGATTTCCGGGCCTAAGGAATAGAAGTACGTATCCGAGGACACCACCAAGGCACGGTGCATATCGGTAGACCCGTAAACCGCCCCACCCGCGTTACGGAAACGCTGACCACCAAACTCAAAATAGCCAGGATCGGAAATACGATCGGTCGCCTTGCGCTTGCCGGTCTCCAAAGCCGCCAACGCCACGAAGGGCTTGTAGGTCGAACCAATCGGATATGTACCGTACAGGGGACGATTAATCAGCGGATGATCGGGCGAGTCATTTAACTTGCGCCAGTTCTCTACGTCGATACCGTCGATAAACAAGTTCGGGTCAAAGGACGGTGCGGACACAAACGCCAGCACTTCCCCCGTGCTGGGTTCAATCGCCACCAACGCACCACGTCTCCCGGCAAACAAACCTTCGGCCATCTTTTGCAGGCCAATATCCAGCGACAGGCGCAGGCTGGCACCCGGTACAGGGTCCACGCGACTCAAGGTACGCACAGGACGACCTGAAGCGGCCACTTCCACCTCTTCAATACCCGTGCGTCCGTGCAGGGTCTTTTCCCAGGTTTTCTCAATCCCTTTTTTGCCAATCACCTGCGTGCCTCGGTAGTTACCGGTTTGCCCGGTTTCTTCCAGACGCTGCTGGTCGCCTTCGGAAATACGGCCTACATACCCCAGCACGTGCGCCGCTGACTCGCCGTGCGGGTACTCGCGCACCCAGCGGGCCTGTAAGGTCACTCCGGGGAATTTGAAAGCATGGGCAGCAAACCAGGCCGCTTCATCATCACTTAGGTTATTGCGCAGTAAAATCTCGGAATATCGGCTGTTTTGGGCGGCGTTCTGCTTGAATCGGCGACGATCGCGTGGACTTAGCTCCACCAATTCACCCACGCGATCCAGCATATCGTCTACGGGCTCGCCCAGACTGGCGGGCACCACCGACAGCGTGTAGTCCCGATAATTACGAGCTAAAACCTCGCCATTGCGGTCCAGAATCTCGCCTCGTCGGGGAGTAATCGGGATGACAGCAATACGGTTTTGATCAGCTCGAGCGGCAAAGCCTTCGTAGCGCACCACTTGCAAGTACCACAAGCGCACGCCCAAAATTCCTAGCAGCACGCAGGCCAGAACGGCGGCCACCAGAACACGAAAAAAAATGCGTTGGCGCAACTGGTGTGAGGTTTTTTTGAATTCAAACATGGCCGCCCTACCAATCAGGACGAACCGGAGTCGGATTCGTCCAGACGTCGCTGCGGCAAGAACAGCACACTATCGGCCAGCGGCCACAAAGCGGCTGTCAGCAAGGTGCCAGCCGCCCACTCCCAGCCAGACCACTCCCCCACCAGCCAGGCGTGCAACACCTGCACGATCAACTGTGCCAGCAACATGACGACTGCCATGTGTAGAAAGTGAATCCACATACCGAAGTTCAAGATGCGCTTGCGCAAAAGCAAGGCACCATACACGACCAGCACGTAGGCCAGGGCATGCTCGCCCAGGAGACTGCCATCATGCACATCCACCAAAATACCCAGCACGAAAGCCAGGGACATGGGAACACGGCGTGGCTCATGCACGGCCCAAAAGCCCAGTACCAGCATCAACAGGTCCGGCGCAAAGGGCAGCAGGCGCCAGGGCAACATGGACCCCAGCCACATCAAAAGAACTGAGCCCCACACCAGCCACGGGCTGGAAGCACGCGAAAACGGGCTGCTATCAATAGGCTGCAAACTGCCCAGAGATGAAGACCGGACTTTGCGGCTAGGGGTGTCCGAGGACTCAGCGTGTCGCGTCATCAGCATCGTCCTGTTCAAGAGAGCGTTCGCTCTCGGGCACCAGCAAAATGAGAAAATGACGGTAACGCTCGGGGTGCGATAAGGGCGTCACCAAAGCCAGCGCAAAACCGGAGGCATCATCGCGTTCGATACTGCTGACCGTCCCGACCGGCAAACCAGCGGGGAACAAGCCGCCGATACCACTCGTGATCAAGGTATCGTCTGGCTCCAGATCCACGTCACTGGTCAGAAAACGCACCTCTACCTTGCCACCGGGGTTGCCACCAAAGGCAATCAAACGCAGGCCATTACGCAGCACCTGTACCGGCACCGAGACTTTGTCGTCAGTAATAAGCGCGGCCTCCGAGGTAAAACGCGTGACACGCACCACCTGCCCCACAACCCCGCCTTCGTCAATAACGGGCATACCGGGACGAATGCCACTTGCCGAGCCCTTGTTGAAAATCAGGTGACGCGCATACCCATTGGGCGGTTCGTACAGAACTTCAACCGCTACAGAGGGCTGGGTGACGGTATCGGCCACTTGCAACAAACGACGCAATTGTTCGTTTTCAGCAGAAAGCTGAGCGGCATGGGTAGAGAGCTGAGCCAGCTCGATGCGCTGGCGTTGCAAGGCCTCTTTTTCAGAACGGGCGGTCGAGGCCGCATCCGTCCAGCTACTGAAGTACGTAACCAGATCACGCGGCGCGAGCATGACGCGCTGAAAGGGGTAGAGCACAGTGGCAATCGCCTGACGTACAGGCTCAAGCACAGAGTAACGAGCATCAGTGATCAACAGGCCCACTGTCAGCACCAAAAGAGCGGCCAAACGCAGCTCAGCAGATGAGCCACGCCTAAATAGCCGGATGGAGCCTTGTTCTCGCATTACTCAAACACTCGATCACTTGTCCCAACGAACAGGCATTGCCGTAGGGGCCAAGCAAGGATCAATCGTAAATGAATACGGACTCCAGACGCTCCAAATGCTCCAGAGCCTCGCCGCAACCCCGTACCACGCACGTCAGAGGATCTTCGGCCACCACAACGGGCAAACCGGTCTCTTCTTGCAATAGACGGTCCAGATCATGAACCAGCGCACCACCCCCGGTCAGGACAATGCCCTTGTCGGTGATATCCGCACCCAGTTCAGGAGGAGTTTGTTCCAAAGCGGTTTTAACCGCAGAGACGATCTGATTCAAGGGATCGGTCAGCGATTCCAGGATCTCGTTGGACGAAACCGTGAAACTACGTGGCACCCCTTCGGACAAATTGCGACCCTTGACTTCAATTTCACGAATTTCAGTGCCAGGAAATGCGGAGCCAATCTCTTTTTTGATCAATTCAGCGGTGGGCTCACCGATCAGCATGCCGTAATTGCGACGGATGTAATTAATAATGGCTTCGTCGAACTTGTCGCCACCAACGCGCACCGATCCTTTATAGACCATGCCGCCTAAAGAGATCACAGCCACCTCGGTAGTACCACCACCAATATCCACCACCATGGAACCACTGGCATCGGACACGGCCAGACCGGCACCGATTGCTGCCGCCATGGGCTCTTCAATCAGGTAGACCTTGCTGGCGCCCGCGCCTAATGCAGATTCTTTGATGGCGCGGCGTTCTACCTGGGTAGAGCCACAAGGCACACACACGATAATACGTGGGCTGGGGGCAAACATGCTGCGGGGGTGAACCATGCGGATAAACTGCTTGAGCATTTGCTCGGTCACAGTAAAGTCCGCGATCACACCATCCTTCATGGGCCGGATGGCTTCAATATTGCCAGGCACCCGACCCAGCATTTGCTTGGCCTCCTGCCCAACGGCCTGAATGATTTTTTTACCATTAGGTCCACCTTCATGGCGGATGGCTACAACGGACGGTTCATCCAGTACGATACCCTTGCCGCGTACATAAATAAGGGTATTGGCCGTACCGAGGTCGATTGCCATATCGCTGGAAAAGTAACTGCGTAGGAATCCGAACATGGGCGCGCAAAGTGTAAAGTGTTTGGGGGAAAAGACAGGTAAATTCGGCGCGGAACTCAAGCGTAAAACGACAGGCACAAGAACCAGGCAACGAATTCAAAAATACCTGGAAAGAAAACGATCAATGATAACTTATAATTGCACTACATTAGGACTGTTTTAATGGTCAGTTAAGTTCTGTAACCCCCGCATTTGCTGTAAAAGTGCCAAACTGTCCTTAACTGACAGATTTCCGCTTTTTTTTATTACTTATTTTCCAGTACCCACCCACATGTCTATCACTGAACAGGATGTTGCCCGTATAGCGCAACTGGCGCGCCTTGATCTTTCTGCTGAACAAGCCTCCCAGGTCGAGCACGATTTGACGCGCATCCTGGGCCTGATCCAGACCTTGCAAACCGTTGATACTCAAGGCGTTGAGCCGATGGCCCACCCTTTGTCCGCCCGCCAGCAGATCAGTCTGCGTCTGCGCGAGGACAAGGCCCTGCCTTGCGGAACGGTAGAAAGCCGCCAGGCCATGATGCGCAACGCCCCCGCCGAGCAGGATGGCCTGTTTCTGGTGCCCACGGTCATCGAATAAAGCAAAACCATGTCTTTTACCCCTGAATTCGCGACTATTGCAGCGCTGCGACTAGCTCTGCAAAACAAAACCGTCAGTGCCCGCGAGCTGGCCCAGCAAGCCCTGGACAACAGCGCCCGTCAAAAAGAGCTCAATGCCTTTGTTCAGCAAGACGCCGCCCTGACCCTGGCACAGGCCGATGCCGCCGATGCCCTGATTGCCCAAGGCAAGGCCGGTCCACTGACCGGCATCCCGATCGCCCACAAAGATTTGTTTGTCACCAAGGATTGGCAGACCACCGCCTGCAGCAAAATGCTGAAAGGCTATGTCAGCCCCTTTGACGCGACGGTGGTGACCAAGCTGCAGGCAGCCGGTGCTGTCTCGCTGGGCAAACTGAACTGTGACGAGTTCGCCATGGGTTCGCGCAACGAAAGCTCGGTATTCGGTCCCGTACGTAACCCCTGGGATCACACCATGGTGCCCGGTGGTTCGTCAGGTGGTTCCGCCGCTGCGGTGGCCGCTGGTCTGGTAGCTGGTGCAAGCGCAACCGATACCGGCGGCTCGATTCGCCAGCCTGCCGCCCTGTGCGGTGTCAGCGGCATCAAGCCCACCTACGGCACGATTTCCCGCTTTGGCATCATTGCTTACGGCTCCAGCCTGGATCAGGCCGGCCCTATCGCCCGTAATGCCCGCGACTTGCTCGATCTGCTGGAGACCATGTGCGGTTTCGACCCCCAAGATGCTACCAGCCTGGAATTTTGCGACGATCAGCCCAATAACGGCGCGCGGATTCGTCAGCAATTTGAACAGCAACAGTCGCAGCAAGAAGCCCAAGGCAGTCAGCCACTGAAAGGCCTGCGTATTGGTGTGCCCGCCCAGTTCTTTGGCCCCGGCCTGGACCCGGTCGTTGCCGACGCCATCGAAGCCGCCCTGAAAACCTACGAAAGCCTGGGTGCAGAACGTGTCACCGTGCAACTGCCCCTGACCGAGCTGTCTGTCCCTACGTATTACGTCATCAGCCCCGCTGAGGCCTCAACCAACCTGTCACGCTTTGACGGTGTACGCTTTGGCCACCGCGCCAGCCAGTACACCGACCTGAACAGCATGATCTCGCGTTCGCGCTCGGAAGGTTTTGGCCCTGAGGTGGTGCGCCGCATTCTGGTTGGCACTTACGTGCTCTCGCACGGCTACTACGACGCCTACTATCTGCAAGCCCAACGCGTACGCCGCATGATTGTGGACGACTTCCAAAAAGCCTTTGAACAGTGCGACCTGATCCTTGGCCCCGTCACACCGGCCCTGGGCCGCAAGCTGGGTGCCACCATCGAGGACCCCACTACCGACTGGCTGGGCGATGTCTACACGCTGGGCGTCAGTCTGGCTGGCCTGCCCGCCATGTCCATTCCTTGCGGCTTCAGTAACGATGAGCGCCCCTTGCCCATCGGCCTGCAAATCATTGGCAACTACTTCCGTGAAGGCCAATTGCTGGCCTTTGCCGACCGCTTCCAGCAAGTCACCGACTGGCATCAACGTCAACCAGGACAACAATAATGGAATGGGAAATTGTGATCGGGCTGGAAACCCATACCCAGCTCTCGACCGAATCCAAAATCTTCTCCAGCAGCAGCACCCGCTTTGGAGCCTTGCCCAACACGCAAGCCAACGAAGTCGATATGGCCCTGCCTGGCGCGCTGCCCGTCTTTAACCGTGGTGCTGCCGAACGGGCGATCCGTCTGGGTCTGGCCGTTGGTGGCCACATTGCGCCACGTTCCGTGTTCGAGCGCAAAAACTACTTCTACCCTGATCTACCCAAGAACTACCAGATCAGCCAGATGGAAATCCCCGTCGTCAGCGGCGGCACAGTCAGCTTCATGCTGGATGGCGAAGAAAAAACCATCAATCTGACACGCGCCCACCTGGAAGAAGATGCCGGTAAATCCCTGCATGAAAACTTCCGTGGTCCTTACGGCGAGTCCAGCACCGGGATCGACTTGAACCGAGCAGGCACTCCGCTGCTGGAGATCGTGTCCGAACCTGAAATGCGCTCGGCTGCTGAAGCCGTGGGTTATGCCCGCGCCTTGCACAGCCTGGTAGTCTGGCTGGGTATTTGCGACGGCAATATGCAGGAAGGCTCGTTCCGCGTCGATGCCAACGTATCGGTGCGCCCCAAAGGCCAGAAAGAATTTGGCACCCGTTGCGAACTGAAAAACATCAACTCCTTCCGCTTCCTGGAACGTGCCATTCAATACGAAGCACGTCGCCAGATCGAACTGATCGAAGATGGTGGCAAGGTCATTCAGGAAACCCGCCTGTACGACTCGGATCGCGATGAGACCCGCAGCATGCGCAGCAAGGAAGATGCACACGATTACCGCTACTTCCCCGACCCTGACCTGCCACCTCTGTTTATCAGTGAAGAATGGATCGAGCAGGTTCGTCAGAACATGCCTGAACTGCCCGCCCAGAAACAGGCCCGCTTCGAGCAAGAGTTTGAACTGAGCCGTTACGACGCCTCGCAACTGACGGTAGACCGCGCCACTTCCGACTTCTTTGAAGCCATCTTGCAAGCAGGTTCCAGCGCCAATGCCAAACTGGCTGCCAACTGGGTGCTGGGCGAGCTGTCGGCTGCCTTGAACCGTGAAGAAATCAGCATCGAACAGTCCAAAGTCAGCCCGGCACAATTGGCTCAGCTGATTGCCCGTATTGCTGACGGCACCATCTCCAACAAGATTGCCCGCGATGTCTTTGCGGCGCAGTGGGATGGCGAGCTCAATGGCGATGTAGATGCCATTATCGACGCCCGTGGCTTGAAGCAGATCAACGATGTGGGTGCCATTGAGGCCATGGTGGACGAAGTACTGGCCGCCAACCCCAGCATCGTCGAACAACACCGTGCCGGTAAACCCAAGGCCTTCAACGCTTTGGTCGGTCAGGTGATGAAGGTTGCCAAGGGCAAGGCCAATCCGCAGCAAATCAATGAAATGCTCAAGCAAAAGCTGGACGCTTAAGTCCGGACTCTGCGCTTAGCGGATACAAAAACACCAGGCCTTGGCCTGGTGTTTTTTTTACTACTGAATCCTGCTTAACAAACGCGGGAGATCAGACGCCGTAGCGATCACGGTAGGCTTTCACCTGGGGAGCATGAGCGGCCAAGGTCGTATCGTCTGCCAATACCGCCATGATGTCAGCCAGCGAGGCAATGCTGATCACGGGAATACCGTAAGTCTGTTCCACTTCCTGCACAGCAGAATGCGCGGACAGTTCCTGGTCATTACCAGCGCGTTCCATGCGATCCAGAGCAATCAGCACCGCTGCAGGTTCTGCACCCGCCGCCTTGATGATCTGCATGGATTCACGCACGGACGTACCCGCTGTGATCACATCATCAATAATCACGACCTTGCCTTGCAAGGGTGCTCCCACCAGGGTACCGCCTTCGCCGTGGTCTTTGGCTTCTTTGCGGTTGAAGGCAAAGGGCACGTCACGATCACCAATTTGAGGATGCTCAGCCAGGGCAATCGAGGTCGCGGCAGCCAAAGGAATCCCTTTGTAGGCAGGCCCGAACAGCATGTCAAACGACACGCCCGAATCCAGTAAAGCCTGGGCATAGAAACGGGCCAGTTGACCCACACTACGTCCCGTATTGAACAGGCCGGCATTGAAGAAGTAAGGACTCAAACGGCCAGACTTGACCTTGAATTCCCCAAAGCGCAGCACTCCCTGTTCCAGGGAAAAGCGCACAAAATTGCGACGATTATCGTTAGTAGCCGACATGACAGAGTATGAAAAAGATAGAGACGAACAGCATTTTAGCGTGTTGTGCGCCATCACTTGGCAGGTTCGGCCAGTTCTTCTAACAAGAAGTCGATAAAACTGCGCACTTTAGGTGTCAAATAGCGACGACTGGCATAGACAGCGTGCAGTTGTTGCCGCTCTTCGGTGTAATCAGGTAGCAAGCGAACCAAACGACCACTGTTCAGATCATCCATGACCAGCCACTGGGGCAAATAGGCCAACCCTGCTCCGCCCAAGGCGCTGTAATAGGTCAGGTTCGTGTTGTCCGAGCGCATAAAAGGATTCAGGCGCAAGGACTCCGGCCCGTCCGGCCCTAACAGCTCGAAGCTGGGCTGCTGCAAATAACTGGGACTGATAGCAGGCAAACGCATCACCTCAGCACAGTTGCGCGGCATGCCGTGCTGGGCCACAAACGCCGGGCTGGCCACCAGATGAAAAGGCATGGGGCAAATAAGACGCGCAATCTGATGCGGGGCAGGCTCACGCATCACCCGCAGAGCCAGATCAAAACCTTCCGCCACCAAATCCACTTTGTGATTGCTCAGGCTCATGTCCAGAGTCACTTCCGGAAAGCGTGTTTGGTAATCGTGCAACAACTGCGCCACTTTGCGATTTGCAAACCACACCGGAGCCGTCACCCGCAAGGCCCCTTGCGGCTGATGCCCTGAACCCGACAAAGCCTGCTGCCCGCGTTCCAGGGTATCGAGCGCCTGCAGGCAATAGTCAAAGTAAGTCTGCCCCAATTCTGTCAGACTCAAACGACGGCTGCTGCGATGGAGCAAGCGGGTGCCTAGCTGTTTTTCCAGATTGGCCAGGTGTTTGCTGACCATAGGCGCTGACATGTCCAGACGTTGCGCCGCCGCGGCAAAACTGCCCGCCACCACGATCTCTCTGAACACCCGCAAACTCTGAATCGTATCCATGCTTTCCTAATAAGAAAGTAACTAATGAAAATAGGCCTGTTTATTTCCTGATAGTAATTGATTAATCTAAAAAAAGTGCCAACCCGATGCCTGTCTGGACCTTGAACGGGCGGGACCAGCTCCAGGCTGACATCGAAACGATGTCACTTCCCCGGGTCAGGTGCTGTTTTACCGATACTGTCAACTTTCCAAAGGAAAACACATGAGCGCCCTTACTTCCAGCTGGACTCCTCGCATCCTTAGCCTGCTGCGCTTTGTCACAGGCTATTTACTGCTGACACACGGTACTGCCAAGATCCTCGGTTTCCCCAAAGTAGACATGTTTGCCAACCTGCAGATCACCTCTCTGTATGGGGTTGCAGGCATCCTGGAACTCGTTCTGGGCGGCTTGCTGGTGCTTGGGCTGTTTTCTCGCTTTGCAGCCTTTGTTGCATCGGGCCTGTGCGCGTTTGCTTATTTTATTGGTCACGCCACCTCCAGTACCTTTGCCACTCCAATTCTCAACGGCGGCGAAGCGGCGGTTCTGTTCTGCTTTGTGTTCCTCTATCTGGCTTTTGCTGGCCCGGGCCCCTGGAGCATTGACGCAGGTCGCAGCAAAGACTGATTGCCCCACTCAACCCCTTAACCCCTGCCTCTATCTGGCGGGGGGCAGGAGATCATCATGACAATGCCCACCTATTTCATTTCGCACGGTGGCGGACCCTGGCCCTGGATCTCCGAGGCACAAACCATGTACGCCCCGCTGCGTACTGCCTTGCAGGACATTCCACGCCAACTGGGCCGCACGCCCAAAGCAATCGTGATGGTCTCCGCCCACTGGGAAGCCCAACAGGCACATTTGCTGGTCGCAGCCGCAGCACAACCGAGCATGGTGTACGACTACTATGGCTTTCCACCCCATACCTACGAGATCCATTACCCTGCACCGGGCGATCCTGCATTGGCCCAGCAGGTCTGTAACCTGCTGGAAGGCGCTGGCCTGCCCACTCATCTGGATATGCAACGCGGCTTTGACCACGGCGCCTTCGTACCGGCTTATGTCATCTACCCGCAGGCCAAAGTGCCCATGGTTCAGTTGTCCATTCACGCCAACTATGACCCGGCCCTGCACTACGCCATGGGTCAAGCCCTGGCCCCCTTGCGGGACGAGGATGTGCTGATTATTGGCAGCGGCCTGAGCTACCACAACCTGCGCAATATGGGACCCGGTGGTGTGGAGCCCTCGGCCCAGTTTGATGCCTGGCTACACCAGAGCCTAAGCCTGGAGGATCCCACTGTTCGCCGTCAGGCCTTGATGGATTGGGAACAAGCTCCGGCGGCACGTATTGCCCATCCGCGCGAGGATCACCTGGTCCCCGTCATGGTGGCTGCCGGGGCCGCACGTGGCGATACCGCGCATCGCTTTCACCATGAAACACACGCCTTTGGTGGCTTGACCGTGTCCAGCTACCGCTTTGGCTCGGCCACGTAACAAGCTCTGACGGCCACTGACATACAGGCAGGTTACGGGTTACAGTGCTGACGCTATAAGGAGAATTGCCACGTGTTACGCGTCACCTCGTTAAACGTCAACGGTATTCGGGCTGCTTTTCGTAAAGGCCTGCCCGCCTGGCTGGAAGCCCAGAAACCTCATATTGTCTGCATGCAGGAAATCAAGATCAGCGAGCCTGATCTGACCCCCGATCTGACCCACCCCGGTCAGTATCACGGGCATTTCCACCACGCGCAGAAAAAAGGCTATAGCGGCGTAGGCCTGTATCTGAATCACAAAGCGGAAAATGTGGTCGAAGGGATGGCCTGCGAGGAGTTTGATGCCGAAGGCCGTATCATTCGCGCCGACTGGCATGACCTGAGTGTCATCAGCGCCTACCTACCCTCCGGTTCGTCGGGCGACGAGCGTCAAACGGCCAAGTACCGCTTTCTGGATCATTTTGAGCAGTGGATTAATGGCTTGATGCAGGAGCACCGTGATACTGGCCGCGAATTCATCATTTGTGGTGACTGGAATATTGCACACCACGAAGCCGATCTGAAAAACTGGAAAGGCAATCTGAAAAACAGCGGCTTTCTACCTGAAGAACGTGCCTGGATGACAAAAGTGCTGGACGAGCTGTCCTGGGTAGACGTGTATCGCAGCCTGCATCCCGATACCACCGACGAGTGCTACACCTGGTGGAGCAACCGCGGCCAGGCTTGGGCCAAAAATGTGGGGTGGCGCATTGATTATCAAATTGCCACCCCAGGTATTGCTGCCAAGGCGCGTCATGCCACAGTCTATAAAGAAGAGCGTTTCAGTGACCATGCGCCCTTGACGGTTGATTACGACTGGAGCTTGTAAGCCCAGTCTGAGAAGGTCAGCGCCTTAGCTGCCCTTCTCAATCATGTAGCGCACCACACTACGCAATTGCTCGTCCGTGGCTTTGGGGGCAGCACCACGCGGTGGCATGGCGCCCTTGCCATTGATAACCACTTCCATCAGGGCGTCTTCGCCTTGAGCAATCAAGGGCGCCCAACGAGCCTTATCACCCAGACGGGGCGCATTGGCCATACCGGATGCGTGGCAGACCATACACGACGATTTATATAGTTTGAGGGCTTCGTCGGAATCGGCATGTGCTGCAGGAACAGCGGCCAACAAGAGTAAAGCGGCCATTGCAGATGACATCATGGTGGCGGGGCTATAGATTCTCATGGTTTTACCCTTTAAACAGTCGGCATGAACGCATGCCCGGCTGATACTTCGTTTGCAGAACAAGGGACCTGGTTTTCAAAGTCCATACCCCCTGCTTGTTCTTGGCTTGTTTACGATACTGCCTGCAAGCCCGGACGGAATTGATTCGTACTCCTGTTCCTCAATTCCACGCTCCGGGCACCAACTCCTGCCTTAAGCCTTGATCGGGCCGGGAGGGCTGACTTGTTTCATCAAGTCATCGTTCCAGTCGCCTTCGACCAGGACGTGACCTGCGGCGCCCAGCTCCATGGCTTCGATCAGGTTGTGGTTCACGTAGGCGTACACTCCAGGCTGCTTGAAGGTGTAGAGCGCCACACCGGCCGAACCGCCACGAATGAACCAGGTTTCCAGGTTCTTGGCGGGTGGGTCATCAAATTTACCCAGTTCCCAAACCCAGTCACCGTGCCCCCCGATCAGGTGTGGTCGCGTATCGCGGTTGGCCTGCGAGTGAATGAACAGCACGGTTTCACCCACTTTGGCCTTCATGGCACCGTCACCCATCAAGGCACCGACCTTACCGTTGAACACCACATGGCTGGGGATCAGGCCACGCATGGCTTCCAAGGTATCACCGTAGCTTTCCGCCGATGAACCATACTTTTTAAAGTTACCCTTTTCATCACGAGGGATGTAGAGGTCAAACTCACCAATGCTGTAGACACGGTCGTAATGCAAGGGGTTACCAGCCGAGTCTTTCAGGCCGTCGCGTGGCAGCACCATGACGGTACCGTGCATGCCCTGAACCACGTGCCAGGCAACCGAGCCTTCTGGTGCGCAGTGGTAAATGAAGGTACCGCTGCGGTCGGCCTTGAAACGCAGTGTGGCTTGCTCCCCAGGGTTCACGTTGGTCAGCTTGGCACCGCCCAGCGCACCGGTCGAGGCATGAAAGTCGATATTATGCGGCATGGTGTTGGTGGCCGGGTTCACCAGGGTCAGCTCCAGGTAGTCGCCTTCATGAACCACCATGGTAGGACCGGGCATGGAATCGTCGAACATCATGGCGTGCATGGTGGTGCCGTCACGGTCAACCTCGATTTCGCGCTCGGAGATGGTCATGCGAAATTCCACGACACGCGGCTCGGGACCCACTTTTTGCTCGTGTTTATGGACCATGGGAGGCGCAACCAGATCCACCTTGACCCGTTCCAGCTTGGCGATCTGCTCTTCTGTACGTGCAGCCAGCCAGGGCGCATTCTTTTTGGGGGCGGCTGTTTCGCGGGCTTGTACTTGCGCCGCCAACAAAGTGGTTCCTGCGGCCACACCTAGGCCAGCACTTTTCAAGAAATGACGACGTTCCATACTACCTCCGGTTTGATCCAGGCGTAATGCCTGCTGATTAAATAGTTGATTGCTCTAACAGTTACAGGATGTATTTGAACGCACTTAATCTACGCCATCTTTGTTGCAGCGCAAGCATTGGCGATGCGCACAAAAAAAACCGCCTCAAAGGCGGTTTTAAAAAATACCTGTTAACGATACGCCGCAACCCGATCCGCAAGGATCGTCTGCTCAGCCATTCTGCAACTGATCAGCTTTCGCGACTCTCTTGGACGGCCATCAGTTTGTCCAGGGCCGAGAACAAATGGCGCCGCTCGGTAGCGGTGAGAATCTGTTCCAATTCCTCCTCCAATTTTCCGACCTGCTCTTCAGCAGGCAAGAGCAAAGTCTGGCCTTGAGCAGTCAGATGCAATTGCTGCAAACGTCGATCACGCGGGTCTGAATGGCGTTGGATCAAACCACGCTTGACCAGACGCTCGACCACCGGCACCAGATTGGACGGCGAGATATCCAGCGTTTCACCCAATTGGCGTAAATAGATTCCCGGATTGGCATCGAGCAAAATCAAAATAGAAAACTCGCTGGGCTTGAGATCATGCTCGGCAACACGATGCGCAAACAGCTTATGAATATGAATTTCCGTACGCGTGAGGCGATAGCCCAGAAAGCGCAGAAGGCGCGACTGGTCAACAGCGGATTCGAGAGCACTGTCCATGAGTTGGTGTCTGACTAAAAAGAGAAAAACGCCAGCAAGACAGTGTCGACATACTATCGACACTATCCTGAGCGGCACACCGTTGATCGGTGCAGACATCAATCATAGAACATAGACCCGTAAACCGTCTCAGACGAGCTTTTGCATAGGCACTGTGCTTGCCGCTGTCGCCTCTATCCTGCTCAAATAATAGCGGGCGTCCAGCAAGCCATGATCAAAGAAATAATCAGCACTGGCCACCTTACGCTCACACAAGCTGGTATCGGCCTGCAAGCGACTGACCCGCCCTGCCCGTGCCCAGGCAAATGCCATACACACGGTACCGACCAAGCGCAGATAATCCTCCGCGCACCACGCCAGCACTTGCGTATCGTGTTGAGCACGGGAGCACAAATGGGTCGTCACTTCGTGCAGATGGTCGCTCCACTGCCTTAACGCTTTGCCCCACGGACAGTCCGCCATCGCACTCAGGCAAGCATCCGCCTCCCCGCGCCAGGTCTGGAGCAAAGGCTGCAAGGCCTCGGGGCCGACGGCGGCAATCTTGCGCTGCAGCAGATCCAGCGCCTGGATCTGGTTGGTTCCTTCATAAATCATGGCAATACGCACATCCCGAAGCGTTTGCTCAATACGATACTCATGCACGTACCCATAGCCGCCAAAAACTTGTAGTGCGTCGCTGGCCAGGGCAAAGCCCCGCTCTGTAAAGAACGACTTGACGACCGGTGTCAGCAAAGAGGCCAGACTCAGCGCCTGAGCCTGCTCGTCGCCCTCTGGCAGGCTCTGCGCCAAATCAAGCTGATGCGCTATCCACGCCGCCATCACCCGCATACCCTCCGTCCAGACGCGTAAGTCGGCAAGGATGCGTTGCATGGCAGGATGATGGGCAATAGGGTCCGCTGCTCCCTCGGCCGTTGCCGGGCGAGGTTGCACCCGCATCTGATGACGTTCGTGAGCATAAGTGCGTGCCAATTGCCACGCAGCTTCTGCATGGCCCAAGCCTTGCAAGCCAACATGCAAACGAGCCGAATTCATCATGACAAACATGGCAGCCAGACCTTGATGCGGCTTGCCAAGCAACCAGGCCTGGGCAGCCTCGAAACGCATCGTACAAGTAGCACTGCCCTTGATACCCATTTTCTTCTCAATACCATCGCAATAAATCGTATTGGGAACCAATCCCTGTTCCTGGGGAATCAGGCGTGGGGCCAGGAACAAGGACAGCCCCCGTGTACCGGCAGGGGCATCGGGCAGACGTGCCAGCACCAGATGAACGATGTTCTCGCTCATATCCTGATCGCCACCAGAGATGAAAATCTTGTTGCCATGCAAGCGGTAGGAACCATCTTGTTCGGGCAGTGCCTGGGTACGTAACAAACCCAAATCGGAACCGGCTTGTGGTTCTGTCAGGCACATCGTGGCCAACCAACGCCCGCTAACGATAGGCGGCAGATAGGTGCGGCGGATGTAATCATCACCATGAGCATGCAAGCAGGCGTACGCACCATGCAAAATTCCCGGATACATGGCCCAGCCGTGATTGGCCGATGCCAGCATTTCATGCAAGGCCGTATCCAGCAACTGAGGCAGACCCTGGCCGCCCACGCTGGGATCGCAGGCCAAAGCAGGCCAGCCCGCTTCCACAAAATCGGCATAGGCTTTAGCAAACCCGTCTGGCGTCAAGACCCGTCCGTGCTCCAGACGACAGCCTTGCAAGTCCGCTGGCCCATTGAGCGGGGCCAATACGTCAGCACAGAAGCGTCCGGCCGCCTCGAGCACCCTATCTGCCGTTTCCTGATCCAGCCCCTGGTGCGCCGACAAACGGCACCACTCTTTTTCCGCCTGTAAGCAATACTGCTGCACAAACCGGAAATCCTCCAAGGGGGGCTGATAATGTGATGCTTGCATACTTAAATCCTCTCTTGCTGCGCCAAACCGGCGACCAATTGACGATAAGGGCCAATCGCCCGGGCCAGGCACACGACTGACAGCAAGGCCGCCAAGGCTGAGACCAAACCCAATGACAACCCTACTTTCTGCTCGTCATAAAAAATAAAGTCCGTGAAAAAAGCGACCAGAAACGGGCCCATGCCCAAGCCAATCAAATTGATCAGAAGCAGATAAATCGACGTGACCTGCCCCCGCAATTGATTGGGCGTAATCGCCTGCAAGATAGGAGGAGCCAAGGCAACGGGCATCCCCAGAAAGAAGGTCGTTGCTGCCACCGCTACCAACGCAAACTCAGCAGAAGGGGCAAAGGCCAGCGTCACGCCAGTCACGATCAGAACGCTGGTGGCGATCAAGGAAATAAGGATCGAGCCTACCAGCTTGCCGCGTGCGGTCAGATGATCAGCCAGAAAGCCACTGACCAGCATGCCCCCAATCCCAAATGTCAAAATAATGACCCCGTAAGCTGGGCCAATTTCACCCGGAGTCCAGCCCCACTGGCGGATAAAGGTAGCGGGCAGCCAGGCCGTGACGCCAAACGTGATCATGGCGGTCAGCCCCGGAGCCAGCAGCAGTGGAAAGTAGGCCCGTTTATGACGCAGCACATAGCGCCAATCCGGGGCGCAAGTCGATCCGGCACGCGCGGTTGGGCTGGCCTCTTTCAGGCCCCGCCGCACCGGCTCCCGCACCGTTAGCATCAGCAGAACAAGGGGGATACCGGGCAAGGCCACAAAGATGAAGGCCGCCTGCCAGGGTTTGAAGCTGCCCAGCAGCGGAAACACCAGCGTCCCTGACTGGCTGGTCGCCTCAATGACCAGCCCACCCACAATGAAGGCAGTCGCCGATCCTATATAGACCCCCGATGTATAAATACTCATGGCACGGGCCCGGCGCTCGGGCGCAAAGTAATCGGCCAACATAGAATAGGCGGCCGGAGACAGGGCGGCCTCGCCAATGCCCACGAACATGCGGGCGACAAAAAGCGATGCGAAACCAGTCACATAGCCCCCTGCAGCAGTGGCCAACACCCACACCACCATTCCGATCACAATCAGGTTGCGGCGATTCCAACTGTCTGCCAAGCGGCCCAGAAAAATCCCAACAAAGGTATAGAAAATGGCAAACGCAAAACCGTGAACAATACTGAACATCCAATCTGACAGATGCAGATCCTTTTTGATGGGCTGCACCAACAGGCCCAAGATCTGGCGATCCACAAAGGACAGCGTATAGGCCAGCAATAAGACAATCGTGACGTAATACGCATAGCCCAAGGTCGAAGGCTCGGTGGAAGCGGGCACGCGTACACGGCCCGGCAAATAAGGCAGGCTCAAGGCAAGCTCCTGTGAAGGATGGAGAAAGGAATTAAATGGGCTGGCATGAACAGCCAGCCCTGGTGGACCTCAGCCGCTTTGACCCTGAATCAGCATCAAGGCATCTAATGCAAGCACACCTTGAGCTTCGGGCAACACAATCACCGGATTAAGGTCTATTTCACGAATAGCAGGCGTGCCACGCAACACCTGCCCGAGGCGGACGATCAGCTCGGCCAATGCCTCCCGATCAAGCCTGGGGGAGCCTCGATAGCCATGCAACAAGGCCGCTGCCTGCAACTGATCGAGCTCATGCAATACCTGCCTTACGGACAGATCAGCATCCAGCAGACGAACATCACGCATGATTTCCGCCGTAACTCCTCCCATACCTACCAAAATGACCGGCCCCCATTGCGGGTCCTGACGCGCCCCTACAATCATCTCCAGGCCACGCCGTCCCATGGCCTCTACCAGCACACCATCCAGGACAATATTGCCGTCGTAGTTGGCCACATTGGCATGCAGACGCATCCAGGCTTGCTCTAAAGATGGCCTATCGCCAACGTTAAGAATGACACCGCCTGCATCACTCTTGTGGCTTAACTGCGCAGACTGAGCCTTGAGCGCAACAGGCCAACCCAGCGCCTGGGCGGTCTCTACCGCCTGCTCCAGGCTAGTAGCCAGTTCTCCACGAGCAAATGGTATGCCCGCTTGGGCCAGGATTTGCTTGGCCTGATATTCAGGCACAACGGTGCGATCTGCCGGCAAAGCTAAGGCTTTGGGTTCACTGTGACTGCTTTCAAAACGGCGTGCTTGCAACGCTGTCAACCGTTGCACGGCACGCAAGGCCCGCTCGGTACTGGGGAAATACGGAACGCCCAGGCTGCGCAGTTGCTCAATGAACTCGGGTGGGACAGCCGCCCCCTCATCCAATCCGGCCAGCACCACGGCTTTACGGGGACGCAAATCGTGTATGGCTCGCAGCACCGGGGGCATTTTGATGCCGCAGGTCACCGCATCGCCCTGAATCAGACCAATGACAAGGGTGGAGAAGCGTTCGTCCTCCAGCAACGCCGTCAAGGTACGGTAATAGAGGTCCGGATCGACCAAACCTTGTGCCGTCAGGTCCAAGGGATTGCTCACACCCACAAAACCGGGCAACACCGCCCTTAGCTGCGGCGAGTCCTGGTCACTGATCACCGGCAGATCCAGTTGCAAGGCCTCGGCCCAATCCAGGGTCAAGGCTTTGAAGGCGCCTGACTCTCCCAGAACCGCTACGCCCGCAGCCGGCAAGGCCGGACAACGAATGGCAATCTCGGCGATATCACCTAGCTCTTCCAGTGTTTCTGCAAAAACAGCACCCGCACGCTCCATCTTGGTGCGCATCAAGGAGTAGTCGCCAGCCAGAACCCCGGTATGTGTGGCCGCAGAAGCGCGAGCCGCACTGCTTTTGCCTGGATGAAGCAGGACAAGCGTCTTGCCCTGACGACGTGCCTGGGCCACGGCTGCCAGCATGCGCTCTGGATGACGAAATTGCTCGACAATCATCGCAATAACGCGGGTATGGCTTTGTTCCAGCAAGAACTCCACATAATCTTCCGCAACACTGGCCGCCTCATTACCCGTTGAGACGGCGTAGGACAAGGGCAAGTGACGGCTGGACAAGGTGGTGCACAGCACCGTCATCATGGCACCGCTTTGCGACACCACCCCGATGCACGGTTGCGACGCGCAGGTCTTGTCGCGAATATCCACTTGCACAAACGTCAGTGGCACACCTTGCTGATAATTGATGCTCCCCAAACAGTTAGGCCCTTCAATCACCATGCCAGCCTCAGCCGCGATTCGAGCAATCTCGCTTTGCTCGGCTTGGCCCTGCTCTCCGGCCTCGGCAAAACCTGCCGAGAAAATGATCGCCGCACCGACACGCCGCTTGGCCAGCGCACGAATGGTATCCAGGACGGCCGTTTGTGGAATCGCCAAGACAGCCACATCCACGCCGTCAGGAAGCTGTTCAACGGATGCCAGGCAAGGGCGGCCTGCTATCTGGGCGCGCTTGGGATTGATCAAGTAAATCTCACCGGCAAAACCGTTGCGTTCCAGATTACCCAGTACCGATGCACCCAGTGCGCCGGGTGTGGCAGACGCGCCCACAATAGCAATGGAACCGGGCTTTAACAGCCGTCCGATATCCGGCCGCTGAGCGGCCACCCTCTGTGTCCTTATCACTGTTGTCTCCCATTGGGTGATGTCAGCTCTCCTTCAGACCAAGGAGGCTGCCTCCCCTGCTGTGCCGTTTATCAGGCTTTTTGTTTGGAAAGGTCGTAGGTTCCCAGGCCAGGCTTGTATGTTTTATCGTCCAGGAACTGACGCATACCCTCTTTGCGGCCTTCGTTATCGAAACTGTTGGCTGCTTCCTGAACTCGCACCAGATAATCTTCAGCATTGTCGTAAGTCATTTCCCGCACACGACGAATGGCATCTTTGGTGGCCTTCAAGGCAATCGGGTTCTTTTGCAGCAAGGTTTGCGCAACCTGCGTCACGCGCTCTTGCAAGCTCTCCAAGGGCAAGGACTCATTGACCAGCCCCCACTGGGCTGCCGTACGCCCGTCGATGTTCTCACCCATCATGGCGTGATACATCGCATTACGGAACGACAAAAGCTCGACCGCAACCTTCGAGGCACCACCACCGGGCAAAATACCCCAGTTGATTTCAGACAGGCCAAACGTGGCCTCATCAGCGGCAAACGCCAGGTCGCAGGCAAACAAGGGGCCGTAGCCTCCACCAAAGCACCAGCCATTGACCATCGCAATCGTCGGTTTCTGAAACCAACGCAACCGGCGCCACCAACCGTAACTTTCACGTTGCGCCTTGCGCGTCCCTTCCAGGCCTGTGGCCTCGGTCTCCCGGAAATACTCTTTCAAGTCCATGCCGGCAGTCCAAGCCGAGCCCTCGCCACTGAGCACCACGACACCCACGTCCTCACGGAACTCCAGCTCATCGAGTACACGCATCATCTGACGATTCAGTTGCGGACTCATGGCATTGCGTTTTTCGGGTCGATTGAATTTCACCCAGGCGATACGGTTCTCTACCGTACAAGACACGGTTTGCTCTTCTGTGCGTTCAATATTCATCAGCCTTCCTTGCTCTTGTGAAACTGGATCTCTATCCAATTAATTTGAATCAATAATTATTATGATAAATAACTATTATTGATCATCACAATACAGCGTTAACCCTAGGTGCTCGCAAACACAATCCACACAGCCTGACAAAACGGCCACCAGCTTGGCGTTCGTACTCGGAGCACACCAGTCCCTCCAACATAAAAAAAACCGCCCGAAGGCGGTTTTCTTGTCGATGCGCTCTCATAGAAAAAGAGAGCGCCAGTAAAAAAAATCAGGATGTTTTGATGGCACCGACTGCATTGGCCGGCGTTATCCGACGCCGTGCAGAGATACGTACCCAAACCTGCTGGAACACGATCAAGGCACCGGCAATAAAGACGACGTCACCCAAGGTGCGCCACCAACGCAGAGATTGCAGGATGGGCTGCTGCATGAACTCTTCACTGCGGGCGTACCACATGCCTTCCGAAATGCTGGCCCAAGCCTGAATAATCCCGGCAGGCAGCAAGCTGACGAACATCATCAGCACCAGACCACCGTTCAGTGCCCAGAAGCCCCAGCTCATCACACGGTCGTTATAGCGAACCTCGGGCGAGATATAACGTACCACCAGCAAGACAAAGCCCAGAGACAGAAAGCCATACACACCAAACAAGGCAGCGTGTGCATGCAGTGGTGTCGTGTTCAGACCCTGAATGTAGTACAGCGAGATGGGTGGGTTGATCAGGAAACCAAACACACCAGCACCGAGCATGTTCCAGAAGGCCACGGCCACAAAGAACATGACGGGCCAACGCAAATCGCTCATCCAGCCGGCTTGTTTCTGCATTTTCCAGTTATGGAAGGCTTCGTAACCCAACATGATCAAAGGCACCACTTCCAACGCACTGAAAGAAGCACCAATGGCCATGATCGGAGTGGTCGTACCCGAGAAGTACATGTGATGCAAAGTACCCGGCACCCCGCCAACCAGGAACAGCGAGGCGGCAGCCAGACCAGCAATGGTGGCACTGCGCTTGGAAACCAGACCCAAGGTCAGGAAGATAAAGCCCATGGCAACCGTGGCAAAGACCTCAAAGAAACCTTCAACCCACAGGTGAACCACCCACCAGCGCCAGTACTCCATGATGGTGATATTGGTGTGCTCGCCGTAGAACAGGCCAGTCCCGTAGAACAGGCCAATGGCCACGGTAGAGATGGTCAGCAGGACCAGCAAGTGGTTGTCGCCCTTGTCTCGACGCAAGGCAGGCCACATGCCACGCAGCATCAGCAACAGCCAGAAAGCCAGACCAATGAACTTGATGATCTGCCAGAAACGCCCCAGATCCAGGTATTCGTAGCCCTGGTGACCAAACCAGAAGTTCAGCTCGGGAGGCAGGATGTTTTTGATAGTCAGGAAGTTACCGGCAAAAGAACCAATAAAGAGCACAACCAGAGCACCGAACAGGACGTCCACACCCAGGCGCTGGAACTTGGGATCCTCGCCCCCGTTAATCAAGGGCACCAGGAACAAGCCGGCGGTCAGAAAACCACTGGCAATCCACAAGAGAGCTGCCTGAATATGCCAGGTACGGGTCAGGGAATAAGGGAACCACTGCGACACGTCTATGCCATAGAACATCTGGCCTTCAACCGTGTAGTGTGCGGTAAAGCCACCCAGGAAAACCTGGATGACAAACAGGGCAACCGTCAGGAAGGCATATTTTTTCAGGGCACGCTGTGAAGGGGTCAGGCGGAAAGCCAGAACCGGGTCGGTAGCCGGGGCAACAGGGGCTTCCTCTTCTTTGTGCGTAAAGGCCCAGATCCAGACCAGCAGGCCAATACCGGCCAGCAAGAGCACGATACTGACGATGGACCAGACGATATTGGCCGTGGAAGGATAGTTATCCACCAAGGGCTCGTGCGGCCAGTTGTTGGTATAGCTGACGGTGGTGCCAGGACGATCAGTTACCGTGGCCCAGGACAGCCAGAAGAAAAAGCGGGTCATGTCCTGACGGCGCTGCAGCTCTGGCAAGGTGTTGTCCTTCATGGCAAAGCTCTCGCGGCTGGATTTCAGCTCGGGCGCGTCACCAAACAGGTCAATGTAGTACTGGGCGGTAGTGTCGATGGCCTTGGCGCGACGTTCACTGATCTGCAGCACGCCCGTCGCTTCATCAATGCGGTTAGGACGGTATTCGTCCTGCAGTTCCTGCCGCAAGGTGGCCTGCTGACTGGATGTCAGCTGATCATAGTTCAGCGAGTAGGTTTGCTGGGCAGCCAAATCCAGCCAGGCCAGAGCCTCGCGGTGCAACCAGTCGGCACTCCAGTCCGGTGCCTGGTAGGCCCCGTGCCCCCAGATCGAGCCCAGTTGCATACCGCCGGTACTTTGCCAGGCGGACTGGCCACGATGTATCTGTTCCTGTGAGGTAAATTCACGGCCATCCGGTGTGACTACCTTGACCGGCATGGGGGGTGCCTGACGATACACCTCCACACCTGTCCATCCCAGGATGGCAAAGGTGACCATGGTGACTGCCACCAGGGACCACCATAGTTTTTTATAGCTACGCATTTTCTTCTCCGTCTCGCTGATGAATCAAACGACCCAATCCAAACAGGTCCTGGCAGGACCCAGTTACCTGGTCAAAACCTGTTTGGGTACGGCCCCGGAACGGGGGACGGACCGAAGTACACGCCTTGTAGCGATGTTCTGCTAAGTCGGGGGTCATGTCATAGTCCTTAAAAATGTATGACAAGACCTCTAAAGCAAAGACCGTGCCAAGTCCAAGACGACATAGATCAATGGTTTGTCACCATCCTAGGTATAAACTACCCCAACAAAACTGGGTATTTTTCACCATAAGGGTATTTTCCACCCATGCTAGATCTTTTGATTGCCGACCTTGCCACCGAGATTCCCGGGCCCTTACGTCTACAGCGCATGGTGCATTTGCTGGCTAGGCACTTTGGCTGTGATGCAGCGGGTTTGCTGAAACTGGATGACACCGTATTGCGTATTGTTGCAGCCAGCGGCTTGGGCCATGACACCCTGGGGCGTCACTTCGTGATTGCAGACCACCCCCGTTTGAACCGAATTTTGAGCTCATCCAACCTGACCCGCTTTGAACCCCACTGTGGCCTGCCCGACCCTTACGACGGCTTGCTTGATGACAAACTGGGCCAGCCTTTGCCGGTACACGATTGCGTAGGGATTACCTTGCAAGCCCAGGGCACACCCTGGGGCATTCTGACGCTGGATGCCTTGCGGCCAGGGACGTTTTCAACCTCCATGCTGATAGAACTGAAGCACTGGTGCCTGGTGCTGGAGAGCGCGATCCGCATCAGCGAACTGGAAGAAGAGAACCGCAGTCTACGACTGCTCTCCACCTTGCCGCCCGATTATTTGTCACGCCATAACTCGGCCGCCATCATTGGCAACAGCAAACCGCTGCAGGAAGTCATTCAGTTGCTGGACACGGTGGCCTCCTCAGAGCTGCCTGTACTTTTACTGGGCGAGACGGGGGTAGGGAAAGAGCTGTTTGCACAGCGCCTGCATCAACGCTCACCACGTCACAACAGTCCCTTGATCTACGTGAACTGCGCTGCCCTGCCCGAGTCTTTGGCGGAAAGCGAATTATTTGGACATGTAAAGGGGGCCTTTTCCGGGGCGCATGAAAATCGCGCCGGGCGCTTTGAAGCGGCCCAGGGCGGCACCCTGTTTCTGGATGAAATCGGTGAGTTGTCTTTGACGATTCAGGCCAAGCTGCTGCGTACCTTGCAAAATGGCGAGATTCAACGCTTGGGGGCGGACCACCCCATCAAGCTGAATGTGCGTCTGGTTGCCGCCACCAACCGTGACCTGAGTCAGCAGATCGCCCAAGGCGGTTTCCGGGCGGACCTGTTTCACCGCTTGTCGGTTTTTCCACTTACCATCCCTGCCCTGCGCGAGCGCCATCAGGACATCTTGCTGCTGGCAGGCCATTTTTTGGAAATCAACCGATCCCGTTTGGGATTACGCGGAATTCGCTTATCTCCCGACGCAGAAGCCGCTTTACTGGCTTATCATTGGCCGGGTAATGTTCGTGAATTGGAACATTTGATCAGTCGGGCAACTATCCGCCTGCTGGTCGACACGCCAGAACGTAACCAAATATTTACACTTAGCGCTGATAATCTCAATTTGTTACCTTCTATCCACCAGCCTGTCGCAGCGACCAGTATGGCGATTGATCCCCCCCGCCAATCCTTGCGTCAGTCCGTTGAGCAACTACAGAGCCAACTGATCCGACAGGCTTTGGAGGATACCACCGGTAACTGGAGCCAGGCTGCCCGGCAGCTAGGCATAGACCCCAGCAATCTACACAAGCTGGCCAGCAAACTAGGGCTAAAAACCCGCTCAGAAAGCTTAAGTGATGACTGACATCTCCTACCCCTCCTTGTTAGCCAACCTGCCCGTTTTCTCCACGCTGGACGCAAGCGGCATCGATGAGCTGTGGCAAGAAGGACGCCTGATCCACTACGACAAGGACAGCCAGGTCTTTCGCCAGGAACAAAGCAGCGACCATTTTTTCGTCCTGCTCCAAGGCCTGATCAAAGTCGTGCGCACCATGCCCAATGGCTCGCAACTGCTGGTACGTTTTGCCTTACCGGGCGATGTGATTGGCATTGCCCCAGCACTGCGCCGCCGCAACTACCCGGCTACCGCTATCAGCGTGACCACCAGCGCGGCATTGGCCTGGCCGGAGAAATCCTGGGACAGCCTGACGCAACGCTTTCCGTGCCTGCTCAATTCTGCGCAAGATACCGTCGCACAACGACTCAGCGATGCGGATGATCGCCTGTTGGAAATTCATAGTCTGGAAGTGGAGCAGCGGCTTGCTCACAGCCTGCTGCGTTTGATTCGCCAAGTGGGCCAAAGCGGCGCACAAGGCACATCCTTGAGCATTCCGGTGACCCGGCAAGATCTGGCTGACCTGGCCGGGACCACCTTGTACACGGCCAGCCGTGTCGTCAGTAGCTGGGATCACCAGGGCTTGATTCTGGCAGGCCGCAAACAAATTACGATTGCAGACCTGGACAAGTTTGCACAAGCCGTTCTGGAGCGTGGCTAAGTGCCAGCCTAATCGTCAGTGACCAGACGCAGCCCCAGATAACGCGGTGGCACACCAACCGAACACGCCCCGGTTTTAGGATCGCGGATAAAGTCGGGCATCACCGCAATATGCTCGCCCCCCAAGGTGCGTACACCGCAGTTTTCCAGGCGTGATTCTGCACGAGGCATGCTGATGCGGTGTACCCGTACGTGGCAGGTATTGGTCCATTCGGCCACCTGCCCACCGGCATCAAATACCCCATAAGCATTGGCCACGCCCTGGCCCAAGGGCGCTAAGGGCACCTCTTGCTCCTGTTTGCGCTTGTAGCTTTCCTGATATTCCTGCAGCCACAAAGCGGCCTGCTCATTCTCATCCAGCCCACCCTGCGCCGATTCGGGTACTTTCTGATCGGCGAAATAGCTCCATTCCAGATACTGCGGCAAACGGAATGTCTTGCCTGTACGCTCGCTTAACCAGGCAGCGTAATCCTGTCCATCCTGCCAGCTCACCCCGACAACCGGCATATTCTTGGCCTGCCCTCGACCCACTGCGTCTGCAGCCTTGCAACGTTCTGCACGAACGCACTGATCGTACTCGTACTGGCTGACTTGATATTTCATCGCTTTCAGGGTCGGGGCCGGGGCATACATCACCGTATCGGACGCGACCAGGCGGCCATCGAGCAAGTACTCGCCAGCCTGCATGAGCTCACGTGCCGGGCCAGCCACTTCCACCAGCTCGGGCAAAGCGGACGGATTGCTGGACTCGCCAGCCGAACATCCGGCCAATATGGCCACTAACAGCACGGATCCCACTACATGGCTTCGCATTATGAACTCCCTAGAGACAATCACCATTGAAACGTAGCGAGAACATTGCGTCCTTGCTCCAAGGCAACCAGCGTCTACAAGAAGTCAAATTATCCAACCCGCTCTTTGGCCTGTTGCTTGAGCCTTATACTTGTTGTTTCCTCATCGTCCCTTGAATCCTCAGGCTGACACCCATGAAGACTGACTTGCCCGCAGGTTCCGATGATAGTGCGGCGGCAGTGCGCCGAATCGTCCAGCTCTATCAAGAGCTGGCACCAGACCGGCTCTCCGAGCTTGAGGCCTGTTACGCGCCTGATGCCTATTTCAAGGACCCCTTTAACGAAGTGCGTGGCGTGCCGGCCATTCGACGCATCTTCGAACATATGTTTACGGCGCTACAAGCACCACGATTTGTCATTACGCAGCAGATCGTCCAGGATCACCGGGCCTTTCTGGAATGGGAGTTCCGTTTTCGACTCCGTCGGTGGAAGCCGGACGTTGAACAATGCATCAAGGGGGCTTCGTTCCTGTCCTTTGATGAACAGGGACGGGTGTCTCATCATCGCGATTATTGGGATGCGGCCGAGGAGCTTTACGCAAAACTGCCGCTACTGGGCGTATTGATGCGCTGGCTGCGACGCAAGCTTGCTACCTCTTGAGACAACAAGCAATCGGAACACACACAAGCCCCTGCTTGCGTTTGGAGATCACCCTACGGAGTGGGGGGCTTCAGGCCAGATCCTGCCAAACCATCAAACGTGGTGCTGGTCACCCATTCAATGATTTGCTCATGGGTGTACTGGCCGGACTCCTTGAGCAAACCCACCACAGGATCGCACGCGCGCGCAAATAGGGTATAGAGCACAAGCTCAACGGGCAGACCCGTTTGGAGGCCGCCTGCTGTCTGTGCCTCGATAATCCAGGTGCTCAGACGATTACTCAAGGCGATCAGACGATCCATATACTCGTCATTCGATTGGAGCGAGGTGCTAAGGTTCGAGTTCTGCGCGGGCAACGACGGCATTTCCCCTTGCAATTGGGTGTGCATTGTCCAGCGCACCACTGATTTGAGCTGATCGATTGCTGCAATCGGCGCACCCAAGTCAGCCGCGCTCTTGGCCTGTCTACGCAACTCGTCCACAAAAGCCAAGGCGCGATCCAAGACACCAACCATTGCGGCCGCAGCAAGTTCTTCCTTTGACGTGAATAACTTATACAGGCTGGCCTTGGCCATGCCCGCCTCGGCGGCAACTTCGTCGACCGTCATGGCGTCGTAGCCCTTGGTAGCCAATAGCCGATTCACAGCGGTCACGATAGCTTCTTCGCGCACCCGCTGGATTTGTTGTTTGATTGAGGATCGAGCGTTCATACATCACATTTTAGGACGAATGGGACTATCTTGAACACTAGATAGTGCAAAAATAATATTTAGGGTTTATAGTTTGAACTAAGCAGTTCACATTTTAATCCTTATGGTCTATTGAGCACTATAGCAATACTCAAGGAGCTGCCATGCGTCGTATCGCTGTCATAGGTTCGGGCATTTCCGGTCTGGCCGCTGCCTTTCGTCTGGCCAGCACGCAGACCTCTCATCGCGTGTGCTTGATCGAGGCAAACAGCTATTTCGGCGGACATGCCAATACCGTCCAACTAAGCCTGGACGGAATTTGTCATGGTGTAGATACCGGGTTTCTCGTATTCAATCACCGCACCTACCCCATGCTCACGCAACTGTTCAAAGAGCTGGATGTGGAAACGGCACCGTCCGAAATGTCTTTTTCAGTGCAGGTGCCCGACGCCCACGGCAGACCGGGTATGGAATGGAGCGGCAGCTCCTTGAACGGGGTTTTTGCACAACGCAAAAATTTGCTGCGCCCACGCTTCATTGGCATGCTGCTCGAGATCATGCGTTTCAATCGTCTGACCACGGACATTGCCCAGCGCCAGGTCGAGTCGCAGCTCAGTGCCTCGATAGAAACCTTTCTTGATCAGCACGGCTTTAGCAGCGCCTTTCGCCACCACTATCTACTACCCATGATTGGCAGTATCTGGTCTTGCCCGACAGATCAAATGCTGCGTTTTCCCGTTACTACCTTGATTCGCTTTTGCCACAATCATGGGCTGATACAGATCACTAATCGGCCTCAGTGGCACACCGTTCGAGGGGGATCGCAACAGTATGTGCGTCGCATGATTGAACGGCTGCAACAAGACGGTCGCCATGAAACACGCTTGAATACCCCGGTGCTCAGCCTCAAACGCCTGCCACAGGGGGTTTTAGTAGAAATGCCCCACGGGTCGGAACAGTTCGATGCCATCGTACTGGCCTGCCATAGTGACCAGGCATTGCGCTTGCTTGGCAAAGACGCGACACAACAGGAACAAGCCGTACTGGGCAGCATCCGCTATCAGGCCAATGAAGCGGTTTTGCATACCGATACCTCCGTCTTGCCACAACGCACAGCGGCTTGGGCGGCATGGAACTACGAGCGCGCCTCCTGCGTGAATTCAGAAGAGGCAGGGGTTTGTCTCCACTACCTGATCAACCGATTGCAACCCCTGCCCTGGCAACAAGCCGTGCTGGTTTCCCTGAATCCAGCCCGCCCAATAGACCCGGACAAGGTGCATGCCCGTATTGGCTACCACCATCCGGTCTTTGACCAGGCCGCCATCCAGGCACAACCGCTTGTCGAGCAACTGCAAGGCCAACGCCGCACCTGGTTTTGCGGCGCCTGGTGTGGCTACGGGTTCCATGAGGACGGCTTGCGCTCTGGCCTGAATGCGGCCGACAAGGTCCTGCTGTCTCTTGAGCACAAACAGCCAGCGCCCCCCATCGAGATCAACGAGGAGGAAACGGTATGAGCACCGTCCCTCTTATTGGCTTTGGCCATATTTGGCACCGCCGGCTACGGCCGGTCGATCACGCCTTTCGTTACCCCGGTTATTTCCTGCTGCTTCCCATGCGCAGCCTGCGTGAGCACCCCGTTGCTGTGCTACGTCGCAATCGGCGCGGCTGGATCAGTTTTCACGATAGTGATCACGGCGACGGCAGCAATGACGCTCTGGCCTGGTTCGAGGCCTTGCTGCAAGAAGAAGGCATACAGGACGCCGATGGGGAAATCTGGTTGCATACCTTCCCCCGTGTCCTGGGCTATGTCTTCAAGCCCGTCAGCTTTTGGTACGCACATCGGGCAGACGGCTCGCTGGCGGCGATTCTGGCTGAGGTCAACAACACCTTTGGTGAGCGCCATGCCTATCTTCTTGCCGGACCGGATCTGGACTGGGACTGTGAGCAAGTGGCCAGCAAGCAATTTCATGTGTCTCCATTTTGCGAGACTCAGGGAGAGTATCGCTTCCGCTTCAAACGCAGTGACCGCGCCAACCTGGCACTCATTGATCTTTACGACGACGCAGGCCCCGTGCTGCGTACGGGCGTTCAAGGAGTGTTGCATCCCTTGAGCACCACGACCGTGCGCCGGGCCTTTTTTGGCACGCCGCTCATGACCCTTGGGGTCATTTTCCGCATCCACTGGCAAGCACTGCGCCTGTGGGCAAAGCGGCTTCCTTTCCATCGCAAACCACCAGCGCCCAAGCGCTCTGTCACACGATGAATACAAGCACCGCCACCCTCTTGCGCAAGTCCGCCGATGCAAAACGCGTCTTGCCACCTAGCGCGAACCGCGTCCTGAAGCTGTTGACGCATCTGCCTCATGGCCAATTGGAGCTTCAATTGCCCGATGGGCAACTGCGGCATTGCCCCAAACAGAGCGCCCCGGATGCAGACGCACGCTGCACAATCAAGCACTGGGAAGCGCTGGAGCGCGTTCTAAGCTCGGGCGATATTGGTTTTGCCGAAGGTTATATAGACGGCCTATGGGACAGTGACGACCTTAGCGGACTCTTGCGCCTGTGCATCGACAACCGCGACCACCTGGAGCAACTGGTATATGGTCACTGGTGGGGCCGTCTGGGCTTCAGGCTACGGCATATGCTTCGCCGCAACACACGGGCAGGCAGCGCCAAAAACATCCATGCCCACTACGATCTGGGCAACGATTTTTATCAGCTGTGGCTGGATCCGACCATGAGTTACAGCTCTGCGTGGTTTGAAGGTCTCAGCGGCAGCGCCTTGCAAGAGGCAGATCTGGAGCAGGCCCAGCAGAACAAAATACGACGTGCGTTGCGCGAGACAAGGCTGCAACCAGGTCAACGCCTGCTGGAAATCGGCTGCGGTTGGGGGGCACTTGCCCAGACAGCGGCCACAGAGTTCGGCGCACAGGTCAGCGGTGTGACCTTGTCGCGTGAACAACTTCACTGGGCCACGCAGCGCATCACCCAAGCAGGCCTGCAAACACAGGTGGATCTGCGTTATCAGGACTACCGGGACTTAGCTGCCGAACACGCGGCGCAGCCATTCGACGCCATTGTGTCCATTGAAATGTTTGAAGCGGTCGGACATGAATACTGGCGCACCTACTTCCAGACCTTACATGACTGCCTCAAACCGGGGGGCCATGCTTGCCTGCAATCGATCACCCTGCGCGAAGACCTTTTTGAGCGCTATTTGCACTCTTCCGACTTCATTCAGCAGTTCATTTTTCCGGGAGGACTGTTGCCCAGTGTCACGGCCTTCGAGCGCGAGGCGCAACGAGCAGGCCTGGAAATAGTCAAGAAGATGAGCTTTGGCAAGGACTATGCCGAAACGCTCAGGCGCTGGCGTCAGGCTTTCGAGCACAAGCTCGATGCTGTACGAAGCCAGGGCTTTGACGAACGCTTTGTACGCATCTGGCGATTTTATCTGGCCTACTGCGAGGCTGCCTTTGATATGGGCAACACCGATGTGGTCCAGTTCACATTGAGAAGGCCCGACCATGCCTGATCTTCGACGACGCAAAACCCTGATCTGGGGCATCAGTCTTCTCGCTCCTACCCTTACTACCATGACTAATACTGTCTTGGCGGCCACACCGGCTGCCCCCCAGGAGCTGCGCTCCACCCTGCCCGCTGCCCATTTGCTTGGCAGCGGCCCCATGCGCTTTTTTGGACTGCGGGTTTACGAGGCGCGCCTGTGGGCGCTGCCGGACTTCGAGCCAGCACAGTATGCACGCCAGCCTTTCGCGCTGGAACTGATCTACGACCGCAAGCTGGAAGGAGAGGCGATTGCCGAGCGCTCAATAGCCGAAATGCGACGCGTCGGCAGCTTCTCTGAACAACAGGCACGCCAATGGTTGCTCCTGATGACAAAAGCCTTTCCTGATGTGCTGGCTCAGGATCGGCTGCTGGGGGTAACCGACGGGGCCGGCGATGTACGTTTTTTCCACAATGGACGCGAGACAGCACGTATTCAGGACGCAGAGTACGCGCGCCTGTTTTTTGGAATCTGGTTGTCTGAGCAAACGTCGGCGCCCGGTCTGCGCGCGGCATTGCTGAGCAAACGCTAAGAAAGGCACGACACCATGCCCTCCCAAGACCTTGGCCCCTCCACACCGCTGCACTGGCGTACAGGGCTCTCTTACGGGAGTCTTGGCCTACCGCTGGCTTTTGTGTCGCTGCCTTTATACGTCAACCTGCCTCATTACTATGCAGCGGTGGCGGGCGTGCCTCTGGCCAGTCTGGGTGCCGTACTGCTTGCCACTCGAGCCATTGACGCGGTGCTCGATCCCGCATTGGGACGCCTGGCCGATCGCCTTTTGCATCGAGGACAACGTCAAGCCTGGCTGGCAGCCGTGCTGGGCAGTGTCATCATGGTCTTGGGGTTTGCCGCCTTGTGGCATCCTCCCCTGGCTGTTCAAGAGGCGGCGCTAATCTGGCTGGCGGTCAGCCTACTGGTATGCACCCTGGCCTATAGCGCCGTGAGCATACTGCATCAGGCCTGGGGTACCCGTTGGGGAGGTGACCCCCATTGGCGCGCACGCGTGACGGCATGGCGAGAAGGCGCCACGCTTGCCGGTGTCCTGCTGGCCAGCATCTTGCCTACCTGGCTGGGCTTTGACGTGACCAGTATCGTGCTTTTTCTGGCTCTTGCCCTAGGCTTGCTCGGACTGCATAGCCTGCAACGATTCACAGCAAGCCCAACACGTTACGGACATCGTCACATCAGACCTGCTCAGGCCGCCTCCCCCTGGGCAGATGCCAGTTTCCGCCGGCTGTTATCAGTCTTCATGCTCAACGGTGTGGCCGCTGCCATACCCGCCACCCTGCTCCCGTTTTTCGTAACGGACCGTCTGCAGGCAGCCGATATGCAACCACTTTTCCTCTTGTGTTATTTCGGTGCTGCGGCGGCCGGGCTGCCACTGTGGATCAAGGCCGTTTCGCGCTGGGGCCTCGCCCCCAGTTGGCGCGCTGGCATGCTGGCAAGCATCATCGCCTTTTCGCTAACACCCTGGCTTGATGCTGGTGACGGCAAGGTCTTCATCCTTATCTGCCTGGCAAGCGGGCTTGCCCTTGGCGCGGATCTGGCACTGCCAGGCGCTTTGCTGACCGGTGTCATCCATGAGTCCGGTCACGGTGGCTCGGGCGAAGGACGATATCTGGGCTGGTGGGCTTGTGCCACCAAGCTCAATCTGGCTTTAGCCGCCGGGCTGTGTCTGCCGCTGCTCGCCTTTCTGGGTTACCACAGCGGCACGACCGACCCGGCAGGCCTGCAGGCACTGGCCTGGACCTATGGTGGCCTTCCCTGCCTGTTCAAACTGCTGGCGTGGGCATGCCTATGGCGCGCTGAGCACCTGCACACCTCCTGGAGACTGATATGAAATTGACAACATGCCGTGTCTCGACCCTGCCCTGGCGGCGCGCCATTCTGGGACTGACACTCACCGGATTGCTGGCCGGGTGTGTAGGGCCCACCGTACAGGACTATGCCCAGGAGCGTCCCGAACTGGACCTGCGTCAGTATTTCAACGGGCCCTTGACCGCCCACGGCTTGTTCACAGACCGCTCCGGCAAAGTGGTCAAACGCTTCACCGTGCGCATGACAGGCACCTGGAATGGCGATGAAGGCGTGCTCGATGAGCACTTTGTCTACAGTGATGGCACCACACAGCAACGGATCTGGCATTTGAAATATCTGGGTGACGGCCATTACACCGGGCGCGCGGACGACGTGGTGGGACAAGCACAAGGGCAGACCGCGGGCAACGCCTTCCATTGGAATTATGTGCTGGCACTGCCCGTGGACGGCAAAGTCTGGAACGTCAACATGGACGACTGGATGTATTTGATGGATGGTCGCACCATGCTCAACCGCGCCGCCATGAGCAAATTTGGTTTTCATCTTGGTGACGTAACCTTGTCCTTCACTAAGGAGTAAGTGTGATGGCAATGCTGCACACAAAACTCAACCCGCCGATCAGTCAATGGCAAGGCAAATGCGCCTGGATTGTCGGCGCCTCATCGGGCATAGGCAAAGCCACCGCACAAGCACTCCATGCCCAAGGGGCACGTGTCATCATCTCGGCCAGAGATGCCGATGCACTGCACACCCTGGCTGATGGCCGAGATGGCTTTCTGGCCGTACCGCTGGATGTCACCCAACTCGACTCCATGGTGGCGGCCAAGACAATGGTTCAAGCCTACGCGGACAAGGCCCCGGACCTGGTGCTGTATTGCGCTGGCAGATACCAGCCTCAACGAGCGACGCACTTCGATCTGCTTGAAATGCAGCGACATCTGGCCGTTAACTATGTCGGCGCACTGCACCTGCTGGACACGGTTCTGCCGATGTTGCTTGCAGCCGGACGCGGTCACCTGGCTTTAGTCGGCAGCGTGGCCGGCTATCGAGGGCTGCCGATGTCCCTGGCCTACGGCCCCACCAAAGCGGCGCTGAACAACCTGGCCGAAAACCTCTACCTGGACCTGCACCCTTTAGGGCTGGGTGTTTCCATTATCAACCCGGGGTTTGTGGACACCCCATTAACTGCACAAAACAGTTTCAAGATGCCCGCACTGATCACCCCCGAAGAAGCGGCGCAGCATATCTTGCACGGCTGGAAACAGGGACAGTTTGAAATGAACTTTCCTCGCCGTTTCACTGGCTGGGTCAAACTCATGCGATGCTTGCCAGATAGCTGGTATTTCTGGGCGGTACGCCGTGTCACCGGCATGTAATTTCACCGGCGGCTCACTGTTAAACACGGAGAATCCGATGCGCATCCTTCTGACCGGGGGCACCGGCCTCATTGGACAGGCCCTTTGCCAACAATGGCAAGCTCAGGGCCATGAACTCTGGGTATGGAGCCGCACCCCGCAGCAAGTTCCCCAGTTATGCCCGGGCGCAAAAGGCGTAGCCACTCTTGAAGAGCTAAATGGCAACGCGCCATTTGACGCCGTCATCAACCTGGCTGGGGCCCCGATTGCCAATCAACGCTGGACTGATTCACGCCGCCAGCTTCTGTGGCGTAGTCGTGTGGATCTGACTCGCCGCCTGGTAGACTGGATGGGGCAGCAAGCGTCGGTGCCGCCCATATTGATCTCGGGCTCAGCCACAGGCTGGTACGGAGACGGTGGGCAACAGCCTTTATCCGAAGACAGTGCACCAAGCCACAAAGACTTCGGCAGCCAACTTTGTGTGGCCTGGGAGCAAGAGGCCGAACAGGCACGCCAATGGGGGGTACGCGTGGTCTTGCTACGCACCGCACCCGTCTTGGCCAACAATGCAGGAATATTGGCTCGACTCCTGCCCTCGTTCAAGCTGGGATTGGGTGCCAGACTAGGTGATGGTCAGCAGTGGATGCCATGGATACACATTGAAGACCAGGTCGCTCTCATCGACTACCTTTTGCACAATCAAAGCTGTGAAGGCCCCTATAACGCGTGTGCGCCGCAGCCTGTGCGCAATGCGGAGTTCACCCGCATCCTGGCGCAAGAGCTGGGCAAGCCAGCCCTGTTTCATGCCCCGGCCTGGGTGCTACGGCTGGCATTGGGAGAGATGTCTGTTCTGCTGCTGGGCGGACAACGACTGATTCCGCAACGCGCCCAGCAAGCGGGTTTCAGTTGGCGTCACCCTGAACTGTCCGAGGCCTTAAGGAATGTGCTTAACAAAGCCTGAACGGATCGTTTACAGAGGTGGTTTTGCCATCTTGCCCATCAAAAAACGGCGGACGCTAAGGTTCGGGCATCGCCTTGGCCCAAGCCGTCCCGAGCAAAATCCCCACACCCCCTGTCCGTGACGCCCAAGCGTCCGGCCACGAGACACTGCCGCGCCGTTCGGCGCGGCCTGAGCCTTGCGCGCTTACGTCAGAAAGTTTACAAAGCCGGTGATAATCACGGCGTTGAAAAAATCGATGAACAAGGAGCCCACCAAGGGAATCACAAAAAAGGCCTTGCGCGAGGGGCCATTATCTTCCGTAAAAGCCTGCATATTGGCCATGGCGTTCGGCGTTGCCCCCATGCCGAAACCACAATGCCCGGCCGACATCACAACAGCGTCATAGTCCTTGCCCATGACATTGAAGGTCACATATCGGGCAAAGAAGTACATCATCACGGTCTGGGCAATCAGAATCACCAGCAAGGGACCGGCCACTTGAGCCAGTTCCCACAACTTCATCACCATCAATGCCATGACCAGGAAGAAAGCCAGCGACACATTGCCGATAATTTCAAACTCTTTTTCCGGCAAGCGGTAACGACGCCAATCAATCACATTACGGATAACGGCTGCCACCAGCATGGACCCCAGGTAGGCAGGCAGCACGATGCCGCGCTCACCCAACCATTCGATGATGACACTGCCCACCCCAATCGCAATGGACAGCAGAACGACCGCGTAGACCGGCATTTCAAAGCCACCGTCATCAAGCTGAACGGTTTCTTTAACCTGGGCTTGCATAGCATGGGGTACGTTTGCACCTTCATGCTGGCGACGATGACGACGGTGTGGTGCAGGGCCGTCAATCTTGTGTTTTTTCATCAGGCGTCGGCCCAAAGGACCACCAATGACACACCCCATCACCAGCCCCCAGGTCGACGCGGCAATGGCAGCGGGCAAGGCCCCCACAGCACCTGCGTTCTCCAGCAAGGGGCCAAAAGCGGCGGAGGTCCCGTGACCTCCTGTCATGGCGACCGAACCGGCCGCCAGGCCCAGCAAGGGATTGGCATCCATCAAAGCGGCCAGGGTGACACCCATCACGTTTTGCAGAATAATCAGGACAACCGCACAGCCCAAAAACAGGGCCACTGCCAGCCCCCCCTTTTTCAACAGCTCGAAACTTGCTGAAAAGCCAATGGTGGTAAAAAAGGCCATCAACAAGAAGTTGCGTATATCGTCGTTGAAAGAGAAGTGAAACGAACCCGTCTCGTGACCCACCAGGGCAATCAATGCAAAAACCAAACCGCCAATAATGGGGCTGGGAATGAAATAGCGGGCCAGCACAGCAACGCGATTCTTTATATATTCTCCCAGCACGAGAAAAACAGCCGCTAAACCGACCGTTTGCGCTATATCGAGCTGAATATTCATCTATCCGTTCCTTACATCTTTGGAATAAGGGGCCTGCACCTATGTGTCTGACAGAGGCTTCAAACCAGTTTGTTCAAATAGGCGTGTCTATCGTTGCTACTTCGTCCTTGTGGGACAAAGGCATGACCACCAACAGCGTAGCAAAACCGAGAAAAATAACATGAACAGACGCCTAATGACGCCTATTTCCGTTAATCGGCCCGCCTTATTACAAAAAAACCCGCCTGCCGGCGGGTTGGGGAAAAGGTGATGCTTAGCGATCGCGTTCGATGGAAAACGCGCACAAGCTGAGCAATACCTGCTTGAATTCGCTCTCAGGCACATCCGCCAGAGCCTGCACCGCCAATTGGGCTTCCGCCTTGGCCGCTTCGCGGGTGTACGCCAACGCGTCAGTTTGCTCAATGGCCTGGGCCACTGCCGCAAAATCCGCATCACCGGTTTCAATGGCGGACTTGATCAACTGGACTTGTTCGGGTGTCCCCACTTCCATGACACGGATCAGTGGCATAGTGGGCTTGCCTTCGCGCAGATCGTCACCCACGTTCTTGCCCAATGCCTGGGCATCACCGGTGTAATCGAGCACATCATCAACCAGTTGAAAGGCCGTACCCAGGTGACGACCATACGCAGCCATGGCCTCTTCCATCTCGGGCGAAGCTCCGGCCACAATCGCGCCAACTTGCGCGGCCGCCTCAAACAGTTTGGCTGTCTTGTAGCGCACGACTTGCAGGTAACGCTCTAGAGAAACGTCCGGGTCGTGTACGTTCAGCAGTTGCAAGACCTCGCCTTCAGCGATCACCGTGGTGGCTGCTGACAACACAGCCATGGCAGGCATGGAGTTCGACTGCACCATCATCTCGAAAGAGCGCGAGTACAGGTAGTCGCCCACCAACACACTGGCTGCATTGCCATAGACGGCATTGGCCGTGTGGCGACCGCGACGCATATCGGATTCATCAACGACATCGTCGTGCAGCAAGGTGGCCGTGTGGATGAACTCCACAACGCCAGCCAGCAAATGATGCGTGTTCCCCTGATAAGCCAGTGCGCGGGCTACCAGCAACAAAAGCGCGGGACGCATACGTTTGCCACCCGCACTAACGATGTATTCGCCGATTGTGCGTATCAGCACCACATCCGAATTCAAGCGCTCACGAATGACGACATCAAGAGCCTTCATGTCGTCGGCAATAGGTTCAATCAGGGTGGACAGGTTCAAAACAGAATTCCGGACGAGTAAGGGAGGGGGCCCGTAGCGGCCAACCATAACTGAGTGATTATACGATCTTGAATCGCTTTGGGCCCATTGTTACGCGTCCAGCACAACAGTGATCGCAGAAAAAGGTGCCAAATTAGCGATAATAAGCGTTTCAACCTGAAACGGAGACCGTCTTGAGCTCGCAAGACCTGAGTACCCTGATCAGCCGGGCCGAGCGGGTTCTCGCTCAATTGGAAGCCTGGCTCCCCCCTGCTCCCCCTCCTGTCAACTGGGATTGCGTGGCATTTCGCTGGCGCACCAATGGTACGCGTGGCTGGTTGGAAGGTGTCTCGCACGTCGCCACCATCCAACCGGACGATCTGCACCATATCGAACGCCAAAAAAGCATTATTGAGCGCAACACCCGCCATTTTCTGGCAGGCAAACCCGCCAATAACGTCTTGATGACCGGTGCGCGCGGGACCGGAAAAAGCTCGCTGGTCAAAGCCATGCTGGCCAAATTTGCCGACCAGGGCCTGCGCCTGATCGAGGTGGACAAGTCCGATCTAGGCGATCTGGGTTACATCATTGACCTGATCAGCAAGCGCCCCGAACACTTCATCATCTTCAGCGACGACCTGTCTTTTGAAGAAGGCGAAGCCGGTTACAAGGCGCTCAAATCCGTGCTGGACGGCTCACTGGCCTCCCCTGGCGACAATGTACTGATCTACGCCACGTCCAACCGACGTCACCTGATGCCTGAATACATGAAGGAGAACCTGAGCACCTCCACTTCCGCAGACGGCGAGATCCACCCCGGTGAGGCCGTTGAAGAAAAGGTATCCCTATCTGAGCGCTTTGGACTATGGTTGTCGTTTTACCCCTTTAAACAAGACGACTATCTGGACATTGTGTATTACTGGCTGGGCGCATTGGGTTGCCCTGCAGAACACATCGAAAGCTCGCGTACGGAAGCCTTGCAATGGGCTCTGGAACGTGGCTCGCGCTCCGGCCGGGTAGCACGTCAATTTGCTAGAGATTGGACCGCTAGACATGTCTAAACCCACGTTGGAAGTGGCCGTTGGCGTTTTACTGAACCAACACGGCCAAGTGCTACTGGGAAAACGCCCAGCCGATAAACCCTGGCCAGGCTGGTGGGAATTGCCTGGCGGCAAGATTGAAGCGGGCGAGAGCGTCGTACAGGCACTGGTACGGGAACTGCGCGAAGAACTCGGCATTGAAACGACCCACGCACACCCCTGGGTCACCTATACACACGAATACCCCAAGAACTTCGTCAAACTCTCTTTCTGTCTGGTGCGGGAATGGGAAGGCGAACCACAGTGCCTGGAAGGCCAGGAGCTTGCCTGGGTCAACCCTAAAGGTCCATTGGAAGTCGGCCCTGTACTGCCTGCTACCGAACCGCCGCTGAAATGGCTGCAACTGCCCGAACGCTATCTGATTAGCAACATCGACGAGCCAGCCCGCTTACCCGCCTATCTGGAACAACTGGAACAAGCTCTGCAACAAGGCCCGGCCCTGGTTCAGTTTCGTGAGCCTGCCTGGGCTGCCCGACCTGATGCCGAGTTCCATTTGCACCAGGCGTTTCTGCAAGTGGTGAACCTGTGCCAGCGTTACCAAGCGCGCTGCCTGGTCAACAGTCTGCACCCCGAGAGCTGGTGGGACCACGCCGATGGTGTGCACTTGCGCGCCAGCGACGCCCAAGCCCTGTCTGCGAAATGCCACGACACCCTGGCGACATTTCCCGCGATCAGCAAAGGCTTGATCGGCATGTCCACGCACAATGAACGTGATATTGAAATAGCCCGCAAAATCCAGGCGGACTTTCTGGTTCTGGGCCATGTCCTGGAAACCGCCTCTCATCCCGGCGATCCCGGTATGGGCTGGGCCCGTTTTGCCAGTCTGGCCGAACAAGCTGGCCTGCCTGTGTTTGCAATCGGCGGACAATCGGCCAACACTCTGGCTCAAGCCCGCAATCACGGCGCACACGGCATTGCCGGTATGCGCCATATGCTGGACAGCGACCCGGTATGATGCCGCAGGTCTCTATTTCGGAACACGAAGGCGTGCGCTACCTGCACCTGGGCTCGGCCTGGGTGCAGGGCGCCATGCGCCTGGATGCTCCCGATCAGTTGGAGCTGCACTACATCCGTCAAATGATGATCTGGAGCTTGTTCCAGACCGATCCGCGCCGTATTGCCCAGCTTGGCCTGGGCGCAGGCAGCCTGACGCGCTTTTGCTACCAGCATTTCCCCCAGGCGCGTATCGACGCGGTGGAAATCAATCCGGAAGTGGTGCAAGCCAGCCGGCTGCTGTTCAATTTACCGCCCGACGACCAACGCTTGAACGTACACACGGTAGACGCGCTGGACTATCTGGACGCGGTATATGGCGAGCTGGATGTGCTGCAAGTTGATGTCTACTCTGATCAGGCCGAGCACCCTGCACTGGAAAGCGAAGCCTTTTACCAGGCCTGCCGCAAAGCTCTGGGGCCGCAAGGACTATTGACGGTCAATTTACTGGGGTCGGAACGGGTACATGCGCGCAATCTGCATGCGTTGCAAGAGAGCTTCTCTGCCGTGGTCTGGCTACCTGAAACCCATGACGGGAATCTGGTTGCCCTGGCCTTTGTAGACCCGCCACAAATTGATTTTGATGATTTGTACCAACGTGCTGAAGAGATCCACGCCCTCTTGGGTTTGGACGACGGCAAGGAATGGGTTGACGGGCTATATGCCTGGATGGACCAGGACTAAGTTCAAAAACCTCAGCCAAGCTTTAAAAAAATACCCCGGAAACTGACTGGCAACTCCGCTCTTGGGGTATTTTTTTGCCTTCGCAACATTCAAAGTCACAGCGAATTGGCTGTCTCCAAGGTCTGGTTCACCTATTCCTGAAACGGGCTTACATGACATAGCAAACCTGCCAGCCCGTCCTGGGCCTTGGGCATCACTCGGCGGCAGGACCTGATGCGTCTGCGACAGACTCTGCCCCATCGGTTTTCTTCATACCCGCTTTTGTAACTTCCTCTGAAGTCAGCCCAGTTTGCGCATCCCAGCCACCGCCCAAGGCCACCATCAGTTTGACTGCCGCCCGCAAGCGTTGAGACTCCAGATCCAAGGCCTGCCGCTCGGCTGACAAGGCCGTGGCCTGGGTTTGCGCCAGACTCAGAAAATCCACCAGACCGGCATCAAACTGATTGCGCGTCAGCCGCAAGGACTCGCGGGCCGCCGCCAGAGAACGCGCTTGACTAGCTTGCTCCAGCTCCAGGCCATTACGCTCCGACAAGGCATCTTCCACTTCTTTCAGCGCATCCAGAACCGTCTGGCGGTAAGCCGCCAATTGTTCGTCATAACTGGCCTTGGCCTGCTCGACTTGTGCACGACGCGCTCCAAAATCCAGCAAGGTCAGGGCGAAGGCAGGCCCCAGGGACCAGACACGCGCGGGTGCCGTCAGCCATTCACTTAAATCACTGCTGCTAAACCCCCCGCTGGCTTTCAGGCTCAAGCTGGGAAACCAGGCGGCTTTGGCTACACCAATCTGGGCATTGGCCTGCGCCATACGACGCTCGGCCCGGGCCACATCGGGGCGACGTTCCAGCAGGCTGGATGGCAAGCCCACCGGAATATCCGGAGCCACTGGCCAAGGCGCATGCGGCACCACCTCGAACTGGGACGGCGCACGGCCCACCAACACCGCCATGGCATGCTGATAGGAGGCCTTTTCACGATTCAAAGCCAGGCGCTGAGTACGTGCGTTTTCAAGCTGACTTAAGGCTGCCGCTACGTCTCCCGGGGCCGAAAAACCGGCGTCCAGACGATTCTGATTAATTTGCAAAGAGCGCTCGTACGCGGCCACAGTTTCATCCAGCACGCGTTCGCTGGATTCCACACTGCGGTACTGCAAATAAGTTTGGGCCAATTGCGACTGCAGGCTCAAACGCGTGGCGGCCATATCCGCAGCACTGGCTTGCAGGCCTGCGTCACCCGCTTCTACCTGACGGCGAATCCGCCCCCACAAATCCACTTCCCAATTCACGGTGATGCTGGCATCGTAAGCGCTGCTGCTTTGGCTGGTATCACCCGAGCCGCCGCCCCGTCGCGTGGTTCCGACCGAGCTGTCCACTTTCGGAAACAGAGTCGAGCGCGTGTTGGACAAGGTGGCTTGCGCCTGCCGGACGCGTGCCTGTGCTTGCTGCAAGCTAAAGTTCTGCTCGTTCAGGCTTTGCATCAAGGTATTGAGCACGCCGTCATTAAAGCTTTCCCACCAGGGGCCGCGATCCTTCAAGTCAGCCGGTTCAGCCTGCTTCCAGGCCGTGGAACGCACCTTTTCCCGAAAGTGCTCCCCCACTGGGGCCTCAGGCCGCTGATAATCAGGGCCAACGGCACATGCGGACAGGAGCAGCACCATCCCAGCCAGTGCAAAGCGCGGAAACATCGTGGCAGTAGAAATAGGCATATCAGCTTATGTATTCAAGTTTGTCTGGTTCTTGCCGCGCATGAAGCGATGGCGCAAACGATCCAGATAAAGATAAACCACGGGCGTGGTGTACAAAGTCAGGATTTGACTGAGCACCAAACCACCCACAATGGTGACACCCAGCGGCTGGCGCATTTCCACGCCCGGCCCGGAGGCCAGAATCAAAGGAACAGCGCCAAAAATAGCGGACAAGGTTGTCATCATGATGGGGCGGAAACGCACCAGGCAGGCCTCATAAATAGCCTCACGCGAGCCCATGCCGCGCTCACGCTCCATTTGCAAGGCGTAGTCCACCATCATGATGGCGTTTTTCTTGACGATACCAATCAACAAAAATACTCCGATCATGGCAATCAGATTGAACTCGCCACTGGTCATCATCAAGGCCAGCAAGGCCCCAATCCCAGCCGAGGGCAAAGTGGACAGAATGGTCAGCGGGTGCATATAGCTCTCGTACAGCATCCCAAGCACAATGTACAAGGCCACCAAGGCGGCAAGGAACATCAGGGGTTGCTTGGCCAGGGCATCAAGCATCTGCGCCGTATTGCCCTCAAAGCCGGCCTGAATCTCGCGGGTAGGCAACTGAATCCGGGCCATGGCCTGCTCAATGGCCTCTGTCGCCTGACTGAGGGTGACGCCTTCGGCCAAACCAAAAGACACAGACTCGGCCACCAGCAGACCCATGTGGTTAATGCTGCGCGGCGCGGTGCCCGTCGTAAAGCGCGTAAAGGCGGACAAAGGCACGCGCGTGCCATCTTTGGCAACGACCTCAATCTCCTTCAAAGACTCCAGATCCTGAGCAAAACGCGGCTCGACCTCCATGACAACGTGATACTGGTTCAACCGTCCAAAAATTGTGGAAACCTGACGCTGGGAGAAGGAGTTGTTCAAGGTCCCTGCCACCATGGACATATCCACGCCCAGGCGCGTTGCCATATCCCGATCAATTTCCAGTTGAACCAGGCCAGCCTTGTCATCCGTGCCTGTGTCCACGTCTACCAGTTCAGGCAATTCGGCCATGGCCTGCTGAACCTTGGGCAACCAGGTTTTCAGCAACTCCAGGTCGCTCCCCAGCAAGGAGTAGTCATAAGAGCCACTGCGCCCGCCGCCGCCGCTACCGACCGGAATATCTTGCTGAGGCACCATGAACATGCGCGCACCCGGCGTGGTGGATAAAGGATCGCGCAGGCGATTCACAATATCTGTTGTGCTGGCTTTGCGCTCATCCATGGGCTTGAGCTCAACCAGAATGAAGGACGAGGTGCTACCACTACGACCACCGGCAAAGACAGCCACCGAACGGATGTCCGGGTCCTGATTCAGGATGGAACGGAAGTACTCCAGCTTAGGCTCCATGGACTGGAACGAGGTGCCCCTATCGACCCGGAAAAACCCCATCAACTGACCGGTATCCTGCTGTGGAAACAGCCCCTTGGGCACCACCGCATACAGGTACACATTCAACCCTATCGTGGCGAACAAGGAAAACAACATCAGGCGATGATGCTTGAGCGCCCAATCCAAAGAGCGACGGTAAGCACGCCAACTGACACTGCCTATCCAGCCCAGAAAACGACTAAGGGGATGGGTAGACTCATGCTCTTGCGGTCCTGGGCGCAGCAATCGGGCGGACATCATGGGAGTCAGCATCAAGGAGATCACCAGGGACACCAGCACGGCCGTACACAAGGTGACGGCAAACTCCATGAACAGGCGCCCAGCCAATCCCCCGATCAACCACAAGGGAATAAACACCGCCACCAGCGACAGGCTCATGGCCGTGACGGTAAAGCCCACCTCCCGCGTCCCGCGCAAGGCCGCCCGCATAGGGGACAAGCCTTTTTCCAGGTAACGCATAATACTTTCCAGCACCACGATGGCGTCATCCACCACAAAACCCGTGGCCACAATCAAGGCCATCAAGGAAATGGTGTTCAGCGTAAAGCCGAACAAATGCATGAAAGCAAAGGTGCTAATCAAGGAAGCGGGCACGGCGATAGCGGGGATCAAGGCAGCGCGCCAGTTTCGCAGGAACAGCAAGACCACCAGCACCACCAGGGCCACCGCAATAATCAGCGTCAGTTGGGCCTCTTCCAGCGTGGCGCGGATACTGGGGGTGCGATCCTGCGCCACCGTCAATTGCGCCTGGCTGGGCAGCATTTCCTCGATATCCTGCAAGCGCGCGCGGATAGTATTGACCGTCTCAATAATGTTGGCACCGGCCTGCCGACGCACAATCAGCAAAACAGCTTCCTGGTTATTCCAATACCCCAGGCTGTGAATGTTCTCGACGGAGTCCTCGACCTTGGCGACATCTCCCAAACGGATAACCTGCCCGTCCTGATTCTTCAGAACCAAGGGCTCAAAAAAACGGGCCTGATTGTATTGTTTCCCCGAATTGATCTGCCACTGGCCCTGCTCACCTTCCAGATAGCCGTTGGGACGCAGGCTGTTGGCGTTATTGATCACCGAGCGCACATCATCGAGCGCAATACCGGCCGAGGCCAACGCCTTGGGGTTCAGCCCCACCCGTACCGCAGGCAAAGAGCCACCGCCCACCTCGACCGAGCCCACCCCCGGAATCTGAGCCAGTTTCTGCTGGACAATACCACTGGCCATATCAAAAAGCTGCGCCTTGTTCGCCGTTTGCGACGTCAGCGCCAGCACCATGATAGGCATGGACGAGGGGTTGACCTTCTCGTAGGTGGGCACACTGGACATACCCGACGGCAACATCGGGCGAGCCTGATTGATAGCGGCCTGCACATCACGGGCAGCCCCTTCAATATCTCGGTCCAGATCGAACACCAGTATGATCTGGGTGGAACCCTCGCTACTGCGAGAACTCATCTCAGAGACACCGGCAATGGAACCTAGTGCCTGCTCCAGTGGGGTGGCCACACTGGAGGCCATGGTTTCAGGGCTGGCACCGGGCAAATTGGCCGAGACCGCGATCACCGGAAAATCCATTTCCGGCAACGACGACACAGGCAATAAACGCAGTGCCAAAGCCCCCATGAGCACCATGGCCAGTGCCAGCAGGCTGGAGCCCACTGGCCGGAAGATAAACAGCCCTAGCAAACGCTTCATGACAACTCGCGTACCGACTGAGCACCACGGCGGGTAAAGCGATCAAAGAACAGGTAGATAACGGGGGTCGTAAACAAGGTCAACACCTGGCTGGCTAACAGCCCGCCCACCATCACCAATCCCAAAGGTTGGCGCAGCTCGGCGCCAGAGCCGGTCGCCAGCATCAGTGGAATGGCACTGAACAAGGCGGCCAGCGTTGTCATCAGAATGGGGCGAAAACGCAGCAAGGCGGCCTGATGAATCGCCTCCTGAGGACTCATATCCTGCTCGCGCTGCGCCTCCAAAGCGAAGTCGATCATCATGATGGCGTTCTTTTTCACGATACCAATCAACAGGATGATCCCGATTACCCCCACCATGTCCAGATCCCGTCCGGCCAACAGCAAGGCCAGCAGCGCCCCAATCGCTGCCGAGGGCAAGGTCGACAAAATAGTAATCGGGTGGATATAGCTTTCGTACAACACACCCAGCACGATATACATGGTCAGCACAGCAGCCAGCATCAGCCACAGTGTGCTGGACAAGGAAGCATGAAACGCCTTGGCGGCACCCAGATAGCGGGTATCAATCGAGGTGGGCATGCCAATCTGGTCGGGCACGGTTTCAATCGCTTCAATGGCATCAGACAAGGAATAACCATCGGCCAGATCAAAGGACACATTCACAGACGGGAACTGCCCCAAGCGCTCCACCGATAGCGTGGTTGGCACCAGATCGATCCGCGCCAAGGACGTAATCGGCACGGGTGTGCCTGCTGCCGTCATCACATGGATATTTTCCAGATCCTGCGGGCCTTGGCGGTACTCATCCTTGACCTCCAGCACGACCCGGTACTGGGCAGACTGCGTGTAGATTGTGGAAATCAAACGCTGTCCGAAGGCGTCATACAGCGCATCGTCAATATTTGCTTTGGTCACGCCCACACGAGCCGCCGCATCCCGGTCTATATCCAGCAGAACCTGCAGGCCATCGTTTTGCAGGCTCATGGACGCCTCTTTAATCTGCGGCAAGGCATTGACGGCATCCAGCCAACGCGGCATCCAGGTGGTCAACACCTCCGTCTCTGGGTCAGACAAAGCCATCTGGTACACATTGCGACTGATCTGGTCGTCTACCGTCAGTTCCTGAATGGACTGCTGATACACCGATAAGTCGGGAATATCCTTCAAGCGCTCATTGAGCCTGTCCATGATTTCATTGGCACTGGCCCGGCCCGAGCCAATCGGCTTCAAGGCAATTTGCAAACGGCCATTATTCAAGGTGGCGTTCGTGCCATCTACCCCGATAAATGAGGTGACGGCCTCTACATCCGGGTCTTCCAGCACAATCGCCACAGCTTGCTGCTGCAAATGGCCCATGGCGCGGAACGAGGCGGTTTGCGGCCCTTGGGTAATGGCCTGAATCAAGCCGGTATCTTGTTGTGGAAAAAATCCTTTGGGCACAATCGCGTACAGCAGGCCCGTCAAGACCACCGTCCCCACCGCAACCCACAAGGTCAAGGTCTGGTGACGCAGCACCACAATCAGGCCACGGTCATAAGCCGCAATAATGCGGTCCATCCGGTTCCCCAACCAGGTGGTGAAGCGGCCATACTGGCGCTCGTTCTCGGGTTTGAGCATGCGCGCACACATCATGGGCGTGAGCGTCAGCGAAATGAACAAGGACAGCAAGATGGCGACGGCCAGGGTAATGGCGAACTCACGGAACAGGCGGCCAATAACGTCGCTCATGAACAGCAACGGGATCAGCACGGCAATCAAGGAGATGGTCAAGGACAGCAAGGTAAAACCAATCTGCGCCGCGCCCTTCAAGGCGGCTTGCAAAGCGGTTTCGCCCTTTTCGATGTAACGGGCGATGTTCTCAATCATCACGATCGCATCATCAACCACAAAACCTGTGGCAACCGTCAAGGCCATCAGGGTCAGGTTATTAATACTGAAGCCCCACATCAGCATGATGGCAAAGGTGGCGATCAAGGAAATAGGCACGACAACACTAGGGATCAGCGTGGCGGTCCACGTGCGCAGAAACACAAACGTCACCAGCACCACCAGCACGATGGCCAGCATCATTTCCTTTTGCACATGGTCAACCGAGTCCCGAATGGTCTGGGTCCGGTCCGTGGCCACGGTCACATCCACACCAACCGGCAAGGAACGACGTATTTCCGGCAGCAGGCTTTGAATCTGGTCCACTACATCAATGACATTGGCCCCAGGCTGTCGCTGAATATTCAACAAGATCGCTGGCACGGTGCCCATCCAGGCAGCCTGACGCACATCCTGAGCGTCCCGCACCACCTTGGCCAGCTCGCCCAGGCGTACAGCCGCACCATCCTTATAGCTGACGATCAGGTTTTCGTAATCCTGTACGGTTTTCAACTGCTCGTTGGCGCCGATACTGGTGGAGCGCTGAGGCCCATCCAGATTACCTTTAGGCTGGTTCACATTGGCTGCAACCACGGCTTGCCGCAGATGGTTCAGCGTCAGATTACGCACTGCCAACGCGTTGGGATCGGCCTGAATCCGCATGGCCGGCTCCTGGCCACCCGCAATACTGACCAGACCCACACCCGTCACCTGCGAGAGCTTTTGTGCAACCCGTACATCAATCAGGTCACGCACCTCGTGCAAGGGCATATTGGGGGAGGTCACCGCCAGGGAAATGACTGGGGTGTCAGCCGGATTGACCTTGTTATAGATAGGCGGCGCGGGCAAATCATTGGGTAGCATCGTAGAGGCGGCATTAATCGCCGCCTGCACCTCTTGCTCGGCCACATCCAGGGGCAAGCCCAAATCGAACTGCAAGGTAATGCGCGATGCCCCACCCGAACTGGACGAAATCATCTGCGACAGCCCAGACATACTGCCAAAGCGCCGCTCCAGCGGTGAGGTAATCAAGGCCGCCACCACATCCGGGCTGGCGCCCGGATAAAGCGTAACCACCTGGATGGTGGGGTAATCGACCTGCGGCAAAGCGGCCACGGGCAACATGCGATAGGCCAGCAAACCGGACACCAGCAAAGCCACCATCGCCAAGGTGGTAGCCACCGGGCGCAGGATAAAGATACGCGACATGCTCACGGCTTACTCGCTTGCAGGACGTGGACGGCGACCCTCACCCGAACGTGTGTCTTGCTCTGGTTGAGCGCCTGCATCAGTTGGTGCCGGTTTTTCCTTGGCCTGGCCATCTTGCTGCATCACGTCGACCTCCGAGCCTTCGCGCAAACGGTCAGTGCCCTCCACCACCACGCGATCGCCTTCTTTCAGGCCAGTTTTAATCAGCGTCGATTCCAGGGTGGCAGTACCCAGCTCTACCACCTGAATATGAACCTTATCCTCGTCATCCAGGGTGTACACATAGGTACCTACCGAACCCCGCTGTATCGCATGCGATGGAATCAGCAGACCTTGTTCCTGGCCCAAAAAGACGCGGGCATTGACGAACTGATTGGCAAACAGGGTTTCGTTGTCGTTATCAAACTCGGCCTTCACTCTCAGCGTGCCGGTATTGATGTCGATCTGGTTATCCAGAGCCTGCAAGCGGCCTTTATCCGACAAGAGCTGAGCTTTGCTGTCGATCAGGGACACACGCAAAGGCGACTCGCTTTGTTTCATGGCCTCCAGCAGACTGCTCAATTGGTTCTGCGGCAAGGAAAACTCCACGCCGATGGGATCAACCTGAGTAATCACGACAATCCCGTCGGTATTACCGGCAGAGACCAGATTGCCCTGATCGAGCTTACGCAGGCCCAAGCGGCCATCCAGGGGCGCCGTGATGCGCGTGCGATCCAGTTGCACTTGGGCTCGAGCGACTTCTGCTTGATTGGATTTGATCTGAGCCTGCAACTGCTGAACAGCCGTTTCCTTGGTTTCCAAGGCCTGGCGAGCAATCGAATTCTGTTGGAACAGGACGCGATGACGAGCCAGCTCCTGCTGCGCCCCCTTCAACTGAGCCTGACTCTGTGCCAGTTGTCCCCGGGCCTGATCCAGTTGCACTTGGTAGGTACGCGGATCAATCTCGGCCAACAAATCGCCGGCCTTCACACGCTGCCCATCCTTGAAGTGAATACGCTCCAGCACGCCATCGACCTCACCGCGTACCGCAACTGTCTGCAAGGGCTTGACCGTGGCAATCGCATTGACTGTTTGGTCGATCAAACCCGTCTTGACTGTGGCTACCTGAACCGGAACTTTGCTGGCCCCCATCATGCCGCGCGGCCCGCGCATGGGGGTAGGTGTATCTGAAGGGGAAGACAAGGCGTAATAAACAAGGCCTGCTGTCAGCAGCAGCCCTACCAACACCCAGACATAGAAGGATCGGGACCGCCGACCTTTGCCTGTGTTCAACTCCGACATGAATACTCCCCGGCTAAAACTTAATTGTCTCTATGCACGGTCTAATAAGCGTTTAAGCACTACCTATCGTGACGGCGACACGCATTATGCCGCCAAAACACGATAGCAATTAGCCTGAAACGATCAAGAGATACAAGCGCTGACAAAACAGCCCCCTTGCTAGACCACGCTGGCCCAGCAAGTATAAAAGCGGCTATCTGAACCTTATATGAACAGCGTTGTTAGCCAAAGTTGCAACGGGCCAGCCTAAAGGGGATATCTACCGTTACGGCCTGCGGTTTCAATTGATTGTCTTGCTGCACAAAGCGTATCCAGATGACGTAGCGGTTAGCGCTCATTTCCGGATAGATGCAGGCACCGGCATCCACCCATACTCGCAGCAACTGGAAGGTCTTGCCTGCCAGCATTTCTTGATAAGAGCCGTCGCGAGCTAGCAGATCAGCCGGGTCGCCCGACTGGCGCAGCAAGCGCAAAATCAAGGCCAGACCGTGATAGAGCGGCAGGAAAGACTCCGACCAGCGGCGCAGGTCCTGGACACGATCCGTATCGGGCCGCTGCTGCCAGGAATAATAAGAAGGCATGTCCACCTGAGACGTACCACCGGGCACCGCTACCCGGCCCCGCAAACTGGTCAACCATTCATTGTCGCGCAGGCCCTGCCCCACCCGCCCTTGGGCCGACAGGTCAGCAGCCGCACGCACAATTTGCTCAATCATCTTGTCCAGCGCCTGCAGCTGAACACCGGGGTGCTCGCGCAGCGCAGCCAGCGCCACGCGCTGACGCTCCAGATCCTGAAGAACGGCAGAACGTAAATCGGTCCGATCCGAGATGTCCAGCAAATCAAACAAAGTCGCTACAGCGATCTGATGCGAGTACGCATCCTGGTTGGCTGAAAAATGAAACAGCCTATCGAACAAATACTCGACTCTCAGTAAAGCCCGGACACGCTCATTGCAGGGGTATTCGTATAGAGTCACGCGTTTAAAACCTTTTTTTGTCGACTGTAGGGTCAGACACGTCGTGGTGTCGGGCCGTCAAGGCACACCAGCGTTGGTGTACTGCCCGCGCCCGCTCTTCCAACAGAGGCAAAGTCGTCTGCCCATCGTTCAGAACCACATCGTCGGCCACGTCCAAGCGTTGCTGACGTTGCGCCTGTGCTGCCATGATACGTTCAATTGTGGCCACTGCCAGCCCGTTACGCTTCTGTACGCGCGCGATCTGGGTCGCTTCATCACAATCGACAACGCAAATCCGATCCACACGGTCGCGCCATCGTCCTGACTCCAGCAGCAAGGGTACAACCACAACAAGATAACATCCTTGCGCTTTCAAGGCCTGTGCTTTTGTTACATCCCAAATCAAGGGATGAATGATGGCCTCCAGGCGATGGCGGGCATTGGGGTCAGCAAACACACAGGCCCGCATCCAATCCCGATCCATGGAACCGTCCGCTGCCAAGGCCTGCGTACCGAAGGCGGCACGAATCGGTTCAATGGCCAGGCCACCGGGCGCGGTCAGCTCATGCGCGATCACATCCGTATCCACAACGGCCGCCCCCCAAGAGGCAAAAAAATGGGCCACCTGGCTCTTGCCCGATCCAATTCCACCAGTCAGCCCAATCGTCAGCATGAACAATCCACAGATAAAAAACAAAACTGTAACGTACCCGCGCCAATCCTCCTACCCGCAATAGGCCTGAGACTGTCCCGCCCCCCTGGTCTAGCGTAGAATTCAGCTATCAACCCGTCCACGGAAGCCCGCCATGTCTTTCTCCACGATTTCCCCTCTGCGCTCCCTTACCTTGCTTTCGGTCGTTTTGCTGGCCGCATGTGCCCAGGCGCCCGTTCAGCCCAGCCCTAACGAAGGCCGTGGCTCCACTCAGAAAGACGCCCTGCGCCAAGCGCAAGGCAGCAGTACCGCCCGTGCCCCCTCACAAATCAATTTGGGGTTTGGCAACCAGGAAGGCCTGCACGCCATTACACCGGCCCGCGCTGAACAGCCCGCCGTCCAGGCAGATCGCAGCGTTCCCGAACTGGCTGAACCCAAAACCTTCCTGGGCACCCTATCCTGCCCGCCACAAAGCGGCGCTTGCGAGCCCTACAAAATCAGCGTCACCCTGGCTCCCGCAGGGCAATGGCGTATGCGTGCCACCCCAGTAGGCGCGGGTCAGGAACACCACAAGAGCGGCTGCTGGGTTCCAATCGGTACACAACCCACCCGCATCGCCCTGTTGGCCGATAACGACTCGACGCTGGCAGACCTGAGCTTTGTGAACAACAACGTCTTGCGTATCAACACCTTCAACCAGCAGCGTCCCACACTGGAAAGCCATTTGACTCGCCAAGCCGACATCGACCCGGTCAGCGAACTGGACGGCCAGGCCAACCCAGCTTGCCGCTAAGCTAAGGCGCAGACAGGCCGCCCATCAAGCTGGGCGGTAACACATCCCGCAGACCTGGCTCGCTGAACACAAAACGAGTCAACTCAACCGCATTGCGCACGCGTAACTTCTGGAAAACGCGTGCCCGATGCGCTTCAACCGTACGCTGGGAAATCTCCAATTCAGCCGCAATAACCTTATTCGCCTTACCAATAGCGATATAAGACAATACGTCGCGCTCGCGCGGAGTCAGGCTTGCAAAAAGCACAGAGGCGGGAAGGTGACTATTCAATACCATGTCAGTCTCGTATATCTGTACCAGGCGAACAGGCCGCCTGCGAGGTGAAGAATTAACCATAGACAGAGTTTGTCATTTTAGGCAGGGACTACACGACTGTTAACTTATACGGGATGTTTTTGTCACATGACTAATATAAAGAACCTGATTTCGATACCCTAAGAAACAGCCTTTTCAACTGAAAAGTTAGCGATTGGCAGGGACAACGCCTGTTCCCCATCACCCGCCCAAAACACACTAATCACCTAGGCCAAACTCATTAAGCGGGCAGGCGCGAATACAAACCCCACCCATCAACAGCCATCAGAGATGCCGACTCCACGGCAATGAGCCCCTCTGGCGTGCGGCTCAGGGGGACGGCGATTCAGACTGCTTGCCGCGGGCCAGAGATAGCGTAGGGATGCAAGCACCCTGCTGTTTGAGCCGGACGCTTGTACTTGGTCCGGGGGACCAAGTACCCGGTGAGTTCAGGGTGCGCCCGGAGCTATCTCTGGCCAAGGGCACCGGTGCACAGCACCGGCAAGTAGTCCGCCTTCCCCCTGAGCCGCACGCCAGAGGGGCAACGTACTGAGTCCACCTACAGTTTGAAGGAACAAAGAGCGCTACTACCCACGACCAGAAAAGCAGACACAGACACAGACACAGACACAGACACAGACACAGACACAGACTACAAAATCAAACCACACAGGTATAAAAAAAGCACAGCAAAAGCTGTGCTTTTCTCACCAAATAACACAAGAAATCAGGCTTTAACCATTTCCAGGTTGTCGATCAAGCGCGTCGCGCCCAACTTGGCCGCGGCCAATGCCACCAAAGGCTCACCAGCTGCGATTTGCTCTTCAGTTGGTTCCAGCAAGTCCGACTGACGACGCAAGGCCATATAGTCCACCTTCCAGCCCAGATCCGTCATCTTTTTGGTCGCATAAGCCTCGATCTGCTCGCGGCTTTGACCTTGCTGCAAACGCTCATTCATCTCCTGCAGCGTGCCATAAATCTGCGGGGCCTGAGCGCGCTCCTCGGGACTCAAATAGCGATTACGCGAAGACATGGCCAAACCATCCTCTTCCCGCACCGTCTCGTGAGCCAGAATCTCTACCGGCAACTGGAACTGGCGCACCATCTGGCGCACCACCATCAACTGCTGATAATCCTTCTTCCCGAACACGGCCACACGCGGCTGCACACAGGAAAACAGCTTCAACACAACCGTACAGACCCCTTCAAAGAAGTCCGGACGGAAGTGGCCTTCCAAAATTCGACCCAAATGATCAGGCGGGCTGACACGGAAACTTTGCGGCTCCGGGTACATCTCGCGCTCCGAGGGGGCGAACAGGACATAGACATCGCGCTCTTGCTCCATCTTGGCCGCATCATCCTGCAAGGTACGCGGATAACGGTCAAAATCCTCGTTAGGACCAAACTGCAGACGATTGACAAAAATACTGGCCACCACCGGATCGCCATGCTGGCGAGCCATCTTCATCAAGTCCAGGTGGGCTCGATGCAAATTCCCCATGGTTGGAACAAATGCCACGCGTGTCTGACCCTGGAGCTGATCGCGCAGTTCTTGGATGTTATGGACGACTTTCAAAAAATTCTCCGCTACGGAATAAGATCAGGCCCATCGGCCTGCGCTCGAATATAGGTCAGGCGCAAATAAATAGGAGCGTAGGGCTCGGCCTGCGTGATTTCAAGCAGTGACTCTCGTGCCAATTCCAGCATGGCCAGAAAATGCACGACAAGCACCGCCGCTGGATCACCCTGATCCAGACGTTCATTAAACAGCTCAGTAAACTCCATGAAGCGCACGTGCTGCAAACGTCGCAGAATCTGGCTCATGTGATCGCGTACCGACAACTGCTCGCGCGTAATCTTGTGACTGGCATTAAGCTTGGCGCGCTTCAAGATACCCAGCCAGGCCTGGCGCAAATCATCCGCACTCACTTCGGGCGGAATGGCTTCCACAACCAACTCGGCCTGAGCGTTGGCCAGCAGATAATCGCGTCCCATCAGGGGCAACTCGTCCAGACGACGCGCGCCCTCCTTCATGCGCTCGTATTCCAGCAAACGACGCACCAGCTCTGCACGCGGATCCTCAACTTCTTCACCCGTGTCCGCGCGCCGCACCGGCAACAACATCCGAGATTTGATCTCGATCAGCAGCGCCGCCATCAAAAGATACTCGCCCGCCAGCTCCAGATTCGTGGCGCGAATCTGCTCGACATAAGCCAAATATTGCCCAGTGACCTGAGCCATCGGAATGTCCAGCACATTGAAGTTCTGCTTGCGAATCAAATACAGCAACAGATCCAGCGGGCCTTCAAAGGCGTCCAGAAACACTTCCAGCGCATCAGGCGGGATGTACAGATCCTGGGGGATCGCAAACAGCGGCTCACCATAAAGACGCGCCAGCACATCCTCGGGCTGAGGAGCTGGCGTATCCACAACGGGCTGCTGTGCAATCTCAGTCACAGGCGCGGGCGTACAGATTTAGTTGTTTTCGTAGTACACGTAAGGTTTTTGAGGCGTACGAGCAGCCTTGTAACCATCTTGCAGTTCCTGATCAATCTGCTTGTCCCACAGACGATAGCGGCCTTCACGCTGCCGTGCTTCGGTATCCGCGTTCTGCTCTTTATACTGTTTAAGAAACTGGGTAATTTCGGATTCGAAATTCTTTGCCATAATACCTGTACGCCTAAAATAAATTGGATAACAGAAAAGTTTGAGTTTACTGCACCGCACACCAGAGAGTTCGCCGCATGGCATCTGAACAGACCGAAGCCACCAAACCGGCAACCCTGTCCCCTCAAGAGCGTCGAGCCATACGCATTATTCCCTACATTGTGGGATGTGCATTGTTCATGCAAATGCTGGACTCTACGGTTGTCGCCACTGCTCTGCCCACGATGGCCTTATCGCTGGATACCAGCGTCATCCGCATGAATACCATCATTACCAGCTACTTGCTGGCCGTGGCTGTATTCGTTCCTATCAGTGGGTGGGCTGCAGACCGCTTTGGTGCGCGCAAGGTGTTCCTGGCCGCCATTCTACTCTTTACCGCCAGTTCTGTTGCATGTGCCCTGTCCCAGACCCTGTCACAACTGATCATTTCCCGCGTGATACAAGGCATGGCGGGAGCCATGATGGTTCCGGTAGGTCGCATTATCTTACTGCGACGGGTGCCTAAAGATGAGCTTTTAAGCGCCATGGCGGTGCTGACTTTACCCGCCTTGCTGGGCCCTATCATCGGTCCGCCTGTGGGTGGCTTTTTAGTCACCTATGCCAGTTGGCACTGGATTTTCCTGATCAACATCCCCGTGGGGGTACTGGGTATCGCTCTGGTACTGCGTTACATCCGCGAGGACTACCCCACCGAACGCCCGCCCCTGGACTGGCTGGGCTTTATCTTGAGCGCCATCTGTCTGGCCACGCTGGTAACCAGTTTCGAGAACGTAGGCCACGGCACCATTAGCTGGGCTACCCTGGGCTGGCTGACTTTGGCGGGTCTGGTCGCGGGGGCATGGTACATCTGGCATGCACGGCAAGTAGCCTATCCCATTATTGATTTGTCCTTGCTACGCACCAAGACCTTTGCCATTTCTGTATTGGGCGGCAATCTGTGCCGCTTCTCGCTAGGGGCCTCACCATTTCTGTTAGCGATCATGCTGCAAACCAACTTTGGCATGAGCGCATTGTCGGCGGGTCTGATCACCTTCACCGGGGCGATTGGCGCTCTGGGCATGAAACTGGTGGCTCCACCCATCATCCGACGCTACGGTTTTCGCAAAGTCCTGATCGTCAACGCCTGGCTGACAGGCTTGTTCATCGCGCTGTGCGCCATGTTCCAGGCCACCACACCCATGTGGCTCATGATTGCCGTCCTGACTGCAGGCGGTTTCTTCCGCTCCCTGCAGTTCACCGCCGTCAACACCCTGACCTACGCCGACCTGGAATCCGAAGCCATGAGCCAGGCCAGCAGTTTCGCCGCCATGGCGCAGCAGTTGGCCATCAGCTTGGGCGTGGCATGTGCGGCGGTAACGCTAAATGTCAGCATGGCATTGCGCGGGGCCAGCAGCGTAGAGACCCAGGATACGATCTGGGCCTTTCTGATTCTGGGCGCGATTACGGCGATATCGAGCCTGTCTTTTGCCCGGCTGTCAGCCAGTGATGGTGAGTCGTTGCAGAAGAAGTAGGTCCGAACGGTTTTATAGCTCATCAGGCATGCTTGCCCCCTCATCAGGCAGCATGTTTGCAACGGGCTTTAGTCTAGTAATAAAGCTACGAAACGAACTCAAAACGCCTGTATGACTGACTCAGCATCTCGGCTTTCTGAATAGACACTCCCACCTCAGCCGCACGTATCGTGATGCGTTCGTGCAAGGCCTCCAGATCTTCATAAGCCCGCTCATGTAATGCCTCCGCGACGACCAGCACCGTATCTGACTCTTTGGAGACCACGGACTGAGCCCCCTGCCGAAAGACCCAGCGACGTGAGTGCGCATGGTTGGCCTCATCGGCAAACACAATCTCGTCTTCTGTCGGGTGCTCGACCTCACCCTGGAAGGTTCGATATATTTCAGTGCCATCGGCAGGCCGAACTGTGATGCCTCCAGAAATATGGGCGCAATCAAATGCCGCAATCGGAATGGCTGCCTGCATAGACTCTGCGTTCAAGGTATCGATCAAGGGATGAAAGCCAGGCAGATATCCATCTTTACGAAAGCGACGCAGCAATGCTTCAACCGCACAGCGGTATTGGGTCGGCTTCATGCCCATCTGGGAATAAGCCTGACGCCAGGCCTGAATAGACGGGAGTTCACTCTCCGGCCCCTGCTCCAGCAACTGGCTAACCCTCGTGAATGTACTGCTCAGTGCATCGTTTTGTAGCTCGGCCGCCTTCACCCCTTGTAAAACCAGGACCAATGCCGTCAGCCCCGGAAAGCGGTTCCACACAGTGTCAGAATGATTGAAGTACATGGTATGCAAGGCACCTTTCGCCAATTGAAAATGTGAAATACAGGCAAGCACACTGCCTATTGCGTCAGTACGGTTCGTGCTCGGGTTCGCACCGGGAAGGTCAACACAAAAATGGCAAGAATGACCGTGGCAACACCCACAATCTGTACCCACCCAATCTGCTCCCCTAAAACCAGCGCTGCCAGGGTGACGGCTGTCAAAGGAGCAACCGCCGTAAACACAGACGCTTCGCTGCCACTGACTCGCGCTGCCCCGCCATACCACAGCAAAAACCCTGCAAAAGTAGGGACAAGCGCATACCAAACCACTGCGCCTATCGCTGCGGCATCTGGCATGGAAGGCGGTAATTCAAGAAAAGCAAAGGGCAAGGACACCAGCAGGCCCAGACCTGTCATCGTGGTGGCCTGCAATAAAGGCCGCAGCGGCACGGGGATGCGTTTGTTAAGCAAAATGAATGCGCTCTCGCAAACCACTGCCCCCAGGATGTACAACATGCCAATCGACGAACTCGGGCCGTTTCCTTTCCAGGCCACTGCCATGACACCCAAGGTCGCCAGCACGACGCTGATCAGCAGCCTTAGCCCTGGCCGCTCACTCAGGACGATCACGGAGAAAAGCGCAGACACAGCGGGCAATGTTCCTATGATCACGCCCGCATCAGCCGCCGACAAATGGGACAAGCCTGCTATCAGTAAGGTCGTATAGCCAACACTGCCCGCCCCGGCCTGAAGCAGCAACAGAACCCAGTCCCGGAACAACAGCTTGGGCCACCGCTCTCGCTGCCAGAACACCAGGGCAAGCAAAACCGGCAAGGCAAGCGCAAAACGAAGCGCCGTTGCCAAAAAAGCAGGCATGTTGCCAGCGATCAGCTTGGAAGCAATGACAGTCGATCCAACCGTCATCATGGCCAAGGACAGCAATACATATCCAAGTGTGCGACTTGACATCTTTTCCTCTAGGACACAAATCAATTCACGTAATAACCTTGGCATTTAATAGCATTGACCAAGAAAAATCTTGAACGATATTGCAAGGAAACAGGAAAACCGCAGACATCAAGAGGGAGCACTATTTTTTTGATAAAAACAAAAATAGAAAACGACTAGAATAATCATTTCCCTATTCATCCAGGAACACGAAGTGTGTTCTTAGACAAGGAAAGGAAATGTCCCAAATGAAGGTCAGTAAACAATTCAAAGCGAGGGTATGCGGGCAGACAGATATCGTCGCTGTTGAAGCGATGTCCAGCCAATCGTTTGGTCGGCATACTCATGATCAGTTTGGGATAGGGGTGGTGGTCAGCGGGGCCCAGGACTCTGCCAGTGGCCGCGGGCAGGTACGAGCCACCAACGGCAACATGATTACCGTCAACCCCAACGAAGTTCACGATGGAAGACCCGTAGAAGGCAAGGCAAGAACCTGGCGCATGCTGTATCTGGACCCAGAGCTGATAGCCCAGTTTGCCCAGTCCATGGGGCATAGCGCCGGGGTGGAGTTTATCCACCCTGTTCTTGGCGACCCCTCGGCGGTCATGGCATTCAAGCGCCTGTACGCAGCATTAACCGATCCAAACCGCGAGCCCAAGCAAGGACTGATAGATGAAATTGCGGAGCAGGAGCTTTTTCAGATTCTGGTGCCACTGCTTGGAAATACTCAGCCCACGGAAGCGGAGATTCTGTCTGCCGAGTTAGCCAGAGCCAAAGCTCGTCTTGATGCTCACCCGGAAATCCCGGTCTCGCTTAATGAACTGGCAACGGAGGCCGGTTTAAGCCGATTCCAATTTCTAAGGGCGTTCAAAGCTGTGACGCAATTGCCGCCTCATGCGTATCGGCTACAGCGTCAGCTGCAAATGGCGCGCCGCCTGATCATGCAAGGACACACCTTGCTGCAAGCGTCTCTTTTATCGGGTTTTGCAGATCAAAGCCACTTAACACGCCATTTCGTCTCAAATTATGGCCTGACGCCCGGCTCCCTCTCCCAATCTCGCAAAATGCAGTATTTTCCGGCGCTCAAGTAATTGAAGAGAATTCGATAAGTAATTCAAGACAATAAATCAGGAATCAATAATTTTGATAATTTATTTTATTGAAAAGAAAGAAACCTGATTGGTAATAAAATCAATATTAAAAAATAAATAATAAGGAAGCCAATTTAAACCGGCTTATCCTCATCTTCCAGCAACATCACCAGCTTGCAGTCCGGGCGTATTGCCAGGCGAAAGGTAAATTGCTGAAAGCGGCGCACGCCCTGGCTGGGGTGTCGAAAATCTCGCAAGCCCCCTTCCCGCTCCACCACGGTCTGCCGCCCCCACCAGAAGGCGAATACCTGGCTTTGATGCGCCAACTCCTGAATCAGGGCCTGTACATCGGCTTCATCGGCATGGGCGCCTACGTCGGCGCGGAATTCCGCCACAACGCGGCTGGCACGCTGCTCCCAGTCCACCACCAGCTCACGCGCTGCCGGGTCCAGAAAGATATAGCGCAGTAGATTGGGCTGCTCGCTACGATCGGGCCAACCATCGAACAAACCCAACAAGGCTTCGTTGCGGGCCAGTACGTTCCAACTACGATCCAGAATGTAAGCTGGGGCGGAGATGCTATCGACGCAGGCACTCAAGCCTTGCGGCAAGGGTTGAATATCACCCTGCCAATGTTCGGGGTCGGCGCAGTCGGCCAGCTCAAACAGGTAGTGGCGCTCGGCCCGGGCCAATTTCAGGACCGTTGCCAGGCGGGCGCAGACGGTGGGGGACACGGTCACGTCACGGCCCTGCTCGATCCAGGTGTACCAGGTGGTGCTGATATCGCACAGTTGAGCCACTTCTTCACGACGCAGGCCAGGAGTGCGACGACGCACGCCAGGGGCCAGGCCCAGATCTACAGGCCGGATGCGTTCCCGCGCATGGCGCAAGAAACGCCCCAAAGCCTGACGCCGGGTTTGGGACGCGCTCTCGGCGCCGCCCGGATTAGGCCCCGTCATTCCCATATCAACCCAACACGCCCGACAGAGTGCGGCGTACGTCTTCTTCCGTGCGGCCACTGCGTTGGATGTAGTCTTGCAATTGGTCCTGGCCAATATTGCCCACGTTGAAGTACTTGGACTGCGGGTGACTGAAGTAAAAGCCCGACACGCTGGAAGCCGGAATCATGGCGTAGCTGTCGGTGATGAACATCTCGATGTCCTCACACTGCAAGACGCGGAACATGTCGTGCTTGACCACATGCTCCGGGCAAGCCGGGTAACCGGGTGCAGGACGAATGCCCTGGTATTTCTCGTCGATCAGCTCTTCGTTGGACAGGCGCTCGTCGGTGACATAGCCCCACAAATCCGTGCGGACACGAGCATGCAGACATTCAGCAAAGCCTTCGGCAAAACGGTCACCCAGCGCCTTGATCATCAAGTCGGAGTAATCATCGCCAGCAGCCTGGAACCGCTCGGACAGTTTGTCCACGCCAATCCCGCCAGTCACCGCAAACATGCCGATGTAATCAGCCACGCCGCTTTCTTTGGGAGCAATGTAGTCGGCCAGACACTTGCTATCGACGCCTTCACGCTTGACGCCTTGCTGGCGCAGGTTGCGCCAGGTGAACAGGACTTCACTGCGCGATTCGTCTGAATAGACCTCGATATCTTCACCATTGACGGTGTTGGCGGGGTAGAACGCAATCACGCCGTTTGCCGTCAACCAGCGACCCTCAATGACTTTCTTCAACATAGCCTGGCCTTCGGCAAACAGGGTCTTGGCCTGCTCGCCCACCACCTTGTCTTCCAGAATGGCCGGGTACTTGCCGAACAAGCTCCAGGTCTGGAAGAACGGCGTCCAGTCGATGAACTGGGCAATATCGGCCAAGTCGTAATTCTTGAAGGTACGGCGACCAATGAATTTGGGGCGTGGCGGCACGTAGGTGGTCCAGTCGATGGCTGGCTTGTCTTGGCGCGCTTTTTCCAGCGAGATCAACGGTGTGGCTTTGCGATTGGCATGGCGCTGGCGCACTTGTTCGTACTCCTCGCGCACCTCGGCCAAGAAGTCGTCCACGTTATCTGACACCAACTGAGTAGCCACACCCACGCAGCGGCTGGCGTCCGGCGTGTAGATAACCGGGCCGTCGTAATGCGGGGCAATCTTCACCGCCGTGTGTACACGACTGGTGGTCGCGCCACCAATCATCAGGGGGATGTTGCGCTCACGGAAGTACGGGTCGCGCTGCATCTCGGACGCGACGTAGGCCATTTCTTCCAGGCTGGGGGTGATCAAGCCGGACAGGCCCACAATATCGGCCTCCACTTCCTTGGCCTTGGCGAGGATCTCGGCACACGGCACCATCACGCCCATATTGACCACTTCAAAGTTATTGCACTGCATCACCACGGACACAATGTTCTTGCCAATGTCATGCACATCGCCTTTCACCGTGGCAATGACCATGCGGCCTTTGGAACGCACATCACCGCCCGCAGCCTCAATCTGGCGTTTTTCTTCTTCGATGAAAGGAATCAAGTGGGCTACGGCCTGTTTCATCACACGCGCAGATTTCACCACCTGCGGCAGAAACATCTTGCCCTGACCGAACAGGTCACCCACCACATTCATGCCATCCATCAAGGGCCCTTCAATGACACTGATAGGGCGACCGCCCTGGGCATCGATCTTCTGACGAACTTCTTCTGTATCTTCCACGATGAAGCTGGTGATGCCATGCACCAAAGAGTGGATCAAACGCTGCTCAACCGTGGTTTCGCGCCAGCTCAGGTCTTCCTCTTTCTTAGCGCCCGAGCCTTTGACGCTCTCGGCCATTTCTACCAGGCGCTCGGTAGGGGTGCGTTCGTCCGCCGGATCAGTTTTACCTTTGGGCTCGGCGCGGTTCAGAACCACGTCTTCGATCAGGTCACGCAGATGCGGTTCGATATCGGCATACACACCCAACTGACCGGCATTCACAATACCCATGGTCAGGCCTTCCTGGATGGCGTAGTACAGGAAGACCGTGTGAATCGCCTCGCGCATGGCTTCATTGCCACGGAAGGAGAAACTGACGTTGGAAATACCGCCGGACAAACGCGCATGCGGCAGATTCTTGTGAATCCAGCTAACGCCGCGAATGAAGTCCAGACCGTAATTGGCGTGCTCGTCCATGCCGGTTGCCACGGCAAAGACGTTGGGGTCAAAAATAATGTCCTCTGGCGGGAAACCAAGCTCATCCACCAGCAAGCGGTAAGCACGTTCGCAGATTTCTACCCGTCGCTCGTAGTTGTCAGCCTGACCCTGCTCATCAAAGGCCATCACAACAATAGCGGCACCGTATTTACGGCACAAACGGGCATGTTCCAGGAAAGGCTCAATGCCCTCTTTCATGGAAATCGAATTCACAATGGCCTTGCCTTGCACACAGCGCAAACCGGTTTCGATCACGTCCCATTTGGAACTGTCGATCATGATGGGCACGCGAGCAATGTCCGGCTCGGAAGCAATCATGTTCAGGAAGCGGTGCATACAGGCTGCCGAGTCCAGCATGCCCTCGTCCATATTGATGTCGATAATCTGCGCGCCGTTCTCCACCTGCTGACGGGCCACCGACAAGGCTTCTTCGTAGTTTTCCTGCTGGATCAGGCGCAAGAAAGCCTTACTGCCCGTGACGTTGGTACGTTCACCCACGTTCACAAACAGGGTATCTTCGTCAATATTCAGTGGCTCCAGACCCGACAAACGGGTTTTGACAGGAACCTCGGGAACAACGCGTGCAGGCAACTTGCGGCACAGCTCGGCAATGGCGGCAATGTGCTCGGGCGTCGTACCACAGCAGCCACCGACCATATTCACCAAGCCGGCTTGCGTGAATTCCTGCAGCAGACTGGACGTATCGGCTGGCGTTTCATCAAAGCCGGTTTCTGCCATAGGGTTGGGCAAACCAGCGTTGGGGTAGACACACACATAGGTGTCACAAATCTTGGACAGCTCGGCCACGTAAGGACGCATCAAGGCGGCGCCCAAGGCACAGTTCAGGCCAATCGTAATGGGACGGGCATGACGCATGGAGTTCCAGAAGGCCTCTACCGTCTGACCGGACAAGATCCGGCCCGATGCATCCGTAACCGTGCCCGACACCATCACCGGCACGCGCTCACCACGCTCATCAAAGACCGTTTCCAGCGCAAAAACAGCCGCCTTGGCGTTCAGCGTGTCAAAAACGGTTTCGATCAGCAAAATATCGACGCCACCATCGAGCAAGGCACGAACCTGCTCGGTATAGGCTACGCGCAACTGGTCAAAGGTGACGTTACGAGCAGCCGGGTCATTCACATCCGGGGAAATAGAAGCCGTCTTGGGCTGCGGGCCCAAGGCACCGGCCACAAAGCGCGGCCATTCAGGTGTGCTGAAGGCATCACGTGCCTGACAGGCCAGTTGAGCCGAAGCCAGGTTCAGGTCATAGCTGATGCCCTGCAAATCGTAGTCACCCTGGGCCACATCGGTTGCACCAAAGGTATTGGTCGTAATTACATCGGCTCCGGCAGCCAGGTATTTCTCGTGAATTTCACGAATAATGTCGGGTCGCACCAGCGACAGCAATTCGTTATTGCCCTTCACATCCTTGTGGTGATCCGCAAAACGATCGCCCCGAAAATCAGCCTCACCCAATTTGTAACGCTGAATCATAGTGCCCATCGCACCGTCCAGAATCAGAATTTGCTGCCCCAAACGGTGCGCAAATTCAGCACCACGCGTATAGGCAGAGATCGGATAAGGCAAAGCAGGATAGGACACTAAAAAGCTCCGTAGCACGAAACGGGACGTTGACGGCATCTGACAGCAAGAGCCGCGAGAATGGTGGATTGGCGCCACAATTGTAGCGCCTTGTACGGCAAATCCACCCCAAACACTTAACCTTTGCGCCAGCGGCATGTAACATTTTCTGCTCGGAAAGAGGTGCTTTCCGGCCCATGCAGCCGTGGGCCTGGGAAAGTCAAATGGGAAACGTGAGCGGTTCCACCCCGGAACTGCCAAACGTGCTGCCCCCGCAACGGTACCTGCTACACGCAAAGCCCGACACCAGCCTGCTTCTCGAGCCTGAATTCATGGCCGTCCCACGGTGGGCGGCTTCGCTTATTGATGTGCGGGGACGCACATCCCACAGGAATCTCCATGACTCTACTGTCCATCAGACCTTTGATGGTCGCCCTGGCGGGCGCCCTGCCTTTGATCGCCACGGCCCAAACTGCCCCTGTCACCAAGCTGGAGCAAATTGTTGTTACCCCCAGCCGTCTGGCACAGCCACTGAAAAACGTGGTGGGTGACGTTACAGTGATTGATCAGGAAACTCTGCAAAAAGCGGGTCAAAGCAGCGTGGCCGAGATTTTGCAGCGTCAGCCTGGGGTGGAGATTTACAGCAGCGGGGGTCCGCAAACCACGACCGGCATTTACCTGCGCGGCACCAATCCACAACATACCCGCGTCATGATCGACGGGATGCGCATTAACAGCTCCACCAGTGGTTCGGTGAACTGGCAAGCCATTGACCCTGCCCTGATCGAGCGCATTGAAATTGTGCGTGGCGCGGGCAGCAGCCTGTATGGCTCGGATGCGATTGGTGGTGTGGTGAACATCATCACCAAAAAAGGTGGCGGTGACCGTGCCTTGAGCGCCTGGGGGAATGTCGGCCTGGGCTCGCAAGACACCTTCAAAGCCAGCGCCGGGTTTTCGGGTGCAGCTCAAGGCTGGGACTACAGCCTGGCCTCCAGCTACGGCACCAGCGATGGCTTCAACGCCACCAACCCACTGTCCTTCAGCTACAACCCGGACAAGAACGGCTACACCCAGCACGGACTGAACGGCTCCTTGGGCTACGAATGGGCTCAAGGCCAACACCTGGGTCTGACGGCCATCAACAGCTTTATGGATGGTCAATTCGACAACGGCCTGTTCGAGCGCCGCACCCCTAGCACACAAACACGTCAGCAAGCCTACGGTCTGACCAGCACCAACAAGCTGTCTGAATTGTGGACCAGCCGTCTGAGCGCCTCGCTAAGCAAAGAAACAGTCGAAAACCGCGCTTTTGCCTCTCGCTATTCCACCCTGCAACGTCAATACAGTTGGCAAAACGACCTGACATTTGCCCAAGGCCATACGGTGTCCTTGCTGGCCGAGCGTCTGGAAGAGCGCATGACACACACGACCGTACACAAGGATGACAAGCGCAATACCAATGCCTTTGCCCTGATTTACCGTGGCGACATCAATCAACACCACCTGCAAGCCAGCCTGCGTAATGACAACATCAGCGGCTATGGCAACAAGGTAACGGGTGGCCTGGGCTATGACCTGGACATCACCAGCAACTGGACCGTAGGTGTGGCCGCCAATACCGGTTTCCGTGCGCCTACATTCGCCGACTTGTACTCGCCGTACAACTGGGGCTTCCAGGGCAATCCCGATCTGAAACCGGAAAAATCCCGCAACGTGGAAGGTCATATCCGCTACACGGACGACACGACCGAATTGGGCTTGGTGGTCTACCAGAACCGCATCCGCGACATGATCAACCCCTATGTGTGCGACGCCAACTTCGAGTGCACAACAAGCAACACCGAAAAAGCGCGTATTACTGGGCTGACCTTGACGGCCATGAAGCAACTGGGCAACACCACGCTGACCGCCAGCGCGGACTTCACCGACCCCAAAGATAGGAACACCGACAAGCAGTTGGTGCGCCGTGCCAAGCAAAACTACAAGGTGGCGGTTGATCACAAGTTTGGTGACCTGAAAGCCGGTGCTGAGTACCTGTTCGCCTCCCATCGTTATGAAGATGCGAAAAATGAACAGCGGCTGGGCAGTTACGGCCTGTTGAACCTGACCGCCAGCTACCCGCTGACCTCCAGCCTGGAAGCCCAACTGCGCTGGAACAATGTGTTCGACAAGGACTACACCTTGGCTCGTGGCTATAACAACGCCGGCTCCAGCGTGTTCCTGAACTTTGCCTGGCGCATGTAAGCAGTAAAATCAACTTCGCTTGATTCTGGCGCGGTTCTGCTCAAGAGCCGCGTCATTGACTTAAAGGCGCATGATGCCCCCTTTGCCTGCGACTTATCGTCTTCAGCACTCGAAGCGCTCTGTCTGGAGCGGATTGGGGCTATGGGGATTGCTTTGCCTTTGCGCCCTGCTTTTAGGATTGCCCATCCTGACGCAAGCGCAGGAACAAGACCCGTTGCAGTCACAGACACAGACACAGACACAGACCAGCACAAAGCAAAGCACTCAAGAAGTACAGAGCCAGCAGCAAGATAAAAAAGCACAAAACGCCGCAGCCGAACAAGACGCCCCACCCACACCAACTGTCGCTCCAGCCCGCGCGATTAGCCTTGCTCCCCACATTACCGAGATCCTGTTTGCCGCCGGTGCTCAAGACCACTTGATCGCCGTAGACAGTTCCAGTGACTACCCCCCTGCCGCCAAGGATCTACCCCGCGTTGGGGACGCCTTGCGCGTGAACCCCGAACGGCTGCTGGAACTAAAACCCGATCAAGTCTGGGCTTGGCAAGCTAACCAGATCGGGCCTGAATTACAGCGCCAGCTACAGCAAACCCATATCAGCCTGATCTTTGCCGCCCCTGAAAAACTGGACGACATTCCCGCCTTTGTCCGTCTGGCAGGAGACAGCCTGGATACAGCCGATGTCGCCGTTCCCATCGCTGCTTTGCTGGACAATCAGATTGCCGCCCTGCGCCATAACAGCCGCCTGGGCGAGACCGTCAGCGTGTTTCTGGAAATCGGTTCCGAGCCTTTATATACCTTGGCACGCGATCCTTTGATTCAGGATGTGCTGAACACCTGCAAGGCACAGAACATCTATGCCCACCATGCTGCCGTCGCCCCCACCATCAGTCTGGAAGACGTGCTGCACAAGCGCCCGCAGGTGGTCATCATGGCCTACCGTGATCCGGCCCAATTGCGCGCCCGCCATCTGTTCTGGGAAAAACATCTGGGGCTAAGCCCCCACGCCTTGCTGAACCTGAACCCGGATGCACTGTACCGCCCCGGCCCCAGGCTGATAGAGGCCACTCGCGAGCTGTGCGAGCAACTGGATCGCTATCGAGCCCAGGTATCCTGAGCGGCTTTCTACTCCAGCCTAGAACTGATACTTCACTGCCAGCATCATGTTGCGCGGTTCGCCCCAGGTATACGTGCTGTACCAGGAGAACATAGAGTAATAGCGCTTGTCGAACAGGTTATTGACGGTAAAGGTGGCCGACAAATTCTTGTTGAAGCGATACCGCGCCATCGCATCCACCAGCCAATAGCCCGCAACGGTATGCTGAACCTTACCCGGCGATCCGGGTCGACTGACATCACCCCAGGTTTTGCTTTGCCAACGGGCACCGCCCCCCAAGGTCAGGCCATTCAGGTCACCCTCAAAATCGTACGTGGTATAGATGTTGAACTGATGCTCGGGCGACAAGGTAGACACTTTATCGCCATCCTGGCGCGATAGCTTGTAAGCGTAACCCGCATGCATTTGCCATTGCGGCGTCAACTGGCCAGCCACTTCCAGCTCTACGCCATGCGTGCGCACACCTTGAGTCGCCTCATACGCGATACCTCCCGATGGCGTGCGCCCCCCCGTTTCCTTGCCGAAGTTATCCTGACGCAGTTGGAAATAAGCCAGACTGGACGTCAAACGCCCCCCCATGAATTCGCCTTTGAGACCGACCTCGTAGTTATCGCCACGCAAGGGGTCCAGAGTACGGCCTCCCTCGTCTTGCAAGCTCTGAGGCTGGAAAATATTGGTGTAACTGGCATAGACCGAGAAATTATCGTTCAGGTCATACACAGCCCCAAGGTAAGGCACCCATATGCCTGTCTCACGCATCTCAAGCTTGTTGTAGTTGGCGTAGCGTGTACCCAGTAGCAACTTCAAATCATCGCGCAGGTTCAGACGTGTGCTGACATACAGACCATTTTCACGTGTCACCTCACGATCGTCGCCCAGGTGCTGCCAGTTCATGCGCGGCCAGCGGCCATCCCATTCATAGTAATTCTGGACCTCGGTATTACTGTTTTCTCCGTAAGATGTATTGGTCCAGCGACGGCGCGACACACCTCCCCCGACCACCAGCTCATGCTCGCGGCCGAACAGCTCAAAGGGACCAGTCGCATAAAAGTCAGCCGTATTGGAGACTGTCTTGCCCACGTAGCGTCCAGACCATAAGGAAGTACCTTTGCCGGTTAAAGGGTCGGGATTGCCAGCAGCTACCGCAGCCAGCTCAGAGTCATAACCATTGATCAAGCGATTGAACTGCACCTTGGCCATCCAGCCGTTGTCGAATTCGTGCTCCAAAGTAGCAAAGGCCGAACGGGTGTACTGGTTCCAACGACTCCAGCGCGTACCGTTATTAAAGGAACGGTCCATCTCGTTGAAGTTGCCCTGCGCGTCATAAATCGGGATGCCTCCCCAGGTTGATCCTTTGGGATCGTTGTCCTGCAAATCTGCACCCAGGGTCAAGCGGGTATCCGGTGTCAGGTCGGCTTCAACAATGCCGTACAACACCAAAGTCTGACGCTGGTAGTGGTCCAGATGGCTTTTCTTGTCCTGATAGGCGCCGACCAGACGGCCACGTAGAGAACCTGACTCGTTCAAAGGGCCAGAAAAATCCGCTTCACCGCGGTAATTATTCCAGGTGCCCAAGCCCGCACTGGCATACCCCTGAAACTCGCGCGTCGGCTTTTTGCGAATCATATTGATCGTCGCGCCTGGGGTTCCACTGCCAGTGAGCAAACCGGAGGCGCCTTTCAATACCTCCACACGATCGTAAATCGCTGTGTCCGTGAGCGAATGGCCAGCCGAGTACGGTGAATCGCGCAAGGTGGGGATGCCGTCATATTGAAAGTTCTGAACACCAAAACCGCGTGCTTCATAAGCGGTACGCTCACTGTCATAAGTAATGATGCTAAGGCCAGGAGTATGACGCACTACGTCATCGATACTGGTCAGGTTAAAGTCGTCCATCTGCTTGCGTGTAGTCACGCTGATGGCCTGCGGCGTCTGGCGTGGTGTCAAGCGCAAACGGGTTGCCGTGGCAATTGTGCCCGCCGCATACGTGCCTGAACCTTCGGTGATGTCGCCCAGCGCATTGCGGCGTACTTCAATACTGGCCAAAGACTGCACACCGGCGCCGTCAGCCAAGGTGTCACTATCAGGCAGGGCAATCAAGACATAGCCCTGATCCCGGCTTTGAACCTGAAACGGCTGCCCGGCCAGCAAGGCAGCAAAGCCGTCCTGCACGGAATACTGTCCTTGCAAACGCGGTGCGCGCAGACCTTGCAGTCGGGAAGAATCCATCACCAGCGCCACCCCGGCCTGTTGAGCGAACTGGCTCAAGCGGCTAGCCAGATCCCCGGCTTCCAGCGCATAAGCTTGGGTCGTCTGGGCCGAGGCCGGTGCCACATTCAGCATCAAGGCCCCTACAAAAGCCAGACCCAGCAAGCGGCGGCAGACATTGGGCATGAACGACGTTTTCACAAGCGCCAAAGGCGGCGCATTCTTCGGGACCATGAAATCTCTCCTTCTTTGGCAAGGTCTATCTGTTAAAGACGCACGAGCCCAAAAAAGCGGCAATCAAGGCCTGAAATTAATCGTCAATCCTTCGTTTGGCGTGTTTTGCACCTGCAATCGGGGATACAAACTCTTCAACAACGCCAAGGCCGACAAGGGTTTGTCAGCAGGCAAGACAGCACTAACCGTCAAGCCCTCCATGCCATGCGGATTGATCTGTGTTTTGCCGGCATACTGGCGGGTGGTCTGCTCCAGAGCCTGCGTCAAAGGGACATGCTCCAGAAGCAGTTGCCGCTGGTCCCACGTGCGTATGACGCTGTTCACATCCGTCTGGCGGTTTACCCCCAGGCCTTGCGCATTGATCTGCACCTGATCGCCCGGCCCCAGTTCGCGAGCCGCTTGTGGGCCTTGGGTACGCGGATACGCCAGAACCCGAGAGGACAGCACGGTCAGCAAGGTGCCTTGAGGCTGTTCCTGTACGATAAATTCAGTGCCCAAGGCTTGCGAGACGGCCTGGCTGCTCAAGACCCGCAACGGTCGATCCGGCTGCTTGGCCACCACCACACGAATCTGCCCTTCCAACAGCTCAATATCCCGGTACTGCTTGCTATATAAAATCTTGACTTGCGATGCCCCAGCCAGCTCCAAACGAGTGCCATCCTCCAGCACCACACTGCGCCATTGTCCAGCGGCGGTAAGGACGGACTGATTGGACCAAGGCAATACAAAGGCCAGAATCGGCAAGATAAGCACCACGGCCCAGAGCAGGAGCATCGTGCCCTGACGCCAATCGCGCAAAAGCTTGGGCCGCGCTGACAATCCTGCATCCAGCGCACTGCGCCCAGGAGGGGTATTAGCCTGTACGGCCAGTTTTCTTACCCTGCACAGCACCGCCTCCATAGCCGCAGCCGCTGCTTCATGACGCGGGTCCAGCACGCGCCAGGCCATGAACTCGGCCTGGGCCTGTTCGGTAAATTGTTCGGGATCGGACAAGAGCACAACCCATTGGGCGGCTTGTCGCTCTATTTCCTCGTTGGACATGGGGTTCAAGCTGGAATCAAGGTCTGAACATGAAGCAAAGCCTGCACCAGATCATTGCGCACGGTGCGCTCACTGACACCCAAGCGCTTGGCCACCGTGGATTGCGTTTCCCCGTCCAGATAGCAGCTCAGGAACACCATGCGAGCCCGCGCGGGCAATTCATCCAGAGCCTGGGCCAACAAGGCCAGCACTTCCAGCGTGTGGGCGCACTGCTCGGCCGAGGGTGCTTGCGCCCCTTGGGCCAAGGTCGCCTCCAAGGCCTCCAGATAAGCTTGTTCGACAGCCATGCGTCGGCTGCGATCAATTAGCAGCCTTCTGGCCGTGGTCGCCAGAAACGCACGGGGGTGGCGTAAATGATGAACGGCACAGGGGGCCAGCAGCAAACGCACAAACGTGTCCTGAACCAGATCTTCTGCCGTAAAGCTGCAATGCAAACGCGCGCGCAACCACCGCAACAACCAGCTACGGTGATCCTGATAGAAATCTCCCATCCCGATGGGTGCTGACGGATAGTCCATAGACCCTGAATGCACTAATCAATAATCATTCTCATTCCAAAATTATGACATGAAAAGACAAGGATTCTGACGGCGAAGGCCGCAAGCGTCGTCTGGCCACGACAGATCACCACTAAAACAGCTAACCACCCTGCAAGGGTCATCTAAAACAAACAGGGAGCGGATGCGGGCTGAAATCAAGAAAACGGACATAGCCAAAAAGGCCACGCCCGCCCAAGGGTCAACACAGAGAAGCTTGCAGCGGCGCGGATCACTCCCCAAACTTCAGGGGCATCTACGACGCTGCAAAACAACCCTTACATCACAAAGGACGGCAGGGTCAGCACAGCGTGAGTGGGTTGGCAGCGCAAGCCTTCCACATCGTTCAGACGGGCTTTGGCACGACGGGACAGATGCTTGAGGACCTGGCTGCGCTCTACAGCAGGCAGTGTGGACAGTGCGTTTTCAATGGTGCGACCGGACAGGTCGTTAAGAGCATAGGCAAACTCGCGCGCACCGTGGGTTTGCAGCAGCTCCAGCAGGTAGCCCTGGCGCTGGCGGGATGCAGCCAGGCGCAGAGCGTCTTGCAGCGCATTATTGTGTGGAGTAGAACGGAACAGGTTGAGGCGGAACATAGCATTCTCCTTCGGACACGAGGGCCCAGAAAGAGTGCTCACCTCATCAGAGGGGCCCGCTTTGTGGTCCAGCGTCCAATTGACTGGTCATTAAGAAGGTTTGCCCTTTACAGGAACAAAGCCATATAGAAGGATCAGGGTCCATTTACTTTTAAACGTGAGTAGTTAAAAAAAGGGCAACGGTTTTTGCACCAACGATATTTTCGCACCTGACCCAAGGCTTGTCTGTCAGGCATTGGCACACTTTCCATCACCTTGTGAACATCAAATTTATACTTAGGGATATGTGATTTTGCAGGGCACCCACAAGCCCCCCGACTAAAGAGGCTTTACTGTCTGCTACTCACGCGCCCTTCCCCCGAACACCAGCAAGCTTACATAAGGGTTTTCCTGCGAGTACCGGCCAAATGGATTATTCTTGCAGTGTTTGCCCAGCAAAAATCACTTATCTCTCCGTCACCAAAGACGGATGCGCAACAAAGCACCACCATGACCCAAACAGTGAACAACGACCCCTTTATCCTGGCCGGAACCAGCTACCAATCCAGGCTGTTGGTAGGCACCGGTAAATACAAAGATTTTGATGAAACTCGTCTGGCTATTGAAGCCAGCGGCGCTGACATTGTGACCGTGGCCATTCGCCGCACCAATATCGGCCAAAACGCCAACGAGCCCAATCTGCTCGATTACCTGCCCCCCTCCAAATACACCCTGCTGCCTAACACTGCGGGTTGCTACACCGCCGATGACGCCGTGCGGACCTTGCGTCTGGCCCGCGAACTGCTGGACGGTCACAAGCTGGTCAAACTGGAAGTGCTGGGCGACTCCGGCAATCTGTTCCCCAATATGCCCGAAACCCTGAAAGCCGCCAAAACCCTGGTGGATGAAGGTTTTGATGTGATGGTGTATTGCGCTGATGATCCTATCCAGGCCCGTATGCTGGAAGATATTGGCTGTGTGGCCATCATGCCTTTGGCCTCCCTGATCGGTTCGGGCATGGGCATTATCAACCCCTGGAACTTGCGCCTGATCATCGATCAGAGCAAGGTGCCGGTGCTGGTGGATGCCGGTGTCGGTACGGCCTCGGATGCCGCTATTGCCATGGAGCTGGGCTGTGATGGTGTCCTGATGAACACCGCCATTGCCGGTGCCCGTCAGCCTGTAATGATGGCCAGTGCCATGAACCTGGCAGTACAAGCCGGTCGCCAGGCGTATCTGGCTGGCCGTGTACCCCGCAAATACTACGATGCCGACCCCAGTTCCCCTACCGAAGGGCTGATTCACTCCCGTACCTGATCGAGACATGATTCCCAATACGCTGACCATTGCCGGAGTTGACCCCTCCGGCGGCGCCGGTATTCTGGCTGATGTCAAAGCCATGAGCGCCCTGGGTGCTTATGCCACCGCTGTCATTGCCGCTTTGACGGCACAAAATACCCAAGGGGTCACCGGCATCAGCCCCGTTCCTGCCGACTTTGTGCGCCAGCAGATTGATACGCTGTTTGCCGACGTGCGCATTGATGGCGTCAAGATAGGCATGTTGGGCCAGGAGGCCGTCACCACCGTGGTGGCCGAACGCATGGCTCACTTCAAACCCAAGCATCTGGTGCTGGACCCGGTGATGATCGCCAAAAGCGGCGACCATTTGCTGGAAAAGTCGGCTGTCCATGCCTTGCGCGAGCAACTGGTTCCCCAGTGCACCATGATCACACCCAATCTGCCCGAAGCCGGTGTTCTGCTGGACGCCCGCCCGGTAGAAACCGTCAAGGAAATGCGTCAGGCCGCCGAGCGCCTGCGTCGCCTGATGAGTCACAGCGATCAGCGCTGGGTATTCCTGAAAGGGGGCCACCTGCCCGGTTCGGACTGCATAGACCTGCTGCACGATGGCGACAAGATGATCGAAATGCCCGCCAAGCGTATTGATACGGCCAATACACACGGTACCGGCTGTACCTTGTCAGCTGCGCTAGCCGCCCTGCTGCCCCAATACAGCAATGTGCCTGACGCCGCCCTGGCTGCCAAAAAGTACTTGTACGAAGCCATTGCCCGCTCGGGTGAACTAACCGTGGGCAACGGACACGGTCCGGTGCATCACTTCCATAAACTGTGGCCATCGTCCTGATACGTGCCGTTTGATCGGGTCGCTTGAAGGCCCCTGTCTTATGCCTACACTTGGAATTATTGTCGCCATGCGCGAAGAGCTGGAGATTGTGCTGGAACGCTTGCAAGAGCCCCAGACCCTCCAGCGTGCCGGCATGGACTTTCATCGCGGCAGCTATCTGGGTAAACCTGTGGTGGCCGTAGTCTGCGGCGTGGGCAAGGTCAATGCCGCCGCTTGCACCCAGATGCTGATCTCGGAATTTGCCGTGGGCAGCATCATCAATATCGGTATTGCCGGTGCGGTTGAGCCCAGCATCCGGCCAGGCGACATCGTCATTGCCGATACGCTGGTCCAGCACGATGTGGAGCTCAAAGCCCTGGGTCTGGCGCCAGGACAGGTTTTCCGTCTGGATACCTTTGATTTTCCGACAGACCCCGCCTTACTGGCCATTGCCCAAACTGCCGCCCAGCAAATTGAAGGGCATCAGGTCCACACGGGCCGAATTGTTACCGGCGACCAATTTATCGCATGTAACGATAAAATACAGTGGTTAAGCGCCACCTTTAATGCCTTAGCCTGCGAAATGGAAAGTGGCGCCATTGCCCAGGTGTGCTATCTGAATACCGTGCCTTTTGTCTGCATACGCAGCATTTCAGACAATGCCAACAACGACGCACACATGGACTTTGACACCTTCTTGCCCATTGCCGTCAACAACGCCAGCACCTTGCTTCACGCGATGGTGCCGTCCTGCTAAGCCCGACTGCGCCTCTTTATCGATGCGCTGGCTTATAATCGGCTCTTTGCCAAGCCTTTAGTTTTCTGGAAGCTATGAACCATATTGCGCTGTCTGAACTCGAACGTGCCCGTTACTACATGGTGGAACAACAGATCCGTCCCTGGAACGTATCCGACGAAAACGTGCTGCAAGCATTGGTCGAGGTCCAGCGCGAACGCTTTGTTCCCTCGTCTTTGCGCTCTTCGGCCTTTTCGGACACCGAACTGCCACTGATCATCAATGCCGTGGACACGCACGAGACCATGCTCTCGCCCAAAGTGGAAGCCCGTCTGGCTCAAGAGCTGCTTTTGCAGTCTAGCGACGGTGTGCTGGAAATTGGTACCGGCTCGGGCTATCAGGCCGCTTTGCTGGCTCACCTGTCCCAACAAGTCACCTCCGTCGAAATTGACAGCAAACTGGCCGCTTTTGCCCAGGAAAACCTGCAGCGCAACAATGTACGCAACGTCAAGGTTGAAGTGGGCGATGCACATGCCGGCTGGGGCACCACCGAGTACGACGCCATTTTGGTCACCGGCTCCGTGCCCACCATTCCTGATGCCTTGAAGTACCAGCTCTGTATCGGGGGCCGTCTGGTGGTGGTGGTCGGTCAAAACCCGGTTATGACAGCCGTGCGTATTACTCGCACCAGCGCCGCCAGCTTCGATACCACACCGCTGTTCGACACCTGGATCAAACCTTTGCGCGGCACGGCCGTTTCACAATTCCGCTTTTAAGTGCCTATGCGGTTCATGACCTCCTTGCGCCTGACGCTGCTCTGCCTGCTTGCCTTAAGCAGCACGGCCCAGTCGCAAGATCTGCTGCAAGCCTGGAATCAGGCCCTGGCTCGTGAACCGCAATTTGGCGCGGCTCAGGCGGCACATCAAGCCGACCAAGAACAAGTGCCACAGAGTCGGGCTCAATTGTTGCCACAGATCAGCGCCATCGGCACAGCCGAACTGCAAGAGCGCCGCCAAACCAGCAAGCTGTCCAATCAACACTCCAGCGACCGAGCCGCCTGGGCACTCACACTGAGCCAACCGGTTTACAACCGCAACGCCTGGGCTCGTTACGAACGCGCTCAGTTATTGGCGCAGGGTGCCGATATTCAACTGGCGCTGGATCGACAAGACTTGATGCTACGCGTCAGCCAACGCTATTTTGATGTGCTGGCAGCACAAGATGCGCTATCTACCTTGAAAGCCCAGCAAGCTGCCATTGACGAGCAATTGCGCGCCGCTGACCAGAATTTTCAACTGGGCGGCACCACGATTACCGATACCTACGAAGCCAAATCGCGTCTGGATCTGACACGAGCTAGCGTCTTGCAAGCGGAAAATGCCCTGCAAGTGGCTCAGGACAAGCTGGCGGCGCTGACGCTGGAGCGTTATGAAACACTGGCTCGCCTACGTGAGCCTTTGCGTCTGCCCGCCCCACAACCTGCAAATCTACAAGACTGGTTGGATCAGTCCAGCCAATCCGGTTTAAGTGTGGCACTGGCTGATATCAAGGCACGTGCCGCCCAAGAGCAGTTGAAAAGCACCCAGGCCCTGCACGAACCTACCCTGGCCTTGAAAGCCCAGACCGGCAGCGGCAGCGACCAGACCCTGTTTGGCCAAGCTGGCGGTGGCCCACGTTCTCTGAACAGCGCCGTCGGTCTGGAGCTAAGTATCCCCATTTTCCGAGGCGGCGAAACCAGCTCTCAAGTCCGTGAACAAAGCTCGCGCCTGCAACAGGCCCGCTACGATCACCAGTTCGCCATTGAGCAGTCCATCCAGCAGACGCGCCAGTACTTCTCCGGCGTCACCTCGGGTCTGGTCCGTGTGCAGGCACTGGAAGCGGCCACCAAGTCCAGCCAAGACGCTCTGGAGGCCAACAAGCTGGCTTACGAGGTCGGTGTGCGTGTGAATATCGATGTGCTCAATGCCCAGCAGCAACTTTACGAAGCACAGCGCAGTCTGGCCCAAGCCCGTTATGACGTTCTGATGAACAGCCTACGCTTGAAAGCAGCCAGCGGCACGCTGAGCGAAAACGACCTGCGGGCCGTGAACGATCTGCTACAACCGGCGTCCTGAAGCGACCCAGGCAAGACTGCAGCAAAGCGCTCCCATTGAATCCTTGAGATTCTGAAAGCCCGAGATATACACGTCGCGCTCTTTGCTCACAGCAGCAATGTCAGATCCATCAGCAGCGCCATCCAAACGCAAACGAAACAACGCCAAGCCCTGCGCGGACAACTTCAGTGCTCATGTCCTTGTCTTTGTGTACAAGACACGATGCCTGGATCAAACAGGCAAAAAAATCCCGGACTATGCCGGGATTCAATCCTTCAATACCGCTTGTTTAGTCACGCAGCTTTTTAACCAGGGCCGTGGTCGAGCGCTGAAACTCAAAAGGAATGGCGACCGCATCGCCTCCCCAGCTACGCACCAAAGCCGTTTCTGGCAAGGCTTCCATATCGTAGTCACCGCCCTTGACGATCAGGTCCGGGCGCAGTGCCGCGATCAAGGCTTCGGGTGTGTCTTCGTCAAACAAAACCACCGCATCCACACAAGCCAGCGCAGCCAGCAAAGCGGCACGATCCTGTTCAGGGTTGATGGGGCGCTCCGGCCCCTTGTTCAAACGTCGCACCGAGGCGTCAGTATTCACACCGACAATCAGCGAAGCACCCAATTGGGCCGCTTCGTCCAGGTAGCTGACATGTCCACGGTGCAGGATATCAAACACACCGTTGGTAAAGACCAGCGGGCGCGCCAGGCGCCCCTGTTCCATAGCCTCACGCAAGGCATCCAGACCTAGCACCTTAGCCTCGAAACGTACGCTCATATCAAGCCTGAACCAGAGTCGAGTCCGAGCCGACCTGGCGTGCCAGATCCTTGCGGTAGCGGTTCAACTCCTGCACGGTTTCAAAGGAGCTACCCATCAACAGCGACATATTGTGCAAGATGCGCGAGCTAACCTTGTGCTCCCATTCCTTGTCGAAGCGAATCTGCGTATCCAGCCAGGTTTCCAGCCAACCGGGCGATGGCAGCTTGGACTGCACCGTATCGTCCGGGAACATCGCTTTGTTCACATGCAAGTTGGTGGGGTGCAACGCTTGAGCGGTACGATGCGCCGAGGCCATCAGAACACCGATCTTGGAGAAAGCCAGACGGGCTTGCAGGCCAAATTCCTGACCCTTATGCACCAGAGCACGCTTCATGTAGCGCAGGTAAGCACCGGCGTGACGGGCCTCGTCCTGAGCCACAATCTTGTAGATGGCCTTGATCACAGGCTCAGTGTGCCAGTCGGCGGCACGACGGTACCAGTGATTCAGGCGCACTTCGCCGCAAAAGTGCAGCATCAGCGTTTCCATGGCTGGGGCCGGATCAAAGTCAAAGCGCACTTTATGCAGCTCTTCTTCGGTGGGCATCAGCTCGGGGCGGAAACGGCGCAGGTATTCGATCAAAACCAGCGAGTGCTTTTGCTCCTCGAAGAACCACACGGACATAAAGGCGCAAAAATCGCTGTCATCTTTATTGTCACGCAGGAACATTTCGGTAGCAGGCAAGGCAGCCCACTCGGTAATGGCGTTCATTTTGATGGTGTAGGCCTGCTCGTCTGTGAGCTTGCTGCCATCAAAGTCATCCCACGGTATGTCATGCGCGAAATTCCAGCGCACCGCTTCCATGGATTTAAATAAGTCATGGTAAAGCATAACGATTCCTAAAAAGAATCAAGCGGTTCCTTGAGGGCGGCCATTTACCGTCCGGAAGGCGCCGGAAAGCGCCAGCTTAACAATCAGCTGGCGGACCTGCGTCTATCGTAGAACCTGCAGTTATCAGAAATATGTCAGCCACAAAAAAACTGACGCGTTGCGGAGAGATCACACTTATCGCCCCACCAAAGCCCAGATGGCCACACCGACCGCAAGCGCCAATACCGCACACAAGGCCGTCAGCAATCGGTTGGTCTGCTGCTGCGACTGGCGCAACAGCTTAAGTTCCTGGTTCAACGCCTGCCCTGTCTCCGGTCTATTCAAGCTGGAATAAACCAGACGCGGAAGCTGCGGCATGATCTGGGCCCACTGCCCGGCTTCCTGTTTCAAACGCGAGTAAAAGCCCGATGGACCAATACGCTGGTACATCCACTTTTCCAGATACGGTTTGGCGGTATCCCACAGATCCAGTTCCGGATCCAGGTCCCGCCCCATCCCTTCCACATTCAGAAGGGTTTTCTGCAGCAGCACCAGCTGCGGCTGAATTTCTACATTGAACCGGCGCGACGTCTGGAACAAGCGTAAAAGCACTTGCCCCAAGGAGATCTCGGACAAGGGCCGGTCAAAATACGGCTCACATACCGCGCGCACCGAACCTTCCAGCTCCTCTTCGCGAGTTTCAGGTGGCACCCAGCCGGACTCAATATGCAATTGAGCGACCCGACGATAATCGCGCCGGAAGAAAGCCAAAAAGTTTTGCGCCAGATAGTTCTTGTCGAACTCGGACAGCGAACCCACGATGCCAAAGTCCAGGGCAATGTAACGGCCCAACGATTCCGGTGCGTCCGAGACGTAAATATTACCTGGGTGCATGTCGGCATGGAAAAAACCGTCGGTAAACACCTGGGTGAAGAAAATCTCCACCCCTTTACGAGCCAGGTCTTTCAAGTCCACATTGGCGGCGCGCAAGCGGTCAATCTGGTTGACCGGGATGCCCTTCATACGGTCCATGGTGAACACAGTCGAGGCGCAATAATCCCAATGCACTTCGGGCACGATCAGCAACTCAGTCCGCTCTACATCTTTGGTGAAATTGCGGCGCAACTGACTGCAATTGGAGGCTTCACGGATCAGATCCAGCTCGTCATTCAAGTACTTGTCGAACTCGGCCACCACCTCACGCGGTTTCAGGCGACGGGCATCAGGGCCCAGGCGTTCCATAAACCCGGCCAGCACACGCATCAAGCGCAGATCTTTGTGGATGACCTCGCGCATACCAGGACGCAATACCTTGACGGCCACTTCGCGGCCATCGTGCAGCTCGGCAAAGTGAACCTGAGCAATCGACGCCGAGGCGATGGGCTCACGATCAAACTTCTTGAACAGCTCATAAGGCGACGCACCCAAGGCCTTCAGAATCGTGGCCTCGGCCACCTCGGAGGGAAAGGGAGGCACACGATCTTGCAACAAAGCCAGTTGCTCGGCGATATCCAGCGGAATCAGATCCCGGCGGGTAGAGAGCACCTGACCGAACTTGACGAAGATAGGCCCCAAGCTTTCCAGGGCCAAACGCAAGCGCACACCGCGCGGCAGCTTGGGTTTGCGACCCAGGCGCACAACGCGCAACAACCGGTAAGCCCAGGGATGGCGGATACTCGACAGCACCAGCTCGTCCAGGCGATAACGGAATACAACCAGCAAAATGGTCAGCAAACGGCACAAGGAGAACATGCTCAGGACTCCCGCCGACGCGTATCAAGACGATTCAAACGCTGGTCCAATTTGTCCAGGCGCTGAGTCAAAACGGCTGATTGCTCGCGCAGCCGGTCAAGCTCGGGACGCGTCACCAGCAAGCCACTTTCTTCAGTCAGGTATTCGCTGGCATTGCCGGCCAGACGCTGGCCCAGATCCCGCAAGCCGGTAAACGCCCGGCGCGCACCGCTAAACAGACGCACTGCCATGACATCACCAACAATTTGGGCCAGATCGTGCTCGGCATCCCAACGCAGATTAGCGGCCAGGTCCGACACCAGATTGGCCAGACCGGCTTCACCTTGCACATGCATTAACTGCGTCACTCGGCTGAAATCGCCGTCTTGCAGGATTTGAGGCAATTCGGGCAGCTTGTTCTGAGGAAGAGTCAGCGTGACATCGGGCACCACGGCAGGATGGCCCTGCTCCAGCTTTCCCTGAGAACTGATGGTGTAGACCAGTTGCAAACGGCCCACAATCAGCGAGACGGTTTTACCTGCATAGCTGCGCAAACGCTCACGCGCCCAATCCTCGCGATCAAGCAAGGCGTTCAGCAAACGCACGCCCACGGCGCCAGGTTCTAGGAATGAAGGGATACCAAGCATGTCCATGCAAGTCTACTGCCGCAGCGAGTAAACCAGTCCAATTAAAACAGCCAGTTTAACCCGACACAGACACGGCCGGATGTACAGGACGACAGGAACACGGGCAAAGGGAATCACAGAGAAGCGAGAGCGCTCATAACAGAACAGCCGCCTGGATTAGAAGGCGGCTGTTTGTATAGACAAAGATCAAGCGTTGGGGTCAACCGGGATCTGCTGAATACCAGCCAGCAGCCAGCCTGCGCCATCGGCCTTGAACAGATTCCAGACTTCCTCAAAGCGGAAGGCTTCGGCACCCGCCTCTTCGCGCAACATACCGGAGTAGCGCACGCTGGCCAGATGGCCGTCGGCCACTTTCTCGATGCCCAGCAGCTCGGCATTGAGCAGGACCACTTGGGTCACGTTCTCGCCCTGGCGCTGAGCAATCTGAGGAGAGGCTTCTTTGAGCAAATCGTCGGTCAGGAAGGCACGCAGTTGTTCCACATCGCCTTTGTCCCACAGTTTCTGGATTTCCACGAACTGCGTCTTGGCATTGGCCAGGAAGGTCGGTGTGTCGAAATCACCGGGAATGAACCAGCTTTCGTCTACTGGAGGTGCGGGAACAGCGGCGGCAGCAGCGGGCTGAGCAGCAGGAGCGGCAGCAGGCGCAGGTGCTGGCGCAGCCTGTGGTTGTTGCCAGGGGCTCGGTGCCGGATCGGCATTACGCATCATGGACTGGCCACCGGCCTGTTGCATGGCAGGGCGAGCAGCCGAGCCACGGAAACGACGCACAATGAACAGAACAGCGAAGATAACCAGACCAATCAGCAAGAGGCTGGACATCATTTCCAGGAAAGCGCCGCCCAGACCCATGCTGGACAGCAAAGCAGCAATACCCAGACCTGCAGCGATACCGGCGATCGGGCCCAGGAAGCGGGACATGCCCGACTTGGCAGCGGTACCCGCTGCGGCCGTACCGGCAGCAGCAGCGCCAGCGGCAGGAGCAGCCGAACGAGTGGCATTATTCGCTGCAGCAGGAGGCGTCGCTGCCGAGCGATTGCTGGTGATATTGGAGGATTGGCGGCCAAAGCTGGATCCACCACCCATGCGACGTGCTTCCGCATCATAAGAAACGGTCAGCAAAGCGCCGGTGCTAAAGGCCAGTACAGCAGCCATGAAGTAACGAGAAAGCCGTCCAGACATAGTCACAAACTCCTGACCAGAACACGCGTTTAAGACACAGAGCTTTAAAGCCCGCGGCCAAGCCATCCCAGTCGAATATTCAAGAAAACTTACGATAAGCTGAACATTAACATGACAAGTTCTCATGCACCATGTTTTTTTTACCGTAAATGACAAGCCAAAAAACGAACGGCACCCAAAGGTGCCGCTATATATATAGAGAGAGGGTAGGCCCGGCCTCAATCCAGGCGGATGCCTTCATGCAGCGCAGCGACACCGGCTGTCAGATTGAAATATTGCACACGCTCCAACCCCACTTCGCGCATCATGTCAGCCAGAGTGTCCTGATCGGGATGCATGCGAATGGATTCAGCCAGATAGCGATAGCTTTCCTCGTCCTTGGCGACGAATTTGCCAATGCGAGGCAGGATATTGAAGGAATACCAGTCATACGGGGCCTGCAAGGGCTTGGCCACACGGGAAAACTCCAGCACCAGCAATTTGCCGCCTGGACGCAACACCCGCTTCATTTCAGCCAGTGCGCGATCTTTATGCGTCATATTACGTAAACCAAAGGCCACCGAGACGCGATCAAAATAACCGTCAGGAAAAGGCAGGTGCTCGGCATCACAGACCGCAACAGGTGTGATGATGCCCTTGTCCTGCAAACGGTCACGCCCCACGCGCAGCATGGAGCTATTGATATCGGTATGCCAAACCTCGCCGTCGGCACCTGCCTGGCGCGCAAAGGTCTTGGTCAAATCGCCCGTTCCCGCCGCGATATCCAGCACTTTCATGCCGGGGCGTACAGCCGCTCGACCGATAGTGAAGGCTTTCCAGATACGGTGCAGGCCGCCCGACATCAGATCGTTCATAATGTCGTAATTGTTAGCCACCGAATGAAAGACTTGGGCAACTTTGCCCGCTTTTTCACTTTCAGCGACGGTTTGAAAGCCAAAGTGCGTATCGGCGTGCTGGGCGGTAGGGTGTTGAGGACGCTGTTTTTCCATAATGGCATAATCGTAACGCAGATTTCCCGGTACAGAAACGAAAATCCAGCTCGCTGAGCGCTGCCCTTTTTTACACATTCACAAACCTGAAACATTAACGCCATATGATGGCGTTATTACGTGCAGTCAGGGATTGAAGCGCCCCCTGTGTTTCTCTTGAGTCGCCTGACTACCAGTCGCTCAAGTGCAATACAAACAGCCTGCCTGACCATCTTTTATTTTTATCGGACCAGCCTGAAGCTAACAATGAGTACAAGCATATTAGTCGTGGAAGATGAGCCTGCAATCCAGGAGCTGATCTCTGTCAATCTGTCCTTTGCCGGCCATAAAGTGCTGCGCGCCTTCGATGCCGAACAAGCCCAGATCCTCATTCGCGCCGAGCTGCCTGATTTGATTCTGGTGGACTGGATGCTACCCGGCTCCTCAGGCATTAACCTGGCCCGCAAACTGCGCTCGGACGAACGTACCCGTCATATCCCAGTCATCATGCTGACGGCAAAAGGCTCGGAGCAGGACAAGGTCGATGGTCTGGAAGCCGGCGCGGACGATTACATCACCAAGCCCTTCTCGCCCAAAGAACTGATTGCCCGCATCAAGGCTGTGTTGCGCCGCCGCGCACCTCAGCTAACCGATGACGTAATCTCCATTGGCGACCTGCAGTTGGACCCCAGCACGCACCGCTTGTCCAGCCAGGGTATGGCACTGACCATTGGGCCTACCGAGTTTCGCCTGCTGCATTTCTTCATGACGCACACCGAACGTGTCTTCACCCGCTCCCAACTGCTGGATCAGGTCTGGGGCGACCACGTGTTTGTGGAAGAGCGCACAGTAGACGTCCATATCCGTCGCTTGCGCAAGGCGCTGGAGCCTAGCGGACACGACAAACATATTGAAACGATCCGTGGCTCGGGCTATCGTTTTGCCCTTTCTCCTCTGGAAAAGGCCCCAAGCGCCTGATCCCATGTTCAGCATATTTACGTCTATTGTTATCTGGGCCCTGTTGGGCAGCCTGATCGGCTGGTGGCTCGGGCCATTCATCGGTCTGGCCTTGTTTTGCGGCGGCCTGTTAATGCTGATTTTCATCAGCACCTTGCAGTTGTCCCGCGTTGAGCGCTGGACCCGTAACCTGAGTGATCCCCCTCCTCCCGCCATTGGCCCCTGGGACGCCATTCTGGCCCCCATCTATCGCCAGTTGCGCCGTGACCGGCAAGAAATTCAGGAGCTGAATCGCTACGTGGATGGCATCATGATGGCCGCCGAGGCCCTGCCCGACGGTGCCATCACCCTGAACGGGGAAATGGAGCTGCAGTGGTGCAATCAGACCGCCTGTGAGCACATCGGCCTGAATCTGGCCACGGACCGTCATCACAGCATCTTCAATATCTTGCGCGAACCCGAGTTTTCCCGTTACGCCCGCCAACCCCAATGGGACGGCCCATTGTTGCTGCACCTGAGCAAAGACGGACGCGAACGCTCCTTGCTACTGCAATTGACACCCTATGGCCTGGGCCAGTTCCTGATCGTGACCCGCGATGTCACCCAGGTTGAAATGCTGGAGACCACCCGCAAAGACTTTGTGGCCAATGTCTCCCATGAGCTGCGTACCCCCTTGACGGTCCTGCTGGGGTTTCTGGAAACCTTGCAGGACATGCCGGCCGAGAGCCTGCCGTTGGAGCAGCGTCAGCGTTACGAGCAAATGATGCTGGAGCAGACCCGTCACATGCAGTCGATTGTGTCCGACTTGTTAACCTTGTCGACACTGGAATCCTCGCCCACGGTGGAAGGGGAAACCGTGCAGGTCAGCCAATTGATTGAAAGCGCGCTGAAACAAGGCGAGGCCATCTCCGGCGGACAACACAGCTTTGTCACGGACATTGATCCGCGTATTGCCATTCAGGGCATGGAAACCGAATTAAGCTCGGCCGTCTCCAACCTGATTACCAATGCAGTGCGTTATACCCCCAAGGACGGCACCATCACTGTGCGCTGGTATTTGAATGACAGCGGCGAGGCCTGTTATTCCGTCCAGGACACGGGTATCGGCATTGCTGCCCAGGACATTCCCCGCCTGACCGAGCGCTTTTACCGCGTGGACAAGGGCCGTTCGCGCTCCACAGGCGGCACGGGCCTGGGCCTGGCCATTACCAAACACATCATCGTGCGACATAATGCCGAACTGCAAATTCAAAGCCGTCTGGGAGTAGGCAGCGTGTTTATGTTGCGTTTCCCCAAGAGTCGGGTTCGACTGCAGGACTGCTAGAACATGTGGGGCCATATTGGTCCTACAATAAACGGCTCTGAAGACCACGTTGGCGGATTTATGCCGCACAGGAGCCAAGCATGTCCAATACCCATGAGCTGCGCCCTTTCCACCTTGCTTTTCCGGTCCATGATCTGGCCGTTGCACGCCAGTTCTATGGCCAGACATTAGGCTGTCCCGAAGGCCGATCCTCTGATCAGTGGATCGACTTCAATTTCTACGGCCACCAGATTGTGGCTCATCTGGCTCCTTCAGAATGCGGCAGCAATGCCACCAGTGCGGTAGACGCTCACAACGTGCCCGTGCGTCACTTTGGTGTCGTGCTGGATATGCCCACCTGGCAAACCCTGGCTGACAAGCTGGTTGCCGCTGGCACCCAATTTGTGATCGAACCCTATATCCGTTTCAAGGGCGAGCCTGGCGAGCAAGCCACCATGTTTTTCATGGACCCATCGGGCAACGCCCTGGAATTCAAAGCCTTCAACAGCCTGGACTCCCTTTTCGCCAAATAAAGATGCACAAAACCTGGCTACTTACCGAACAAGGCGACCGCTGTTTGCTCGTGCAGTTCAGCGGTGAGCTTTCTTTGGAGACCGGTTTGCGCTGCACCCGCGCCGCACGCTTGCTGCGCGACCACGCGCCCGCCTGTGTCCGTGATCTGGTCCCCAGCTTTACTGCGGTTGCCATCCACTTTTATCCGGATGGCAGCAGCGACCAGCTCGCCCGTTTGCACAACTATGTTCACCAAGCACTGGCCGAGCTGGATGCCAGCCAGGATCAGGCTGCCCCCGGTGCCCTGGTGGATATTCCCGTCTGTTACGGCGGCCCCTTCGGCCCCGACCTGCCCGCCATTGCCGAGCAGTTGAGACTGAGCCAGGAACAAGTCATTGAACTGCACAGCAGTCAAGTACAACTGGTATTTATGGTGGGCTTTGCGCCCGGTGCCCCCTATGTGGGCATCTTGCCCGAACAACTGAATGTGCCGCGCCGTGCCACCCCCCGCACCGTACTGCCCAAAGGCTCGGTAGCCATTGCCAACCAGCAAACCATTATTTACCCCAACGAATCTCCTGGCGGCTGGCATTTGATTGGCCGCTCGCCAGTTAGCCTGTTCGACGCCCGGCGCTCCCCCGCTGCCCTGCTCGCCCCCGGTGACCAAGTGCGCTTTGTGCCCCTGCCTCACGAACAGTTTGATCACTGGACACCTGCATGACGGTACATATCCTCAAGCCAGGCATGATGAGCAGCCTGCAAGACCGAGGTCGGTATGGGCACCAACACCTGGGGGTTTCACCCAGCGGTGCCATGGATGAACGCGCACACCGGCTCGCCCATTTGCTGGTAGGCAATACCGTTGCACAAGACCTGGCCAGCCTGGAAATTACCGTACAGGGCCCAAGCCTGCGGTTTGACGCACCCGCCCTGTTTGTCCTGACCGGCGCGGAGATGAATGCCAGCCTGGACGGTCAGCCCGTGGCAGTGCTGCGCCCTACTCTGGCGCGCGCCGGACAGACACTGACCATGCAGTCCGTCAAACCCGGCCAAGGTGCCCGCAGCTACCTGTCTGTCTACGGCGGTTTTCAAGTCGAATCCTTGCTGGGTAGCCAAAGCACCCATATGCGCGTTGGTCTGGGTGGTTTTGAAGGTCGCGCCTTGAAAAAGGGCGATCAGATTCAACTGGCTCGGCCCCTGCCCAATCAGGAAGCGACACTGAACAAGCTGCAAGCCGTACTGGATGAGCTACGAATTTACATGCCTGCTGCACTGGCCTTGGCCCCGCGAGAACGCCTGCGTGTCATGTTGGATCAAGCCGATTTGTTCACTGACGAATCACTGGAACTGTTTCAAAGCCAAAGCTACCGTATCAGCCCCGCCTCGGAACGCATGGGCTATCGCCTGGAAGGTCAGCCATTGCAGCGGAAAACGGCTAAAGAGCTGCTCTCCGCCCCCACCTGCTTTGGAACGATTCAAGTCCCCAACGATGGCCAGCCTATTGTGCTGATGGCCGACCGGCAAACCACCGGGGGCTATCCACGAATCGGACAGGTCGCCAGCGTGGATCTAGCTCAAATTGCACAGCGCCTGCCTGGGCAGAATCTGGGCTTTGAAGTGGTGAGCCCAGAGCAGGCTCATGCGCTGTCCGCTCGTCAGGAACAAGCCTTTACACGGCTAAATGACAGCCTGGAACCGTTGCGGCAAGCCTTAGAGCAGTGTGTAGCACAGGTTTGACACAACAAGCGTAGACAGCGTGTCTAGGGCTGAACTACGCCTGCTTCCAAGCGGCCCTCAGGCCACAAACCAACAGCGCAACCTGGCACAAGCACCTCAATTAAGCGTGGCGATGGGCTGCCAGCTAATCCCCCCCTTGTTATCAGGCAATACGCCGCTGCACCTGCAATCATCACGCTCAGATTTCAAATAAAAAACACCTCGCCTTAACAAGCGAGGTGTTTTTGTTCTGACAACTCTGCACGACGCCATAGTGGTGGGGCGCCGTCCACTGACTTACAAAAACAACTTGTAAGCCGGGTTGTCCGTCTCGTCCCAGTGCGGATAGCCCAAATTGCCCAGGAAAGCCTTGAACTCTTTCTTGTCCGAAGGCGGCACCTGGATACCGATCAGGATACGGCCATAGTCATCGCCCTGATTACGGTAGTGAAACAAGCTGATATTCCAGTCCTGATTCATGCTGGACAGGAATTTACGCAAGGCGCCAGGGCGCTCTGGAAACTCGAAACGCAGCAGGACTTCGTTCGTAGCCTGGCTGGACACTCCACCCACCATGTGACGCACATGGGTTTTGGCCAGCTCGTTGCCCGTCAGATTCAAGGTACCAAAGCCTTTCTTGACGAAACGATCCTCCAGCTTTTCAATTTCCGCTTCCGAAGAAATCGACATCCCCACAAAGACGTGCGCCTTTTCCATGTTGGACATGCGGTAATTGAATTCAGTCACCGAACGCGTCCCCAGGGCATCACAAAGGCGACGAAAACTACCTTTGGCCTCGGGAATCGTCAAGGCAAACAAGGCTTCACGAGCCTGACCCACATCCGCACGGTCTGCCACCATACGCATACGATCAAAGTTCATGTTCGCGCCGGACGTTACCGCGATCAGTGTCTTGTTCTTGAGCTTGTTTTGAGCTGCGTAGCGCTTGGCGCCGGCCAAAGCCAGAGCGCCGGCTGGTTCCAGCACGCTACGCGAGTCCTGGAACACATCTTTGATAGCCGCGCAAATCGCGTCGGTATCCACAATGACAAAGTCATCTACATACTGGCGCACCAGACGGAAGGTTTCCGACCCCACTTGCTTGACAGCAGTGCCATCGGAAAACAAACCCACGTCCGACAAATTCACACGTCGACCCGCTTTGATACTGCGCACCATGGCACAGGAATCTTCGGTCTGCACGCCAATTACTTTGATTTCGGGGCGCAGGGCCTTGATGTACGTTGCCACGCCGGCTGCCAGACCACCACCGCCAATCGCGACAAAGACCGCTTCAATCGGGCCGGGGTGCTGTTGCAGGATTTCCATGGCCACCGTGCCCTGCCCGGCGATCACATCAGGATCATCAAAGGGATGCACAAAGGTCAGGCCTTCGCTCTTTTGCAGTTCCAAAGCGTGCTGGTAGGAGTCCGAGTAGCTCTCGCCCGCCAGGACCACTTCGCCGCCCAGATTGCGCACACCGTCAATCTTGACTTGCGGCGTGGTGGTTGGCATCACAATAACGGCGCGGCAGCCCAGCTTGCGCGCTGACATGGCCACGCCTTGTGCGTGGTTGCCAGCCGAAGCGGCCAGTACACCCCGTTTTAATTCTGCGGCCGACAGATTGGCCATCTTGTTATAGGCACCGCGCAGCTTGAAGCTAAAAACAGGCTGATAGTCTTCACGCTTGAGCAGTACCGTGTTACTAATTCGTGCCGATACCTGGGGAGCGGGTTCAAGTGGTGTTTCGATGGCAACATCGTACACTTTCGAGGTCAGAATTCGCTTTAGGTAATCGTTCGACATTTCTCAGGCTTCAATTAACAGCCGGTTTGCCACCAAGGCCAGTCGCAGGCCCCTGCCTGAGACTGCTCACCGGGAAAGAAAAACAGAATACCATAGGCAGATGCCCTAACTGGCGTCCATTACTCTCTTCAAACACCCATCCACTTTACTTATGCAAGCCTGGATCTCTGATCTTATTTCGTGGCTCTTGACCACCCTGTCTCTGCCCGAAATCGGTTTAAGTGCCATTTTCATCGTCAGTCTGGTCTCGGCTACTCTCCTTCCCCTAGGCTCGGAGCCTGCGGTGTTCGCCTATATCAACCTGGCCCCGAATATGTTTTGGTCTGCGGTACTGGTGGCCACGGTAGGCAATACGGCTGGCGGGGCGATCAGCTATGCCACTGGCCTGGCTGCCGAAAAAGCGTACGAAGCCTGGCGCGAAAAGCACCCGCAAAACACCGAGGACGGAAACACGCCCAAGAACAAGGCCGCTGGTCGCTGGCATGAACTGGGGCAACGCTGGCTGACCCGCATGGGCCCGCCCGCTCTGCTCCTGTCCTGGCTACCAGTGGTAGGTGACCCCCTGTGTGCCGTCGCCGGTTGGCTACGCCTGCCGTTTTGGCCCAGCCTGTTTTACATGGCGGTGGGAAAACTGGCGCGCTACATCACCATGACTGCGGGTCTGCTGTGGATTTTCCCCAAATTGGGTTGGTAATTTGCTGCAAACTGGCTGCAAAGCACCTCTTATCCCTGACTTGCCCATGTAGTAAGGGGGCAGCCTGGCTACGATTCGTATACACTTGTCTTTTGCCTATCTGCTCCTCGCTGAGCCGCCCTTGACGGGCCTTGCCAACTATCGCCATGAACGCCCCCATTGCAAGCAAGCACCTGGCTGCCCAGGCACGCAACACCGACACGCCGCGCCTGCGTGAAATCCCCTACAACTACACCTCTTACTCGGACCGGGAAATTATCCTGCGACTGCTGGGTGAGGAAGCCTGGGAGAAGCTGTCTGAGCTACGCTCTGAACGCCGCACCGGCCGCTCCGCACGCATGCTGTTTGAAGTGCTGGGTGACATCTGGGTTGTCAAACGCAACCCTTATTTGCAGGACGATCTGCTGGATAATCCCAAGCGCCAACGTCAACTGATCGAAGCCTTGAATCATCGCTTGAACGAAATCGACCAGCGCCGAGACAGCGCCGTGCCCGATCGCGATGCCAAGGTTTTGCGGCTGTTGCACGCTGCCCGTGGCGCCGTGGCCGCATTCGAACAGGAATTTACCGATACTCGCGAGCTACGCCAGAAAATCGTGCGCTCCCTGTCGCGCCTGACCGCCAAGGACAACATCAAGTTCGATGGTCTATCGCGCGTCTCGCACGTCACTGACGCGACCGACTGGCGCGTGGAATATCCCTTTGTCGTGCTCACCCCAGACCACGAAAACGAGATGGCCGCGCTGGTCCGTGCCTGTATTGAATTGAAGCTGACCATCATCCCACGTGGGGGTGGTACGGGTTATACGGGCGGTGCTATTCCACTTAGCTGGCGCTCGGTGGTGATCAATACCGAAAAGCTCGATGCCATTGGCAAGCCCGAACAAACCACGCTACCTGGCATGAACGAACCCGTCACCACCATCCTGACCGGTGCTGGCGTAGTAACACGCCGTGTGGCGGATGCCGCCGAAGCGGCTGGTGCCGTTTTCGCAGTGGACCCGACCTCGGCCGACGCCTCCTGTGTCGGTGGCAACATCGCCATGAACGCGGGCGGAAAAAAAGCCGTTCTATGGGGTACCGCGCTGGACAACCTCGCCTGGTGGCGCATGGTCGATGCCCAGGGCAACTGGCTGGAAGTGACCCGTCTTGAACACAATATGGGCAAGATCCACGACGTGGAAATGGCTCATTTTGAAGTCAAATGGTTTGATGGCCGTTACGCCCCTGGTGCCCAGTTGCTGCGCAGCGAAACCCTGCATATTGAAGGCCGGCGCTTTCGCAAGGAAGGTCTGGGGAAAGACGTTACCGACAAATTCCTGGCTGGCCTGCCCGGTATTCAGAAAGAAGGCTGTGATGGTCTGATCACGCAGGCCCGCTGGGTACTGCACCGCATGCCTGCGCATACACGCACCGTCTGTATGGAGTTTTTCGGCCAGGCCAAACAGGCCGTACCCTCCATTGTGGAAGTCATTGACTACCTGAACGGTGAAGGCAAGCGTATCGGCGCGATTCTGGCCGGTCTGGAACACCTGGACGAACGCTATCTGCGTGCCGTGGGCTATGCCACCAAGAGCAAACGTGATGGCCTGCCCAAAATGGTCTTGATTGGCGACATCGTGGGCGACGATCCCGATGCCGTGGCGACCGCTGCCTCCGAGGTAGTGCGCCTGGCCAATGGCCGTTCCGGTGAAGGCTTTGTAGCCGTCAGCGCCGAAGCCCGCAAGAAATTCTGGGCTGACCGTTCCCGTACCGCCGCCATTGCCCGCCACACTAACGCCTTCAAGATCAACGAAGACGTGGTGATCCCCCTGCGCCGCATGGGTGAGTACACCGAAGAGATCGAACGCATCAATATTGAGCTGTCCACGGACAACAAGCTGCGCTTGACCCGTGAACTGGAAGATTTCCTGCAAGGCGATCTGCCCGTAGGCAAGATCGAAGACCACAACGACGCCGAGCACACACGCGAAGAGATCCTGAACGAGCGTCGTCACGATGCCCTGCAAATCGTACGCACTGTACGCCAGCGCTGGCAGTGGCTGCAGGACAATCTGGACAAGCCGCTGAAGGACTCGCAAGCTGAGCTGGCCGAGATTGGCGTACCGCTGGAAAGCACCGCTATCGACGCGCGTTTGCAAGAAGACCCGAACACCTCGATTTTCCAACTATTGCAGGATCACACGATCCGCACGTCCTGGAAGAGCGAGATTCGTGAAAACCTGGAACACATTTTCCCTGGTGCCGACTGCGCTGCCGTACTGACCGAACTGCAGGCTATTCACGACCGTGTGCTGAAAAGCCGTGTGTTTGTGGCTCTGCACATGCACGCCGGTGACGGTAACGTACACACCAATATCCCCGTGAACTCGGACGACTACGGCATGCTGCAGCAGGCCAATGTCACCGTGGCTCGCATCATGCAAATTGCGCGTGGTCTGGACGGTGTGATCTCCGGTGAGCACGGTATTGGTTTGACCAAATACGAGTTCCTGACGCAAGAAGAGCTGGATCCCTTCCAGAACTACAAGCGCGAAGTGGACCCGAACAACCACTTCAACGCCGGCAAGCTGATGCCCGGAGCGGATTTGAGCCGCGCCTGGACGCCCAGCTTCAACCTGCTGGGCCACGAATCGCTGATCATGCAGCGCAGCGAAATCGGCTCCATTTCCCACGCCATCAAGGACTGCTTGCGTTGCGGCAAGTGCAAACCAGTCTGTGCCACCCACGTGCCACGGGCCAACCTGCTGTACTCGCCCCGCAACAAGATTCTGGCCACCTCTTTGCTGATCGAAGCCTTCCTGTACGAAGAGCAAACGCGTCGCGGGATCAGCCTGAAGCATTGGGAAGAGTTTGAAGACGTGGGCGACCACTGCACCCTGTGCCACAAGTGCTACAACCCCTGTCCGGTGGATATCGACTTTGGCGATGTATCCATGGAAATGCGTTCCTTGTTAAAACGCATGGGCAAGAAGTCCTTTAATCCGGGCTCGGCAGCGGCCATGTTCTTTTTGAACGCCAAAGATCCACGCGTCATCAAAGCGACTCGAACCGCCATGATTGAAGTGGGCTACAAAGCCCAGCGTGCTGCACACAATCTGCTGGCAGCTCCCGCCCGCAAACAGGTCAGCACCCCGCCTGCCACCATAGGCAAGGCCCCTATTCGTGAACAGGTCATCCACTTCATCAACCGCAAGATGCCTGGTGGCCTGCCCAAGCAGACGGCTCGTAAATTGCTGGATATCGAGAACTCGGATTACGTGCCTATCATCCGTAATCCTGAAGCCACCTCGGTGGACTCAGAGGCCGTGTTCTACTTCCCCGGCTGTGGTTCGGAGCGTTTGTTCTCACAAGTAGGCCTGGCAACCCAGGCCATGCTCTGGCATGTAGGCGTGCAAACGGTTCTGCCTCCTGGCTACCTGTGCTGTGGCTACCCGCAGCGCGGCAGCGGTCAAAGCGACAAGGCCGAGAAGATCATCACCGACAACCGTGTGCTGTTCCACCGCATGGCCACCACCCTGAACTACCTGGACATCAAAACCGTGGTGGTCAGCTGTGGTACCTGTTACGACCAGTTGGCGGGCTACGAATTCGACAAGATCTTCCCCGGTTGCCGCCTGATCGACATCCACGAATACCTGCTGGAAAAAGGCTTGAAACTGGAAGATGTGCAAGGCGTGCGCTACATGTACCACGACCCTTGCCACAGCCCCATGAAGCTGCAAGACCCCATGAAAACAGTCAAATCCTTGGTGGGCGACAGTACCATCAAGGCAGACCGTTGCTGTGGTGAGTCGGGCACGCTGGCTGTGTCGCGTCCGGATATCTCCACACAAATCCGTTTCCGCAAGCACGAAGAACTGCAGAAGAACCAGGATGCTGTTCGCGCCGATGGCTTCCAGGGCGAAGTCAAAGTGCTGACCTCCTGTCCGTCCTGCCTGCAAGGTTTGTCCCGTTACGAGGACGAAACCAAGATGGATGCGGACTACATCGTGGTGGAAATGGCCAAGCACATGCTGGGCGAGAACTGGATGGCGGACTACGTACGCCGTGCCAACGATGGTGGTATTGAGCGCGTTCTGGTGTAAACCATACGCCTCCCCCCCCTGAACAGGCCGGCTTTATGTCGGCCTGTTTCGTCAGTGGTATGGGGGTATTTTTTTCGCTGGGCCGCTCTCGAGATAAAAGCACCCTCTTGGAGAGCAGCAAGCCGAAGGCGCAACATCAGGGATTTTTTCCTGGCTGGGCCATTCCAACAGTAAATTCGCCCTTCAACGAGCAACACGACGACGGTACTGCGAAGAGCCTTGTCTGCCGGACCGCCCAATGTAAAACCTTCGGGCGCATCAAGCCCACAGCGCAGTGTGGGAGCTTTTTCAGAATAGGTGTTTTTATGTCTGTTGATGATCCATTGCTAATCAGCCTGCAGGCCCTGCTCCAAAGCGAACGCACTGCGTCTTTGGGCACACTCAGCAATCAGGGATTGCCGGTAGTCTCCCGCGTCCCCTTTGCGATCTGCCCCGAACAAGCCAGCATCATCATCCACATCAGCGAAATGGCGGCTCACACCCGTTATTTGCTACAACGCCCCGATGCCAGCCTGATGATCAGCCAAAGCGAACACGGTCAGGATGCCGTCCATGACCTACCCCGCGTCACCTTTCAGATGCTGGCTCGCAAACTGGAGCGCGAGCAGCCCGACTGGGAACAAGCCAAGCAGGCCTATACCGCCCGCTTTCCCGATATGGAGTTTCTGAGCAGTTTCACGGACTTCCATTTCTTCGCGCTGGACCTGGTCAGGGTGCGCCATATTGCCGGGTTTGCAGCGGCACGGACCTTGAAACCTGAACTGGTACGCGCCTTGCTGGCCGAGCCTGTGGCCTGAGATTCCACGGACTGAAATCACAGCAAGCCTTGAAAGCGTTAGTGCCCGGCTACAGCCATAGCCCCTCAAAAAAGCACCTTAAAACAGCAACAAACTCTGGGGCCTTCGCCTCTTGCAAGGCCCACACCTCGCCCAACATGTTGTGGGCTCTACAACAAAGTCATCACCAACTGGTTTTCAGATACAGAAATCAGATCATCAATTAAACGCCTTGTTCACAGGAAGAATCGCCACTCTCCCTGCAGGCTCTGCCGATTCAGTCGCACGTTTTCGCATGCTTCAAACGCTAAACATGACAAAACGTAAATTTGACCGCTATAAGATTCAACAGCTACGACGTTAAATAGCACGCATGGACCCGACAACACGACCTCATAACGAGTTGCCGCCACGCATAGAAAAACACCCTGGAGAGGAAGAGATGTCGAATAAGAGACGCAGCACCCATGTGCTGGTGCAAATGGCCTTATTGAGCCTGGTTTTGCCTGGCATCGCCCACGCGGAACCAGATAGCTCGCTGGAACAATGGCGGACTAAAGAATACAAACGGCAGCCTGGCCTGGACATGATCAACGCCGCCCAAGCCTATTCGCTGGGTTTTACTGGCAAGGGCGTGACGGTCGGCTATCTGGACTCCGGCATTGCAGGCAATCATCCCGAATTTGCCGGTGCCATTGCGGGTGGCTTTGATTTCAACACCAATACCCCCTACGCCAATGGCCAAGGCATCGACTCTGACCCTCCATCAGGTCACGGTAGCCACGTTGCGGGCATTATGGGCGCACGTCGTGATGGCGTTGGCATGCATGGTGTCGCGTTCAACAGTCAGCTTTTTGCCGTCGCTTACGACGGCACGGATGAGGACGACGACATACTTGGCAATGATCCTTATGAACCAGACCCACGTGAAGCGGCCGCCGCCTTTGATCGCGTTGCCTCACAAGGTTGGAACTATTTGGCCCAGTTCAAGCTGCCCATCATCAACAGCAGCCTGGGAGTCAATGGTTGCAACAATGCCAGCTCCCCACCACCCTGTAATGTCGTGGACTACGGCTCACCCGAAGGCGTGCTGGATTGGCAGCCACTGGCTATCGAGGCTTTTCACAACAGCGTAGATGCAGGCTCCCTGATGGTATTTGCCACCGGCAATGAATCGCAGGACCACCCCGACCTGCTGGCTGGCTCCCCCTACTGGTTTCCTGAACTAAAAGATAATTGGCTGGCGGTAACGGCTCTGGGCGAGGATGGCTCTTTAGCCTCCTATGCGAACAAATGCGGCGTGGCAGCCGAGTGGTGTCTGGCCGCCCCCGGTGGTGACGACGACCCAGGGATTAATTCAGTCAATTCCTCGGGTGGCTATATCGCTTTTAGCGGCACCTCTATGGCCTCCCCGCATGTCGCGGGTGGAGCGGCTTTGGTGAAGGAGGCTTTCCCCTATTTCACCGCTTACCATTTGCAGCAAACCCTGCTGACTACCGCAACCCCTCTGGGCGACCCCAGCATTTACGGCTGGGGTCTGATGAATGTGGGCAAGGCCGTACAAGGGCCAGCGCAATTTACCCGCCTGTTCGATGTAGACACGCTGGGCTACCACTCCACCTTCGCCAATGACATCAGCGGTATCGGAGGCTTGCACAAGCGCGGTTCCGGCTCTTTGGAGCTGACGGGCAATAACAGCTATACCGGTGACACCACCGTCAGCGGAGGTCGTCTGGCCGTCAATGGCACGCTGGCCTCTGCCGTAACCGTCGAGCGTGAGGGAACGCTGGGTGGTTCCGGTACGGTCGCACAAGTCGATAACTACGGCACCCTGGCTCCAGGCAACTCAGTTGGCACCCTGACCGTCAGCGGCGACTATACCGCCCATGCCGGTTCGGTGCATGAACTGGAAGTCGGCCCCGCAGGTGCGACCGATCGTCTGGTGGTTGGCGGTGCAGCCCATATAGACGGCACCCTGAAACTGGCTGGTGGCCCCTTCCGCCAGAACGTGGCCTATTCCTTCATGGACGCAGCCAATGGGGTGACAGGTCAGTACAGCCACAT
>NZ_JCAPDN010000003.1:0-781246 GCF_059735605.1 Alcaligenes sp. LTN-3 | reverse complement strand
CTGCTCTACGGCCCCAGCCTGTCCTTGATGATCAAACGCAATGACACGCCGTTCGCTGCGTTTGCCAATACAAGTAACCAGAAAGCCGTGGCCAATGCCTTGGATACCGGCTCGGACCAACCGCCAGCCGCTATGGCTGAACTGTATGACACGGTGCTCAATGCACAATCCGGCAGCGTGGCAGGCTACATGGAGCAGCTACAAGGTCAGATCCATGCCGGCACCACCTCGGCGCTGCTCAGCAATGGCGACCTGCTGCCGCGCACCTTGGGCAAACAAGCCTCAAGCGCACGTAATACAACCGGCAAAGAGACCGTCCTGTGGGCTGAAGTGATCCATCAACAACGAGATCTGGACGGTGACGACAACAGCCAGGATGTACGCCACAAAGTGGGCGGTCTATTCCTAGGCGGGGATACGGCTATCGGCGAGCAAGGCTGGCGTATAGGTGCCTCCTTGGGCTATCTGGAAAACCGCATCAAGCTGGATGATCGCCGTCAGACCTCGCGCAGCAATAGCTACAGCGCAGCCCTGTACGGGACGCAGGCTTGGGAGCTAGGTTCAGGTAGCCTGAATGTGCTGGCTGGTGGTGCTTACACACGCCACAGCCTGGACAGCGAACGCTCCATCTCCGTTCATCAATACGAAACGCTGAAGGCTGACTACAAGGCGCACAGCATTCAGGCCTTTGCCCAACTGGGTTACCGCATGCCAGTCAGCCCACGCGCCAGCGTAGAGCCTTATGCCAGCGTCAATTGGCACCAACTGCGTCACGGCTCCTTTAGCGAATCAGGCGGTCAGGCAGCATTGCAAGGTGACTCCCAGCGTCAGAACCTGAGCACGGTCACACTGGGGCTGAGGGGTACCACGGAACTGGATCTGTCCAAAACGACACTCTCCTTAAGTGCGGGCTTAGGCTGGCGTCATGCCCTGGGTGACACCACCCCCGAACGTGAACTGGCCTTTGCGGCTTTGCCCGGCAGCAGCTTCCGCGTAAGCGGCGCGCCTATCGCCAAGAATGCTGCTGTTGCCGAATTGGGCGCCGAGCTGAAAGCCGGCAAAAGCACCTCCTTCGGTCTGAACTACCAGGGTCAGTTTGGTCGCAATCAAGACCACGCCGGTTCCCTGTTCATAAAGGTTCGTTTCTGATCAAAGAACTTGCAGGGTGGTACCTGCCCCGCACAGTCACCACCTTCGCAACAAAATAAACAAGCATGAAGGGTCTCGGCGATGCACATACAAGGCCGGAACGCTTAATAGGGCACAAGCTCGACGACATATAGGCCCATAACGACAAAATTAAACGGCCATGCCGTTAAATATGTCTTAAGGTTATCAACGGCAAGCTTTCGCAACGAATTACCGCCATACATAAAAAGCCGGAAAGAGGAACAGATGTCGAACAAGAAACGCAACACTTATCTGCTGGTGCAGATGGCCTTGCTAAGCCTTGCCCTGCCGGGTATTGCCCATGCAGAACCCGACAACACACTGGAGCAATGGCATACAAAAGAATACAAACGTCAGCCCGGCCTGGACATGATCAACGCCGCCCAAGCCTACTCACTGGGCTTTACAGGCAAGGGCGTGACTGTCGGTATTCTGGACTCCGGCATTGCGGGCGATCATCCGGAATTTGCCGGTGCCATTGCGGGAGGTTTTGATTTCAACACCAATACTCCCTACGCCAATGGTCAGGGAGTAGACTCGGACGAGGACACTGGTCACGGCTCCCACGTGGCCGGCATCATCGGAGCCCGCCGTGATGGCGTCGGCATGCACGGCGTCGCCTTCAACAGCCAGCTTTTTGTCGTTGCTTACGGCACAAATGGTGACGATGATGACGATGACACCCCCCTAACCCGTCGGCAACTAGCGGCCGCGTTCGATCAGGCTCTGTCCCAAGGCTGGAATTATCTAGCACCGTTTAACCTGCCTATTATCAATAACAGCTCTGGAGTCAATAAGTGCGATGGCTCGTTTGGCCCACCCTGCCATGTATTGGACTACAGCTCAGCTCAAGACGCACTCGAATGGCAGCCACTGATTATCGACGCCTTCAAGAGCAGCGTACAAGCAGGTACCTTGATGGTATTTGCCACCGGTAATGAGTCTCAGGACCACCCTGACCTGCTGGCTGGCTCTCCCCACTGGTTTCCCGAGCTAAAAGACAACTGGTTGGCGGTTACCGCCTTGGGCGAAGATGGATCTTTAGCCTCCTATGCGAACAAGTGCGGCGTAGCAGCCGAGTGGTGTCTGGCCGCACCCGGTGGTGACTACAACCCAGGGATTAATTCAGTCCGGCCCTCGGGCGGCTATGTGGCCCTTAGCGGCACCTCCATGGCCTCCCCGCACGTCGCGGGCGGTGCTGCTCTGGTAAAGGAAGCCTTCCCCTACTTCACCGCCTATCACCTTCAGCAAACCTTGCTGACCACCGCAACGCCTCTGGGCGACCCAAGTCTTTACGGCTGGGGCCTGATGAATGTGGGCAAGGCCGTACAAGGCCCCGCACAATTTACTCGTCTGTTCGATGTAGACACGCTGGGATACCACTCGACCTTCGCCAATGACATCAGCGGCATAGGCGGCCTGCATAAGCGCGGTTCCGGTTCTCTGGAGCTGGCCGGTAACAACAGCTATACCGGTGACACGACGGTCAGCGGTGGCCGCCTGGCTGTCAATGGCACGCTGGTATCCGCTATCACCGTAGAGCGCGAAGGCACTTTGGGTGGCTCTGGTACGGTTACCCAAGTAGACAACTACGGCACCCTGGCCCCAGGCAACTCGGTTGGTACGCTGACCGTCAGTGGAGATTACACCGCCCATGCAGGCTCAGTGCATGAGCTGGAAGTTGACTCAAGCGGCGCAAGTGATCGCTTGGTGGTGGGTGGTGCGGCCCATATCGACGGCACCCTCAAACTAGCTGGCGGCCCCTTCCGCCAGAACGTCAGCTATTCATTCCTGAATGCGACTAACGGTGTGACCGGGCAATACAGCCAAATCGCTTATGACATGGCCTTCTTGTCACCGACCTTAGCCTATGGCCCCAACCTCTCCTTGACGGTCGAGCGCAACGACACACCCTTTGCCTCCCTTGCCTATACCGGCAATCAGAAATCCGTCGCCCAGGCATTGGATACTGGCTCCACACAGCCTCCTGCTGCCATGACTGATCTGTATGACACGGTGCTTAATGCCCAATCCAGCCAGGTCGCAGGCTATATGGAGCAGTTGCAAGGCCAGATCCATGCGGGCACGACTTCTGCGTTGCTAAGCAACGGCGATTTGTTGCCCCGCACCTTGGGCAAACAGGCTTCTGGCGCTCGTAATGCAACGGGGAAAGATACCGTTTTGTGGGCTGAGGTCATCCATCAACAACGTGATCTGGACGGCGACGACAACAGTCAGGATGTACGCCATAAAGTCGGCGGCCTGTTCCTGGGTGGCGATACCGCTGTGGGCGAACACGGCTGGCGTATGGGTGCCTCCTTGGGCTATTTGGAAAACCGCATCAAGCTCGATGATCGTCGTCAGAGCTCGCGCAGCAATAGCTACAGCGCGGCCCTGTACGGCACACAGGCTTGGGAGCTAGGTTCAGGCAGTCTGAATCTGTTGGCTGGTGGTGCTTACACCCGCCACAGCCTGGACAGCGAGCGCTCTATCTCCGTTCACCAGTACGAGAACCTGAAAGCAGACTACAAAGCGCATAGCATTCAAGCTTTTGCCCAGTTGGGTTACCGCATGCCGGTCAGCCCCCGCTCCAGCGTAGAACCCTACGCCAACGTGAACTGGCATCAGCTGCGCCACGGCTCCTTTAGCGAGTCTGGTGGTCAGGCTGCCTTGCGTGGTGACTCGCAACGCCAGAACCTGAGCACGGTGACACTGGGTCTGCGTGGCACTACTGAACTGGACCTGTCCAAAACGACACTATCCTTAAGTGCGGGTTTGGGCTGGCGTCATGCCCCGGGTGACACCACACCCGAGCGTGAACTGGCCTTTGCCGCCTTGCCAGGAAGCAACTTCCGCATCAGCGGCGCGCCTATCGCCAAGAATGCCGCTGTTGCCGAACTGGGCGCCGAGCTGAAAGCCGGCAAAAGCACCTCCTTCGGCCTGAACTACCAAGGACAGTTTGGCCGCAACCAGGACCACGCAGGTTCTATGTTCATGAAGGTTCGCTTCTAATCTGAACGAACAAGAGCGGGGCTGCTTTTCCACCAGTCCCGCTCTGTACAAAACAAACAGGCATGAAAAATCCCTGCGATGCAGCAGCATGGCAGGGACTCAAGCTACAAAACTAAACCGGTAACGGCCGGTTAAGCCTTAGCGATCAGATTCATTAAAGCTACAGACGGTGTAAACCGGCAGTCCGGAGTCTGTAATGGCTTTGGAGCCGCCCAGCTCGGGCAAATCAATAATGGCAGCAGCCTCAACCACGTTGGCACCCAAACGCTGCAGCAAACGAGCAGCCGCCAGCAAGGTACCACCGGTAGCGATCAGATCGTCGATCAACAAGACGCGCTGACCAGGACGTACAGAGTCGGTATGCATTTCGACGCTGGCATTGCCATATTCCAGGGAATACTCTTCGGCCACGGTATTGAAAGGCAGCTTGCCCTTTTTACGCACTGGCACAAAACCCAGGTTCAGCTCATAGGCCAGAACCGAACCCACGATAAAGCCGCGTGCATCCACACCCGCCACCAGATCCAGTTTTTGTCCCATGTAACGATAGACAAATAAGTCAATCAACACCCGAAAGGAACGCGGGTCTTGCAAAACCGGGGTGATATCGCGGAAAGTCACCCCTGGCTTAGGCCAGTCCGGCACATTGCGAATGATTTGACGGATGTACTGGGTGGGATCAATTTGCATGTCAAAGCTTCTACAACAAAAAATCCGGACGCGAAGGGCGCTCTTGGATACGTTGCAAGTGTACACAATTGGGCAGCAGCAACAAGGGCTTACCCGGCTTGTGCCCGTCCGTTGTACTAATACGACGCGATTGGGGAAGAATCCCTGCAAACTTGACCCAAAGCGACCTTTTAGTTTGGCTCTAAAGTATTTACTAGAGTGCCGGATTGTCGCTGCAAACGACCTGCTTCAAACTGATAAACGCTATCGACCAAAGGCAGCAAACGGGTGTCATGCGTAGCCATAATCACGGTTTTTCCTCGCGCCGCAGCCAGAATATCCTGCATCAAAGCCTGACTGGTCGGGCCATCCAGACTGGCTGTAGGCTCGTCCAGAAACCAGATATGGGCGGGTGACAAAAGTACCCGTGCCAGACACAGGCGACGCTGTTGCCCCAAGGACAACTGCTGCCCCCCTTCACCCAACCAGGTATCCAGCCCTTGCGGTAAATCTCGTACCACACTGTCCAGTTGGGCATCGTGAAGAACCTGCCAGATTTGTTGCTCAGAAGCGGTCGGTTCAGCCAGCAAAAGGTTATCGCGTACCGAGCCAAGAAACAGCGGCGAGTCCTGCGCCAGCAACGCGCAATGATCAAACCAACTGGCGCGGCTCCAGTCCTGGGCCGCTTCACCCTCTATCAGATACTGCTGGCCCGAGACTGGCAACAAGCGCATCAGCACGCCCAGCAAGGTGGACTTGCCCGAGCCGCTAGGCCCAAAAATGGCAATATGCTCTCCGGCTTGGACTTGCAGCGACAAGTGATCCAGCACCGGCTGCGAACCATAGGCAAAGCTCAAGTCCGTGATTTCCAAGCTGGCTGGTTTATCCAGCACAATGGCCTGCGCTTGCTCCTGATCGGTCTCTTCAGGCTCGTCCAGAATCGTCAGCAAACGATTGCTGGCCGCCTGCACCTCTCCCAGGCGAGATGCACCGCGCATCATGGGGGCCATGATCTCAAACAAACCTAACAGAGCCAAAACCAAGCCTACCCATAAGGGACCGCTCATCGCTTCCAAATTGACTTGCTGTGCTCCTACCAGCAGGCAGATCATCAGGGCCACACCCATCAAGACCTGCTGGGAAAACTGCCCGACAATACCCCAGCCATTGCTGCGCAAACGGGCTTGCCCCAGTTCCTGGCCAAGCTTGTCCACTTGTTCTTGCACGGCATCCGCAGCTGCAAACACCTGAATATCGGCATAGGCGCGGATGGCCTGATGCACCAGAACACGCTGGCGGTTCTCCAGTTGATGCACCTGCTGGGCTGCACGGCTGGCACCTCGGGCACAGATATACGGAATCAGACAAGCAGCAATTAGCAAGCAGGCCAAAATCAACCACGCCCACCAGGACAGCCAGGTTTGCAGCACCGCGCTAAATACCAGAGCTGCCACGACAGCAGTAGTCAGTGGCACCAAAATCAGCAGAAGGACCAGATCCAGCACAGCAACGTCGGAAGTCAAGCTTGAAGCCAGTTCCCCATCCCGGAACTGGGCCAGGCGCGACTGACTGAACCGGCTCAATCGTCCAAAAACCAGGCTACGAATACGTACCTGCAGATCCAGGGTCAGGGCATGTCCAACCACTCGCTCCAAATAGCGTGAGGCGATACGCCAGAAAGACAGGCCACGAATCATGGCCGAAGGACCGAACAGGTTGAATACGATACCCATAGCGGCCAGGAAGGCGCTGCTCAGGAACCAGCCCGCTACTCCCAGAAGGCCCACACCCGCCGCTACTGTGCTGATCGCCAACAGAACCGTAAACAATACGGCACCACGTCGTGCGCGCAGGCTGGAGCCTAAAAGACGAAACCACGCTTTCATGTCGTCAGAACTCCTTGGGCGATGTGCAGTTGGTTCGAGCACATTGCCGCCAGCTCCTGGTCATGCGTGGCTACGACCAGACAGCGTCCCTGACAAAAACGCAGAATATTGTGCATAACGCGATCCCGTGTCGCCGCATCCAGGCGGGAACTAGGTTCGTCCAGCAAAACCACATGCGGATCGGTCAAAAACAGGCGGGCCAATGCCAGGCGCTGAATCTGCCCACCGGAAAGACCAAATCCACCCTCACCCAGAGCCGTTTGCAAACCATCAGGCAAAGCGCGCACGAACTCGGCCGCACAGGCTTGTTCCAAGGCTTGCCACAACTGATCATCACTAGCTTGAGGGGCAGCCAGACGCAGGCCGTCAGCAATCGTACCCATGGCTAAAAAAGCCTGCTGGGAAATCAGCACAACCCCATCATGGCGCGTCAGCAGGCGCCCGGCCGTATCACTGTTACGCAGCAGAATTTCGCCCTGTGCCAAAGGGCGCAAACCAATCAGGCTTTCCAGCAAACTGGTCTTGCCCGAACCACTGGCCCCCAGCACCGCGTAAGACTGATTGATATAGAGTTGCAGACCGGGCACTTCCAACAAGGTCCCCTGCCCGCCCAACTGTGGCAAATGCAGCTGCCGCAGCACCAAGACCGGCAAATTCGGAAAAACAGTTTTAACGTCTGCACTGGTGGGAGCAGCAGGAATCAAGTCTTGTCCCAGGTTCGCCCACAGTCTGTCGACCTCTACCGCAGCGGCACGTGCTGCCGCCCGGTCGTGATAATTGGCGGCTAATTGGCGCAAGGGCTGGTAAGCCTCTGGAGCCAGGAGCAAACAGAACAAACCCTGCTGCAAGCTGACACCGGCAAAAGACTCGCCCAGATAGCCTAGATAACCCAAACCGATATAAACAGCAATCCCAGCCACACCCAATGCCGCAAAAAACTCCAGCACAGCCGATGACAAGAACGCGATGCGTAGCACTTTCATGGTGCGTGTGCGTAGCTCCTGACTAGCCAGCTCCACACGCTGCAGCTCGTCCTGCCCGCGCCCCATCAGGCTCAAGGTAAAAATTCCGCGCAGACGGTCGGCAAAAAAGCCAGACAGGCGCAAGGTTGTTTGTTGTTGCTCCCGGCTGGCGGCCTCCGCCCCCCAGCCAACCAGGGCCATGAACAAAGGAATCAGAGGCGTGCTCAACAAAAGAATCAAGGAAACAATGCCATCGACCGGCAAGACTGCCAACACCAGTGCCAAAGGCACCAGTGCGGCGGCCGCCATGCAAGGGATATAGCGCGTCACAAAGCCATCCAGGGCTTCAATTTGCGTGATCAAACTGGTAGAGAGCTCACCGCTGTTGCTGGCCCGTAAACGAGGCACCGTACTCCGGAACAAGCGGGCAAACAACTCAGAGCGCAGCCCTTGTTTCAGTTGCTCTGAAACCTTTTGCGCACGACGCTCGCCCAAAGCGGAAATGGCGGCGCGCAGCAGCAAGAGTGCGGCCACCATCAGGATAGAAAAAAGCTGCCCTGTCCAAGGCAGACCATCGACCACAATTGCCTGCACAATCTTTGCCAGCAACCAGGCCTGGGGGATCAGTAAAGCGCCCGCCAGCACCGGGGCCAGCATAGAGGCCCGCAAAGCCGTGCGGGCTCGGCTGGAGAATTGCCCCAGCCACTGTTGCGCCGTTGGACTTTGCGGGGTCAATCAAACCTCGATATCTGCATTAGCTTTGGAAGATGTCGCGTTCTGTAAAGCCGTGTTCTCACGCAACTCGAACCACATCGCATTCAGAATGGAAAATGCGCAGGCCAGACCCAAGCCGAGAATCCAAGAGAAGTACCACATATGCGCTGGCCTCCTTAGTAAGAATGAGAAGAGTCTTTCATACTGGCAACCGACACCTTGCCACGCATTACGCTATACACCCAGGAGGTATAGAGCACGATGATGGGCAAGAACACCAAGGTCACCAGCAACATGATCCACAAGGTCAGATGACTGGCCGAGGCATCAAACAAGGTCAGGCTGGAGCCGGGGTTCAAAGACGAAGGTAGCAAGAAAGGAAATACCGCAAAACCAAAGGTCAGGATAATGCCCGCCAAGGCCAGGGACGAGAACAGCAAAGCCAGCAAGCCACGACCACGGCCAGCCAACAAGGCGCCCAGCAACAAGCCTGCAAAGCCGACAATGGGCGCCGCCCACAAGGCAGGCCAGGTCCGGTAGTTGGCCAACCAGGCTCCTTCCACCATTTCAACCGTTTTGCCAATGGGGTTGGACATGGCATGGGCCACTTCGGGCCAAGGCATGCTGTAGCCATTCATGGCGCTAATCCACCAGCCACCGACCGCAAAAGTCACGATAGACAGCAAGCCCAAAGGCTTGGCCCAGGCACGCGCACGGCGAGCCACATGATCACTACCCTTCCAAGCCACCACTACCGCCCCTTGGAATGCCAACATCAAGACGCTGAGCAACCCGCACAGGATAGCGAAAGGCTGGAACAGACCGAAGAAATTGCCTTCGTACATCGGGCGCAACGTTGTTTCATCAAAGCCGAACGGCACGCCCAACATGACATTACCAATTGCCACACCAAACACCAGGGCACAAACCAGACCGGAAGCGGTCCAGACCGCGTCCCAGTTACGCCGCCAGCGTGACGAGCTGAGCTTGCTGCGGTACTTGATGGCAACCGGGCGCACAATCAAAGCCACCAAAAGCAGCATCATGGCCAAGTAAAAACCCGAGAAAGCCATGGCATACAGCAAGGGCCAGGCCGCAAAGGCCACACCACCGGCCACGATCAACCAGACCTGGTTACCTTCCCAGACCGGGCCGATCACGTTGTACAGCGTGCGCCGCTCATCATCACTGCGAGCAACCAGTGGCAGCACCATCGCCACCCCAAGGTCAGCCCCGTCCATGATGGCAAAGGCAGCCAGCAAAACGCCCAGCAGCAACCACCAGATGATGCGCAAGGTGTCGTAATCGAGAAGAATCAAATTATCCATGATGGTTCCCCCTCCTTAACCGCGCAGCAACGGAGCGTTGCGCGAACCATAAGACAAAGCGGAAGGTGTGGCGGCCTCGCCAGCCTCGTCCGGACCTTTGCGAATTGAATGCAGCATGACCTTGATACCAATCACCGCCAAGGTGCCGTAGAGCAACAGGAAGATCGTCATACTGATCATCAGGTCTACAAAGGACAGGCCAGAAGCTGCGTAGTAAGTCGGCAAGACACCTTCAATCGCCCAGGGCTGACGTCCAAATTCGGCCACAAACCAGCCACACTCAATCGCAATCCAAGGCAGGGGAATGCTCCAGACCGCCGCTTTGAGCAGGCGCGGGTGACGTTGCAGACGGTCACGCGACGCCAGGAAAAAGGCCACACCAAAGAACAGGATAAAGTACAGACCCAAAGCCACCATGACGCGGAAGCTCCAGAACAAAGGCGCAACCTGCGGCACCGTATCCCAGGCGGCCTGGGCGATGGTATCGGTATCGGCCTTGGTAATGTCATCTGTATAGCGCTTGAGCAATAAGGCGTAGCCCAGGTCTTTCCAGTTATTGTCAAAGACGCGGCGAGCCTCGATATTGCCCGCATCAGCGCGAACTAACTGCAGAGCCTCATAAGCGCGCAAGCCATTGGCAATACGGATCTTGGCATGCTCGACCAGCTCATTGATACCCAGCATAGGAGTGCTGACTGAGCGCGTCCCGATCAAACCCATCACCCAGGGAATTTCCACGGCAAAGCGGTTCTCACGGGCTTCCTGATCAGGCCAGGCCAGGAGATTGAAACTGGCCGGCGCTTCCTCGGTTTCCCACATGGACTCCATGGCCGCAATCTTCATTTGCTGGTGTTCAGTGGTGAGATAACCGCTTTCATCACCCAGCACCACCACGGACAGGGACGCCGCCAAGCCAAAACTGGCCGCTACCGTCATCGAGCGCTTGGCCAGATCTATATGGCGACCACGCAGCAGGTACCAGGCACTGATGCCCATGACGAACATGGCACCGAGCACGTAACCGGCACTGACGGTATGAACAACTTTGGCTTGTGCGACAGGATTGAGAATGACCTCGGCAAAGTCGGTCATTTCCATACGCATCGTGTGGGGGTTGAAGATGGCGCCGACCGGGTTCTGCATCCAGCCATTGGCGACCAGAATCCACAAGGCCGACAGATTGGTGCCGATAGCAACGAGCCAGGTAACGATCAGGTGTCCCAGTTTGGAGAGACGATCCCAGCCGAAAAAGAACAGGCCGACAAAGGTTGCTTCCAAGAAAAAAGCCATCAATCCTTCAATGGCAAGTGGCGCTCCGAAAATATCGCCTACATAGTGACTGTAATAGGCCCAGTTCATGCCGAACTGAAATTCCATCACAATCCCGGTGGCCACACCCAGGGCAAAGTTAATGCCAAAGAGCACGCCCCAGAATTTGGTCATGCGGCGCCAGATGGCTTTGCCCGTCATGACATAGACGCTTTCCATAATGGCCAGCAAAAAAGACAGGCCCAGCGTCAAGGGAACAAATAAAAAGTGAAACATCGCGGTGGAAGCAAACTGCAACCGCGATAAGGTAACAACATCCAGATCAATCATGACGATCCCCAGTTTGATCAGCTTTGCGAATCTTTCCGGCGAAACCCAGCACTTTCTGAACTTTGCTACCTAAACGCATCAGATTTTGCAGGGTCTCAGGCGGTAAGTGATGAACCTCGTCAAACCAACCACAAGCCAACTCGATCAATTCCAGCATTTCATTAATGCGTTGCTGCCCGTATGCTTCTTCGTCATTGACGGGAGCTTCCATAAGGATACTTCGCAATAAGGTCAATGTGGGATCAATCTCGCGCTTGCGCTTTTCTTCCACCAGAGTACGAAAAATATCCCAAACATCATTGGGAGATTCAAAGTATTCGCGGCGCTCGCCGATCTTGTGCGTCATGTTGACCAGTCGCCAGGACTGCAATTCGCGCAAGCTCATACTGACATTGGAACGGGAGATGCCGAGCGTTTCAGCGATCTCGTCGGCGTGAAGGGCTTCAGGGGCAATGAACAGCAAGGCATAGATCTGGCCTACCGTCCGGTTGACCCCCCAGCGCCCGCCCATCTCCCCGAAGTGCAGAATAAAACGCTCTGCCTGTGGTCCTAAATTCATGGCTTCCTGAATTTTCAGTAATTACTGAAATTACAATACAAGACGTATCTTAACCCTAAACTAATCTGTCTGCCACTGGTCAAAGGGCATCTGGCCTTACAATTTGCCTCCTGCAAATCTGCATGCCAAGCACACACTTCACGTTTACAATTTCGCCATGAATACATCGGCACTTTTAGATCCTGCACATATCCTGTCTTCAGCACAACGCACCTTCGCCATTGAAGTTGACGCGTTACAAGCGCTGGGCGGACGTCTGGACCAAAGTTTTGTAGAAGCCACCAAGCTGCTGGTGCACTGCCAGGGTCGCGTGGTGGTGACGGGCATCGGCAAGTCCGGCCATGTGGCACGCAAGATCGCCGCTACGCTGGCCTCAACCGGCACCCCCGCTTTTTTCATGCACGCTGCCGAAGCCCTGCACGGTGATTTGGGCATGATTACCAAGCAGGATGTAGTGATTGCCATCTCCTACTCCGGCCAGGCCCAGGAGCTGGTCACGGTGCTGACTGTGCTGCGTCGCATGGGAGCCAAGCTGATTGCCATTACCGGCAACGCCCAATCCGAACTGGCGCAAAATGCTGACCTGCATCTGGACGCACATGTGGAGCACGAAGCCTGCCCACTCAACCTGGCTCCTACGGCCAGCACCACGGCCGCTTTAGTATTAGGCGATGCACTGGCCGTTGCCTGTCTGGAAGCACGTGGCTTTAGCCGTGAAGATTTCGCTCGCTCCCACCCCGGTGGCGCGCTGGGTCGTCAATTACTGACGTTTGTGCGTGACATCATGCGCAGCGGCGAACAATTGCCCATTGTTTCCCCCGAGACCCTGGTTCCCGATGCCCTGATAGAAATGTCCAGCAAAGGCATGGGCATGACCATTGTCACTGACTCGCAAGGCCATCCCGTGGGGATGTTCACTGATGGCGACTTGCGCCGCCTGATTGCACGCGCGGGCGACATACGCAAGCTGCCCGTGTCCGAAGGCATGTCACGCGAACCGCGCAGCATTGCTGCCGACGCCCTGGCCATTGAAGCGGCCGAGCAAATGGATGCCTTGCGTATCAGCCAAATGCTGGTATTGGACACAAACGGGCTACTATTGGGAGCTCTGCACATGCACGACCTGTTGGCTGCAAAGGTAATCTGATCATGATGAATACGCCCACCATCCCGCTCCACCCCGCTGAAGCTCAAATCCTGGCCAAGTTGCCCGAGAACATACGCAGCCAATTACGTCAGCTGCGCATGATGGTATTTGACGTGGACGGTGTGCTGACCGACGGACGCCTGTGGTACAGCGCTAACGGCGAGGAATTCAAGAGCTTTCACGCTCTGGACGGCCACGGTTTGCGCATGCTGGGGGAAAGTGGCATTCATGTAGCCCTGATTACCGGACGCGAAAGCGGTATCGTGTCACGTCGTGCTGCCGAGCTGGGCATTCCTTTTGTCCATCAGGGCGTACGTGACAAGATTGCTATCCTGACCCAACTGGCCCAGGAAAACGGCTTATCGTTAAGCGAAATGGGTTATATGGGCGACGATTTGATCGATTTGCCGGCCATGCAACGCGTGGGATTTTCCGCCAGTGTGCCCGAAGCCCCTTTCTACATTAGCCAAATTGCCAGCTGGGTGGCCACGCAGCCTGCCGGCCACGGTGCCGTGCGTGAATGCTGTGATGCCATCCTGGCCTCCCAGGGCCGCCTTGCCGCCTTTATTACCGGTGGCCCCTTAAAGACGACAGGAGTCATTCAGTAATCATGCGTGACCGTCTGCCTACCGTCATTTCCCTGCTGTTGCTGGCCATGCTGGTGCTGGCAACATTGTGGGCGGTCGACTACACCCAACGCTCGGTTGCCATTGATCCGCCGCGCCGTGTGACCCACGAGCCCGACTCCTGGGCGCGCAACTTCACCATGATCAGCTCTGACCAAACCGGGATGGCCATCAGCAGGCTGGACGGAAAGATTGCTTACCATTATCCGGATGACGACTCGCACGACATTACCTCCCCGCGTGCAGTCAGCAACCGAGCGAACTCGCCGCTGACCATTGCCACCTCCGACACCGCACATATGAATGCAGGTGGTGATGTGATCACGATGAAAGGCAATGCCCACATCCACCGCCTGGCCACACCCGAGGACGAGGCCATGGATGTGCGCAGCGAAGTACTGATCATCCTGCCTGAAGAGGATGTGGTCTACACCAACGAACCTGCATTGGTCGTCAACGGCCAGTCCACCATGCGCGGTACCGGGATGCGTTACGATAATCGCGTTCGTCAATTGAACGTCATGTCGGAATCCGACGTTAAAATCTCGGGCCAACAAACACAAAAAGCGCGTTCTTCCAATAGCTCTAAGGATTCCCCTCCATGACCACGCCTGACAGCGCCCGCCTGAGCCACAAGCCCATGCTCTCTTTTAGCCTTTTGCGTGGTGCTTTGGCCCTGTGCCTGAGCACTGTAACCCTGGCTTTGCTGCCCACGGCCCCGGCTCTGGCACAAGCAGCGGCCTCTGCTGCTGCCGAACCGGACACCTCCGTGCTGTCCGACACCCTGACTTACGACGATATTGCCAAGCAGACGATCTACAAAGGCAATATCATCCTGACCCGTGGCGCCATGACCTTAATGGCAGACCAATTGGCCATCGAGCAAGATGCGGAAGGATTCCAGCATGGCACGGCCACGGTCAGCGAGCGCGCCCGCGTCACCATTCGACAGGAAGACCCGGCCAAATTTGAATTGATGGTCGCCGAAGGTGTCCGAGCTATTTACAACGGTAAAACCGAAGAGGTCGAACTGATTGGCAAGGCTGTCGTCAACCGTTATGTTTGCGGCAAGTTGCAAGACTCCGTCCAGGGCCAACGCATTATCTATCGCCAAAAAGATGGCACGTACCAGGCCTTTGGTGGCTCGGACTCCGCCACCCGGGATGGCCGGGTTCGCTCCGTGGCCCGCCCACGCGCCAATGCCGACGCTGCTCTGGCCGAATGCCAACGCAAGTCTTCCCCCCGCAAATAGTCCGGACACCTCTGAATTATGGTTGCTCCTAACAACCCGTCTACCCCTACCCGCGCCAGCCACTCAACCAAAGGCAGCCTGATTGCACAGGGCCTGCGCAAAACCTACGGCAAACGTACGGTCGTGCAGGATGTTTCTCTGAACGTGGAAAGTGGTGAAGTCGTCGGCCTGCTAGGCCCGAACGGGGCTGGCAAAACCACCAGCTTCTATATGATTGTGGGCATTGTGCCCGCCGATGCAGGTCGCATTGAAATTGATGGCACGCCCATTACCGCCATGCCCATGCACAAGCGGGCAAGGCTGGGCCTGTCCTATCTGCCTCAGGATGCCTCCGTCTTTCGCCGCCTGACGGTCGAAGAAAACATCCGCGCCGTGCTGGAGCTGCAACTGGACGATAACGGTCGCAGCATCAGCAAGAACGATATCAACGAGCGCCTGGAAACCCTGATTAGCGAACTGCAAATTGCACACATCCGACAAAATACCGCCCTATCCCTGTCTGGTGGCGAGCGCCGCCGCGTAGAAATTGCCCGCGCGCTCGCCAGCAATCCCCGTTTTATTCTGCTAGACGAACCTTTTGCCGGGGTGGACCCGATCGCCGTGATCGAAATTCAGCGCATTGTGCAGTTTCTAAAAGGTCGCAATATCGGCGTGCTGATTACCGACCATAACGTGCGCGAAACCTTGGGCATCTGCGACCGCGCCTACATCATCAGCGAAGGCACAGTACTGACAAGCGGGCACCCATCCGAGATCATCGACAACGAAGCCGTGCGCAAGGTTTATCTGGGATCGAACTTCCGAATGTAAGCCGATTTTTGGCCCTGTAACGGGGCCAATCAAAACAAGGGTTATCCAGCACATCACAGATTGATTCAGGTCATGTTATCTGACCCACATATAGGTATACTGGAATATCCAGGATCAGTAGTAAGGAGGCTAAAGACGATCAACCTTCCCCTTCTTGAACACGTTGTTTGACTACTACGGAGAGCCTATATGAGCCTTAATATCACTGGCCGTAATCTTGACATAACTCCTGCCATTCGCGACTACGTCAAAAGCAAAATTGGTCGAATTGAAAAACATTTCGATAACGTAGTTGACTCGCAGGTTATGCTTTCCATTGAACGTCTGAAGCACAATGCCGAAGTAACCGTCCGCGTTCCCGGCAAAGATATACACTGCGCCTCTTCAGACGAAAACTTGTATGCTGCTATCGATCTGCTGGCCGATAAAATCGACCGCCAGATTCTGAAATACAAGGAAAAGGCAAACAGCCATGCGCATGAGCCCGCCAAGCGGCTCGAAGTTCCGGCAGCCTGATCTGGCCGAACTGTTACAGCAGGGATAACCTGCCAACAAACCCCGTACTTTCAAAAGTTCGGGGTTTTGTGTTTCTTGGCACAGTGTCCGCCTGTTGTTAGCCATCCAAAAAAAGTTTAGCTAAAAAACATTCCCCCCTATAATGGCCGTCATGAATCTCTTGTCGCGTATTTTGCCTTTGTCCAACGTGGTTCTGGATCTTGCTGTTACCAGCAAGAAGCGCGCTTTTGAACAAGCCGGATTGATTTTCGAGAACCATCACGGCATTGCTCGGACAGCCGTTTTCCATAGCCTGATCGCGCGTGAGCGTCTGGGCTCCACAGCGCTTGGCCACGATGTCGCCGTCCCGCATGGTCGCATCAAGGATCTGAAAGAGCCTTGTGCCGTTTTCATGCGCTTGGCCGAGCCGGTACGCTTTGACGCCAGCGACGGCCGTACCGCCAGCCTGCTATTCTTTTTGCTGGTTCCCGAAACGGCGACTCAAATCCACCTGGACCTGCTGGCCGAGATCGCCCGTTTGATGGCCGATCAGGACATCCGCCAGGCGCTTGCTCAGGAAACGGACCCTGTTCAAATTCATCAGATCCTGACCCAGACCCCTGATCTCAACGCGGAACATCCCGATGCTGACAGTTCAAGAACTGGTCAATGACAATAACGACAAGCTCGAGGTAAGCTGGGCAGCCGGAAAACACGCTGCTCAACGCCCTATCCCCGATCTTGGCGCCTCTGCGGCAGACCTGGTCGGTCACTTGAACTTGATCCACCCTGGCCGCATTCAGGTTTTCGGCCCTGAAGAACTCTCTTTCTACCACCGCTTTGATATCAAGCGTCGCCTGCATCATCTGGATGATCTCAGGCAAGGTGGGGTTCCCGCCCTGTTCATTGCCAACGATGCCGTTGCACCCGATGACTTGATCCAGTTTTGCGAAGATCAAGGGATCCCGCTACTCTACACCCCTATCGATGCGGCACAGCTGATTGATCTGCTACGCATCTATCTAGGCAAACGTCTGGCCCCCAAAATCACCATGCACGGCGTGTTCATGGATGTCCTGGGTCTGGGGGTACTGATCACTGGCGAGTCCGGTCTGGGCAAAAGCGAATTAGCGCTAGAGCTGATCTCCCGCGGCCACGGGCTGGTCGCAGACGATGCGGTTGAGCTCTCACGCACCGCACCCAACATGATCGACGGACAATGCCCACCCCTGCTGCAAAACCTGCTAGAGGTACGTGGCTTGGGTTTGCTGGACATTCGCACCATTTTCGGCGAAACCTCCGTTCGTCGTAGAATGAAGCTTAAACTAATTGTGCACCTGGTTCGTTCCAACCCCGACAGCTTCGAGCGTCTGCCTACTCAAGACCAGACCCAGGAAGTACTAGGGGTCGATATCAAACGCGTCATGCTTCAAGTGGCCGCCGGCCGAAATCTGGCCGTGCTGGTAGAGGCCGCCGTGCGCAACACCATTCTCGCCTTCCGCGGCATTGATACCATGGGCGACTTCATCGAACGCCAGGCATTGGCTATCATGAATAGTCGCGAAGACTAGGCACCTAAGGGTCTGTTAGCATTAAACGGCCCTGACGGCTTTGTCCTGTTTCACCTAACCGTTGCCCCTCGGACAACGACTCGGAGTCCTTTGCCACGATGCTGAAAGTTGTATTGATTACCGGCATATCCGGTTCCGGAAAATCAGTTGCCTTGCGCCTGCTGGAAGATACCGGCTATCTGTGCATCGACAACTTGCCACCCCGATTTCTGGCCGAATTTGTCGAACGCTCTGCTGAGCAAGGGCTCGAGCGACTTGCCGTTGCCATTGACGTGCGCGGCGCTGGTGATCTGGACATCCTTCCCGGCGTTATCAGCAAACTGAACGAAGAAGGCTACGCCCTGCGCGTGCTGTTTTTGAACGCCAACGATCACACCCTGATGCAGCGGTACTCGGAGTCGCGCCGCCGCCACCCACTGACAGACCGTTTACGTCAGGATGGCCGCTCGCCTTCCTTGCAGGAGTGCATTGAAGCCGAACGTGAAATGACCGCCCCTTTGCGTGAACTGGGCCACATCATCGACACCTCCGACCTGACCCCGGGTCAGTTGCGTGCCTGGATACGCGATCTGGTACAGGCTGATCGCGCCAGTGTCGTGTTGACTTTCGAATCCTTTGCCTACAAGCGTGGCGTACCGGGCGATGCAGACCTGGTTTTCGACGTGCGCTGCCTGCCAAACCCCCACTACGACCCGGAACTGCGCCCCATGACGGGCCGCGATGAGCCAGTTGCAAAATGGCTGGCCCAGTTCGGCTCTGTAGAAACCATGGTGGATGATATTGCGGGCTTTGTACGCCGCTGGTTGCCTTTGTATATGCAGGACACCCGCAATTACCTGACGGTCGCCATAGGCTGCACGGGCGGGCAACATCGCTCCGTGTACGTTACTGAACAACTGGCGCTGCGCTTTGCTGATTACGCCCCTTTGCTGGTACGCCATCGCAATCAACCTCCCATCAATCCCGTGCCATGAGCCATCCGACCTTACTGAAATTAGGTGCAGCCTTGGGCATCTTGGCCCTATTGGCTGGATGCGCCTCCAGCCCAAAGCGCGCCAAAACCAAACCAGGGGCTACGGTTTCAGCACCGCGCGGAGGGGGGTATTACAAAGATGACGGCCCCCACGATCGAATACCCGTCAATCTGCAGGCCACCCCCGACGCCGTTCCCCGAATAGAACCTATCGCCCGCAGCAATACCCGTCCCTACACCGTGCTCGGCAAAAGCTTTGTTCCACACAAATCACACAAAGCCTTTACCCAGACCGGCACAGCTTCTTGGTACGGGCGCAAGTTCCACGGCAAGAAAACCGCCAATGGCGAAACCTACGATATGTACGCCATGACAGCGGCACATCCCACCTTGCCTATTCCCAGCTACGCCCGTGTCACCCGCCCTAAAACCGGCAAATCGGTGATTGTGCGCATTAACGACCGCGGGCCCTTCCACAGCTCCCGTATCATCGACTTATCCTATGTTGCCGCCGCCAAGCTGGATCTAATTGCGCCCGGCAGTGGCACCGTGATGGTGGAATCCATCACTCAGGAAGAAATTCGTAGTGGCAGTTTTAGTCGTGAACAGGTCAATGTCGTTGAAGCCCCCGCTGCCCGCACGGCGCCGGCTCCCGCAGCGCCCAAATCCAGTCTGACCATCACCGAAACACTGGAGCCCACCCCTGACGCCCTGGCTGCTCTGCCCCCGGAAGAATTGACTGTTGAGCTGGACGATACACCCAGCTGGAGCAGCGATGCGAACGATCAGCAACTGATCGTGCAGTCTTCACCCACAACTGCCAGCAAACCCCTGGCCCCGTCTGGTCAGAACCGGGTCTATCTGCAATTCGGTGCTTTCTCCGCACGCGAAAACGCCGCCGCATTGGCGCAGCAACTGAACCGCCAGATTTCGCCAGTGGAGTACCGAGACGCCCAAGTTCAGATGCACAACGATTTGTACCGCGTGCAAATTGGTCCGTATCAAAACCGGACCGAGGCTATCAATGCCGCTTACCGCATCCAACAAAAAACCGGCTTGAGCCCCTCGGTCGCCGTCCGCTAAGCCACACCCAGCCCACCACAACATCCCCTTCATGAACGGCAGCCCCAAAGTTGGACATTGATCCACGCTTTGGGGTGTTTTTCATGGCGAAATACGATAGCCAGCTCAAGCTGTCCGTTGTTCATCGTGATCTATCGGAGCTGCATGAAGGCCTGAAACCCGATCATCCTAGTCCTTGGGCGAATTGGCCAAACCCCAGGCATACAGAACATCACGAGCAATTCCGGTCGCCTGGCTGGCGATCCGAGCAGCGTCACGCAGCGAGACCTGTTCCAGCAACGCCTTCATCCAACGCTCTGTAGTGGCATCCAGCGCAGGCGCATCCTCGTCCACTTCTCGCACCGCATCGTGCAAAATAAGAACAAACTCGCCCTGCTCTCGATGGCTGTCTTCATCTAGCCAGGCCAAGGCCTGCCCCAAAGGCACGGTATGAATCTGCTCGAAACGCTTGCTCAGTTCACGTGCAAACGTCAGCTCACGCTCCGGCCCACACACCTCTTGCATATCACGCAAACTGGCTCGCAAACGGTGAGGGGACTCAAACATCAATACCGGCATACCCAGGCTGGACCAATGCTGTAGCCACTTGCGACGCGCCACCGTTTTAGGCGGCATGAAACCGGCGAAGGCAAAAGCGGGGTTCTCATCGCTGGTCGCGCCACTGCCCATCAAGGCGGTAATAACAGCCGATGCTCCGGGCAGCGGTACTACCTGAAAACCTGCCTCACGCACCGAGCGCACTACGCGGGCACCAGGATCGCTGACAGCGGGCGCGCCTGCATCCGACACCAAAGCCACTCGTTGCCCTTGCTCCAGACGCTCGATAATGGCTTGAGCCGCCTGCGCCTCGTTATGACGATGTGCAGCCATCAAGGGCGTTTGTATGCCCCAGGCCTGCAAAAAAGGACGCGTAGCCCGCGTATCCTCTGCCGCAATAATGTCGCACAGTTCCAGCGCCTGCCAGCCGCGCAGGCTAAGGTCTCCCATATTGCCAATGGGCGTGGCCACTACGTACAGGCAAGACTGCGGCCAGACCTGGCCTTGCACCTTGTCCATCATGCTTTGCCAGACGCCGGCATTCCCTGTTCGGTTTTCGGTATCACTCATGCTCGATCCTGCTTGTTCATCTTCATGTGTTCCTATGAATCCCTTTGAATACGCTCGCCAGGCTCAAAACCGGCAATTGCGGCGCAGGCGGCGTAGTCGTCCTGCCGCCAGAAAGGAAAAACCACTGCGTTCGTCCAGCCAGGAAAGCGGCGATCAGGCCGAACAACGAGCCTGCGATCATGTCACCGCCCACGGCGCCCGCGTTCTGGCTCGTCAACTGGGTACTCGCTTTGGGGAAATTGACCTGGTTCTGTGGCACCAGAATCATCTTGTCTTTCTGGAAGTGCGCCAACGCAATCACAAGGGCTACGGAGGGGCGCTTGCCAGTGTAAACCGGGACAAGCAACGGCGCTTGATCCTGACAGCACAACAATGGCTGCCAACGCTATGCCAGCGCTATTTCCAGGGCAAGCTGCCCGCTTGCCGTTTTGACGTCATTGCCATTGAAGACGACACCCTGACCTGGATCCACAATGCCTTTGAGCAAAGCTAAGTCACGGGACAGCGGCCTGGCCTTGGTGAAACTCTCCGGCAGGCACACAGTCTCATACAGAAAAACACCAACTACAGCCTCCTGATTCGGCCTGCTTACAGCATCTGGTTTCAATACCGTGGCGTTTTTTTCAACATGACACGATCTGCCTGCCCCACAGGGAAATTCTCCGTGCGATAATGCGCGCTATGGACCTTATCGCCTTAATGACTTCGCATTTCGACGATTCCGTCGATACTCTCAAAGCCAGCACACGCGAACTGGCCGAACCTTTGGCCGCCGCTGTAGAGCTGTTGTTTGCCACCTTGGCCAACGACGGCAAGATTCTGGCTTGCGGAAACGGCGGATCAGCAGCCGATGCCCAGCACTTTATTGCAGAGCTGGTGGGCCGCTTTGAGCGCGACCGTTTGCCCTTGGCTGGCATTGCCTTGAATACCGACACCTCTATCATGACGGCAGTGGGTAATGACTATGGCTTTGACAGTATCTTTGAACGCCAGGTCAGCGCCTTGGGCCAGACTGGCGATATTCTGGTCGCCATCTCAACCAGCGGCAATTCGCCAAACGTCATCCGTGCCATTGAGGCAGCTCGCGAACGCGATATGGTCATTATTGCCTTGACCGGTAAAGGCGGCGGACAAATCGCTGAGTTGCTCTCGGATACCGACATCCATCTGTGCGTACCGCACGATCGAACCATGCGCATTCAGGAAGTACATATTGTTCTGTTGCACGCCATGTGCGATGGCATTGATGCGCTGCTGCTCGGAGATCCACTATGAAACACCGTTTAATTCTGGCCGCCTTACTGGCCAGCACCACCCTGACCGGTTGCGGTCTGCTGGTAGTGGGCGGCGCCGCTGCCACAACCGCCGTTGTCGCTACCGACCGCCGTACCACGGGCGAACAAGTCGAAGACAAAGCTATTGTCATGAAAGCGGGCGCAGAAACACGCCGCCTGCTGGAAAACAAGGAAGGCCGCATCAACACAACGTCTTACGCCGGAGTGGCCCTGCTGACCGGTGATGTCCCCACCCAGGCGGACAAGGAAGAAGCCGCCCGTCTGGTGTCCAAAGTCGATAAAGTGACACGCGTGGTCAACGAACTGCGTGTCGGCGAACCAACCCCGCTGAGCGTACGCTCGAACGACTCGTGGATCACCACCCGCGTCAGCACGGCTTTGCTAAACGCCAAAGACGTACCCAGTCGCACGATTTCCACCACCACCGAGCGCGGCGTGGTCTACCTGCTGGGCCGTGTCACACGCGAAGAAGGTGAGCGTGCTGCGATTGCAGCCTCCAGCGTGCCTGGCGTGAACAAAGTCGCCAAGCTCTTCGATTACATCAGCGCTGAAAGCCTAGCGCAGCCCTTGAGCACCAATACACAGCCAAGCACTAGCTCTGGCACAGAGACCTCTGAAACGGCCCCTGCACCCGCCTCTTCTGTAGAAGTTATGCCCGTCCAATGAAAAAAGTAGTCATCATTGCCTTTGTTGTGGCCATCGCCGTGGGTCTGGGCGTCTGGACCATGTCCGGTGGCAGCTCCAAGGCCAGCGCTCCCGATGTCGCCTTTACCGACCTGAATGGCAAGCACTTTGAAACCAAAGACTTGCAGGGCAAAGTCGTCCTGGTGAAATTCTGGGCCACGGACTGCACCACCTGTGTGGCGCAAATGCCCGACAACATCGAGAACTTCAATGCCTTGTCCAGTAAAGGCTTTGATATTGTGGCTGTGGCCATGAAGCACGACCCCATTAATTACGTGCGCAACTTCACCCAATCCCGCCAACTGCCGTTCACGGTTGTCCATGACGACAAGGGCGAAATCGCCAAGGCTTTTGGGGATGTCCGTCTGACTCCTACTGCCTTTTTACTCGACAAACAGGGCCACATCATCAAGCGCTACCTGGGTAACTACGACAAGCAGGAATTCATTGCCACCGTCGAAAAAGCCCTGGCCAGCAGCTAAAAACCTGTTTCTGCCCCCAGCCACATAACCCCGGGTACCAGCAGTGGACCCGGGTTTTCTTCAAGTGAGCGCATCAATGAGCACCACAGATTCGCAGAATTACTCCTCGACCGTCAAAGCAGAAGTTTTGTCCGAGGCCCTGCCTTATATTCGTCGTTTCCACGGCAAGACCGTTGTCATCAAATACGGTGGCAATGCCATGACAGAAGAAGCGTTGCAGCGCAGCTTTGCCCATGACGTCGTCTTGCTCAAGCTGGTTGGCCTGAACCCCGTTGTGGTGCACGGTGGCGGTCCCCAGATCAATGACGCTCTCAAGCGGGTGGGCAAAGAAGGTACCTTCATTCAAGGCATGCGCGTCACCGATGCAGAAACCATGGAAGTGGTGGAGTGGGTGCTAGGCGGGCAAGTACAGCAAGACATCGTGATGATGATCAATGAAGCCGGTGGCAAGGCCGTAGGTCTGACCGGTAAAGACGGCGGTATGATTCGCGTCACCAAGAAAATGCTGCCTGATGCCGAGCATCCTGGCGAGCTGCTGGACATTGGCTTTGTGGGCGATATTGAAAGCATCCAGCCTGAAGTAGTCAAAGCATTGCAGGACGATCAGTTCATCCCTGTGATCTCATCCATTGGTTACGGCGAGGACGGCCAAGCCTACAACATCAATGCCGACGTGGTGGCCGGCAAGATGGCTGAAGTGCTTAGCGCTGAAAAACTGGTCATGCTGACCAACACCCCCGGTGTGTTGGACAAGGCTGGTCAACTGTTGCGCCGTCTGTCGGCCCAGACCATTGATGAACTGTTTGCTGATGGCACGATCTCCGGCGGCATGCTGCCCAAAATCTCTTCGGCCCTGGATGCGGCGCGCAATGGCGTCAACTCCGTACATGTCATCGACGGCCGTGTCCCCCACTGCCTGTTGCTGGAAATCCTGACTGACCGTGGTGTTGGCACCATGATCAGCTCGCACTAATCCGTGCGCGCTCCTATCCGTGCCCATTCCTGGGCACGGCCTTTGTCAGCCTGCCAGCCAGATGAAACCATCTGGCTGTTTGATCTGGATAACACCCTGCACAATGCCTCCAAAGGCATTTTCCAGGCGATTGATGGGCGCATGCGCATCGGCGTGGCGCAAACGCTGGGTGTGAATATGGACGAGGCCGACCGCTTGCGTCTGGAATACTGGAAGCGGTACGGCGCCACCATGATTGGTCTGCAACGTCATCATGGAGCAGATCCGGCCACTTTCCTGAAACACGCTCACGACTTTGATGTACCGTCTCTGATCAGTGCTGAACCCGGTCTGGCCCATCAATTGCGTCGTCTACCGGGCTATAAGCTGCTGCTGACCAACGCACCGCTGGAGTACGCACAGCGTGTCTTGAAAGCCTTGAATCTACTGCCCGTTTTTGATGGGTTGTGGGCTATTGAGCATATGCAGCTACAAGGCCGCTATCGACCCAAGCCCTCCCAGGCGCTGATGAAACAGGCGCTGGCCGTGCTGAAATCCCAGGCCCGTGACATCGTGTTGGTCGAAGATACGCTACGCAATCTGAAAAGTGCCCGCCAGCTAGGGATGCAAACCATCCATATCTATAACGCGGGCACCCCGTTCAGCGCTCTGTATCATGGACGCAGCCCATATGTAGACCATCGCATCAACCGCATCGCGCAACTGGTCAAGAACTGGCCTCACATCTAAGAGCACCCTTATGCGTGCCGCCCCCCTGCCCAATAGCAATCTTTTTTAATTCAGCGATGGACGCAAACCCAAGAGCGGCTACTTTGCTGCTCATGAGCAACGACATAATCGGCGGCCAGGGAAAAATCAGGCGTGATCAGTGTGCTCAATGGCCGCTGAAGCGCATACCGGGCATGCCGGGTCTTTGCGGAAACGTACGGTATGCCAATTCATATTGAAAGCATCCACACTTAACAAACGCCCCACCAAGGGCTCTCCGAAGCCACCTAACAACTTCAAGGCTTCCACCGCCTGTGCGCTACCCACCATGCCCAACAAAGGCGACAGAACGCCTGTGGTGGCGCAGCGCAGTTCTTCGACATCATCGGCTTCGGGAAACAGACAGTGGTAGCAAGGAGCCTCGGGCTGACGCAAGTCATAGGTACTGACTTGGCCCGAAAAACGAATCGCCGCACCGGACACCAAAGGTTTACGCAGTGCCACGCAGGCACGGTTGATGGCATGGCGAGTGGCGAAGTTGTCGCAGCAATCCAGCACCAGGTCCACTTGCTGAACCCAATGCATCAAGCCCGCTTCGTCCAGACGTTGAACAACGGGTGTCACCTTCACTTCGGGATTGAGCTGCTCGATATGCAGCTTGGCGGACTCAACCTTGTCCCAGCCCAGGCGATCCGTGGTGTGAGCAATCTGACGCTGCAGATTGCTCAGTTCCACCTGGTCATCGTCCACCAGAATGATGGAGCCCACACCCGAAGCAGCCAAATAAGCCACCACGGGGGAACCCAGCCCCCCGGCTCCAACAACCAGGATGCGGGAAGCCAGAATCCGCTCCTGCGCTTCTACCCCGAATTCATCGAGCAGAATATGCCGCGCATAGCGCAGTAATTGCTGATCTTCCACGTCAAGAACCTGTGTTTACGGGTTTACCGGTTCGAGCCCCTTGGGGGTAATTCGGAACCGCTCAACGCTGGGTTGCTGATTCAGGGGACTTTTTTTTTCTGGCGACTCGGACTCTACTTCCTTTTCACGCTTGGCAGCCGCTTCCTTGGCGGCAGCCACTTTGGCGGGATCATTTTTGATCACAGGACGGCCAGCCAAATGATTCAGTGCCTGTTGCAACTGGAAGTCGTCGTCACCGCCAAATTCAAACATTTTGAACTCTGGGCTCATGCCCAGATCAGGCTGATCTGCTTCGGCGCTTTCGTCCACCTTGCTGTTGAGCAGGTGGCGCTTCAAGTCCACTTCACGCGGCAGACGGAACAAATTACCCTGAGCGGTATCGTCCACCACCACATCTGGCTGTACGCCCGTTACCTGAATGGACGTGCCGTTAGGCGTGTAGTACAGGGCAGTCGTCAGTTTCAGGCCCGACTCCTCGGACAGAGGAACAACACTTTGCACCGAGCCCTTGCCAAAGGTGCGGTTACCAATAATGGTGGCGCGTTTGTGGTCTTGCAACGCCCCGGCCACAATTTCCGATGCCGAGGCCGAACCTACGTTCACCAGAACTACAATCGGCACGTTCTTGAGCCAATCCAGCTTCTTCAGAACATCGGCGTCCGTATCCAGCTCGCCCAGTACAGATTGCATGGATTTAACGTAATACTCGCGATTGGACGAAGGAATGCGACCCTTGGTCGACACCACCAGGTCTCCCGAGTCCAGGAAGGCGGAAGACACGCCAATGGCGCTTTCCAGCAAACCACCGGGGTCGTTACGCAGATCAATTACCAAGCCTTTCGGTGCGCCCGGGCCTTTGTGGACTTCGGACAATTGCTTGATCAGATCCGCAGCCGTGCGTTCCTGGAACTGGGCAATGCGCACGTAGGCTACGTCATCAGCCAACATCTTGGAGCGCACGCTGCGCACCTTGATGACATCGCGCACCAGGTTGAATTCCAATGGCTTGTCGCGGCCAGCACGGCGTATCGTCAGCTTGATCGATGTTTTCGGCTCACCACGCATCTGTTTGACGGCATCGTTCAGGCTCAAATCCTTGGTGGGTTTGCCATTGATGTGCGTAATGATGTCGCCCGCCAGAATACCGGCGCGCGCGGCAGGCGTATCCTCAATAGGCGAGATGACTTTGGGCATCCCGTCCTCGCTGCCAATCTCAATGCCCAGGCCGCCAAAGCCACCTTGAGTCATGGCTTCCATTTCCTTGAAAGCATCGGCATCCAGATAGGCCGAGTGGGGATCCAGATCGGTAAACAAACCTTTGATTGCGTTATTGACCAAGGTCTGATCCGTCAAAGGCTCCACATACGTGTTCTTGATGGCAGCGAACACATTGGCGAACTGCTGCAGTTCGCGCAAAGGCAATGGCTCGCCGCGTTGAGCGACCGCAGTAATGCCCAGGCTGATCAAAATACCGCCCACAGCACCTGCTGCCACTAGACCAATGCTGCCAATCCTTCGAGTGCTCATGCACATTCCCATTATTTTCAGATTCAAGACGGGGCCACCTCCCGGAGCTGACCCGACCATGCATTATAAGAGTAGCGTAAAGTGGCGACCAGCGTGAACTGGGCTGGAGTCGCTACCCGGCGCAACAAATGCGAGCAAAAGTAAACGCCAGAAACAAAAGCGGCTCAGGAACCCAGCCAAACCTGCGGATTAATGGGCTTGCCTTGATGGCGCAACTCAAAGTACAGGCCGGGTTCAACCTGCCCGCCAGTGGCTCCCACCCGCGCAACAGGCTCTCCACGTCCCACAATATCGCCTACTTGCTTAAGCGTGCTCTGGTTATAGGCATAGACGCTTAAGTAATCACGACCATGATCGATAATCAGCAAATTACCAAAGCCGGTCATCCAGTTGGCAAAGACCACACGGCCCGGGGCCACCGCACGAACGGTGGTGCCTGCCTGTGCGCGCAACACAACGCCGCGCCAAACGCCACCATCGGGGCGCTCTGCCCCGAACTTGCCTTGCATTTCACCACGTACCGGATAAGGCAAACCACGTTTCAGACCCTGGAAGCCACCTTCTGGTTCCAAAGCTGGGGCAGAAACCTGCTCGGCAGGCTCTTCAACGACCTGAACTTCACGCACTTTTGGGGCGACCGGTTTGCTGATCGGTTCACTAGGCTCGGACGAAGCATCCAGACTATCTGACCATAAACGCTCGTTCGCAGTTGGCGGCGTATAGGTCAGCGGTGGCCGCGGAATGACGGGTTCTGGCTGTTGTGGCTCGGCAGGTTCCGGTTTGCTGCGTGGCAAGGCCGCAGGCAGAGGCGGTTGCGTGGCCCGAGCCCGCTCCAACAACTCCCGCTCGCGTTCCAGGCGCGCCTGTTCACGGTCAGCCTGCTCTTGCTGGGCTTTGCGCTGCAACTCTTGCTGACGTGCCAGCTCGGCTTTACGCGCTTGTTCTGCACGGCGCGCGGCTTCACGTCGGCGTTGTTCTTCAGCGCGACGGGCCAACTCAGCCTGTCGCGCAATTTCAGTTTCCAGACCGGAGATCAAATCCCCCAGCCGTTTGTCATTACTTTGCAGATTCGCAGCCTGACCACGCTGCCGTTCCAGTTCAGCGCTGATATCAGCCACCACCTTGGCCCGTTTTTCTTTCTGCTCTTCTAGGGCCACCTTTTGGGCAGCGGCTTCTGTGGCCAGCTTTTCCTGCTCTTTTTCACGCGCCGCAACCTGGGTCTGCAAGCGGTCCAGGCGCTCTACGGTGCGGCGTACCTTATGAACCTGTTCAGTCTGCTGACGCGAGACATAACCCAGATAATGCAGTTCGCGGTTAATGGCGTTGGGATCATCGCCCGACAGCAGGGCGGACCAGGGCGAGACGCCGTTGGCATATTGCGCGCGCAATTGCTCGGCCAGCTCCTGCTGACGTTGCTCTTTGATCACTTGCTGTTCGCTGATTTGTTTGCCCAGTGTGCCCAGTTGCTGGTGCAATTGCTCTTGCCGCTGCTCGATCTGAGCCAACGTGCGGTCGATATCGGAAATAGCCTGCTCGGATTCGCGCAAGGCATTGGCAGCATCACGACGCGAGCTTTCGCGGGTGTCGATCGACTTACGCAGCGATTCAATTTTCTGGCGCAGCTCTGCCTGCTGCTTTTGAGCCTGGGCCTGACGGGCAGCCAAGTCCGGATCCGCAGCCAGGGCCGGTAAGGCCCAGGCTGCCAGCAACAGGCAGACGCTGTAGCGCCACATTATTTACTGCGCCTTGCCCTGATTGGCAACGGCTTGCATCTGAGCCGCAATCGCTTCCTGGTCGCCCAGGTAGTAATGACGGATAGGACGCAAGTTTTCATCCAGCTCGTACACCAGAGGTTGGCCGGTAGGAATGTTCAGATGAACGATATCCTCGTCGGAGATGCCATCCAGATGCTTGATCAGCGCGCGCAGGCTGTTGCCGTGAGCCGTGACCAAAACGCGCCGGCCGGAGCGAATAGCAGGAGCGATGGACTCCTCCCAGAAAGGAACGACGCGGGCCACGGTGTCTTGCAGACACTCGGTGCGCGGCAGTTGATCGGCGGGTACACGGGCGTAGCGGGCATCAAAACGCGGGTTGCGTGGATCGTCCTCAGCCACTGGATCAGGAGCAATCGCGTAAGCACGACGCCAGACCAAGACTTGATCCTCTCCGTACTTTTGTGCGGTTTCGGCTTTATTTAAGCCTTGTAAAGCACCATAATGGCGTTCGTTCAGGCGCCAGCTCAAACCCACGGGGGTGTGCATGGCGTCCATCGAATCCAGGGCGATCCACAAGGTACGGATAGCGCGCTTGAGGACCGAAGCGAAAGCCAGGTCGAACTCAAAACCGTTTTCTTTAAGCAGTTCACCGGCCTGCTTTGCCTGTTGACGCCCGGTTTCGGTAAGATCGACATCGGTCCAGCCAGTAAACCGGTTCTCCAGGTTCCACTGGCTTTCGCCGTGCCGCATCAGTACAAGTTTATACATGGTAAAAACAGCCTCGAGGTTGAAAAATTGGCGCCACTCTATAATCGTGTGATCTTGCCCTTTTTTCTTGCTTTTCTTGGTAATCAACAGGATTTAACGTGGACTTCATCTTAAGTCAGAACAATCTTCTAATTTTAGCAATTGCGGTGCTTGCCGGCATTATGCTGTTAATACCCAGCTTTTTCAAAGGCCGTGCGGGACGCGCAGTTTCAAGCTCGGAAGCGGTACAAATGGTAAACCAGAAAGACGCCATTTTGATTGATCTGCGCAGTGCCGATCAGTTCAAGGCCGGGGCAATTGCACAATCTCGCAACATTCCTGCGGCTGACCTTGACGCCAAGGCCAGCACGCTGCCCAAAGACAAGCCCGTCATTCTGGTGTGCGATACCGGGCGCAGCGCCCCGCGCAGCGTGGCCGTCCTGCGCAAGCACGGCATCACCGAAGCCTACACACTGCAAGGCGGCATCCAAGGCTGGCTGCAGTCCAGTCTGCCCGTCAAAAAATCGTAAGCTCCCCCTTCTACGAGGCTCTCATGGCAAAAGTCACGATGTACTCCACAATGGTGTGCCCTTATTGTGTGCGCGCTGAAATGCTGCTCAAGCAACGCGGCGTCACTGAAATCAATAAAATCATGATTGATCGTGAACCCGAACAGCGCGCTCTCATGATGGAGCGCACCGGTCGGCGTACCGTTCCCCAAATCTACATTGGCGACACCCATGTAGGTGGCTACGATGATCTGGCCGCTTTGGACCGCGAAGGTGGCCTGCTGCCTCTGCTGGCTGCCTGATTTTTTTTCTAACAATTTTTTTACCCCATAGGATCACCCATGGCCGACCAGAACACCCCAGCCGCTGAACAAGAAGCTCAACAACCCAGCTTCAGCCTGCAGCGCACCTACATCAAAGACCTGTCCATCGAAATGCCCAATGCGCCCCAGATCTTTCTGGAGCAAGAGGCCCCTTCCGTGGAAGTGTCCATCAATGTGGGTGGCCAACGTCTGGCTGACACAGTCTACGAAAGCACCGTCACCGCTACGGTGACCACTCGCATTGGCGACAAGGTCATGTACCTGGTGGAAGCCACCCAAGCCGGTATCTTCGAAGCTGCCAACATTCCTGAAGAACAGCTCGAACCCTTGCTGGGCATTGTGTGCCCCACCATGCTGTACCCCTACTTGCGCGCTGCCGTGGCTGACGCCATCAACCGCACTTCCCTGCCTGCCCTGCACCTGACTGAAGTGAACTTCCAGTCCCTGTACGAGCAGCGCCTGGCGCAGCAACAAGGTGCCGACCAAGCTGACGGCCAGCCTTTGCAGGCCTGATGATGTCAAGCGCGCACACTCCTGTTCGTGTTGCAGTCCTGGGCGCCGGCAGTTGGGGAACGGCACTGGCCGCCCTGGCCAGCACCCAGGCTCCCACGATGGTGTGGGCGCGCAAGGCAGCAACAGCACAAGCTATCGGGCAGGAGCATCGTAACCCTGCCTACCTGCCTGATGTCGTGCTGCCCGACTCGCTGCAGGCTAGCGACAGCCTGCAGCAAGTCATGGAGTTTGCCCTGGCTGATGACACCGGCCCTGCCCTGCTGATTCTGGGCGTGCCTGTACGTGGTCTGGCGCAAACCTGTGTGGATTTGGCTCAGTACCTGTCTGCCACACGCCGCCACCCCGTCTTGCTGGTCTGGACGTGTAAAGGTTTCCATCAGGAAAGCGGCTTGTTACCCCACCAGATTGTGCGTGAAAACCTGCCCGACTATCCTTGGTTAGGCCGTGCCGTCCTCTCTGGCCCCTCGTTCGCCCTGGAAGTGGCCAAAGGCCTGCCCGTTGCCCTGACACTGGCTTGCGAACCTGCTGATATGGCTGGCATTGCCCTGGAGGCCTTGCATGGCAAACAAGCGCGTCTTTACACCAGCACCGACATGATCGGCGTGGAAGTGGGCGGCGCTGTCAAAAACATCATGGCCATTGCCTGTGGCATTGCCGACGCACTGGGCCTGGGCCACAACGCCCGTGCTGCCCTGATTACCCGAGGTCTGGCTGAAATGCAGCGCCTGGGTGTTGCGCTAGGCGGACAAGCAGAGACTTTTTCCGGGCTGGCAGGTCTGGGAGATCTGGTCCTGACAGCCACGGGCGAATTGTCCCGCAACCGCCAGGTGGGACTGGCGCTAGGTGCCGGTCAAAGCCTGGACAGCATCCTGGCCACCGGCATCACCGCTGAAGGAGTGCGCTGTGCTCGTTCGGTTCTGGAAATGGGCCGGGCGCACAAGATTGAACTGCCGATTACCTCAGCGGTCTGTCAAATCCTGTTTGAGCAGTTGCCTCCAAGCGAAGCGGTCCACGCCTTGTTAACCCGCGAGGCCAAGCCAGAAGGCCACTGATACCGTCCGCCTGCCGATCTGGCATCCTACCCACGCGGTCAGACCTGCGGTCAACCGTCTCTTACTCAAAATCAAAACAATGTCATTGCTTGCTCGTTCTCGTGATCTTCTAATCCGCTCCGTTCTGGGGCTGGCCTGCACTGGTTTGCTGGCACCCTCGGCTCAGGCCCAATCCAGTTGGCCCGAGCGTCCCATTCAAATGGTAGTGCCCTTCCCAGCCGGCTCCTCGCCTGACGCGCTGGCCCGTGCCATTTCCGAGCCCCTGTCTCAAGCATTGGGCCAAACAGTCATTGTGGATAACCGTCCTGGTGCAGGTGGCAATATCGGCACTCGTTTTGTGGCACATGCCAAGCCCGACGGCTACACCCTGCTGCTAACCATCAATGGCCCCATGGTGACCGCCCCCACCCTGTACAAGAGCTCGCTGGGTTACGACCCGCTGAAAGACTTGCAGGCTATCTCCATGATTGGCACCAGCCCGAACGTACTGATCGTTCCTGCTGACTCACCCGCCAACACAGTGGAAGAATTCATCGCCCTGGCGAAATCTCAGCCCGGCGAATTGAACTACGGTTCGGTGGGTCCCGGGAGCTCAGCCCACCTGGCTATGGCCATGCTGGAACATGCTGTTGACATCAAGCTGGAACAAATCCCCTACTCGGGCTTCCCACAAATCCTGACCGCCATTATTGGTGGTGACATTGATGCTGCCTTCATGGTGCCGGGCATTGCCATGCCCCAGGTTGAGGCCGGCAAAGTGAAAGCCCTGGCCGTGACATCCCTGCAACCCAGCGAACTGTTACCCGGTCTGAAGACCATGACACAAGCCGGTTTGGAAAACTTCGAGGCTATCTCGTGGGATGCTTTCTTCGTCCCCCACAACACCTCGGATGATGTGGTCAAACGCCTGAACCAGGAAATTACAACGATCTTGCAACGCGAGGATATCAAGGCCAAATTGAACGCCTTTTACTTCTCATCCGAGCCCTCCACACCGCAAGCGCTGACGGACAAAATCATTGCCGACAAAGCCCGTTGGGATGAAGTGATTGAACGTCTGAATCTATCGTTGGAATAACACTGGTAACGGGATTCAAAAAAAAACGGCCCTGCGAACTCATCGTTTGCAGGGCCGTTTGCTTTGAAACTTTCAACGGAAAACCGATACGCATAAATCAGCGTTTTTCGTGACAAGCATCCGCTTGTTTAAACACCACCTTCATAACCCGCTTGCCGCCAGGCCTCAAAAACGCAAATCGCCACGGCATTGGACAAGTTCAAGCTGCGTTGCCCCGTCAACATGGGCAGACGAATTCGTTGTTCGTTGGGAAACAGCTCTAGTTGTTCTGCAGACAAGCCTGCAGTTTCACGGCCAAACACAAACACATCACCTGGCTGAAAGCATTGCTCGGCCAGCAAATGGCTGCCGCGTGTGGTCAGGGCAAACGCACGATCAGGCGCAGAGCCCGTGGCCTGCAAGGCTTCTTCCAGACTGTCGTGCACCTTCACCTGCGCCCACTCGTGATAATCCAGCCCGGCACGACGCAGTTTGCTGTCTTCCAGCTCAAAACCCAAGGGCCGCACCAAATGCAGGACACAACCCGTATTAGCCGCCAGTCGAATGACGTTACCCGTGTTGGGGGGGATCTCGGGCGAAACCAGGACGATATGAAACATGAAAAACCTAAAAAATGCAGAAAAGAATGCCGAAAAAGCCGCGCATCAGCGGCGCAGTATACAGGGCTAGGGGAGCTTCAATTTCCAGGGGGCACGGGCAGCAACCAAGGCATAAACTGACCGTGCACCAGCCACCCGGCAAGCTCGCGCCAGCGCATCCAAGGTCGCTCCGGTGGTGAGCACATCATCCACCAGCAGCACGTCCCCCCCTTGCAGCGGCTCCAGCACCCTAAAAGCGCCTCGCATGGCCTGCCTGCGAGCCTGTCGTCCCAAAAACTTCTGGGCTTGTTCAAGCCGTGGCTGCGCCACGACGATATGCAAACGGGCTGACAAGCCCAAAGCATGCGCCACACGCTTGGCCAACACAGCGGCAGGATTGAAACCACGACGGCGCAAAGCACGACGTTGCGAGGGCACTGGAATTACCCGACAATCCGGCCCCAGCCCAGGACCGTAACGGTGCCATTGCTGCACCATCAGCTCAGCCAATACCGCCGCCATTTCCAGCCGACGGGAAATTTTAAACGCATGTATCAACATATCGCCAGGATGTTCATAGTCAAATCCGGCAACCGTCGCTTGCAGGGACAATTGCCCTGCTCCGCAATCCGGACAGGCCAACAAGGCCAAGGGTGGCAACGCCAAGGCGCAACGCGGACAGCGTAAATCCTGGGCTGGTGTTGCCAGCGCATGTCGGCAAAAACGGCACAGCGCGCCGCTTTGTGAACGTAATCCACACAACACACACGGTCGTGCCAGCAGTGGAATCCCTACAAGGCGATGGGGCGACTCGCGCCGAAACAGGGGATGCGCCATAATAGATCATTACCTTTGAGAGTCAGGCTGATCCGATCACAGCACATCCCGCTGAGCCAGGCCAGCAACGTCCGCGCAACTATGTCCCAGTTACCATCTTTACCAATCAACTCCGCCCACGTAGAGCAGCAATTCAATCGCCGCGCTCCTCTGGATCACGCTCAGTTTCTTTATGGTGAAGTCGCGCAACGGATGTTGTCACGGCTGGCCTTGGTACGCTTGCAACCCACTCATATTCTGGATGCTGGCTGTGGCGCCAGCCACGCACTGGAGCCCCTGCGCTCTCGCTACCCGGACATGAGCTATACCGGTCTGGATCGCAGCGCCAAGCTACTAGAGGTCGCCCGGGAGCGTTACCAATCCAAACCCAGCCTGTGGCAAAAACTGCGTAATCAGCCCACACCGGCAGCTAACTGGGTTCAGGCCGATATGGCCCATAGTGGCCTGCCCGCAGAAAGCCAGGAGCTGGTCTGGTCAAATATGGCGTTGCACTGGCATCCGGAACCGCATCGGGTTCTGGCCGAATGGAACCGTCTGCTAAAACCCGAAACGCTGGTCATGTTCTCCTGCCTGGGCCCCGGCTCTTTTGCCGAGCTGCGCAGCGCCATGGAACAAGCCGATTTAGGCACCAAAACGCTGGAATTCGTGGACATGCACGACTTTGGCGACCTGCTTCTGGAAAACGGCTTTGCTGACCCTGTGATGGATCAAGAAGTCGTGACCCTGACCTATCGCAGCGCTGAAAAACTGCTGGATGATTTGCGTCTGTTGGGCGGCAATCCACATCCTCAACGTAAGGCCAGCCTGAGCACGCTGCCCTGGCGTCAACGCCTGCTCAATGCGCTGGAAAAACAGCGCCATATGGATGGCACCTTGCATCTAAGCCTGGAAATTGCCTACGGGCACGCCTGGCGCGCCCGCAGCCGTCGCAGCACCTTGGGCGAGGTCAGCGTGCCAATCTCCACAATCAGCCGCCGCCCCAAACCCCAGGAATAAATTCCGCTACCAGGCATATTCCAGTAGCACCCCATCTATTTCAGACCTTCTCTGACAAAGAAAAGGTTTAGGGGTACACTTTTGCGGTTGGCCAAGCTGGCTAACTATGTTCTCAGGGCGGGGTGCAAGTCCCCACCGGCGGTAATGGCACTAGCCTAGCCCGCGAGCGCCTGACCTGTGGTCAGGGACAGCAGACCCGGTGTGATTCCGGGGCCGACGGTATAGTCCGGATAAAGAGAGAACGGGATATCCTCAACGACCTGTACAGGACTCATCCTGCTATGGGCTTGAGCTATCCTGCTTCCTGCATGCCCTGTTTTTGTTGTCATAAAACAGGAAACCAACATGAACAGCATTACCCCAGCCAATCTTCTGGCTCCCCGTATCGCCTTTATTCAAGCTTGCTGGCACAAGGACATTGTGGATCAGGCCCGCCTGGGTTTTATCGACGAAGTCAAAGCCATGGGCCACGACAGCAACTTGGTCGACTTCTTTGAAGTGGGCGGCGCCTTTGAAATCCCACTGCATGCACAACGTCTGGCCCAATCAGGTCAGTATGCCGCTGTTGTGGCAGCGGGTCTGGTGGTTGATGGCGGTATCTATCGTCACGACTTTGTGGCTACCGCTGTGATCCAAGGCTTGATGCAAGTCCAGCTCAGCACCAACGTGCCTGTGTTTTCAGTCGTGCTGACTCCGCACCATTTCCATGATGGCAAAGAGCACCACGATTACTTCCATCGTCACTTTGTGATCAAGGGCCAGGAAGCAGCCCGTACGTGCCTGGATACCGTGAGCAAGTTGCAGGTGCTGCCTGCGGCATCCGTCGCCGCTGTCTAAACGGCAAGGCGGCCTGAAGAGGCCGCCTCAATCCCTAACCCCTTGGGCTGCTTTACCCGCAGCGCCAAGGCTGGCCAGAAGCTTGCTGGCCATGCATTTGGTAACTACTGTATCAAGACTGGTTACGCTTGCGCGACGAGTCTATCCCCAACTGTTTAAGCTTGCGGTATAAGTGGGTACGCTCCAGCCCGGTACGCTCCGATACCCGCGTCATGCTGTGATTCTCGCGGCGCAGATGATATTCAAAATAAATGCGCTCGAATTCGTCACGCGCTTCGCGCAATGGCAAATCCAAGGAGATGCTGCCTAGCTGGGACTCGTCCTGTTCTACTTCAGGCACGGCCATGGCAGGCGCCATGCCAGGAACCATTGTCGCGGCCTCTGGGCGACGATCCCCACCTTGAACCACCGGGCGGGCCGCGGCAGCCAGCGCTTTGGGAGCCACAGTACGCTCCAGACCCGAAGCTACGGTCTTGAGCAAGCGCTGCATGGTGATGGGTTTTTCCAGGAAGTCCACTGCACCAATGCGGGTTGCTTCCACTGCGGTATCCACCGTGGCGTGGCCGCTCATCATGACCACAGGCATATCCAGCAAGCCTTGAGATGCCCACTCCTTGAGCAGGCTGACACCGTCAGTGTCCGGCATCCAGATATCCAGCAAGACCAGATCGGGACGGCCCCGCAAGCGTGCCTCGCGAGCCTGGGCGGCATTTTCTGCCAATTGCACGGTGTGCCCTTCGTCGTAAAGAATTTCCGACAAAAGTTCCCGAATGCCGATTTCGTCATCAACTACCAGAATTCTGGCCATAAAACGTCACCTACGTGATTTTTACGCATTATCGTTTGCTCGCCGCCCAGAGTCCAGACGAATATGCTGGCCAGCAAGCCGGGTAAAGAGGATGGAAATGCGAGCCCCCCCCTCACGACGATTGGAAACATCGATTCTGCCGCCGTGCTCCTCGATGATTTTCTTAACTATAGCAAGTCCCAGACCCGTGCCGGTGGGCTTGGTGGTTACGTATGGCTCAAAAACGCGCACCAGCATCTGAGGATCAAAACCAGGCCCGTTATCTGACACCACAAAACTGACCGCACCAGAAGAATCGGAACCTTCTACGCCCGCAATCATGGTTTTAACAAATACATGCGCCTGGTCAAGTGATTGATCCTGGGCTGCCGCTTCACGCGCATTGGCCAGCAGATTATGAATAACCTGACGCAGCTGCGTGGGATCTCCTTGCACCATCGGCAAATCAGGATCCAGCTCCACATCAATCGCCACACTATAACCATCGTCCCGGACCATGCCTTCTTCCGGGTCCCAACCATATAAGGTCAGCACTTCGGTAATCAGCTCGTTCAGATTCAGCGCTTGCATCTGGGTAGCGGGTTTACGGGCATACTCACGGAAATCTTCCACCATCTTTTTCAGCGAACTGACCTGGTTGACGATGGTATTGGTATAGCGCAGCAACATGGCAGCATGGACTTCGTCCAACTGCGACTCCAGTTTCATGGCCAGACGTTCGGCAGACAACTGAATCGGTGTTAAGGGGTTCTTGATCTCGTGTGCCAGACGTCGAGCCACCTCGCTCCAGGCCACCAGACGGCTGGCGGAAATCACGTCGGTAATATCGTCAAACACCACCAGATATCCGGTTGGCTGACCATCTACACGCAACAAAGTACCACGAGCCAAAACGGTGACGATAGTATCACGCGCTTCATTACCTTCTTTCATTTCCAATTCAAATTGCTGCTGCCAGTAAGGATGGTCTGAACCCATCGCCTGATGCGTGGAAAAAGCCTCACGAATCACGGAAGCAAAAGTCAGCGCCCCTTCCAGCGTTTCCAGCGGACGACCTTTAATAGAGCGCAAGTCCACCTGCAAAATGCGCTGCGCCCCCTGGTTGAACATGGTGACACGGAACATCTCGTCAAAGGCCAGCACACCACTGGACAAGTTACTGAGCACGGACTCCAGGTACATATTGGAGCGTTCCAGCTGCAGACGATTTTTCTCGACCATGCGGCGCGCCTCAGCCAATTGCCGGGTCATGGCATTGAAAGAGCGGGTCAGTTGGCCAACCTCATCCTTGGCAGGTGGCTCTGGCAACGCCCGGTAGTCCCCTACCCCCACCGCTTGCGTCCCGGCGGCCAACGTCAACAGTGGACGGGTCAGGCGACGCGACAAAGCCAAGGCCGCTGCCACAGCCGTAAACACCGCCAGAATCAAGGCCAGCGTCAGCGTAATACCGTAGAGCTTGCGCAAGCCCTGACGAGACAAGGCCAGCTCCTGATAGTCCCGAAACCCTTGCTGTACCTGATTGGCATTGCGTGCAATCTTGTCCGGTACAGGCTGAATCACCTGCAGCCAGCGCGAGTCAGCCGTACCGCTCAAGGTTGCTGCAAAACGGTTGGGATCGGCTAGCGGCAAAACCGTACGCAAACGCAAACCGGTCGATTCTGCCGGCACTCCGCCCTCATCCAGACCATTGTCACGCACTGGAGCATCATCATCCACCTCGGCTGCAGAGTAACGACCCGAAATACGCAACTGATTCATGACGCTGGACGGCGGCATATCCGGCAGCAAGGTGTCATAACGAGCCGACGAAAAGGCAATCAAACGGCCATTGCCGGAGAACACCATCGCCTCAGTGACACCACTGTTCTCGCGCAAGGAAATCAGCAGGCTGCTGTACTGCGCGCTATCTGCCTTGTTCAGCGCCGACACCATTTCATTGGCACGGCCTTCCAGCTCATTGAGCTGCGAATCCAAGGCGGCACGGCCCAGGCTCAAACCCGACTCCAGCGCCGTATCCACCCGCACGTTGAACCAGGACTCGATCGAGCGCGACATGAACTGCACCGAGAGCAGATAAATCAAGGCACCCGGAATAATGCCGATCAAGGTGAAGTAAAAGGCAAAACGCGCCGTCATGCGGGCACCAAACTGACGTCGACGTATTTGCCTGAACAGACGAATCGTCAATAACAGCACCCAGGAAATCAGGGTGGCGGCCAATACGCCATTGAGCACCAGCAGCAAGTCATACTGCTGCGCGTAGCGCGAAGCATTGCCGGTAGACCAGACAAGAAGTGAAAACAGCGCCAACGCACTGACACCCGCTCCAAACAGAGCGGTGCGCAAGATCCAGCGGATCAAGGTTGGGGCTCGTCGACGGAGACGGAAAAGGAAAAGGTTTTCCATGGGGTAGCCAGTGTCCAGGCAGAACTATTGATGGCATCCACTTGAAACGGACGAGCCAGCAAAGAGGTATCCAGGCGCAGACGCACACGACCTTGGTATTCCTGGTCGCGGTCCAGATCCGCCACATACGCCACGGCCCAGCCGCGGATATGCCGCAGCATGGCCAATGCGTCATTCATGGAGGATTCGGGTAAAGACAGGTCACCAGTGCCCACGCGCCACTGGCGGGTCAGGGCGTTGTACACAACCCGCCAAGTCTGTTGTTCTTTAACAACGTTTTTGTCAAACCAATACCAGCGGGGTTGGGCCAGCTCCACTTCAGCCGTGAAATACAGCGGCACCCCTTTCTCGGCAGCAGTGCGCAATTCCTGGCTTAGCTCAAACTCGATATCAGCATCGATATACAGTTTTTCGTCCCGGATATGAGGCTCGACCTTGACGACCCGCTCTCCCGACGTAGCGACCGGCACCATGGTATTGGCCGAGCTTAGTGCGCAGTTGAAAATCAGCAGAAAAGACAGAAAAACGCGCCACATCGTGATTAACCGCAAAAAGGACAAAGTCAGAGCCCTAATTGTGACAAGTCAAACCGGGCGCGTAAACAAGGCGTAGAAAAAACCGTCGCCATCTGCCAGCGATCGTCCCGCAACACCGGGCAAAATCTGGCCAGGAGAATCCAAAAGCTGCGCCTCGGGGTGACGGGCCAAAAACGCCTCCACCTGCTGCTCCCCTTCTGCCGGGAAAATCGAGCAGGTCGAATACAGGAAATGCCCGCCGGGCCGCAATGTGGACCACAAGGCATCCAGTATAGAGCTTTGCAAACGCGCGGTATCGGCAATATCCGACTCGCGGCGCAACCAGCGAATATCGGGGTGACGACGCACAATACCTGAAGCGGTACAAGGCACATCCGCCAAAATGGCATCAAAGGGCTGACCATCCCACCACTGCGCAGGACGGGCAGCATCACCCCGTTTGAGCTGAACCTTATCGCTTTCCAGGCCTAGACGACGCAGGTTGTGGCCGACACGTTCCAGACGCTCGCCATCCGAGTCCAGAGCCAGCAAGGACACGTCCGCCTGTTCCAGCAAATGAGCGGTCTTGCCACCTGGGGCCGCGCACGCATCCAGCACGCGCATGCCATCTTTGACCGGCAAGAGCAAACCCGCTTGCTGAGCCGACCAATCCTGCACCGACCACCAGCCCAGATCAAAACCAGGAATCGCTTGAACCGGCATGGCCTTGTCCAAGGTAACGGCTCCCGCACCTGGGCTGCTGGACGCAATACCTGCTTCGGTCAGCACCGCCTGCAAACGCTCCACCGAGCAACGACGCTGATTCACGCGTAAGGTCAAAGGACCAGGGCGATTCGCAGCTTGTAGCAACGCTTCCCAGTCACGCGGGTAAGCGCGACGCAATTCCTTGACCCACCAGCCAGGATGATTCCAGCGTGCTTCGGGTCGGCTCTCTACCTGAGACAAGATCATCTTGCGCTCACGCGTAAAGCGACGCAGCACCCCGTTCACCAAACCCTTGGACAAACGCAGTGCGGCCTGACTGTCCGCCGCCCGCACGGCCTGATCCACCACCGTATGCACGGCATAGACCGGCACATCCGGGCGCTCTTCAAAGGCCGTGGCATCCTCTTGAACACGCATGGCCGTATCCAGCAAGGCCAGCGACACCATTAACAAGGCGTCCAGCCAGGTATTGCTGGGTTGCCGAGGCACCAGCGTGATACGAATCTGACGGGCATGACCCAGACGGCGCAAAACATGAAAGCTGATCGATTGCACGGCTCCACGGGCAGAAGCTGGCGTGGCCGCCAGACTTTCAGTCAGGGACTTACCTGCCAGCACGCCTTCAATATTGCGCGCGCTCAGCAGCATGACTTCGGACAGGGGCAAAGAGGGGGAAAGAGGGGTGTCGGACACAGAACAACCGCTAGAAAAGAAAAATATGACTGCGACTGTAGCACTATTTACCGCATAAACCGGGCTCAAACGCACAAGATCCGTACGCATCCGGGCATGGGACGGTAAAATCAAGCCTATTTCCCAATTTCGAGCCCTCAAGCTCCAGAAGGACCCTCTATGAGCGCCCCCAAAGTCGGATTCGTGAGCCTGGGTTGTCCCAAGGCCCTGGTCGATTCCGAACGAATTCTTACCCAGCTGCGTACCGACGGCTATCAGATCACCCCCAGCTACGACAATGCGGATGTGGTGGTGGTCAATACCTGTGGCTTTATCGACAGCGCCAAGGCCGAATCGCTGGAAGCGATCGGCGAGGCACTGGCTGAGAATGGCCGCGTCATTGTCACTGGCTGCATGGGTGTGGACGAAGGCCTGATTCGTGATGTGCACCCTTCCGTGCTGTCCGTCAGCGGCCCCCAGCAATACGAGCAGGTACTACGCGCCGTGCGTGAAGCCGCGCCGCCCTCGCTGGATCACAATCCCTATATTGATCTGGTGCCCCCGCAAGGCATTAAGCTGACCCCGCGTCACTACGCTTACTTGAAGATTTCCGAAGGCTGTAACCACAGCTGCAGCTTCTGTATTATTCCGTCCATGCGCGGCAAGCTCGTCAGCCGTCCTGTCGGTGATGTCCTGGGCGAGGCCGAGCGCCTGGTCAAAGCCGGCGTCAAAGAACTGTTGGTGATCTCGCAGGACACCAGCGCCTACGGCGTGGACATCCGCCAGCGTACCGGCTTCTGGAATGGCCGCCCCGTCAAGAGCAGCATGCTGGACTTGAGCGCGGCCCTGTCCGAACTAGGTGCCTGGGTACGCCTACATTACGTCTACCCGTACCCTCATGTGGACAATATCATTCCGCTGATGGCCGAAGGCAAAGTGCTGCCTTACCTGGATATTCCGTTCCAGCACGCCAGCCCTTCCGTGTTGCGCGCCATGAAGCGCCCTGCTTTTGAAGACCGCACCCTGTCGCGCATCAAGCAATGGCGTCAAGACTGCCCGGATCTGACCATCCGCTCCACCTTCATCGTGGGTTTCCCCGGCGAGACCGAGGAAGACTTCCAATACCTGCTGGACTGGATGACCGAAGCCCAACTGGATCGCGTCGGCTGTTTCCAGTACTCCCCCGTGGAAGGCGCTACCGCCAACAAACTCGATGGCATCGTCCCTGATGAAGTCAAACAAGAGCGTTGGGAGCGTTTCATGGAGCATCAACAAGCCATCTCCACCGCTCGTCTGGCCGCCAAAGTGGGACGCGAAATGGACGTGCTGATTGATGAGATCGACGAAGACGGCGATGCCGTTGGCCGCTCCAGCGCCGACGCCCCCGAAATTGACGGCAACGTCTTCATCACCAGCGAACAAAAACTGGAACCCGGCCAAATGGTGCGCGTGCGCATTACGGATTCCAGTGAATATGACTTGTTTGGTGAACAGATCTAAGCACTGGCTAGTCCGGATGGCCTGATCAAGCCAGTGAGGTCACAATGACCACACTGGCTTTTATACGCAAGCCCCTCATTAACTTCCCTGCCCACTTGCTTTCTGCCCATCCGCCTCATCCAGGCATAGGCAGCCCAGCACATTACCCAAGGATCTTTCATGCCTATCTACCAATTAGATCAACACGCCCCACAAATCGACAACAGCAGCTTTGTTGCCGCAGAGGCCACCCTGATTGGCAAGGTTGTATTGAAAGAACACACTAGCGTCTGGCCCGGCGCCGTTATCCGTGGTGATAACGAAACCATTACCGTGGGTGTAGGTTCGAACGTGCAAGAAGGTGCCGTACTGCACACCGACCCGGGCTACCCTCTGGATATTGGCGAGCACGTTACCATCGGCCACCAGGCCATGCTGCACGGCTGTACCATCGGTGAAGGCTCGTTGATCGGCATTCAGGCCGTGGTGCTGAATGGCGCCGTCATCGGTCGCGATAGCCTGGTCGGTGCTGGGGCACTGGTCACTGAAGGCAAAGTCTTCCCCGAGCGCAGCCTGATCATCGGATCACCCGCCAAAGCCGTGCGTACCCTGAGCGACGAAGACATTACCAAGCTGCGCCAAAACGCCAGTGTCTACGCCAAACGCGGTGGCCACTACAAAACGGCCTTGAAACGCATTGATTAACTCCTTCTTTTCAACTTGCTTTTAACTGGAAAGACCAATGGTCAAAACCATTCTTGTCACTGGCGGTACCGGCTTTATCGGCTCTCACACCTGTGTGGAGTTGATTGCACACGGTTATCAGGTTCTGATCCTGGACAACTTGAGCAATAGCCAAAAAAGTGTCTTGGATGCCATCGAGAAAATCACGGGTACTCAAGCCGGTTTCATCGAAGGCGATATTCGGGATCGAACCTTGCTGGACACGATTTTTCAGCAACACAAGATTGCAGCAGTTATCCATTTTGCAGGTTTGAAAGCAGTAGGCGAGTCAGTCGCCCAACCGCTCAAGTACTACGATAACAACATCACCGGCACGCTGACTCTATTGCAAGCCATGCAGCAAGCCCATGTGCGCAACCTCGTGTTTTCGTCCTCTGCCACGGTCTACGGTGACCCTCAGCAGTTGCCTATTCCAGAAACACATCCGCTATCTGCCACCAATACGTATGGCCACACCAAGCTAGTACTGGAACAAGCAATGGGTAATCTCTATCAAAGCGAAGCGGGCTGGCGGATTGGCTTGCTACGTTACTTCAATCCGGTAGGTGCCCACGAGTCCGGACTGATTGGTGAAGCCCCCCAAGGCATTCCCAATAATCTGATGCCCTACATCGCTCAGGTTGCGACTGGGCAACGTGAACAAGTACAAGTGTTCGGCCACGACTACGACACAGCTGACGGCACGGGTGTACGGGACTACATCCATGTCACTGACCTGGCCAAAGGCCATGTTGCCGCCCTGGAATACCTAGAAGCCAAGGACAGCGAACTGCTGACTGTCAACTTGGGTACAGGCCAAGGCTATTCAGTACTTGAGATGATCGCCGCCTTCGCCCGCAGCTGTGGACGCTCTATCCCCTATTCGCTCGTCCCCCGACGTCCTGGCGACATTGCTGCATGCTGGGCCGATACCCAAAAAGCCCGCGAAACCCTGGGTTGGGAAGCAAAAAAAGGAATCCAGGAAATGTGCGACGATGCTTGGCGCTGGCAATCCGGCCAGTCCTGATCTCTGCCACTCCTGCCATCGCCGTTGGCGATGGCACGTTGACAGATGATTGATTTGCAAGGAAGAAAACGGGTCCTAGAATGAAGGCGTCAATCTAAAAACCACCTTCAGAGACAGATTCTTATGAAAACCTACCGCATCGGCCAGATCGTTCCCAGCTCCAACACCACCATGGAAACCGAGATTCCTGCCATGTTGCAGGCTCGTTACGCTGAGTTTCCTGAAGAGCGCTTCACCTTCCACTCCTCGCGCATGCGCATGATGCACGTGAACCCCGAAGAGTTGAAAGCCATGGATATCGCCAGCGACCGCTGCGCGGTTGAACTGAGCGACGCCCGCATGAGCGTGATGGCCTACGCTTGCCTGGTTGCCATCATGGCCCAAGGCGACGGCTACCACCGCGTCTCACAAGCCCGTCTGCAAAACACCGTTAAAGAAAACGGCGTGGAAATTCCTGTGCTGAGCTCGGCCGGTGCCCTGGTCGATACGCTGAAAGAATTCGGCTACAAGAAAGTCTCCATCATCACCCCTTACATGAAACCGCTGACCAAGCGCGTGGCCGACTACATCGAAGCTGAAGGCATCGAAGTTCAGGACTCCATTAGCCTGGAAGTGTCGGACAACCTGGAAGTGGGTCTGTTGAACCCGGAAAACCTGCTGGAGCACGTCAAGCGCCTGAACCACGACGGCGTGGACGCAGTCATTCTGTCCGCTTGCGTACAGATGCCTTCCCTGCCTGCTATCCAGCGCGCCCAAGACCAGATCGGCAAACCCGTTCTGTCTGCTGCTGTTTGCACCGTGTACCAAATGCTCAAGACCCTGGGTCTGGAAACCCGCGTTCCTAACGCTGGCCACATCCTGTCGGGTGCCAAGCCACAAGCCTAATCAAACCGGCTTAGCAGTACACAGCCCTGCCAACCTTGCGTTGGCAGGGCTTTTTTATGCTTAGACGTCATCAAAGCGTGCGGTAAAAAATGCAGTTATGTCGAATCATAAACAAATACCAAACCACAAATGGCTGTTCGTTCTCGATGCAGGCTGATAACACCCTTTGCCACGACATCCATATGGGCATAGATGTAGACGCGAAGTAGCCATATAGCCTAGGGCGATGATTCTCTACGCTGTCACAGTGACCTCATGTGCAGACAAGCAAAAAAAAACGATATGATGCCTGCATGAGACTGGACCTGCTGACCCTCAAACTGTTTGTCCGAATACTGGAAGAAGGCACGATCAGCCAAGCGGCAGAGCGTGAGCATATTGCTGCTGCCGCAGTCAGCCGCCGGATTGCGGATCTGGAACAATCTCTGAATACAACACTGCTGCTACGCACCAACAAAGGCGTCAGCCCGACCGCAGCAGGCCTGGAACTGCTGTACCGTTCACGTGCCTTGCTCAATAGCGCGCAAGAGATCGAAACACGTCTGCAAGCCTATTCACAGGGTCAACAAGGCCTGGTGCATATCCTGGCCAACACATCGGCTATCTCTCAGTTTCTGGCCGAGCCGCTAGGTGAGTTTGGCCGCCTGCACCCTGCTATCCCCCTGCAACTGGAAGAACAAACCAGCCTGGACATTATCCGGGCCCTTGCTGAAGGCAAAGCCGACCTGGGCGTGTTTACCCGTCTGCCCTACGCAGCCGACATAGAAGCCTACCCGTTTCGCAGTGACAAACTGGTGGTGCTGGTGCCTATCCAACACCCCTTGGCTCAGCATGAGAAAATCCGCTTCGAGCAAACGCTGGAGCATGAGCAAATCACGCTGCTGACCGGCACGCAGTTGCATTACCAGATCACCAAAATCGCCATGGAGGCCAACCGCTCCGTACGCATTCGCACCGAAGTGTCGGGCTACGACGCCATGTGTCTGTTGATTAATGCAGGCATGGGTATCGGCATCTTGCCGCGCAAGAGCGCCAGCATTTATCAGATCCCTAATACGCGCGTGATTGAACTGGACGAAGCATGGAGCCAGCGAGAAATTCTGATCGGTGTGCGCCGCCGCAGTGACCTGCAACCCAGCGCCGAAACCTTACTGAGTTTTCTACTGGAAAGCGCTGCTTAACGACAAACCTCGCTGCGACAGCCACAATCAACTACAAGGCAGGCATGCCAAGCGGTTCCCAAGCCAAAGACGTTTGGCATTTGGTTCTTGGCATGCCAGTTGCTACTCAATACGCCGCACCCGGCTGGGCCACAGGCACCGCTACCTCATCCTTGAACTGAGCCAGCAAAGCCGTTGCCGCCTGTCGCAACAACACCGCATCCACGCCTACGGCCACAAACAAGGCCCCCAAGGACAGATAGTGATGCGCTGCCTCGACATTCGCCTGCAAGATTCCGGGGGCCTTACCCGCCTTGCTGATACGCACAATCGCATCCTCGATCGCTGACAAGACTTCTGGATGTCCTGGTTCAGTCAAATACCCCATGCTGGCCGCCAAATCTGCCGGGCCAATAAACACACCGTCCACGCCCTCCACCGCCAGGATTTCGTCCAGGTTATCCAGCGCCTCACGCGTTTCCACCTGGCAAATAACGCACATTTCCTGGTTAGCTCGCGCTACATAGTCCGTGGTCGCCCCCCAGCGAGCAGCTCGCGCCAAGGCCGCCCCCACTCCTCGAATACCATGAGGCGGATAACGTGTCGCAGCAACAGCCGCTTTGGCCTGTTCAGCGTTTTGCACCATGGGAATCAACAGATTCTGAGCCCCCATATCCAGCAGCAGCTTGATCTGCACGGGGTCATTCCAACTAGGGCGAACAATCGGCGCGATGGGATGAGCCGAGACCGCCTGCAACTGCGCCAGTAAAGTCTGCACTGTATTGGGAACGTGCTCGCCATCTAACAAGATCCAGTCATAGCCCAGACCCGCACAAAGGTCTGCCACATAAGGGCTGGCCAAACCATGCCACAAACCGATCTGGGACCTGCCCTGTCGCAAAGCCTGCTTGAATGCGTTTACCGGGTGCTTCATGTCCTCTCCTTGTCATGTGCTTAGGCGTCAAACAAGCAGTGTAAAGCGCACAAAGCAGAAGTGAACATGAGTGCTGACTATTTTGAGCAAGGGCATCATCATGCATCGCCCTCAGACACGAACAGGCAAAAGAAACGGCCCACTGCATGGGCCGTATGTCTTATTGCATTGGCTAACGAGATTACAAGGCCTGACCGACCTCTTTCACCAGTTCCCCAAATCGAGGTGTCGTCCGATCTCGCGGACGCGGCAGGTCTACCTCTATCCGGGCGCTGACACCGGCCGGGCTGCCACCCAGAACGATAATGGTATCGGCCAAAAAGACAGCCTCATCAATATCGTGCGTCACGAACAGAACCGCTGCCGAACTGCGCTGCCACACCTGAACCAGTTCGTCCTGCAAGGCTTGACGGGTCAGGGCATCGACCGCAGAAAAAGGCTCGTCCATCAAGAGCAAATCCGGCTGCACCGCCAAGGCACGGGCGATACCGACTCGCTGCACCTGACCACCCGAGAGCTGATGCGGCCAACGGTCTTTCAAATGCACCAAACCTACCTGATTCAAAGCTGCGTCAACGCGCTGATCGCGCTCTTCACGCGACAGGCCCAAACCTTCCAGACCATACGCCACATTCGAGGCAATACGCCGCCAAGGCAAGAGACGGCTGTCCTGAAAGACAAAAGCATTGGCTCGGCGACCGGGGCTATCGTGCAGATTGGAGCGCAAATGCCCAAAGCTGGGCCGACTCAAACCAGCAGCCGCGCGTAACAAAGTGCTTTTGCCGACACCGGAGCCACCCACAATCGCCACAAAGTGTCCTGCCTGAACGTCCAGATTCACATCGCGGATTACAGGAGCAGACGCACCGGGATACTGAAAACCAAACCCCTGGAACTGAATCAAGGCTGCCACTGAAGTACCCATTTGTTGAAAGCCAGAAAAAGCATGTCGCACACGGTGTAGACCACCGAGATAATCAGCATGTAGACCACAACCGCATCGTAAGCCCCCACCCCTGCAGCGGCATTCATTTCCTGACCCATGCCAGGCACACCCAGCAATTCAGCCGCAATCAGCGTCATCCATGCCTGGCCAATACCGGCACGCACACCGCTTAACAAGCCGGGGCTGATCGCTGGCAAAACCACCGTCCAGGCACGAGCAAAATAGGAGTTATGCCCAAAAGCTGCAGCCAGCTCGTAATAGCGAGGATCGACCGAGCGCACCGCACTGTAAGTGGCAAAGTAATTCAGCCAGAACACACCGATTGCAATCACAAAGGCTGCGCCAGTATGGCTGACCTTGAACCAGGCAATGGCAAACACCACCCACGCCAAGGGCGGAATAGGACGCAGCAAACGAACCAAATAAGCTTGCAGCAAATCAAAGCGATGAATAGTTGCCGCCGCCAGCCCGAACGCAATGCCCAAGAAAGTGCCTACGCCCAAGCCCCAGAAATAGTGCACCAGACTGGACTGAGCAGCAGGCCAGAGACGACCGGATTCAATCTCCTGGAACAAGGCCGAGGGCAGACTCAAGGGATCAGGTAAGGTGCCGCGCGGAGCCCAGCCATAGACATAAGCCAGGCGCCACACCACGATGAACAAGGCCAAACCGGCGACCCCGTAGACAACCCGCTCCAGACCACGACGCCACAAAGCATCACCCCAGGCAAGCGCAGGTGCTGGTGTCGCGGCGGGCAAACTGGCTTGTTTTGCAACGCTCATTACGGTGCTGCCTTCTCATAAAAGCGAACGTCAAACAGGCTTTGAACATCATCCAGCTTGGTCGCCAGTGTGCCTAAAGAAACCTGGAAATCCTGCAGTTGAACCGTGCCGTCAATAATCTTGTGAGGGTCTGGCTGGAATTGATCGCGCGAACGCTCGATAGCGGCCTGCACAATGTCTTTAGGCAAGCGGCCACCGCCTACATACTTCTGAACATAAGGCGTTGCCTTGGCAGGTTCGTCGCGCAGCATGGCTGTGGCACGCAGGTGAGCATTCACCAAGTGCTGAACCAGATCAGGATGAGACTTGATCAAACCCTCACGCACCAACAGCACCGAGCCAGGCTCATTGGGAAACAACTGACTGCCGTGGGCCACGATTTTGGCATCAGGCTGACGCTGTAGAATCTGGCTGACCGTAGGCTCCAGGATGGCTGCGGCATCAACAGCATGATTGCTGAGCGCCTGCTGAATCTGGGCCTCACCTTGGTAAATAACCTCGACCACATCCGGGTCGACTTTCAGCATATTGCGCAGCCAATATTGCAACGCAGCCTCTGGCACCGCCCCTTTGGGATAACTGGCAACCTTGGGCTTGTGTCCCTTCTCCTGAGTGAACTTGGCTACCGCCGCTGCAAAATCCGGCTTGTCGGCATCCAGGTAAGCAGCCAAATCGCCAATAGCCACCACACTGACCTGCTCCACGATATTGGAGGCGACCACTTTGACGTCGGCCTCTTTAGCCCTGGCCACCAAAGCGGGGCCAATCCCCACATAGGCTACGTCCAACTGACCAGCGATCAGAGCTTGAGTCAGCGCAGGACCGCTTTGAAACTGGACCAGCTTGGGCTCCGGTTGTCCCTGCGGCAATAAGTCGCCAGACCCTAAGCCCACGAACAGTTGAGCCGCAGGCATGATAGGCAAATAGCCAATCTCCAGCGCTTGCTCGGCAGCCTGTGCGGAGAAGGAGACGGAAAGAGCAAGAAGGCTGGGGGCTAAATAACGGAAAAACATAAAGATCTCGTGAAACAGGCGAAAACTGAAGCTTAAACCTGTTGGGGAGACGCATCTTTATTTGCTAATAACCAAAAGGCATTAAAATTAGTTTCTTTACGCCCTCTACTCCGATGTCTACCTGACAGATCTAGCAGTCGATCGCTCACTCTTGTCTGGAAGCAAACAAACGGTGCCCCTCCTGAGTAAACAGTTGCCCCAGCGCGGCAGAGCCATAAACATTCAAATGGTTATTATCGAAATAAGCCATGCGCCCAGCGTACCGGCCCTGCTCGGCAAACGGACGAGCCACCGCCCCCACGTCAACCCAGTACACATTGGGAATACGATCAACGATCTGCTTGATAACCGCATTGGCGACCTGTGCCTTTTCTCCTGGCGCACGGTCAATATGTATTCCCAAACGGCTAAAAAGCTCTTGGCGAATGGGGGAAACCGCAAGCTCGGGGACATCCGACAACACATAAACCGGTGTGGTCGCCGCCATGCTTCGCAAAGTATGTTCGAGTTTTGACAGGTAATCGGGGTCGGCTGCCTCAGGCTCTTTGCCCAACTGATAAGACCAGAAAGAAGTAAAAACGACTGCCTCATAGTGCCGATAGGCTGTCGCGACATATTCCTTAAGATTCGTGCAAGGTTCACGCGAAGATTCGGGCAAAACATTCTCATTAAAACCAAAAACTGGAGAACAGGAGCTGCCTGTTACCACGTACGCCTGCCAACCTTCATTACGCCCGACCTCGTCCACAAACGAGTTCAAGGCCGCCGCATGAGAATCACCCGTCACCAATATACGCGGGGTTTGCTTCGGATCGCCACGCAAACAGCGCTTGTCAAACGTGCCATGACAAACATCAGTGCCATAACTCAGCAATGCAGAGTCAAGACCCAAAGAAGGCTTGATCGCCTTCAAGCCTAGCCCCAAGCCGGCCAAAGCAAAGGCGGGGAGTAAAAACAAAGCCAGAAAAGCCATCATAAACCCGATATTCAAGCGTTTGCAGCGCTGCTCCACCAGTCTGTAAGTCACATAAGCCAGAATAAACATACAAGGCACTGCCACAAGCAACCAGCTGACAGGCAAGACATAGGTGCCATAGACATAGCGCAAATACGCCAAAACAGGCCAATGCCATAGATACAAGGAGTAGGAGATCAAGCCTACCGCGACCAAATAGGGCCTCTGAAAGACCCGCATAAGCCAGCCGTCGGCCGCCTGTTCCGAGCGTCCGCCATAAATGAAGAGTCCAGCTCCAATACAAGGAATAAGGGCATTGAGCCCGGGAAAAACAGACTGCTTGTCTAAGATCAACAGCCCCCCCACGATCAGCACGATCCCCACTAGCTGGAACAAATGGCAACCCCGCCGGGGACTGTACACGGGCAGAAAAGCAAATAAAGCGCCTATCAGCAACTCACTGAAACGCAAACGCAGTAAAAAATAAACAGAGTCACCGGCATGGGTAGACAGCAAATAATACTGACTATAAATAAACCCCAGCGCCACAGCACACGCCACAAAGACAGTCAAGGAAAGATCCAGCGCTTTCTTGCCAAATCTGGAAAAAAATCTGAAAGCCAGAAAAAAAACAAGAGGCCAGATAAAATAAAACTGTTCCTCTACAGACAAGGACCAAATATGCAACAAAGGTTTTTCATCGGAAGCAATATCAAAATACCCTCCATCTTTGGAAAAAAATTGGTTAGCCAAAAAAGCGGAAGAGTAAAGAATAGAATAAAAAAGCCGATCAAAATCCTCAGGCAGAAAAAGAAAAAAAGCCGCTAACAATGAAAAAAACAAAACAATATAAAGGGGTGGCAATATTCTTCTAATTCTTCTCTTATAAAAACTCAAGAAAGAAAATCGCCCCTCCGTTACTTCACTTTTTATGATTTGACTTATTAAGAAACCTGAAATCACAAAAAAAACGTCTACTCCGATAAACCCCCCGGGCAACCAATCAGAGTTCAGGTGAAAAGTCAGGACTGATAGCACAGCCAGGGCGCGTAGCCCATCTATGTCACTTCTATATTTCATCATCTTATTCTTGCGACCAAGACCGCATCAGTCCTGTATAAAATCCATCAGACCACTGTTATATTGAGTGCACTAGGATAGATTTGCCAAAGCACTCTTTTGCTTTAAACCAGCCTCAGCACCCTGTCCAGAACACCCCACATCGGTCAATCACACTGTCACTTCAATACAACAGATGCAGTGACAAAAACCACCCAGACACGCTCTTACAACCCGCAACAAACACTATCATTGCAGTTCGTCTTTACTTGCTAAGTTTCTCTGATAAGTTAGCGCCAAACGTCCGTCTTCCGCAGATGGGACATCATTATTGCTCAAGCACTCCCGCACTGAGTCATTCACTTAGTTTGTCATGTCACTCTGCCCTGACGGTTTCGGCCAATTTGTAACACATTGGGTTTTCTAATTGATATGCCTGAGCAACGATCAGGTACTACCGTTTTATAAGGCCCCAACTTCACAAAAAAGCTCGATAAAAAATTTCGAAAACAAACGTTTTAAACCCATTGAGATTAGAATTGAAGTTTAAGTTCTTCAGTTCAGCAGAACGTTGACTACAATCCGGAGAGTGCGTGAACACTGTTAGCCAAAACCCTGAAGCCAATACAAGAAACATTAGCCTGAGCGATATAATAAAGCTGTTTTGGAAATCAAAAAAATTAATTCTAACCATCACCTTGCTCTGCACCTGTCTTTCAATTGGCTATTTAGTAGTAGTACAACCGACCTATCAAGCCACCACAAGGATTTTACCCCCTCAGGCAAGCGATTTAGCCGAGTATGTGGAGAGCCTATATACCATCGATAATGGAATTTCTGAAAAAAATATTCCGCGTGAACTGGACTCAACGCATGTTTACGAGATCTTCTACACTAATCTCAAATCAGTTTCAATAAAGAATCAATTTTTATCGCAATACTACCTGCCTCATTTTTCCCCGAAAGATGAGCTCGAAGCCGAGCAGGTTGCAAAGCGTTTGGAAAAATCATTAAGTATTACAGGCTCTGCAACAGAAGGCAGCAGTCTGAATGTATCCATTAAAGCGAAAGATCCAAAACTGGCTGCCCAGTGGGCCAATGACTATACAAACCTTGCCGTTCAAGCCACCCATACCGAACTACTCAAAAACCTGCAAAGTGAGATAATCGCAAAAAAACAAAGCACCGAAAACCGGATAACAACGCTGCGCAAACTGGAAAAGGACCTTCAGGATCTGAAAATAGGCCGCCTCCAGGACGCCTTGGCCGTGGCCAAAGCCATGGAGCTTGAAGCTCCTATGCTAGGCACGACCGTTATCACGCTGGACAACAGTCCCAGTAATGAAAGCAGTTTTATGCGTGGTACACGGTCGCTACAAGCCGAGATCGACGTGCTGAGCAAACGCAAGGACCAGGACGTTTACATTGCCGGCTTGCCCAAGCTGCTAACACAGCAGGCCGTGCTGCAAACACTCAATAGCACTCCCGATTTCACGGTAGCCCGGATCGATATGCTTGCGCAGCCGCCTTATGAACCGGTCAAGCCAATCAAACCATTGGTCTTGCTGATAGGGATTATTTTCGGTCTATTTCTGGGGATGTTTGTTGTACTGATTATCAGTGCAATCAGAAATGATTGAAAGCTGCTGTTTGCCATCGCGCTTACATGTAGCCTTTCACCACCATATACGACCGCAGGATATGAATACCTTACCTAACCGCCGCTTTCAGAAAAAACACGAGCAAATCCTGCTCTCCTCGCCCTTCCTGCTGTTTGTAGGCTGGCTGGTTTCCGTTGTTTTGCCTACCGCCCTGCATTGGGGCTGGAAAGGCTTGCTGACTCCCGATCTGGGCCAAAAAACGGCCCTGATCGTGGCCTCCATCGCTTTTGTCATTTGCCACTTTGTTGTACGCAAAATCAACACTTCCTATCCCGGCGGGCAATCGAGCATGTTCATTGCACCGCAGGTCATCACCATTTACGTGCTGGTCGCGCTAGTCTCCTTGCTCTTAACGCTGAACCTGTCCCGCTTTATCTTGCTCACTAGCGGTGCCTGTGCCTTGCTCTGGTTTTACCTAGAACATTTCAGCACACAAAAATATCGTCGGCTAAAGCTAGCCGTTATCAAAGGGGGAATGAGCGATCATCTATTTGAGTTAGACAATGTTGACGCCCGAGAACTGACGACGCTGGATTTACAAAATGTCCGTTACGATGCGGTCGTGGCGGACTTTAACGACCTGAGCAAAGATGATGAACGCTTTCTAACACAATGTGCGCTCAGGCGCATTCCTGTCTATGACGCCAGCTTGGTCTATGAGTCGCTTTCAGGGCGTGTACGAATCAACCGTATGTCCGAAAACAACCTAGGAGCCTTGTTACCCACTAAAGTCTACGAGACCACCAAGTTGCTGATGGACCTGGGGATCGTTCTGCTGTCTTTGCCTATCGTGTTACCCATCGGTCTGCTCACCGCCCTGCTGATCAAGCTGGAAAGTCCTGGGCCAGTCATTTATACCCAGCAACGCATTGGGCTGGGAAATAAAGAATTTACTATTTATAAATTCCGAAGCATGCGCTTTGATCGCGAGCAACCCGAGCAGTTCGCCGGTGAAGACGACCCTCGCATTACCCGTGTAGGCAAAATCATTCGCAAACTACGTATTGATGAACTTCCGCAGTTTCTAAATATCATCAAAGGCGAAATGAGCTTGATAGGTCCCCGTCCCGAACAACCCAACTTTGTCAGGGCGTTTGACGAGCAGATACCGTTTTACAACTATCGCCATGTAGTCAAGCCTGGGATCACAGGGTGGGCACAAGTGCGACAAGGTTATACAGACGATGCGGACGCCACCCGCATCAAGATCGAACATGACTTCTATTACATCAAGAATTGCTCAACCTATCTGGATCTGCATATTGTCTTTCTGACCATCAAAACCATGCTCACCGGTTTTGGCGCCCGCTAGGCAAGCTTAGCGCAGCAATTTCAGATAAATGCGCTCCCGCACGAAGGGCGGCAACAAACGGGCTGGGGTACGTTGTAAACAATTAAGCAAAAAACGCCCCAGACCAATAAAGCCTAAAGAATAAAACGTATACTGCGCGGCAATTTCCTGCCGCGCGTAGCGCCATCCGCCCCGACGGCGATACATGGACAGATCGGTACGGGCACGCACCAACGGTTGCTGAATATTCATCCCCTTTGCTCCCGAGAGCAAAAGACGCACCCACAAAGCGTAATCCTCGTAAAAATATTCATTCCCATAACTGCCGCAACGCAACACCGCATCTTTCCGGTACATCACCGTCATGTGGTTGAACGGGTTTCGTCGCTGCCCATACTTCATGATTTCCTCATGACTTTCGGGAGCTGCCCGATAACTGCGAATACGCTGCGGATCCTCGGCAAACTCAGCAATCGATGAGCCGATAATATCGAGTTGCGGATCGCGTTCCAACTGCTCGAGTTGACGTGCAAATCGCTCCGGCTCATTAATGTCATCTGTATCGAAACGGGCTACCCAGGGATGAGTGCAATGCTGCAAACCTATATTTAACGCTTTGCCCAAACCCACGTTCTTTTCCAGCGGTACAAGCACTATCGGCAAACTCGTGCGATAGCGCTCCACCAGTTCGCTCAGCTCTGGACGTACAGGGCCATCCAGAACCAGCACCACCTCATCGGGCTGGCGGGTGGAGCTCACAACACTGTCCATCGCCTGCTCGAAATTGGAGGCCTTTTCACCGTTGTACAAGGAAAGAAGCAAAGAAAACTGCATTAGGAAGCCTTAGAGTGAGTAGCAGGCAAAGGCAAGGAAGCCAATGCCGCCAAAGCAAACCAGATATAGGGATACAGATAGCTGCGGGCAGCCACAATGCCGAACAAGCAGAAAAACAAGACCGCCAGCACGGTTTGAACATGATGCTGCCGTATGGCGCTAAACACCCCACTCATGAGCCCAGCCACGATAATGCCAATCAGCCCCAGCGCAGGGCCAACTCCGTAAGCACTCAGGAACGAGAGATAATTATGCGCATAGTTTCCCGTCACCCCCGTGGCCACGACATCATACATATAGCGTCCCAAGACCCAATTACTGCTTAAAAAGTCCAGCTCCTGTCGCATCAGCTCCAGGCGGCCAGACAAGGACGAGTCGTTCTCAAAAAGAAAGAGCCTGACCATGCGGTGATCCGGTCCGAGCCAGTCAACGAGCCAGGGTCCCAAGGCGACCAGTAACAGCGCCGACAACAAAAACACAAAGATGGCAGCCACTTTGTTCCTGACAAACATCACAGCCACACAGGCCAGCACAAACGCCAGAAAAGAAAAGCGGGAATTCAGAAAAAACAGCACCCAGAAGCTGATGACGAACAAAACAATTAAATGGCTACGCTGCCTGACAGAGACTACTGTCAGCAAGGCCACAATCGCATAGCAGTCGGACAAGGTCAGATAAATACTGGCTTCAACAATATTTTTGTGAAAATCCTGCCCGATATACACATAGCTAAAGATATAAACCACACTAGAAAATATCCAGCTGAACTTCACCGCAGCAGCGACTCCCGGAGACTGTTCGGCATACCATTTCCCCAACAGCACCAATAGCAAAGGCGCTACCCCGGTATTGGAAAAGTACCTAGACAGAGTCCACACATCGACATGCTGCAGCAAGCTGGAAAACTGCACAGCCTGAATCAGCAACACCCACATCAACAAGATTGAGACCGCGGCAAACAGCGGTTTTCCCCTGACATCACGCGCATGGAACGCAACCTTGCTGACCAGAAGGGACAGCAACAAGCCCACGCACAGCAAATAAAGAACACTGACATTGATCCTAGGGAAACCAAACATCGTTTCCAAAAACTTCCACACGGGGCCAAACGCAAAGAAAGCAAAGAAGGAGACCTGCGCCACCAGACGGTAAAGCACATCAATTTCAGTGCGTAATGGTTCCGAATTCATGAATGCCTTGCCTTTTCCTGTTCGGTCAGCGCCCCGGTCAAGCCCTCCAGCAAACTAGTCTTGGCAATATAAGCCTGGGCCACCTGGCTGACTTGCGCCCGGTCTGCCAAACGCACGGCGTGTGCGTAGTCCAATAGTGCAGCCACGTCCACAGGCCCCTGGCAATAAAAGGGAAAAGCCCGTTCAAAGACATCCTGATGCCCCGAATACACCGGCAAACCGAGCATAAGATACTCCCGCACCTTCAAGGTACAGGCTTGCAACATACCTTTCCGATCCAAAGCGAAAGAGCTCAGCCCGACCCAACAGCGCTGCGCCAGAGCAGAAATCTCATCCGCACTCAAGGTTCCATGCAACACAATGCGTGGATCTTTCTGGCAACGTACCAGATCCGCCTCAAACACAACGCCCACAATGTGCAAACAAAAATCGGCCTGACTGCGCCCCAGCGCGTCCAACACAAGATCCAAGCCGTGCCAGTCATAAAAATGGCTGGCCACAAACAAGAACTCGGGCCGATCCTGACGGTGATCCGCCATAATCTGGCCGGTGTACATCACCCCGTTAGGATAGGTATAGGTATATTTCCCCGCTTGCCCGGCACGCTCAGACTCGTAGGCACTGAGCTCAGGCGTCACACCTATTACCCCCGCAGCGCGGCGAATTGACCACCGCCCCAACACCGATTCAGCATAGGAGCGTAATTTGCCCAGCACCCCGCCCCCGGCCAGCTCATCCAGCTCTTTAGTGTGATGTACCAGATAAACAGGCTTGGGACAGGTTCGGATAAACAGATACTGAAAGGGGTCATGCACACTATGGCGCAAGACAAACACATCAATATCGTCCTGCGCGCGCAGCCAACGGAGATAACTGAGACGAAATGCCACCCAGGCCCAGGCGAGCCGCCACTTGCTGTGACCATCGACCTGCACTCCCGAATCCACTCGGATCAAGTCGGGAATTCTGGCATCAGGCGCAGAAAATGCACGCGTGCGCCAGGACAAGCCCAATTGGTCTGCGGCCTGTTGCTCCCAGGTCATCTGAGCAACAATGCCATTGACCGGACGCAATAGCATCGCAGAGTGTAAAAACCGCATATTCCAACCTTTATCTCAAGCCTTGCGCCCACACACTACTAGATCAGGAACGACCAAGCACACGTTTATACAGCTTGGCCATCCATTTCCAACGCGCCAGGTCACTGGGGTAATAGTCATGAGCCACCGCAGGAGCTTTGATATAAGCGTCCAGCTGAGCGGGAGTCCAGCCCATTTTCTTCAGAAAATACTGCTTGTCCTCATCGAGTTCCCTCTGGCTGTGGTAGGGGATTTTTGCCAGATCGGCCAAGGCTTCATCCCGGCTCATTTGCCCTGTTACGATCAAGGTACTCATGTGCACGCGACGTTTATCAACCCCAAATTTCTCGGGCAGGATATAGCCCTGATAAAAGCGAGTGAAAATCGACTCGTAATGCTTGTAAGGATACGGCTTATAGGAATAACGCTCATGCAATTGCTGCATGGCAGAGAACTTGTTGAACTCCATTAAGTCCAGAATCGAAACCCAGCGTATTTTCTGTATGACGGCATAGCGTATGTACTCGCCAATGCCAAACAAGGGAAAGGTCTCGATTTTCACATCACTAAAACGTTTGGCGATGCTGCGAAGATTTTTCTTGTCGAACTTGAACCAGTTCCAGCTCTCGGGAATCTGCATCCCCTCCGTGGCCTCATTGGTCCCGGCCAGCAAATGCTTCAAGCCATATTTGGCCGCCTGCTGGTAATTCACTGCCGTCATCGCGTTATCGTATAAAAGCTCGATATCGACAACATTGGCGTCAAAAAATGCCTGCATCAGCTTGCGGTATTCATGCCAGTCAATCACATGGGTATACAGATCCACGCCCAGACCATTGATCAGATTCTCAATATTGTTCTGCGCAAGCTCGGAATTCCAGCCGTTATCCATATGCACAGCCAGGGGACGCAAGCCCAGCTCAACAGCCTTGACCAGTACCCAGGAGCTGTCTACCCCACCTGAAACCCCGACAATGCAGTCATAAGGCTTACCTTTGCCCTGTGCCTTGACCTCGGTCACCAAGGCCTGCAAGCGACGTTCTTTTTCTTCCGGTGCCAGCCCCAAGGTGTTCTTGGTGCCTGCCTCCAGGTCCGTGCAGTAGTTGCAGACGCCGTCACTGTTGAAAACAATGTCGCGTGCGCTGGTGTCCATCACACAGCGCGAACACACCTGGTAATGTTGATTCATTCAATATCATCCAAAGAGTCAAACTCGGCCCGTTTCGGGTAATTGATCAATACCGCACGGTGTGGGCCTTTGAATACAAACATGGCGCCGGCCGCAACGGCTGAAGCGCCGGCCTTCAACGCCAGGTTGAAATCGTCCATCGAACGAGCTCCGCCCAAGGCCACTACGGGCACCGGCAAGCGGCTGGCGACCGAATGGATCAAATCCAGATCGTAGCCGTCCATCATGCCGTCATGGTCTACTGCACTCAAGAGGACTTCCCCTACTCCTGCATCAACCCGTTCAGCCAAATAATCGTAAATAGGGCGGTTCAGCAATTTACCCGACTGCGAACTATACAGCTTGGGCTGCTTGAGCCAATTTTTTTTAATATCAACACCCAACACCACACTTTGCTGGCCGTACACCCGGGCAATATCCTGTATCAAGCGGGTATCATTCAGCACAGCCGACTGCAAACTGACCTTCTCAATGCCCAGATCAAAAATCCGCTCGACCTGCTGCATATTCTGGATACCGCCTCCGTACGTCAAAGGCATAAAGCACTCTTCGGCAAACAAACGCACTACATCTAGATCGGGGGTTGTACCTGCGCTGGAGGCGCCGATATCCAAAACGACCAGTTCATCGACCTCCTTCTCGTTGAAGATACGAATCGCATTGGTCGGGTCGCCCACGTATTTAGAGTCCTGATAGCGGCGAGTTTTGACCAATCCTCCATTTTTCAAAGAGAGAACGGGGATAACGCGAGGCTTCATACGGTCTCAGCCATAAAGTTCTTCATCAATCCAAAACCAAACTGGTGGCTTTTCTCAGGGTGGAACTGCACTCCCATTACATTCTCACGTTGAAAGGCAGCTACAAAGGTGCCGCCATAGTCGGCCGTAGCCAAAACATCCTGAGCGCAAGCGGTCTCGACCTTGTAGGCATGAACAAAATAAAAGCGATGCCGGCGCTCACCTTCTTGTAACAAGGGGTTCGGCTTGGCGATATCCACTTCCGACCACCCCATGTGAGGAATCTTCAAGGGACGTTCGGGCGTGCTTTGAAAGCGCCGTACATGAGCGTCAATCCAGCCAAGGCCGGGCAAAGTGCCCTCCTCGCTGGCACGGCACATCAGCTGCATGCCCAGGCATATGCCCAATACTGGTTTTTTATCCTGCAGGGCATATTGTTCCAGAACAGGCAAAAGCCCCCGATCATGCAATTGCTGCATACCGTGGTCAAAGGCCCCCACGCCCGGAATAATCAAACGCTCAACAGCCATGACCTCCTGCGGGGCAGAAACCTTGCAGGCCTCTCCTCCCAGCTTTTGAATCATTCGGATGACCGAGTTAATGTTGCCACAACCATAGTCCAGGATGCCGATCATAAATTTGCTCGCTGTTTGTGCGATTCACCACAACTATATCGATACGAGATGGCCAGATACACCATATACAACAAGGCGTAAGACACCGAGTAAATGAGGATCGCCGCAGATTCCGTACCTACGTAACTCAATACACCGTAGGTCATGGCCAGCAGACATATCTGCCATATCAGATCGACTTGTTGTTTGTTAAAAATATATATTACGTAACTTAGCGGGCTGGCGATGAAACGCAAGGTAAACATAGGGATCAGCAACACGCTCATCAAGCCCGCGGGACGCCACTCTTCACCAAAGGCAATGGCAAAAACGGGTTCCGACAAGAAATAGGCTCCTATTGCAAAAATGACGGATCCGGCGCCTAAAACCCAAAACGTGCGCACGTACTCATGGCGACACTCGCCTCGCTCACGAAACGCCATGGATGCCTGGCGTTTGAACACATCCAAAACGGCTTTGCCAAGAAAGGACAAAGGCAGCCCCAAAACGCGTATGACCAGCGCCAAGTACCCAGCACTCTCTGCCCCAAAACGATGGGCAACAATCATAATAGGCAACTGAATTGCCAGAGCATTGATAAAATCAGCGGGTAAGGAATATGCCAGAAACTTCCGATGACGTCTGGCATACGCCAGCATCAAAGGCCGCCAGCGTCGCATCCAGCGCATGGACACTGGCAATAACCACATGCAATACGCTTGCGCCAACAGCAAACCTAGCGCATACGACATCGCCAGTGCAGTAGCAGTAGGCCAAAAGACACCGGCTACAATCTGCAAAACCACCACAAAAATCGACTGAGCCACCCGCATCATATTCAACTGACGAAAGCGCCCTTCTGCTGCAGCCCAGGATTGCCAAGCCTGGTTCAATGCGAACAAGGTGGCACAAGGCACCAACACAAGCAACAGCATCAAGGTGTCAAAGTAGTTGTAGCCGGTCAACACATGCAGCGAGCCCAACACAAGCAGCACAGCAATAGCTGTCAGCAGTGTCGTAACCAGAACGGCAAAAGCAGCGACGTTACGAAAACGCCCGTCCCGCTCCAAGGCCAATGACACTTCCAGACGCCCCGTCACGGCTGTCGATAAAATAATGACAATACCCAACCAAGCAGAGAACAGACCAAACTGGCCTGGGCCGAACTGACGGGCAATCAGCAACGCACCCAGCACAGGAATTACCTGAGCGATCGCCGATCCTGTAAAGACGGAGAGTACAGTTTTCCAGTAACTATTTTGCATAAAAATGGCTGCGAAATTAAGCCGCAGCCTTAAACGAGATTAAAGCGGTACGCATGCCTGTAGCGCTTGGACGATATGATCCATATCGTCGTCTTTCAGGTAGGGCCCCATGGGCAGACTCAGGACCTCAGTCGCGATCAGGTCACCCACCGGCAACACCGCATCCAGATCCTGCACAGCGGGCTGTCGGTTCAAGGGAATGGGATAATGCACAGCAGTGGGAACACCCGCTTTAAGCAAGCTTTCCTGCACCTGATCACGCTGTTGAACCCGAATCGTGTACTGAGCATACACGTGCCGGTTATGAGGTTCCGCAAACGGCGTACTCTGAATGCCAATTGCCTGCAAGCTGGTCTGATAACGTTGGGCCACGCGCTGCCGCATTTCCAACTCTTCGGACAAGATCGCCAGTTTGGGCAGCAAAATAGCCGCCTGCAAGGTATCAAGACGACTATTGATACCGATACGGATATGATGATAGCGTCGATCCTGTCCATGACGGGCAATCTGGCGCATCACCTTTGCTAGACCTTCATCATTGGTAAAAATCGCTCCACCGTCCCCGTATCCCCCCAAGGGTTTGCTAGGAAAAAAACTGGTACAAGCGACCGTCGTCAGGTTACAGGAATAACGCCCTTTGTAGGTTGCACCGAAACTCTGGGCCGCATCCTCAATGACGGCTAGGCCATGCTTGGAAGCAATCGCATTGATGGTGTCAAAGTCTGCGCACTGACCATACATGGACACCGGAATAATCGCTTTCGTACGAGGCGTGATCGCCGCTTCCAGCAAGACGGGGTCCAGATTGTAGGTCAACGGCTCCACATCCACATAAATTGGTTTGGCACCCAACACAGCCACCGTCTCGGCAGTAGCCACATAGGTAAAGCCGGGAGTGATCACCTCATCACCTGGCCCTACACCCAAAGCCATCAACGCAATTTGCAAGGCATCAGTGCCATTGGCACAGCTGATGCAATACCTGGCTTGCACATAATCAGCCAACTTTTCTTCCAACTCTGCCACTTCAGGGCCAAGAATATAGCGACCATGCTGTAAAACCTGTGCAATACCCGCATCAATCTCCGACTTGATACGCGTTTGCTGAGCATGTAGATCCGTAAATTCAATCATTGCTGATGGACTTCCCGTTTAATCAAACGATCATTGTGCAACTCATAGATAGCTCCTGAATGCGGGCAGACGCACTGTCCCGTCCCTTTCAAAGGCAAATCCAGTTGCTCTCCAAATTCACTCATCCAGCCTTTGTGACGAGCAGGTACACCCACCATCAGAGCGTAGTCCGGCACATCCCTATTGATCACAGCCCCGGCCCCCACAAAAGCAAATTTGCCTACGGTTACACCACAGACAATCGTGCAGTTCGCGCCCAATGTCGCCCCAATACGCACCAGTGTGTCGCGATACTGATCCTTGCGCTCAATTAAGGATCGTGGGTTGTAGACGTTGGTAAAGACCATGCTGGGGCCACAGAATACGCCCTCTTCCAAAGTGACATTGTCGTAGACGGAGACATTGTTTTGAATCTTGCAGTTGTCCCCTATCTGCACCTTGTTGCCCACAAAGACATTCTGGCCTAGCGATACCCCCGCCCCGATCCTGGCCCCTGCACAGACATGCACAAAATGCCAGACGCGTGAACCCGGCCCTATCTGTGCGCCTTCATCAACAATGGCTGACTCGTGTTTGTAATAGCTCATTTTTTCAAGAAGGGGTGGTAATCACCCTGCAAAGGCAAGATGTCAGCAGTGCGGATAAACTGCACAGTCGAGATTGCCGTGCGGTTTTCTTCCAAGCCAAAGCCACGGCCAGCCAGAATTTCTTCGTAACTACGTGTGTGCAGATCGGTAAAGCCACCCGAAAACTCGATTTCCTCGCCATCTACCGTAATGGAACGGAATGTGCGCATGCCTTTTTCCTGGGCCGATTCAGGCACGTCTTCTACATCAATAGACAGGAACCACCGCACACGTGCGTTTTCATATTCCAGAAAACCCGCCGCTTTGCTGTCCGTACGAGTATGCACCACGTTACGCTGCAAATCACCAAAAATAAAATGCAGCATATCAAAAAAATGTACCCCAATATTGGTGGCAATACCGCCCGATTTTTTAACATCACCTTTCCACGACTGGTGATACCAGTTGCCACGAGAGGTAATATAGGTTAAATCAACATCGTATTTATCTTTTTTATCTTTATTATTTAAAACTTTTTCCCGCAGTTCGATAATTGCGGGATGAACACGCAATTGTAAAATCGTATTTACTTTACGCCCCGTATCGCGCTCAATATCCAATAGGCCATCAATATTCCAGGAATTGAGCACCAGTGGTTTTTCACAAATTGCATCCGCACCAGAGCGCAGAGCAAACCTCATATGAGAGTCATGCAGATAATTGGGCGAACAGATAGACATATAATCGACCGCCTCACCCGTTTTCGCACGGCTGAGCTTGTCGATATAACGGTCAAAGCGTTCGAATTCTGTAAAAAAATGAGCATCGGGAAAGTGGCTATCGATAATGCCTACCGAATCATTCGGATCCATAGCAGCAACCAGCAAATTACCGGTCGCCTTGATCGCCTGCATATGACGAGGTGCGATGTATCCACTTGCACCAATGAGAGCAAATTTCTTCATTTTTCCTAGTGTTTCTTAAAAAATTTAAAAGCTGATGTTTTGACTTTAGCTAACAATATGGAACGTCATACTCTACCGAAAAATTCTTGAGTTTTTAAAAATTGCGCTTAAAAACACCATCAAAAAATAGAACCTTTTAATTACCATCAGTTCCAAAAGGCAATATTTGATATAAAAATCTGCTTATAAAGAGCCGTTTACCCTCAGATAAAATCTTACCTAAAAACGTTCAAGCATTTCCAACATGCAAAGCAGCACGACGACGCTGATGAGTCAAACTTATCAGAACCGCCAAAGACATCAAAAAGAACAATAAGGTGTTATTGCGAATCAACATTATTTGCGTTTGCCCGTAAATAATGTAGCCGCCTATCAAGCATAAACCGCCTAAGGCATAACTGCGTAATACAGAATCAGCGTGACGAATAAAAGACAGAAAATACCATGCCGCGCTGAACATCAGAAGCAGCAGAAACAACAAGGCAACGCCCCCATACAACATCCAGACTTCAAGAAAAGTATTGTGGGTATTGGCCAAGCCCGCAGGCACTGATCCGATCAATCCTGCTTCATTCTTTTCTTTCAACATCTGGCGGAATTGAACCTCTCCAATACCCATTACGGGGCTATCTTCAATGGCGTCCCATGCGGCTTCCCAAATCGCAAACCGGGCTCCCAAAGAACTGTAGCTACTGGCCCCGTTGGCTTGGTACTCAGACAAGTCCGTATAAACCTGTTCCATACGGGTTTTGACAAGGGGCGATTGAAACACCAGAGCACCGGCAACCGTGCCGAGCACGGCCACAGCGATTGCACAGGCCATCACATTGCTGCGGCGCAAATAAGCCAGCAAAAACAGAATGATGAACAAAGGAATGGCCACCCAACCGCCACGCGTACCCGAGTAGTAAGAACCCAGCAAGCCACAGAGCATCCCGATGGCCAGGAGCACAAACCACAGGCGCCGATGAGCGTGAGGATTACCGATCACCCAACACAAGGCCACGCCCAACAGTATCGCCATACTCAACGACAGATTCCCAAACTGAATTGCCCCAGTAAACCCAAAAGCCTTGAACTCACCGACTTGCCACATTTTCCAAAAAGCCACTACCAATCCACTGATGGCCCCCAACAACAAGCCAGCCCATAAAGCCCCCGGCTTAGGCGGAAAATGACACAAACATAAAATCAACAAGGCTCCAAAAGCAAATTTGACAGGAACCTCAAAGCTGCGAGCATAACTGCCATGCCAGACTGTCACCCCTATACTGATGCCTGCAAAAAGCAGCATGCACACCACTATGAGCTTTTCCTGCCTCTCCAGAGAAATCGCTGACAGAGCCGGGATTTTCCACAGCGAAAAAAGGACCAGTGCTCCCATCACGTACGAGTACATGTCCTTGGTGGACAACAGGCTTGCATAGAATAAGAGCACAAGCCCAGATGTCAAACGATTGCCTGGACCAGTCAAAAGAGAAGGGAGAGTCATATGCGACGAGACGAAAAAGGCCTAAAACGACGGTAAACGATACTCGTACTGACTGGGACTAGAACAGCTTCGGGGTCTCAAGGACTGCGACAGGGTCTGTCTAACCAAGCAAATAAAAGCGGCGTAACAAATTATAATCGCCGCAACACCCAGTGAGCCGTTCAAAGATAGCAACTAAACGTGTAACTTGCATGCCTAGCATCGACTTGTACACGTCCGATCAATAGCCCCTGACCGAAAACTCAAAAAATGCAGACTGACGCTCCAGACCGGAATGTCTGCTATCTTGCGAACTGGGTTAAAGCAAACACTTGGCCGCCTCCCCGCCCCCCCGAGGGTTTACCATATCATGACCGTTGCGCAGCTCACCTCCTACGCGCTCACTAAAACTATGCGTATTCTTGTGACAGGCGGAGCCGGCTTTATTGGCTCCGCGCTTATCCGGCACGTGCTCCAAACCAGCGACCACCATATCCTGAATGTCGATGTCTTAAGCTATGCCGGAAATTTGGGGTCACTGGCTCAGGTGCAAGGACACCCAAACTACACGTTCAGTCAAACCAATATTTGCGACGCTACACAGATAGCCATGCATTTACAGCAATTTCGACCGGACATCATCATACATCTAGCCGCAGAGTCACATGTTGACCGCTCCATCGATGGCCCTGCCCAGTTTATTCAAACCAATATCGTTGGTACATACACATTGCTTGAACAAAGCCGCCAGTACTGGGAAGGACTGAGTTCACAAAACAAGCAAAATTTTCGCTTTCATCATGTCTCTACTGATGAAGTCTATGGCGATCTAGGCAGAACCGATGCACTCTTTACCGAAATGACCGCCTACAATCCCAGCTCCCCCTATTCGGCCAGCAAAGCCAGCTCAGACCATCTAGTGCGAGCCTGGCATCGCAGCTATGGTCTGCCTGTTGTTCTTAGTAACTGCTCGAACAACTACGGCCCCTATCAATTTCCGGAAAAACTGATCCCACACATGCTGCTTAGCGCACTGAAGGGACAACCCCTACCCGTTTACGGGGCAGGCGATCAAGTCAGAGACTGGCTTTATGTTGATGATCACGTCCGGGCTCTTATTGCCGTCGCAACCCGAGGAAGAATAGGTGAAACCTACAATATTGGCGGCAAGCAGGAGAAGAAAAACCTGGATGTTGTCCAAGCCATCTGTTCTATTCTTGAGGAGTTACACCTCGGCAAACCAGCCGGACTGGCTCGTTACTCTGACCTGATTACCTTTGTAGAAGATCGTCCCGGTCACGATCAACGCTATGCGATCGATGCCAGTAAAATCACGACGGAGCTTGGCTGGCAGGCTCAAGAAAGTTTTGAGACAGGCCTGCGCAAGACTGTACTTTGGTACCTTGAAAACACCTCTTGGTGGGAACGCATCTTGAACGGCGCCTACCGTCTGGATCGTCTGGGAAAACAAGCTTGAAAGGAATTGTATTGGCAGGTGGCTCGGGCACGCGCCTGCACCCTATCACTATGGGTGTGTCCAAGCATCTACTTCCGATCTACGACAAACCTATGATCTACTATCCCTTATCCGTGCTGATGCTGGCGGATATCAGGGAGATTCTGATCATCTGTACCCCAGATGATTTACCAAACTTCCGAAACTTGCTGGGTGACGGCTCACGCTTTGGTATTGAACTCTCCTATGCGGAGCAAGCCTCACCAGACGGCCTGGCCCAGGCCTTTGTAATTGGCGCCAATTTTATCGGCTCAGATTCTGTGTGCCTGATCCTAGGGGACAATATTTTCTACGGCTATGGTTTTAGCCAGATGCTGCGTTCGGCTCGTACTCGCCCTCATGGCGCCACAATTTTTGGCTATCCCGTCAATAATCCCGAAAGCTTTGGCGTAGTCGAAATGGATGCTGCGGGCAAAGCAATCTCCATTGAAGAAAAGCCAGCCAAACCAAAATCGAACCTTGCAGTGACAGGTCTATATTTTTACGATAATCGCGTTGTGGATATCGCCCGCCAAGTCACCCCATCTACTCGTGGTGAACTGGAAATTACCGACATCAATAATGCCTACCTGCACCTGGATGATCTGCATGTTTCCATCCTGGGGCGAGGCTTTGCCTGGCTGGACTCCGGCACTCACGAGAGCCTGATGGAAGCGGGCTCTTTTATTCGCACCATTGAACATCGTCAAGGTTTGAAAGTCGCCTGTCTGGAAGAAATCGCATTCAATCAAGGTTGGCTATCCCGACAAGCCCTGACAACACAGGCCCTGGCCTTGGAGAAAACGGGCTACGGCCAATACTTGGCCCGCTTGCTACAACAGTAATATGCGCACGCACACTACCCATTTACCCGGCGTTCTGATTATTGAGCCTCGCGTATTCAACGATGAACGGGGCTTTTTTAAAGAAAGCTTTAATGCGGCACGCTATCAAGCGGTAGCCGGGATAGAAAGTGCCTTTGTCCAAGACAATCAGTCCTACTCCAAAGGCTCCGTGTTGCGAGGCCTGCACTTCCAGAGGACCAAGCCTCAAGGCAAGCTGATCAGCGTCACGAGGGGAGCCATCTTTGATGTTGTCGTAGACATAAACCCTGGCTCCAGCACCTTCGGGCAGTATGTGGGGCTGGAGCTTAGCCAGGATAATCATAAACAGCTCTGGGTTGCCCCCGGATACGCACACGGTTTTTGTGTACTAAGCGACAAAGCCGACATCAACTATAAATGCACAGACTACTATCAGCCAGACGACGAGGGTGGACTCGCGTGGGATTGCCCACGTTTGGCCATCAACTGGCCAATTCAGAACCCTGTGCTCTCGGCCAAAGATAGGTCACACCCCGGACTTGAGCAGTTCCTGCTGCCATGATACGCATCTTGATAGCCGGAGGGTATGGGCAAATAGGCCATGCATTTGCTGGCTACCAAACACGGCCCTGGCCCTCTGCATGTGGCAAGCACATAACTGACCTTGATCATACGCCTTCCCTGCCCCCGCTGGCCGTATCAACATCAGCGCTGAAACTTATTCCGCTAAGTCATCAGGAGCTGGACATTACTCAAGCTGGCTCCATTGCTTTGGCATTGAAACAGCATCGTCCTGATGTCGTCATCAACACAGCTGCCTACACCGCTGTCGACAAGGCAGAGTCCGAACCAGAGACAGCACATCTGATCAACGGTATAGCTCCCGGCCTTCTGGCCGCTGCCTGCGCCGAACGCGGCATAGCACTTATTCATGTCTCCACTGACTATGTGTTTGACGGCCTGGCAAGCCAGCCCTATGCCGAAGATGCTCCTACCTGCCCTGCCAGCGTCTATGGACAAAGTAAGTTGGCGGGCGAGCAAGCAGTCCTGACCGCCCTGCCCTCGTCCATCATTTTGCGCACCAGTTGGGTATTCAGCCAGTTTGGAAACAACTTTCTGAAGACCATGCTACGCCTGGGGCGGGAACGCACTGAACTGAGCATTGTTGATGACCAGATTGGTGGCCCTAGCTACGCGCCACATATTGCTCAAGTGTTACTTCAACTGGCAGAACGGCTGTGTGAGTCCAAACAGGGCACCGGCAAGCAGCAGTCCCCATCAGGCATCTACCATTTCGCAGGCCAACCCTCTGTAAGCTGGCATGGCTTTGCTCAAGAAATCTTTGACCAGGCAGTCAAACTTGATCTGCTGGCACAAGCACCAACGTTGACCGCTATCTCTACTAACCAGTACCCAACACCTGCCAAGCGGCCGGCACAATCTAGTTTGCAACAAGGCAGGCTGGATGCTTTGCTAGGGGCACAAGCTATCGAAAGAGACTGGCGGCGCGGCATCAAGCAAAGCCTGCTTGCCCTGAAACAGATGCGGTGAATCATGCCGCATGACTGCAACAGGCCAAACTGATGGTGTGCTTATTCTGTGCTGCGATAGCTGGGTCCAATAAATCAGGCACACCAACTGCCACTTGGTATCCCCGCCCATATCTCTGACATAGTCGCCGCTGAGGCGGGCGGGCGCAGTTGCAGTTGCAGTTGCAGTTGCAGTTGCAGTTGCAGTCAGAAAAAGTAGATATTCAACCCCACCCTTCTGTCTACACCAAACACAAAAAAACCACCCCTAAGGGTGGCTTTTTTGCGGATGCTACCGACTTGAGATCAGTGCTTGCGCACGTCACGCAGGCGTCGTGCTGCGGCAGCTTGAGCGGCCAGCATGGCCAGCTCGGCTTCCACAACAGCGATGTCGGCCTTGTCCTTGGTGTTGCGCAGGGCCTCTTCCGCATGTTTGCGGGCTTCCAGGGCCTTTGCTTCATCCAAGTCGTGTGCGCGAATCGCGGTATCCGACAATACAGTGACTTTCCCAGGCTGAACCTCGAGTATGCCGCCAGCGACAAAGATATGCTCTTCGCTGCCATCGTCCATAACGATCTTCAGCGTGCCGGGACGAATCCGCGAGATCAGTGGAGTGTGTCCGGGCAAAATACCCAGCTCTCCAGCCTCGCCGGGCAGCGCCACGAACTTTGCCTCACCGGAAAAGATCGATTCTTCGGCACTGACCACGTCAACATGAAGCTTAGCCATGAGTAATCCTTATTACTGAATAGTCTTGGCTTTTTCGAAAGCCTCGTCGATGGAACCGACCATGTAGAATGCCTGTTCTGGCAGAGCATCACACTCGCCGTCGACGATCATCTTGAAGCCGCGCAGGGTTTCAGCCAGTGGAACGTACTTACCAGGCGAGCCGGTAAACACTTCTGCCACGTGGAAAGGCTGAGACAGGAAGCGCTGGATCTTACGAGCGCGGGCAACAGCCTGCTTGTCTTCTGGAGACAGCTCGTCCATACCCAGAATGGCGATAATATCGCGCAGTTCCTTGTAGCGCTGCAGCGTTTGCTGAACACCGCGAGCCACTGCGTAGTGCTCTTCACCCACAACTTGTGGGTCCAGCTGACGGCTGGTGGAGTCCAGAGGATCCACAGCGGGGTAAATACCCAGAGCAGCAATGTCACGAGACAACACAACGGTGGAGTCCAAGTGCAAGAAGGTCGTAGCAGGCGATGGGTCAGTCAAGTCATCGGCTGGAACGTAAACGGCCTGGATGGACGTAATCGAACCGGTCTTGGTGGAGGTAATACGCTCTTGCAGCTTACCCATTTCCTCGGCCAGCGTAGGCTGGTAACCCACTGCGGAAGGCATACGACCCAGCAGAGCGGACACTTCGGTACCGGCCAGCGTGTAGCGGTAGATGTTGTCCACAAAGAACAGGATGTCACGGCCTTCGTCACGGAACTTCTCGGCCATGGACAGACCGGACAGTGCCACGCGCAGACGGTTGCCTGGAGGTTCGTTCATCTGACCGAACACCATGGCCACTTTGGACTCGCTCAGGTTGTCCATCTGGATAACGCCGGCATCAGCCATTTCGTGGTAGAAGTCGTTACCTTCACGGGTACGCTCACCCACACCAGCAAACACGGACAAACCGCTGTGTGCCTTGGCGATGTTGTTGATCAGCTCCAGCATGTTCACGGTCTTGCCCACACCGGCACCACCGAACAAACCAACCTTACCACCCTTGGCGAACGGGCAAACCAGGTCAATCACTTTAATACCGGTTTCCAGCAGTTCCACCGAAGGCGACAGTTCGTCGAACTTGGGGGCTGCCTGGTGAATGGCGCGACGCTCGTCAGACTGGATAGGACCAGCTTCGTCGATCGGGCGACCCAGAACGTCCATGATGCGACCCAGGGTGCCAACACCCACAGGTACGGAGATAGGAGCGCCCGAACCGGCCACTTCCATACCGCGACGCAGGCCGTCGCTGGAGCCCATGGCGATGGTGCGAACTACACCGTCACCCAATTGTTGCTGTACTTCAAAAGTCAGGCCTTTTTCTGCGAAAGCCGAACTTTCGTCAACGAGAGTCAATGCTTCGTAGACTTTAGGGATGCTGTCGCGGGGGAACTGAATATCCACCACGGCGCCGATGCACTGAACGATGGTACCGTTGCTCATGTTGAGTCCTTGCAATATAACTTTGATGGTGTGCCTTGCCGTGATTACACAGCGGCGGCACCCCCCACGATTTCAGAGATTTCTTTCGTAATCGCTGCCTGGCGAGTCTTGTTATAGACCAGCTGAAGATCACCGATAACGGTCTTGGCATTGTCCGACGCGGCTTTCATGGCCACCATACGGGCAGACTGCTCAGAGGCCATGTTCTCGGCAACGGCCTGATACACCAGACCCTCTACGTAACGCATCAGCAAATCGTCAATAACCGACTTGGCATCGGGTTCGTAGATGTAATCCCAACCGTACTCGGAAGCGTTAACACTTTCTTGAGCGTCTACCTGATCGCCAGCCTGGAAAGGATCTTTCAGACCGGAAGGCAAAGGCAACAAACGAATAAATGTTGGGTCCTGCTTCATCGTATTGACAAAGCGGCTGGTAGCCAGATAAACAGCATCAATACGGCCTTCCACGAAGTCATCGATCTGCACTTTAATAGCGCCAATCAGACGTTCCAGGTTAGGCGCATCGCCCAAGCCTACTTCCTGAGAAACCAGATTGGCACCAACACGCGCCAATGTTCCAGCAGCTTTACCACCCAGAGCCGTTGTCTGAACGCTAATACCTTTGTCCTCAAACTCGCGAACACGCGCAAGTACCAGACGCAGAATATTGGTGTTCAGGCCGCCACACAGACCTTTGTCCGTGCTGACAACCACGATACCTACCGATTTGACTTCGGCGGGCTCAACCATGTAGGGGTGAGTGTAGTCGGGGTGCGCCTGCATCAGATGCGAAGCAATCTCGCGCACCTTGTCTGCATAGGGACGGCCAGCACGCATCCGCTCTTGCGCCTTGCGCATCTTGGATGCTGCCACCATCTCCATGGCTTTGGTGATCTTGGACGTGTTTTGCACGCTCTTGATCTTAGTACGAATTTCCTTGATTCCGGCCATCACACTTTCCTGTAAGGGCATTATCGGGAGCCCAACTAGGCTGTCGACTCCCGCTAATCATGACGCCGGGGTTTCCGGCGCCTGCCAACAATGATTAGAAAGCGCCGTGCTTTTTGAAGTCCTGGATGGCTGCAACCAACTCAGCCTCGTCTTCTTTACCCAGTTCCTTCTTGCTTTCGATACGCTCAACCAGAGCAGCGAACTTGCTGCGCAGGTGATCTTTCAGGCCTTTTTCGAAAGGCAGAACCTGAGCGACTTCCAGATCGTCGAAGTAACCGTTGTTCACAGCGTACAGGCTCACGGCCAGTTCCCACACAGCCAAAGGCTGGTACTGAGGCTGCTTGAGCAGTTCGACCACGCGCTTACCACGCTCCAACTGACGACGGGTTGCGTCATCCAGGTCGGAAGCAAACTGAGCAAACGCGGCCAATTCACGGTACTGAGCCAAGTCGGTACGAATACCGCCGGACAGCTTCTTGATGACCTTGGTCTGAGCAGCGCCACCCACACGGGACACCGAAATACCGGCGTTAATAGCAGGACGAACACCCGCGTTGAACAGGTCGGATTCCAGGAAGATCTGACCGTCAGTAATCGAAATCACGTTGGTTGGAACGAAAGCGGAAACGTCACCGGCTTGCGTTTCAATGATAGGCAGTGCGGTCAATGAACCGGTCTTGCCCTTCACTTCACCGTTAGTGAATTTTTCTACGTACTCGGCGTTCACACGAGCAGCGCGCTCGAGCAGACGGGAGTGCAGGTAGAACACGTCGCCAGGGTAGGCTTCACGGCCTGGTGGGCGACGCAGCAACAGGGATACTTGACGGTAGGCCCAAGCTTGCTTGGTCAAGTCGTCATAAATGATCAGGGCGTCTTCGCCACGATCACGGAAGTATTCACCCATGGTGCAACCGGAGTAAGGAGCCAGGTATTGCATGGCGGCGGACTCGGAAGCCGAGGCGGCCACAACAATTGTGTACTCCAGAGCACCGTGCTCTTCGAGCTTGCGCACCACGTTGTTGATCGTGGAGGCTTTTTGGCCAACGGCAACGTAGATACATTTAACGCCATTGCCCTTTTGAGCAATGATGGTGTCCACAGCCACGGCAGTTTTACCGGTCTGACGGTCACCAATGATCAGTTCGCGCTGACCACGGCCAATTGGCACCATGGAGTCCACGGCTTTCGTGCCGGTCTGCATGGGCTGGGAGACGGACTCACGGGCAATAACGCCAGGAGCCACTTTCTCGATGACGTCTGTCATCTTGGCGTTGATCGGGCCCTTGCCGTCGATAGGCATACCCAAAGTATCAACCACACGACCCAGCAGTTCGGGGCCAACGGGTACTTCCAGAATGCGGCCAGTTGTTTTAACTGCGTCGCCTTCGGAAACACCGGTGTATTCACCCAGAATCACGGCGCCGACAGAGTCGCGCTCGAGGTTAAGGGCCAGACCGAACGTGTTGTTCGGAAATTCGAGCATTTCGCCCTGCATCACATCGGACAAACCGTGGATGCGCGTAATACCGTCGGTCACGGATACGACCGTACCTTGTGTACGAACGTCAGTCGACGCGCCCAGGCCTTCGATGCGGCTCTTGAGCAGTTCGCTGATCTCGGACGGATTAAGTTGCATGTTCAGACTCCTGAAATCCTGTTTACTGACTCGCGCTATGCGGTCAGCGTATCGCGCATGCTGGCCAGCCGGGCCTGCACGGAAGTGTCGAGCACCTGGTCACCAACAATCACCCGAATACCGCCGATAAGGTCAGTGTCGACGGTCACAGTCGGTTTTAGCTTCAGGCCAAACTTTTTCTCCAGCCCAGCGGTCAGCTCAGCAACCTGAGCCTCAGCCATCGGGAAAGCACTGATGATCTGTGCCTGCGCCGTGCCTTCGAGTTGGTGTTTCAATAGATCAAACTGTTCTGCAATTTGTGGCAGCAGCAAGATGCGCTGGTTATCCACCAACAATTGAAGAAAGTTGCGAGCCTTTTCGGTGACCTGTGACTTAACCAGGCCCGTAAAGAGTTCGAGTCGCTGCCCGTTATTCAGGCGCGGATCGTTCAGTGCCTCGCGCACATCGTGGAGACCGGCCACCTGAGCCATTTCGGACAACAGGGCCGACCACGATTCGAGGCCCTGGCTGTCGTCGCGTACGGCGGCGAACAGGGCTTCGGCGTAAGGTCTGGCAATAGTCGATAGTTCAGCCATGGCCTGCCTTGATGTTAAAGTTCTGCCTTGAGCTGCTCGAGCAGCTGGGCGTGCGCATTCGCGTCAACTTCGCGTCGCAAGATTTGCTCGGCACCCTTGACAGCCAAGGCAGCCACTTCGCTACGCAAACCTTCACGTACGCGTTGCACTTCTTGGTTAGCGTCTTGCTGGGCCTGCGCAATAATGCGGGCTTTCTCGGCTTCGGCTTCACGACGAGCTTGCTCTAAAAGAGCAGTCGCTTGTTTTTCAGCGTCGACAATGCGTTGATGGTTCTCGGATTTAGCCGAAGCATCCATCAGGCTGATACGCGCTTGGGCCTGTGCCAGATCGGCCTTGCCTTTATCGGCAGCAGCCAAACCATCAGCGATTTTCTGACGACGATCATCGATTGCTTTCGTCAGTGGCGGCCATACGAATTTCATCGTAAACCAGGCCAAAACGAAAAACACGATCATCTGAAAAAAGAGAGTCGCGTTTAAATTCACGGTCGTATCCCTTCAATACCACGTGTGTAGGAAGCGGTATGCGTCCTGACACATGTATGTTCAAGTCGACAAGCGGTGCATGATCAAACCGAGCAACACACCGCTAACGACGACTGCCTGTCCATCTGCCAAAAGCGGCAACGGACTCGCCTTTTTACCCAACAAATGGGTTGGCGAATGCAAACAACATGGCGATACCGACACCGATCAGGAAAGCAGCATCGATCAGACCGGCCAACAAGAACATCTTGGTTTGCAGAGCGTTCATCAGTTCTGGCTGACGAGCGGATGCTTCCAGATATTTACCACCCATCAGGGCGATACCAATGCAAGCGCCAAAAGCGCCCAGACCGATGATGATACCGCAAGCAAGAGCAACGAAAGCTACGTTGGTCATGACAACTCCTTGGTTAAAAATCAGGTGTAATTCAAAAAAATCAAAGCGTTAGCAAGCTAAGCCTGCTCCCCCCAACCAGACACCATTGTCCAGTCGGAATCGGATTAATGGCCTTCGTGTGCTTGTCCGATATAGACAAGGGTGAGCATCATGAAGATGAACGCCTGGAGCAACACAATCAGAATGTGGAAGATTGCCCACACAGAACCGGCCAGAATGTGACCGAGACCCAGTCCCAGGCTGGCGCCATTAAACCCTGTCCATGCGCCACCCAGCAGAGCGATCAACATGAAAACCAATTCACCGGCAAACATATTGCCGAACAACCGCATGCCCAAAGACACAGACTTGGCCGCGTACTCGATGCAGTTCAGCAAGAAGTTGAAAGGTGCGAGCAATACAGCCATCAGGCCAGTCGCGGTGAACGGTGCAGTAAACAGCTCTTTGACGAAACCGCCTGGGTGCTTGATCTTGATGCCGTAGTAGAACATCAGCAGCAGCACGCCCATGGACATGCCCATTGGCACGTTCAAGTCAGCGGTTGGCAAAATACGGTGGTAGTACAGAGGGTCGCCATGTTCGGAGGCCAGACCGGTCTGGATGAAAATCCAACCCAGGCCATCAACCGGCAGCAAGTCCAGCACGTTCATCATGAGGATCCACAGGAACACGGTCAGCGCCAGAGGCGAGACAAACTTCCGGGACTCGGCATTGGGAACAATGGATTTGGCCTGATCTTCAACCCAATCGACCAGCATTTCTACGAAAGACTGCAAGCGGCCTGGTACACCGGCTGTTGCGGCCGAAGCGGCACGCCACAGAAAGAAAACCACAACCAGACCCATCAGCAGGGACCAGAACATGGAGTCGTAGTTAATGACACCGAAGTTGGCCAGAACATCCTGTTTTTCACCCACGTTATTCAAGTGAACTAAGTGATGCTGGATGTACCCTGACTGAGGCGAAATATCACTAGCAGCAGCCATCTGTATTTACCCTGTGATGTATATGTTATGGGACAAGCCCGTGAAACAAAATTCGTTATGGCAGCTTGCGAAAAAACAGCAGCAGCACATATCCCTTCAAGACACATAGCAAGCCAAAGAGCAAGGCAGGCCAAACCAACCAGCCTGTGTTTGCCATGGCAGCCACTGCCAGTGTCAATACCGCAAAGCCAAGCTTGAATGCTTCCCCCCAAAAGAAGGAAAGGGCGCCGGCGTTGCCACCACCCATCAAACCTAGCAAAAGACGCAATGCAAACAATGCGTTAGGCACAAAATAAGCAGCCGCACCGATAAGTGCCGAGGCTGCTGCATATGCGCCGGAAATCCATGCCGACAGGCCAATGGCCAACAGGCCCATAAAAGCCTGGGCAAACAGTGTGCGCACAATTCCTTGCCCTGCCCGGCGAGCCATGCGGCTACGTTGCTCGGGCGTCAATACGACGGGTTCGGGAAATGGTGCTTTGTCCCCTGCTGCCTGCACCGTGGCTGTGGTGCCTGTTTGCTGATAAAACGGCTGATTCATAATAGGAAACTATCAGATAACGTTGTGTGGGTGGATGTACTGCAAAGGCCTTGGCCAATCCATCCGCGCAATATTATCGGCCCCTTTTAAAAAGCCGGTGTCGTCAAACCCATAAAGTATAGCGTCTTTTTTTTGTTGTAAGCAAATTCAGCCTTGCTTGTTTGATACTTAATGCAAGGCTGATATACGCAATCCCAATGGCATCAAGGGGTACGCTTATTTTGTAACATTGCAGCGCAGCAATTTTACAACACACCCCCTGATTTATCAGCGATTGGGAAACTTAGCGATGCTTGAACTCAGGCTTGCGCTTCTCGACAAAAGCACGCATCCCTTCTTTCTGATCGTCAGTGGCAAACAAGCCGTGGAAGTTGCGGCGTTCAAACAGCAAGCCCTCTTCCAAAGACGATTCAAAAGCGCGGTTCACGCACTCTTTGGCCATCAAGACCGACGGCAGCGACATGCTGGAAATAACCGTTGCGGCATCAAGCGCTTCTTCCAACAATTTGTCGGCAGGCACCACGCGCGAGACCAGACCGGAACGCTCAGCCTCTTCGGCATTCATCATGCGTGCAGTCAGAATCAAATCCATGGCTTTGGCCTTGCCCACGGCCCGAGGCAGACGTTGCGTACCACCGAAACCGGGAATCACGCCCAGTTTGATTTCTGGTTGACCAAAACGGGCAGAGTCAGCCGCAATGATGAAGTCGCACAACATGGCCAATTCGCAGCCACCACCCAAAGCATAGCCAGCAACGGCAGCGATGATGGGTTTGCGGAAACGGCGCAGTTCTTCCCACTGGCCACCTAGATAGTCCTGGGAGCTGACATCGTGGTAGTTCCAGTCTTTCATGGCACCAATATCGGCACCGGCCGCAAACGCTTTTTCGTTACCGGTCAGCACGATACAACCGATTTCGTTGTCGGCATCGTATTTCTTTAACAGGGCATACAACTCGGCGATCAGCTCGTTATTGAGCGCATTCAAAGCCTTGGGCCGATTTAATGTCAATAAAGCAACACGACCATGCACCTCTGCTTTGACTAAGGGTTCGTTCATGCTGACTCCCAGAAAAATTAAATAGAATAGGGGAATGGAACCTACACCCGTACTTTACCGTGCCGAGCCGACAGATCTCGCCGGCCACCGCCTGACTGTCCAGATACAGATCACTTCTCCCCAAACCAATGGCCAGGTATTAAGCCTTCCGGCCTGGATTCCTGGCAGCTACCTGATCCGCGACTTCTCGCGTCAGATCGAAAGCATAGCCGCCTTCTGTGGCGAAAAACCGGTTTCCATCCACAAGCTGGATAATCACCGTTGGCAGTGCGAGCCCTGCAAGGGTCCCTTGAACGTGCAGTATCAGGTCTACGCCTGGGACCTGTCCGTGCGCGGCGCGCATATTGATCAGACCCATGCTTTCTTTAATGGCACCAGCGCCCTGCTGGCCGTTGAAGGCCAGACCGAACAGCCATGTCTACTGGAGCTGGTGCCCAACCAGGACATGGAAGATTGGCAGGTTTACACCAGCTTGCCCGAGGCCACTGGCATGCCCGGCGCGGCCGAACGTTATGGTTTTGGCCTGTATCGCGCCCGCAATTACGACGAGCTGATCGACCATCCCATTGAAATGGGCACCCCACAGGTCATCAGCTTCTTTGCGCACGGCGCCGAACACGAGCTGGTTTTTACCGGCGTCATTCCCAATCTGGATTTGCCTCGTATCGCCCGCGATGTAGAGAAAATCTGCGCCGCACAAATCGCTTTTTTTGAACCCGAAACCCGCCGCGCCCCCTTTCTGGACAGCAGCTCGCGCTACGTGTTCATGACCATGGTGACCGATGACGGTTACGGCGGTCTGGAGCATCGCGCCTCAACCGCCCTGATGGCTTCGCGCCGCGACCTCCCTACCCAAGGTCAGGACAAATCGGTGAAAAGCGCAGGCTACCAAACCTTTTTGGGTTTGGTCAGCCATGAATACTTCCACACCTGGAACGTCAAGCGCATCAAGCCTGCCGCATTTGCGCCCTATGACTTGAGCCGCGAAAACCACACCCGATTGCTGTGGGTGTTTGAGGGCTTCACCTCTTACTACGACGATTTGATGCTGCTGCGTTCGGGCGTGCTGAACGAACCTGACTACCTGAAGCTGCTGGCCAAAAACATCAACGCCGTCGAGCGTGGCCCTGGCCGCCTCAAACAGTCCGCCGCGCAAAGCTCTTTTGATGCATGGACACGCTATTACAAGCAGGACGAGAACTCCCCCAACGCACTGGTCAGCTATTACAGCAAGGGCGCCCTGATTGCACTGGGCCTGGACCTGTGCATCCGCAGCCATACCCGGCAAGCCAAGGGCCTGGATGATGTCATACTGCTGATGTGGGAACGCTATGGCCGCGACTTCTATCTAGGCAAGCCACAAGGCATTCCTGAGGACGCCATGCCTGCCCTGATTCTGGAAGCCACCGGCTACGACGCCACAGACTTCATTGCCCGCTATGTTGAAGGTTGCGAGGACCTGCCCTTGAAACCCTGGCTGGCCGAACACGGCCTGAAGCTGGAATGGCAAGCCTCCTCCAAGCTGCCCAGCCTGAACGCCCGCTTGCGCCAAAGCGCGGGCCAATGCCAGTTGGCCACTGTGTTTACCGATGGTGCAGCGCATCAAGCCGGCCTGTCTGCGGGTGACACCCTGGTCGCCATTGACGGTTTACGCGTCAGCGACACCGCCAGCCTGGAACGCCTTCTGGCCGCGTACGAGCCCGGCCAGACCGTTCAGGTCCACGCTTTCCGCCGCGATGAACTACACTGCTTCACGCTGCAACTGGCACGCCCTGCATTGGACGAATGCGTCCTGAGCCGCCAGTCCTGATTGACTTCACAGGCCCGCCCCACCCGGCGGGCCTGCTCCTTTTTTTTGCCATGACGACACGCCGCATATTTATCAACAATCTGGTGGTGCAAGCCTCTATCGGCATGCTGGACCACGAGCTGGTTCAACGCCAGCCCCTGCATATTGACGCCGAATTCGACACCACCATTACGCAAGACGTAGAGGACAGCGATATTGGCACCGTGCTGGACTACCGCCAGTTGCGCGAGGCGCTGATTGAAGTCAGCACCACCGAACACACCAATCTGCTGGAAACGCTGGTGGAACGCCTGGCTGATCGCATCCAGAATGACTTCCCGACCGTGGAACGCGTTAAAATTCGGGCCAGCAAACCCGAGGCCTTTGCCGATTGTGATGCCGTTGGCATCGAGATCGAACGCCACCGCTAAAGCCCCCGCCCCGCTTCCAGCCGGGGCCTCGATGATACTTCTCTCCGCTTTTCCTTATGTCCCAAGACACCAGCCCCTTACCTTCTTCCGAAACCGATACGCCCGTCTTTGCCAGCAAGGCCGAACGCAAGCAGCGTGTTAACGACAACAAGCTGAGCAAACGCATCATGCGTGAAGTAGGCCGCGCGATCGGGGACTTCAACATGATCGAAGAAGGCGACAAGATCATGGTCTGCCTGTCCGGCGGCAAGGATTCCTACGGCCTGCTGGACGTGCTGATGACATTGCAAAAGCGCGCTCCCATCAAGTTCGACATCGTGGCCGTGAACCTGGACCAGAAGCAGCCCGGTTTTCCTGACCACATCCTGCCCGAGTATCTGGAAAAGCTGGGTGTGCCCTATCACATCGAAACCCAGGACACGTACTCGGTGGTCACTCGCGTCATTGCCGAAGGCAAGACCATGTGTTCGCTGTGCTCGCGCCTGCGCCGTGGGATTTTGTACCGTGTCGCCAAGGAGCTAGGCGCCACCAAGATCGCCCTGGGCCATCACCGGGACGACATTCTGGCTACCTTCTTTCTGAATCTGTTTTACGGTGGCCGTATGAAAGGTATGCCGCCCAAACTGATGTCGGATAACGGCGAACATATTGTGATCCGCCCTCTGGCTTATGTGCCCGAGAAAGACCTGATCGCCTACGCCAAGCTGAAAGAATTCCCCATCATCCCCTGTAACTTGTGCGGCTCACAAGAAAACCTGAAACGTCAGGAAATCAACCGCATGATTGCAGACTGGGACAAGAAATTCCCGCACCGCTCCTGGAACGTCTTTGGCGCCCTGACCCGCGTGGTGCCATCGCACCTGATGGATCCCAAGCTGCATAACTTTGCAGATCTGAAGGTGACAGGACAGGCCGACCCCGAAGGAGACAAGGGCTTTGACCAGGATTACTTCGACGATCACCTGCCTGAGAGCCTTTTGGTCACAGGCTTTGAAGAAGAAGCCGATGATGCCGCACCTACTGTGCGCCAGGATGCCTTCACTCCCGCCCAGCCAGCCGCTTCTGGCGAGCAGCAGATTGTATTCATGAGCAAAAGGCGCTCCGGCCAATAAAGCGAGTGGTCGACGCTCCAACGCCGACAGTCCTCTGGGCCATGGAACGGATGGTCTGTGCCCAGAAAAAAACACCACTCCAAGCTGTAGAGCGGATCATCTTTTTCGCTCGTGGCACCAAAAGCCCTCCAAACCTTAACGCCTGCAGATCAGAGATCGCCGCTGCTTGGACTGCTTGGACTGCTTGGACTGCTTGGACTGCTTGGACTGCTTGGACTGCAACTTAGCGTAGCGCTTACCGCCAGCAAACACACCAACGACGGACAACAAAAAGCCCCGATATAAACCTTCAAAACCTGGATTTAACGCCAGATGCCAATGGTTTATATCGGGGCTTTTATACCCACTGAACGGCTATCCAGCCTTAGTTCGGCGTTTGCGAACCATCCCAGCGTTCACCGGGCACCTGAATATCAAACAGTTCCAGCACCCGCATCACCGTGTGATCGACAATATCGTCGATACTTTTGGGACGCAGATAAAACGCGGGCATAGGCGGGAAAATAATCCCGCCCATTTCCGTGACGGCGGTCATATTGCGTAGATGCGCCAAATTGAATGGCGTTTCACGCACCATCATCACCAAACGGCGACGCTCTTTCAAAGTAACGTCTGCTGCCCGGGTAATCAGGTTATCGGACAAGCCATGAGCCACAGCGGCCAGAGTGCGCATCGAACAGGGCACAATCACCATGCCAGCAGTCGGAAAACTGCCACTGGCCAGGGTTGCTCCCACATCGCGAAAGCTATGCACCTGATCGGCCAGAGCCTGGATCCCATGCCTGTCGATATCCAGCTCATACTTGATGTTCAACACCCCGGAGGGCGAGATCACCAAATGGGTTTCCACATCCGGACAGGACTGCAGCACCTGCAGCAAACGCACGGTGTAGACTGCCCCGGTGGCCCCGGTCATGCCAATGACCAGGCGTCGCTTGGTGCTCACTCCAGAGCCCCAGCCTCACGCAACATGGTTTCCAATTCGCCGTTTTCGTACATTTCAGACACGATGTCCGAACCGCCGACGAATTCGCCCTTGATATACAGTTGAGGAATGGTGGGCCAGCTGGAGAAATCCTTGATGCCCTGACGCACTTCGGCGTCGTCCAGCACGTTGACCACAACCACTTGGCTCAGACCAACAGCGCGCAGGATCTGCACGGTACGGGCGGAGAAACCGCACTGAGGAGCTTGAGCTGTGCCCTTCATAAACAGCACAACAGGGTTTTCCGTGACGGTTTCGCGGATGAAATCTTGAACTTCACTCATGATGTTCTCTTAAGAAAAGAATTAACACTGTCCACCTGTGACCCGCCGGATTCCTGCCAGATCTTCATAACTGACGATCTGTTTGAACCCTGCCTGCCGCAGCATATTTTGCACATGGTCGGCCTGATCCCAGCCGTGCTCCATGAGAAGACTAGCACCGGGGCGTAGATACGGCCCGGCTCCCTGAACTATTGTACGCAAATCCGTCAAGCCGTCAGAGCCATCTGTCAGTGCCTGACGCGGCTCGAACCGCACATCGCCCTGCGCCAGATGTTCGTCATCCACTGCAATATATGGAGGGTTGGACACGATCAGGTCAAAAGGTTCCTGGCCTGTCACGGCATCGTACCAACTCCCCAGGCAAAACTCGACTTTCCCACACAAACGCTGAGCATTTAGGCCGGCCTGCGCCAAGACCAGCGTACTGATGTCACTGGCGACCACCTGGGCATCGGGGCGTGCCAACGCCAAAGAAACAGCAATGGCACCGCTGCCACAACCCATATCCAGAATGCGGGGGGCTTTGATGTGCTGCACGCGCTCCAAGGCACGCTCGACCAGGGTTTCCGTATCGGGGCGCGGAATCAGCACCGAAGGCGATACCAGAAACTCATGGCCCATGAATTCGCGGACACCGACGATATAAGCCATAGGCTCACCCGCTACCCGCCGGGCTTCCAGGGCTTGATAGCGTTGAATCTTGTCCAGTGGCAACTCGTCCGTGTCGTGCGCAATCAGCCAGGAACGGCCAACACCCAGCACCTGCATCCACAGCATGTCACGCTCCAGACGCGGCAAGGGGCTGAGCCGCTGCAAAGCTCGCAGAGTACGAGGGGAATCGGCAGGCGTGACCGTTTGAGGCACGGCCTGCTCACCGGATAGGCTCATGCTCACGCCTGCGCCAGATCAGCCAGCAAACCGGCCTGATGTTCGGACAGCAAAGCCTTGATCAGCTCGTCCAGATCGCCGTCCATGATGTAGCCCAACTTGTACAAGGTCAGGTTGATACGGTGATCCGTCATGCGGCCTTGCGGGAAGTTGTAGGTGCGAATGCGCTCGGAGCGGTCACCCGTGCCGACCAGGCTCTTGCGCTCGGCAGCTTCCTTGTCGGATTGCTCACGCTGCTGCTTGTCTTTCAGACGCGCAGCCAGCACCTGCAAGGCTTTCTCACGGTTGCGGTGCTGAGAGCGATCATCCTGACACTCCACTACCAGCCCGGTAGGCAAGTGAGTCAGACGAACGGCAGAGTCCGTCTTGTTCACGTGCTGACCACCGGCACCACTGGCGCGGAAGGTGTCCACACGCAAATCAGCGGGGTTGATGGTGATCTCAGCCAAGCCTTCAGCCTCAGGCAACACGGCCACCGTACATGTAGAGGTGTGAATGCGGCCCTGGGCTTCAGTTTCCGGCACACGCTGCACACGGTGCGCGCCAGACTCGAATTTCAGGCGACCATAGACATCCTGGCCTTCAATACGCACGATGACTTCTTTGTAGCCACCCACCTCCGACTCGCTGGCAGACATGATTTCCGCACGCCAGCCACAGTTTTCGGCGTAACGCATGTACATGCGCAGCAAGTCCCCGGCAAACAGGGCACTTTCATCACCACCGGCACCGGCACGGATCTCAATAAATACGTTGCGGGTATCGTCCGGATCACGGGGCAACAAGAGGATTTGCAGCTCGTCTTCCAATTGAGCAATACGCTCTTTGCCCAGCTTGTATTCTTCCTCGCCCATTTCCTTCAATTCAGGGTCGGACATCATGTCCTGAGCAGCCTGCAAATCGCCCTCGGCCGCTTCATAGCTCTTGAAAGCCGTAACGACAGGGTCCAGCTCGGCACGCTCACGCGACAGTTTGCGAAACTCATCCATATTGCCGGCAATTTCTGGCTCGGCAAGCATGGCATCAACCTCATGCAGACGGCGAGACAATTGCTCAAGCCGACCGCGCATAGAGTCTTTCATAGGGAACAGCCTAAAGGGAAAATCAGAAGGTCTGGGCGCAGTTCAAAGCAAACGGGCTGCACCGCAGAAAAGTCGGTGAACAGACAGCAGCCCAGACGCTAACGTCGACGGGTAGTCGAGGGCAACAGGCGAGGCAACAGATCCAGCAACTGTGCGCGCTCCGCACCTTCGCTGCGCGTCAATTCGGCCATGGGGCCATGCATATACTTTTGAGTCAGGCCATGCGCCAGCATTTCAATGACCTCTGCCGGATCATCACCGCGAGCCAGCATACGACGCGCACGCTCCAACTCGTGTTGGCGTACTTTCTCGACCGACTGCTGCACATTCAAAATAGCGGGCACAATCGCCCGGGTGCCAAGCCAGTGCATATAGTGCTGCACCTGGGTGTCGATAATGGCTTCAGCCTGGACCACCGCAGCCTGACGGGCATCCGCACCGCGCTGTACAAAGCGGCCCAAATCATCGACGGTATACAAGTAAACGTCATCCAGACGGCCTACTTCAGTTTCAATATCGCGTGGCACGGCCAGATCGACCATGACCACAGGGCGGTGACGACGCGAACGCACAGCCCGCTCCACCATGCCCAGACCCAAAATGGGCAAAGTGCTGGCCGTACAGGACACCACCACATCAAAATCTGCCAGACGCTCGGGTACATCCGCCAGCTTCATGGTGCTGGCCATAAAGCGAGACGCCAGGTTTTCAGCACGTTCCTGAGTACGGTTGGCGACCACGATGCTACAGGGGTTCACCGCCGCAAAGTGCGTGGCGCACAGCTCGATCATTTCGCCGGCACCAATAAACAGCACCTTGGCCTGGCCAAGATCACCAAACACGCGCTCGGCCAAACGAACTGCTGCTGCCGCCATGGACACCGAATGCGCACCAATCGCGGTTTGCGTACGTACTTCCTTGGCCACCGAGAAGGTACGCTGGAATAATTGATGCAGCAACGTACCCAGCGAGCCGGCCTCGTTGGCGGCTCGCACGGCATCTTTCATTTGACCCAGAATCTGGGGCTCGCCCAACACCATGGAATCCAGACCGCTGGCAACGCGAAACGCATGGCGCACGGCTTCATTCTGGTTGTAGCGATACAAATGAGGGGTCAGCTCGGCAGAGCGCAGGCTGTTGAAGTCCGCCATCCACTCGGGCAGACGTTCGGCCACATGGGGCTCGGCCGCACAGTAGATCTCGGTGCGATTACAGGTAGACAGGATGGCTGCTTCACGTACACCTGTGCCAAAAGTGGCACGCAAGGTATCAAGCGCAGGCTTTAACACATCGATCGGAAACGAAACGCGCTCGCGCACGGCAACCGGCGCGGACACATGATTCAGACCGAAGGTTAGAACATCTACAGACATGAGCAGTACAGGCTATAGCCTTGAAAAGACCAAGACAGGCAGTTTTTGCAAACGCAAAACGCATGAAATTGGAGTGATTTTACGCCGCAAGCCGCAGTTTTGCCAAAAATGTTACTTGAATTGCCTTTTTGTGATTACAATTGCACTCCTTTATGCAGCCCTCTTTTCGCTGAAAAGGGCCTCCCCCTAGGGGTACGGCAAATTTGAAGTCGAAAAGATGCATAAATTTTTTGTTGTACTATGTGCACAAATAAAAAAACGTGGTATAGTTTTATTTTTACCGAGCAGTACACGTTGGCCTGGTAGCTCAGTCGGTAGAGCAGAGGATTGAAAATCCTTGTGTCGGTGGTTCGATTCCGCCCCAGGCCACCAAGAATTCAAACAAAAAGCCCAGTCAAACGACTGGGCTTTTTGTTTTTCCGGGGCCCGCCCTGAGGGCTCTACCTCTTAAACAAGAGGTGGGCACTCACCAGACACAGTGGATCACACCGTCAGTAATGCCCTTAGACCTGGTGAGGTGCCAAGCAGCCCTTCACTCGACCTGATGAACGCGGTTGCGGCCATCCGCCTTGGCCCGATACAAGGCCGCATCAGCTAGAGCCAGGGCTTCATAAAGATCATTGCCATGTTCTGGGTAACAGGCCACCCCCAAAGACACGGTCACACTCCCAACTGTCTCAAATACCGTCTGCGCTACCGCACGGCGTAAACGCTCTGCAAATTGGCCCGCCGCCTCAAGACCTGTCTCTGGCAACACAACCACAAACTCTTCGCCTCCCAGGCGAGCCACGACGTCTTCCCGACGCGCTTGGGTCATAATCAACTCTGCAATCGCTTTAAGCACCTCGTCCCCAAGCGCATGGCCAAACCGATCATTGACCGCTTTGAAATGATCAACATCAATCATCACCACCGCTACGGACTGCTCGGCATCTGTCATTTCTTCCAAAGCGGCATCCAGACCGCGCCGATTCATCGTCCCAGTCAAGGGATCTGTTGCCCCCTGCTGGTACAGTTTGCGAATTCGACTGCCTATCGCAGAAAAGCTTTGCATCAAGCCCTGTCGAATCAGGGCAGCCTCAACATACCAACCCTTAACAAAGCGAATGCGTCGAAAATCAGCGTGATTATCCAGATTGGCAGCCGCAGTAGCCAACTGGCGCAATGGGCTGGCAATAAGCCCGGACAAATACCAAATTGCCAGCAGACTCAATGCAAATACTGGCAAAGAAAGCAAGAGCGTGCGCAACAACAGCTCACTCGTATTCGCGAACACACGCTCTGTAGGACGCTGTGCAATGACGAGCCAACCAGCGGCCGGAATCGCTGCCACACTGACCAGCTCCTGATCCGGATTGATCTCATCAGGCTCGGGCAAGGACTGTCTGCCGGTGATCTGTGGCTGTTCGGTCACTGTCGCCACGTCCTGGGCCGTAGTTCCTATCTGACTTTGCTCCGGATGATAAATAATCGTCTGCGAGCCATCAACGATGCGAAAGTAAGTTCCTTCCTCATAGCTCAATTTATCAAGCGACTCTTGCAATGCACTGCGGCTTTGCAAGTACATACCCCCACCAATAAACCCCGCGTAGGCTCCATCAGGTGCGAAAACCGGAGTAGCAACCATCGTCATCCACCGCCCTTCCCCTCCCTGAAATGCGCTTGCAACCATTGGCTCTGGCACGGCCTTGCCCTGGAACAGTTCCGGCCACAAGGGCAATGCCACATTCCGAAATACAGCGCCTGGGCTGGCGGCCAGCACTGAGCCTGACACATCAACCAAGACAAGCGCATCGAACGCCTTGGTAACCTCCATCACTTGCTTGAACTCTTCCCGTATAACGGCTACATCGAGTTGTCCTGCCGTGATATCCAAAGCAGCGCTTTTCAGTACCGCAGCCGATGAGCGAAGAAAATCATCACTGGCGTGCGCCAGCCTTTCCGCATAAGCCTGATTGACTCGTACACTTTGCTCGAGCAATAGCCCCTGCTGCACCCGATAAGCGGCATGCAAACTGCTAAACAAAACCAAAAAAACGAAAGACAGGCACAACCACAAGATCAGACTTCGCAAATTAACCGACCTGCGTAGTGTGAACATTCGTCTAAAGCGCGGGATTTTTATCATTGAGAACAGCGGCAGGGCGATGGTGGATATCCATACTATTTTACGTAAGACCATCTGAAACATGCAGATTCCGACGTCAATCCGCATTCACAAGTAACCCAGAACGCTTTACTCAGTGCCTAGCCCCGCTGATACTGCAAGCAGCGCCCCTTGTAAGGCAACTCCTTGCCCTCGGGCGTGAAGATAGGCCGGTCACGCAAACACACTTGCCGTACCAGCTCAAAGCCGTAGTGCTCCATTTCCTGGGTGAACTTATTGCGATGCCCCCGGTCCGGATCCACCAGCCAGACTTCGGCCTGCTCTTTTGCACGTTGATTGACCAGCTCTGCCAATTGAACGGGTGTATTGCCTTCATAAAGCAGGTCGCTACCCACGATCAGATCGTAACGCTGCTTGGCAGGTATCAGGCCCAAGGAAGCCAGCAAATCGGGGCAGGACTGCTCACCCCACTGCGCATGAACATACGGCAAATCGGACAAACCGTTCAACGCCTGATTCAACTTCAAGAAATGAGGCACCATAGGATGACAATCGCTGGCGTGAATGTTTGCGCCACGTTTATGCATCATCAAACTGGTCAGACCCAAACCGCAGCCCAACTCCAGAATGCTTTCACCCTCCCGAACCGGACGGTTTTTCAGTTTGCGCGCCAGTTGAATGCTGGATGGCCATAGCAAACCGAACAAGGGCCAGACAGCCGAGCCTATCCCCAAAGATTGTGCATGTCCCAACGGGTCGGCGTATTGCATGTGATCGGCCAAGGAACGAATACGTAACGATTCTCTGGACGAGATTCGTATATGCTGGATACGGGTTGTTAACTTGGCGGGCGTGGATGAGGTCGAGCCATATGAGTTTGACATAGACTCATAATCGTCCATATTCACGCAAAAAGCGAATTTTTAATTATTTTGTCGTCGTTTAAACTATAGATAGCCGAATTTAAACGAATTTCCGCTTAACGCCGCTGATAAGGACCACTATTGTTCAAAGACCTGATTAACGACCTCAACGACCATTCCATCGTGGAACCTGACATCTTTCTGGACGTCCCCTTCGTCCCCAGCGATGACCAAGTCATCGACACCCTGCTGCAACTGGCTCAGACCGGGCACAAGGACATCTTGTATGACCTGGGCTGTGGCGATGGGCGTATTGTCATTGCCGCCGCCAAAAAATACCGCTGCACCAGCATCGGCATAGAACTGGACCCGCTGCGCGTTGCCGACGCCATGGAGCATGCTGGCCATGCAGGTGTGGAGTATCTGGTGGACTTTGTGGAAGAGGATCTGTTTACCGCAGACTTCAGCCAGGCCACCATCGTGACCTTGTACTTGATGGACACTATCAACGCCATCCTGCGCCCGCGCTTATTGCAAGAGCTGCGGCCCGGTGCGCGCATTGTGTCGCACGCCTTTGATATGGGTGACTGGGAAGCCGATGAGATCCTGCATGTGGGCGGCATCAAAATCTACAAATGGATTGTGCCGGCACAGGTTGCGGGTGAATGGGAGTGGGAAGGTCTGGACGGGACGGACTACCGCTTGCAGCTCAAGCAGCGTTATCAAAATGTCAGCGGGAAAATCTGGATGAATGGCAAGCCCGCGCTGCTGACCGATCTTTATCTGTCCGGCGATTGTCTGGAACTAAGCGCACAGGCCGATGCGGCCTCCCCCGTCATCAGCTCCAACCTGTACTTTGACCATCAGGAACTGCTGTCCGTAGAAGAGGTACAAGAAGAAGCCTGATCCCGCAGACCCCCTGCCGATGGCTCGTCCACTGCCTGCGCAGGCACTCACAGATTACTGACAAAGAGAAACGTCTCTTAACGGCATATCGCGCTGACAATGCTAGGCTGTTCTAACCCTTGTTTATCAAGCAAAGGAATCAGCCTTATGCGTTTTTCTTCCCTCAAAGCGCGATGCGCAATGGCCTTGGCCACCGTCAGCGCCACCCTTGCCTTGTCGGCCCCGTCACTGGCGGACGTCATTATTCCCATGAACCTGGCTACCGAAAGCGGTGCTGGCGAGCAAATCGGCCAAGTCAGCGTTCGGCAGACTGAACACGGCCTGGTTTTCACACCAGATCTGAAGAATCTCAAACCCGGTGTACATGGTTTCCATATACATGAGAACGCCAGCTGCGCGCCCAGCGAGAAAGACGGCAAGGTAACGCCTGCCGGGGCAGCCGGTGGCCATCTGGACCCTAACAAGACCGGCAAGCACGGTTTCCCATGGGGCAATGGACACCTGGGTGATTTGCCCGCCCTGTATGTTCAGGCCGACGGCAGTGCCAGCACTCCCGTTCTGGCTCCGCGCCTGAAGTCCCTGGATCAGATCAAGGGCCGAGCCCTGATGATCCACGAAGGCGGTGACAACCACTCCGATCACCCTGCACCACTGGGCGGCGGTGCCGGACGTTTTGCTTGCGGAGTGATCAAGTAAGCGCCTTCATCCCTTTAACTTTTTCAAGGAGAGACCATGAACGAAACGATTGAATCTTCCTTTGAACAACTGCAAGAGATGATCAAGGACATTCGCTTTGCGATGTTCGTTACCCATTCGGAGGGCGGCCAGCTTCATGCCTGGCCCATGACCACGCAACAGGCCAAGATGGGTTCAAGACAGGAGGACGTTGAGCACGACAAGCTCTGGTTCTTCATGGCCAGATCCAGCCAGGTGGTTCACAACCTGGTGGTCAACCCTCATGTCAACGTCAGCTACGCCGACCCCAAAACTGACACCTATGTGTCGGTTTCGGGCATGGCCAGCGTTGTGGACTCCATGAATCAAAAGGAGCGCTTCTGGAACACGCTGGTCGAGGCCTGGTTTGAAGAAGGCATTACCGATCCGGATGTTGCTTTGGTCTGCGTACAGATAGACAGTGCCGAGTACTGGAGCGTGCGTGAAGGCAAGCTGGCCCAGGCAGGCAAGATGCTCAAAGCAACCCTGATGGGTGAACAACTGACAGAAATGGGGGAGCACGGCAAAATCAGCCCTGCCACCCAACCAGATCGTTGAATGTAGCCTGCTTGTTCACTGAAACCTGACGCCCGGCCTTGCGCCGGGCTTTTGCTGGCAGTCTGGGGGATGCAGGCGTTCCCCCTCGGTCAACGTCCTTCCAGAAGCCGGGCAATGCGCGTGTACAAAGGCCCGGTCAGCACCAGCACACATACCATGCGAGCAACTTGGAAAGAGGTCACCATAGGCGCGCCCAACTGCAGGACTTTGGCGGTGATGGCCATCTCTGCAATGCCGCCAGGGCTGACACCCAGCACCAAAGTCGGGTAGGCAATATCAGACAGCCGATACAGGCCGTAGGCAAAGCCAAATGCCAAGGCCAGGTTGATTATATTGCTGACGGCGGCAACGCCCAGATAACGGGGTGCCCGACGGAAAAAATCCGGGCCGAACTTATCACCCAAAGCCCAGCCAATGCACAACTGCCCCAGGTTGGAAATTTCTACCGGCAAGCCCGACAAAACAATGTCCTTGTACGTCAGGATGGCCACCACCAGCAACGGCCCTAACACCCAGGGATTGGGCAGGCGCAACACTTGAAAGATAAACCCTGCGGCACTGCTCAAGAGCACCAAAAGAGCCAGACCGGGCAAGTTCAGAAAGTCGGGTCTGACCACCACCCCGGCCTGCTCACCCGAAAAACCCAAGGCCTCGAATGCAAAAGGAATAATCACCACCACCATCAACACCCGCAGGCCATGTGCAGAGGCAACCAGATCCGAGCGTGCGCCGTAACGCTCCGCCAGCCCTGTCATCTCGCTGGCCCCCCCTACCGCGCTGGCAAACCAGGCCGTACGCAGGTCCGTACCGGCAAAGCGAGTCAACATGAAGGCACCCATACAGCACAAGATCAGCGCAAACACCATGCCCATCACAATGAACACGGCATTGCTGCCAATCAGGTGAACCATGGCGGGGGTGAAATAAAGCCCTAGAGAGGCCCCAATAACCCACTGCCCTGCGTTACGCGCCAGCGGCATGCAGGCGGCCGGACTACCGGCCATTTTTGTGGCCGCCGTCAGGATCAAGGCACCCAACATCCAGGGCAAGGGCATACTCAGCCAAGCAGCCACCCAGGCCCCTATCAAGGCCACGCCAAAACCTAGGGCAATTCGAAACCAGTTAGCCATAACAAACACGACAAGACCAGGCCGCAGCCTGGCTCTCCCTCCCAATATCCCCCACCCAACCGGTGGGGGCCACCTCATTATATTTTGTCGTGTCCTTGCTTGCGGGCCGTAATACGACGCAACACGATCGGACCTACGCTAACTAAAACAGCAGCGATCCACAAGCCAATGGAAATGTTGCTCTCGAACAGAATACCGATTTCGCCATTCGTAATAGAGAGCGCACGACGCAAATTCTGCTCCATCATATTGCCCAGAACCACGCCCAGCACCATGGGCGCCATAGGCACATTCATCTTACGCAGGAAATAGCCCAGGACACCGATACCGACGACCAACAGCAGATCAAACGTCGTGCCGTTGATGGCATAAACACCGATATAGCTAATCGCCAAAATACCCGGCACCAACAAGCGCGGAGGAATCGCCAGCATGGAAGCAAATACCCGCACCATAGGCACGTTCATCAGAAACAGCATGACGTTGGCGACCATCAAGGAGGCAATCAAGCCCCAGACAATCTGTGGCTGCGACTCAAACAGCGCTGGCCCCGGCGTGATGTTGTAAAGCGTCAAAGCCCCCATCATGACCGCTGTCGTGCCCGAGCCGGGCACACCCAGCGTCAACATGGGAATAAAGGAGCCGGTTGCCGCACTGTTATTGGCCGCTTCGGGCGCAGCCAGGCCTCGCAAATCGCCCTGCCCAAACATGGCATTGGGGTCCTTGCCTTCGATGTATTTTTTCTCGTTAGCATAGGTTACTGCTGAAGCCACACTGGCCCCGGCACCGGGCAAGATACCGATAAAAAAGCCCATCACGCCCCCGCGTATGGTGCTCCACCACGTCATGCGCAACTCTCGCCAATTAAAGAGCTTGCGTTTGCTTTTAGGCACCTCAATCGACACGCCACCCAGCAGGTTCTCCAGCATCTGCAGCATCTCGGCCACAGCAAACAAACCGATCACAACAACGACAAAATCAATACCGTCTGCCAGGTTCGGAATGTCAAAACTGTATCGGTACACCCCCGAGTTCGCATCCACCCCAATCGTAGAGATGAACAGGCCCACCATGGCTGCCAGGATACCTTTGACAGGCTCATCCCCCAACAAGCTGGTCAAGGCGCAAAAGGCAAAGACCATCAGTACAAAATACTCGGCAGGACCGAATGCAACCGCCCAACCCGCCAGCATGGGGGCCAGCAGCACAATCCCGCAAATGGCAATCGTGGAACCGATAAAAGACGCAAAAGCGGACAAGGACAAGGCCACACTGGCCATGCCTTTACGTGCCAGCGGATAACCATCCAATGTCGTCATGACCGCGGCTGCTTCGCCCGGCACATTGATCAAGATGGATGTAATACGTCCACCATATTCAGCACCCACGTACACGGCCGCCAATAGAATCAAGGCAGACTCGGGCGGCAATTTCATTGCAAACGCAATAGGCACCAGCATGGCGACGCCGTTGATAGGCCCCAGCCCCGGCAAAACGCCCACAATGGTGCCAATAAAAGCACCAATAGCGGCCACCAGCAGATTCTGGGCAGAGAACGCAACACCAAAACCGACACTTAAATAGTCAAGAATAGAGCTCATAGCCACTCTCCCAGGATGCCGTACGGCAGAACCACATCCAGGCCCAGGTCAAACAACAGAAACAAGCCCACGCCCATCGCCAGCCCGCCAATAAGGGCCTGCTTCCAGGAGCCGCCAAACAAACGCCCAACCAGTGTCGCCATAATCGTGGTGGCGACAATAAAGCCCAACCATTGAAAGAGCCAGGCATAGGCCGCCAGATACGCCACCATCATCAAAATGCGGCCGTTGGCACCCGGTGGATTGGCAGCCACTTGCCCACCGCCCTTGATCATCAAGCGCAAGCCACACAGGGCGATAATCAGCGCCAGCAGCAAGGGGAAGGCTTTGGGCCCGACGGGCTCATAGGAAAAAGGGGGTTCTAGGTCGTAGCCAAAGGCGGTGATCAAGGCGGCAAGCACCAACGCACCCACGCCTAACACGCGATCATTTAGCGTCATGATGGAATCTCCGGATTCACCCGCCATGGACGGCGGGGCAAAAGGCGGTGTTCCCGATCCAAAAAACTGGGGAACACCGTACAGATTTACTTCTTGATCAGGCCGAAAGAATCAGCCAACTCGCGATACTGAACCACGCGTTGTTTGACATAGGCGTCCAGTTCGGAACCGGTCATGTTGAACGGGAACAAACCTTGCTGTGTTTGCAAGCGGGTAAATTCAGGCGTTTTCATCAGACGATCAAAGGCTTGAACCCACCACTGATACTGCTCGTCAGAGACTTTGGGACCAACGTAAAAACCGCGAATAATCGGCCATTCAATATCAAAGCCTTGCTCTTTGGCAGTAGGAACATCAGCCAAGGCACCGTCCAGTCGCTTGTCATTGAACACGGCCAATACGCGGATGGGAGCCCCCCCTTCCAACATCGTGTGTGCCTCGGCAGCGTCACCCATATAGGCCTGAACGTGACCACCTCGCAACGCTGTGATGGCTTCGCCACCGCCTTCAAACGCTACAAAACGCATTTTGCGAAAATCCACATCGGCGGCACGCGCTGTCAAGGCGGCTTTCATCCAATCCTGGCCGCCAACAGACCCGCCCGCCCCCAACACGATTTTGCTCGGGTCAGCCTTGAAGGCCTCCATCAAGGACTTCAGATCCTGATAGGGTGAGTCATTACGTACGATAGCAACACCGTAATCACTACCTATCGATGCCAGCCAGCGCACATCTTCTACCGAATACTTGCCAAACTTGCCCTGCGCCAGATTAAGCAAGGAGCCGCCGGAGAAGGCAGCAATCGCATTGCCGTCGCCTGGGCGCTGAGCCACGATGTGGTTATACGCGACCGCTCCCACACCACCGGGCATGTAAACGGTGCGCATGGCATTTTCCAGCAACTTGGTTTCCAGAAAACCGTTGACGGCCACGCGGCAGGTCAAATCAAAGCCGCCACCGGGTTGGGCCGGAGCAATACACTCAGGTTTGGACGGTTGCTGGGCATGTACACCGCTCAAACTGCTCAGGCCCAAAATGCTGCTCGCAAGCAGCACCCGTAGTTTCGTGTGAATAGTCATTGGATCGCCTCCTGGATGATCGTCGTCGTTGTAATGGTTGCGACCTTACCGGAGCGAAGCTTTCGCCTAGCTTTCAATTACCCTGAAAACCGCCAATCTCAAGGGTATACCCTAGATTAAAAGATCAATGCTTGAGCATCTCAAACTCCAAACGCACGATCAAGCCGCGCTGCTGTGGCCCAGCCTGCAAGCTCATGCGAGCACCATGAATTTGAGCGATGGCCTGCACAATCGCCAAACCCAGCCCCGAACCCTGCAAAGCCTTGCCCGCCTCTCCCCGCCGAAAGCGATGGCCCGCCTTGGCCATATCGTCTGCACTCATGCCCGGGCCGTCATCCTCCACTTGCAGATAACACATTCCGCCCTCTTGCCTGACAGACACGGTAATGCGAGCACCCCGTGGGCAGTACTTGATGGCATTGCTGACGATATTGCTCAAGGCCTGCTGCAACAGCCAAGCCTCTCCCGCCACTCGCACCGGCTTTGAAGGGACATCCAGCCCCAGATCCTGACGACGCGATCGAGCCAGGCTCCACAGCTCGTCAACCACCAACCCTGCCTGCTGACACAGATCCACTGTTCCCAGGGCAGCACGGCTGCGCAACTGATCAGCCGCATCGCGCACCCGCGACAGGGCCACCATTTGATGCGTCATCTGGGCCGTATTATTCAAACGCGACTGAATCGCCTCCAGCACCTCTTTCATTTCTTCTGTCTTGGCCAGGGTCAGGGCAAAATCCACCTGAGTCAGCAAAACGGCCAAAGGCGTTTTCAACTGGTGAGAAGCATCATCCAGAAATTGCTGCTGCTCGCGTGACTTACGCGCATAGCGATCCATATGCAAATTAATGGTCTGCACCAAGGGACGCACTTCTCGGGGTAGGCTGGCCTCGCTGATGGGCTCCAGATTATCGGGAGAGCGATACCGTACCTCTGCGCTCAGCTTGCGCAAAGGGCGCAACGCCAGCAAGGTCCCCACCAAAATCAGCACAGTAAAAAGGCTGAGAACCGCCACATCCTGAATCAGATTCTGAATAATGACTTTACGGATGAACTCGTCACGCTCGCTCAAATTCTCGCCCGCCTGGATCAAGACACGACTGTCCTGATACGTCTGCAGCCGCCCATCCGACTCCAGCGCCACCGCCGCAATACGTAAAGGCTCTCCCAAATAGTGCGCGTCATAAAAAACAGGCTGATTGCTCACCAGCCTGCCCGGCGGCAAAGGCATGCCGGTAAACCCTATTTCCGACAAACCATCTTCGGTGGCCACCCGGAAATACACCTGACTGCTGATGGTGTATTCCATGAACTCCATCATGTAGTAGGACTGCTCCATGGCCAGCCCACCACTAATCGTCATCAAATTGGCCGACATGGATTTCAACGCCCCCGCCAAGGCCCGATCAAACGCCGCATTGACCTGATCTTTCAGTGTCATGCTGGAAATGAACAGGGACACTGCCGAAGTCAGCAAGGCCGCCGGAATCAGCATGACCAACAAAGTGCGACGCAGACTACTCAAGGCCATAGAGGCTCCTGCAAAGACATGAACTTACGGTTCATCTTCGCTGACCGGCTCCAGGCAATAGCCTATGCCGCGCAAGGTAATGATGTGGACATCCGAGGCCTGCAGCTTTTTGCGCAAACGATGCACCAGCACCTCGATAGCCTCGATATTGATTTCATCTTCATCTTTCTCGTTGAGCCGGTCCAAAATAAACTGCTTGTTCACGGGCTCACCACTACGCTGCACCAGAATGCGCAATACCTCGGCCTCACGCGGTGACACGGACAAGAGCGCACCGTCCAGCGTAAAACGCTGTGTGGACAAGTCATAGACCAGGCTGGCACACGCCATACGGGGCTTGTCCTTGCCACGGCTACGACGAATCAAGGCGTTGACGCGGGCCACCAGCTCTTCAATACGAAACGGCTTGGGCAGAAAATCGTCGGCACCACACTCCAGCGCTTCTACCCGCTCCTGCAAAGAATCACGCGCCGTGAGAATCAACACAGGAGTGCGGTTATCCTCCGAGCGCAAGCGGGCCAGCAAGGCGCGCCCATCCATGCCCGGCAAACCCAAGTCCAGAACCAGCGCATCAAATTCCTCGACCTGCAGACGGTGATAGGCCACCATCCCGTCGTTGGACCACTCAACCGAAAACCCTTTCTTTTGCAAGCTGCGGGTCAGCCACAGGGCCAAGTCAGGCTCGTCTTCAATCAATAAAATTCGCATGGCGGATAGTAAAAAAGAAAACAGAACAGAAGCAATAGTACGCCGCTGGACCTTATTGACCGCGCTTTACGCGCTAATGGGTTCGGTCAGCTCCAGTACAAAACGACGTAACCAGCGACTTTGCTCATCGTGCTCTTTGTTGATATCCCAAATCATGGACACCACAAACGACGGGACACGCAACGGGACGGGAGAGACAGCCAGGCGGCTATTGCACTCGGCAAAAGAGCGGGCGGCGTAATCAGGCATGGTCAGCACCAAAGGGCTGCCAATAATCGCGTTGATCGCGCCGGAAAAATGAGTGAACGAGGCCTTGACCTTACGCTGCAGACGCTCGGCATCAAATAGCTCATCCACAAAACCCCGCAAGCCATCAAAAGACACACGTCCATGATGGGCATGCAGATACTCCTGCTTGCTAATAGGCGTCGAAAACTGGATGGACTCCTTATCGTATATGCAGATATATGAGGCAGGAAACAGCACTTGAGACTTGTGCATGGTGCTCAGGAATTTGGGGCTGGAACAGATCGCCAGATCCGCCCCATGCTCTTGCATGCTTTGCGGCCATAAATAGCTGTTGGTTTGATAGAAAGAAAAGCCGATCGTCCAGCCCTGCTCGTCAGCCATGCGAATCATGCGTTTGGCCAGCATATTTTCCAGATCGTCAGACAAGGCAATACGAAAAACCCGACTGGAGCGTCGTGGATCAAACTCTTGATCGGAGGTGACCAGCGCCGAAATGCTTTTCAAGGCTTCGGATATCTGCGGGGCAATCTCCAAGGCACGATGCGTAGGCGTCATTCCGTGCGAGCCACGCGTGAACAACTCGTCGTTAAAGACCACCCGCAACTTGCGCAAGGACGCACTGACCGCACCCTGGGTCAGAAACAAGGCATTGGCGGCTTTGGTGACGCTGCGCTCGTTCATCAAGCACTGAAACACCAGCAGCAGGTTCAAATCCACGCGCCTGATATTAGCAATATTAATTGAAGCCATTTTTCTAATTAGTTTGAATAATTATTTGGCTTGATTAGACTAAAAATCACCCACAACCACAATAAGGGTCAGGTATTTATCTGCCCCGCTCGAGGAGACCTCTATGGGCACTGCTACCATCGCCCCTTCACATGCCAATTCGGCCCCCCCAGGCCAGCCGGCCCTAAGTCGAAAACAAGTGCTTGCCGTGGGTATCGGCAACTTTATGGAATGGTTTGATTTCGCAATTTACGGCTACTTTGCAGCCGTTATCGGCAGCATTTACTTTCCCTCTGACGCCACGGGCGTTTCCCTCTTATCGTCCTTGGCCGTGTTCGCGGTGGGCTTTGTCTCGCGTCCCTTTGGCGCCCTGATTCTGGGGCCCATTGGCGACCGTTTTGGCCGCAAGACCGTGCTGATGATTACCGTTTTTGGCATGGGCGTCTTTACCACCTTGATTGGTCTGCTGCCCGGCTATGCCACCATCGGCATTGCCGCTCCCATCCTGTTGATCATTCTGCGCTTTCTACAAGGGATGATGGTGGGCGGTGAGTGGTCGGCCGCCGGTATTTTCCTGGTGGAAAGCGCCCCCTCCAATCGTCGCGCCAGCGCCGCCAGCGTGGTGACCTTCACGGCCGGTATCGCCTTTCTGGTGGGGACTGCCACGGCCGCCGCCATCAACGCCAACCTGAGCCAAGAACAGGTCTACAACTGGGGCTGGCGTGTACCTTTCGTGTTGTCCATTGTGATGACCTTCATTGCGGTGTTTATTCGTCGCAAACTGAACGACACCCCCATCTACCACGAGCTGCAGGAAAAGAAAGCCAACAACACCCTGGAGCGCGTCTCGCCCAAGGACAAGTTCAACGCCTTTGTACTGTCCTTTGCTTTCTCCGCGCTGTTTCTGGTGTCGCTGTACTACTTCATCACCTACGCCAATAACCACCTGGTTTCCGTTCTGGGCATGGGCAAGACAAACGCTCTGTGGCTATGTAGCGCCGCGTTGGTGGTGTATTGCATTTTGCACCCGCTGGTTGGCCGTTTCTCGGACCACTACGGTCGTCGCAAACTGGCCTTGTTCGCCGCCGCTGGCCTGACCATCATGGCCTACCCGATTTTTCTCATGATGAATACCGGCAAACCGGCTCTGATCCTGTTGAGCCTGACTATCCTGGCTTTTCTAGTCGCCATTTCCGCCGTCATGAACGTGGTGCTTCTGGTAGAGGTATTTCCGGCCTCGATCCGCTCCACCGGCGCTGCCCTGGGTCACAACGTCTCGTCGGCACTGCTGGCCGGCCCAGGCCCCTTCATTGCCGCTGCCCTGATCCAGTACACCGGTAACCCGAACGTACCGGCCTGGTACCTGGCTGCCGTATCCCTGGTGTGCTTCCTGATCCTGTATACCCGCCTGCCCGAAACCAAAAACGTGGACTTGTCCGCAGGCTGACTTTTAAAGGAGAGCTAGTTATGAGCAAAGTTGCTGTTATACAAGCGGCGTCCATCCCGTTTGACTCTGTCAGCAGTGTCGAAAAAGCCGCTGCCATCTTGCAGCGCGTGGCTGCCAACGGCGCCACCCTGGCTGTCTTTCCTGAAGCCTTTCTGGGGGGATACCCCAAAGGCATCAGCTTTGGCAGCGTCATCGGCAACCGTCGTCCCGAGGGCCGGGCCCTCTACCAGATGTATGTAGAAGGCGCCGTCACCCTGGGCGGCCCTGAGCTGGAAGCACTGGCCGATGCCGTCACTCAAACCGGTGTGTACACCGTGATGGGTGTGATCGAAAAAATGGGCCGTACCCTGTACTGCACCGCGCTGACACTGGCTCCCGGCCAAGGCGTGGTGGGTATCCACCGCAAACTGATGCCGACAGGCCAGGAGCGTCTGGTCTGGGGCTTTGGCGATGGCTCCACCCTGGGTACCGTCGATACTCCCATGGGTCGCATCGGCAAGGTGATCTGCTGGGAAAACTACATGCCGGCCCTGCGTCAGACCATGTACGCCCAAGGCACCGAGCTGTACTGCACTCCCACGGCAGACGACCGTCCCACCTGGGCCTCATCCATGATTCACATCGCCGTTGAAGGCCGTGTATTTGTGCTGTCCGCCTGCCAGGCTATCCGCCTGAACAACTACCCCGAATCCTTCCAGAAAGAGTTTGCTCTACCCGGCGAATTTGCGCCAGACAGCTACGTCATGCACGGCGGCAGCATGATCGTCAGCCCCACCGGCGAAGTGCTGGCCGGCCCGGTGTTTGACGAAGAAACCGAACTGTACGCCGAGCTGGATATGGACCTACTCAAACAGGCCAATCTGGACTTTGACGTCTACGGCCACTACTCGCGCCCTGACATCTTCTCCCTGCATGTCGACACCCGCGCCAAACAGGTTGTGAAACTGCAAACCGAAGACTCGGGCGAATAAAACCACTGCATCTCGCCCCTCAAAAAAACCGGCCCCATCGCGCTTTTGACGTGATGGGGCCAGACCTGCTTCAGAGCCAAGTACAGCCTGCTCTCTGTGCCTGCTCTTTCCTGTGACAGCTTTCTTCTTTATCCCGTTGGCTCTAGCTCAAGGCCAACGGGTCCAGCACGGGCTGATACGTAGACACCTGCAACTGCGTCTCGTCCAGACCCATTCCCTGCGCCAGAAGAGCCAACATAGCCTGGCTCAACGGAACAAGACCTTTCTCGATCACGTTATATTCCGCCACACTGATCCCCAGCCGGCCGGCCAGGCGTTCGCGCTTGATCTCCAGATACTCGCGCCAGGCTCGAATCAAAGTCCAGCGATGCGTGCGCATATCCTTGAGCACCGCATACGGAATCCCTTTATCCGAACGCACAAAACGCGGTGCGGCCACCAGCTTGCGCACACACTCGTCTTTCATGGCATCGCGTGTCAACAGATGGGCATACAACACAGCCTGCTCGGGCAATGTGCGAGGATCGGTATCTTCAGTGGTCAATAAATACGTGTTCATCATGGCTGACAAATCTAGGGATGTAAGGTGACGGTGAACCATGAACTTACCGACCCGCTCCAGCCCAGTCTGTCAGATAATTCTGAAAGTGCCCCCTGCCCGCCCTCCCGACTGATCCTGATCAAAAAAATACGCCCACACAAACCATAAAAAATGCCCCTGAACACGTTCAGAGGCACTCGTCCAAAACACAGCACGGCGCATATCAACAACAACAACAACAACAACAACAACAACAACAACAACAACAACAACCAAACCACACGACACCACGTCTAGATACATGAAGGCCTAGGGCCACCCAAGCACAGCGCCATAAAGCCGTGAAGTCGTGAAGCCGTGAAGTCGTGAAGTCGTGAAGTCGTGAAGTCGTGAAGTCGTGAAGTCTCCAAAGCATCGCGCAATGAAAGCCCAAATCAAAAGCCCAGAGTCAGCCCTCCTAAGGCATGAATTCCCTGAGAGCCCCTCTGGCCTGCGCCGGGGCCTTGGGGCGATTCAGAGCGCTTGCCGCAGGCGGGAGATCAGGCAGGGGTACAAGCACCCAGTTGTTTGAACCCGACGCTTGTACTTGGTCCGGGGGACCAAGTACCGGGTGAGTTCTGGGTGCGCCCTGCCTGATCTCTGGCCAAGGGGACCGGTGCGCAGCACCGGCAAATGCTCAAGCCCCCAGGCCCCGGCGCAGGCCAGAGGGGCGTCTTCACTGAGACAATTCCTACCTAATCGTTAAGCAATCCCCAAAAACCAAAACATCAAAACGATCAGAAGTTATATTTCACCCCACCAAAGAAACTCCTGCCATTACCCGCCAGATAAGTGGGCATCGCCTCCGAAGCCGAGCGACGAATCACATAACTGCTCGCGTAAGTCTTATCAAAAATGTTATCCGCCATCAGATAAGCACTCCAATGCTTGTCATGCTGATAAGCGACCTTGAAGCCCCAAATGGCATACGCATTTTGATGCGTGCCTTGCACATTCTGATGATTGGTCGGCGTATCCGAAGCCAGCCAACGCAGGTTCGGCCCAAAGCGCCAGCCACCACGGCGATACATCAGCTCTGCCCCCAGCAAATGCTTGGGCACCCCGGCAATGCGATTGCCCTCATACTCGCCCCCACGGAAGCGGAAATCGCTGTAGGTGTAGGACAGACGATAGTCCCAACGCCCCGCAGCCGGCGCAGGCAAGGAACCGCTCAAACCCGCTTCCACCCCCTGGTGCCGTGTGCGATCGCCATAGTTGAACGTCACTGACGACGCCCCCGTCGCATCACTGACAGCCATCAGCTCATCTTTCACATTGCTGCGATACACAGCCAATGACCAGTCCACCGCCGACTCGCCACTACCCAAACGCCCGGCTCCGCCCAACTCAAAAGTCGTGGCCTTTTGCACATTCAATTCCGTCAGCCCCGTCACTGCCGAACGCACATTCATGGGCTGGGGCACTTGCGCACTGATGATCTCCCAATACGTAGGCGCCTCATGACTGCGGCTGACATTGGCAAACACCCGCAAATCCTCGGACGGCTGCCACACCACACCCAGTTTCGGGCTGGCATACGACCATTTCTGATCCAAGGTCTCGCCACCCAAACGATTGCGCGCGTCACGAATCGCCTGGCTGTACTTCACATCCCCCACCACCGTCCACTGGGGTGCCACATTCCAGCTCAAGCCCAAGAGCGCATTGCGGTTTTCAGCACGCAGGCGATAGTCCCCAAAAAACAAGGCGCGGCTGCCATTGGCGGGATTGACCGCGTACAGCTCACGATCCATATCACTGCGCGCCCAGTCCAGCGCAAAGCGATAATCCAGGCTGCCTTCACGGCCCGCTACCTGCCATTGCGCCCCATAGGTATGCCCTTTGGTGGGCGAGGACACCTGCGGATTCGTAAAAGTATCGTCCACGGTCTGCCAGTACAGGCCCACGGTCTGGTTGAACTCCTCCGTTCCCCAATAGCTGCGGTTAGCCAAGCGGAACTGCGTGGCTTTGCGATTCGGGTCACGCTTATAGACATTCGCCGCCCTGTCCTGCGGCGTGTCGTAATCACCCATCACACTGCGCGGATCGCTGTAGAGACGTTCACGCGGGACCACATTGGGAATATCAAACTTCAAATCCACATAAGACAGGTAGGTACGGTTCTCGAACTGCCCGCGCTTGAAGCCAATATTGCCCTGCACATTCGTACGCTCGGAGTCCGAGTGATGGCGATAGCCATCCGCCTTGTCATGGCTGACAGCCAAGCGCCCATCGAATTCGTCCGTCTGAAAACCCTTGGCCGCATACAAACCCAGACGCCCAAAGCTGCCGCCTTCCACGCTGATGGTGTCGCCTTGCGTGCCGCTCATGGAACGGAAATCCAGCTCACCACCCAAGGTGGTCGCACTGGCCGACAAGGCATTTGCACCTCGGCGCACACTGATCAGGGAACTGTTACGCGGTTCCAGAAAACCAATCACAAACGAGCCATCCGCCTCGTTCAAAGGCAGGCCATCTTGCAACAACAAAACACCTCGATTGACCGGATTACTTTGAATGCCCGAACCCCGGATATTGAGCCGTGGCTGATCAATGCCACCAAAAAAATCCTGCACCACCAGACCGGGCTGATAGTCCAGAGCATCGCGCAAAGTCACCAGACGCAGCTCTTCCTGCGGCTGGATCAAATTAGTACCACCGGGCACGGCATCCAGACGGGCTTTCTCTTGTCGCAGATCAGCCTGCAGCACGCTTTGCCCAACAGGCGCCTTGATGACAATGGGAGACAAGGTGGAGGTAGACGGCTCGGCCCAGGCGGCGCCCGACCACAGCCCTCCCAGCGCCAGGCTGACCGTCAGCCGACGCAATACAGGAACGTGTGACATCGTATTCTCGATAGAAAGTGAAATTACCAGTGCAGATAAAACATGGTCTTGGCCAGGATCACGATCCCGACCATGTGACAGAACACGCTTAGGTGAATGCGCTTGAAATGGATGGACTTCATGCGTCCGGTGCGTCGCAAGGTCATCGCGGTCAGAAAGTGAGCAAAAACGCTCAACGCCAACAGAATCTTGATGGTCAGGAACAGACCCAAAGTGTTATCAAAAGGATGGGCCAGCGCCGCGCGGTGATGCCAGGCCAAACCTATCCCGGCGCTGTACAGAACCAACAGAACCCAGGGCATGATGCGGCGGGCACGGTCACCAATCGCAATCTCCAATGTACGCATGGCCTCTCGTGGCACGTGCTTGCGTATGCCTTCCAGCATCAGGACTTCAAAGAACACCGTGCCAATAAAAAACAGGGCGGCAAACAGATGGAACAGCAAAATCACGGGATAGGCAGTCATGGCGTTAAAGCCTCCTGAGACAAGAGTTGGGCATACAAAGAATCGGCCAGATGCTCACGGGCAGCGGCATCGCCAGGGCTGGCAGGCTCAAACAGTTGGCCCTGCCCTTTTTGCAGTAGCAGGCAAGAGTCGGCCACCCGCATCAGTTCGCGAGGTTGATGGCTGACATACAGCAGTGCCGCTCCAGTTTCTTCCAGACAACGCAGGCAGACTTGGGCCAGACTATGGCGCAAGGCCGGGTCCAGGGCACTGAAAGGTTCGTCCAGCAGCAGAAGGTCCGGCTGCAAGGCAAAGGCGCGGGCCAGTGCCACCCGCTGCGCCATGCCACCAGACAACTCCCCCGGCCAGCACTGGGCAACACTGGCCAGCTCTACCTGAGCCAACCAATACATGGCACGCTCTTTGGCTTGAGCAGCCGACAGGCCCTGTGCCCTCAGCGGAATCTGCACGTTATCCAGCACGCTGCGCCAAGGCAGTAAACGAGGCTGCTGAAACACCAGCACGGGGTGACGAAACGGGTTCCAGATCTGGCCGCTATCGGGTTTGATCAGCCCTGCCACCAAACGCAGCAAGGTACTTTTGCCTTCACCACTAGGCCCCAGAACGCCCAGGCGCTGCCCGGCTTTCAAAGTGAAACTTAAATCCTGCAAAACCGGCTTTTGTCCAAACAGGACCTGGACATGGCGTAGCTCAAGCATGGCTGTCCTCCCGCCACTGTCCCAAACGACGCTGCAAGGGTTGCAGCAGAACAAATTCAATCGCGGCCACCAAGCCCAGAATCAACACCACCCAGGCATATAGCTCGGCACTGTCAAAGGTGCTGCGCGCATTGGCCAAGGCATAGCCTGCACCACTTTCTGCGCCCAGCACTTCGGCCATCACCACCAGACGCACACCGCCGCAGCAGGCAATCAACAAGGCAGCCGTCAAGGGAGCCGTTAAAGAAGGCAGATACAGGTGACGCAGACGACGCCACCAGCCAAAGCGATAAACGTGGCTCATCTCGATCAAGTCGCGGTCCACCTGCAACATGCCTTTGACCGTGTTGACGTACATGCCCGGCACCATCATCAGCACCGTCATGAAAATCACCATGCCCGAGCCCAGACCAAACCACAGCATGGCCAGCACAACGACCACCACAGGCGGGATCGCCATCAGCAGCCAGCGCAAAGGCTCCAGCAGGCCACGCAGGCGCGGGCTATGTGCCGCCAGAATCCCCAGCGTAAAACCGATGGAGCAACCCACACTGACGCCGACTGCCACGCGCAAGAGGCTGGCTCCAGCGTCATTCAGAAAGTGGCCGGACATCATCAAACGCGGAATCGCGCGGGCGGTTTCTATAGGCGAGGCCATCAACAAAGGCCCCAGAAACAGGGCGCTGATCTGCCAGCACAGCAAGATCAGCAACACACCCACAACACCCCAGACGCGTGAGCTACGGGCCGTCAAATGAGGCTTAACCTTCATGGCCCATAAAACCCGGCAGCAGGCAGACCACCCCCCAAGGCTTGGGGGTGCTGATCCGCCAGCAATTGATACAGCGCTTCCAGTTGAGGGCGGATTTCACTGGCTGGACGACTATCCAGACGGGTCTTTTCAATCGCAGTTTGAATTGCCGGAACAGGGAACTGAGGCAAATAGCCATGAACCATTTGGGCGCACGCTTGCCGTTGCTGACTGCACCAACGGGCCGACTCGGCATACGCCCGCTCCACAGCCTGATTCAGCTCGGTGTCCTGAGCCACGGTGACGTTAGCCATGACACCGGCTTGGGGCAGTGCCTGTTGCGAAGGGAAAACCTCCGCCCAGGCTTGCTCCAGGCTTTGGCCGCGATGCAGATCTACCTTCTTCTGCTCTGCCTGCCACAAGAGCAAAGAAGCGGTAGGCTCCACCAGCAAGGCCTGATCCCCCTGCCCGGTCAGCATCAAAGCAATGGCATCCTGAGCATCGCGGGTACGGCGCAAGCGCACGGCATCCTTGCCCGGCTCGGCTTGCTTGGCCAGCAAGGTATCCAGCAGAACAGCAGGCAGATCACGCTGGAATGGCACCAGCAGTTCTTTACCAGCCAGATCGCTAAAGTCCTTGACCGCCGGATCTCGGCTGACCAGCCACAAAATCCCCCAGACCGAGATATTCAATTGCTTGACGGCTTGCCCCTTGTTGAACATCAAGGCGGACAAATTGCTGGGTGCGGCGCTGTAATCCACTTCTTTTTTGGCCAGCAAAACACGCAACTGATCCGGGTTTTGCCACAGACGAAATTCCAGCTTGTCCGTGTATTGGCTCAAGGCCTGGGTTTGCGCCATATGCATCAAGGGATAGGACACCACCGCAGCGGGGCCAGCCAGAGTCAGGGACTCGTAGCGGGGCGCGGCCTGGGCACCTGCGACACACAAGGCCAAGAGCAAACCAGCCCAAACACGCCCCGAGATGCGGCGGATGACTATGCCACGGCCATCTCTTTTGGAAATACCCAGCACCGTAGCGCTAAACCGCGCCAAAACCCGCTCCTTAACTGCATCAAAAACGTGAAGCTGTGCCCCGGTTTTTAAATCAGGTTCATCCAGACGGGGCATAGCAGCATGCTTACCCGATACGCCAGCATCGATTGCCCTGGGAACAGCCTGGTTTAAAGTGAGCCCACGCGCGTGGCAGGCTATCGCCTGCTGCCCTCTGTCTGAACGGGCATTTTTTGCCTGAGGAGCAGCCCAGCGGCAAAACCCTTGATAGCTATATGGCATGAAGATTCGTATAATGAGAACTATTATCAAATGGAAATTCTCCCATCTTCATCTCAGCGCCCAAATGACAAAAGTCAACATGCCCGGCCTGTGCCCCGCTTTGTTTGAATTACTGGCCCGCCACCGCCTCCTTCAAGGTTTGCCCATCGAGGCCATCGAGCATTTGTGCCGTGACGCCTTAGCTCAACACGCCTATCCGGGACAGATCCTGTTCGATGAAGGAGACGAGGCCCGCTATTGCTTGCTGGTCGATAGCGGCCAGGTAGAAATCCTGCGCTATAGCCAAAATGGCGACGAACGTGTTTTTCACGTGTTCGATCCCGGTCAACTGGTGGCGGAAGCGGCCATGTTCATGCCCCACGGCCGCTACCCCATGTGCGCACGAGCAAGGGGGCCCGTGCATGTTTACAAGCTCTCACGCAGCAGTTTGCAAGAAGCCTGCCGTCGCTGGCCCGACCTGGCCATGAACATGATGGCCGGCCTGAGCAGTGCCTTATATGCACAGGTCAATAAAGTGGACTGGATTTCCGCCAGCTCAGCGGCCGAGCGCCTAGCCAACTACTTGCTGAATCTGCAAGCCCGCCAAGGGGAAAATATCCAGCTTCCCTTGAACCAGCGGCAACTGGCCTCCCATTTGGGCATACGGGCAGAAACCTTGAGCCGTTTGTTTACCGACTGGCAGGCGCGCGGCTATGTCAGTGGCAAACGCAGCGACTGGCAAGTACGCGACCAGGCGCATCTACGACGTTTAGCCAGCCCTGCACAACGCTCCTTTTAAGTAGCCTCAGGCCTATCAACGCAACATCGTCCAACTGAATCCATCAGCCCCTGACGCAGGGCCACAGGCCCCCTCTTTTTTAGTCGCTGCCTTAAAAACGGAGCAAGTGTTCATCGCTGCCTCAAACCAGAAGCAAATTCGCGCCGCCGCCATACCGTCATGACTTTTGTCATTGGAGGACCTTTCAAGCAGACCGAGAATGCCGGCTTTTAGCCCCTTTGCTTGATATCCATGACACACGCGCTGCCGCAGGCCGATTACACCGAAGCCGACATCCGCCAATTGGTGACCCAGTTCTACGCCCAGGTACGGCAAGATGCACAGCTAGGCCCGATTTTTGAACACACGGTGAAAAATTGGGACGAGCACCTGGATATGCTGTGCGATTTCTGGTCAGCCATTTTGCTGGGCACACGCCGCTTCAAGGGCGCCCCCATTGCGCGCCATGCGGCCCTGCCCGCCTTATCCTGGCCCTTGTTTGAGCGCTGGCTGGCAATTTTCCACCAAACCACAGCAACGCTGGGCAAACCCGCCCTGCAAGAAAAGGCAGACGCCATGGCAGACCGCATTGCCGCTAAACTTTGGCAAACCTATCAGGCGCAAAGCAATCAAACGCGCCTGCCCGACACCCTGCCCGAAGGGCTGGAACGCTACAGCCAATCCCCCGTTTTCACGCCAGACAATTTGCCCGAGGCCCTACGCCGCGCTCACAACACCAAAGTCGGCACCTGGGGGCTATTGCGGGTCCAAACCGGCGTGCTGCGTTTTGCGCTGGACCAGGAGCCCTTTACCGAAGTGGTCCTGACCGCCGGGCAATGCGTGGCGATTGAGCCCCAGGTCCTGCATCACGTGGAGTTCGAGCTGCCCGGCAGCTTCCAGATCGAGTTCTTCAAACAAGCCCGCTGAATTGAAAAAATCCCTTACAAATAGTAGGTGAATACCCGCATCACCGACTACACTTGCGGCTCTGGCGTGAAAACCTCAATAGAATCAAGATTATTCTCGGTCAATTAGACACGCCCATCAGGCCGGACCCTTACGTTCAACGCTTATACTGTTCAACTATAAACCAGGGGCACCGCTCACAAGGCGCCCCCTTCAGATTTCAAACACGAAAACACAATCCTATTGGAGAGCCGCATGGTGAACATGAATCGGCGTCAGTTCTTCAAAGTGACGGGGGCCTCGCTGGCCAGTTCCAGCATGGTTTTGCTGGGCGCTGCGCCCACCCCCGCCATGGCGGAAGTCAGGCAGTACAAACTGACCCGCATGACAGAGACGCGAAATACCTGTCCTTACTGTTCTGTAGCCTGTGGGGTGCTGCTGTACTCCCGTGGTGACGGTGCCATGAATGCCGAGCCCAGTGTGGTTCACATCGAAGGCGACGCGGATCACCCGGTCAACCGCGGCACACTCTGTCCCAAGGGCGCAGGCTTGGTGGATTTCATCAAGAGCCCTAACCGACTCAAATACCCCGAATACCGCGCCGCTGGCTCGGGCAAATGGGAACGCATCTCCTGGGAAGACGCTTTCACGCGTATTGCCAAGCTGATGAAAGAAGACCGCGACGCCAACTTCCAGACCACGGCTGAAGACGGCACCGTCGTCAACCGTTGGCTGACTACGGGCATGCTAGCGGCGTCGGCAAGCAGTAACGAAGTGGGCTATATCACCCATAAAGTCATCCGCAGCATGGGTGTACTGGCGTTCGATAACCAAGCACGTGTCTGACACGGCCCGACGGTGGCAGGTCTTGCCCCGACGTTTGGCCGTGGAGCGATGACGAACCATTGGGTCGACATCAAAAACGCGGATATTGTGCTGATTATGGGCGGCAACGCAGCCGAGGCGCACCCCTGTGGGTTCAAATGGGTGACCGAGGCCAAAGCACACAACAATGCAAAACTGATCGTTGTGGATCCACGCTTTACGCGTTCGGCATCCGTGGCGGACTATTACGCACCGATACGTACCGGTAGTGACATCACCTTTCTGGGTGGCGTCATCAAATACCTGCTGGATAACGACAAGATCCAGCACGAATACGTGCGCAACTACACCGATATGCCCTTTATCGTGCGCGAAGACTTTGACTTCGAGCAGGGGCTGTATTCGGGCTACAACGAAGAAAAACGCAGCTACGACCGATCCTCCTGGGACTACGAGCTGGGCGAGGACGGCTATGTCAAAACCGACCCGACCTTGCAACACCCACGCTCGGTGTACCAACTGCTGCGCAAGCACTACGAGCGCTACACGCCCGAGATGGTGGAACGCGTCTGTGGCACGCCCAAGGACAAATTCCTGAAAGTCTGTGAAATGCTGGCCTCGACCGCTGAACCGGGTCGCGCGGGCACCATTTTGTATGCACTGGGCTGGACGCAACACACGATTGGCTCGCAGATCATCCGTACCGGCGCTATGGTGCAGTTGCTGCTGGGCAATATTGGTATTGCCGGCGGTGGCATGAACGCGCTGCGCGGACACTCCAATATTCAGGGTCTGACTGACCTGGGTTTGATGTCCAACCTGCTGCCCGGCTATCTGACCTTGCCCAACCAGGCCGAGCAAGAGTTTGACGGCTACATTGGCGCACGTGCCCTTCAACCGCTACGCCCTAACCAGCTGAGCTACTGGCGCAACTACAAGAAGTTCCACGTCAGCCTGATGAAGGCCTGGTTCGGTGATGCCGCCCAGGCCGAGAACAACTGGGCCTATCACTACCTGCCCAAGCTGGACAAGCTCTACGACATGCTGCAAGTGTTCGAGCTGATGGACGAAGGCAAGATGACGGGCTACATCTGTCAGGGCTTTAACCCCCTGGCGGCAGCACCGTACAAGGCCAAGCTGCTGCGTGGTTTCTCCAAGCTCAAGTACATGGTCATCATGGACCCGCTGGTCACGGAAACGTCAGAGTTCTGGAAGAACTATGGCGAACACAATGATGTCGATTCCGCTTCCATCCAGACCGAAGTGTTCCGTCTGCCCACCACCTGTTTCGCCGAGGAAGAAGGCGCACTGGTGAACTCGGGCCGCTGGTTGCAATGGCACTGGAAGGCCGCCAACCCTCCGGGCGAGGCCAAGAGCGACATTGAGATCATGAGTACGCTGTTCACGCATATTCGTTCGCTGTATCAGAAAGAAGGCGGCGCCTTCCCTGACCCGATCCTGAACCTGTCCTGGCCGTACTCCAACCCGGATGATCCAACCGCCGCTGAACTGGCCAAGGAGTACTCGGGACGAGCACTGGTTGACCTGGTCGACCCCAAAGATCCGACCAAGATCATACGTAAAGCAGGCGAACAGCTCGATGGCTTTGCCCAATTGCGCGACGACGGCACCACGCTCAGTGGTTGCTGGATCTATGCCGGCGCCTGGACACAGCAAGGCAATATGATGGCTCGCCGAGACAATAGCGATCCAACCGGCATCGGCCAGACGCTGAACTGGGCCTGGGCCTGGCCAGCGAACCGTCGCGTGCTCTACAACCGTGCCTCCTGTGACCTGAACGGCAAACCCTTTGACCCACGCCGCAACCTGGTTCACTGGGACGGCAAGCGCTGGGGGGGTGCAGATGTCCCTGACTACAAGGCCGATGAAAACCCGGCCGATGGCATGGGACCGTTCATCATGAACCCCGAAGGGGTAGCCCGCTTCTTTGCCCGAAAAGGCATGGCAGAAGGCCCCTTCCCCGAGCACTACGAGCCCTTTGAAAGCCCGCTCAGCTACAACCCGCTCAGTCCTGACGAGCCCCGTGCCATTACCAACCCGGCCGCACGTATCTTCAAGGACGACCTGGCCGCCATGGGTACGGTAGACAAGTTCCCTTATGTGGGCACAACCTACCGCCTGACCGAGCACTTCCACTACTGGACCAAACACGTGGAGCTGAACGCCATCGTGCAGCCTGAACAGTTTGTGGAAATTGGCGAGGAACTGGCCAAGGAAGTGGGCATCGTGCACGGTGACCGCGTCAAGGTGTCCTCCAACCGGGGCTATATCAAAGCCGTGGCGGTGGTGACCAAGCGCATCAAGGCCCTGAACGTGGATGGCAAAGTTGTCCACCAAGTGGGGATCCCGCTGCACTGGGGTTTTGTGGGTCTGGCCCGACCCGGTTTCCTGATCAATGCGCTGACACCGCCCGTCGGGGACGGCAACTCGCAAACGCCGGAAACCAAGGCCTTTCTGGTTCAACTTGAAAAGGTTAAGGAGTAAGCCATGGCCTTGCAATCACTCGATATCAAACGGCGCTCCGCAACCACCACCCCATCGCCCAGCGTGCGCGAGCCCGTGGGCGGGGAGGTGGCCAAGCTGATCGACACCAGTAAGTGCATTGGCTGTAAGGCCTGTCAGGTCGCCTGCATGGAATGGAACGATACGCGCGACGAAATCGGCCACAACGTCGGGGTGTATGACAACCCGGCCGACCTGACCGACAAGTCCTGGACCATCATGCGCTTTGCGGAGTATGAAAACCCCGCTGGCGATCTGGAATGGCTGATTCGCAAAGACGGCTGTATGCACTGCGAGGATCCGGGCTGTCTGAAGGCCTGTCCCTCGCCGGGCGCCATCGTGCAGTACACCAACGGCATTGTGGATTTCCACGAGGAAAACTGCATTGGCTGCGGCTACTGCGTGACCGGTTGTCCTTTCGATGTGCCCCGCATTTCGGAAAAGGACAAGAAAGCCTACAAGTGCACCTTGTGTTCAGACCGTGTCGCGGTCGGACAGGAACCGGCCTGTGCCAAGACCTGTCCGACCGGCGCGATTGTGTTCGGTACGAAAGAAGACATGCAGCACCACGCTGCGGAACGTATTGAAGACCTGAAATCGCGTGGCTTTGAAAACGCCGGTCTGTACGACCCGGCTGGAGTGGGTGGCACCCACGTCATGTATGTGCTGCACCACGCCGACAAGCCCGAGCTGTACAGCGATCTGCCCAAGGACCCGCAAATCAGCCCGATGGTCTCGCTCTGGAAGGGGGTAGCCAAACCGCTGGGGGTTGCGGCTATGGCACTGACCGCCCTGATTGGTTTCTTCCACTACATCCGAACCGGTCCTAACGAGACTGACGAGGAAGACGAGCGCCGCGCCGATGAGGACGCCCGCAAGATCCAGGAGGCTCACCATGACTGATCACAACCGCAAGGGCATGATTCAGCGCTACACCACCAGTCAGCGCATTAATCACTGGATCATTGCCATGAGCTTTGTGCTGCTGGCCTTGTCCGGGCTGGCGCTGTTTCATCCGTCAATGTACTGGCTGACCAATCTGTTTGGTGGCGGCCCGTGGACACGCATTCTTCACCCGTTTATTGGCGTGGCGATGTTTGTGTGCTTTTTCCTGTTTGCAGCGCGCATGGTACGGCACAATATGTTCTCCAAGGGTGACGCGGCCTGGCTGCGTCACTTCAAGGACGTACTGAACGCCAAGGACGAGCGCATCCCCGAAGTAGGCCGTTACAACGCCGGGCAAAAGATCCTGTTTTTTGCCCTGGTGATCTTCATGATCGGCCTGCTGGCAACCGGTGTGGTGATGTGGCGCGAATACTTTTCCGCCTTCTTCCCCATCTGGGCTATCCGCCTGGCCTCCGTGCTGCATGCGGTCTGCGCCCTGCTGATGATTTGCGCGATTATCGTGCACATCTACGCCGGTATCTGGGTAAAGGGTTCGGTCAAAGCCATGACCCGTGGCACGGTCACCCGTGCCTGGGCCTGGAAACACCACCGCGCCTGGTTCCGTGAAGAAATGGAAAAAGGTCCCAGCCGTCCTGCCGAATAAGCGGGGCTCTGTTTTATCAGCAACCCGGCTGCCATGCACCATTTCGGGCATGGCAGCCTTGTTTTCAGGAGTCTGTCTTGCAACGCATCCTTCCGCGCGGCGAAATCGAAAGTCTGGACCACACTTCCATCCCCCGACTGCGCCTGCCTGTGCGAGCCAGCGTCTTTGCAGACCGGGCAGCGCGTCTGCGTCAATTGTCTGCTGACAATCCCGTCGGTGCCTACCTGCTCTTGCTGGCGCATCTGGTGGACGGGCAGCACAAGCAGCTCACTGCGCTTGCCCCTGCCGAACTGCCTGCTGATGTGCTGGAAACGGCACAACGCCACGGCATGCCGCCCTTGCTGGCCTCGGGCTGGAAGCGCGATCCGCAGTGGCTCAGTATTCTGAGCAGCCTGCTCAATCACATGATCCAGACCTCGGATGTGCCTGCTGCTGCCCAAGAAGTTTGCCAGGGTCTGCTTGAAAAGGCCCAGTCCGACCCGCAAAAGCTGGAAGATCTGGCTGACGCGATTCTGGCCGAGCAATTGACTGAACAAGACGGTGCCGCCGCACCTTTTGTCATGGCCGCCTTGCAGGTCTACTGGACGCATCTGGCCTGCTCGCTGACCGAAGGCCAACTGTCGGTGACCAGCCCCTTTGGCGTATGTCCGTCCTGCGGCAGCCTGCCCGTATCCAGCGTGGTACGTGTGGGTGGTCGTGAAGATGGTTGCCGCTATATGTGCTGCCCACGCTGCAGCGTGGAATGGCATCTGGTACGTGTGACCTGCTCGCACTGCGAAAGCACGAAAAGCGTGGCTTACCACGCCATTGAAGATGGCCCGGAAGGCATCAAGGCCGAGTCCTGCGACAACTGCCATACCTACCGCAAAATCTTCTACCAGGAAAAGCAGTTGGGCATAGACCCGGTGGCGGACGACCTGGCCAGTCTGGCTCTGGACGTTTTGATGGGCGAAGAAGGCTATTCCCGCGCCAGCGGCAATCCGCTTCTTTGGCAGCAGTCTTAAGCTAAGATTCCCCTACGCCTTGTACGCAAGGCGTAGCTGACGGACCCTGCCCATAGACTCAAATGCCTGCCTTTGAATGATGAGCCCTACTCCTGAACTCTCCCCCGCCCATATCCCTTCCCTGGATCGCTTACTGCGCTCGCCAGAGTTCGAGCCTTTACTAAGCCAGTTCGGTCACACACGCCTCAGTCAAAGCACTCGCGCCCATTTGCAAGTACTGCGGGATGCGTTGTTCAAGGGAGCACTACGTCCTCAGGACCTGGAGCCCGCCCAGCTCGCCCAAGCACTGCAGGCCAAGCTACAAGAAGAATCCCGACTGCAGCTGCGCCCGGTTTTCAATCTGACCGGCACCGTGCTGCACACCAATCTTGGGCGTGCGATGCTACCGGATGAAGCCATCCAGGCTGTCGTCCAGGCCATGCGTTCACCCGCCAATCTGGAATTTGACCTGCAAACCGGTGGCCGAGGCGACCGGGATGACCTGATCAACCCCTTGCTTTGCGAACTGACCGGTGCTGAAGCCGCCACGGTGGTCAACAATAACGCCGCCGCCGTGCTGCTGATGCTCAGCACCCTGAGCCCCCGGCGCGAAACCGTGGTGTCGCGCGGCGAACTGGTAGAAATTGGCGGTGCCTTCCGTATCCCTGACATCATGAAGCGCGCCGGTGCCCGCCTGCATGAAGTGGGCACCACCAACCGTACCCACGCAGCCGACTACGAAAACGCCATCAACGAGCGCAGCGCCATGTTGATGAAGGTGCATTGCAGCAACTACGCCGTCAAAGGTTTCACCAAAAGCGTTTCTGTCCAGGAAGTGGCACAGATCGCCAGGAAACACGGCCTGCCCACCAGCGTGGATCTGGGCAGCGGCACCTTGGTGGATCTCAGCCAATGGGGTCTGCCGCCCGAACCCACCGTGCGTGAAACCATCGAAGCCGGGGCCGATATCGTGACCTTCAGCGGCGACAAGTTGCTGGGTGGCCCCCAGGCCGGTCTGATCGTAGGCCGCGCAGACCTGATCGCCAAGATCAAGAAAAACCCGCTCAAACGCGCTTTGCGTGTAGGCAAAATCACACTGGCCGCGCTGGAACCGGTACTGGCCTTGTACCGTTCGCCCGAGCGCCTACCCGAACACCTGACCACCCTTCGTTTGCTGACCCGGCCATCGGCGCAGATGCGCGCCCAGGCGCTGCGTCTGGCACCTGTTCTGCAGCAATGGGTAGGAACACAATTTGCTGTCGAACCCACTGCCATGTTGAGCCAGATTGGCAGCGGTGCTCTGCCCGAGGATGTGCTGCCCAGCTTTGGATTGCGCTTCGCCTACAAAGGCACGGGCCGTGCTGGCCGCCATCTGACAGAGCTGGAAAAACGCCTACGCACTTTGCCCCAGCCCGTCATCGGGCACATTGCGCAAGATGCCTTTTGGCTGGACCTGCGCTGTTTGGAAGAACAATTTGAAGCTGACTTCAGCGCACAACTGATCTGCGAGCAAGCATGATTGTTGGTACTGCAGGACATATTGATCACGGCAAAACCACCTTGATCCGCGCCTTGACGGGTGTGGATACCGACCGTCTGGAAGAGGAAAAAAAGCGCGGTATCTCCATCCAGTTGGGCTATGCCTATACGCCTTTACCCGACGGGCAGATTCTGGGATTTATTGATGTTCCCGGCCACGAGCGTCTGGTACACACCATGGTCGCAGGTGCAACCGGCATTGATTTTGGCCTGCTGATCGTGGCCGTAGATGATGGCGTCATGCCGCAAACCCGCGAGCATTTGGCGGTGCTGCAACTACTGGGTTTAGACGCCGGAGCCATCGTGCTGAGCAAGGCGGATCGCGCCGATGCCGCTCGGATTGAAACCGTCAAAGCCCAGCTGCAAACACTTGTCCAAGGAAGTTTTCTGGACAATGCGCCCGTCTTCGTTGTCGATGCCCTGTCCGAGGACAAACCCGGTCTGGAAGCGTTACGTCAGCATCTGCACACACAGGCCATGCAATCCACCACACAGGATGGCCAAGGCTATTTCCGTCTGGCCATTGACCGTGTTTTCACCCTGCAAGGCCACGGCACGGTCGTGACCGGCACGGTGCACGATGGCGTACTGGATCTGGATGGCCCGGCGATGGACTTGCGCCTGATGCCACGCGGCACGCCGGTACGTGTGCGCAGTATTCATGCCCAGAACCAGGCTTCGCGCCAGGCCCGCGCCGGCCAGCGTTGTGCCCTGAACCTGGGTGGAATTGATGTACAGGATATCGAGCGTGGTGACTGGCTGGCCGACGCTCGCTGCTTCATCCCCTCCACACGTATCGATGTGGAGCTGAGCCTGCTGGATAAAGATATTCCCGCCCTACGCACCTGGTCGCCCTGGCATGTCCACATGGGGGCCGCTCACCTGACGGCCCATGCCGTGCCTTTGGATGGCGAATCCTTGCAGCCCGGCCAGACCGGCAAAGTCCAACTGGTCTTTGACCGTCCCATCTGCACCGTAACGGGCGAGCGCTTTATCGTGCGTAATGCCCAGGCCAGCGAAACAGTCGGCGGCGGGATTGTGCTGGACCCGAATGCTCCGGACCGCAAACGACGCTCTACGACACGTCTTGCCTGGCTGGACGCCTTGGCACAATGGACGCGCGGCGGACCATTGGAGGGCCTGCTGGCCCACGCGCCTTACGGTCTGGACGAAGCAACACTGCTGCGTCTGTCAGGAGGATCTCAACACGGCTTGAGCGCCCCTGCCAATGCCCGCTGGCGCACCGGATCTCGCCCACAAAGTCAGCCTATCTTGCTAAGTGATGCGCGCCTGGAAACGCTGTGTCAGCACATAGAAAGCGTGATGCTGCAGTATCACGAGCGCAACCCCGACGAACCGGGCCTGTCCATCAGCCGCTTGCGACGCATGGCCGCCCCCACCATGCCCGACGCCATCTGGCAACTGCTGACCGAGCACCTGCTGGCGGAACAGCGCTTGGCCCGCCAAGGGGCCTGGCTACATACGCCGGGACACCGCGTCACCCTGAGTCCAGAAGATGAAACCCTGGCTGCCGCCCTGCTGCCCTTGATCGAGGCAGGCCGCTTCGATCCTCCGTGGACACGCGATCTGGCCAAAGCAACCGAGTACCCGGAAGGCCAGACTCGCAACGTGCTGCGCCGACTGGTGCGCCAAGGCGAACTATTTCAGATCGTGCACGACCTGTTCTACCACCGTCGCCAAATCGCAGTCTTGGCCCATATCGTCAAGGAGCTGCATAGCGGCCAAGGCGTCAGCGCCGCGCAGTTCCGGGACGCAACGGGGTTAGGCCGCAAACGGGCCATTCAGATTCTGGAATTTTTTGATCGCGTCGGCTATACACGACGTGTACGTGATCGCCACGTCTTACGCGGCGAAGCCTGGGCGGCAGCGGATTGAAACAAGGGTGCGTTGCGAGTGCTAAAACAGGCAGCGCACTGATCGTTGAAGCGTAATCGGCCCTAACGTATGATAGGGCCTCTTGAAGGAAAGCATCCGTGCCCGGTGGCACGGCCGGGCTTCAAACCCGGTTGGGGGCGTCAGACGTTCCCAGGTAGGTTCGACTCCTGCTGCTTTCCGCCAATTTCTGCAGCGGCCTCCAGCACACTGGCACGCCCCGCAGGCCCTGAACTACGGTAACGTCTGTGTGGGCTCAGCCTGCGTCTCAGGCGTTGAACGACGCCCTGCTGTTGGCCCCGAGTCAGAGCACGTCACCGCCAGTACCTGCGCTTGTTGATCCCCCAAGCTAAGCACACTGTGGGGAAGCTCCGAGTCAAAGTAAACGGAATCGCCCGTCTCCAAGGTCATGCTGTGCTCTGCAATGGTCACTTGCACTTGCCCTTGAATCACAAACAAAAACTCTTCTCCCCCATGCGGGAAGGTTGGCGCAGGCTGCTGGTGATCATGCGGAGGGTAAATGACAAAGGGATCCATCAAACGAAAGCGTCGCCGCCCGGCCATGCTCTCGTAACGGTAAACGCTATGGCCGGCTACGCTGGGCAAGGGCATACGATCGTGCCGCCGCACGACACACACACTTTCGTCTTGATCCAGATCCGCCTCTCCGATCAACTGCGACACCCCCATGCCATACGCCTGAGCCAACTTGACCACAGTCGAGATGGACGGCGCACTGACGGCCCGCTCCAGCTTGGACAAATAACTTTTAGTCAGACCAGTACGCTGAGCCAATTGCTCCAGCGACAAGCCATGTTGGCGACGCAGAGCGCGCAAGCGAAAGGGAAGATGGGTCATGTGGGCTAAAAAGAGGTGTGGCGCCCGAGGCCAGCCTCAGGGCGCGTAGAAAAAAGCAGCCTCTTATTCTACTCAAAAACATCCGTATGGCGTTTCAGCGCTTTACGGGCATAGTATTCAAAGCCGATCTCGGAGCGACGCGGCCTCAAAATCCAGTCATGAGCCTCCCGACCCAATTCCGGCGCAATAGGCTGAATCTTTCCGGCGGACATCGCCAACAGTTGCATGCGCGCAGTACGCTCAAATTGCAAAGCCAGAACACAAGCCTCTTCTACTGAGGCCGCTGCCACCAACATGCCATGGTGTGACAACAAAATGGCGCGTTTATCGCCTAAGGCCTCAGCAATGATCTGCCCTTCTTCATTGCCCACGGGCACACCAGGCCAATCTTTCAGGAATGCACAGTCCTCATACAAGGGGCAGTTGTCCATATGAGAGACCTCTAGCGGCACCTCCAGCATGGACAGGGCGGCCACATGCAGGGGGTGCGTATGAATGATGCAGTTCACATCGGGTCGAGCACGATACACCCAGGAGTGAAAGCGGTTTGCCGGATTAGGCATGCCGTACCCTTTCAACACGGTCAGGTCCTCGTCCACCAACAAAACATTCGTCGAGGTGATCTCATCAAACCCCAGGCCCAACTGCTGGGTAAAGTACGTACCCTCCTGTTCCCCGCGTGCGGTGATCTGGCCAGCCAGCCCGGAGTCATGGCCACCATCAAAAAGAATACGGCAAGTCAGCGCGAGCTTTTCGGGGACACTGCGTTCAGGGATTTCAAAAATTGCCTGCATCTGACTTTGTGCCTGTTCAATCAGCACAGATTTAGACAAGCTCATGGTGTCACTCATAACCACTCCTTTTGTAAATGACAATCCTGCTCACAACAACGGGACATAGCCCGCCAGGGCCTGCATACGTTCAAGCCAACGTCGGACCGATGGATAGCAGCGCAGCTCATAACCACCTTGCTGTGCCATACAGGTATAGGGAAACAAGGCAACATCCGCGATGCTGGGCCTGTCTCCAACAAAATGGCGATGTCGCTGCAAATGCGCCTCCATATGAGCCAGAGCCTTGTTGCCCTGTTCACGCCACGCCAACACCGCAGGAGCATCCACCGCCATCGTGCCGCGCAATGTCACCCACAGTCTTGGCTGGGCAAGGTTGACCATATGCTGCGTCTGCTCAAAAGACAGCCACTGCAAAACCTGTGCCTGGGCCAGTGCATCGGCGGGCAAGAACGCCGTGCCCTGTGCCAAATACCACAAGATGGCGGCCGACTCCGCCAGCCAGGGCCCCTCCCGAGTCCGCAATACCGGCACCTGTCCCCAAGGGTTGATACGCCGAAACGCCTCGGTATCCAGATCCCCCTCCACGATGGACAGGCTGCGCCGCTGTAGCGCTATACCCAAATAGCCGCACAGCAGTCGTACCTTCCAGCCATTGCCGGTATAGATCGTGTCGATAAGCTCCAGTGCCGGTTGGTTCATCGTCTGCTCCTTACTCCAGACTGATGTCTGCGGTCTGCACAATACGCTGCCACTTGCTGCGCTCGGCCGCGATAAAGTGTTGGTACTCGTCCTGGGTTCCGGTGTAGACCTGACTGCCTTGCTGCTCCAGATGAGCTTTGAACTGCGGGTCAGCCAGTGTCTTTTGCAATGCCGTCTCCAACACTGCAACGATCTGCGGTGGCGTACCGGGTGGAGCCAGCAACACGTTCCAGGAACTGATGCGCAGCTCAGGTGCACCCAACTCCGCGCTGGAAGGGACATCAGGAGCAGCCGGGGAACGCTGGCTATCAGCCAAGACCAGGGCGTGGAGCTTGCCCGCCTTCACTTGCGGCATGATCACTGGAATGGCATCCATCACCATGTCAGCATGGCGGCCCACCACCGCGCTGACCGCTTCCCCCCCACTCTTGAAGGGAATATGCCGCACATCAAGCTTCTCCGTTAGCTTGAACAGTTCAATCCCTAAATGTGGAGAACTCCCGACTCCTGCTGACCCAAAGTTCAGCAGACCCGGCTCCTGCCGGGCATGGCTGACCAGTTGGGCGTAGGTCTCTGTACCCAGATCCGAACGAACTGCCAGCACATACGGAGACCCCGTCACCATACCGATAGGCACAAAAGCGTGTGGGTCGTAGTTGATCTTGGAGGCCAGCAAGGGATTGACCACCTGTGTGCCTACGGTCCCCATGAACACGGTGTACCCGTCCGCCTTGGCATTTTGCGCGGCCTGAGCGGCGATCATGCCGCCAGCACCGGCCCTATTTTCAACAATCACGGTCTGATCCAACTCCTTACCCAACTGCTGGGCAAGAAGGCGTGCCACCAGGTCTGTAATGCCTCCTGCGCCAAAGGGCACGATCAAACGCAACGGCTGGGCGGGAAACGTCGTTGCCTGCGCCGACCCCGCAATCATCATCAAGGCCGCCCACCCGGCCATCGCTAAACCAAAAATCTTTTTCATGAAGTGTCTCCTGAACTTTTTAAGTTTGAATTGTTCAGGACACATTCTCATCAAAAATGACCCGCCGTGTCAAATAAAGAAATTAATGTCCTTCAAGACTTCTATCAGGACCAAGAAAAGAGGCGGCATGGGTATTTTCAGGACTCATACCGCTTTCCTAGGCATGACACCTTTCTGAAAAAAAACAGAATTTTTCCTATAGAACAACGATTGTCCAGAACACCATCGAAGGCTCGTCCGTGCAGCCCGTGTTTCTGACACCACAAATTCGTCAGCTTTCTCGACAAGCAACACATTTTTAAACAAAATTCTGATTGCGAACAATTCTCATTATATTTATCGTTATCAGGGAAGAGATTATGAATGTATTGACGCTCCCGGCTCGCCGCCCGATCTTTGCATTAGGCCTGCTCGCCACGGCCTTGGCAGCCAGTTTCAATGCGCAGGCACAAACCTCCAACGTGCGTGGTGGGGTCACCTCACTAGAAGAAATCCGTGTCTTGCCATCGGCAGAAGAAGCCGTCAAACAGGCTCCTGGCGTGTCCACTATCACCGCCGACGATATTGAAAAACGTCCTCCCGCCAACGATCTGTCCGAACTGATCCGCACCATGCCCGGTGTGAACCTGACCGGGAACAGCCCATCGGGCTCCTACGGCAATAGCCGCCAGATCGACTTACGCGGCATGGGTCCGGAAAACACCTTGATCCTGATTGACGGCAAGCCCGTGAGCTCTCGGGACTCCATTCGCATGGGGCGTAACGGGGAACGTAATACCCGTGGCGACAGTAACTGGGTCCCTGTCAACGCCATCGAACGCATTGAAGTGTTGCGTGGGCCGGCAGCCGCGCGCTACGGCTCCGGTGCCGCCGGTGGTGTGGTGAACATCATCACAAAAGCGCCTACCGACACCTTTTCCGGCTCGGTAACCGCCTATGGCTTAATCCCCGAGGACAGCGATTACGGCTCCACACGTCGCACCGGCTTTAACCTGTCTGGCCCCATCGCCGACAAACTGTCTTTCCGCGTCTACGGCAATATCGCCAAAACCGATGCAGACAAACCTGCCTTGAACGCTAAATCCTCCGGCATTAATGTCAGCGAAACAAACGTGCCTCCAGCAGGCCGCGAAGGTGTGCGTAACAAAGACATCAACGGCCTGGTCCGCCTGGATATCAACCGCGACCATCGCCTGGAACTGGAAGGCTCATTTAGTCGCCAAGGCAATATTTTTGCTGGCGAGCGTCTGTTCACCAACGGCAATGCCACCATCGCTTCATTGGCCGATGACGGGGCCGAAACCAACATCATGTATCGCCGCGCTGGATCGTTGAGCCACTATGGGGACTATGGCCAAGGCCGTCGTTCGCGGCTTACCTTTGCCTATGAAGGCACCACCAACTCCCGCTTGAATGAAGGGCTGGCCGGAGGTGGCGAAGGCAGTATCTCCAACCCTGGCGCAGGTTCCGTATCAGAGTTGCGTTCGTTGAACCTGTCCGGCGAATACAACACGCCCTTACAGATCGCCAACAAGCACGTGCTGATGACCGTGGGCTTTGAACACCGTGACCAACGCCTGGATGATGACTACGCCACCCGCTCTGGCCAGACCATCAACAAGAACGCTGACTCCAAAAGCAAGGCTCGCACCACTGCCGCCTATGTGGAAGGCAATATCGAGCTGACTGAAGCACTGACCGTCACCCCCGGTGTCCGCTTTGATCACCACAGCAAGTTTGGCGACAACTGGAGCCCCAGTCTGAACGCCTCCTACTTCCTGACCGACCATCTGACCCTGAAAGGCGGTATTGCCCGCGCTTTCAAAGCACCTAACCTGTACCAGTCCAACCCCAACTACCTGTACCAGACGCGCGGTAACGGTTGCCCGTACGACCCCGTAACAGGCCAACGCGTGAGCGGCCCTTGCTACATCTTCGGTAACGACGATCTGTCACCCGAGCGCAGCATCAACAAGGAAATTGGTCTGGCCTACGACAAGGCCGGCTGGGCAGCAGGGCTGACGTACTTTCAGAACGACTACAGCAACAAAATTGTGGCCGATATGGGCGACCAGACTATTCCGGATGCGGTGAACATCGGCGGCTCGCTGGTGCGTCCCTTCCAGTGGGTGAACTCCGGCAAGGCCGTGATCCGTGGCCTGGAAGGCAATCTGACCATCCCGATCCTGGGCGAGAACGGCGAGACACTGAGCCTGAGCAATAACCTGACTTACATGATCACCAACAAGTCCAAGGAAACGAATCAGCCTTTGACTGTCATTCCACGCTACACCCTGAACAGCACGCTGGATTGGCGCGTGAACGACAAGCTGTCCATGCTGGCAACCGCCACCCTGTATGGCAAGCAAAAGCCACGCTCACAGAACCTGTCCAATAACTCGACCGTAACAGGCGATGGTCTGCGTGAACGTGGTTCGTATGCCATCTTCGGCCTGAGCGGTGCTTATCAAGTGACCAAGTCCACCCATATCCGCCTGGGCGTCAACAACCTGTTCGACAAGCGCTTGTACCGTGAAGACTCCGGTAGCGGCCAAGGAGCCAACACCTATAACGAGCCTGGCCGTCAATACTACGCAACCTTGACGGCCAGCTTCTAAGGCGTCTGGCTGTACCCCGGACGCTTTCGGGGGTCCGGATGACTTCTTGTTGTATCAGCCCCTGCCCTTCCCAACGGGAGCAGCGGGGGCTGCTTCTTGCCCCGCGTTAACCCAAGTCAGCTCTCCCCGGCCCGGCCCCAACAACGCTAGACTAAAGCCTTGTTGGCCATCCGTCCGGCTACAGAACCATCACATTCGGGAGCTGATCTTGTCATACATTGAACCGGATCTGGCGATCTACGCCGGGCCTCGTGCCTATCGTCACATTCAAAACCAGGGTTTGCATGCCAAAGATATCAGCACACTAATTGGCAGCGCGGGCGGGCCCAAGGCGTTGGCCTTGACCGGGCTGGATCAGTATCTGTTTGGGGACTGGCTCAACACACATGACGAACCGCTATGGTTGTTTGGCAGCTCAGTGGCCTCCTGGCGTTTTGCCTGCGCGGCTCAACACGATCCGTACAAAGCTTTTGCGGACTTTGCCCAGCTCTATATACACAGTCCCTTTTTACCCAACTCCACGGTCGCGGACATTACCCGGTCTACCCAGACTATGCTGAAAACGTTCCTCGGGGACGCCGACTCACAAGCAGCAATCCTGAACCACCCGCGCTATCGCTTCGCCATTACCGTGGCACGCAGCAAAGGCTGGGCAGGCTCCCGCAATCAAAAACAGCTTGGCGCAGCCCTGCTCGGCTGCATGGTCGGCAACTATGTGCACCCGGCCATCCCACGCCTGTTCTTTGAGCGGGTCATCGTACATGACACCCGCAGCCCCTTGCCCATCCACGGCAAGCATCACGATCAGGCTCGCTACGCGGCACTGGATCAGCACAATCTGTTCCAAACCTTGGCCGCCAGCACCGCCATTCCAATGGTCATCGATGGTGTTGATGCCGCTCATAACTGGCCCGCCGGGCTCTACCGGGATGGGGGGCTGGTGGACTACAACTTTTGTGCACTGGATCTGGACAGCCCTGGCCTGACCTTGTTTCCCCATTTCACGCAAAAAATCAGTGCCAGTTGGTTCGACAAATACCTGCCACGCTGGCAGAAGGCCCGTCGTCCCCACAGCCTGGATAATCTGATTTTGTTATGCCCTACGCCCCACTTTTATCAGCGTCTGCAAGACCACAAAATCCCCGATCGTTCCGACTACAAGCGTCTGTCTGATGCAGATCGACGTCTGGCCTGGCAACACGCCGTTGAACAAAGCCAGCGCCTGGGCGAGCAGTTTGCACAGTGGGTCGCTGCGGACCAGCTTGCCCAGGTGGTGCGTCCCCTGCCCTTCCCATAACTGGCGCTTGCCAAGCCAAAAGGACAAGTCAGCTCAAAACTGATAGCGCAAGGACGCCATCACATTACGCGGGGCGCCGTAGGTATGACTGCTGTACGCCAGGCGATAGGTTTTGTCGAAAATATTATTGAAATTGACGGTCAGATCCGCCCGAGGCGTAATGGCATATCGCGCCATCAGATCCACCACCGCATAGGCTTTCTGTGTGTTGGTTTCACGGGCTACGCCGGTCAGTTGATTATCAAAGATCTTGCTTTGCCATTGCACAGAGCCTCCTACCGTCAACTTATGCCACGCACCGGGCAAGCGATAAGTCGTAAACAACTTGACCTGATCAGCCGGGATATCCGTCTTGATCTTCTCGCCATCAGCACCACGGAAGCGGTAATGGGTGTAGCCGGCGCCCATTTGCCAGCCAGGGGCAAGCTCGCCATTGATCTCGAACTCAATCCCCTCAGAACGCGTATTGCTGGCAGCGGTGTACGCCTGGGCACCGCTAGGCGTCAGTTCTTTGCCATCGACTATAGCCAGATTGTCCTTGCGAGTCTGAAACACCGCCAACGATGCGGACGCCGCCTCCCCAGGGAACAAATACTTAACCCCTACCTCGTAGTTAGTACCTTGTTCAGGATCCAGATAATTACCGTCTCTGTCCTGGCTGGACTGAGGATTGAAGATTTTCGTATAGCTGGCATAGCTGGCCCACTGCTCATTCCAGTCGTAGACCAGACCGGCATACGGAGTAAACACACCATTCTCTTTGCGTAATCTCGCATTGGAGTGGTCCTTCCAGTTGGTGACTCGTCCACCCGCAATCAAGGCCAATTTGTCCGTCAAGCGCAGGCGCGTTGCGGCATAAGCCCCCCACTGTCGCGCACGCTGATTATCCGGTCCGGTAATTTTCAAGTCCGGGCGCGGCACGTTACGGTCAAAGTCTTTGATCTGCGCAATAGGGATACGCTGACGCGCATAAGCCGTGTCATGCCGGGAAAGCTCGTAGTAATTGGCGCCCAGCATAACGTCATGCCCTTGTCCCCACGCCTGAAACCGCCCTGTAATGGTTATGTCGGCCGTATCTTGAGTCGGTGTTTTTTCGTTGAAACCCGCCGTCATGGAACCGCGTCCCTGCGGGGTCGGTGCCGGAGCAGCCACACCATACAACTGCTCGTTATTCAGCCAAGAACGCCCCATCGCCATTTGAATGGACCAGTCGTCGTTGAATTCGTGTTCAAGTTGAGCAAACGCCATCGTTCGGCGCTGTTTGCTGTACGCCCATGCTGCCGTCGCAGAATCGCTGCGATCCCACTGCACCAGATTTCCGGCCGTATCCGAGACACTGAATGCGTGCATGCTGGATCCATCGTAACGATTATCCATGTGCTCAATGCCTAATCTGGCTACCGTTCGCGCCCCCAGATCCGCTTCGATCACACCATAGAAAACATCCCGTTTACCCTTGTAGCCTTCCTTCCAGGAACGAGACTGATCATAGGCTGCAACCAGGCGCCCCCGCACAGAACCACTCTCGTTGAGCGGACCTGAAAGATCCGCCATGCCCCGATACCGGTCCCAGGTCCCCACCCCTGCTGAAACCTGTCCTTGAAACTCGGCTGTTGGCCGTTTGCGCTGCATCATGATGGATGCCGACGGCTCTCCGGCCCCACTGAGCAGGCCGGTCGCACCACGCACAATGACGACATTGTCATAAATGGCAGTGTCCATGACACTGACCCCGCCATAACCTTGCAAGGCGGCAGCCGTCGTAGGCACCCCATCAATCACGTAATTCGTGATGTTGAAGCCACGCGCCTGAAACGAGGTGTAGCCTGCGCCGTCATCACCATATTGCTGGCGACTGACACCGGGACTTTGCTCCATGACCTGCCCCAAGGTATCCAAACCTTGGTCTTCGATACGTTGTCGCGTAATAACCGTTGCAGACTGAGGCAGCTCCTGTAGTGTCATTGGCAGCTTCAGAATCTGAGGAACGGCCTGCTGCTGATAGCTGCCTGTCCCCTCTGACTTCTCATTTTGAGCCCGCACTTTGATGGATGACAGGGTGGATACCTCTTGAGGCGTTTCCTGAGCCTGCGCCGCGCTCATCAAAAGCCCCAAAACCATAGAGTACCCGCCAGCCCAAACCACTACTTTCATGACTTCCCCTATTAATTAAATACGAATTATTCTCATTATTGTAATGCGAACAAATTATTTTTAAACACGGACATTCGTAAAAAAACAGGAAGGTACTCAGACACGAAGCCACCTCGTTCTCAAGACACAACCACTCTCAGGAGACAAACCCGTCGGTCGGTCCATGACGTCCAGACCTCGCTTAAGTGCATTTATCGATTTACCATGGCAAGTTCCGATCACAACCTCCCCCCCGAGCACTATGGATACTCCTATTCGTCTGACCCAATACAGTCATGGAGCCGGTTGCGGCTGCAAGATCTCTCCCAAGGTACTGGACATTATCCTGGCCGGCAGTGGTGCCCAAAACGTAGACCCGAATCTGTGGGTAGGCAATACCTCGCGTGATGACGCAGCTGTCTACGGTTTGAATGAGGAAACGGGCGTTGTCTCGACCACCGACTTTTTCATGCCCATCGTGGACGATCCCTATGACTTTGGCCGCATTGCCGCGACCAACGCCATCAGCGACATTTACGCTATGGGCGGCAAGCCCATTATGGCGATTGCCATTCTGGGCTGGCCCATCAATGTGCTGTCTCCCGAAGTTGCCCGTGAAGTGGTGCGTGGCGGTCGTGCTGCTTGCGATGCCGCTGGCATCACCCTGGCCGGTGGCCACTCCATTGACGCACCCGAGCCTATTTTTGGTCTGGCTGTAACCGGCGTGGTCAATAAAGGCCAGTTAAAGCGTAACGACACGGCCACCGAAGGGTGCCAGCTCTATTTGACCAAGCCGTTGGGCATTGGCGTGCTGACCACCGCCGAGAAAAAGGCCAAACTGCGTCCCGAAGATCAAAACCTGGCGCGCGACTGGATGTGTACGCTGAACAAACCTGGCAGCCGCTTTGCACAACTGTCTGGCGTCAAAGCCATGACGGATGTAACCGGCTTTGGTCTGCTGGGCCACCTGATCGAAATGGCAGACGGCAGTGGCCTGACGGCCCGCTTGAACCTGGACCGTGTGCCACTGCTGCCCGGCATCGAATACTACCTGGAGCAAGGCTGCGTCCCCGGCGGCACACAACGTAACTTTGACAGCTACGGCCACCGCATCGCCCCCATTAGCCAGGAACAAATCAATATCCTGTGCGACCCGCAAACCAGCGGCGGTTTGCTGGTCGCGGTAGAACCTTCTGCCACCGCCGAATTTATAGCCACGGCTGCCGAGCTAGGCCTGCAACTGCAAGCCATCGGGGAGTTCATCCCTGCCAAAACCCACGCCGTCGAAATCGCTTGATGCGCCCTGATACCCACCACTACCGCGAGCTGTTCCTGAATAATGCGCCTTTGATGGACGCTCGCGCTCCCATCGAGTTCAGTAAAGGGGCCTTTCCTGGCGCATTGAACCTGCCACTAATGAACGATGAAGAACGTCATCAAGTAGGAATCTGCTACAAGCAACATGGTCAGGAAGCGGCTATTGCACTGGGCAACAAGCTGGTCAGCGGCCAGATCAAGGAAGAACGCCTGCAAGCCTGGGCGCAGTTCACGCAAGCCCATCCCGACGGCTACTTGTATTGTTTTCGGGGTGGTCTACGCAGCCAGATCACACAAACTTGGCTACGCGAAGAAGCAGGCATTCGATACCCCCGTGTCGTAGGTGGCTACAAGGCCATGCGCGGCTTTTTGCTGAACAATCTGGAGCAGACTGTCAGCAGCGCCCGCTTTCAGATTCTGGGGGGCATGACAGGCACCGGCAAAACCGATGTGTTGCAGCAGCTTGATCACAGCCTGGACTTGGAAGGCTACGCCCACCATCGCGGCTCCAGCTTTGGTAAACATGCCACTGCTCAACCCAGTCAGATCAACTTTGAACACCGCCTGTCCATTGCCATGCTCAAGAAAACAGCGCAAGGGCATCAAGGCTTTGTGCTGGAAGATGAAAGCCAGACCATAGGTCGCTGCAGCCTGCCGCTGAACCTGTACCGAGGGATGCAGCAGTGGCCCCTTATCTGGCTGGAAGACAGTCTGGAAAACCGCATTACCCGCATTGTGCGCGACTACGTCCAGAATCTGCACGCGGAATTCACACAGCAGTCCAACCCGCAAACCGGCTTTGCCCTGTTTGCCGAGCAACTGCGACAAAGCCTGTCCCGCATCACCAAGCGATTGGGTCATCAACGCTACCAGCAGTTGGCAGCCATCATGGATGCCGCCTTACAAGAACAGGAACGCAGTGGTGCGCTGGACGGCCACCGGGAGTGGATTGGAGACTTGCTGACGCAATACTACGACCCCATGTACAGCTACCAACGTGAACAAAAAGCCGATCGGGTCATTTTTCAAGGTGATGCCGACGCAGTCCTGAATTATTTGCGTCGCCACGGCTAAATCACACCTTAGGCCCAGCCCACCAGGCTTGCCATCATTTATCGCAGATCAGCGACAGACTGACACTGGCCCGCACCCACTCTTGTCAGAATCTGTCCTTGCTCTGACACAAAGAGCAAACAAAGGGTAACCCCTACCATCTCGCAAGAATCTTGTTGCAGGTGGTAAGAAATGACGTCCCTCAATCGCTTGGCCCGGCATGTCCAGTTGCGTACTATCTGGCTCCTGCTTTTCCTGCTGGCAGCCTGTCTAAGCAGCACTTCCGCACATTCCAGTTCGCGCATTGCCCACTTCCTCCCGGACATTGCCCTCAACGAGATCTTCCCCACTGCCACCCACACCAGCGAGCCCGCAGGCACGCTGCCTGTTGCCAAGGTGTTCAAGGATCAAGAACAGCTAGGGTATGTGTATGTAACGACCGATATCGTCAACACGCGCGGTTACTCCAGCTTCCCCATCGACACTCTGGTCGCCATGAGCATGGATGGCAGCATCGTCGCCGCCAAGCTGCTGGAACACCATGAACCCATTGTGTTGATCGGTATCCCGGAATCCCGGGTCGAAGCCTTTATTCAAGGCTATATCGGCCAGAACTACATCAAGAACCGTCCCAAGCCCGGCGCACCACCACCCGTCGATATCATCAGCGGTGCCACGGTGACCTTGATGGTGGTGGGCGACAGCATCATGCGCTCCTCCCAATTGGTGGCCCGGCAAGAGGGCATAGGCCAGCCTGCCGCCCCCGCCACAGCACCCGTGGCAATCAAACGCAGCATCGATACCAGCAATCACACGATTTCCAGCTGGGACGAGCTGCTCCAAAGCGGAGCCATCAAACGTCTGCACGTCAGCGTGGCCGACATCAATCAGGCCTTTATTGATAATGGCCGTACAGAAGCTGCCGCCCATCCGCAGGAAGGCGATCCGCAAGACACCTTTATTGATCTGTACGCCGCCTTGGTCAGCGTGCCTAGTATTGGACAAAGCCTGTTAGGCGAGGCCGACTACAACTATCTGCAGCAAGAGCTAAAACCCGGCCAGCAAGCGATGCTGGTGTTGGGCAATGGGCTGTATTCCTTCAAGGGATCGGGCTATGTGCGCGGCGGGATTTTTGATCGCATCGAAATCATCCAGGATCTGGACAGCTTTCACTTCACTGACCTGGACCACCAACGCCTGCCCGGCGTAAAAGCAGCCAACGCGCCGGATTTCAAAGAAGCCGCCCTGTTCAAGATCCCGGCTACCGCCACCTTTGATCCCGTCCTGCCCTGGCGACTGCAACTGCTGGTACAACGCGTCCTGAGCGTCAAAGACAAAGCCTTTGTCACGCTGAGCCTGAACTACCAGCTTCCTGATGCCTATTTGACGGCGCCCCCTCCCGCTGCAGTTGCCCCGGAAGCCGCAGAGCACGATGAGCTGGAAACCGCCAACCAGCCTTTGTACAAGCAAATCTGGGCCGGCAAGAAAGTACAGATTGCCGTGCTACTACTGTCCTTGCTGACCCTGGGTGGCGTCTTTTTCTTCCAGGACACGCTGACCAAACACGAAGTGTTCTACCAGCGCTTTCGCATCGGTTTTCTGCTGTTCTCCCTGGTATGGATTGGCTGGTACGCCTCGGCCCAGCTATCGGTAGTGAACGTACTGACGTTCTCCCACGCCCTGCGCACCGATTTCCGCTGGGAATACTTCCTGATGGATCCACTGGTCTTCATCCTATGGATTGCCACCGCCATCTCTCTGATTTTCTGGAATCGGGGCGCTTTCTGTGGCTGGCTCTGTCCCTTTGGGGCGCTACAAGAACTGGCCAACAAGCTGGCCCGCTTCCTGCGTATTCCCCAGATCAAGGTAGCTTACAGCGCCCATAAACGCTTGGTTTCCATCAAGTACGTGATTTTCATTGTGCTGTTTGGCGTTGCCCTGTACGACATGGCCGTGGCCGAAAAGATGGCCGAAGTCGAACCCTTCAAGACCGCCATCATCCTGAAATTCATCCGCGACTGGCCCTTCACGATCTTTGCCGTACTGCTGCTGATTGCCAGCCTGTTTATCGAGCGTTTTTACTGCCGCTATCTCTGTGCCCTGGGCGCTGCCCTGGCCATCCCCGCCCGCCTGCGCATTTTTGACTGGCTGCGTCGCTACCCCATGTGTGGCAATCCCTGCCAGCGTTGCGCGACCGACTGCCCCGTACAAGCCATCGAACCCGAAGGCCCGATCAATCCCAATGAGTGCATCCAATGTCTGAACTGCCAGATGCTGTATCACCACGAGAAAAAATGCCCGCACCTGATTCAAAAGATCGCCAAACGCAAGCGAGATAAACCGGCTCCCGTCGCCGTTGCCAGCTCGCTGCAAGACGATGCTGCTGCCCGCCCTACCGTGCGTCCACGCAGCGTAGACAGTACTGATTCCACCCCCGCCACGCCGTGAGACGTCTGGGCGCGTCCCAGCGCCAAGTCGGTCACGTCATCACACACAAGGAAAATCACACCATGTCCGAGAACAAGCAGGATAAACAAGGTTTGAGCCGCCGCGCCTTTCTGGGCACCGCCGCCTTATCCGGCGCTGCTGTGGTCAGCGCCACCCACATTGGCAACGCCTTGGCCGATACCAAAAAAGCGCCGAACGGGCAAAATGCTCACATCGAGCCAGGCGAGCTGGACCAGTACTACGCCTTTAACTCCGGCGGCCAGTCTGGCGAGATCCGCATCATGGGGCTGCCCTCCATGCGCGAGCTGATGCGCATCCCAATCTTCAATATTTGTAGCGCCACCGGCTGGGGGATTACCAACGAAAGCCGCCAGATCATGCGCGCCAACCTGACGCCTGAAACCCTGGCGTTTGCCGATACCTTGGGCGGCATTCTGCCTAACGGCGATGCTCACCATCCCCATATGTCCTTTACCGACGGGACCTACGACGGGCGCTTCATCTTCATCAATGACAAGGCCAATAACCGCGTGGCTCGCGTGCGCTGCGATGTCATGAAGTGCGACAAAATTATTGAAATTCCCAATGCCGACGGTGTACACGGCCTGCGTCCCCAACGCTACCCCCGCACCGGCTATGTATTCTGCAATGGCGAGCACATCGTCCCTCTGCCCAATAACGGCACGATCTTTGGCAACCCCAAGGAAAACTACTTTTCTGTCTTTACCGCCATTGATGGCGACACCATGGAAATCGCCTGGCAGGTGATCGTAGACGGCAACCTGGACAACTGCGACGCCGACTATCAAGGCAAGTACGCCTTCTCCACCTGCTACAACTCCGAAAAGGGAGTGGATGTCGGCGAGATGAGTGCCAACGAGCAAGACTGGGCCGTGGTGTTCAACCTCAAGGCCATTGAAGACGGCGTCAAGAAAGGCGATTTCAAGGAGATCCAGGGCGTCAAAGTGCTGGATGGCCGCAAAGGCTCACGCTACACCCGCTATATCCCCGTGCCCAACTCCCCGCACGGTTGCAATGCCAGCCCCGACGGCATCCATGTAGTCTTTAACGGCAAACTCTCGCCCACTGTCACCATGATTGATGTGCGCCGCCTGGACGACCTGTTTGCCGACAAGATCAAGGCACGCGACTGCGTCGTGGCAGAACCTCAACTGGGCCTGGGCCCGTTGCACACCGCCTATGATGGCCGTGGCAATGCCTACACCACCTTATTCATCGACAGCCAGATCGTAAAGTGGAACATTGCCAAGGCGATTGAAGCCTACCAGGGCAAGGACGTCGATCCCATCATCCAGAAGCTGGACGTTCATTATCAGCCAGGACACAACCACACCACCATGGGCGAGACCAAAGAGGCCGATGGCAAGTGGCTGGTGTCACTGAACAAGTTCTCCAAAGACCGCTTCCTGAACGTAGGTCCACTCAAACCAGAAAACGATCAACTGATCGATATTTCGGGCGACGAGATGAAGCTGGTTCACGACGGCCCAAGCTTTGCCGAACCGCACGACATGCTGCTGGTTGCCGCCGAGAAGGTACGACCCAAGCGCGTCTGGACCCGCGACGACCCCTGGTGGGACGGAGCGCGGAAAATGGCCGAGAAAGATGGTGTCACCCTGGAAGGTGCTTCCAAAGTCATCCGTGATGGCAACAAGGTACGGGTCTACATGACCGCCGTAGCGCCCGTGTTCTCCGTGCCCAGCTTCGAGGTCAATCAGGGCGATGAAGTCACTGTTGTCGTCACCAATATGGAAATGATCGAGGACTTGACCCACGGCTTCACCTTGTCCGGCTACGGCGTAGCCATGGAAATTGGACCACAGCAAACTAGCTCGGTCACCTTCACGGCCTCCCGCCCCGGTGTGCATTGGTACTACTGCCAGTGGTTCTGCCACGCCTTGCACATGGAAATGTCCGGTCAGATGAATGTGAAACCCAAAGCCTGACGGTGACATGACGTCTTTTCACCTGCTCCCCACCCGTGCACGGTGCCTGCGCCCAGCCTCTGGGCGCAAGCTGGCCTTCAAGCGGTTGACGGTCCTGGCCCTGGCGGCCAGTGCCCTGGCTGCCGCTCAAGCGGCCACCATTGAAGTGCCTGCCGATACCGCGCTGCAAACCGCCATCGATGCTGCCCAGCCCGGCGACATCCTGGTGCTGGCCCCCGGCACGTATCAGGGCAATATCATCGTGAACAAACCTTTAACGCTTCAAGGCCCCAGCAACCGGCAAGCCGTGTTGATGGGCGAACGTGAAGGCCGCACGGTGTGGGTGCAGGCGGAAGATGTGCAGATACGTCAGATTACCGTGCGTAATTCCGGCTTGAGCCTGCCCGACATGGATGCGGGCATCTTCCTGGATAAACCCGCCCATAACGCCCTGATCGAACACAACGACATTCTCGACAATCTGGTGGGGGTTTACGTTTGGGGGCCCCATAACGCACTGGTGCAACACAACACCATCGTGGGCAATAAAGAGCTGCGTTTGAACGAGCGCGGCAATGGCGTGACGGTCTGGAACTCCCCCGGTTCACGCATTTTGCACAACGATATCTCCTGGGGTCGCGACGGGATTTTTTCCAATGCCAGCCGCGACAATGTCTTTAGCCATAACCGCTTTACCCAACTGCGCTATGCGGTGCACTACATGTACACCAATAACAGCGAAGTCAGCAGCAATGTCTCCATCGGCAATGACATTGCTTATGCCCTGATGTTTTCGCAGTTTCTGGCGGTACGTGAAAACATCAGCATCAATAGCACGCATCAGGGCTTGATGCTCAACGCCGCCCAGCAATCGACCATTACCGACAATATCGTGGACGGGGCCGAGAAAGGCGTTTTTCTCTACAACGCCAACTTCAACAAAATCTCCGGCAACCTGGTTCAGAACACCCAGATCGGGGTGCATTACACCGCCGGTTCCGAAGGCAATGAAATCACGGAAAACGCCTTCATCCAGAATCAGAACCAGGTGAAGTATGTCGGCACCCGCTACCTGGAATGGTCCAGCAAGGACCGGGGTAATTACTGGAGCGATCACAGCGCCTTTGACCTGAACGGTGACGGCATCGGTGACACCGCTTATCGCCCCAATGGCCTTGTTGAACAACTGGTCTGGCGAGCTCCTTCGGCCCGCGTGCTTTTGAACAGCCCTGCCGTCTCTATTGTGCGCTGGGCGCAAACCCAATTTCCCGCCATTTTGCCCGGCGGCATCATCGATAGCGCACCACTGATGCGTGCACCCGACAATCCCGTCTGGGAGCGTTACAAGGCCAATCATGACTCCATCCAATAACGGTCCCGCTCCGGTCGCGCTGGCCAATGTCAGCAAGCTGTACGGCCAGCAGCGCGCCGCCAACGCGGTGAACTTCGAGCTTTATCCCGGCCAATGCACCGTGCTGGCTGGCCACAATGGTGCGGGCAAAAGTACCGTCATCAAGTTGATTCTGGGCCTGATCCGCGCCGATGAAGGCAAGGTCACTTTGCTGAACCACGACGCCAGCTCGTCCCAAGCTGCCCGGCTGCGAACCCATATCGGCTACTTGCCCGAAACCGTCGCCCTGCACCCTGCCTTGACCGGCACCGAAACCCTGGCGTTTTACGCCCGCCTGAAAGGGCTACCTACCCGTGACAACCAGGCTTTACTGGCCCGTGTCGGCATTGCCCAGGCTGCTCACAAGCGCGTGGGCACCTATTCCAAAGGCATGCGCCAACGACTGGCACTGGCCCAGACCTTGCTGGGCAAACCCCGTGTGCTCTTACTGGACGAACCTACAACAGGCCTGGACCCAGCCTCCCGCCTGCTGTTCTACGAAATCGTGCAAGAACTGCGCGATGCCGGTGCCACCATCCTGCTCAGCACTCACGCCCTAGCCGAAATGGAGCGTCTGGCAGACCGCATCATCGTGATGCAGCAGGGGAGCAAGATTGCCGATGGCACCTTGTCCGAACTGCGCCAACACGCGGGCTTGCCGGTACGTATTCGCCTGACTGTGGAACAAATCCCCGATCCTGTTCCGCAACACTGGGATGTCATCGGTTCCCAGCGCCTGGAGCGTCACTGCACCGAAGCCGAAAAAATCCAGATCCTGCGCCAGGCCCATGCCATTGCAGGATTGACCGACCTGGAGCTGGAGTCCCCCGGTCTGGACGAGCTGTATGCGCACTTTTTAAAGCGCGAGGATTACTAAGCCATGAACCCTGTCCTGATCATCATCCAAAAGGAAGTGCGCGACGGACTGCGCAATCGTTGGGTGCTAGCGGTCACCCTCTTGTTGGCGGCACTGGCTTTGTCTCTGGGCTTTCTGGGCAGTGCCCCCACGGGCAGCGTCAAGGTAGACCCGCTTACGGTTACCGTGGTCAGCCTGTCCAGCCTGTCCATTTTCCTGATCCCGCTGATTGCCATGCTGCTGTCCTACGACGCCATTGTGGGCGAAATCGAACGCGGCACCATGTCCTTGTTGCTGAGCTACCCCGTCCATCGCTGGCAGGTTCTGGTCGGTAAATTTCTGGGCCATGTCCTGATCCTGAGCCTGTCTACCGTCGTGGGCTACGGTCTGGCAGGGGTCACGTTGCAGGTGGCGCATGGCGGCCTGGACTTCAGCGTCTGGACGCCCTTTCTAGCCATGATGGGCGCCAGCATTCTGCTTGGTGCCAGCTTCTTGTCCTTGGGGTATTTCATCAGCACCTTGGTCAGAGAGCGTGCCACTGCGGCCGGGCTGGCCATCGGTATCTGGCTGTTTTTTGTGGTGATTTATGACATGGCGCTACTGGGTATTCTGGTCGCTGACCAAGGTGCCATGATCACCGCCTCCTGGCTGAACATCATCCTGCTGTTCAACCCTACGGACGTGTACCGCTTGCTGAATCTGACCGGCTACGAAAATGTTGCCATGTTTGCCGGCATGGCCGGTTTAAGCGAACAGGCTCGCCTACCTGCCAGCGTCTTGATGAGCGTTCTGCTGCTGTGGATCGCCCTGCCTTTTGGTCTGGCCAGCCTGGCCTTCAACAAAAAAGCATTATGAAAAAACTGCACACCCTACTCTTGCTGTGTCTGGGCCTGATACTGGCTGCCTGCGGTCAGCCCGAACCCATACAAGCCCCACCGCCACCCGTCGTCCAGATTCCCCAAACCGCCGTGGGCCACTACTGCGGCATGTACTTGTTCGAGCATCAAGGCCCCAAAGGGCAGATTCTTCTGCGCGAACGCGAAGCACCACTCTGGTTCACCACCATACGCGAGGTTTTCGCCTACACCTTATTGCCCGAAGAATCCAAAGCGATTGCCGCCACCTATGTCCAGGACATGGCCCAGCGCGATCAGGACGGCCTGTTTCCCGAACAAGCCTGGATACCGGCACAAGAGGCCTGGTATCTGATCTACAGCCGCTATACCGGCGGCATGGGCACTATCGATGCCCTGCCCTTTAGCCAGGAGCAGGCCGCCAAGGACTTCCAACAACAACATGGCGGCCAACTGGTTCGCTTTGCCGACATGCCGGAGAACTACATCTTTGGTGCGGTCGCACTGCCCTGAAACGCTTATCTTCCTGATCCCAGGTACTTGCCATGACTTCTACTCCTGTTTCCCGTCGTCGTTTTATCGGCATTGTGGCCGCGACCAGCGCCCTGACTGGTGTGCCATGGGCCGCCAAAGCGATGCAAGCGGCCACTACCCCGCTCAGTTCCTGGCAAGGTGTGGCTTTGGGTGCGGACGCACAACTTCATATCCATCACCCCGACCCCGCGTTTGCACAGTTGCTGATAGACCAGGCCCTATCCGAAGTACAACGTCTGGAGCGAATCTTCAGCCTGTATCAAAAGGACAGCGCCTTGCGCCGCTTGAACCGCGACGGCTATCTGAAGCACGCTCCCGGTGATCTGACACGACTGCTGCTGGAGTCAAAGCGCATTAGTGAACTCACGGATGGGGCCTTTGACCCGACCGTGCAGGTGCTTTGGGATCTGTATAGCCAAGCGGCTCAACGCAGCGACACGGCTTCCATTCCCGACGCTGCCCAGATCAAGCAAACGCTGCAGCAGGTTGACCACCAAGCCATTCACATTCAAGACGACACTATTGAACTACAACGTCCTGGCATGGCCTTGACGCTGAACGGGATTGCCCAAGGCTACATTACCGATCGCATCACCGAGCAGTTGAAGCAGGCAGGCCTGGAACACGCCCTGGTTGATATGGGCGAGATACGTGGCCTGGGTATGGCTCCGGGTAATCGTCCCTGGCGTGTCGGCCTGGCAGGCGATCAAACAGAGCCTGTCAGCTTGTTGCGACTGGATGTGCACAATCAGGCGGTCAGCACCTCGTCTGGATCAGGCACGGCACTTAGCCGCGATGGCACTGTTACTCATCTGCTCAACCCTGCCAATGGTCAGGCCCGACCTTTGTATCGCAGTGTCTCTGTCGTAGCGGGAAATGCCACCATTGCCGACGCCTTGTCCACGGCGTTCTCATGGATGTCGCCACAAGAGATTACGCGGGTTCTGGCAAGCGACCCCAGTTTACGGGCATGGGTACTGCCCTACGATGGGAATCAACTGGTCGCCCTGCACTCGTAAACACCAAGACAAACCCGCTTACCGGCAGACGCTCAAGCCCGATAAAGCCTCGTACAATGGCGGTTTCGTCTACTGCAGGCTAAATCTCCATGTCCGTGAACTCTCCAAACCTTCCCTGTGCTGCCCCTTTACCCGGTCTGCCAGAATGGGCCGGTTTTTGCGAGGCAGCACGCCGGTCCGACCATTACGCGCTGGACCTGCATTGCCTGAAGGCCGCGGGCCTGCAAGTGGACTTGAGTGGACAGCGGCATTCACCAGAATTACAGACGGCAGGAGCCGCCCTTTTGGCGGCTCGCCACTTCGACACGGCACGTCAACAACTGCTTAACGGCGGCATCGTCAACAGTACAGAACAACGTGCCGCCTGGCACAGCGCCCTGCGTGCGCCCGCCCCCACGGCGGAAGTCGCCAAGGAACGCGAGCGCATGAACGAATTCGTGCGCGTAGCGGATTCCGAGCGCCGCTGGCGCAACATCATTCATATTGGTATTGGTGGCAGCGACTGGGGCGTGCGCCTGTCCCTGGCAGCCTTTGGCTATCGCCACAGCTGGCGCAATGTACGCTTTCTGGCCAACATCGACGGCCATGCGCTGGAGCATGCCTTGTCCGGCATGGACCCTCACGACACCTTGATCGTGATCGCCTCCAAATCCTTCACCACAACCGAAACCCTCAAAAACGGCCAGCGCGCCCTGGAATGGCTGCAAGCCGCTGGCGTTGCCAACCCCTACGAGCAAATCGTTGCCGTCACCGCCCGCCCTGACACTGCCTCCAACTGGGGCGTGCCACAAAAACAAATCTTCCAGTTCTGGGATTGGGTCGGTGGCCGCTTTTCCCTATGGTCTGCCGTCAGCCTGACCACTGCCCTGGCCGTCAGCAGTGATGTCGTCGCTGGCATGCTGTCCGGCGCTGCCGCGATGGACCAACACTTTCAGGAAACCCCCATCGCCACCAACGTGCCCGTACAAATGGCACTGGCCGGCGTGGTCAATCGAAGTGTGCTGGGCTATGGCTCATTGAATATCTCGCCCTACGATTTCCGCCTGGGCAATTTGGTCCCCTATATACAGCAACTGGATATGGAGTCCCTGGGCAAGTCCGTCACCACCAGTGGCGAACCCGTTGGCTTAGCCACCGGCGCCGCCGTCTGGGGGCTGGCTGGAACAGACGCACAACACACCTTCTACCAATGGCTGCACCAAGGCAGCGATGGCGCTCCAGTGGACTTTATTGTGTGCCAGCAGGCGGATCACAATCAGGCCGAGCACCATAATCTGCTGCTGGCGAACTGCCTGGCCCAACGCGAAGCCCTGATGCGCGGCAAGACCTACGAGCAAGCCCTGGCCGAATGCGAAAAGCAAGGTCTGGGCGAACAGGCATCCAAACTGGCCCACCACCGCGTGCACTCGGGCGGACGCCCCAACACGCTGATCGTATTGCCCCGCCTGAATCCCTTCTCGCTAGGCGCCCTGCTGGCCTTGTATGAGCACAAGATTTTTGTGCAGGCCTTGATCTGGGGGATCAACCCCTTCGATCAATGGGGGGTGGAGTACGGGAAAGTATTGGCGAACGGGATTTTGCAGGAACTGTCGGGAGAGAAAGAAACCTCTGCTGAGCATGATGCGTCTACTCGGCATTGGATAGACGTTTTCAAAGCTTGAATCCAGGCCGGCGCTTACAACGCTTGCCTAAACATCACCCCACTTGAGCACATCCACTCCCGTGCCAGATCATGAATCGCCGCATCCCGATGCGGCGTTTTTGTCTGACCTCCGGTGGAGTTCCAGATAAAGTAATCCACATCCCCACACGGCGTCCCCAAGGCCGCGTAGACCGAGGGCATGATGGGCACATGATCGCCATACCAGCACAGGCTGGCTGGCCTATCTGAAGAGCTCAAGGCCCCGCGCAGACGGGTCAGCATGGCATCAGCATTACGGATATGACGCAAGTAAATCGTCAGATCCTCGCAGCCTGGCGGGGGGGCTTGCTGATACAAGGCCTCGATATCCCCCGCTGCAACTTTTTCCAAGTGCAAAGGCCCGTGGTTCTCCATCGTAATCACGTGAATGAATACCGGCCCTGTGGCCTGCTCCAGCACACTGGCAACTTTCTCCGCCACTGCCAGATCGCCGATATAAGGGCCTGTACGCTCTACATCGGCAAAGGCCTTGATGTCCAGAAACTCGTCAAAGCCAAATAGTGGAAACACGCGATGGCGTTGGTAAAAGCTGGCGGGATAAGGGTGAATGCAGATCGTACGGTAACCCTGCTGCTTCAACCAGGAAGCCAAAGTCGCCACGGACCATCCCGCGCATACTGCGCGATAAGGATTAAAGCGGTGCACACCCAACGCACGGTTTTCTATACCGCTTAAGAAGGAAAACTCCGAGCGCACCGTGTTGGCTCCCCAGGCGGGAACCTGCAGATATCCGCTGGCAACTGCTTCGGATTTGAAGCGATCAAACTCTGCCAGAATCTCTGGCCGAATCCTGTCAGAAATTCGCCGGGCATCAAAGAAAGACTCGCTTTGCACGGAAACCAGATGAGGCAGATCGGCCAAGGAATCCGCAGCGCTCAAAACAGACGAGGTCTTCGGAGCTGCATTTTCAAAAGGGGAAGACAAACTTGGACGTTCTCGGCCTTGCTGCCAATAACGCCAGAAGCTGGCTAACAGCCCCAGGGCTTGCACGTCCTGCTCCGGTGCAATCTGCACCATCAAACGCGCCCTATTGCCCCACAGCAACAAACCCAGGCTAAGCGCAGCAAGCAACGCCAAGGCGCCCCATTGCCCGGTCCAGGCCGCCCGCAAGGCGGGCACGGCTTCCAGCCATAAACCAATCGTCAGGGCAGCAATAAAACCCGCTGCCGCCAAAAAGAATTTGCCCCATCCCAGAAAAGGAATATAAAGCCGAGGGTGACGGATCGCATCCGTAAAATATTCGTAATCCTGAAACACAAAGGCTTCACGCAACGCCTTGAACTTGGCATTGCTGACCACAACCAGCAGCAGGAAAAACGCGCACAGCAAGGCCGTGGCAAAGATAGGCCGCCCCAGCACAAAAACCAGCACGACATACGCCAGGCCATACAGCCCCATATGCAAAGCCCAGGCCGCTGCAGGACGACGCCAGCGGGCTGCCGTTTGCAAAAAACGCTCCAGCCCCACTGTCAGAGCCAGCCCCGACAACGCAGCCAGGATTGCAGTCCAGAATCCCGGCTCAAGCGTCATAACCGATCTTGCTCAGAATAAAGACGGACACCCGGGCGGGCAGCACGGCCAGAAACCAGCAACCAAGATTCAATGGAAACGGAAAGCTGATGCGCGCTTTATTGGCTTTCAGGTCACGGGCAATACGCTTGGCTGCTCGTTGCGGGGTCCACAAGAACGGTTTAGGGCCCGGCATGGCATCGCACATGGGCGAGCTGACGTAGCCTGGCATCACCACATTGACCTTGATTCCCTCCGGTGCCAACCAGCCACGCAGGCCTTCGCCATAGGCTTTGACAGCCGCCTTGCTGGCGCTATAGGACGGTGTCGTTGGCAAACCAAAATAGGCCGCCAAGGAACTCATCAAGGCGATCTGTCCGCGCCCTCTCGCCCGCATGGCAGGCAGCACCGATTGCACCACTCGCAGCGAAGCCTTCACATTGATATCCAGCAGCAGCTCGGTATCTTCCCAGGCCTCCGGCTCGCCATTGGGGCCAACATGAATATTCATGCCCGCATTCACGATGACAAGATCAAACGCAGCACATTGCGACAAGCAGGCATGCAAGGCATCCAGATCACGCAAATCCAACTGATACGTCTTTACCTGCGCGCCCGCTAGCCGGCAGCGCTCGGCCAAAGGCTCCAGAATCGCAGCATTGCGACCATGCAAAGTCAGCTCTGTACCGGGCTTGGCATAGTGAAGCGCCAGCTCGCCACCAATAGCACTGGTAGCTCCGGTAATCAGAATTCGCTCCTGCCCTGCGGGTTCAGCTACGCCCACGCGCTCTCCTTTCTTGAAAGGACCAGTACAAAACCATGCCAAAACCGACACACACCGTCGCATTCAAGGGAACCAACAAGTAGTTGCCCATACGTATGGCCACATACAGAGCCAATGCGGAATACAGGAAGGTGAACACTTCACCAATCAGCAAATACAGATTGATGCGGGGCTGTCTTGCTGCCTTCTCGCCCTCGCCTTTGGGCGTGCGGTTAAATTCCCCGTAGACCTTGAAGGCGGCTCGGACGCCACCGACAAAATAATACCAAGCCATGGGCGGGAACATGGCGACATACAAGTAGGTATGCCACAGAGTGCCCAAGACACCCGGCCTGTCATCGAAACGCGCGCCCTTGCGAGCCCCAAAGGCATTATTCAAGGCCCAGACAGCGACCAGCAAGAAGAACAGCGGTGCGCCCCACAGCAAGACCACATGGTCGAAATCCAGCAAATAATTCAGCGGCAGGCTTAACAAAATCAAGGCGTAAATAGACGCCAGCATGACCGATGAAAACATCATGGAGAAGGCATGCATGCGCTTCATCAAGGGCATATCCTGCTGCCACATCTGGCCCAGGTGCTTGAAGGCGCTGTGTATCAGCCCTCGCCCCCAACGCTCCCGCTGCACACGGAAGGCGCTGATGTTCTCGGGCAAGGTGGACATGGACACCACATCGCGCAGATAGGCGTACTTCCAATCCCCAAACTGGGCCCGATAACCCAGGTCCACGTCCTCGGTAATGGTGGAGGCATTCCAGCCGCCCAGTGCCTCCACGCAAGCGCGCCGCCAGACACAGGAGCTGCCACTTAAAGAGGCCATATCCCCGTCTTCACTCAGGCCTACCGTCACATATTGCTGGTGGCCCATTTCCATGGCCTGAAAGCGGGTCAGAAAAGAATGGTCGCGGTTTTCATAACCAATACCTGTCTGCAAAAAACCCAGCTTCGCGTCCTTGAAAGGCGGAATGGTTCTTTGCAAAAAATCAGCGGGCGGCAAAAAATCCGCATCGAAGATCGCAAAAAACTCGCCCTGGGAATGCTGAATGCCATGCACCAGATTCCCGGCCTTATAGCCCGTACGATCAGCACGCTGAATGCGGCGAATCGGCACACCCTGACTGGCCAGTTGATTCACCTTGTTTTGGGCCAACAGCGCCGTCTTATCTGTTGAGTCGTCCAGCACCAGAATTTCCAGCGCAGATACCGGGTAATCCAGACGACAAGCCGCATCGATCAGACGCTCGACAACGGCAGCCTCGTTATAAATCGGTAGTAGAACACTGACCTTGGGATACCAGTCTTGCTGCACGGACGCAGACGTTTGCACCAGCTCACTTAGCTTGCGTCGTTCCACCCGGCGCGAGATCAACAGTACCCGTAGCTCCAAGACTACGTACAGGGCAAAGGCCCCGACAACCAACAAGAACAGCGCCTGAATCAGGTACGCAAAAATGCTCACAATCATGGAAACAAGCGCACCCTAGAAGCCGACCACATCAGCCAACTCCTGGAGGCGATGCTCCCAAGTGTGGAACTGGCGTACATAAGCCGCCCCCGCCGCCGCACGCTCGCAGTCCTGTGCAGAGGGGCCTTGGCGCAGACGAGAAAACAATTCACTGGCCTGCTCACGGGAATGCACCACGTGGCAGAAATCACGAAAATAACGATCCACCGCCCGACCGGGGTTAGTCACTGCAATACCTCCGCTGGCCAGAATTTCCAGCAAGCGGCGTGAGCACATGGTGTCGGAGTCCGTGACCGAATTCACGTTCAGACACATTACATGCTCTTTGTAGATACGCCCGGTCTCACGGTGCGGCACCTGGCTATGCACCTGTAAATGCGTCGAGCGAGGAAAACGGAACTCAAGATGCCGAGACAGCCTGTCGTGATTTCTGTCATAGGCATTCAGATGCATTTGAGCATCCTCACAGGCCCCGAAAATCATGTCCAGAAAACGGCGACGTTCACTCAGGATACGGCGGTAATAACTGCCCGTAAAACACCCTTCCTTGCGCGTAAACCCAAAGCCCGTGAAATGATGAAACGCAGGCTGATACGGCATGCTCAAGGTGTTCACGGGCACATCAGGATTCAGGCGGGCGCGATAGCGCGGCAAGCAATCGCTATCGGTGGTGAACACATAATCAAAAGCCTTGGCTACATCAATGAAGTGTTCAAAATACGCCCCGTCGTCCTTGTTCCAGAACACCGTGGGCACGCCCTGATCTTTAGCAAACTGCACCAGCTTGTAAATCGTGCGAGGCGTACGCAAACGAATCAGTCGCGACTGCTTGGCCAGCTCGTAACGCCACGCGCCACCCAAGCCATGAAACACGGACTCCACAAAGAGCAGATCCGGCTTCCAGGAGGAGATGACCTCCTCATAATTGCGCGGGTTCAGAATACGGATAGAGCATTCGGCTGACAGGCAATCTGCCGTGAAGTAGTCCGAGACCAAGGCCACTTTCAGTCGCCCAAACTGCCCTGTAGGCTTGCCGTCTTCGCTGACGGTGGGGTGCGTATAAATACGAGCACCCAAAGCCCGGATTGCGCGGCCAATCATGAGTGAGTCCCGGCCGGCAAAGCATGCACCACAAAGTCCGCCCAACTACGACGCTGCGAGGCTTCTTCACGTGCCAAAGCACCGTCCTGCGCCAAGACCTCCGGCCCCGCCTGAAACGCCTCATCCAGCACACGGGCCAAGTCCTGCACATCACCTGCTTTAAAAAAGCGTACCGAACGGCACGACCCAACCTCATCCTTGAACACCGGCAAATCCGGCACCAGAACAGGTTTGCCCATCGCCATCGCCTCGACCAACTTGATGGGCGGCACAATGCGACACACTTCAAAAGGACGACGAGGAATACATACCAATGCAGCCTTGGCCTGCAAAGCACGGGCCTCTTCAGGCGAGACCCGACCAGCAAACAGCACGTGCTGTTCCATACCCAGACTTTGTACCTGGGCCTGCAACTGCGCGCGCGCCTCCCCATCTCCAATAATGGTCAGGGTTACATCCTTGCCACGGCCCACCAGGTCCGCCACAGCGTCGATCAAAACATCCAGCCCCTCATAAACAATCAGGGAACCAGCGTAGACAATGGTATTGGGCTGCACATCCTGGGCCGCACCAGGAATAAAACGCGAAGGGTCCACGCAATTGGGCATCAACCCCATACGTGCGGGATCCACGTTCCAGTGCTCGCAAGCGTATTGGCCCAACTGCTCGGAAATCACAAACAAACGGTCTGCTTGGCTGGCAACCAGACCTTCCAGCTCCAGCCCCTGCTTGAAACCTTGAGAGTCCCGGAACTCCGGCATACGGGAGGCCCGGCTCAACTCCCATAAGCCACGCATTTCATATTGAAACGGAATGCCCAACTGACGCGCAGCAATCAAGGCCGGCAAGGCATTGACGTGGTTGGAAGCAGCATGGATGACGGCGACGCGCTGCTTGATGGCTTCCTGGGCGATGGAGGCGGCAGCTTCGATGGCGAACTGCATCACGGGGCGCTTGTTGGAAGGATTGCGAGCATGCGCATATCGCACCCCATCCACCAGGGTTTCATCTTGCTCGGCATCCACCAATCTGTCTTTACGATCCCATGGATAACCTGGGCGTGTCAGCACACAGATATCCCCACCTGCCGCCTGCATGGCGCGGATAATCTCGTGGGTACGGGTGGTGTAGCCGCTGATGTGATACGGCAAGGCACTAGCCGGCACATACAGCACACGTCCTGGCACAGGCTCATAAGGTGTCTCACGGCGCTGACCGCGCCGGGTTTGCCGACGCACCGTAAACAAGGTCAAACGCCGGCTCAGAGCCATCCAAGGCTCACGCAACAGCCCACGCCATAACTTAAAGAGCATTTCCCTCAAGCCTTTTTCTGAATTTTATTATCCGGTTCTGCTTGAAGCTCTGCCAGCGACAAGTCCACCGTATCAGGCACAACAATTTTTCCGCGAGCCTTCAAGTCCAGAAACTCTGCCGTCGTAATCACGTCATAATCTTTAGTCAGACGGGCCAGCAGCTTGCGATAGCCTTCCATGCGGCTATCATCACGATATTCTCCCAAGCCGTTCTCGTCCCAGAACAGCAAGGACCAGGAGTGCAGCAGAAAGACAGCAAAGGAAGGGTTGCCGCTAAGGGTATTCAACAGCAACTGCCCCCACCAGGGACGGAAGCGGAAATAGCTGGACTCTGGGTAAGTAAGGCGAGCCCACCACTCCGGCTTGCCTACCTTACCTAGAATCCGTTTCTCGGTCATAGGCACCTCAATCACGCCATTGGACCAAGTAAAAGGCTTGTTCGTGGGTTTGCTATAAATGCACTGATTGTTATGCACGGCGCATACAGAATTGTTGAAGGACAAAGGAATACCCACTGCCTTCAGAGCACGAATCGTATCCGCATTCCAGCGGAATGAACCCGCACGATGCGCCAGAACCGGCTTGCCTGTTACCTCGGACATCAAACCCGCAAAGTACTTGAACACGAACTCGGCACGAGCCTGCTCGGTGTACTGGTTCATGTACTGTGGACGGTTCGACAAACCATGCTCTTTCCAGAAGCTGTCGGGCAAGTACTCCGGGTGCGTGTGCAGTTGCACATCCTGGCCTTGTTCATCCAGCCAGCGCACAACCTCTTTCAGCTCATCCAGACGCGAGTAAGCCCCGCACAAGTCCGTAAAGAACACATGCTTGACGCCGAACTCGTCACCGATCTTGCACATCTCGGCCACCCCGGCCGTACCTCTTGGAAATCGCCCCCAGATCAGACGATTAACGTGATCGTCAGAGGCGCGCTTGGGCAGTGCCTCTGTATCGACCGTAATCATTGCGTAGCGATCCCTCATACCTGTGTTTCTACCTGCTCTAAGTTAACTGTTCGCGAAAGACGGATTTTACCCCGCGCCTGCAGATCCAAAAAATCTGCTGTGGTGATCACGTCGTAGTCCTTAACAACTCGTTGCAAGAACAGGCGGTAGCCCTCCAGCAGACGGTCGTTGGTGTACTGGAAATGGCCATTTTCATCCAAATCCAGCAAAGACCAAGAATGCATCAACACCACCGAGACTTTGGGTAAAGACCACAGAGGATCCTTCCAGAAAGTCGTAGGCCGTGAACCATATTGAAAATAAGAAGACTCCGGGTAGGTCAGACTGGACCAGCGGTCCGGTTTGGCATCCAACACACCAGGGCTAAAGCGCTCTGTTACCGGGACTTCAATCGTGCCGTTGGACCAGGCGTAAGGCAAGCAATCAGGCTGGCCTGTTGGACAGCGCTTCAACAAGGCGGCCCGCATGGACTGGTTGAACGACAAGGGAATACCGACTGCCTGCAAAGCATGGATTGTGAGGGCATTCCAGCGGAAAGAACCGGCGCGATGGGCAAGGATGGGTTTGCCAGTGACGTCAGAGATCAGCTTGCCGAAGTGTCGGAAGACGAATTCGGCGCGGGCTTGGTCTTTGAATTGGTTCATCAAACCGGGACTGGGAGGCAAACGGTGTTTGGCCCAGAAAGACTTGGGCAAGGTTTCAGGATGGGCATGCAGTTGCACATCCTGACCTTGTTGATCCAGCCAGCGAACCGCTTCCAACATCTCAGATTGCTGTGTAAGCGTGGCGCATAAGTCCACAAAGAACACATGCTTGGCGCCGAACTCATCGCCAATAGCGCTCATCTCGCGGATGCCGGCAGTTCCCGTAGGGTGTTCGCCCCAGACCAAGCGTTGGACGTGCTTGTCCGACGCCCTGCGCTGAAGTGCTTCGGTGTCAACTGTCAGTAAAGCGAAACGATTTCTTGTACCCAAATCAACCACCCTGATTGAATGGCCTCATCAGAGCACCTGTACAGCTTTCATAAGTTTTCGTGTGTGATCCGATTTACTCCGTACAAACCCATGTACTTTCAACGTATTTATATCAACGCTATCAGGCACTTGCAGCTCTACCTGAGCACTAGGGCTGTACCACTGGACCTGGAGTTTCGACTCCCCGGACATGAGATAAAACGCGAATTCCACATCTCCCGGAAAACGATTTTTATTCACATGACATACTGCAGTCACGATTCTACCCTTGCGCACTGCAGTCACTTGTAACGAAGGTGCTTCAGTTGGCAAAAGAGATAACGTCTCAGCCACTCCACCCAGCCTGTCTCCCAAAGGGATAGGATGCCCGTCAACTACAAACACATTTTTCTGCAAGTCACACACAGGCAGTGCTTCGGTACGTGAGAACACCCACCAGACCGCCACGCGCTCCGTTGCAAACACAGACGACACAAGAGTCTTCTGTCCTCGTGAACCCGGTAAGCGCTGAATACTGGCCGCTGTCGTTATTAGTTGGGGGGACGTGATATGAAGCACATCGCCCATTTCACCGTCCACCAATGAAACACCTGTTTTATTCAAGGCCCAATACAACTCGGAATGCCCATGCCAATGCCAAGTCAACTGAGCAGGCGCAACCGTGTCGACTACATCGCAAATCACGACATGGCTCCCTGTAGGTAGCATCCAAACAGTTCGCTCCAGCTCCCTCACACCACTCTGCGGCTCATAACAAGCAGTCAGATCCAGCGTCAGCTTCATCGTCCTGCCCTCATCAACCGTAACATCAGGCTCTGACAGAATCACTGCCCGCTTAAAAACCTGGCCTTGGCCATTAATCACAGGGGTGTTATGAGCTGTAGGCCCAACGGTAAAATCGCGTTCCCTTGTTTGGGCATACTGTTGATAACCAGGATCATCAATCCACCAACGCTTACGCATCCCCAACACGACACTGCCACTATCCGTCTGAATATGGCCCATGGGTGAAACACTTGTAGCTATGACTGCAGCAAATTGATCGTCTGCAGGTCCTGAACGCATCACGGCAGCATGAGGAGTCCGCACCCACTCACCGCTACCCGCGCTCTCCCTTGTCTCCGCCCCATTCCCCATTTTGCGCCAAACGCGTAATGCGTCAGCACGTAAGCGCGATACATCCAGCTGGGCCAATACACTGTTCAGTCCTCCAACCAAGTCTTGTAGCTTAGACAACGCGGACCAAACAAATGGCATTTCAATAGGCTCTACATCCCCCAGGGGAGCTGTGCCCATCACATCACCCGGAACACCTAAATCAATAACTTGTTTACACCAAGCTCCGAAACACCTATGCCCAACGATACGTTCCTGAACTGACGATGGTTGCTCAAGCACCCAGTCCGCCACAAAGTCCAGGACATAGCCGTCGTAGGACACGCCCTCTGTCACTCCGCAAGCCCTCAACTCCAGAATAGCCATCACAATCAGATTCACTCTGATATCCAGCCGATCAGCAGACGCATGACCCGCCGCCCTGGCAGCCAGAGCCAGCATGCAGGTACCTATTACAGAAATATTATGCAAGCGCTGCAATGCAGACTCGTCCTGCAAAAGTTGTTGCACTGAGTCGAACTGAGCAAAACTAATATCTGAAAACCGCTGTACGTCATTAACGATGCGGTTCAAAGTCTGCCGCAGTAACTCCCGCAAAGGAGTGGTCACCCAACGCCACTGCGTCAACGCAGTCCAAAGAATACGCATGACATGCGAGCAAGGCAGGTCAATACGCGCTCCACAACGGAAAACTCGCCATTGCATTAAGGCGAGCAACTCACGCTCCACTTCGCTTCGGGCTTGAGGGTCATCCGTGGCCTCGACGTGCTCACCCAATGCGAGCAAGCGATCCTCCAAACTCCACAACAGCCAGATACTCCAAGGATATACAGCTGTAAATCCACGCACTGGGACACCGCTATCCATCAATCCAGTAACAGGCAATTGCACTGCCACCTTGCTACGAATACGGTAATACTCAATAGGCAAAAACTTATGGCTTAGTAGGCACCTTGCACGTATAGCGAGTTCTGTTGTTGCTCGGACCTTATAATTCATAGACGTATACCAAAAAAACCGATCAGCTATGACTGTCTGTAATTAATGAGCAAGAGCAATCGCCACACTCAAAAAAGGGGCAATTTACACTTAAATCAGTCAAGCATAGTTGTGCCCCCAGATTAATTAGTATCTTACTAAATAGCGCTCCATCCTAAATCCCGGAACAGAGGACCAGAACATCGTCTGGAACTCGAACCCCATAAGCAAGTCCGCATTTATAAAATTCACGTAGATTTTATAAAAAAGGCACAAACCCTCATAGACACAAGAAAAAAACAATAGTGAAAAATATTATGAAAATCATTCACCTTGACTTAATCTTAAAACAACCCGCTCAAGATCTTTAGGAGTATCAACAGATAATGATTCTGATTTTTTAACCCGTACCATTCTTATTTTCACACCTGCCTCGATAAATCTAAGCTCGTTTATATCTTCAATTTTCTCATTAACACCTTTCTCCGTCTCCGAGAAAAACTTTAAAGCATTTTTATTGTAAGACAGCACACCTACATGTTTATAATACCTATATTCTAAAGATGACTTGGGATATGGTATTGGACTACGAGAGAAAAACAAAGCATCATCAAACTTATCAACAACAACTTTGATATTAGAAGAGTCCAATAACTCAACCGGATCGCTAATTTCACACATCAAATTTGAAACAAAAACATTCTTATCAATAACCTCGGGAACAACTGAGTCTATATAATCTGGAGAAATTAATGGCTCATCTCCATTAATACATACATAAACATCAGCATTGATTTTCTGAGAGACCTCATACAACCTTTCGGTACTAGTGCCATGACTACTATTCGTCATAACGCAAGAAATATCATACTCTCTGCACACTTTTTCAATGCGCTCATCATCGGTGGCCACATATACTTCAGCTAATTTTTTTGCTTTTTTTGCTTGGGAATATACCCACCAAATCATTGGCTTTCCAGAAATCATTGCCAAAGGCTTTCCTGGAAATCTGCTCGAATTATAGCGAGCCGGTATTAATCCTATGGATATCATACTATTTTCCTAGTAATTATTTTTTATATTTATGGTGCTCACTTTCATTAACCTTCTTAGCCCCTGACCCCATTATCACTTCAGCCTCACGAATATTATCCACATATTCTTTAAAATCCGTAGTAGTAAGGTCTACTGCGACTGCATCAAAATGCGCCCACTCAGTATTTCCGAGCTTAACGTGTTTTTCTACCATTTTTGCTCCAGCAGCGACTGCCAATACTGAAGCCTTCCAACCAAAATCGTGGCTAGAGTAACCTGGAATAATTCTCGGGTTGTTTTTAGCAAGCTCAGCATAATGCCCAACGACAGCCACATTGCAATCTTCAATCGGTGTTGGGTAAGCAGAATTACATTGCAGAAGAAAGAGCTCTTTAGAATTCTTAAAGTTATTTAAAATGAATTCCTCATATTTCTTATCGGTCATCCCCGTGGATAAAACCAATGAACCCTTATAATTTTTACCAACAAATTCCAAATAATCTTTATGCTCAGAAATAGTAGATGGAAGCTTAACCATAGAAGCACCAACATCCATCATAAAATGGAACGACGGTTTATCCAAAACAGATGCAAACCAATTTAATCCTATTTCTTTACATAGTTTATCAACAAACGCAAAATCATCTTGCGACAATTCAAGTTGATATCGATAATCAGAAAACTTATCTCCATATGGAGAAACGTAAGGTGAATTCAGTTGATCTTTTGTATAAAAAGTATCAACATCTCTTTTTTGCAATTTAATAAAGTCTGCGCCTGCAGCCTTACTAGCCCTAATCATCCTTTCGAGACGAAGCCTATCACCAAAGTGATTTGTTGTTAACTCCGCAACTACTGAGACATTATAAGATATTCCTGTAGAAATCTTTCTTTCTATGCTGCTATTTAACTCAATCGGGGATAATGCACTAAATGTTTTATATCCCACATGATGAACATCTATATTCGCATTTCGCAAAAAATAAAGCGCATTTATATAATAAAATTCCTGGACAGAAATTTTGAATGATTTCTCCTCAGAGCGATGAGGAGAATAATCTTTCTCAATAAACTTGCTATACCCTGCGGATGGATCAAAATCAAAACCCACCATATATACATTTTGCTTCTTCCCTTTTATATCAGCCACCAGCATAGCAACTTTCAAAGCAGTCAAAAATAGCAGTTCCTCGATTGCTATATCAGAGCTCAAAAAGCGCTGCATCAACAGTTCAGAAGAAGCTTGAGTCAGGGGTATATAAGGCAAATATGCGACAGCTCTATCAGGGGGAGAAAACTCCTGACGAGATGTAATATAAAGCCTAGACCTATAACCTCCTAAACTTAGCCCTTTTTCGACCCATTCCTCATAAAATATAGAAATATCGGCAGGCGCAATTCTTTCTGAATCGTTTACTGCAATAACTAACGAACCCGCGTAAATTTCTGGCCTTACTTGATCAGCAGAAGCCCCTTTTCCAAGTATAAAAATATTATCGGTTGCGTATGTCGACGCGATATTTTCTATTTGGCTGCAAAAATCTTCCATCATAGAGCTCATCATTAACATATACCTCACAATTTTGTTCTAACGCAATCATTAAACCAGGCAACAAATCCCAGGCGTAAGCGCCTTTTGGATTAACAAATCTGGCGAATACACCAGTAGCAACATTATATAAATTATAAACAGCGCATCCCGTTATTCTAGATTCACTAGATTTTTGTATTTCTTTTAATATATCCTCATGAAACGATGATGACAGCCCTACAATTCTAGACTTCTTTTTCTCAATTTTCTGTCCGGTACAAAGCTTCTCATTTAACTCCGGCAAAAAGAGGAGACTACCCTGATGCTTTCCATCCTTCCACAGTCCAAGAGAAACTCCCCATTCTTTCAATCCAGAACAAAAATTCTCTGTGCCATCGATAGGATCCAACAATGCAATAGTGGCATTTGGATCGACATCTTCTAATGAATATGTTTCCTCCCCAATAAAAACCAGGTTCGGAATACTATCTTTCAAATAACCAGAAATCTCTTTCTCTATTAAGCAATCTGCTTCAGTAACGGGGCTATCATCCGCTTTATAGCTTATTTGATATCTTTTTTTATTTATCTCTGGCATTAATTTGAAAACCAAATCAATGACATCCTGAAAAATAACATCCACATTCATAATAGAAAATCACCTTTCAAACATGACGCTCAGTCTTACAAACAGAAAGCTCATTCAACAGTAAACCAGGCACTTGACGAACTTTTTCGAGTCACCCAGAAAACATTATAAAACACCAACTCTTCATTCATAGGGAGCCGCAAAAGCAAACGAAAATGGCTTACACCGTCTTGAAAAACTATATCTTTTGAATTCCCAGATTTAACACGATCAGTCGAGAATCTCTCACCATCCTTATATCCAATCACATATAAAATAGCACCTTCTTTTGATACCGATTCAAACCTAAATCGATACCGCTCTCCAATCTCCACCAAATGTGATTTTTCCGTTCGCTTCGCAGCAGATGCGTATTTTTCATTTAAACAAACGTACACATGACTATCTACATTTGTTTTTAGGATACAAGAACCATCTTTATTATCAAAAAAATCAAATCCTTTACCAGAAAAAATAGACCCATCAACTCTAATTGACTTTTGTAGATTTTCTATTTTTTTACTGAAAATAATAAGATCATTCGGTTCAATATGAAATCCTTGTCGCGTCCAGTTTTCTTCCTTACCTGACTCTTGAACATACTTACCTGGAAGCATAAATGTTCTCGGATGGCTTTGAAGGGAATAATCAGCAGAATTTGCACCATATCCAACACCTGGTTTTCTAGCAAATCTAGCAACGTACATAGAGTCCGTTAGAAAATTGGTTATAAAAAAATCTGTCTTTATTGCCAGTGAAATTTTTTCCTTTGCATTAAACCCAACGGTATTAATTATTTTAATATCGGGAAACAATAACTTTATTTTTTCTGCAAACTCATAATCTATCAACCCAAAATTCTTTATATAGGATTCTCTATCAACTTCTTCCCAGCTAGTTATTCCATCTAAAATCACACACAGCGGTCCCTTTTCTTCTTTATAGGATTTTATTATCTTCTTTACCCCCTCCTCCATCTCAACCCAAGATCTTTTTTCTACGCAAATACTTAGCCAAATAACATAACAGTCCTCTGGTAACTCCTTGCTTAACAATCCATATTTTTCACATGACTGCTCAGCGATCCATTCTTCATACTCTCGATCAAGCCTTGGGTCCAAAAACACAGCAAAAGGAGAAAAAAAAGAAAAACCGGAAAGAAGTGAATTTAAATTTAAATCATTTTTATCGCGAAAAATATTCTCTTTCGAGTTATTTATTATAAAGAAGCTTCCTTCCTTAAGAAACACAGTCTCATTTTCTAGGCAGTCATCTAGCTTTATTGTTGAATAATAAGCCCTCACTAAGTCAACAAAAAAATGATGAGGCCTATTATAAGAAAGTAGAAAGGTAATTTTTTTCTTTGAGAAGCTTATTTTTTCAATATTCTTACAAACAACATTAAAAAACTCTATCGCCAAAGACTTCAAAACCCTTTTATAAGGATTAGAATCTATTTGGGAAAACCATACAATCTTAGCCTCACAAGGGAACCAAATCCCCAGCGTAGTAGAGTGTCTTTGAATCAGCCAAAAACTTTTATTGTTATTTTCAAAAAAATTGAATACAAAATTATCAGACGCCAAAGACAACATCACTCTATAAGTGTTATCACCCACAGGCAAAATCAAATTTTTAAATAAAAATAAAAGCTTTTCTTTGTCGCCAAGAGCTTCAACAACCAACTCAATAAAATCTCTAGAAATATATTTAAAATTCGCAGGATCAATAGCCCTAGCATCCACAAAATTGGAGCTTAAACACCAGGACACCAACTCGTCTTCATTGCAAAGAGTTTTTTTTATTTTTTCCAGCGGGCTATCTTCTTCAATTCCTAAACAACTGTATATCTCTTTTTGATACATCATCACCGCACCTTATATTCTCTTATTTGAAAAACACAGCGCTTTATCAACAATAAATATTTAGCTATAGACACTGCAAGCCACTTCATCAAAGTCATATAGCAATCACAAAAAATATCTCTATTTACCAAATAGACAGGCTACAGTCCTTTATCACATGCAGGTATCACTAAATTTTGAAATAGAAGAGAGAGCATTTATATAATAATCATCCACATAATGGAATGGTGCGGGTCCCCATTTATGAGTCAAATTACCTACCAAATACTTAGAATCAGCATACATTACCTGAGAGGACTCAAGATCCACAGCCGCCCTTGAATAAAGTTTATCCAAATACAAATTAGCAGCAGCCGTCTGTTCCGGAGTAGCCCCCCAATCTGGCTGAGTTCCGTCTGAGGCCACTTCTGCCCATCTAACGCCATTAAGCAAAACACTTTTCCTTTTGCCCAGGCTATCCAATAACTCAATAAATCTCATCCATCCATACACCCACAGCTCATAATGCTCATCGCTGCCCGTCTGAATACCACGTGCACGAGCCTCTTTACGATCAAAGCCCGATTTGCGCAACTCATTTGATAGAGTACATACCCCCCCATTTGAAAACTTTCCTAAATTAAATCGCTCGTCTATAAAGTCTACTAAAAGGATATCGAATTTTGTATCACGTACAATATCCGGCCATTTTTTATTTAAATCAGCATTAACAAGACGGGATTGAAATTTAGAAGGATTATTCCCAGACCATTTATCTTGAACTTTCACGGTTCCGAATGCACTCGCAAAAGAAGAACGGCCATAGTATCCAGCTAATTGATATTTCTCATTTTCCATCACCCGAAAAATATCCCTACTGACACAACTACCTAAAATTAAGACCCGTATACATTGATCCATATCTCTTCACCCTTAGAAACTCATAACCAAGAATCTATTTGAACTGAAAATTAAACTGCATTACATCACCTTGAAATGGCCCAAAAACTAGTGATTGAGAATCCTCGATCTTATTCATGCTCACACTCGTCACGCTGGGGAATTTTTGCTTGAAGCCTTGATAAGAAGTAACAGGGATCCCAGTGCTTAGCAGAGAAATGACCATTTTTTTTCGTTTTCCAAGAATGTGCACCTCTCTATTCTGTATTTCCAAAAGCTTGTCCTTCGGAAAGTGAAAAATCCAATACCGTGGCATACCCGCATACCCCGTAAACCTATCTCGAATAGAAAAGGAATCCTGGTCTCTGACCATAAGCTCCCGCTCTACTGAACCCGATTGATACATTGCCGTCTTAGCTTTCACGGCGTAAGGATAGCCAGGTACATCAATTTTTTTCATGGATGCAAACTCGGGGCCAAAGTTGGTCCGATCAATCTTTGCTCCAGAAATAAAAGGAACGTTATGCGCCCGAGCAGAGCGCATATAAACCCGTATGGGGTCAAGCCTGTTATGGCTGTATAGTCCGGAGTCGATCAACCAATCCTCGCCATAAGCATGGACGAGAACATTCAAATCATCATCCTGCCGATGATAAGGGCTCAAAAACCCGCTTTTCATCACAATATGAGTATGGCCAGGCCAAGCTCTCCAAGAAGACCGATAGGCAGCGTAGCCAGACTCTTCATACACAGCGAAATTACCCATCGGTTCGACGCCTTCTCTCCCTCCCGTCGACACCCACTCCACCAACGGAGCGCTGGGCATATCTGCCAATTCAGGATGAACGCTTGGTCGATAGCCAGCGCTATCGCCCATATACGCCAAGAAACGATCCGGTCTAGTAATCCAGATCAAAAACCTAAGGGCTTTGTCAAAATGTTTATCGAAGTCTGCGCTAACTTGGCCAGATGCATGCAATAACCGTCGTGCTCGAAGCATATTGCCAATCATGCCAAAGTGGTAAGACGGGCTATTTTCAACATGAACGCCCTCATCCGTGAAAGCGAAATGAATTTCGTCAGCGAGACGAGCTAACCCTAATTTGCTCCAAGAGTTTGCTGATTCGGCTTTAGGAAAAGCCATGGCTGCAAGGATGAGAGAAAGCGCTTGATCAAAGCCATGATTTGTATGTTTCGAGTAAAAATCATCTCGCATCAATACATCTGCATGTTGTGTCGCAAGCTCGATGTAGTCAGACTGAGGAAACTGTAGCGCCATCCTCGACAAGCGATCAAGACGTAATGCTGTGGCATGATCATGCCAAGGGAAGTCGTCGTAGACGGAAAACTCAGAAAACTGTTCTTCCCACGACTTCACCAAGCCTAATAAGGCATCATATTTACCAGTACAAAGCAAAGGATCCAGAAATAAAAATGAATGGAGAGTCCATCTCCATGTTCTATTTTCCTGAGGCCCGCAGCTCCAAACATCCGAGCCAATAGAAATATCCCCAAAGGTTTTATTTTCTATTATCCCATCCTCGATAAACCTCTGAGCCAGATAATCATCTCGATCTGTTTTTTCAGGAAAAAATTTATTTAGCATATCATCCAACAAAAAACACAAAAATAGCGAAACAAGCCATTTTTTAAACGAAAGCAAACTCAATCAGTTTATCGAAAATTCGCTTTAACCTAAAATCATAAAATTAGATCAATAAAATAAATAATTCTATTTCACTTTACGAACCTAGAACTTTATTGAAAAAATAGAAATAGAAAAAAATCAATGTTTACCAATAGGAGAAAATAAGGAAATTTCTTGTTTAGCAATTAAATCGGCTGCACACTGCCTCCTGACTCGTTTTGCTGCTTCGATTGATTTCTCACAAAACTCATCCGGATACTGATATAAGCGAATTATTGCGTCGGCTAATCCAATTGCACTGTCTGGTTTAACCAAAAACCCACTACGCTCATCAACAAACTCCGGAATTGCAGTTATTGCAGTTGTCACGGGCACCAAACCAGATGACATCGCCTCATCCCTCGATACTCCTTGAGAGTCCATACGAGTGGGAGTCAGAAAGACTCCATATTCTTTATGTATTTGAGCAATTTCATGATGCGTAATAAATTTACGCTCAATACTTACATTAGAAAACTGACGAAGCGGCTCAACTGTCTCTTCAAACAACACCCCATCCCCAATAAGCTTAAACTCAAGCTCATCAAAAAAAGGCTGCTTAGACAACTCAAAAATAGCTTGAACACTGAGATCATTTGCATATTTTTTTGATGCATAAGGCCGAATAGATAGAATCTTCTTTCGTTGCTCTACATTCTTTTCTTTATAATCAAATAACTCAGCATCAATTGGATTATGAACAATACTGTACTTCTCTTTTGGAAGCCTTACCTTCAAATCCTCAAATACCTCTTCAGCGAAATAAGAAGACACAAAAACCACGTGAAGATTATCAGGTGGGTTACTGAACAACCTCTTCCAAAAACCAACCCTATTATCACTAAGCTTCTTCTGACGAGTTATTTCAGAATCATCCATTAACTCAAACTCAAACTCTCGCCGCCACCAAGCCTGAATTTCTGACCCATGCGCCCACACAGTAACTTGAATTTTATCTACGTACTTCTCTAAAACCTTCCACATGTTCTGATCCATGATATGGACTAAAACATGCTTCACCTGTCCGGTAGCAAGTGTTGCCTCCAACAAACGCGCATCACCTGTTGCAACATCAACATTCGCGAACTCTCTGTATTCCGCCGGCCCGTTGTGAATCTTATACATATCCACCAACTGCCCTGCCTCTTTATAAGCACGGATACGGCTATGCACAAATCCATAACGATATAGATCGTCATATGCTGGGTACTGTTTAGCAAGCACTAAATAAGGTGATTTCGTAATAACTGCGGCAGGTCTTTCCGCTGTACTACCTAGCACCAACTTTTCTATTGTTATTTCACCAGGCCCCTCAATGCGAAGACCAAAGCGAACCTTTGTACAATGCGCAGGTATCGCAAGTGCATGTTTATCCCCTGCCGGATTCATTTGGTAGGAGATTTTTTTTCCCCGTTTGTCCTGAAACTCAAAGACGGTTTTTATATTTATTAATTGCTCACAATGTAGATGAAACTGGCTATTAAGCACCAAATTCAGATCCTGACGAACTCGTGCATTTCTAGAGTACAGATAAAGGTGCTGACCGGGTTCAAGTGTAGACACTAACCGTATCTGTCCATCAACAATAGAAAGCGTCACACCCTCCTTAGACGGGATCCACTCCAGTAGCTCTTGCGCGCCCAGCTGTGGCAGGCTACTGCTATCGTCTGCATCCTCCTGCGAAAATGCTGGCAACCCCTCCGCAACAGCTGCCAGATGATTGCAGAAAGACACACCTTGATCTAGTAGCATTAGATCCATGGCTACTGCCCTGCTTTGATCAGACAGGGCTGACCCATGAGCGATGTAATTGAACTCGTCAATCGCCAGCATTCCAGGAACCTGGATATTGGCCTGCCCTGGATTCAGCCAGGAACGTGCCACTTGGTGATGTTTCCACGCTGAACCTCGCACCAGTGCAGCACGTAAAGGCAATATGTCTACTTCTCGGTACTGATGCGAATCCCCTAGCAGAACGGGGACACCATCACGGGCACAATAATGAGCTGATTTCCCGAAAGCCGAGGCTGTAGTATAGGTACTTGCCAAGGCTAAATCCGTCAGATAGTGCTCTCCATAATAGTCATCAGCATGCATTTCACCTATCAAATCATCTTTCGACAATGACATAGTGGCTTGGAAGGCATCCTCGAGAACGGAGTAACAAGTAACACCCTCAACATTCGCCACACCCTCTGGTGTAACGAGGTACAACTGCTTGTTCTTATAATTTTGGCGCTGAAAAGAATCCAGAATCCGCTGCTGTTCCGACCCATTTTTTACTTCAGCAAGTAGAACAACTAAAGGCTGATGAACAGCAAATTTCTTTCCCGTCAGTTTAGCTTGGATATAGGCTAAACGCTGAGCATAAGTATGCTCAGTCATCACCTTGCGTAAACCTAGAAGACGCAGCTTACGATAATGCAGCTCATCACTAATGATTGGCCGCATACGTTCAGCAATTTGCTCTTGATTATCTGAAGATACAACGAGATCCCCAAAAAGCAGGCGAGTGCCACGGGAGAAATTTGAAACAACAACAGTATTGGAAGCCAACAACTCAAATACCCGTCGAGCAAACATCGTCTGCGACTGCTTAATGGTATTCATGTTAATACCGTATCGATAGCCCTTATATGCTCGATCAATTTCCGAAAACGGCAATTTGCCCAGAATCATCGGCTTATATTCATCGGGGAATGTGTAATGCGGATGTGGATTATCAGCGTTACGATCATAAATATCGACAGGCCGCAGGTCCTTAACAGCACCGATCAATGCGGCAAAATCACGCTGACGCTCTGGGTAGCGAAGGTAGTAGGAGCCGGCAAAGTTAAAAGCATCTTTACGATCAAAGATTTCAAGAGGATTATGCGTTTTCGGTTGGGCAGCAAAAGGTAGGAAATAGACACGATCGTGGCCTACTCTTGCCTTATATTTAGGCACACAATCGATGTCTGTTGTAAACACATAATCCACTTGCTTGGCCAAAGGGATAAATGTGCCAAAGTGCACAGGATCCTCTTTATTCCAAAACAAGGTAGGCACGCCATTACGCTTGCACCAATCAATACAAGCATTAATTTCCGGGCCATTTGTACTGATCTTCAGTTTCCAGAGCTGTTCAAATCCCTGCCAGGCTGACTCAATAAAAAGTATATGGGGTTTGAACTTTTCTAGCTGCTCAATACAGTGCTCGGGGTGCAACTGCAACAGCTCACACTCCGGGTCATAGGAGTGAAAAGTAAACTCATCCATCACCCCCGCCACACGCAGCTGCTTGACGGGTAAGCTAGCCAGCTCACCATAGCCTGCGGACGCACCTAAACGAGACTGGCATAAAGCCAGGTTCGCAGCAAAGAACTGATGCCCCAACTGCTCACCCAGCTCTTTGTACAGGGCCATCGCCTGTGCAAACTCTCCATCGCGAAATGCCCGCGCAGCACTACTTACTTTTGATTGCAACATATCAGCCTTTTCTGCCTTCCTAACGCTTATTCCGCAAACAAACCTACAACATCAATACACTGAGCATGCTTGCGGATTTCAGCAACTTGCTCAATGAATGGACGGTGTTTGACAAGAACGCAGACGACGTCAGCATCAGCCAGCGCGCTACCCAGAGCGGACAGCTCAATTCCAGTGCCTTGTAGCTTGGCGGGCAATTCTTTGATGTTGGGTTCTACGGCGTGTACTTTGCATCCCAGGCTGGCAATCTTCTTGGCAACACCAACAGCAGGGCTTTCGCGCAAGTCATCAATATCGGGTTTAAAGGCCAAGCCCAGGCATGCCACTTTAATGTCTGCCATGCGTGCGTCAGGACGCAGCGACAGCACTCCGGCAATAGCGGCTTTGACTTTCTCCACAACCCACTCAGGTTTGTAGTCGTTGATCTCGCGAGCCAAGCGAACAATGCGGGCCTCTTCAGGTGTTTTGTCCACGATGAACCAAGGGTCCACAGCGATGCAATGACCACCCACCCCGGCACCAGGCTGCAAAATATTAACGCGTGGGTGACGGTTAGCCAGGCTGATCAGTTCCCACACATTAATATTCAAGCGATCACAAATCAGGGACAGCTCGTTGGCAAATGCGATATTGACATCGCGGAAGCTGTTCTCGGTCAGTTTGCACATTTCAGCGGTACGGGCATTGGTTGGCACCAAAGCACCTTCCACAAAGATCCGGTACAGCTCGGTAGCCATCTCGGTGGCTTTTTGTGTCATGCCACCAATGACGCGGTCATTACTCACCAATTCATGAACAACACGACCTGGCAAAACACGCTCTGGGCAGTAGGCAACCTGAATGTCAGCTTCCTCGCCTGCTTGCTGAGGGAAACTCAAATCAGGACGGGCCTCGGCCAGCCACTGGGCCAACTGCTCAGTCGTACCCACCGGGGAAGTGGACTCCAGAATGACCAGATTGCCTTTGGCCAACACGGGCGCAATGGCTTTGGCTGCATCGGCGATATAGCTCAGGTCAGGTTTGTTGCCTTCCAGGAACGGAGTGGGGACAGCAATCAAAAACGCGTCAGCGGGTTCTGGCGTCAGCGTAGCGCGCAAATAGCCACCGTGCACAGCAGCCTGCACCAGCATATCCAGTTCAGGTTCAACAATATGAATCCGGCCCTGATTAATCGTATCGACCGCGTAAGCATTCACATCAACGCCAATGACCTTCTTGCGGCGGGAGGCAAATAATGTGGCAGTAGGCAGGCCAATATAGCCCAGGCCGATCATGGAGAGAGTTTCAAACATGCTGGTTTTCCGAATCAAGAGATCAAGGTTTTTAGAATTTCGCTAATACGGGTGGCGGCCTTGCCGTCCCCATAGGGGTTGTGCGCCCGCGCCATACGCTCATATTCCGCAGCGTCATCCAGCAACTGCGTGGCAGCGCTAACAATGGCGTGTGTTTCTGTTCCCACCAAACGCACCGTTCCTGCATCCACGGCTTCCGGGCGCTCGGTTGTGTCTCGCATCACCAATACCGGTTTGCCCAAAGAAGGCGCTTCTTCTTGAATGCCCCCGGAGTCAGTGACCAAAAGATCACAACGATCCATTAGGTAAACAAAGGGCAAATAATCCAATGGTTCGATCAAATGAACGTCGGAAACGTCGGATAAGATACGACGTACTGGTTCCTGAACATTTGGATTCAAGTGCACGGGATACACCACCTGCACATCGCCACGAGAGGCAATCTGGCGCAAAGCCAGGCAGATGTTTTCAAAACCAGAGCCAAAGTTCTCGCGACGATGCCCCGTCACCAGAACCAAGCGTTTAGCTGGATTGATAAAAGAGAACTGAGCCTCAAAACGGCTACGCAGTTCCGAGTCCTGACGTACGCGCGCTGCTACATCCAACAGCGCATCAATGACGGTATTGCCTGTAATATGCACCGTCTTGGGATCGACACCCTCATGCAATAAATGAGACTGCGATTGCTCGGTTGGAGCAAAGTGCACATCAGCCAATACGCCCGCTTGGCGACGGTTCATTTCCTCTGGCCAAGGCGAGTACTTATTATGAGTACGCAGGCCAGCCTCTACGTGACCGACCTTGATCTTGGCGTAATAAGCTGACAACGCTGCAGCCATCGTAGTGGTCGTATCACCATGCACCAAAATCATGTCTGGTTGCCATTGCTTGTACACATCACGCATACCCAACAACACATTACTGGTGATGTCATACAGGTCCTGACCTGGCTTCATCAGGTTCAAGTCAAAATCAGGTTTGATAGAAAAAATATCCAGAACCTGATCCAGCATCTGGCGGTGCTGACCCGTGACGCAAACACGTGCTTCAAATGCAGAGTCGGCAGCCAAAGCCTTAACCACCGGAGCCATTTTGATGGCCTCCGGTCGTGTGCCAAATACAGTCAAAATCTTCATAAATTTACGTTGAGCCTTTAGGATAAACAGTTAATAAACAGGCGTCTTTCTCAAACTTGTATGCAGTGGATGTGCCCGCAAGCCCTTGAGCTTCTATATCTGCCAACCAACGTTGAGCGACTTGCTTTTCATCTTCGCGGATATAGTCATCCATCAAAAAATCAATATGGGCATTGGGGAAATGCTCCATTAACAAAGGACCTGCGGGGTATCGAGCTTGAGGGCCCGTAGCAGCCGGAGGTCCGTCCACAATCACTAAAATACGCTTTCGAGCAACTTGGCTTTGCTTGGCAAGTTTGGCCAAGGTACTTTGGCAGCTGTAATACGAATAGACTTGGCCATCAGCCGACTGCCAATCCTTGAGTGGTGCCAGTGTCAACTGCGCTGCCTGCTCCAACCCTGCTTGTTGGAGGTGCGCTAAGGTTTGCTCGTAATACGAATCCAAATGCTCGAAGGACACGAACTGGGTCTGTCGGGTATCACCACGTTCCGCCATCAACACCAATGTCTTAGCCACAATAACGGTGGACATGCCTGACCCAAACTCAATCACAAGGTCGTAGGGCTTAAGCACCAATTGCCGCATCAAACATAATGCAAAGTCAGCAGAGATTGGCCAACTGTGGGCCTCACTGTTAAATGCAGGTAGCACTCCAGTGGCAAAATACTCTTGCATCCCAACAAAGGACTGGAGCTGACGTACCGCATTAGCACTATTATTCTTAACCGCTGTTTCAATATGGCGACGAACACGGAGCAGCTCTTCAGATTGTTTTTTAAATAATTCCTCTTGTATTCCTGGAACTGCCGCGTCACGAGCGGCCAAGGACTGCACTTGGGCACTCAAGCGCTCTAGCAGATCTGTTTCACGCGCAGTCTGCGCCGACAATGATTGCTGTAACTCCAGTTGGCGTGCCTCCAGTGCGGCTTTACTCTTTTCCAAGCTCAGTTGCTCTTTAGCTTGCTGCAACAACTCCCCCTGACGCTGTGCGGCTAAAGCTATGTACTCATCACGAACTTGAAAGGCTTGACTCAATTGAGCCTGCAAAGACTTATGGTCTGTTCGCTCCACATTGATTTGCTGCCTTGCCTCATCTCGTTCCTGCGTTATTGCCTGAACTTGAGATTGCAACGCATGCACTTCATCCAAGCGCTGAGCAGCAAGCACAACCAATCCATCACGGGCCTCCCTTAACTCCTGCACTTGCACAAGCAAAGAGTCCTTTTCTTCCTGAGCATCCCGCAGTTGCACCCGAAATTCCTCACACTCTGCGACTGATTCCTCTAACTGCACCAGCAGGGACTCAACCTCCTCCAAACGTTGCTCTGCAATTACAAGTGACTCATCATGAGCGATACGCAAAACTTGAAGCTGCGACAAGGCTTCCTCTTTCTCGCGGTGGTGCATCTGCAGCTCATCCTTAAGCTGCTCACATTGCTGGGCCATATCCGCCAAGCCACCTTGCACAGTGACACATTGTTCAAACCATTGCCCTGCTTGTGCCTCTTTGTCCTCCAGAGCTTGCCTGATCCGTTTCAGATCAGCTTGCAAACCCACGCACTCACGTTGCGTCTGTAACTTCAACTGTTCTTCTTGCTCCAGCTCACGCTTCAAATCCGCTACTTGTTTGAGTGCAGCCTGCGTATTGTCCTGCTCCTGACGTATGAACTGTCGCTGTTGATCTTCTTGCTGGCTTCGCTCTTGAAGGGTTTTCTGATGATCCTGCTGTAATCGCTGGATCTGTGCTCGCAATGCTTCAACTACTACAAGTTGCTCTTGTTTTTCTTGATTCAGACGCTGCACCTCATCGCGCACGCTAGACAGCTGTATTTCTTGCTGTTTAAGAGTACTGACCATTGCGTTGCGTGATTCAGCCAGCTCCGCCCACTGACGCTGCACCGCCACATGCTGCGCCTCAACATCAGATACAGAGCGGACTTGATCTAAACGAAACTCTTTCGCCTGCTTCAACAAACGATCGCGTTGACGCGCCTCAGAGTCAGTAAAAGACACATCCTCGGGTAAGAGCGCCAAGAGTGCTTCTGCCTCAAGCAAATCACCAGACTCATGCAATCGAAACGCCAACCATTTTTGACGGAACCCACGTGGCTCCAACGCAAAGGCCCGGCGCGCCATCGCCGCAACCAAGGTTGGTTCAGCCGTCATATAAGTCCGGGCTACAGCTGTCCACGCACTGGCTTGCACACTTTTTGAAACTGAAGCCTGACTCAGCAAGGATTCGACTTGAGAGTCCCCCCCTTGCTGATACGCCTGAATAACTTTGTCGAAAGATTTCCCACCCAGCGCAGCAGGAGGCTGGGTGCGACGATTTTGACGCCAAGCCTGACGCAAACGCCCCGGCACCGAGATCAACGAGCCTGTAGACTGCACACCCTCAATCAAAATGTCGCCAAGCTGTTTAGCTAAAGCATATTGAGTCTTTAAGTCATGTAGCTGGGTTTGCACCCTAAGCAGGCACTCCAAGCGAACACTTTCCGCCTGAATCTCGATAAGCCGCACGTCCACAGGTGCCACATTAATAACTGTCGGCTTCAAATCACGCCCAGCTGCTTGGGGGTGGTCATACAAACGCCCTAACTCCTCCTGCACGACTTGCAGTTGATCAAACAACAGCCGGTTCTCCTCTTCCAAACATTGTGCATGCGTGGATACCGGTTTCTCATGACCTAATTCAGAAGGCACAACAGGTGAAATAGACATTTAAATGGGCTTCCTATCTTTCTTATTAATCCACATGGTCCAAGACAATGCTCTTGAGCAGCTTCAAAATCCCGGCCAGGATCAGCGCCAACAGCAAAGTCACCAAGGTGTTGTACAGACGACGCGGCTCCATCGGATACTCGGGCAAGGTGGCGGACTGCAGCACAGACACTTTCTCCAACATGCGAGTGGCATCAATCCTGCCTTTCTCCAAAGCAGTTAAAGAGGATTTGTAGAGCTCTTGTGTGAACTTCACATTCATATCCAAGCGATAAAACTCTTCTACATAGGCATTCAACGTGCCGCCGGACGGCGTCGCCAACTTCAGCTTTTCTTGCTTAATTTGCTCGTCCACTGCTTTCAAAGACTGTTTAAGCATCAGAATATTGGGATGGTCACGATCCAATGACTTGGGCAAAGAGGCCAATTGGGTCTGCAACTGAGCCCGCTGCCCTTCCAAGGCAGCCACAATCGCATTAATACTTTCTGCTGTGGCTTGAGGGGACAATAAACCAGCTTCATTCTGGTAGTTCAGCAAGTCCTGGCTCGCTTGTTGAAAACGCTCCTGAGCCTGGTCAACCTGAGTAACCAAGAAATCGACCTGAACCTGGGCCATTTCATGGCCCAAGACGTTCATATAACGCTCGCCTTCCTTAACCAGCAGCTCCGTAATCGCCTGAGCCATCTCGGGGCTATAAGCTTGGACCTTGATGCGCAACACGCCAGAGAAATCATCAAACTCCACTTCGACACGACGCAGGTAATGACGGTGAAACCACTCTAGCGACGCATCCTGGAACCACATCCGCGACACCAGATCATGATCCGAGGAGCTGTAATGCGTACGTAAATCCAAAGACTGATCGAGCTTTTTAAGCATGTCCACGGACAACAAGTAATCACGCAACAACAACTGGTTCGCGCGATCAACAGTAGCCACACCCGATACCAACATCCCTAAGTCAAAAGAGGGGGCTCCTACCGAGTCTGTCTTTCGGATAATGACGTTAGCCTCGGACACATAGCGGTTCGAGGCAAAGATCAACCAGTACGCCGACGTCAAAACAGCCAGGATCAGAATCACACGTACGGCATAATCAAATAAGCGCAATGAAAACCACGAACGCAGGCGAGCTCCAAAGGTAGGTTTCTTTGAAACGGCTTGATTAGAAGCGGTGCTAGCCGCCTGCGTAGTGACTTGAGGTGTATCTGTCATTTTGGAAGCGAATCCTTGTAGGCATTGAGCGCATCGTCAATCTGGTCAAACCAGTGCGCTCGTCCTTGATGCAGCCAGACACCCGCCTGGCAAAATTGTTTTAAGGTTTTATTGTCGTGAGCCACCATGATCAAGCCCGCGCGATTGGTCATGGTTTTAAAGGCGTCCGCGGCTTTTTTACGGAATGCCGCATCACCCGCTGCCGTCACCTCGTCCGAGATGTACACATCGAAATTAAAGGCAAACGACAACGCAAACTGAAGGCGGGAGCGCATTCCAGAGGAGTAGGTATAGACCGGCTCCTCAAAAGCTCGACCCAGTTCAGAAAAATCTTTAATAAAAGCCAGCCGATCTGCCAGATCTTCTTGATGACCATGTACTCTGCACACAAACTTGGCGTTTTGGCGGCCGGTCAAGGTGCCCTCCAACCCCCCGTTACCCATGGGCCACGACACCCTGCACATACGCTGCACCGTTCCCTTATTGGGGTGATCCACCCCACCGATCAAGCGCAACAACGTAGATTTCCCAGCACCGTTAGAGCCAATCAAACCCACATTTACCTTGGGTGGGATTGTCAGGTTGACCCCTTCCAACACCCAACGGCCCACACCATGGGCGGTCTTGTAGCGCTTATAAACATCCTTGACGACGATCATTTCATCACCAACTGCTGTGTAAAGCGTCTATACAAAACCAGGCCCAGAAACAAGCTGACCACCCCCCATAGGTACAGGTATCCCATGCTGACGCCAGGCACCATGTGGTAGTAATTCGCAAACCCTTTACGCACCAACTCCAGTCCATGCACCAAAGGATTGAACAAGAGCAGATCCCGATAAGGCTGGGGAACAGCAGAAATCGGCATGATGACCCCAGAGATCAAGTACAACGGCATCATCATGAGTTTCAATATGTGCTCTGTCTCACGAACCAAGGCCATCAAGACAGAGGCCACCAAGCCATAGCCCACACCAAAAAGCCATAACCCAAACATCGCCATCAAAACCTGCAAGGGGTCATCAGGCCGTACGTCATGCCCAAGCAAGGCTGCTCCCGCTAAGATAATGGCGGACACCAAGGTCATCAAAAATGCTTCCAAAACACCTCGTGCGACATACGTGTCAAAGGGATGAACCTGCCTGTAAGCAAACAACGGCTTATTACTATCGGCAGCGTGCATCACCTGCATCGCCGTACGACGAAACATAAAAAACGCCAACATCCCCACCACAATCCAGACGGTCACATCAATACCACCAACCGTACGCAAGCGAATCACCGTAAAGATGAATGTGACGAAACTGATATGCAGCACCGGCTCCATCAACAACCAGAACCAGGCAGCCCGCATATCAAACAGACGGTCCAAGGATTCGCGCAAAAGCAGCGCCCGCCAGACCGACCAGGTGACGGCCATGGGGCTGCGCACCTGATTACTCATCTCGACCTCTACTAAAAATTTTGCGTTCAACCATGAGGCTCATCACTTCATCATGTTGTTCAAGGTCGTACTAGGCACGGCCACCGACACCACAAGACGCAGGAACTTCTGGAATTCAGCCGCTGGCGAATTGGAGACATAAATCACGTCCTTGTCCTGAACCGGGAAGTTCTGGGTGACAAAGAAAGAAGCCGGGTCACGCAGGTCGATCTCGTACACCACGGGTACGAGGCCCTGCTTGTCCAGCAGGGTCGACTCTGGCGCACCGTCCACCAGCGCAGCATCTTCAAAGCGAAAGACAAACACACCGCGAGCATCAGCACGTGAGGTATCCAGGCCGCCGGAACGGGCCAGGGCCTGCACCAGGGAGATACCTTGGGCTTCAAACGGAATCTCTTCGTTCTTGCCTGTGGCGCCCAAAATAGAGAAGCTTTGGTTCTGATACAGCGCCGTGATCACATCGCCCGGCTTTAACATGATGTTCTGGCTCGGATTACGGATGATCGTATCCAAGGCCATCGTCGATGTGTTCTGCTCGCGCGAGAGCTGAATGGCGATACTGTTTACCGCTTGTTTAACGCCACCTCCGGCGGCCAAGGCATCCAGCAGGCGCTCGCCTTTCGGTGTCAAGGGCATCAAGGTGCTTTGATTGACTTCGCCCACCACCGTTACGTTGGAAGAGTTGTTCTGGGTGACACGCACCAGTACTTGGGGGTTATTGGCCTTGCCTTGCAAACGCTTGGCAATGCTTTCTTCAATCTGTTGGGTGTTGTGGCCCTGAACAGCAATACGGCCTGCAAAAGGCATGCTGATCATGCCATCTGAGGTCACCATTTGTGACGGGAAGGCAACGGCATTCGTCGTCGCTGCCGTCGCCTTGGGATCCAAGGAAATACTGCCAAACAGCATGGCAGGCGGCGCTTCCCATACCGACACTTCCAGCACATCGCCGGGGCCAATCAGGTAGTTGTTCGAGCCCGTGCTAGGGAACTGGGCAGCAAAGTCACCCATGCGCTTCTTAGCGGCCAGTTTCTTGGTCAGGGAGTCAGTCACATTGACCAGAGTGATGCCTTCGATACGGCCATCACGTCGTTCCTGCACTTGCTGGCGGCTGGGGCCATCGGCTGGCATCCAGTCGGGCATCGTGGCACATCCGGCCAGTACGGCGACCAGGGTACTGGCCAGTACGGGCCGTCCTATTGCGGCGATCTTGCTAACTGCTGTATGTAGTAATTGAGACATGCTTATTTCTTCATGAGCGTATGAACGGTTTCACACGCCAGGTCTATGTCATCCTGGCTATGCGTGGAAGACAGGAAAAAGCGCAAACGTGCTGCTTTTTCTTCTACCGCAGGATGGATAATGGGTTGCACATTCAGACCGGCATCAAACAACTGGCCGGACAATTTGACTGCTTTCAGAGAGCTGCCGGTAATCGCAGGAATAACGGCGTAGCCTTGGGCAAAACCGGTATTGATCCCCAGCGAGCGCATCGAATTCAGAAACTGACTGCCACGCTCTTGCAGGTTTTGCACACGCTCGGGCTCCCGACGCATGATCTGCAAGGCTTTGAGCGAAGCGGCCGCCAACACGGGAGAGATTCCCACGCTGTACACAAAACCGGAGGCGGCGTATTTAAGCAGTTCCACCAGCGCACGATCACCAGCGATGTAGCCGCCGCAACTTGCCAGGGTCTTGCTCAAGGTGCCCATCCAGATATCGACATCTCGACCCACCACACCAAAATGCTCGTGCGAGCCACGGCCCGTTTTGCCAAGCACACCCAGAGCGTGAGCTTCATCGACCATCAAAAACGCTTTATAGCGCCGTTTTATGTCAATAAATGCGGGCAGATTCGGGATGTCTCCATCCATGCTGTACAAGCCTTCAATCACAATCAGCACACGCTCGAACTGGCCACGAATATCGGCCAGAATGCGCTCCAGGGCGGCACTATCGTTGTGAGGAAATGAACGGCGGGCGGCACCCGATAACTGGATGCCTTGCAAAATACTGTTGTGGATCAGGCTATCGTGAATCACCAGATCCTTGGGGCCAAACAAGTAACCAATGGTGCTGACGTTGGTGGCGTGTCCACTGACGAAAACCACGCAATCATCCACCTCATAGTTCTGGGCCAGTTCCTCTTCCAGCTCGCGCTGAACACGGCGCTCGCCCGCAACCAAACGGCTGGCCGAGGCCGATGTGCCGTACTGGTCCATCGCGGCTTTAGCGGCTGCATTGACTTCAGGGTGTGCTGACAGACCCAGATAGTTGTAATTGGCAAAGTTCAGATAGTCGCGCCCGTTGATCCGGGTATGCGCAGCCGCTACACCGTCGTGGCTGCGGAAAAAAGGGTTGCGCACGCCCATACGATCGGCCATGGCCTTGGGCACCAGCATTTTCTCGTAACCAGGGTGGCGGTCAAAGCGGGTGAAGGCATCCGGAATATGGCTGGCCGCGCCCTGACGGCTGGCAGACTGATCGGCCATGCGACCATCGCCGGTCGCTTGCCCAGTTTTACGTCCCAAAATGCGCTGAATCAGTTGTGCTTTACTACCCGGCGCCAGATCGTTCTTACTCATGAATCAGTGATGTCCCTGTTTCTGCCAATCGCTGTACATCCTTGGCCAGTCCTTGCAAGTCCGTATCGGACATCTCATCCCCGTGCTGACGTACGACATCGGCGACCAGATGCCCTGCATCGTGCTCTGCCGAGTCCTCGCCACCAGCCGTCAACTTATCGACAATGCGGGCGGCGACGTTCCAGACGGTGGGGGAATCGTTCAGCACCATGGCGGGCAACTGCACGCCAAAGCGTTGCTCCAAGCCCAAGGCCAACTCCACGGCCATCAAGGAGTCCATGCCCAGATCATGCAAGGAACGTTGAGTTTCGATACGGTCTACTTCAGTACGCAAAATGTTGGCGACTTCCTGCGCCACCCACTCGGCCACCAAAGCGTGAATTTGCTCGGGCGTTTTACCAGCGATCAGGGCGTGAATATCCTGGCCGTCGCTACCGGAGTCCTGATCTTTGCGAGCACGGTTCAAGATGGCAAAGCGTTCGCTTTGGGCCGAGGCCAGCAAACGGGCCAGGGCATTCCAATCGAAGTTAGCCACAATGGACACTTCACCGTTAACAGCCAGCACGCGATCCAGTTGATCCAATGCCTGATCGGATTGCAGAGACGCTTTGCCCAGGCGTTTGCCCAAGCTGTCCTTCACGGTTTCATTGCGGGTCAGGTAACCTGCGTCGCCAATCGGCCCCCAAGCAATGCAAGAAGCCGCCAGACCCAGGTTCTGACGCAGGCGCGTCAGCCCTTCCAGGCCCGCGTTGGCGGCCACATAGTTCGCCTGTCCGGGGTTACCAATAGAAGTCGTCACCGAGGAATACAGCACGAAGTGGGACAAACTCACATCCTGAGTGGCCAGGTGCAGATTCCATGCCCCCACCAACTTGGTTTGCAGCACCTTATCCAGACTGTCCTGATCCATATTCGCGATCAGGCGATCATCAAATACAGCGGCAGCATGCAGCACACCCGTTAACGGACTATCACTTGCCTGAATCTGGGCGACGACGGCTTGTACCGCTGCACAATCCGTGACATCACACGCTACGATTTGCACACGACAGCCTTGTGTCTGGAACTGTTCTAGCAGCGCTTGTGCACCCGGGGTATCGGCACCACGGCGTCCCGCCAAAACCAAAGAGCGCACGCCACGCTTGACCAGCCATTGGGCTGAAGCCAAACCGAAGCCAGACAAACCGCCCGTTACCAACCACGTGCCCTGTGTGGACAAGTCGATAGGGGCCGCTATTTGTTTTGCGGGTAGGCCAGGCTGAGCATCCTTCAAGGACACCACCAGCTTGCCGATGTGACGAGCCTGTTGCATGGCGCGGAATGCATCGACCACATGCTCGGCACCGAAACTACGGTAAGGCAGTGGGAACAGCGCGCCGTCATGAAACAGCTCCATGACTTCTTTGAACAAACGTCCTGCCAGGGCTGGACGTCCTGTCAGCAACTGGTCGGCATCAATACCGAAGTAACTGATATTGCTCTTGAAGGGACGCAGACCAATCGGTGTGTTCTCGAAAAAGTCACGCTTGCCCAGTTCCAGGAAACGGCCAAATGGGCTCAAGACATCCAGGCTGCGGCGCATGGCTTCACCTGCCAGGGAGTTCAGCACCACATCCACGCCCTCACCGCCAGTGGCATCCATCACATCCTGAGCAAAGCTCAGGCTGCGCGAATCGAACACATGGTCAGCGCCCAGCAAGGAGGCGAACACTCGCTTCTCGTCCGTGCCAGCGGTGGCATAAATCTCTGCGCCCAAATGGCGGGCGAGCTGGATTGCAGCAATTCCCACGCCGCCTGCAGCACCATGGATCAGCACTTTCTCGCCGGGCTGGATATGGGCCAGGTGCGTCAGCGCGTAGTACACGGTGAAGAACACGGTGGGAACGGTGGCGGCGGCTTCAAAATCCCAACCTTTAGGCATGGGAGCGATAGCATCCGCACGTGTCACCACATGGCTGGCAAAGCAGGAGGAACCAAAACCCATCACCGGCTGGCCGACCGACAGGTTAGTGACATCGGCCCCAAGGCGTGTGACCACACCCGAGAACTCCAGGCCCAGGCTCGCACCGGCGAACCCGTTTTCTACGGCTTCGTCCGGCAACAAGCCCATCAAGTACATCACGTCACGGAAGTTCAGGCCCGCTGCCATGGTGCGGACTTCGACCTGATCCGCAGCCAGAGTGGGCGCTTGAACAGCTTGCCATTCCAGATTGCGCAATTGCCCAGGCACCTGGAAGTCCAGCTTGAAGCGGGCATCCTGGCCTAATTGAGCACTTACAAGCTGAGTGGCCTCTTGCAACACCAAGGTATGGCGTGCGTCTTGAGACAAGACAATTTCTGTCGCACCATCTGGCCACAGCAGCTCGCACTCCAGGCGCTGAGCGATGCTGCCGGCATTCAGATCGCCGGCCAGATCGATCAGAGTGCAGGACAAGGTAGGCAGCTCGTTCATGACGACGCGGCCAAAGCCCCACAAGGCCGACTGGGCAGGATTCACCGCCCAATCCAATTCTTCTGCCATCGCAGGCAGTGCTCCGCCGTGCGTCACCAGGAACAAACGGCTTGCAGCAGCACGGGCGGACAAGCTTTGAGTCAGATTCAGCAGTTGCGTACTGGTCTGGCTGACAGCAGCAACGGTATCAGCCCAACCCAGCATCGGCACCACATTCAGCGTGTGCTCATCAGCCAAAGCGTCGGCACTGGGTGGCCAGGCTTGGGCGCAAACCGTCTGTCCGACTGCCTCCAAACGAGCTTGCAAAGAATGGGCATGCGTTTGGGAAGCCTCGTCAAACAACAGTAGCCACTGGGCTGTAGCGACGATCTCCGGATTCTGACCTGTCTGCTTTGTCGCGGCGCTGGCCAAAAGCAAATAAGCACCTTCGCTCAACGCCTGAGCGGCAGGCTCTGGTGCTGTTTGTACCTGCTCAAAACCCGCTTGCTCCAAAGCCCTGTGCCAGCCTTCAGGCGACAGCAAGGAAGAGGATTGCGACTCAGCGGCTGTATGCCACCAGCTTGGGTCCAGACCGGACAGAAAATCCGCATGCCAATCAGGGTGACACTCGGCCAGCAGCAAAACACCACCTGTAGCCAGCCACTGCTTGCTACGCAGCAAAGCAGGTGGAACATGCACGGTACGGTGCAGGCTGTGACGCAAAATCACGACATCAAACTGTGTGTCGTTGGACTGATCCAACTGCCACTCTTGCAAATCAAAACCGACAACTTGCACATTGGCTAGCGCATGATGTTGCGTCGCCTGACGTGCCTGCAAATCGACATCCGGCAAGGCCAACACATACTCAAACTGATCTTCAGACAAACAAGCCGCCAGCGTCTTGGGCAAATCGCTAGGGCCAACAGCGACTTCCAGCACACGCAGCCGCTGGGAAACCGGCAAGTTCGCAGCCAGCTCTCGCAACTGGGCTTCCAGTGCCTGACGCACACCCAGATACATGGGGTCATCGTCATACAGCACTTCAACCACCGGGGAACGGCGCAAGGAAGCCAGCAGTTTTTCGCCTGAAAGATCACCACGTAACAAGGCGGGCAGTTGGCGGCCCACCGAACCAATCTGGGTCAACTGCGGCAGGCTGCTCGGGGAGTCCTGCAAAATCGTGCGCCACAAGTCCTGGGCAGAAGGCATATCCGCCTGCTCCACCACTCGATAGCTTTCCCCATCTTGCAGCAGCGCTTCACTGCGCAACAGCTCACTCATCCAGCGGCCATACGGACTATTCAATACCTCGGCACTGAGCTCGGCTGGTTTAACGTCCTGGAAGGCTTCATAAATAAAGGACAGACTCAAGGCATCCAGCAAAGGCAAAGTCTGCTGGAACCAGGTTTCGCGTTCTTGCTGCTGATCGACCAGTGCAGCCCAACCGCTTTGGACCAGTTGTTCAGGCGAGAGCGTAACGGCGACTCGTTCATCATGAGGATGAGGACGCAGATACGGGGTAATTTGCCAGTTGGAGACCGCGTGTCGGTCCTGACGCAAGAAATGTGCCGCGCGGAAACGACAAGCCTGGGCGCTGGCCAGCAAGCGGCCATCAGCACCATACAGCTCAAAGTCCGCCAGTACCGAACGGGCACTGCTGCGACGCAGATGCGCACGGAAATGCGTCACTTGCCCTTCGGTGGACAAGGTAAAGCGGCCTACTTTCACAGGCAATAAGGCAACGCCTTGGCCTGCTTCAATATCTTGTGCGAAGAAATCCACCAGAGACTGGTAGCACACGTCCATCAAGGCCGGGTGCAGCAGATAACCGTCTTGCTCCAGGCTGACGGGCATTTCCAGTTCCGCATGCAGGTACGTATCTTGCACCTGTGAGACCTTCAAACCCTGGAAGGCTGGACCGTAGTCCAAGCCCAAGGAATGCGCCAGACGATAGTGGCGATCACGATCAATCTGCCGTTCCGCCAAGCTTAGGGGCGAAAGCTCTGGCTTGGGCATGCGCTCATCCGAAGCCAGAATGCGGCCACTAGCGTGTACCACCCACTCGTCCTGGCTCAGGCGTTGGCGGCTCTTGATATAGAAACTGCCATCGCGCGGGCTCAGCACAAAGCGCAGGCTGCGGGCATGCTCACCGTCAAAGACCAGCGGAGCCAGGATATCCAGCTCGTCCACCTGGATCAGTGCTTCGCCCAACCACTCACGGGCTGCGGCCAAGGCCATCTCCAAATAAGCAGCGCCGGGGTACACCATGGCCCCACCCACTTTGTGATCAGCCAGCCAAGACAAAATCACCGGGTCTAGTACGTTTTCCCAACTGATATCGCTATCGGGCAGGCGCCAACCCAGCAAATCATGTACTCGTCGGCGCTCAATGGAGCGCATCCCTTCTGTGCTGGTCTTGTACCAATGACGCTCGCGCTGCCACGGATACACAGGCAGATCCACCGGATTGCCAGCCACGGGGAAACGGGCCTTCAGCTGAGACGGCAGCAGAGCCAGGGTATGCAGGGCCGTATCGACCAGACGCTGTGGGCCATCGTCATGCTTGCGCAAGCTGGACAGCACAACACCCTGAACATCGGCCTGAGTCAGGGTTTCACGGATGTAGCGCTGCAAAATGGCGTGCGGGCCAATTTCCAGAAAAACACGGCAGCCCTGCTTGGCCAGACAAGCAATGGCCTGCTCAAACTGCACGGGCTCGCGAATATTGCGCCACCAGTACTCCACATCCAGCTCGTATGGGGGCAACTCTTGACCGGTAACGGTCGAAACAAAACGCGCCTGTGGTTCCTGCTGGCCGGGCTGCAAGTCGCCCAGGCTCTTTTCCAGATGCGGCAACAAACCATCCATATAGGGGCTGTGAAAGGCGTAATCCAGATCCAGCAAGCGGAAGAAAACACTTTGGTCTTCCAGGGCAGACTGAATGCGTTGCAAGCCTTCCAGGCTACCGGACAAGGTGATATTGGAAGGGCTGTTCACACCCGCCACATTCACGCCCAAGTCCGCACCCTGGCTTTCCAGCAAGGTGTTTACCGCTTCCAGCGATAGACCAATAACGGCCATCCGGCCTTGACCACGAGTCAGGCCTTGGGCCTGGCTACGGGCACAAATCACACGTATGGCTTGTTCCAGATCCAGAGCACCAGCGGCCCAGGCTGCAGCAATTTCGCCTACGCTATGTCCCGTGACGGCATCAGGCTGAACGCCATCTTCGCGCAGCATGCGTGTCACAATAACCTGCAGGGCAAACAACAGGGGCTGGGCAACGGTCGTGTCGTCCATACGGGAGGCAGCAGGCTCGGCCTGCAATTGCTCCAGTAACGAGAAACCCGCCAAGGGCTGCATCAAGGTGTCCAGCTCGGACAGCAGTGCGGCAAAACGAGGGGACTCGCGCAACAAGGTCACGCCCATCCCCAACCACTGCGCTCCGTTACCCGCATACACGAAGGCCAGTTGAGCTTCTTTATCCAGGGCATCTACCGTTTGCAGACCCTGCGGGTCTTGCCCTTGCGCGTAAGCACGCAATTGCGCCACGCCTTCTTCAACCGTTTCGGGATGAATGATCAAAGCACGAGCCAAAGTCTGCCGACCGTGCGCTACCGCGTAGCTGACATCGTAAAACGCTTGTGCCGTCTTGCCATCGAGCAAATCCGCATAATTACCTGCCTGTTCGCGCAGAGCGGCTTCTGTTTTGGCCGACAAGACTAAAGGCGGCAAAACCGAGTTCGGCGCAACAGTCGATTGACCAGCGGGTGCGACAGGGGCCTGTAGCAAAACGTGTGCGTTGGCACCACCAAAGCCAAAAGAATTAAGGCCCGCCACCAAAGGCTTGCCGTCGGTACGATGCAATTGACGGCCTTGCGGTAACAATTCCAGATTCAAGCCGTCAAAATCAATCGCGGAATTGGGGGTGTTCAAATGCAAAGCAGGTGGCAGGGCTTGATGCTGCAAAGCCAGCACCGTTTTGACCAAACCGGCCATGCCGGAGGCTGACTCCATATGCCCCAAATTCGCTTTGACTGAACTAATAGGCAAACGCTGTTGGCGCGTTTTTCCATACACCGCACTGATTGCGGTAGTTTCAATAGGGTCGCCTACTGCCGTACCGGTACCGTGGGCCTCGACAAAGTCCACATCACCCGCAGTCAGGCCGCTGCGCTCTAAAACGGAGCGCATCAACTCAATTTGTCCCTGGCAGCTAGGGATGGTGATGCCGGTCTTGCGAGCACCATCGGCATTCACGCCCGTAGCCAAAATGACAGCCTGTACCTGATCACCATCGGCTAGTGCTTGCTCCAAAGGCTTGAGCATCAGTACCGCACCGCCCTCGGAACGGACATAGCCATTGCCGGCCTCATCAAACGCCTTGCAGCGTCCGTCTGCCGACAACATCGACGCTTTGGTAAAGCCGACAAAGGGATAGGGGTGCAGCAACAGATTGACGCCACCGACCAAAGCGGTCGAGGCCTCGCCATTACGCAGGCTTGAGCATGCTTGATGCAAAGCCACCAAGGAAGACGAGCAGGCGGTATCCACCGCTATGGACGGTCCGTGCAAGTCGTAGATATAAGACAGACGGTTGGCCGCAATACTCATGGTATTGCCGGTCATCATATGGGCAGTCAGGCTGGCCAAATCATCCAGGCCGCGCATGCCGTAATCCAAACCGGAGATACCGACATAAACCGCACAGTCACTACCAGCCATGGCGGACGGCACAACGCCCGCGTTTTCCATGGCTTCCCAGGACAGCTCCAGCAACAGACGCTGTTGCGGGTCTAGCCAGGCGGCTTCGCGTGGGGAGATACCAAAAAAATCCGCATCAAACTGGTCGATACGCGACAGAACGCCAGCCGAAAACGTGATGCTGCGACCCGGCTCGGACCTTTTGTCGTGTTGCAATTCGGCAGTCGCCCAGCGATCAGCGGGAATTTCCGTGACCAGATCGCGCTTTTCAATTAAAGCATTCCAAAACTGGTCGGGCTGCGATAAATCGCCCGGGAAGCGAAACGCCATACCAATAATAGCGATTGCCCCAGACGCAGTATTGCTTTTATTAATATCCGTACGGGATGCTTTTAACTCCTTAGCACCCTTGCCTGTATTTTGAGACACGCACCCTACCCTTTCGATCTTTACTGACTTGCCCTGTCATCGCGGAGCACGGAATAGTCATGTTTGATAAAACGCTATTTCGGACAACGACTCCTGACATAGCCGTGTCGCAGACAGCACACCAGTAAACAATGGCGAAAATTACACCTAGTTACTATGACTTACAAACTCCAATTACATGTAAATTACACAAACTCAATGCAATCAGATAATATTTATTTTCGATTTTTATTTAAGCAATGACGCAAAAATAAAAGATCCAAATTAAATACCCACTATTAATATTGTTCTATTTATTGTTTACAACAAAAAATGTGTGTTTGAAAAATGACAAAACCTTGGTCATATTCACCAAGGAAGTCCAATCAAGCCACTAGGCAAAACATCAACGCTGCTTTCATTTCGCTGCCACCTTGAGAAAAATGAAACTATTAACGTGATATTAAGCAAAGTCTTTTTCTCACCAAAAAACTTTTCCTACTGGTGCTAACCTGCTGCACTGCAAAAAGATTAGCAGCTCGGAATGTTACCATTACGCAGTTGTTCTAATCCATAAAGAATTGAAATGAGACACAGGCGCACTGTAACAATCCGCTGCTGCGCGAATGCCTTTAAACAAGCTTCTTCAAGACTATCAGGCCACTTACAGGTCAGTCATAATTGACAATCACGTGCGTTACAACAAGAGAAAAAAACCAGGTAATCGCATCTAAACTCTCATTTTTGATACAAACAAGACAGACGCACGACCAGCGCAAAACCGTTACTGGTGCCGGTATACGATGCCCCCCTTCTGGCCTACGCCCCCAGTACTACCAAAGCAGCGTTTTCCCTTAGCCGCATCAAAAACACCCGAATCAGGGCAGTTTTTTTGGGGGTTATCCCTCATCTATAGCTAGGCACACCTAGGCTCTATACGAATTGCCTTATGGCCTGGCTGTCGCACGCCGTTACATTGAAGTGGCTTGATCTAATAATTAATCCACTCTGGAGACATTTCATGGGTACGAACGCGACCACCGCACCCGTCGACGAACGATTACCAAACGGCCGACTGGCGGCGCTGGGCTTGCAGCACGTTTTGGTAATGTACGCCGGTGCTGTCGCGGTTCCACTAATTGTGGGCCGGGCATTGAACCTGACGTCTGAAGAAGTATCTATCTTGATTGCCGCTGACCTGTTTGTCTGCGGCATCGTGTCCATCATTCAATCGATGGGCTTCACGCAGTACTTTGGCATCAAACTGCCCGTCATGATGGGCGTAACCTTTGCCGCTGTGGGCCCCATGGTGTCCATGGCACAGGCCAACCCAGGTCAGGAAGGGGCCCAATTGCTTTTTGGCACCGTGATTGGGGCGGGGATCATCACCATGATCATCGCCCCTGCCGTTAGCCGCATGCTGCGCTTTTTCCCGCCTGTGGTGACCGGCACCATTATTGCCATGATCGGCATTACGCTGATGCGCGTAGGGATCAACTGGATTTTCGGTAACCCTGTCGGCCCTACCGCCCCCACGGTCATTAACCCCGACCACCTGGCCTGGATTCAACACGCACAATCGGCTGCGGCCATGCCCGGCTCTGCCTTGCCCCCACCCCCAGAAGGTCTGGCCTTGAAAGCAACGGTACCCAACCCGCGCTATGCCAACCTGACCGGTCTGGGCATTGCCGCCATCGTGCTGACCTCGATTCTGCTGATCGCTAAATTTGCAAAAGGCTTTCTGGCTAACGTGGCCGTATTGCTGGGTATTGTCATTGGCGCGGTTGTGGCGTCGGCCATGGGCATCATGACTTACGAAAAAGTGGCCAACGCTGCCTGGGTGGATCTGGTCTTGCCATTCCACTTCGGGATGCCTCGATTCAACCTCCTTCACATTGCCACCATGACGCTGGTCATGATTGTGGTGCTGATCGAATCGACCGGCATGTTCCTGGCGTTGAGCGATATGACAGGCAAGAAAGTAGATCAGAAAGATCTGGCACGCGGCCTACGTACCGACGGTCTGGGCACCTTGCTGGGCGGTATTTTCAATACCTTCCCCTACTCCAGCTTCTCGCAAAACGTGGGTCTGGTTGCCGTTACTGGCGTACGCAGCCGCTTTGTCTGCGTGGCCGGTGGCGTGATTCTGATTATTCTGGGCCTGCTGCCCAAGATGGCGGCCCTGGTTGAGTCCCTGCCTACCGTGGTTCTGGGCGGCGCCGGGATTGTGATGTTCGGTATGGTGACGGCCACTGGTATCCGCATTCTGTCCGGCGTGGACTACAAGACCAACCGCAATAACTCCATGATTGTGGCCATCTCCATTGGCGTGGGCATGATTCCTCTGGTGGCCCCCAACTACATGCAGTGGATGCCTCACGCCATTCACCCGCTGATCGAGTCGGGCATCTTGCTGACCTCGATTGCTGCCGTTCTGCTGAACTTGTTCTTTAATGGTGCTAAAGAAGATACGCATGCAGCGGTAGAAGCCGCCAAGCACGCTGAAGCCTGAAACGCTTGCCAAGCTTGTCGTGAAACCGGCCTGTCGAATCCATGACAGGCCGGTTTTTTATCGTCCGATACACCAAGCGAAAACGCCCCCTTCAGGAACTGCCAACTGAAAACGGCGTACAAGTTACTTGTCGCTGGGCTGTCCAAAGAGAAAGATCGCCTCCTTGCTGGGCATCAAACCAAAGGCGCAGCGCGTGGCTGCTCCCCTTTTCTGACATCACGAAGCAAAACGCCGTGCGCCAGCCACACACAAGGCAGCGCCTAAAGTGACCCAGATCATGCTGGCATTGACGGACTCGCCCAATAAAGCGGCAGCCAGTCCCAAGCCCATAAAAGGTTGCAGCAACTGTAATTGCCCCACCGCAGCGATCCCGCCGTGTGCCAACCCTCGATACCAGAACACAAAACCCAGGAACATGCTGAATACTGATACATAGCCGAAACCTAACCAGGCGGCAGTGTTCACATGACTGAAGCTCTGGGGCCAGAACCACAGCATCATGACGAACATGAAAGGCAAGGAAAGCACCAAGGCCCAGCAAATCACTTGCCAGCCGCCCAGACGACGTGACAGGCGTCCGCCTTCGGCATAACCCAGGCCACACACCACCACGGCGGCCAACATGTACAGATCCCCTTGCCAGGCCGCATCCAGACCTTCTCGCGCGGCATAGGCCATCACGAGCAAGCAGCCTAAAACAGAGCACACCCAGAACACGGGTTTATGCCGTTCACCAGCCAAGACCACCCCAAAGAGCGCTGTGCACAAAGGCAACAAGGCGACGTACACAATGGAATGCGCTGAAGTGATGTACTGCAGGGCCAGCGCCGTCAGCAAAGGGAATCCCAGCACAACACCAAAACCAACCACGGCCAGGGGTAAGAGGTCCGATCGTTGTGGCCGTGCCACGCGCCCAATCACTAACCAGGCAGCCGCCAGCAAAGCGGCGACCACCGCTCGCGCTCCGGTCAGGAAAAAAGGATCCATACCCAGCACAGCAACACGCGTCGCCGGTAAAGAACCGGCAAAGATTGCGACGCCCATAAAGCCGTTTAGCCAACTGACTGCCTTGCTATCCATCATTCGCTCCGACAAAGATGCTTGTCAGTACAACACAGCTATGCCAGCATACCTAGGCACAGTCCAGTACAGTTTTAAAAAACTGTACTGCCCACCAGACCCATACACCGTGCCCAAGCCCGCCCCATGTCTGCCGTTACCCGTATAGACCACATCATGCAATCCGTGCGTGAACACATCGCGGCACGGACATATCCGCCCGGCACCCGCCTGCCTTCGATACGTGCCCAAGCCCAGGCAGCGGGGGTTTCCGTGTCCACCATTGTGGAAGCCTATGACAGGTTGGCGGCTGAAGGCCTGATCCAAGCTCGTGCAGGGTCCGGCTTTTACGTGACGGCTCCGTTGGCCCCGCTGAACTTGGCCGCCCTGGATCCGGCTTTGGAGCGGGATATTGACCCGTTATGGATCTCGCGCCAATCCTTGGAAGCAAATGCAGATGTCTTAATGCCGGGCTGTGGCTGGTTACCCTCGGACTGGATGTACGACCAGGGAGTGCGTCGGGGCCTGCGCAAGGCAGCGCGTAGCCACAGCTCAGACTTAACGGACTACGGTTCGCCACTCGGTCTGGAGGCGTTGCGACAACGACTGGCCCGCCGTCTGGTGCTGTCCGAAATTGATGCGGCGCCTCATCAAATCATGCTGACCGACTCGGGCACACAGGCCATTGATCTGCTCTGTCGCTTTTTCCTGGAGCCTGGCGATACCGTCCTGGTCGATGACCCGTGCTACTTCAATTTCCACGCCTTATTGCGAGCGCACCGAGCCAAGGTCGTCGGTGTGCCCTACACGCATCAAGGCCCCGACCTGGCGGCTTTTGAGGCGGCATTGCAAGAGCACAAACCCCGCCTCTACATCACCAACTCCGGCATACACAACCCAACCGGCGCACGCCTGTCGGCCATGACGGCGCATAGCGTACTGGCCATGGCACAACGTGCTGACCTCTATATTATTGAAGACGATATTTTCGGAGATCTGGAAACCCGCCCCGCAACCCGGCTAGCTGCACTGGATGGCCTGTCCCGCGTGGTGCAAATAGGCAGTTTCTCCAAAACACTATCGGCCTCGCTGCGTTGCGGATACATTGCTGCCCAGACTGCCTGGATCGAAAGCTTGGTGGATTTGCGCACCGCAACCAGCTTTAGCAGCAACCGCCTATCCGCTCAGATTTTGAATAGCGCACTTAGCGACAGCGGCTATCGCAAGCATCTGGAGCGCGTTCGATACCGGCTCTCCAAAGCAATGGATCACAGCCTGACCCAGCTGGAGCGGCTCGGCCTGACACCCTGGCTGCACCCCCGCGAGGGCATGTTTCTATGGTCACGGCTGCCCGCTGGACATGACGCCTTGAGTCTGGCCCGTGCGTGCCTGCCGCAGGGAGTGGTACTGGCTCCAGGCCCTGTGTTTAGCCAAGCTCCTGATGCCAAGCAGTTCCTGCGTTTCAACGCCGCACAATGCACGGACAAACGCGTCTTTAGCGTACTGAAACGCGCACTGGACAAAGAGCTGTCTGCCTAAAGCGCCCAGAGGTTTCAGGCCTCCTGCCGCCACACCCATATCAGTGTCCCGGTCGCGGCCAGGGGATTACAATCTGCCCTGTTATGCGGCCCATGTGGACCGCCACCACTGCCCCCATTCCCATGTCCCCAAAAGACTTACGCGATTTATTCCTGCTGGCCGCCATCTGGGGCGGCTCGTTTTTATTTACGCTGCAAGCTGTCCCCGACTTTGGTCCCTTCCCGCTGACCGCCGTGCGTGTCGGTTTCAGCGCCTTGGCCTTAATGAGCTACATCACCGTCACCGGACGTTTACCCTCCTTTCTGGCGAACTGGCAACCCATCTTTGCACTGGGTATTCTGAATGCCGCCGTACCCTTTTCCTTATATGCCTTTGCCGCCTTGCGGCTGGAATCGGGGCTGCTGGCCGTCTTGAACGCCATGGCTCCCTTGTTTGGTGCGCTTGTCGCCCGAGTCTGGCTGAAAGAGCGCCTGACACCCAGCCGCATTTTGGGGCTTTGTCTGGGTTTTCTGGGCATTCTGATTCTGGTGTACGACAAACTTAGCTTCAATAAAGGCGCCGAGGGCTGGGCCGTACTGGCTTCTTTGCTGGCTACCGTGTTCTACGGTATTGCCGCCAACTTTACCGCCCGCTACCTGCGTGGTGTACAGCCACAGGCCGTCGCCGCAGGCAGCATGGTCAGCGCAACATTGGTGCTGTTGCCAGCGGCTATTTACTGGTGGCCCGCACAGTTTCCGGGTCTGCATGCCTGGGGCGCTGCGCTGTCCTTATCCTTGCTGTGTACAGCGGTCGCCTACCTGATTTTTTACCGCCTGCTGTCCAATGTCGGCCCCTCCAAAACCATTACGGTGACCTTTCTGGTGCCGCCGTTTGGGGTGCTGTGGGGTGCCTTGCTCTTGGACGAAGCGCTGACCGCGCAGATGCTGATCGGCATGAGCACCGTACTATTTGGCACCTTGCTGGCCACAGGACTGATCGGCAAACGCAAGGCAGCGTAGGTCAGCTACGCCGCCTTGCGCGCCCAGCTCTACACGTGGGCCGCAATGATGGAAACAGATAAGCAAGACTAGCCGTCCAGCCCCTGCTCCTGCCGCCAATGCCGGTAACGTTGCTCCAGCACCAGGCGCAAGGTTTCATAGCTGTTCCAATCGTCGGGCACGTGATAAATCGATGGCAAGGCCGCGTCGTCCAGCGTATCCACGTAATCGTCCAGAAACAGCTCGTCGTAATAAAAATCACTGAAAGCCTTACCCAGCTCGGACAAGTACTCGCTGACCAGCACATCATCGCAACACTCTTGCAGCAGTTGCGAGCCTTTGAGCATGTGATCACGGCACTGGCGAACCTCATTAGGGTAGCGATCTACGAAAGCACTCGCCAACAGGTCTTTTTCCACCAACCAGGCCAAATACATACCTATGTGTGTACGGCCGCCTTGCGGACCCAGATCGGCGGGATAATCTCCCCCAACATGCCAGTCTACGGCGTCATATTTAACGGGATCAGTGTGCGTTTTCAATGTCGAACCTCCGTAGGGATGCGTATGTCCTGAATCAGTATATCGATCACACAGCGGGTTTTAAGAAAACAATCTTAATAGTATCAATCCATTAGACACTCACACAGGGGACAGCCCAATAAAAAGCCGCCCGAAGGCGGCTTTGTCCAGCAACGATAGAAACAGCAGCAGATCGGAAATTATGTTCGCTCGAAAATCCCGGCGGCTCCCATGCCAGTACCGATACACATGGTGAGCATGCCGTATTTCAACTGACGACGCTGCAAGGCATGAACCACGGTCGCGGCACGCATGGCACCCGTTGCACCCAGAGGGTGGCCCATGGCAATAGCACCGCCCAGCGGATTAACGCGCTCGGGGTCCAGGCCCAGATCACGGATCACCGCCAGAGATTGAGCAGCAAAGGCTTCGTTCAGCTCGATCCAGTCCATCTGGTCTTGCTTCAGGCCAGCCAAGGCCAGCGCATGAGGCACAGCTTCTTTAGGGCCGATACCCATAATCTGCGGCGGCACACCACGGACCGAGAAGGTCACGAAACGGGCCAGCGGCGTCAGGTTGTGCTCACGCAAGGCACGCTCGGAAACAACCAACAAGGCGCCTGCCCCATCTGAGGTCTGCGAGCTGTTGCCCGCCGTGACCGAGCCACGCGCAGCAAACACGGGACGCAGTTTGCCCAGCACTTCCAGGCTGGTATCAGGACGTGGACCTTCGTCACGATCAACCACTTGGGTCTTGACGGAGATTTCCTGAGTGCTCAGGTTCGGCTGACGACGTGTGACCGTCACAGGCAGAACTTCGCCCGTGAACTCGCCGGACTCCCACGCCTTGACGGCTTTCTGGTGCGACGCCAAGGCAAATGCGTCCTGATCCTCACGGGACACTTTCCACTGACGCGCCACTTCTTCGGCAGTCAGACCCATGCCGTAGGCAATACCGTAGTTCTCATCCGAGGTAAAAATCTCGGGGCTGAACGAGGTGTTTACACCCATCACCGGCACCTGGCTCATGGACTCCACACCCGACGCCACGATGATGTCCGCCTGGCCCGTACGGATACGGTCGGCAGCAATCGCAATGGCGCTCAAGCCCGAGGCGCAGAATCGGTTGACGGTCATCCCGGCCACGGTGTGCGGCAGGCCTGCCAGCAGGGCAGAAATACGCGCAACGTTAAAGCCTTGCGGGCCTTCAGGCAGAGCGCAACCGGCTACCACCTCTTCAATGGCCGCAGGGTCCAGTTTGGGAACATCGGCCAGCATGCCGCGAATGGCCTCAGCCAGCAACTCGTCAGGGCGGTAGGACGAAAACACACCACGAGGCGCTTTTCCGATGGGCGTCCGCTTGGCAGCGACGATATAAGCTTGTTGTACAGTCATGTCTACTCCTTGATCCGCTCTAGTTACGCACTGGCTTGCCAGTGCTCAACATCCCAGTGATACGTTCCTGGGTCTTGGGGGAATTGAGCAGCTCCAGGAAAGCCTGCCGCTCTTGCGCCATCATCCAGGCTTCATCCACCAGCGAGCCGGGATCCACATCGCCCCCGCAGATCACGGTTACGACTTTCTCGGCAATATGGAAGTCATATTCCGAGATAAAACCACCTTCTTTCATGTTCACCAACTGTGCTTTCAGCGTGGCGATGCCATCGCGACCGGCAACCGGGAAGCGACGTGGCAATGGCGCACGCCAACCAGCGCTGGCCAGAGCCTGTGCCTGACGTACGGCCACGTAAACCAGTTCCTGGCGGTTCATGACGATGGTGTCAGACTCTTTCAGGAAACCAAGCTGACGGGCGTCCAGAGCGGAGCGCGACACCTGGGCGCTGGCGATAGCCAGAGCAAAACGCTTCAGATAGGCCAGCAGCGGGGCATCGGGTGCACCCATGGCTTGCAGTTCAGCAGAGCGACGAGCCGAGTAAGCCAGACCACCTGCGCCTGGAACCAGACCCACACCCACTTCAACCAGACCAATGTAGGACTCGAAGTGAGCGACGCGGTGCGCGCAATGCACAGCCAGTTCGCAACCGCCACCCAGTGCCAGACCGGCCACAGCAGCCACCACCGGCACTTGGGCGTAACGGATACGCAAAACCATGTCCTGCATGGCACGTTCCACAGGCTCAACGCCGGCCACACCTTCTTTCTCGAACACGGGCAAAATGGCTTTCAGGTCCGCGCCTGCGGAGAATGGATCACCCTCCTGGGCCACCACCAGCGCCTGATACGAAGCTTCGGCCAATTCAATGGCCTTGAACATGCCATTGACCACACCGGGGCTTAGCGTGTGCATCTTGGTCTTGAAGGACACGATCAGCACATCTTGTGGGTGCGGCGCGGGCAGTGTCCAGCAACGCACCGACTCATCTTCAAAAACGGTGGTGGTTTCCAGAGATTCGACCTCGCCAACCAGCAAAGGTGTGCCAATGTGACGCTGGTAAACAGGCAGATGGCTACGGCCTTCAAAACGGCTTTGCGAAGGATTCCAGGAGCCAGCGGCGGTGTGTACACCTTGCGCTTCCCACACAGGACCACGAGTCGCCCAGTCTGGCAGCGCCTGGCTGCTCAGCGTCTTGCCCTCTTGAATGTCCTGGTTGATCCACTCCGTCACCTGACGCCATCCGGCAGCCTGCCAGATCTCGAACGGGCCTTGCTTGTGGCCAAAGCCCCATTTCAAGGCCAGATCCAGCTGACGTGCGTTGTCGGCAATGTCTTGCAGATGAATGGCGCTGTAGTGGAAGGTATCACGCAGCACCGCCCACACGAATTGAGCCTGAGGCTTGTCGGACTCGCGCAGCTGACGCAGGCGCTCAGCCGGGTCACGTACGGCCAAAATGGCGGCCACATCGGGATCAATTTTCTGGTCAGCGGCCACGTAATCACGCTGCTGGGCATCGAAACGCTGAATCTCGCGACCCTTCTTGCGGAAGAAACCGGCGCCGGTCTTTTGACCCAAGGCGCCCGCATCAATCAGGCCCTGCACTTCTGGCGGCAGGCCAAAGTGTGCTTTGAAGCTGTCATCGGGCAGTTGATCCTGCATGGTGCGGATCACGTGTGCCAGCGTATCCAGACCAACCACGTCGGCGGTACGGTAAGTACCCGATTTGGCGCGGCCCAGGCGCGTGCCCGTCAATTCATCAACCTGCTCGTAGGTCAGGGAGAAACGGCGAGCCTGCTCGAACACGGACAGAATGCCAAAAACACCGATGCGGTTACCGATAAAGTTGGGGGTATCTTTGGCGCGAACCACGCCCTTGCCCAACTGCGATACCAGGAAAGTTTCCAGAACATCCAGCAGCTCGGGCTGGGTGTATTTCGTGGGGATCAGCTCCACCAGGCTCATGTAGCGCGGTGGGTTGAAAAAGTGCACGCCGCAAAAACGTGGGCGCAGCGCTTCAGGCAGAACGTCCGCCAAGGACGTGATGGACAAACCGGACGTGTTGCTGGCAATGATGGCACTAGGGTTCAGTGCTGGCCCGATTTTGCGATACAAATCCTGCTTCCAGTCCAGACGCTCGGCAATGGCTTCGATCACTAGATCGCAATCGGCCAGACGATCCAGATTGTCTTCGTAGTTGGCGGGTTCGATCAGGTCGGCCAAGTCTGGCGTACCTAAAGGAGCGGGATTCATTTTGCGCAGATTGGCAATGGCACGAATGGCAATGCCATTTTTTGGACCCTCGCGGGCGGGCAGATCAAACAGAACTACTGGTATGCCTGCATTGACGCAATGAGCGGCAATTTGCGCGCCCATGACGCCGGCACCGCACACGGCGACCCGACGCAAGGTACGGGCACTGCCCGTCACTGCACTGGCTGAACTAGATGTCATAGGTTTGTCTCCAGGAAACTGAAACCCCACGCAGCATAAGGCCCCAAAAGGACGCTCTACGATGCGAGGCAATCGAATAATCGTACACGCACAACCGGCTTTAAGACCATAAAGTCTTTTTTATTTTCAATCAAAGATGAGCATAGATCAAATCCGTCTTCATAAAACGGTCCATGTTCTGATCCTGGCCGGCCTGTCCATTCACTTAGACTTCTTTGCATAAAATTCAAACGGTCGTTTCAATGTCTTTTATTTCAATAGATTGAACCCATAAAAAGCCTATTTCCCCCTTCATTACCAGCAATTGCTTCATACCCTACCAAGCTGGCACCACACATGGTTTCAAGTTGTTTATTTAATTCTTTTCTTATTTATTTCAATTCATTTTTATTTAATTTTTTGATTTACTTTAATTAATTTTTTTCTTTAAATATTTCAAACAAATAAGGAACACTTGGGGATGGCAAGAGCTTGGAGCCATCCCTGCCCAGCAGCCATGCTCTTACTGATAAAGGCACCGCAGCACCTTTGGCAAGGAGGATCAGCCCCCTACCCGAGCCCACAAGAGGGCAAAAACGGCTTAATTTGTATGCCAGAATGCTCAAACTTCCACTTTTGACGAGCCCTATCCGCCTTCATTGCCCTATGACCCGGTCTCAAGAAGCTCCCCCTTTATCCTTAAGCGCTCTGTTTCTGATCTTTGCCCGAATTGGCCTGACCAGCTTTGGCGGGGGCTTGAGTGGCTGGCTAATGCGCGAGTTTGTCGTCCAGCGACGCCTGATGAGCCAGGCAGACTTTCTGAGCGGTCTGGCCCTATCCCAGGCACTACCCGGCATCAATGTGGTGAATCTCTCTATTTGGATTGGTTACCGTCTACTGGCCGGACCTGGAGCTTTGCTTGCCACGCTGGGCATGGTACTTCCCCCGCTGCTCCTGGCCATTTTCATGCTGATTGGTCTAGAACAACTGACAGGCTCTACCCTGGTGCCTCAGGCCATGGCCGGGATTGCCGCAGCCGCCATCGGTCTGTCGCTTGAAATGGGCGTACGCTCGGCGCGCAGCGCAGCTACCGGAATTGTGCCAATTGCGATCATGTTGGCGGTTTTTCTCGGCATTTTCGTCATGGAATGGAGCCTGATCCCCGTTATTCTGATCTGTGCGCCGCTGTCCGTCTGGTACGCCTGGCTACAGCTTGGGGATTCATCGGCAGCACAATCATGATCACGGTCCTGTTCCAGCTCATGCGCGTGTTCGCGCCTCTGTCTTTTCTGACTATAGGCGGCGGGCAGAGCATCATCCCGGAAATTCACCGGCAATCGGTAGAAATCCATGGCTGGCTCAACAATCAGGAGTTTCTGGACCTGTTCGCCCTGTCGCGCCTGACACCCGGCCCGAAATCCTTGCTTGTGACTCTGGTGGGTTGGAAGGCAGCAGGCTGGGCCGGTGCCCTGGCCGCATCCGTAGCCATTTTTCTACCATCGGCCTTACTGATCTACTACTTGGCGACCATCTGGAAACGCCATGAAGGCACGCGCATCATCCGCGCTATTGAAATCGGGCTACTACCCATTGCCGCAGGCATGATCCTGGCCGCCAGCGGCACAATCCTAAAAGCGGCTCAAGGCGGATTGTGGGCCTGGGGCACAGCTCTGGCCTGTACGGCCATTCTGCTGCTAAGTCGCATCAACCCTTTATGGTTACTGGCAGGTGGCGGATTGCTATTTGCCTTGATGCAACCCGCCACCTAAGATAAATTCGCCCCGTAAACATGAGGACTTCATCGCTAGCCCCGACTTTAAGTAAGTGGCTGTATCAAGCGCCACAAAATAGGTCATAAAAGCGTCACGATCCTGTGTTCAGAAAGCGCAAGACATTGAGCCGCCAGAGCTGCAAGCAGTACAATGGCAGGTCCTTTTACCTCCCTTTTGCCCGCGACATGGCTGTAAATACTGACCAAGCCGTACTAAATCTGGATTCTGCCTCGCTGGGTTATGGTGCTTTTACCGTACTGGCGGACGTGTCCATGACCGTCCAGAAAGGCCAGGTCGTTGCCATGATGGGGGGATCGGGTTCCGGAAAAACAACACTTCTGCGTGCTGCTACTGGGCAAATTCGCGCCCAAAAAGGCACGGTCACGGTTTTTGGCCAGGACCTGGCCAAGCTGGACGGCGAGGCCCTGCGCCAGACGCGTCAACGCATGGGTGTACTGTTTCAGCAGGGTGCCCTGTTTACCGACCTGAACGTATTTGAAAACGTGGCTTTCCCTTTGCGGGAGCTAACAAACGATTCTGAACCCGCCATTGAAGATCGTGTGCTGGACAAGCTGGACGCCGTTGGCCTGCGTGCCGCCGCCCATTTGGGCATCAATGAAATCTCTGGCGGTATGGCCCGCCGGGTTGCCTTGGCTCGCGCCATTGTGCTGGAGCCCGAGCTGATTCTGTACGACGAACCCTTTGCCGGCCTGGATCCTATTTCTATGGGCATTACCGCACAACTGATTCGAGACCTGACGGATCGCCTGAACTGCGCTTCGGTACTGATTACGCACGATGTGGCCGAATCTTTTGCCATTGCTGATCAAGTCTATATGGTTGGCCAGGGACGTTTGCTAACCCAAGGCACGCCCACCGAGCTGCGCGCCTCCAAAGATCCCTACGTGCAACAGTTCCTGCGTGGCGAACCCGATGGCCCCATCGCCTTTAACTATCCCGTCACCCCGGCTTTTGAAGCCTGGCTCCAAAATCGGACGACGCGCTCATGAACTTCATTACCGCCCCGATTAGCGCGCTAGGCACTGCGATACGCAACAGCATTTACGGGCTGGGCGCATTCAGCCGCCTTTTTGCTGCCTTGCTAGCACGTTCATCGCTGCTGTGGCGCCGCCCCCGTCTGGTTTCCCAGCAAATTCACTTTATCGGCAACTATTCGCTGCTGATCATTGCCGTTTCCGGCCTGTTCGTCGGTTTTGTGCTGGGCTTGCAAGGCTATTACACACTGAATCGTTATGGTTCCGAAGAGGCGCTGGGTCTGCTGGTCGCCCTGTCTTTGGTACGAGAACTGGGCCCCGTTGTGACCGCTTTGCTGTTCGCTGGTCGGGCCGGTACGTCGCTCACTGCCGAGATCGGTTTGATGAAAGCCGGTGAACAGATTGCTGCCATGGAAGTCATGGCAGTCGACCCCTTGCGACGCCTGCTGGTGCCGCGTTTTTGGGGTGGCATTATTGCCATGCCTATTCTGGCCGCCGTCTTTTCCATGGTCGGTATTTTGGGCGGCTATATCGTCGGCGTACAAATGATCGGCATTGATGCCGGCGCCTTTTGGTCACAGATGCAAAATGGCGTCGATGTGATTGATGACGTACTCAACGGTGTGATCAAGAGCCTGGTATTTGGCCTGATCGTGACCTTGATTGCGCTGTATATGGGCTGGCATGCCAAGGCCACGCCCGAAGGCGTTTCTCGCGCGACCACACGCACCGTTGTCAGCGGCGCTTTGGCGGTATTGGGCACGGACTTCCTGCTCACCGCCCTTATGTTCAGTTAACTATTTAGGAATTGCTCAGCTATGAATCGCGAGAAAACCGATTTCTGGGTTGGCCTGTTTGTTTTGCTGGGGCTGGTCGCACTGGCATTCCTGGCTCTGCGGGCGGGTAACCTCAGTTCTTTTTCCTTTGCCAAAACCTACCAAGTCTCTGCCAAGTTCGATAATCTAGGTGGCCTGAAACCACGTGCGCCCATCAAGGCCAGCGGTGTGGTCGTTGGTCGAGTCAGCTCCATTGGTTTTGACAATCAGGACTTCAAAGCCGTGGTCACACTGGATATGGACGAACACTACAAGTTCCCCGTAGACACGTCGGCCTCCATTCTGACCTCGGGCCTGTTGGGTGAACAATACATAGGTCTGACTGCCGGCGGCGACGACAAGAATTTGCAAAGCGGTAGCACCATTACCTATACCCAAAGCGCGGTTGTGCTGGAGGAACTGATCAGCAAGTTCCTTTACAACACGGCCTCCAATGACGGCGGCTCCAAATCGGAGTAGTAAACCGCTGACTCATGCTCATTACAGACGACACAACCATGAATACAACAACTCGCCGCTCTTACTCCCTGCCTCGTGGAGTCCGTTTGAGCCTGGTCGGTGCCAGTGCTGCCCTTGTGGCCGGTTGCGCCAATGTGCCCAACCCCAACCCCCAGGACCCATGGGAGAGCATGAACCGTGGCATCTACGCTTTTAACGAAACCGTGGACGGCGCGCTGATCAAACCCATTGCAGAAGGCTATACCGCCCTGACACCGCAGCCCGCACGCACCTGCATTAGTAACATTTTCAACAACCTGGGCGATGCCTGGTCGGCCGTCAACAGCTTCCTGCAAGGCGAGCATGTTGACTTCTTCAACACCCTGGGCCGTGTCCTGTTCAACTCCACCATGGGCCTGGGTGGTTGTATCGACGTTGCCACCATGAACGGCTCTGAGCGCATCCCCAACGACTTTGGCGTAACGCTGGGCGTATGGGGCATCAAGCCTGGACCTTACGTGGTTCTGCCCTTCTTTGGCCCAAGCACGGTTCGTGACGGTTTGGCACGCGGCACCAGCTTCCTGGAAGGCTTTTCCTCCACGGGCCCGATCATGGCGATCAAGGATGTACCGGTACGCAACAGCATCATGGGTCTGTGGGCGCTGGATGCCCGCGCCGGCGTGCTGGATACAGAAAAACTTGTTAACGACATCGCCCTTGACCGCTACAGCTTCATACGCGACGCTTACCTGCAACGACGCCATGCGATGGTTCAAGACCGTCGCACCGGTGGCGACTCTAGCCAGGACCTGCCTGACTACTCGGACGCAGACGAATAAAAACGCCCTGCCCGCAGAACATTATTCCGGAGTTTTTTTATGATTTCCCGTCCCGCCTTGGGCGGGACTGCTTTGCAGTCCTCTCCCTCTCGCCTGATTTCCTGGGTTCTGACCACCTGTGCCGCGCTGGCCCTGTGTTTGTATGCTGTCGCCGCGCACGCCCAAGCCGCCGACCCTAAAGGCGAGCCCAACAAGTTTGTTGAAACGGTTGGCAATCAGGCATTGCAAGTTGTCAAGGCAAGCGAGGCCATCCGCAAGGGTGATCGTGCTGCCATCACGGCCGCTGTGAACGAAAACATCATGCCGTACGTGAACCTGGAAAAGACCACTCGCCTGTCCGCTGGCCGCTACTGGCGCCAAGCCAGCGCAGATCAACGCCAAAGACTGGTCGAGGCTTTCAAGGGCACCTTGGTTCGCACCTACAGCGGCGCCTTGTCCCGTGTGGATGACAAGACCCAGCTGACCATTCTGCCTTTCCGTGGTGATGCCAATGCGGACGACGTGGTTGTGCGCTCCTCGCTGACCCAGTCCAACGGTGGCCCGGTTGGCGTAGATTACCGCCTGGAGAAAACACCTGAAGGCTGGAGAATCTACGACTTGAACGTGGAAGGTATCTGGCTGATCCAAAACTACCGCAACCAATTTGCCCAGCAAATTGAACAAAGTGGCATTGATGGCCTGATTCAGGCGCTGAACAAGCAAAACAGCTAAGACAGGCCGTGGCAAGCTCGGGCGCTTTGGTCGAGCTTTCTTAAGCAGACCAGAGTCGTACTCTATAATAAAGAGCCTGATCACCCCCAAACAGGTCTACGCCCATGCGTAGGCCTGTTTAGTTAACAAAGACGCTACCGCGACGACTTGTACCGCCACACTCGCGTCAGGCCAACCAAATTGCCATGTCCGCCTTCAAACTCGATAACGTCAGCAAACGCTTCGCCCCCCAAAGCCGGGGACTCAAAAGCCTGTTTTCCCCTCCCCGCTCCGATGCCGGTTTTCTGGCCGTCGATCAGGTCAGCCTGACTATCGAACATGGTGAGTTTTTTGGCTTGCTCGGCCCCAACGGCGCCGGCAAAACAACCCTGATTTCCATGTTGGCGGGCCTGACCCGTCCCACCAGCGGCCAGGTCAGTGTCTGTGGTTACGATGTGCGCACCCAGTACCAAAAAGCCCGCCAATCGCTGGGCGTGGTGCCACAGGAAATTGTTTATGATCCCTTTTTCACTGTTCGTGAAACCTTGCGTCTGCAATCGGGCTATTTTGGCCTGAAACACAATGATGACTGGATCGACGAGATCCTGGCCAATCTGGCCTTGAGCGACAAGGCCGACACCAATATGCGTGCCTTGTCCGGTGGCATGAAGCGCCGCGTGCTGGTTGCCCAGGCACTGGTCCATCGCCCCCCTGTCATTATTCTGGATGAACCCACTGCCGGTGTGGACGTGGACCTGCGCCGCACGCTGTGGGAATTCATCATTCGTCTGAATCAACAAGGCCACACCATCTTGCTGACCACCCACTATCTGGAAGAAGCCCAGGCCCTCTGTGGCCGACTGGCCATGCTCAAGAGTGGCAAGATTGTCGCCCTGGATACCACACAAGCCATTATGGAACGCGCGGGTGGCCACGATCTGGAGGATGCATTTGTGCGCATCATGCACAACGAAGGAAAAATGGGAGTCGCACTGTGAACCAGAACCCCTCTCCCAAACACTGGGGTGTGCCACAAAACACGGACGCACCCGCAAGCAAGATCGGCACCCTGAGCCTGCCCCCTCAGCCCAAGATGGGCTCGGGCTTCCCGACACTGCTGCGCAAAGAGCTGATGCGTTTCTGGAAAGTGGGCTTTCAGACCATTGCCGCTCCGGTGCTGACAGCGCTGATGTATTTGCTGATTTTCGCCCACGTACTGGAAGGTCGCGTCACGGTGTACGACTCCGTGCCCTACACCGCCTTCCTGATTCCGGGCCTGATGATGATGAGCATGTTGCAAAACGCCTTTGCAAACCCCTCGTCATCATTGATTCAAAGCCGCATCACAGGCAATCTGGTCTTTATCCTGTTGCCGCCACTGTCGCACCGCGAAATTTTCGCTGCTTATCTGCTGGCGTCCATCGCCCGTGGCATCTGTGTGGGCCTCTGTGTCTGGTTGGTGTCCCTGTTCTTTGTCTCCTTGCCCCTGGCCAAGCCTTTGTGGGTATTGGTCTTTGCCGTCCTGTCTTGCGGCATCATGGGCACCTTAGGCTTGATCGCCGGCCTGTGGTCTGAAAAATTCGACCAGTTGGCCGCGTTCCAGAACTTTCTGATCATGCCCGCCACCTTTTTGTCAGGTGTGTTCTATTCAATTCATAGCCTGCCGCCGTTTTGGCAGACTGTTTCACACTGGAATCCGTTGCTCTATACCATTGACGGATTCCGCTACGGTTTTTTTGCCGCCTCGGATATTTCTCCCTGGTTCAGCCTGACCGTTGTCGCCAGCGTCTTTGTTGCGCTGTGTCTGATTTCGCTACGCCTGCTTGCCTCAGGCTATAAATTACGGAATTGATCTCATGTTGCCGACTCCCGAACAAGTTCACCAATACATTGCCGACAACCTGCCCTGTGAACACTTGCAAGTGCAAGGCGATGGTTCGCACTTTGAGGCCCTGATCGTCAGCACCGCCTTTGAAGGCAAACGCCTGATTGCGCGTCACCAACTGGTCTACAAGGCCCTGGGTGACCGGATGAAAGCTGAAATCCACGCCCTGTCCATGCGCACGCTGACCCCCGACGAATACAAGGCCAATCCGAATGGATAAATTACGCATCACAGGCGGACAACGCCTCAATGGCGAGATCACCGTCTCTGGCGCCAAAAACGCTGCTCTGCCTATTCTGTGCGCCAGTTTGCTGACTGCCGATACGGTGTACCTGGACAATGTCCCGCGTCTGCGCGATATCGACACCACCCTGAAGCTCTTGGGCCAGTTGGGTGTCACCCAGGAGCGCAATGGCACGCTGGAGCTCAATGCAGGCAACATCACCAATCTGGAAGCGCCCTACGAGCTGGTGAAAACCATGCGCGCCTCCATTCTGGTGCTGGGCCCCCTGCTGGCCCGCTTTGGCCAGGCCCGCGTCAGCCTGCCCGGTGGTTGCGCCATTGGCCAACGCCCGGTAGATCAGCACATCAAGGGTCTGGCTGCCATGGGTGCAGAAATCCATGTCGAGCACGGCTTTGTGAATGCCCGCGCCAAACGCTTGCGTGGTGCAGTGGTGCGCACGGACATGGTGACAGTCACCGGCACCGAAAACCTGATGATGGCCGCTGTCCTGGCAGAAGGCCAAACCATTCTGGAGAACGCGGCCCGCGAACCAGAAATTATTGATCTGGCCGAGCTGCTGATCAAGATGGGCGCCAAGATCCAGGGCCACGGCACCGACCGCATCGTCATTGACGGTGTCGAACGCCTGCACGGTGCCAAGCACACCATCTGCCCCGACCGTATTGAAGCCGGCACCTTCCTGTGTGCTGTTGCCGCTACCGGTGGCGAACTGACCTTGCGCAATACCGATGCTGACGCCATGGGCGCCACGCTGGACAAGCTGCGCGAAGCCGGTCTGCACATTGAAACCGGTCCGGACTGGATCAAGGCCAGCATGAATGGTCGCCCTAAGGCCGTTAGCTTTCGCACCAGCGAATATCCCGGTTTCCCTACCGACATGCAAGCTCAACTGATGGCCTTGAACACCATTGCCGACGGCACCGCCTCGGTTGTGGAAACCATCTTTGAAAATCGCTACATGCACGTGCAGGAATTGAACCGTCTGGGTGCACAGATTGATATCGAAGGCCATATGGCCGTGGTTACCGGCGCCCCCTACCTGACGGGCGCTACCGTCATGGCAACCGACCTGCGTGCTTCGGCCAGTTTGGTCATTGCGGGTCTGGCTGCTCGGGGTGACACCACCGTCGAACGCATCTACCATCTGGACCGTGGCTACGACCGTATGGAAGCCAAGCTTCAAGCCGTAGGCGCCAACATCGAGCGAATCAGCAGCAAGGAAACCTAATGAGCCCCGCCGGTTTAAATCAACCTCTGACGCTGGCCTTGTCCAAAGGCCGGATTTTTGACGAAACCCTGCCTTTGCTGGAAGAGGCGGGCATCAAAGTGCTGGAAAGCCCGGAAACGTCGCGCAAACTGATCCTGCCCACCAATAATCCGGACCTGCGTCTGATTATTGTGCGTGCCACGGACGTGCCGACCTACGTGCAATACGGTGCCGCCCATATCGGGATTGCCGGCAAGGACGTGTTGTACGAGCACATGGAACAGCACCCCGGCGGTCTATACCAGCCCGTGGATCTGAACATTGCCCGTTGCCGTCTGTGCGTAGCCGTGGCGGAGGGCTTTGACTACCATTCGGCTGTCAAACAAGGTTCGCGCTTGCGTATCGCAACCAAATACACGCGCGCGGCTCGCGAACACTTCGCCAGCAAAGGCGTGTACGTGGACCTGATCAAGCTATATGGCTCCATGGAGCTGGCCCCGCTGGTCGGTCTGGCTGACGCCATTGTGGATCTGGTCTCCAGCGGCGGCACCCTGCGTGCCAACAAGCTAGTGGAAGTGGAAGACATCACCCCCATCTCCTCGCGTTTGATCGTCAATCAAGCTGCCATGAAAAACCGTGGTACCCAGCTACAACCCCTGATCGACGCTTTCTCTCGCGCCTCGGTGGACGAGTAAAATCTCCCCTGCTTCTTGCAGGGGACAAACAGCCGAACAATCCTGCTTGCGCAAAAGACGCAGACCGCCTTTTGCGCAAGCGAAATGTTATACACTGGCCCTTGATCCTTAGCTTTTTCCTATAGCGACATGTCACTGATCCATCGCCTGAACTCTCAATCCGCCCAGTTCGATGCCGAACTGCGCACGCTACTGGCTTACGAAGCGTCTGAAGACGCGTCTATCGAGCACGCTTGTGCCGAGATTCTGCATCGTATCCAGCATGAGGGAGACACGGCCTTGTTGGATTACACCCAGCGCTTTGACCGACTGGCCGTTGAACAGGCTTCGGCACTGGAAATTTCTAAAGAAGAGCTGTTTGCAGCCCTGGACAGCCTGCCCGCCGATCAGCGCAAGGCACTGGAGCAGGCCGCCGAGCGCGTGCGCCGTTATCACGAACATCAACGTGCCCAAACCTGGACCTACACAGAAGCCGACGGCACCGTGCTGGGCCAGCAAGTCACCCCCTTGGACCGTGTGGGACTGTATGTTCCCGGTGGCAAGGCCGCTTACCCCTCCTCGGTTCTGATGAACGCCATTCCCGCCAAAGTGGCGGGTGTTCCTGAACTGATCATGGTCACGCCTACACCCGATGGCGTGCGCAACCCTATCGTGCTGGCCGCCGCCGCCATAGGTGGTGTCGATCGCGTGTTCACCATTGGTGGCGCACAAGCCGTGGGCGCCTTGGCTTACGGCACGGATACCATTCCTGCGGTGGACAAGATTGTCGGCCCCGGCAACGCCTATGTAGCCGCTGCCAAACGCCGCGTCTTTGGTGTGGTGGGTATCGACATGATTGCCGGCCCCTCCGAAATCCTGATCATCAGCGACGGCAGTGCTCCGGCCGACTGGGTGGCCATGGACCTGTTCTCCCAGGCCGAACACGACGAGCTGGCCCAGGCCATCTTGCTGTGCCCCGATGCCGACTTTCTGGATCAGGTTGAAGCCGCTATCGAACGCTTGTTACCCACCATGCCACGCGAGGACATCATCCGTCGCAGCCTGTCTGGCCGGGGAGCCCTGATCCACGTCCGCGATCTGGACGAGGCCTGTCAGATCAGCAACCATATCGCGCCGGAACACCTGGAAGTCTCTACCCGGAACGCCCAGGACTTGTTGGGCAAAATCCGCCATGCTGGCGCCATTTTCCTAGGCCCCTACAGCTCCGAATCGCTGGGCGATTACTGTGCCGGGCCTAACCATGTCCTGCCGACGGCACGCACTGCGCGTTTCTCGTCACCGTTGGGCGTCTACGATTTCCAGAAACGCAGCAGCATTATTCAGGTTTCAGAATCAGGCGCCCAGACACTGGGACCCATAGCCGCTACGCTGGCACAAGGCGAGGGCCTGTACGCCCACGCTGCCAGCGCGCAATTCCGATTGAACCAATCCTGATACCGGCCTTGCCGCCGGCTCTGATATGCGTACCGCCGAGATTACCCGCAATACCAATGAAACCCGCATCCGCGTGGCCGTTAACCTGGACGGCACCGGCCGTCACTCGCTCAACAGCGGTGTGCCTTTTCTGGACCACATGCTGGACCAGATTGCCCGCCACGGTCTGATCGACTTGGATGTGCACTGTGAGGGCGATACCCACATCGACGACCACCATACCGTCGAAGATATCGGCATTGCGCTGGGCCAGGCATTTGCCAAGGCTGTCGGTAGCAAAGCCGGTCTGCGCCGCTATGGCCACTCCTACGTGCCGCTGGACGAAGCCCTGTCGCGCGTCGTCGTGGACTTCTCCGGTCGCCCTGGTCTGTTTTATTTTGTGCCCTTTACCCGCGCACGAATCGGTCAGTTCGATGTAGACTTGGCACGCGAGTTTTTCCAGGGTTTTGTCAACCACGCCCTGGTTTCTATGCACATCGATAACCTGCGCGGCGAAAACGCACATCATCAGTGCGAAACCGTGTTTAAAGCCTTTGGTCGAGCATTGCGTATGGCTCTGGAGCTGGACCCACGTAGCGAAGGCGTGGTGCCTTCGACCAAAGGGGTTCTGTAAACGTCCTTTGGACACACATCGTGACCACTATCGCTATTGTCGATTACGGTTCGGGCAACATCTTCTCGGTTGCCCGGGCACTGCATGCCGCTGCACCTGATGCGCGCATTGTTCTTGCTCAAACTCCTCAAGCCATTCTGGATGCGGACCGGGTTGTATTACCCGGCCAGGGAGCCATGCCCGATTGCATGGCCCACCTGGACCAATCCGGTTTGCGCGATGCCTTGCTGACTGCAGCCCGCAGCAAACCTTTATTAGGTATCTGCGTAGGCGAACAAATGCTGTTCGACTCCAGTCAGGAAGGCAATGTCCCCTGTTTAGGTCTGATTCCCGGCCAAGTGCGCCGTTTTGAGGGCCCAAACTACAAAAGCAGCGACCACGCCTCCGGCACCGGGCTGAAAGTGCCCCATATTGGCTGGAACCGCGTACACCAGACTCAAGACCACCCCTTATGGGCTGGCATTGAAGATGGCGCGTTCTTTTACTTTGTGCATAGCTACTTTGTCGATCCGCTGCATATAGATCAAACTTGTGGTTCGACGCACTATGGCCAACGCTTTACCTCGGCGATCGCAAACGCTAATATTTTTGCGTTGCAATGCCATCCTGAGAAAAGTGCGGACAACGGCCTGCAACTGTTCCGGAATTTCGCCAACTGGAAGCCATGATTTTTCAATAAAGCTTCCTGGCGTCTTTTCGACTTTTTCCGACCCAGTATTTCTTACGTTTTTTACGGCTAAAGACCATGCTTTTGATTCCCGCCATCGACCTTAAAGACGGGCGTTGTGTGCGCCTTCGCCAGGGTGACCTGGACGACGCCACTATTTTCTCGGATGATCCGGCCAAAATAGCAACACAGTGGCTCGAGCAAGGGGCCCGGCGCCTGCATCTGGTGGACTTGAACGGCGCTTTTGCCGGCAAGCCCAAGAACAGCGAAGCCATCAAATCCATTATTGCGGCCATTGACGGTGAGATTCCCGTACAGATCGGGGGCGGTATCCGCGATCTGGACACCATCGAACGCTACTTGGACGCCGGAATGAGCTATGTCATTGTTGGCACAGCCGCCGTCAAAAGCCCAGGTTTCCTGCAGGACGCTTGCAGCGCTTTTCCTGGCAGCATCATTGTTGGCCTGGACGCCCGTGACGGCAAAATCGCCACCGATGGCTGGAGCAAGCTGACACGCCACGACGTACTGGACCTGGCCAAGAAATTTGAAGACTACGGCTGCGAATCCATTATCTATACGGATATTGGCCGCGACGGCATGTTGACAGGCGTCAATATCGAAGCCACCGTCAAACTGTCTCAGCACGTCAAGATTCCTGTGATCGCCTCGGGCGGCGTCACCAACCTGAAAGACATCGAAGACCTGTGTGCTGTCGAGCACGAAGGGATTGAAGGTGTCATTTTGGGGCGCAGCATTTATGAAGGCACCCTGGATTTTGCCGAGGCACAAACGTTTGCTGACGAGTACCCGGCATGAGCCAGGTTGCTGCCAACGAATTAGCCTGCCGCATTATCCCCTGTCTGGATGTCACCGCCGGTCGCGTGGTCAAAGGGATCAACTTTGTGGATCTGGTCGATGCCGGAGACCCGGTAGAGATCGCCCGCAAATACAACGACCAGGGTGCCGATGAGCTGACCTTCCTGGACATTACCGCCACCTCGGACAACCGGGATCTGATCTTGCCGATCATCGAACAGGTGGCCAGCCAGATTTTCATTCCGCTGACAGTCGGTGGCGGTGTCCGTGAAGTCACGGACATCCAGCGCCTGCTCAATGCCGGTGCGGACAAGGTGTCCATTAACAGCGCCGCCATCAGCAACCCTGATCTGGTGCGTGCTGCCAGCGATCACCACGGCACGCAGTGCATGGTTGTCGCCATTGATGCTCGCCGTGTCAGTGCCGAAAACGAAGCTCCCCGCTGGGAAGTCTTTACTCACGGCGGCCGTCGTGGAACGGGTCTGGATGTCGTGGAATGGGCAGCCCGCATGGCCGACTATGGCGCAGGCGAGCTGCTGCTGACCAGCATGGACCGCGACGGCACCAAATCCGGCTTTGATCTGGAACTGACCCGTGCCGTATCCGATGCGGTCTCCGTGCCCGTTATCGCCTCTGGCGGCGTGGGTGGCCTGCAAGACCTGGCTGACGGCGTGATCAAAGGTGGTGCTAGTGCCGTGCTGGCCGCCAGCATCTTCCACTATGGTCAACACACTATTGCCGAAGCCAAGGATTTCATGGCTGCGCAAGGTATTCAGGTGCGACGCTAATGGCAGACTTACCGGCTTGGCTGGCTGAAATCCGCTTTGATGAACAAGGTCTGATCCCTGCGATTGCACAGGACCAGGCCACGGGCAAAATCCTGATGGTCGCCTGGATGAACCAGGAGTCCCTGCAAGAAACCGTCAGTACTGGCCGTGCCGTGTACTGGTCGCGTTCCCGCCAGCGCCTGTGGCGCAAAGGCGAGGAATCCGGCCATGTGCAGCATGTCAGCGACTTGCGCCTGGACTGCGACGGCGATGTTATTTTGCTCAGCGTGGAACAGCTTGGTCAGATTGCCTGTCATACGGGACGTGAAAGCTGCTTTTATCGCCAGTTGCAAGGCCAGAGCGATCAAGCACAATGGGTGGTGGTTGATCCCGTCCTGAAAGACCCGGAGCATATTTACCGATGAACGAACAACCTACTGTCGAGACTATTCTCGATCATCTTGGCCGCACTCTGAAGTCCCGTTTGCCGGCACAAGGCGGGGACCCTTCCTCGTCCTATGCCGCCAAGCTTCTGGCCAAAGGGCCGGATGCGTTCTTGAAGAAGATCGGCGAGGAGGCAACCGAGCTGGTCATGGCGGCTAAGGATCAGGAACGCGAACGCATTGTCTGCGAAACCGCAGACCTGTGGTTTCATAGCCTGGTGGCCCTGACCTATTATGGTCTGGAGCCTCGTGATGTCCTGACAGAGCTGCTGCGCCGTGAAGGCACATCGGGATTGGAAGAAAAAGCTTCGCGACCTAAGGATCAAGCGTAATCCTGTCATCTAGTCGCGCTACACTGTCCTAATACCTAGATTTTCAGCATTCGCCCAGCGAGTGCTTCGCTACCGAGGTTGCTATGAGCGAGAACTGTCTTTTCTGTAAAATTGCTGCCGGTCAGATCCCGTCCAAAAAGGTATACGAGGACGAGGATTTTCTGGCATTTCACGATATCAACCCAGCGGCTCCTATTCATATTCTGGTCATTCCCAAAAAACACGTCGTCTCCATGCAGGACGTATCGGACCAGGATAGCGAATGGTTGGGTAAAATGATGGCTTTGGCTCCTTCCCTGGCCGCAAAGGCTGGTTGTCGCCCCGGCCCAGAAGGCGGTTTCCGCATTGTCATCAACAACGGTTTGGATGGCGGGCAGGAAATCAACCATTTACACATGCACATCTTGGGCGGTGAGCGCCCATGGCAACAACGCGCAGCCATGGCTGCTTAAGGGAGATACATTATGGGTAGCTTTAGCATTTGGCACTGGTTGATCGTTCTGGTCATCGTCGCCCTGGTTTTCGGCACCAAAAAACTGCGTAACATCGGCTCGGATCTGGGCGGTGCAGTCAAAGGTTTTAAAGAAGGCATGAAAGAAGTTGGCGACGACGAGAAAAATCCCGAGTCTGTCAGCCAGCGTACGGCAGATCCCCAAACAATCGATGTGCAGGCAAAGGAAAAGTCCGATCGCACCTGACTTTTACGTGAGTCTCCATGTTTGATATCAGCTTTACTGAGCTACTCCTGATTGGTGTAGTTGCTTTGATCGTTATCGGTCCGGAGCGCCTTCCCAAAGTGGCTCGCACAGCCGGGCATCTGCTTGGCCGCGCTCAGCGTTACGTCACCGAGGTCAAATCCGATATCCAACGTGAAATCAATCTGGATGAGGTCAATAAGCTCAAAGACCAGATGGAAGACGCTGCGCGTTCGGTACGCAGCTCGGTCCAGGACACAGGCAAAAGCCTGAGCCAGCCTCTGACCGAAGCGCGCGACACGCTACAAAATGCGTCGGAGTCCGCACGTAAGGCCTTTTCAGATACCGCTGACAGCGCGACTACAACGCCCGACGCCGCTTTAACAGAACCGGCTGCCAGCCAGCCAAGCACGGATGCAGCCGCCCCACCAGCGCCTAGCGCGCCTGCCAGTGACGACGCTCCCCGTCCTACGGATGCTCCCGCCCACCCCGCTAAAGGACCTACGGCATGAGCACCGACGCGCCTCAAGAAGACACCTTTATCTCTCACCTGGTAGAGCTGCGCACACGCCTGTTACGCGCCGTTATTGCCGTGGTGGGAATTTTTATCGTGTTGTTTACCTATCCGGGTGCCTCGGCCATTTACGATGTGTTGGCACAGCCCATGATGAGCTCGCTGCCCGAGGGCACACGCATGATCGCCACGGGGGTAATTACCCCTTTCATGGTGCCGGTCAAAGTCACCCTGATGGCAGCCTTCGTGTTGGCCTTGCCGATTGTGCTTTATCAGGCATGGGCCTTTATTGCGCCTGGCTTGTATAACCACGAGAAGAAACTGGCGTTGCCCCTGATCATGACCAGCACCTTGCTGTTCATCGCTGGCATGGCATTTTGTTATTTCGTGGTGTTCCGCACCGTTTTCCATTTCATCGCCACGTTTGCCCCACAATCGATTACGCCAGCTCCGGACATCGAAGCCTACCTGGGTTTTGTCATGACCATGTTCCTGGCATTTGGCATTACATTTGAAGTGCCGATCGCAGTGATCTTGCTGGTAAAAACAGGCGTTGTGACGGTAGCCAAGCTGCGTGAAATCCGTGGCTATGTCATTGTGGGTGCCTTTGTCATCGCTGCTATTGTTACTCCACCGGACGTGGTCAGCCAGCTTCTGTTAGCAACGCCGCTATGCCTGCTCTATGAGTTAGGGATTCTGGCCGCCAGCCTGATCAAAAAACGAGAAACGGAAAGCAGCGAAGGCCGTGAGCTGGACCTGTAAAACGATCAAAGCAACATCGGTCTGTACACGCTAGGTTTTTGTCAGTGCAGGCCCAAAAATGGCTCTCTTGCCCTGCTCCAAAAAGAGCAGTCCTAGAGAGCCATTCTTTTATAGACGCGTTGCAAAGCCCTTGTGCCGCTACGATCTGTAAAACAGCCAAGAACCGGTACAGCCCTCAAGGCCATGGCCCTTCAACCCTTCTTCGAGGGGCCCCCCACCAGGACAGGCAGGGAAGCTACTGACCTTACTTGCGCACCTGAGGCCGCATACCAACCTTGACAGGAACATCCAGCTCCTTGCCATCGCGCAGCACACGTAACGTCACGGTCTGCCCCGGTTGCACGGGGCCAATCTGGTTGAGCAGATCAATTGAATCGGTCACTGGCTGACCATTCAACCCCAACACGATATCCCCAACCAGCAAATGGGCCTCGGCAGCCGGGCCATGACGCTGCACGCTGGCAATAATCACACCCGCATCACTTTTCAGCTTGAAGCTCTTGACCAAGTCTGGCGTGATGTCCTGCGGCTCCAGCCCCAGCCAACCCCGCGTCACTTCTCCATTACGAATGATCTCGTCCATAATGGCCAGCGCTGTCGAAGCAGGAATGGCAAAGCCGATTCCCAGCGACCCACCGGTTTCAGAATAAATAGCGGTATTGATCCCCACCAGTCGGCCCGTCACATCCACCAAGGCACCACCAGAATTGCCCGGATTGATTGCCGCATCTGTCTGGATAAAGTTCTCGTAAATATTGATACCCAGGCGATTGCGCCCCAGCCCCGACACAATACCCATTGTGGTGGTTTGCCCCACTCCGAAAGGGTTGCCGATAGCCAGTACGACATCTCCCACCTGCAACTGATCCTGGGACTGTGTCCGGATCACCACCAGTTTGGGCAGATCGATCTTGAGCACAGCCAGATCGCTTTCCGGGTCCGAACCAATCAAGCGAGCCTTGGCCTGACGCCCATCCGACAAGGCCACCTCAATGGAGTCGGCCGCCTCGATCACATGGTAATTGGTCAGGATATAGCCTTGTTCGTGTACGATCACGCCCGAGCCCAGGTTGATTGTGGAGCGACGCCCCATCAGATCAGGCAGTTCACGGAACAGACGTTGCAAATCGGGGTCTTCCAGCAAGGGAGAATTGCCTTCCAAATGCTTGCTGGTGTACACATTAACGACAGCCGGCGCGGCCTGGGTGACCGCCGAGGCATAAGACAAGGGGCTCTCCTGGGCGACAGGGGCCAGTAAAGAAGGAACCGGTGCCGGCATGACCACCGCATCAGTTGTGCGCACGGGTAACTGGGGTGCTCCCAACCACTGAGGCCTGAATGTCACCACAATAAAAAAACCCGCTAAGCAGATCGTCACCGCTTGAGCAAATACTAGCCACAATCGACGCATAGCACTCTTTCAGATAAGGATTTCCATGACTCAGGTTTCAACGGCAGAACTGGCCAACTGGCTCAATAGCACCTTGGATATCACCCGTTTCAAGGACTACTGTCCCAATGGGCTCCAGGTCGAAGGCAAGCCCTATATTGGCAAACTTGTCACCGGCGTAACGGCCTCGCTGGCGCTGATTGATGCCGCTATTGCCCGCCAGGCGGACGCAATTTTGGTACACCACGGCTGGTTCTGGAAAAACGAGAACCCATGTATTGTTGGCACCCGAAAAACTCGTATCGAACGCGTCCTGTCGCATCAGCTTAACCTCTTGGGCTATCACCTGCCCCTGGATGCGCATCCCGAGTTTGGCAACAACGCTCAACTGGCTCGGCAATTAGGCATTGAGGTGCTCCGTGATGCAAACGGCTTGGCACAAACCTGTGGCCCGGACGGACTGGTCTGGCTGGGTGAACTGCCTGCCCCCGTTTCACTGGAAACATTCGGCCTGACAGTTTGCAATAACTTACACCGCAAACCACTAATTGTTGGTGATTTACAACGAAAAGTCCGCCGAATCGCCTGGTGCACGGGAGGCGCACAGGGTTTTATTGATAGTGCCGTTGCCGCCCAAGCCGATCTTTATATCAGCGGTGAGGCCTCAGAACAGACCTTTCACAGCGCACAGGAAAACAATATTGCCTTCATGGCTGCCGGTCACCATGCCACCGAACGCTACGGTGCCAAAGCTCTGGGTGAGGAAATTGCGCGTCAATTTGGTATTGAGGTGGAGTTCATCGACATGGACAACCCGATCTGATTTCACCAAAAACCAGCACATATGACCTTGAACAAGCTTTAAAGCCCCGCATGGCTAGACAAGCCCAGGCCAGGAAAGGCTAAAATCAGGCATCCGGCGCGGGCAAACTTGGCCCTGCCGGTGGGTTTACATAAACAAAAGGTGCCGAAAGGCACCTTAAAGCTTTGATACGTTTGGGCTTTTATTTTTTCAGCGAATCCCTGATCTCACGCAGCAACAGCACGTCTTCAGGGGTTGGCGCGGGAACGACTTCCGCTGCTTCTTCCTTGGCCACCGTGGCGCGCATACGGTTAATCATCTTGACCATGCAAAACACCACGAAGGCCAGCAAGATGAAGTTGATCAAAATGGTCAGGAAGCTACCCCACGAAAGAACAACAGCCCCTGCCGACCTCAAAGCTTCCAGGGTTTCTGGGCCGGTAAAGCCCTCTGGTCTACGCAAGACTGTGAACTGATTGGTAAAATTCACCTCGCCGCCAAGGATGAAACTGATGACGGGCATGATGATGTCTTTTACCAGCGAGTCGATAATCTTGCCGAAAGCAGCGCCAATAATGACACCGACCGCAAGGTCCATCATGTTGCCTTTAACGGCGAACTCCCGGAATTCGTTCAGGAAACCTCGAGCCTTGTTCATATGTTCACCTTTGATCAAGTTATGCTGCGCTGGGTAACGCGTATAATGTGCGGTTGAATAATATACCCAGGCCCAAATCCGTAAATTGTGGTATTGCCCGAGTCGGGCAGGAATAAGGATACTAGAATGAGTCAGAACACGACACAGCCCGATGCCAGAGGCGCGGTTGATTTCAATCTTCCGCCCGATCCTTCGCGCCGCACCTGGGTCGCCACCGCCTGTGCATTAGGTGGTGTTGCTGGTGTGGCAACAGCTGTTCCCTTTGTCAGCTCCTTTGCTCCTTCGGAGAAAGCAAAAGCGGCCGGCGCTCCCGTAGAGGTTGATATTTCCAATATCGCCCCCGGTCAGATGCGCACCGTTGAATGGCGCGGGAAACCGGTCTGGATTCTGCACCGCACCCAAGAGCAACTGGACGCCCTGCCCAAGCTCGATAGCCAACTGGCCGACCCTGACTCGGACCGTCCCGGCTACACCCCCGCGTACGCCAAGAACGAATACCGTTCGCGTCGCCCTGAAATCTTTATCTGTATCGGTATTTGCACCCACCTGGGTTGCTCCCCTACCCCGCATCTGGCCGCTGGCGCTGGCGCCGGTCTGCCCGGTGGTTGGGAAGGCGGCTTTCTGTGCCCCTGCCACGGCTCCACGTTTGACCTGGCCGGCCGGGTCTACAGCAACAAGCCTGCTCCGGACAATCTGGAAATCCCGCCCTACGAGTTCTCGGCCGACGGCACGATGGTTACCATCGGCGTAGACGAAAACAACAAGGCCTAAGGCGGCTGTAACCCAATACGTACTATTTAAAAGATAAAGGAGCCGTTTCATGGCTGGCGAGAAAACCGTCGAAACGACAGGACTCTTGGGATGGATTGACAGGCGCTTCCCCCTGACATCCATGTACAAAGAGCACATGTCAGAATATTACGCGCCGAAGAACTTCAACTTCTGGTACTTCTTTGGTTCCCTGGCACTGCTGGTGCTGGTCATCCAGATTGTGACTGGTATTTTTCTGGTCATGAACTACAAGCCTGATGCCAAACTGGCCTTTGAGTCGGTTGAGTACATCATGCGCGAAGTGCCCGGTGGCTGGATCATCCGCTACATGCACTCCACAGGCGCTTCCATGTTCTTCGTGGTGGTGTACCTGCACATGCTGCGCGGCTTGTTCTACGGTTCTTACCGCAAGCCTCGTGAACTGGTGTGGATCTTTGGCGTTGCCATTTTCCTCTGTCTGATGGCTGAAGCCTTCATGGGCTACCTGCTGCCATGGGGCCAGATGTCCTACTGGGGCGCCCAGGTGATTGTTAACCTGTTCTCGGCCATTCCTTTCATTGGTCCTGACCTGGCTATTTTCATCCGTGGTGACTACGTGGTGTCCGACGCCACCCTGAACCGCTTCTTTGCGCTGCACGTCATTGCTGTGCCTCTGGTCCTGCTTGGCCTGGTTGTGGCTCACCTGATCGCGCTGCACGAAGTCGGTTCCAACAACCCTGACGGTATCGAAATCAAGAACGGCCCCAAAGACGCGCAAGGTCGTCCTTTGGATGGCATTCCCTTCCACCCCTACTACTCGGTACACGACATCCTGGGTGTGGCTGGCTTCCTGATTGTATTTGCCGCGATTGTCTTCTTTGCTCCTGAAATGGGCGGCTACTTTCTGGAGTTCAACAACTTCAGCCCAGCCGATGCGCTAAAGACTCCTCCACACATTGCGCCTGTCTGGTACTTCACGCCTTTCTACTCCATGCTGCGTGCCACAACCGCTGACTTTACCTGGGTTCTGGCCGGTGCTTCCGTGCTGGGCGCGCTGGTGCTGTTCGTCAAAGGCAAGCTGCCCGGTATCTGGCGTCTGGCTGTTCCAGCCATCCTGATCGCTGTTGCTGTGTTGCTGCGTGTTATCGACGCCAAGTTCTGGGGCGTGGTGGCCATGGGTGGTACGGTCGTGATCCTGTTCTTCCTGCCTTGGCTGGACAAATCGCCTGTGAAGTCGATTCGTTACCGTCCTACCTGGCACAAAGTGCTGTACGCGATTTTCATCATCAACTTCCTGATCTTGGGTTACCTGGGCACGCAGGCCCCGAACGACTTGTTCAACCTGCTGAGCCAGATCGGTACGGTGATCTACCTGGCATTCTTCCTGTTGATGCCAGTATGGAGCCGCATGGGTACATTCAAACCCGAACCTGATCGCGTGACTTTCCGCCCTCACTAGGCCCCCAACACGAAACGGAATGACCATGATTAAAAAACTGCTTGGCGCTCTGGCCTTGTCCCTTACCTGCACGGTGGCTGTGGCCGCCGAAGGTGGCTATGCCCTGGAGCGCGCGCCCGACCGCATGAATGACATGGCGGCTTTGCAAAATGGCGCAAAACTGTTTGTGAACTACTGTCTGAACTGTCATAGCGCCAACTCCATGCGCTACAACAAGCTGAAAGATATCGGCCTGACCGAAGAAGACATCAAGAAAAACTTGCTGTTCTCCTCGGACAAGGTGGGTGATCTGATGAAGATCGCCATGACCCCGGAAATGGGCAAGAAATGGTTTGGTGCTGCTCCTCCTGACCTGTCCGTGATTGCACGTGCCAAGTCCACCAACCTGGGCCCTAGCGGCGCAGACTACATCTACACCTACCTGCGCACTTTCTACCGTGACGCATCCCGTCCTACAGGCTGGGATAACCTGGTTTTCCCAAGCGTGGGTATGCCTCACGCCATGTGGGAGCGCCAAGGTGGTGTGACTTTGCACCGTACGACCGTGGCTGAAACCGCCAAAGACGATGGCAGCAAAGAGTGGGTCAAGACAGTCGCCAGCTACGATCCCGCCGGCTTCTCGTCCGTCAAAACAGAAGTATTGGACAATTACACTGGCCATGCCTCCGACTCGGTCAAGCTCGAGCCTGTCAATGCCAAGATGGCTGCCAAGTACGACAGCGATGTCGCCGACCTGGCCAACTTCATGGACTGGATGGCAGAACCTGTGCAACTGGAGCGCAAGAAAATTGGTGTGGGCGTAATCCTGTTCCTGCTCTTGTTCTTTGCCGTTGCATGGCGCCTGAACAGCGTTTTCTGGAAAGACATCAAGTAAAACGCTATGCTAGACGGGCAGGCCTAACTAGCCTGCCCGGCTTTTTATTGTTAAAACCCTCTGCAGGGTTTTAAGTTCTGAGCCGTGAGGCTCTTGTTTTTATTTCTACGACTGGAATCTCCTACCATGATGGTGCTCTACTCTGGAACAACTTGCCCATTCTCACAGCGCTGCCGTTTTGTGTTGTTTGAAAAAGGCATGGATTTCGAGATCCGCGACATCGACTTGTACAACAAGCCTGAAGATATCGCCGTCATGAACCCCTACGGACAGGTGCCCATCCTGGTAGAACGTGACCTGATCTTGTACGAATCGAACATCATCAATGAATACATTGATGAGCGTTTCCCGCATCCTCAGCTGATGCCTGCGGACCCTACCATGCGCGCCCGTACTCGCCTGTTCCTGTACAACTTCGAGAAGGAACTGTTTGTACACGTGGCTGCCCTGGAAGACCGCCGCAACACGGATGCCAAGGCACAAGAACTGGCCCGTCAGCAAATCCGCAACCACTTGTCGCAGTTGGCTCCGATCCTGCTCAAGAACAAATACATGCTGGGTGAAGAATTCTCCATGCTGGACGTGGCGATCGCTCCCCTGCTCTGGCGCCTAGACCACTACGGTATCGAACTGCCCAAGAGCGCTGCTCCTGTGCAAAAGTACGCCGAGCGCGTGTTCTCGCGTCCTGCTTACATTGAAGCGCTGACGCCTTCCGAAAAAGTCATGCGTCGCTAATTCATTATGCAAGAGACCTCTACCAAACCCTACCTGTTGCGCGCTCTACACGAATGGTGTTCCGATCACGGATACACACCACACATTGTGGTCACAGTAGACGCCAACACTGTTGTTCCACGCGGCCATATTCAGGATGGTCAAATCACCCTGAATATTGGGCATCTGGCCACCAATGGTCTGATCCTAGGTAACGATTACATTGAATTCCAGGCCCGCTTCGGCGGTGTCACGGAAGACATTTTCGTGCCCGTAGCGGCCGTATCGGCCATCTACGCACGCGAAACAGGCGCTGGCATGGGTTTTGAGGTCGTCGAATCCGAGCCTTACGCGGAAGGCGAAGCACCAGAGGCAGCCCCTGAAGCGACACCGGAAGCGCCCGTTGCCAAAAAAGACGCTGACAAGGTCTCGCACCTGAAAATCGTCAAATAAGGCGCGTTCGACGCAGACAAAAAAGGCTCCGTAAGGAGCCTTTTTTACCTCTTGAATAACCAGTTCTACTACAGATATCAAATAGTAGAACCGGTCACCCAAGCACTTGCATTGTCACTGAGCGAAGGCACTGCACCACTATCTAACACACGCTAAGTTCTACCCCTACTGCACCGCCTCAGCCTGATTGCGACGACGCCCAGCCGCCACACGCCACTCCAACAAGCTCTTGAGCATCACGGACACGATGGCGAATAGAGCCAGTAGCGCAGCCGCTGTAAAGGCCGCAGCCGCCTTGTTATCGTTGTTCAACTGATCCACCAGCAGGGACAAGGTCAAGGTCTGATTCATGATGGTGCCAGACACCACGGACACCGCGCCGAACTCGCCAATCGCACGAGCATTGGTCAGCACCACGCCATACAGCAAGGCCCATTTAATATCCGGCAGCGTGACGTGCCAGAAGATCTGCCAACCATTGGCACCCAGACTTAACGCCGCCGCCTGCGCGTCCGAACCTTGAGCCTGCATGATAGGAATCAGGATACGGGCCACATAAGGCGTGGTCACAAAGATCGTGACCATCAGGATTCCCGGCCAGGCGAACATCAACTGGATATCACGTGCGCTTAACCACTGTCCCAGAGACGACTCCACACCGTAGACCACCAGATAACACAGGCCAGCTACCACCGGAGAAACCGCGTAAGGCAAATCCACCAAGGTACTGAGCAAACGGCGGCCACGAAACTCGTAATGCGTCAGACACCAGGCCAGCAGAATGCCAAAGACCATGTTCAGGGGCACCGTCAGCACCGCCACAAACAGGGTAAGCCCAATGGCGTGCAGCATGTAGTCCTCTTGCAGATTGCTCCATAAAGCTGGCAAACCATCGCCCAAGGCTTTGGAGAAGATCAGTATCAGGGGGACCACCAGCAGACCCAGCACCAAGGCAATGCCCAAGGCCAGAATCAGGCGATCAGCCGTGCTTTTAGGTGTTTTTCTCATGACGCCCTCCGCTGCCAGCCCAACAAGCGATTCTGCACTAGTTGCAAGGTGAACAGCAGCAGCAAGGAGGCGATCAAGATCACCGAGGCAATCGCCGCCGCCGCCGGATAGTTGAATTCTTGTAGGCGCACAAAAATCATCAGGGACGATACTTCGGTTTTGTAGGGAATGTTGCCAGCAATCATGATGACTGCGCCGAACTCACCCAAACTGCGGATAAAAGCCTGGGAGGCTCCCGTGACCAGCGCAGGAATCAGCGGAGGAAACACCACTTTGCTGAACGTCTGCCAGCCACTGGCACCCAGTGTGTGGGCAACCTCTTCGTACTCGGCCCCCAGCTCTTCAATCACGGGCTGCACAATACGCACCACAAAGGGCAAACTGGTGAAGGTCATAGCCAGAACAATGCCGGGGTATTGATAGGCGATCTTCCAGCCTTCCGGCAGAAACTGACCAAACCAGCCGCCGGGCACAAACAGCGTCGCCAAGGTCAAACCCGCTACCGAAGTCGGTAAGGCAAACGGCAGGTCTACCAAAGCATCGATCAGGCGACGCCCCGGAAACTCAAAGCGCGTGATGATCCAGGCAATAATGAACCCCACCACGCTAGCAGTCAGGGTGGAATAAAGGGCAGCGCTGATCGTAACCTGATAGCTGCTGACGACGCGCTTATCCGTGACCGCACGCCAATAATCGGCCAGACTCATGTCACTGACGTACATGAACAAGGCCGACAAAGGCAGCAGCACAATAATGGACAGGTACAGGACGCTAAAGCCAAAGCTCAGCCCAAAACCCGGCATGACGGGGCGACGCAGAAAAAAGAGTGGCTTTAGCGCAGTCTTCGCCCCGGAATCCTGCGCCCCGCCCACAAGAGTACGACTCATGAATTACTTGGCCAGCAACTGGTCCAACACGCCATTCGCGGCAAAGTGGCGGCTTTGAATATCAGTCCAGGAACCCAGGAGGTCGGTGGGGTTGATCAACTTGACCGGTGCGTATTTGGACTCAAACTCCTTGGCAACAGCAGGATCCGTCACACGGTAGTTGAAACCAGCCAACAGACGCTGAATCTCCGGGGTGTACTGGAACTTCAGGTATTCGGTCGCCTCCTTGCGGGTGCCCTTCTGGTCAACCACACGATCCACCACGGCTACGGGGAACTCAGCCAATACGCTGACGGGGGGCACCACCACTTCCAACTCACTGCCCTTGAATTCATCGCTGGCGGCAATATTAAGCACTTCGGATTCAAAAGTCAGCAACACATCACCCTGACCATTCTGGGCAAAAGCCACAGTCGCGCCACGGCCACCAGTGGGGAAGCTCTCGACATTAGCCAGCACCTTACCGACAAACTCTTTGATCTTGGCTTCATCGCCGCCAAAGGCTTCATTGGCATACAGCCAGGACGCCAAATAGGTGTAGCGAGCATTGCCCGAGGTCTTGGGGTTCGGGAACACCAGTTTCACATCGTCACGCACCAGATCATCCCAGGACTTGATGTTCTTGGGATTGCCCTTGCGCACCAGGAAAGCGATAGTGCTGTAGTAAGGCGAGCTGTTGTTCGGGAATTTAGTGGCCCAGTCCTTGGCCACCGCGCCGCGCTCGGCCAGGAACTCAATATCGGTGACCTGGTTGAAGGTCACGGTATCGACTTTCTTGCCCTGAATAATGTCCTGGGCCTGACGGGAAGTTCCGGCAAAAGACTGATCAATCTTGATGTCTTCGCCCGTAGTGGCTTTCCAGTGCTCAACAAACTTGGGGTTGATTGCCGCAAAGGTCTCACGGGCCACATCAAACGAGGCATTCAGCAAAGAAACCTGGGCGCTGACGTTACCACCCAGCAAAGACGTCAACAACAAGGCAGAGCCAACAACAGACTTCAATTTCATGGTGTTCCCCAACGTTCCCGGACGCGGCCTTCGGAGCCCGTCACTAATGTTCAATTGCGCGCTTTCTATATAAGCACAGCTTGGATAGATCAGATTATGGGTAGGGAGAAAGGCATTTAAAACGACATTTTCATCATGCGCTTATAACCAGAACCTACTTACTGGCTGAGCCTGTGAGTCTTGGACCACATCAATATTTTTCTGGTGATTGCTTCTTATCAAAAATTCCGGCTATAATCGTCAATTCGCCGGCTTAGCTCAGTTGGTAGAGCAGCGCACTTGTAATGCGAAGGTCGAGGGTTCAACTCCTTTAGCCGGCACCACGAATAAAACAAAACGCCAAGCTTTCAAAAGCTTGGCGTTTTGTTTTTCTGCTGTCCGAGTCTTGCTGCTAGCCAGGTGGGAACCCCTCGTACTGAATAAGCCCATCAGCAATCTCATGCCACGCGGCTTTTGAGCCCACGAAAACGTGACAAGTGGGACGCAGACCAGGGTCATCGTCCAACACCCCTAACGCCAAGCCCAGCTCTTCTGGTTTTTGATCGAATTTAGTCAAAATATTTGACCCGCACCTGGAGCAAAAACCCCGGTGCTCTCCTGGCGATGACTCATAAAACCGCAGCAGTTCCTGACCGCGACGCCAATGAAATTCCTTGGTCTTGACCTTGCCCCGCGCCCTGAATGCAGAACCATGCGACTTGCGACACATGCTGCAATGGCAATAGAGCAGGTTCGTAATAGCGCCGGTAATCTCAAAGACCACGCCTTGGCAAAGACAGCTTCCTTTCACACGCCATACCTCCAAAGAGTAAGTTTCCCGCCGCAGATTTCAGCGGGCGTCGGACACCTTACTCGATAGAGGATACAAGACATTGGGTCAAATCTGCCGGGCATGAAGCCCCCAATAAAATCATCGTCCGTTCCAGCTCCTGAGCGACCAGGCCCAACACGTCAGAGACGCCCTGCTCGCCGCCTTGAGCCAAACCGTAGGCGACGGCACGTCCCAGGAATGCGCCCGTCGCTCCACAAGCGATGGCCTTGGCGACATCTGCACCACGCCGAAAGCCGCTATCGATAAACACCGGCATCTGCGTTTTGACGATATCCATGATTTGCGGGAGAACGCTGATTGTTGAAGGCGCACAATCCAGTTGTCGGCCACCGTGATTGGACACAATCAGTCCATCTACACCGTAATGCAAGGCCTGACGTGCATCTTCAGGATGGAGCACACCTTTGATCAGCAACGGGCCGTCCCACTTGGAACGCAGCCAGGAGACATCATCCCAAATCAAGCGGCGGTCCATGCTTCGCGCCAGCAGTGCTGCCTGTGCCTGAGCAGAAGTGGCTCCTTGCGTGGGCATCAGGTTGACAAACTGGGGTTGGCCGGCCAAAGCCTGACGCCACAGCCAGCGGGGCTGCAAAGCCATATCCAGCAATAAGCGGGGGCCTGGACGAAACGGCAATTTGAAGCCGTGGCGTATGTCCTTTTCTCTATAACCACCTACAGGCACATCGACGGTCAAAACCAAGGCTTCGAACCCGGCTTGGCGGGCGCGATCCAGAATGGAATTGGCCATGCCCCTGTCTTGCATCACATACAACTGCATCCAGCATGGGCCTTCGCAGACCTCACGCACCTGCTCCAAAGGGCTATTGGAGGCAGTGGACAAAATGTACGGCAAGCCCGCCTTGCCTGCGGCACGCGCTGCGTGCAGATCCCCACGTGGACGCACGACATCGATCAAGCCAACGGGAGCGACACCAAAAGGCGCAGCCCATCGGCGTCCAAAGACCTCTATTTCTGTTGATACCGCCGACGTATCACGCAAACTGCGTGGCGACAAAGTCAGCGTCTGCAAATCTGCCTGATTACGAGCCAGACAGAGTTCGTCTTCTGCCCCACCAGCAACATAGTCATAGACAAAGCGTGGCAGGCTGCTTTGGGCCGCTACCTGAAAATCCTGAATATTGAGCCGCATGATGCAAGCTGCCTCCCACCTGATGCCGGGCGTACAAGGCCCGATTCAATTTAATTGTTTAAGCATCAAGTATATAGTTGAAAGCACCGCTCCATGCAAAGAAAACACGTCTGTTTCTGCTCAGCCAAAGGAGAACGTGTTGGCAAGAACAGGCGACCAAGCTGACGACGGGCAGACGGAGGATCGTATAAGGGGCGACCAAGCAGATACGCCGGCACCTTGGCTAGCTAACTCCTGCTCGTCACGGACTTCCCACTAATACGACCCATCTCCAGATTCGGTATTTGGTCATTAGTCGAAAGCAGAGCGATTACTCCAACCCTGTAAATAGGGCAACTTCGTGACCTGGTGCTTAACAGGTACTCAAAACTTTGCAAACCAAGCAATACTGGCTAACACTGGCTCAGAAAGAAGCAGCAGTTCAAGCCAGAAGCTTGAAACCGCTGCGTTATTCCTGAGGCAGTCTTTACAATCTAACCGGCGTCACAAGACTGCCTTGCGTAAGGTAACTCTCAACATTCTTTAACACCAGCTCGCACATGGCGGCACGGGTTTCACGGGTTGCGCTCCCTACATGAGGCAGCACGACTACCCGCTCGTTACTTAACAACTCGGCAGGCACATCGGGTTCGTTCTCGAACACATCCAATCCGGCGCCGCCTAATTGGCCATTATCAAGAGCCGCCACCAAGGCTTTTTCATCCACCACAGAGCCGCGAGCGACATTGACCAGGTAGCCGTTGGGCCCCAAGGCTCTCAAGACCTCGGCAGACACCAGATGGTAAGTTTGCGGGCTGCCGGGGCAAGCCACGATGAGGAAATCGCACCATTGCGCCAAAGCCAGCAATGAAGGCTCGTGCTGCCAAGGCAATTCGGGTTTGGCGCTACGTGTGTGATAGCGGATCTCCATATCAAAGCCGATAGCGCGACGCGCAATAACCTGCCCGACTCGTCCCATACCCAGCATGCCCAGGCGCTTGCCACTGACCCGAGTGCTGGGCATGGTCGGGCCGACACGAGGCCAGTCACCACGCCGGACATGTCGGTCGGAAGCCGAAATGCCACGCACCACATCGATCAACAAACCAATCGCCAAGTCGGCCACGCAGTCGTTAAGAACGTCTGGAGTATTGCTCAGCATCACCCCACGCGCACGGACTGCATCCAGGTCGATGGCATCGTAGCCCACGCCCAGGCTACAAATAGCCTTCAAATTAGGCAGTGCCTCAATCAGCCCCTTGTCTGCGCCCTGCGTTCCTGTGGTGACCAGCACCGTAAACTCGCCGCCACGCTCACGCAAGAACAGCGCTTGATCGGGCGCATCACTCAGGGTTTCAACCGGACACAAGGCAGGCAGTTTGCCCGCCAGAGGAGGCGGCAAGGGGCAGGCTTGAAGAATCTTCGGGTTCATGGTCATGCTTCGCTTGTAAAGACGTCGAAATCAACTTGTTTAAGCAGGGCATTGCTCTGGCGTATGACATGACCGGCAGCACAGGCCTTGCGACGATAAGCCAACCAGCGCGGGTCAGCCTCCAGTGCGTTACGACGGGCTTCCCGGTCAGCCATATCCTTGTATGCCCACAGATGCACCACCTGATTCAGTTCACCTACTTCCGTGGTGTAGTAGCCGTGACAAGCGCCCAGATGTTCGATTTGTACGGCACGCCCTTGCGTTGCATACAGGGACAGGAAGTCGCGCAGCAGGCCGGTAGGGATGGTATAGGTTCTTTGGTCGATAATCATGTTGCGAATCCGTTTTTATCCAAGGTATTTGGGCAAGAGCAGCGAAATAACTGGAAAAGCCAAGAGCACCGCCAGGCGGAAAATATCCGCTACCACAAAAGGCAAGACTCCCCGATACAGCGTGCCCATCTTCACGTCGGGCAACAGGCTTTTCAGCACCATGACGTTCATGCCCACGGGCGGGGTGATGAAACTGATTTCCGTAACCACCACTACAATGATGCCGAACCAGACCAGGTCAAAGCCCAGGTGCTGCACCAGCGGGTAGAAAATAGGCACGGTCAGCAAGACCATGGACATGCTCTCCAACACACTGCCCAGCACGATATAAATTGCGCAAATCAGCAAAATCACCACGATCGGGCTCATCTCGAACTGCTGCACCCAGTCCTGCAAGTCGCTGGGCATGGAGGTGAAATTGATAAAGCTGGAAAACAGCAAGGCGCCGATCAGCACCAAGAACAACATGCCCGTCGTACGCGCCGACTCAACCAGCACATTGGACAGTGTCTGCCAGGTCAAACGGCCACGCAGCAGCGCGAACAGAAAGGCACCGCAAGCACCAATCCCAGCCGCTTCAGTAGAGCTAAATACCCCGCCATAAATGCCGCCCATCACGATAATGAACAACACCAGCACCCCCCAGACATCGCGCAGCGCACTCAAACGCTCTTTCCAACTCATGCGTTCACCGGGAGGCCCGGCATTAGGGTCGCGCCAGATCGTCCATCTGACCGCCAAGAGGTAGAGACCCACAGCCAACAGGCCGGGCAGAACACCGGCGGCAAACATCTTGCCTATGCTTTGTTCGGTCAAGATGGCGTAGACCACCATCACAATTGAGGGTGGAATCAAAATGCCCAGCGTGCCACCCGCAGCGATCGAACCAGAAGCCAAGGCACGGCTGTAACCGAGCCTACGCATTTGCGGGTAGGCCACTTTGGACATGGTGGCCGCCGTCGCCAGACTGGAGCCACACACCGCGCCAAAACCACCACAGGCCACTACCGTAGACATGGCCAGCCCACCCTTTCTATGCCCCAAAAACGCATAGGCGGCAGCGTAAAGCTCTTTGGACAATTTGGCTTGAGTAATGAAGTTACCCATCAAGATGAACAGCGGCAGCACCGACAGCAAATATTGAAAACCGCTTTCACGCACCACTGCGCCGGTCATGGCGTAGGCCGAAGGCCAGTTGCGCATGATGCCAACACCGATAAAACCCACCAGGGCCATGGAAAACGCTACGGGCACCCGCAGGAAGATCAAAAGGAGCATGGCGGCAAAGCCAATCAGCGCTTCAGTCATTCTGTGCCTCTTGTTCCAGATGGGCCGTCTTTGCGTTCCTGCTCCGGCCAAGCTGCCCCAACTCCACCAGTGTGTTGACGAACAGCATGATGCTCATGAAGTAAACAACCGGAGCCAATGGCAGCCCCAGCAAGGTGGTCTGATCAGCGTACTCGGCCGCCGACTCGGCTTGTGTCCAGCTGACCATAGCCAGCAAGGCACTGATCCCCGCTGCCAGCAAGTGGCTGGAGATATGAACGACTCGCGCGCCCCTGTCCCCACCGGGAACGGGCACCAGGTCGACCACAATGTGTTCACGCGCCATGGTGGCAAAGACAATACCGCAGAAGATCACCCCCACCATGAGTATTTCCGTCAGTTCTACCGCACCCATCACCGACACGTTGAAAATGTAGCGTCCTAGTACATCGGCCAAAGTCAGCAAGGCCAGCGAGACCATGCATAACTCAGTCAGACGCCGAAGACCCGCTCTTAATAAAGAGAGAATGGAGTTCATGCTTTGTAGCTCCGGGACTGCTGGCGCACGCGGCGTCCAGCAGGTTCAAGACAGTCTGAATACGCTGATCACTGGCCGCTTTCCCGCGCTTTCAGATCGGCACGAAACTCGGCCAGCACGGCAGGCCCGTCTATGCCCTTGGCCTTTGCAGCAGCAAGCCAGGTTTGCTCGAACGAAGCTGTGCGCTCTTTGACGGCGGCAATCAGCTCTTTACTGGCAGGGTGAAACTGCACATGACTTGCCTGCAGGGTTTTCAGGGCGGCCACATCCGCATCACCCCAGGCCTTGCCCCCCATGCGCGCGATATGCTCACCCGAAAGCCCCATCACGATCTCGCGGTCTTTTTCAGACAAGCGATCAAAGGCACCCGGATTCATGATGATGCCGTGCAAATCGGCATAAAGACCGCCGGGAAAAACCGTCGCATGTTTGACGACGCTGTCCAGACGAAACGAAACAACCGATTCAGGCGGGAAAAGAACCCCATCCACCACGCCGGTGCTAAGCAGTTCGTACGATTCGGAAGCAGGCTTTACCACCGCATTCACATTCAGCGCCTTGGACAGATCGGCCTGCATGCCACCGCCAATACGCAGCTTCAGGCCATCGAAGTCGGCAATGTTTTGTACCTGTTTTTCTGTGGTGTAAACACTGCCCGGGCCGTGACCATAAATGCCCAGCAACTTGATACCGCGATGCTCTTTGGCATCTTGCAGATACTTGCTATAGATATCCCACGCTGCCAGCGAGGTGGACTCGGCGCTATTGCCCGAAAACGGCAGCATGGCAAATTTCATCAAATCGAAATTGCCGGGGTAATAGGAGTAGGAAATAAAGGCCAGATCAACCAGACCATTGCGTACCGCATCCAGATGCCCAACCGGGTTAGTGGCCGCCTTGGTCAGGAAGTTGATCTTGACGCGCCCTTCGGTGGCCTGCTCCACCTCTTTGGCCCAGGGCTTCATGAAATTAGCGACCAGAACATGTGTCTGCGGAATCCAGGCCGAAAAAGTCAGCTCCACCGGTTTGTCCGCTTTTGCGGGACCTGCCGCCACACCCAGGCTCGTTAAGGCAATACCCAACAGGCGAGAAATCCATCGGTTCTTCATGGGGAATCCTTTTTAGTGGTAGATCGTTATAGGTATAGTTAGCCAGGCCCTTCAGGAAACAAGAGCCTGTTCAATCAAGGTTTTGACGTCGCCGTCATGCTGCATACCCAACTGCGTGGCGATTGCCGTTGTCAACGGTGGCCACTGGGCAAACTGCCGATCAAACTGGGGGTTGGACTGAAAACGCAAACCCGCATCGGCCCCCCGGCCATAGCGGGATTTCGCAGCCTGTACCAGGTCTGCAACTTGAAGACGCTGGGCGGGCAGATTCCATACTCGCCCCTCCGGCAAGCGAACCGTTTCGATGCTCGCCGTTGTCAAAAGATGTTGTACGCAGATCGGCAAGGAAAGCAGCCATATCCACCCCTGCGGGCCGATGGGACACTCGTAAGTGCTACCAGCGGCAAGAGCATGAATCAAGGAACTGGCAAATGAAGACAGCGCCGTTTCGGCCGTCATGGGTCTGGCAACCACGGTAGGCAAGCGAACCGAGCGACCATCCAGAAAGCCACGGCGGCTGTAATCGGCCAACAGCAACTCCACCATCCGCTTCTGCGTCCCGTAACTTAAGGTGGGTGCCACTGGGGTGTTGTCATCTACCTGTAGGGGCAGCGGCGTACCGAAGACACCAATACTGCTGGCATACACCACAACGGGACACTGTTCTTGTTGTCGCAAGTGCTCGAACAAGCTCACCGTGCCGGCGATATTGACGCGCAGGCCCAGCGCGAAATTCTCCTCAGCAAGCCGACTGGTCACCGAGGCCAGATGGAAAACCGTATCAGGAGCAGGGGTCAAAGCGGCCTGCAGCACGGTTTCATCGGACAAGTCACCGCTAATGCAGCGCAGGCCAGGCTCGTGGTGATAGCTTTGCTCTTCAAAAGCCAGATCCACCAAGGTCAGGCTTTGAATTTCTTTGGCTGCCAGACGTTTGGCTACCGCACGGGCCAGCGCTTGACCGATGTAGCCGTTGGCGCCGGTAATCAAGACATGCTTCATGGCTTATCTCCCAGCAGCCTGCGGGCAAGCGACAGCATGGCGATGGGGCACAGCCAGCACACTGCGATCACGCAAGGGCTGACACCAGGCCAAACCTTCTGACGGCAGTGCGCGAGGCTGATACTCGCAGCCCAGCCAAGCGTCGTAGCCCAAAGTGGGCAAGGCAGCCACGCCTTCCAGCAAATCATGTTGTGCAAGATCCGGCTCGTAGCGCCCATCGGCACCCGCGATCTGCACATAGCCGATCCAGGGCGCACAGGCCGCAACGCTGGAACGGACGTCCAAACTTTCTTTGACGCAGTGGTAGTAATCAAATTGCAGGCGCAGGCGCGGGGAATTGAAATGCTGGAGCACCTCTATGACCTGTTCGGGCAAATAATAAAAATACCCGGCCATATCACTGCGATTGAGCGCTTCCAGCGTCAGGACCAAATCATCCGCTTCAGCCAAGGCTAAAGCATGTTCCAGATTACTGATCAGTGCGGCCCGACCGTCTTCCTGCGCAAAGGGGCTGACATCGCCCGCCATCACGTGGATACGACGGCACCCGGTCGCCTGTGCAACCGCACGGGCACGATCAAAGGCTTGCCGGAACTGGGTCTGTGCGCCGGGAATCGCCGCCCAGCCCAGCCTGCCCTGCCCCTCGCCTATTGGCGTATTGATGAGCGTCAGCTCCAGCTTTGTGGTTTGCAGTTGCTGGGCGTACCACGCCGGAGCGTAGTCATAGGGCAGCAAAATCTCAACACCCTTAAAACCATCGGCCGCCGCAGCCTCAAAGCGTTCGCTCCAGTCCAGGTGCCGATACAACCAACTGAGATTAGCGGATAGTTGCATGGGGCCGCCCGCCTTATGCGCTTATCTGGCGAAGGAAGGCGTCACGCTGCTCTGGCAGAACGACACTGACCAAGGCAGACACTTCGGCCTGACCTAAACCCATGGCGCTAGCCACACGCAACATTTGCTGCACGCTGGCCGCCACCGGCATAGGCGCACCACTTTGTTGAGCATTGGCGATCAGGGTGTCGATATCCTTGAGCATGGTGGACAGCGCACCGATGCTTTTTGCCTGTGCTTCTATCATGCGCGGGGCAAAGATCTGCAAGGGCTTGGAGTCCGCCCAGCCGCCCGCCAGTGCGGGTGCCAGTTTGTCCACATTGATGTTATTGCGTCGGGCAAAGCCAATGGCTTCGGCCAGTGCCGCGATCGAGGTCGCCACGATAGCCTGGTTGCACAGCTTGGTCGCCTGCCCGGTCCCAGAAGGCCCCATATGCGTGATATTGCCGGCATAGGCGCGCATGGCAGCCTCGGCCTCGGGCATATGGGTTTCGCTACCACCTGTCATGATGGCCAGCGTACCGGCCTCCACGCCTGGAATACCGCCAGACACTGGGGCATCAATCCAGTCAGCCCCGCAACTTTGCGCCAAACGAGCGGCCAAGTTGCGCGTGGCTTCCGGGTCGATGCTGGAGTGATCCACCAGCCAATTAAGACCTGCTGCCTGAGCAATGCCGTCCGCACCGAACACCACGGCCTCGGCAGCCTTGGCGTCAAACAGGCATAGCAAGACACCGTCGGTGCCTTCAGCCGCTTCGCATGGCGTGCTCACAATCTGCGCACCGAGCGCCGCCAAGGGCTCGGCCTTTTCCCTGGAACGGTTCCAGACTTTGACCTCGTGGCCCGCTTTCAGCAGGCGCTGCACCATAGCAGCACCCATCAATCCTAAACCGCAAAAACCGAGTTTCATCTTATACGTCCTCAAGCTGTTCTTGCGGCCACTGGGCAGCACCCGAATGGGTCACTGCCCCTTCATTGGTCGGCCCAACCAGACGTGCGTACTTCTCCAACGCGCCCGCCAAACGATCTCGTACATAGGGTTTCCATTGCGCCCGGCGTACGGCCAGTTCCTCATCGGACACATGCAACTGCATGCTGCTTTGCGTAGCGTCGATGGTGATACGGTCACCGTCACGCACCAAGCCGATGTTCCCACCGGCTGCCGCTTCAGGGCTGGCATAGCCGATGCACATGCCGCGTGTCGCACCCGAGAAACGGCCATCGGTCAGCAGTGCCACTTTCTCGCCATTGCCATGGCCGTAAATGGCGGCGGTAACGCTTAGCATCTCGCGCATGCCGGGGCCGCCTTTGGGGCCTTCATTGCGAATGATCAGCACATCGCCAGTCTCGTAGGCCTGCCTGGACACCACGGCCATACAATCTTCCTCGGTTTCAAAGACACGGGCGCGGCCTTCAAAAACCAGAGACTTCAAACCGGCAATCTTCAGCAAGGCCCCATCCGGACACAGATTGCCCTTGAGCACAACCAGACCGCCTGACGCATGAATAGGCTGATCACTGCTACGCACGATACGACCATCAACATCGGGGAAACTTTCCAAGGCCTCCGCCAAGGTTTCACCGGTAATGGTCAACACATCGCCGTGCAGGTGCCCGCTCTTCAAGAGAGCCTTGAGCACGACGGGCACCCCACCGATCACGTCCAGATCGCGTGCCAGATAACGGCCACCGGGCTGCAAGTCGGCGATAAGAGGTGTGCGGTTAAAGACCTCAGCCAGATCATCCATGGTGAAGCGGATACCCACCTCGTGCGCTATAGCAGGGATATGCAAGGCCACGTTGGTTGAGCCGCCCGTCGCAGCCACAGCCGCAGCGGCATTTTCCAGGCTCTTGCGTGTGATGAGATCACGCGGCAGTGGACCACCATTTTCCAGAATTTCCATCACCCGACGACCGGCACGGCGAGCCAGTGCGTGTCGTTGGCTGTAGACCGCTGGTGTGGTCGAAGACCCCAGGAAGGACATGCCCAAAGCCTCGGCCACCATACCCATGGTATTGGCAGTGAACTGGCCCGGACAGGAGCCGACAGTCATGGCACAGTTGCGCTCGATGCCGTGCAATTGCTCCAGGGAAATCGCCCCGGTCTGGTAGCGGCCCACCCCTTCAATGGCGGTCAGCACGGTATTTTCAGTGCCATCGGGCGAGTAGCCCGGCAACATGGAACCGCCATAAATGAACACCGAGGGAACATTAAGCCGTGCCATGGCCATCAAGGTGCCGGGCAAGGTCTTGTCGCAACCACCCAAACCGACCAAAGCATCATAAGCGTGACCACGCACGGCTATTTCCATACTGTCGGCAATCATCTCGCGCGAGACCAGACTCATGCGCATGCCAGCGTGGTTCATGGAGGTGCCGTCAGACACGGAAATCGTGTTCATCATGACGGGTACACCACCACCCTGTGCTACACCCAGGCGCACGCTGTCTGCTTGCGGGCCCAGCGATTTGGAACAGGGTGTGTTGTCTCCGGCGGTTCCGATGATGGCGACCATCGAGCGGTCCAGGTCATCATCATCCAGGCCCGTTGCACGCAGAAAGGCTCGGTGTGGGGTGCGGGTTACGCCCTCGGTCACTGCTTTTGATCTATGTTTTTTTAGCATGGTCTTTGGTGGGGAATGAGTAGTTGAAAGATCGATTCAATCGGGCAGATCCAAGCGGTCAAATATCCAGGAGACATCTTCCTGAATGTATTGACGTGCCTGGGCGAAATTGCCGTTACGCAGCGCGATTACGGCGGACTCGTGCAATTGGTCCGAGGAGTCCTCGTTGTGGAGTAATTCGCGGGTTTCGCGCAGATAAGCACCTGACTGCAGCCACAGGCTCTCGATCATGGCGAGCATGACCGGAGACTGGGCGGCGGCGTAAATCGTGAAATGAAAGATCCGATTTTTTTCCAAGCTGCTGGCCACGCCTTTGGGCGTACGACGCTCTTGTGTAATTTCTTGCGCCAACTGTTCCAACTGATCCAGCACAGAGGATGTCAGCAAGGGGCCGGCCCACTCGGTGACGGTGCCTTCGATCAGAACGCGTGCACGACGAATATCGCTCAAGCAGGCTTTGGTGATCAGCGGAACACGCGTGGTGCCGTTGGGCAACGGCTCTAGCCCCTGTTGTGCGACCAGGCGGCGTAATGCTTCACGCACGGGCATGGTGCTGGTGCCCAGCGCGTCGGCCAGGTATTGAATACCCAGCACTTGGCCGGCACGGTATTCCCCGTGCATCAGCTTGTTTCGCAGGGCTTGATAGACCGCTTCGTTAACGGATTGCCGAACGATAGGTTGAAAAGCTTCGAGCGGAGCACTGGCGCTTGCAGCATCTGAATGTTTCATTAGATTCCGTCACAAAGTTAGTTCGAGCAATGATTTGTGATTTTTGATCAATTCTAAGGACGGACTTCTTTGACAATAAATCAGAGCTAACCCTTAGCTGCCTAACTCATCATGGGTAACGCGGCAAAACGTAGGATCACGTCGCATATCAAGGTTTACAGCGTAGTGAATCAGGGTGCAGGCTTGACCATTACCGGGATTGGCAGCTCGTTAAGCCCCTTGAACTCCTGCAAGGAAAAGCTGGTTTGCGCTTGCCGGACACCCGGCAAACGGTGCAGTTTCCGTTGCAACAACTCCGAATAGCTGTCCAGGTCCTTGGCCACCACCATGAGCAAAAAGTCGGCCGGGCCTGCAATGCCATGACACATCACTACCTCCGGAATATCGCGTACCGCTTCTACAAACTGCACCGAACGCGCTTCGTTCTGAAAGTCCACACTGATGCTGACGAAGGCCACCACACCGTAGCCCAGGCCGCGACGATCCAGCCGGGCGTGGTAGCCTGAAATAAGCCCGGCTTCTTCCATGCGACGGATCCGGCGCCAGCAAGGCGACTGCGATATACCCACTTTTTGCGCCAGCTCGCTTGTGGTGAGCCTGGCGTTTCGTTGCAGCTCGGCCAGTAAACTGCAATCCACCTCATCCAAATCTATTTGCATAAAAAAACCTGTTTTTAAAGTTTTCTAGAAAAAATTATGCTTCTATAAAAAACAGCTTGGCGCAAGACCCTTAAATCCCTAAGATCAACGCATAAATTTAAGTGGGATTGAATAATGAAACCACAGACAACATTCAGCTTTACCCCTGTGCCCGCCTGCTCGGGTGACTGCACCGCGCCACTGATGGAAACCTTCGGGCACGATGCATGGCACACTCCCCTTGGCGCGCAACGCGACTTTGGTTTTCCAGCGACCCACGCGACCTGCTCTACAGGCCGCACAGGTCATGATTAATGTACCGGGAACAGAACAAATGAATGCTTCCAAGGCATCGGCTGACAAGGGAATCAGCGAGACAGAGCGCATTGTTTCGGAAGAAAAAGCGCAGTTGGATTTCAGCCAATCCATGAGCTATGGCGATTACCTGCACCTGGACGAGGTGCTGGGCGCTCAGCACCCGCTCTCGCCTGCCCACGACGAAATGCTGTTTATCATCCAGCACCAGACCAGTGAACTCTGGATGAAACTAATGCTGCACGAACTGAACGCGGCCACTGAATCGGTCGCTGCTGACCGATACGCCGACAGCTTCAAGATGCTGGCGCGTGTCTCGCGCATCATGGAACAACTGGTCAGCGCCTGGACGGTGCTCTCGACCATGACCCCGCCGGAATACACTGCCATGCGGCCTTATCTGGCCAGCTCCAGCGGCTTTCAAAGCGCACAATATCGCTGTATTGAGTTTGCTTTGGGCAACAAGAATGCCGCCATGCTCAAGCCACATGCACACCGCCCTGAGCTACTCCGCCAGGTTGAGGCCGCTTACCGTGCCCCCTCGCTGTACGATGAGTCGCTGCGTCTGTTGGCCCGCCAGGGTTTTGACATTCCCGCAGACTATCTGGAGCGTGACTGGACGCAGCCCTACGTGGCCAGCCCCGAAGTCGAAGCTGCCTGGTTGCAGGTTTACCGTGACCCACATGCACACTGGGACCTGTACCAGTTGGGTGAGAAACTGACCGACATTGAGGACGCCTTCCGTCTTTGGCGTTTCCGCCATGTCACGACGGTTGAACGCGTCATCGGCTTCAAGCGCGGCACCGGTGGCACAGGCGGCGTCAGCTACCTGCGCAAGATGCTGGACGTGGTGCTGTTCCCTGAAATCTGGACGGTTCGGACCGCGCTGTAATGCCAGCCTCACACGACTTACTCTCCGCGCAGGAGCGCGAGCGCGAATACTCGCCCAGCTCCTGTATAGGCGGAAACTACGCGCCTTACATCGAGGACTACGCCACGCTTAGCGCAGCGGCCTTGCAAAGCGGATCACGTCATACCGAGCTGGCCTATGGCAGTGCCGCCGCACATAAGCTCGACCTCTTTTTGCCTGCGCCGCGCGACTCGGAATCCCTCCCACCGCTGCTGCTGTTTATTCACGGCGGCTACTGGCAGGAGCTCTCCAAGGCGTCCTCTTTGTTCTCGGCCCCGGATTGCACCAACGCGGGCATCGCCTTTGCGGCCATCGATTACACCTTGGCACCGCAAGCCTCTGTCCATGACATGGTGCTGGAATGCCGCCAGGCACTGCGCTGGCTGTATGAGCACGGTAAAGAACTGGGTTTTGATCCGCAACGTATTGTCGTTTCCGGCAGTTCTGCCGGTGCGCATCTGGCAGCCATGTGCTGCCTGCGCGGATGGAAAGACGACCCTGATTTGCCTGTCGGCGCACCTGCAGCCGCGGTGCTGGTATCGGGCATTTACGATCTACAGCCCCTGATTGGCACCAGCATCAATGAGGCACTGTCTCTGGACGTGGACAGTGCACGAGCGATTAGCCCTCAACTGCTTGATCTGAACGGATTTCCTCCCACCATCATTAGCTGGGGAGAAATCGAAACCTCGGCGTTCAAACGCCAGAGTCAGGCTTTTGCCGACGCGCTGAACGCACTGGGCGCCCAATATCTGCCCCCCATCGAAATGCCCGCACGCAACCACTTCGATGTCATTGTTGACCAGGCTCGCCCCAACACCCGTTTGGGCGATGCAACGCAGGCGCTCTTTGCGTCTTTGCCGGTCATCTCTACTCGGAGCAAGTGATGAAACAAGTTGTCGACGTCGGGCTTCCTCCCCTCAAGCAAGCGTTCTCCTGGGCTGTCAAAGCCAAAGGGGAAATGCTGTTCATGGTGGCCGGGCCTGTGCGGCCGGACGGCAGCATCGATACGGGAAGCATCGAGCAACAGGCTCGCCTGACCTTTGCCAATATGCAACGGGCCACTCAAGCAGCGGGAGCTAGCCTGGAAAACGTCACCCAAGTGCTGATTTACATGACTGATATCGCCGATATGGACGTCATCGACAAGGTCTACAGGGAGTCTTTCTCCGCGCCCTTTCCCAACCGAGCCAGCGTGGGCGTGGCCGCTTTAGTGGAGCCGGGCATGAAGCTGGAGGTTGTGGCTTACGCCATGATTCCTTGAGGCTGACAAAGGCGGGGCGCCGCAGCAGCCCCCATCTGTTTACAGCGAGTCAAACGGATCCTGCGTGCTGGGCAAGCCCGTATCATCTCCCAGTACAAAGCGCGGGATGAACTGCAGCACATACTGTCGCATGGCCTCGACCAGACGCTGTGCATCGGGACGTAGTTCGCGTGATCGCAGCGACACCACGCCGACCATATAAGGCACGTGGATATCAATGGGGCGCAACACCACATTCGGCAGTGGCAGGCCGTGGGCAGTGAAGGGGTCGATCAAGGACACGCCTACCCCTTGGCTGGCCAGAACCAGCCCTTCCAAAGACGATGCAACCTCGATATGACGAATATCTTCCGGTGCTTCCGGACTGGCGCGCAACAGAGCGGTTGCCAGGGTATGACGCAGGCGATGGCGGTTCTGAATGGAAATCAGGGGCGTGCCTTGAATATCACTCAAACGCACCAGTTCGTGCTCGGACAGGGGATGATCCAATGCCATACCCAACAGACACGGACTTTGTCCTGACCAGTGCAAGGTGCAACCATCAATATCGAGCGGCAAACTGGTAACAGCCAGATCTGCCCGCCCTTCGTCGATGGCTTGCACCACCTCTTCCGGCTTTACCGTATCAATAATCAGCTTTTGCTTGAAGGCGGGATCGTGATGCTCCATGATGCCCAGCGCTTGGGGCAGCAACCCAATAGCCAGCGCATGAGTGGCCACGATACGCAGGGGCCGCAGGCCGCCACGGGCGATTTCCAGAGCGCGACTTTGCAGCACCTCCAGATTCATCAGCACCGGCCTGGCTTCCAGATAAAACTCGCGCCCTTGATCGGTCAGGGTGACCTGCGGACGGGTACGAGTAAAAAGCCTGAAGCCCAGTTCCTGCTCCAGCTCCTGAATCTGGCGGCTGACCACAGGCTGAGAGCGGTCCAGCAAACGGCCGGCAGCGGTCACACTGCCTGCGGACATCACAGCTGCAAAAGCTTCTAATTGGCGAATTTCCATGTCGGTCTATGTGAATGCCGCATTTATCAACATGGAATATTCTAATGCGGAATAGTTAGCCGGACTAGCGTTTCACGCCGAAACACTGCTCCAACGTGGGGAAAGAACCATCACGCACCTCCGCCGCGTACTGCGCTGCCGCTTGCGAGATCAAGGCACCCACATCCGCGTAAGGTTTGGCAAATTTGGGAATCTTGCCGTTTGTCAGGCCCAGGATATCTTCAGTTACCAACACCTGGCCATCACACGCAGGCGATGCACCGATACCGATCGTAGGAATGGCGATGGTTTCGGTAATCCGGCGGCCCACACTTTCCGCCACCCCTTCCAACACCACACCCCAGGCACCGGCCTGGGCATGTGCGACGGCATCGTCCAACACGCGCTGGGCGGCAGCATCGGTCATGCCTTGAGCCTTGTAGCCACCCATGGTGTTGACGTACTGAGGCATCAAACCCACGTGGGCCAACACAGGCACGCCGCGCTCGACCAGAAAGCGGGTCGTTTCAGCCATGGCTTGACCGCCTTCCATCTTCACTGCCTGGGCACCACTGGCCGCGAGCATACGCGATGCGTTGGCAAATGCCTGCTGGGGTGATTCCTGATAGCTGCCAAAGGGCATATCCACGACAATACAAGCGTGCTTAGTAGCACGCACCACGGCCGCAGCATGGGCAGCCAACATATCCACCGTAATGCTCAGGGTGTCAGGCATGGCATACCCTACCATCGCGGTCGAATCGCCCACCAGGATCATATCCATGTGCTCGTCCAGCATTCGTGCGATAGGCGCGATATAGGCTGTTAACGACGCAATTTTTTGTTTGCCCTTATAGGCGGTCAGAGCGGGAACGCTAATGCGAACCTGCGTGGTATGTACGCTCATACTTACTCCAGCTGGAACCCCATAGGACAACGCTTATATGGGATTATGAATGATGCAGATTGCAACATCTTAATAAAAAATCCAGTCGACGCCTCTATAATCGCCGCAGGACAAAAAACAATAAGCCAATTTCCTGCCTACGTACAAGCTTCACGTGTCCATCCCGTGTGGATTCAGGTCCCTTTAAGGACTTTTGCCTTGACACCGCCTGTACTCTAGGACCTGTTAACACGATGTAAGGAGATTGCGTTAACAGGCCCTAGGCCCCGATCGTTCCCCATGCGCGGTGGTTTCATCAGCCAGACCCTGGCTGTTTTGCCGTGCACTCTACCGAGGAGAGACTTATGTCGACTACCCCCCCAACAATCACCTTCCACGACGATAACCGCGCGCCACAACTGGGCCTGGGTGTCTGGCAGGTGCCTGCCGAGCAAACGGCCGATGTGGTGTGCAGTGGCATCGAGGTAGGCTACCGCCTGATCGACACTGCTGCCATCTACGGCAACGAGGCCGAAGTCGGTCAAGGGATTCGTCAGTCCAAGGTGCCACGCGAGGAGCTGTTTGTGACCACCAAGCTGTGGAATGACATGCATGGCCACGACAACACCCGTGCAGGCTTTGAAGAAAGCATGGACAAACTGCAGCTCGAATATGTGGATCTGTACCTGATTCACTGGCCTGTGCCCAAGAACCGCCAGTACATCCAGACCTGGGAAACACTGATCAATCTGCGCAATGAAGGCCGCGTCAAATCCATTGGTGTGTGCAACTTCCTGCCCCAGCACCTGCAAACCTTGCTGGACAAGACCGGCGTGTTGCCTGTGCTCAATCAGATTGAGCTGCACCCCGGCTTTCAGCAGGCAGAGTCTCGCCATTACCATGAAGACCACGCTATCCAGACGCAAGCCTGGAGCCCACTGGGACTGGGTACGCTGTGGGACAATCCGGTACTGAACAAGATTGCCAAGGAACATGGCCGCTCTGTGGCGCAAGTCATGCTGCGCTGGCAGATTCAACTGGGCAATATGGTGATTACCAAGTCCACCTCCCCCGAACGCCAGCGTGACAATATGGACATTTTCAGCTTCGAGCTCAGCGAGCAGGACATGGCAGACATTGCCGGTCTGGACCAGGCCGAAGGTCGTCTTGGCCCGGATCCAGAATTGTTCCGCTTGCCCAAAAGCACCGTCTAAGGCTAAGCCTTGGGGCGCACCCGTCTTGCAGGCCCGGACAGGAAGGCGGCAAGAAGAGGCGCCAGAGCAAACAGCCACAGCAGAGCCTGCGCTGACTGGCGCGCGCCCTGCACCCCACCGGGGTCTGCAAAGCCCGAGGCCGTGGTGATGATCCCGGCCAATGCAGCCCCCAGGGCCATCGTAAACAGCTGCAAGGTCGTAATGGCAGCCGAGGCAATATTCTCCTGGCCCTTGGGCGCGGAATGAAAGACCCGTGTCAGCAGGTGCGGCCAGGCCAGACCAATCCCTATTCCAACGCCCAGTAAGGACAGGTACAAGGCCCAGGAATAATCCCTGCCTTCGCTCAAACCCTCCCACGGGATAAACACGCCCAGGGCAGCCAGCGACAAGCCCGAGAGCACAGGCCCGGCAATAATCAATCTGTCCCCGGTTTTCAGCCCACGGCTGGAACTGGCAATCGAACCCAAGGTCCAGCCACCGGACATCAAGGCAGTCAGGTAGCCGGCTTTCAGCGGGCTCATGTGATGGATGATCTGCAGGAAATACGGAATGAAGATTTCCGTTGCCACCGCCACACTGACCAAGCCAATACCAGCGTACAAACTACCCAAGGCGGTGTTGATGGAATAGGTGCCCTGCGGAAACAGGCGGCTGGTGGACTTGCTGTCGGCACGCGCCATCAGATACACCAGCATCGCGCCACCCACGACACCGGCCAGATTGATCATCCACGACGTGGACAGGCTACCTGCCGACATGACCAGTACCGAGGCGGTCAGCAACAAGACCTTGCCCAAGGTCGAACCGGATTGACGCGTTTCAGGGGCACGCGCATCACGCAACTGGGTCCAGACCAGAATCGCCAGCAAAGCAGCACACGGCAGGACACTCCAAAAGGCCAGACGCCATTGGCCCATCTGGGCAAACACCCCGCCAATCGCCGGTCCCGACAAGGTCGCCACGCCCCACATACTAGACACCAGGGCCATCACGCGCGGCCAAAGCCGCTCTTCAAACACCAACCGGATAGAGGAGTAGCTCAGACCCAATAGCAAGCCACCCCCCAATCCTTGAACCGTGCGGGCAACAAGCAGGAAAGGCATGGAAGGCGCCGCCGCGCACAAGGTCGTGCCAATCGCAAAGAACAGCAGCGACACCAGAAAGCTGTGTCGCAGGCCCCATTTTTCCAGGACTTGGGGTGACAGGGCCGAGCCCAGAATCGATGCCACCACAAAGAGCGTGGTATTCCACGCGTAGTACTCCAACCCGCCTATATCTTCCACCACAGAAGGCAAAATCGTGGTCGCCACGTACACATTGATCGCGTGAACAGCCACGCCTCCGGCCAAGGCCAGCGAGCGCAAGCCATTACGGCCAGACAACAACTCAGACCAAGATGCTTCTTGGGTATTCGCCATTTTTCTTTATCCACACAAAAGGCCGGCAAAAGAGCCGGCCCCTAAACACACAAATGCGCCAGAGGCATGACACCACTGGCGCACCTGCTGGCGTGTCAAATCACGCCGTGGCCTGCTGCCGAGCTTACGCTTTCAACAAGCCCCGCAACACGTACTGCATGATACCGCCATGACGGTAATAATGCGCTTCGCTAGGCGTATCAATTCGGACCAGGGCCTCGAACTCAATATCGCCAGCACGCACTTTGACCTTCTCGGGGATCTTGTCCTGATTCAAGGCGGTAATGCCTTCGATGTCGAAGACTTCATCGCCCGTCAGACCCAGGGTTTGTGCGTTTTGGCCAGCCGGGAACTGCAAAGGCATCACACCCATGCCCAGCAAATTGCTGCGGTGAATACGCTCGTAAGATTCGGCAATGACTGCCCGTACACCGAGCAGCACCGTACCTTTGGCCGCCCAGTCACGCGAAGAACCCGAACCGTATTCCTTGCCCGCCAAAATGACCAGCGGGACATCGGCACTCAAGTAATTGCGCGAGGCATCGTAAATCGTTGCCACGGGCGCGCCGTCTTGCGTGAAGTCGCGTGTGTAGCCCCCTTCCGTACCCGGAGCCAGTTGGTTACGCAAGCGCACGTTAGCAAAGGTGCCGCGAATCATGACTTCATGGTTACCGCGACGCGAGCCGTACGAGTTGAAGTCCTGCGGCTGTACGCCGTGGTCCATCAAATAGGTGGCCGCTGGCGACATGCGTGCAATCGACCCAGCCGGACTGATGTGGTCGGTCGTCACCGAGTCACCCAGCTTGGCCAGCACGCGTGCGCCACGAATATCCGAGACAGGGCTGGGGTCACGCTTCAGGTCAATGAAATATGGGGGTTTGCGCACGTAGGTAGAGGAATCCTGCCATTCGAAACGATCCCCTTCGGGTGTAGGCAGAGAGCGCCAACGCTCATCACCGGCAAACACATCGGCATAACCATCGCGGTACATATCCGAGGCAATCGCCTTGCTGATCACGTCCTGCACTTCAGCAGCAGAGGGCCAGATGTCTTTCAGATACACATCCTTGCCATCGCTACCCTGCCCCAAAGGCTCCTTGTACAGGTCGATATCCATCGTGCCCGCCAAAGCGTAGGCCACCACCAGCGGTGGCGACATCAAGTAGTTCATTTTCACTTCGGGGTGAATACGGCCCTCGAAGTTACGGTTACCCGACAAGGTGGACACCACGGCCAGATCGTTTTGATTAATCGCCTGGCTGACTTCTGGAATCAGTGGGCCGGAGTTACCGATACACGTGGTGCAGCCGTAACCCACTAGGTCAAAACCCAGCTTGTCCAGATAGGAGGTCAGGCCGGCACGGTCGTAATAGTCGGTAACCACGCGCGAGCCTGGGGCCAGACTGGTTTTCACCCAAGGCTTGCGGCTCAAGCCTTTTTCCACCGCTTTCTTGGCCAGCAGACCCGCGGCCATCATCACACTTGGGTTGGAGGTATTGGTACACGAGGTAATGGCGGCAATCACCACCGAGCCGTGATCCAGCTCGCACTGGCTACCGTCGGCCAACGTGAACGTCACCGCCGCTTTACGAGGTGCGGGTGGCTTGTGCGAAGGCACGTCCGACGCAGGGAAACTCTCTTCCACGGCCTCGTCATAGGTCGCTACATCGTCGCCCAGCAGATCACGTACCGAGGTACGGAATGCGGATTGGGACGAGGACAGGGCAATGCGGTCTTGCGGGCGCTTGGGGCCGGCAATCGAGGGAACGACCGTGGACAAATCCAGCTCCAGACGCTCCGAGTAGCGAGGCTCGTGCTGCGGGTCATGCCACAGACCCTGGGCCTGGGCATACTCGCGCACCAGATCGATCTGCTCTTTGGAGCGACCCGTCAGCTCCATGTAGCGCAGGGTTTCCTCGTCAATCGGGAACATGGAAATGGTGGAGCCGTATTCGGGGCTCATATTGCCGATCGTGGCACGGTTGGCCAAAGGCACAGCGCTGACACCAGGGCCATAGAACTCCACAAACTTGCCCACGACACCGTGCTTGCGCAGCATATCGGTAATCGTCAGCACCAAGTCTGTCGCCGTGGTGCCTTCAGGCATTTGACCTGTCAGCTTGAAACCCACAACACGGGGAATCAGCATGGAAATGGGCTGGCCCAGCATAGCGGCTTCGGCCTCGATACCGCCTACGCCCCAGGCCACCACGCCCAGACCGTTCACCATAGGCGTGTGCGAGTCCGTACCCACACAGGTATCGGGATAGGCCAGTTGACGGCCTTGTTCGTCGCGCGTAAAGACCACGCGGGCCAAGTGCTCCAGGTTCACCTGGTGAACAATACCCGTGCCCGGTGGCACGACCTTGAAGTTATCGAATGCACTTTGGCCCCAGCGCAGAAACTGGTAGCGCTCCATATTGCGCTCGTACTCGATCTGTACGTTGCGCTCAAAAGAACTGGGTTTGCCAAAATCGTCCACGATCACCGAGTGGTCAATAACCAGCTCTACCGGTGCCAGGGGGTTAATTTTTTGCGGGTCGCCACCCAGCGCCTGCATGGCTTCACGCATGGCGGCCAAGTCCACAACGGCTGGCACACCGGTAAAGTCCTGCAGCACAACACGTGCGGGGGTAAAGGCGATTTCACGATCGGGCTCGGCAGCAGGATCCCAGGCGGCCAGGGCGCGAATATCATCCGCGGTCACATCGGCGCCATCCTCGGTGCGCAGCAAGTTTTCCAGCAGGATCTTCAAACCATACGGCAGGCTGGCAACATCCAGGCCATCTCCACGAACCGCATCCAACCGATAGTAGTCGTAGGACTGCCCGCCGACATCCAACTGGTGCAAAGCCTTAAAACTATCTACGCTTTTCATATCGGGATCTCCATGGAAAGGTGCCGGCCGATACCATTCAACTTACCCAGCCAGCGATACTCATGTGGTAATTGTCTATTGGTCTAGACCATTTCACATCTTACACGTTGCTGTTGCCCCCTGCCGGGCGGACTGTCCTTGCCGTGGTCTCCAGCCGCATTTAAACGACCCTAAAAAAATTCTTTACGTATAATGAATTGGGGCAGTTCTTGCCTTCTCCAGCTCCTTCCAGCCCTTTTTCATCCTAGCACTCGCCCATCCTCATGTTTTTTGTCGATCTGCGCCGGCTGATTTTGCTGCTGGCTACTGCCAGCAGCCTGCTGACCATGGGTTACACCTTATATGGAGCCTACTGGGCAGAACGTACCCTGTTAATGGACCAGGCCCTGGAAAAGAACCGGGCCTATGCGCTGAAACTGGCAAGCAGCACAGATGCCTTTATTGCCAATTTGCAGCAGCAACTTCGTTACAGCGCCAATCTGCTCTCGGGCCCCGCCCCAAAAACTGAGCAGCAGCTCAATGCGGAGGTCAACCGCCTGCACGAGCAAAACAATAGCTTCAACTCGGTGCTGATTCTGGATGCCAAAGGCCAGGTCCTGGCCAATGCCCCGTACAACCTCGGCCTACTGGGAACCGTATTGCAGGGCGAGGGCACCCGACATGCTCTGAACAGCAAAATCCCCCTGGTCAGTTCCCCGTACATGTCGGCCACTGACCGGCTGCTGATCTTTCTGTCGTACCCCATTCTTGACGTTGATGGTAACTATCAGGGCCTGGTAGGTGGCTCCATCTATCTGCATGAACCCAATAGCCTGAATGCGCTGCTAGGCGAGCACTTTCATCGCGACGGCTCCTACATCTATGTCGTCGACAAAAACAAACGTCTGATTTATCACCAGGATACAAGTCGCATCGGCGAGATTATCAGCGACAACCCTGCCATTGATGCCGTCAACCAAGGCAGGATTGACGCCTTGGCCTTGGAGAACTCTCAAGGCACAGACATGCTGACCGGCTTTGCCCCCAGCAAGGATGTGCAATGGGGCCTGGTCGTACAAAGCCCCACCGACACCGTTTTGAAAGAACTTAGCGGCCTGCTGGGTAAAGTGTTGCGCAACTCCATCCCATTTTTTGTCGCTGTCCAGATCCTTATCTGGATGCTGGCCATGCTTATTGCCAAGCCTTTGCGTCAGTTAGCCCGCCAGGCTCCCCACTTGGACACAGACTTGGCCGGCTCCCGCATCAGCCAGGTTCATGCCTGGTACTTTGAGTCCCGCCAGATCAAACTAGCCATGCTGCTGGGCCTGAAACGCGTCAATCGCAAGATGGGCGTCATGGATATCGAGCGCAATACTGACCCACTCACCAGCCTGACCAATCGTCGTGGCATGAATGCCATGCTCCAGCAGTGGAGAGACACGGACACCCCCTTTTCCGTTCTGGCGGTCGATATCGACCACTTTAAACGTGTCAACGATACCTACGGCCACGACGTGGGCGACCTAGTGCTGTGCTTTTTGGCCAACACCATGCGAGCCTGCACCCGTGACACGGACCTGGTCTGCCGCGTCGGGGGAGAAGAATTCAGTATCTTCCTGCCTGAGCAGGATATCGACCAAGCCGTACAGCTAGCCGAGCGTCTGCGCATATTGATCAGTAAAACCAACAGCCCCACAGGCTCGCCCATTACCATCTCCATCGGAGTGGCAAATTGGCCCATCCATGCTCGTGAACACAGCACTGTCTTGAAATTGGCCGACGAGGCGCTCTACACAGCCAAACGCAATGGCCGCAACCGTGTTGAAATCAGCTCTCAGAACGATCAGGTGAGAGAAATGCCCCCTCCCCTCTGAACAAGAGGAGGGCTGGGCCAACTTAAAGACGACGCAGCACCTTGATCTGCACATCTACCTGCAGGTCAAGGCGCGTCAACTGACGCACTCGCTCCAGACCCGGCATACTGGCACGAAACATATGAGGGGTCATCAACAACAAATCTGCAATTTGTTCCTGCGTGTGTAGCGATACCTCAAAACGGATACGCTCGCTGTGCTCCAAGCAAAAGCCGGCTGCCACGGTTTGTTCCTGGCTCTTGTCGACCTTCAGACTGCTGTAAATGATACGGCGCAGCTCCAACAAATGGTCTGCACCTGTCTCCACCTGCACCCAAATGCCGCCGGGTTTCAGCGCCCGTAAAAACTCATCGGGAACGGCAAAACCAAACAGGCACAGCACGGCATCCAAGGCACCGTCAGGCACGGGCAAATGTGCGTTGCTCCCTACCAGCCAACGTATGTCTGGTGAGCTGCGTGCTGCTGCCATGACAGCCCATTTGGAAATATCCAGACCGATCAGGGCCAGTTGCCCCTGTTGATCCTGCTGACGCAAATAACGCGGATAATAGCCTTCCCCACAGCCTGCATCCAGACAAGCGTAGGGCGCCTCCCCTTCCAATCCATCCATCAAAGCACGCCACACACCTGCGGCAATAGGTTCGTATACCCCCGACTCCAGATAACGGCGACGCGCCGCCACCATCTCCTTGCTATCTCCTGGATCACGTGAGCGCTTGTTTTGTACAGGAAGCAGATTGATATAGCCCTGGCTGGCCGTATCGAAACAATGGCCCGACGGGCAGCGCCAGCTAGGAGCCTCGAACGAGAGCGGCAAGCCGTCCAAGGGACAGCACAGTTGCTCAAATAGGGGCGGGGAAAAGTCAGACATGAATGAATCGCTCTACGGCCACCGTGGCCAAGGCGATAGTGTAGCGCCCCGGCTTGCCTGTACCGGGGGTCACGACAAAGTTACGACTCGGACGCAAAGGCCAGCGCGTCGCGCAACAAGGCCTCGATCAAGGGCTGAATGTTGTGGGCAGCCGCTTCGTTGTAATCAAAGGGCCACTGCTCTTGCATATAGCAGCACTGTGCCATCTCCAACTGCACAGCATGAATGTTCTGCTGAGGACGTCCGTAATGGCGGGTAATGTAGCCACCTTTGAAACGACCATTCAGCACACTACTGTAGTCTTTGTTGGCCAAGGCCGTTTTCATCAGACGATCGCTCAAGGCAGGATCACAGCTCTGACCATTGGCCGTCCCAAAATTCAGATCCGGCAGACGGCCTTCAAAAAAGCGCGGAACCACCGAACGAATCGAGTGCGCATCCCACAGAACTACACGACCATGCAAGGTCAGCAGACGCATCAGCTCTTCTTCCAGCTTCTGGTGATACGGTAGCCAGATGCTCTCGCGGCGCTGGGCAATCTCACGTTCGTCCGGCTCTTGTCCAGGCTGGTAGATAGGCTCATCGTCAAAGGTATCCAAAGGACAGAGACCGGTCACACTTTGCCCTGGGTACAGGCTGGCATTGTCCGGCGGGCGGTTCTGATCGACAACAAAACGCGAGTACGTCGCCACCAGCACAGACGCGCCCAATTGCTGAGCGCACTCGTATAGACGGGGAATATGCCAATCAGTATCCGGCACCTGACGCGCTGACTCCGTAAAACGCGCCAGCAAGGCCGATGGCACATAGGTGCCCGAATGGGGCATGGAAATCAACAAGGGGGCAGTGCCCGGATAAAACTCAAAGGCCGCAGGAACGGTCATGGCAGACTCCAGTCTGTTTCAGCACACAATCAAGAAGAAATAGGATACAAATCACCCCGGCGGTGCAGCCAGGCCGGGAGCGACTCTCGCATGCGCTGCACGCGCGCGGGATCCAGATCGGCACAGATATAGCCAGGGTGATCGGGCATGCAGGCCAATACCGTACCCCAAGGGTCAATAATCATGCTGCGGCCCAGACAAGGCATAGCGGGGCCAGGGCCACCGATCTGCGCGGCGGCCAGTACGTAGCACTGATTCTCAATGGCACGGGCACGCAACAGGACCTCCCAGTGATCACGGCCAGTATGCACATTAAAGGCTGCCGGCACCACCAGCACATTCGCGCCACGGGCACGCAAGGTACGGAACAGCTCGGCAAAGCGCATGTCGTAGCAAATGCTCAGGCCCAGATTCAGCTCCCCAACCTGCACATTTTGCAAATGCTGACCATGGCAGAAATCGTCGGACTCACGATATTCCAGACCATTTACCACGGCGTCGTACAAGTGCACCTTGCGGTATTGCGCCACGATTTCACCGTCTGGCGAAAACGTCACGCTGGTATTGCCCAGGCGATGATCATCAGGACGGCGCTCGTGCATGGAACCCAGATGAATCCAGGCACCGGTGCGGCGCGCCAGGCTGGCCATGTGATCGGTCACCAGACCCGGAATGGGTGTGGCGTTTTGCTGCAACCATTGCGTATCACCACGCACATCGCTGTACTCGGGAGTCACAATCAACTGTGCCCCGTCTTTGGCGGCGGCCAGCACCCAATGTTCTAGCTGATCCAAATTGGTTTGGCGGTCGCGGCCGCTATCCAATTGCACCAGGGCAACACGTGTCGTAGACATACTTTTATCCTTTCGGACCGGCTCAGTACTGCAAGGCGCGGGCCGTTTCCAAGGCCAGACGGGACAAGACACCCGCCCCCTGGCCACCGTATAAAGAGGTGCTGGTGCGGCCATCGGTAAAGCCATCGGCCATCACGGCCAGCACCACACTGCGTTCGCCCATCGTCAAGATACCGGCATCGTGACGCAAACCGGGCAAGGAGCCGGTCTTGTGAGCCAGTTGAGCGATAGAAGGCAGCATTGCCGCAAAGTGACCGCGTTCGCGCTGGTCCGCCAGCATATCCAGCCCCTGCTGACGCAGGTTTTCCGGCAAAGCAGGCGAATGCAACAGGTACAGCAAGGCCGAGCAAGCATCCTGGGCCGTGGTCCAGTTGTCCTTGCCGGCCTCGCGCGCCTTCATGTCCATCATGTGACGCTGCAAGTCCGTATGCTGCAAACCAGCCTGGGCGCTCCAGGCATTGATGTTATCCATGCCCAGCAAATCGATCAGGGCATTGGTGGCGACGTTATCGCTCAGGATAATCATCAGCAAGGCCAGCTCGCGCAGGCTCAGGCTGGGTACGCCGGGCAACTGACTCAAAATGCCGGTGCCGGGTGTGCGGTCGCCCTCGGGCAGAGGGTAAACCGACTCCAGCGACAGCTTGCCCTGGGCCACCTGCTCCAGCAAACACAAGAGCATGGGCGTCTTGATCAGGCTGGCCGACGGCATGACGCGCTGCGCATGCCAGTCAAACAGGGAAGTGCCATCGGTAGCGTAGACCGCCATCGAAATACGGGCGGACTCCTGGGTCAGCAAAGGCTCCAGTCGCTCTTGCAAGCGCTCACGAACCAGCGGCGCATCCAACAACTCGCTTCCCACGGTAAACATACACTCTCTCCTTCAGTACTCAGACCAGAATCATGAACAGGCCAGCGAACATCAACAGATTGATGATCATGACCGCCCAGCCGTTATACAGCATGTACTTAAGTTGAGTGGAGCGTGCCAGGCCCATCTGGCCGAACATATCTGAAGAAGGGAAAGGGCCAAACCAATCAATCTGCGAACTGCCCAAAATGACGGCAGCGGTTGCAGCAGGACCCACCCCAGCAGCAGCCAGAACCGGGCCAAAAATCTTGGCGGTAAAGGTCATCTGCGCCACAGCAGCACCCGGGATATGGCCCACCACGTTAAAGGCCACAATCAGCATGCACAGCACCGCGCCACTGATACCGATCAGGTACGGCTGCACCGAATCGAGCAAGGCGTGATAGGCGTTCAGTTGGTCCACCAGTACCAGCACCGGGTTGAACAGCCAGAACAGGAAGAAGATCCAGATCAGCTTACCCGCACCAGCATACATGGCCTGCAGGATTTCGCGTGGGTTCATGCCACCGGCCAGACCTGTCGCTGCCCCCAGGGACACCATCACAATAATGGCGTAAGCAAAGCCAGCTTTAGAGGCGATACCCACAGCAGCCAGACCCACAATGGTGATGCAAAACGCCCAGGCAGCACGCACCGCCTTGGGTGAAGCCTTGGCATTCACGTCAAACGCAGCCGCACCTTGAGCGGCCTCTTCGTACTGAAACTGGTCTTTGGTGATCTTCTGAATGCGACCGGACATGAACCAGCCCGTCAGCAAGGTTGCAGCCGCCATAGGCAGACCGGCCACCAGCAGGTAGTCGGTGTAGCTCAAACCCGTCAGACCCGTTACCGTCACCACGTTAGGGGTGAATGGACCCAGCACCAGACCGGCTGAACCAGCGCTTTGGAACAGGGCCGCCACAGCGGGGGGAGACAGACGCACGGCAGCAGCAATCGGGATCACCACCGCCGCAATAATGGCGTTACCGCCCGCCAAGGTACCCAGAGCGCCACAGATCAGGGTGGACGCCACCATGATGCCCAGACGCACACGCACCGGATTGGACAAGCCAATACGCTTGACAATCGCTCGTACCAATTGCTCGGCAGCACCAGTACGGGCGGCCACTTCACCCACCCCGGCGCCCAGCACAATAATCAAACCCACCACCGCAATGAACGAGCCCAGGGACTCGGCCAGCAGTTTACCCATGGCAATCGGCGTAGTACTGGTCATGATGGCGCCCAATACAATCGCACCAATCGTGGCCAGAACAATATCCACACCCAACAGGGCGATAAGCGCAAACACCACCACCGGCGTCAAGCCCCATAGGGAGCTTTCACCCGGCATGTAAAAGTGGGTGTACAAGGCAATCGCCATGCCAATTAAAAACACCACCATGGCTGCATTGCGCTTGCCCGTTGGCATTTGTTGCTGAATGACACTCATGTCGTCTCCTTAACGATCCTTCCTGACCAGTGTTCAATAACCGGCCTGCATGTGATGCAATCGCACCGCTCTGGTTGACTACCCCAGATCCTGGCGACTGCTTTCTTGTCCAATGCGCCGCTTATAGCGGGATAATCGGCGCATCCAGGCTTTGCGCCTGAGCGGCAAAGGCGCGGTTAAGCACCTGTCCGGGCCGCTGCTCCGGGGCGGCAGGATGAACCTGAACGCCATTCACAAACACGGTCTGCACACCTTGAGACGGTAAGGTGGGCTGCTCCCAGGTGGCGCAATCTTGCACCGTTTCGGGATTAAACACCACCAAATCCGCCCAGGCGCCGACTTGCAACACGCCGCGGTTTTCCAGCCCGAAAACCGAAGCAGGCAGGGCCGTCATTTTGGCGACCGCCTGCTCCAGGGACATCAGGCCATCTTCGCGTACGTACCGCCCTAAAATGCGCGTAAAACTGCCCCACAACCGAGGGTGGGGATGCGCATCCGCAGGCAATCCGTCCGAGCCCACCATGCAACATGGGTGGCTGAAAATGCGCTGGACTTCTTTGTCGTCCATCGCAAAGTAAATCGCGCCAGCAGGCAGTAAACGCCGTGCGGCCGTTTCCCGGTCACAGCCCCACTGCTCGGCAATCTCGGCCAGATACAGGCCATTGCACTCGGGATGAGGCTCGGACCAGGTAATACGAATCTGGTCTATGGTGTGGGCACGCTCAGGGATCAGGATCGTGGAGCTGCCCGAATAGGGATAAATGTCCAGGGTGGCCTGCACGCCATCGGCGCGGGCCCGATCAATATTGGCCAAGGTATGGCTGCTGCGGCCCCAATTGGCCGGCATCATGCACTTGTGGTGCGACACCAAGGTGGCACACTGCGTCTGACGGCCTACCGCCAGCACTTCTTCGACGGACTCCTGCACCGTGTCGCCCTCATTGCGAATATGGCTGGTGTGCAGGGAACCTTTGGAAGCGGCAACACGGGCCAAGCCTTCCAGTTCGGCCGGTTCGGCCATGCAGCCGGGCTCGTAAGCCAGGCCGGTACTAAAGCCCACGGCGCCTTCTTCCAAGGCCTGGGCCAACAAGGCTTCCATGGCCTTTTGCTCGTCGGCGTCAGGCTGGGACAAGGGGTCCTGCATCACGGCCATGCGCAAATTCGCGTGCCCGACCAACGCTGCCACGTTGATCATGGGCTTGAGATGGCGCACCGCTTGCACGTACTGCGCCATGTCGTCAAACAAGGGCGAATCGCCCAGCAAGGCCAAAGCCGCTGCCGAGTTGCCCGGCAAAGGAGCGGGGAAGGCGCTGACACCACAATTGCCGACCACAACCGTCGTAATGCCCTGGCTGGTTTTCCAGTCCAGAACGGGCCGTTCGATGAACATCAAATCATCATGGCCGTGAGTATCGATAAAACCAGGAGCCACCACATGGCCGCTGGCGTCCACCGATTGCTCGGCGTGCCAGGCACTCAAGTCGCCAACCGCGACAATACGCCCCTCTCGAATACCCACATCACCACGCCAACGCGGGGTGGCCAAGCCATCAATAATCCAGCCATTGCTGATCTTGACGTCCAAGCTGCGGTCGTCTGTCTGCATTTACGTCTCCACTTACCCTCCCACAAAAAGGGGAGTTGACCGCATTATCCAAAGGTATTATTAATATGAAAAATTGTTTAAGTTAATTGATTAATCAGAAAATGAAATGGACAGACTTCCCAAGCACATCACGCTCAAGCACCTGAATGCCTTTGTTGCCGTCGCTCAGGAGGCCAGTTTCACCCATGCCGCGCGTCGTCTTTTTCAAACACAATCCTCGGTCACGGGCCTGATTCAGCAACTGGAAGTTGCCCTGAATACCACCTTGTTCAACCGCACCAGCCGCCGCGTATCCCTGACGCCTATTGGTCTGGAGTTCCTGCCGCGCATCACCCGCCTGCTGGCGGATTTTGATGGCGCCATCAGCGATGTCATGCGGTATGGGGAATTGAAAAGTGGGCGGGTCAGCGTGGCTGCCGCCCCATCGGCCATTACGGATCTGATAGCACCGGCTGCCGCGAATTTCTCGCAACAGCACCCCGCCGTGCGGCTGTACTTACGGGATGACAACTCAGGCCGCATTCAGCGTCAGATCGTGGCCGGGGAAATCGACTTTGGTCTGACCAGCCCCTGGGCAGATGTCCAAGGACTGGACAGTCAGCCCTTGCTGGAAGACCAGTTTGGCGTGCTCTATCGCAGCGACGACAAGCTAATCAAACCAGACGCCAATAACACGGTCAGTTGGTCTGCCCTGAATGAGCGCAAGCTGGTGGGCGTCGTAGACGAGACAGGCATCATGGCGGTGCTGCAATCACGGCCCGATCTGCCTATAGAAGCGTCAGCCCCGTTTTATGAGGCCTCCAGTACCACCTCTCAAGCGGCACTGGTGCAAAGTGGTCTGGCCATTGCCCTGCTGCCAGCCTTGGCCGCACAACGAGTCTTGATGCCCGGCCTGAGCTTTTCCTTGCTGCAGGCACCTACACTGGTCCGTACTCTCTGTTTGATGTTCCATCTGGAACATGATCTAACCCCCGCTGCTGCTGCCCTGGTAGAGGAAGTTCGAGCCTACGTGAAAAAAGCTCCTTTACCGCCTGGGTGCCGTGCTCTGTGAGAGACGCACCGCGAAGCCGGACATAGAATCGCCCCACGCCTGGCCTGATCAGAATGCCGTCATACGAGGACTCCGTTCGGTGCCCTTTTTGGTAAGGCCTGTCGGCGCGGCGTGCTCTTTTCGTCCTATCTGGCCGTCGACCTCTGAAATCATGGCCTCTCCCCTGCCCGCCTCCTCTCCTTTAACTCTCCACCTATATACCAGCACATTAAAAACGGGCCTGAGCAAAACGCTCAGACCCGTTTTTTCTTGCTGCCAGTATCCATCACTACTAAATAGAAACCACCAGCGATTCAGTCTTTATCTACACGGCATTAAACCGTCAAACCACCCGACACTTCCAGCGTGGTGCCATTGATGAAACTGGCTTCATCCGAGGCCAAAAATGCATACACATTGGCGATTTCCTCGGGTTTGCCCATGCGACGCAGCCAACAATGGTCACGAAAGCCTTGCAGCACTTTTTCCGGGATAGTTTTCAAAATGTCTGTCTCGATAAAACCGGGACAGACGGCATTGACGCGTATCCCTTTGGGGCCCAATTCCCTGGCCCAGGTTTTGGTAAAGCCAATCACCCCGAACTTGCTGGCTGCGTAATTGGTTTGGCCATAATTGCCGTACAAACCCACCACGCTGGAAGCGTTCAGAATGCAACCGCTTTCCTGCTCCAGCATCACTGCCGCTACCGCCTGGGTGAAGTTGAAAACCGCTTTCAGGTTGACATCAATGACATCGTCAAACTGCTGCTCGGTCATGCGTACCAACTTGGCATCTTTGGTGATCCCGGCATTGTTCACCAACACATCAATGCGGCCAAACTTTTGCTTCACATCCGCCACCATGGCATCAATCTGCGCACGGTCTGTCACGTCCACGGTATAGCCCACAGCAGTAACGCCATTGCCACTTAAAGACTGCGCTGCTTGACTGACGGCATCCGCATTACGATCGCACAACACCACAACCGCTCCTTCCTGGGCAAACTTCCTGGCTGTTGCCAAACCAATACCTGCTGCCGACCCAGTCACAACCGCCACTTTATCTTTCAATCGCATTCCAGCTACCTTTTAAAAATCGCTCCACGCTGTCATGCAAACACAGGTTTTTACAGCACCCAAACAGACCATTGCCTGCAAACTCGTTCACACCAGCACACTGTTTTGTACTCCGATCACTTCCAGATCGCCAGTCAAAGTGAGCAAATTTTGTCCCAAAGGCAATGGCCCCAAAATGAACCACACTGCACGCCGACGCTTACTGGCCGGACGTAAACTTGGTGTGGCTGTTGATCAAATTGCGGTAGTCGGGGATATGGTTGGAGAACAAGGCGCCCAGACCTTCCACGTCATTACGCCAGTCGCGGTGCAGTTCGCACGCCACGCCGAACCAGGTCATCAACTGAGCACCGGCGGCAGACATGCGATCCCAGGCGGAATGGCGCGTCAGCTCGTTAAAGGTGCCCGACGCATCGGTGACCACAAACACATCAAAGCCTTCCTCCAGAGCCGATAAGGCCGGGAACGCCACGCACACCTCGGTGACCACACCGGCAATAATCAGTTGCTTCTTGCCAGTAGCCTTGATCGCTTTCACGAAATCTGCGTTATCCCAAGCATTGATCTGCCCAGGCCGGGCAATATACGGCGCATCAGGAAAGGCTTCTTTCAGCTCGGGGACCAAAGGACCGTTCGGGCCTTCTTCAAAGCTGGTGGTCAAGATGGTGGGCAAGTTGAAGTACTTGGCCAGATCAGCCAGAGCCAGCACATTGTTCTTGAACTTGTCGGGATCAATATCACGCACCAGAGACAGCAGCCCGGTTTGGTGGTCTACCAGTAGGACAGCGGCTTGATCTTTATCCAGTCGTTTGTAAGGCGTCGTCATCTCAGTTTTCCTTAACGGTGATTGAAAGGGGTGGATGCAAAAACTGCACCCGGTACTGCCACAGCGCTTGGGGTAATCGCGCTGCAAATCAAATCGGTGAAACCGGCCAGCATGGGCGGTGAAGGCGGACCAGGCCGCCCTCACCCACTTGCCTTACGAGGCCGCCGTAGTGGGTGCCATCGCACCGAAGCGACCGCTATTGAAGTCATCCATCGCCTGCAAGATTTCCTGCTTGCTATTCATGACAAAAGGGCCATGCCCCACAATGGGCTCATCAATGGGCTGACCACTGATCATCAAGACGACGGCGTCGTTGTTGGCTTCGATGCTGAACTGGCTACCTGCCCGATCCAGCACCACCAGTTGCCCTTCACGTGCCACGCTTTGGCCATTGACCAGCACCGTTCCATGCAGAACCACCAAGGCAGCCGTCCAGCCTTCTGGACTTTCCAGCTCGGCAATTCCACCCTGATTCAGACGCAGATCCCATACATTCATGGGAGTGAAGGTCTTGGCAGGGCCTGCGGCACCGTCCTTTTCTCCAGCAATCACCCGCACTATGCCGGCGGCATCCGGCAATGCGAGCACAGGAATCTGCTGGTCGGTAATGGCCTGATAGCCAGCGGGAGCACCTTTGTCTTTGGCAGGCAAATTGACCCAAAGCTGCACCATTTCCAAGGTGCCACCCGAGCGGGCAAAGGCGTCGGAGTGGTACTCCTCGTGCAAAATGCCCGAGCCAGCCGTCATCCACTGCACATCACCGGGACCAATCGTGCCGCCCTGGCCGGTGGAGTCGTGGTGCGACACCTCGCCCTTGTAGACGATGGTGACGGTTTCAAAACCACGGTGTGGGTGCTGGCCAACGCCGCGTTTGTGATTGCTAGGGGCAAACTCGGCAGGGCCGGCATAGTCCAGCAGCAGGAAAGGGCTCAACTGTTTTGCGTGTGTGTGGTACGAAAACAGGGAGCGAACGGGGAAGCCGTCGCCCACCCAGTGAGGACGGGGAGCGCTATAGATACCAAGAATTTTCTTCATGTCCATCTCCTTGTTTCAACATAAGAGACAGCATAAACTCGGGACAACGAAGCCAGTAGCCCCCTAAATCGGCCATCTATGTTCCATTTATGGAACGATAAAACTGCCATGCAAGATTTAAACGACTTGTACTTCTACGTTCAGATTGTGGATCACGGGGGCTTTGCCCCGGCCGGTCGCGCACTAGGTTTGCCCAAATCCACCCTTAGCCGCAGGCTGGCGGCTTTGGAAGAGCGCTTGGGGGTACGGCTGATTCAGCGCTCCACCCGCCGCTTTACCGTGACCGAGATCGGCCAGACCTATTACGAACACTGCAAGGCCATGCTGGTGGAGGCTGAGGCGGCACAGGCAGCCATCGAACTGACACGTGCCGAACCACGTGGTGTGGTGCGCATCAGTTGCCCGATCACCTTGCTGAACGCTCATGTCAGTAATATGTTGGCCGACTTCATGGTCAGCTACCCGCATGTCACCGTCCAATTGGATGCGACCAACCGGCGTGTCGACCTGATCGGGGAAGCGCTGGATATTGCCATTCGCGTCCGCCCCCCTCCATTACAAGACAGCGATCTGGTAATGCGTGCGCTGTCCGACCGTAGCCAATGTTTGGTCGCCAGTCCGGAGCTGATCGCCCGACACGGCTTGCCCGGTTCGCCGGCCGATCTAGCGGACTATCCCAGCCTGGCCTTGGGTCTGCCGCAGCAAAACCATACCTGGACCTTGTTCGGCCCCGACGGGGCACAGGCTGTGCTGCATCACAGCCCTCGCCTGATCACCACCGACATGACAGCCCTGCGCTGTGCCGCCTTGAAAGGCGTCGGTGTAGTTCAACTGCCAACCCTGGTAGTTTGTGATCAATTGGCCGACGGCTCTTTGGTGAAACTGATTTCGGAATGGGCTCCCCGACGCGAGATCATTCACGCGGTGTTCTCATCCCGTCGCGGGCAAATGCCTGCTGTGCGGGCATTGCTGGATTACCTGGCCGAGCGCTATCAGCAGATGGATGAGGACTGACTGGACGGCACGAACCAGTTGGAAACAAGAGGGGTAAGCATTCCTGAATGCCCCCACCATGACACCGCCCAGTCCTGCCGCACACACAAAAACGCCCTGCTTATGCAGGGCGTTTTGTATGCCTGGCAATCAAACCTGAGGATCAGACGCCGCCATTGAAGTCGCGGACTTGCTTTTCAGCTTCTTCACGCGCAATGCCATAGCGTTCCTGAATTTTCCCAACCAGATATTCGGTATTGCCTTCAGCAACATCAATATCGTCATTGGTCAACTTGCCCCATTTTGCCTGAATCTTACCGGACAACTGTTTCCATTTACCTTTAATCGTATCTTCATTCATAGTCGTTCTCCTATTTCAAAAGGAATTCACAATAAGGATTGATGGCGAAATAATTATTCCGGCTTGACTTTCAATCCCGACGAATCGACTTTCACAACGCCTTTTACACTCTCCGTTGCAGCAACGGCTTTCTTGTGCTCAATTTCGCTGGGCACGGTACCGGTCAATGTTGCAACACCATTATTGGTCTCAACAGAGATATCCGTGCTTTTCAAATCCTTGGTGCTGGCCAGATCAGCCTTGATTTTGGTGGTGATCCAGGTATCGCTGACGGCTTCGCCCGCAGTTGCGGAATGGTCCTGATTAACGGCAGGCTCATTAGCCATTGCGCCGCCTTGCAGGCCAAGACTCAGGGCCGAGGCCATTAAAAAACTGGATAGGATGGCGGATTTTTTCATAGATTTTCTCCAATATCAGAAAGAGTATTTTTAGAATTAAAAATTCCCTTAACCCTGCTATTAAAAGGAGTCCAATGCAATCAAAAAAAATTCCTTGTTTGCAATGGATGGTTCTACCGTAACATTTCCAATCCACCCGTAAACTACGAAATGCTACAAGCATTTTCCTTATAAAAATTTAATCTATTTTTAATTCAACCCTATTCATCCAAGCTATAGCAACCCGTTTTTAGCCATCAGATTCAGATCATCATGCTGACTCGACTCAATCTGCCCTAACACGCTCCACGACTGCTGTTCACACGTTTTCAACCAAGCCACTATGGCCTCTTGAAACAGGGAGGAGCCGGGGCAAGAACAGAGCCCTTAAGCCAGGCTTTGTTGTCTGAAGGAGGCACTCAGACCAGATACATAAGGTAAAAGATTTAGCAGAGCGGCTAACAAAACCACCGCCTTGGCAACCTTGCTTGCGATGCAAACACGGCTACCCCGCCTAAGACACGCAAAAAAAAGAGCCAGATCATCATGTCGATAATCTGGCCGAAATCAGAACAGGGTGCAGACCTACACGCCCCGCCTCGAACAACAAGGCAAATATCAATCAACGCAGATGATGCACCTCCTGCATTCCATACACCTGCACCGGCAGGCCCGCCTGACGCGCTTTAAGCTGCAAGGCCAGATACTGGGAGTAATGACGCGACTGGTGCAAGTTGCCGCCGTGGAACCACAGATTTGGCTGCTGCGTCGGCTTCCACATATTGCGCTGCTCGCCTTCCCACGGCCCGGGGTCTTTGGTGGTTTCCGAACCCAGACCCCAGCACTTGCCCACCCGGTCCGCCATTTCCTGGCCTGCCAAATCAGCCACCCAGCCATTCATGGAACCGTAGCCCGTGGCATACACCACCAGGTCCGCTGGTAATTCCGTACCGTCGCTCAACACCACGGCGTTCTCGGTCAAATGACTGATGTCAGTCCGCGACTTCAGCTTGATGCTGCCATCGATAATCAGCTCGCAAGCACCCACGTCGATGTAGTAACCCGACGCGCGACGCAGATACTTCATGAACAGGCCGGAACCATCATCGCCCCAATCCAGCATGAAGCCTGCCGCCTCCAGCTTCTGGTAGAACTGTGCATCACGCTCGCGGATCTTGTCGTACACAGGAATCTGGAAGTCCGCCATGATGCGGTACGGCAGGGAGGCAAAGAGCAAGTCTGCCTTGCGCGTGGTGACTCCCGATGCCAGTGCCCGTTCGGAATACAGATCGCCCAAACCGATCTCCATCAGGGAGTCGGATCGCACAATGTGGGTGGACGAACGCTGCACCATGGTGACGTCCGCCCCCGCCTCCCACAATGCCGCGCAAATATCGTGCGCCGAGTTATTGGCCCCGATCACCACTACTTTCTTGCCCGCATACGCTTCCGGCCCGGGGTGCTGCGAGGAATGTTGCTGCTCACCCTTGAACACATCCTGCCCCTGTATGTTGGGCACATTCGCCTTGCCGGACATACCTGTGGCAAAGACCAACTGCTGGGGCCGCAGGGTCATGGGTTTGCCGTCACGTTCGATCTCCACTTCCCAGGTCTGGTTGACTTCGTCATAGCGCACCTTCTTGCACACGGTGCTGCTCCAGTAATTCAGCTCCATCACCTTGACGTACATTTCCAACCAATCGCCAATCTTGTCCTTGGGCGCAAAGACAGGCCAGTTGTCGGGGAAAGGCATGTAAGGCAGGTGGTCGTACCAGACGGGGTCGTGCAGGCACAGCGACTTATAACGCTTGCGCCAGCTATCACCAGGGCGAGCATGCTGATCAATGATGAGCGCAGGCACATTCAATTGCCGCAGACGCGCACCCAGCGCAATACCACCCTGCCCGCCGCCGATCACCAACACATAGGGCTGCTCCGTGGTGCCCAGCTCCGCCTGCTCTTGCTGACGGCGCTCCTGCCAGGTCTGGCGACCCCGCCGGATGCCATGCTCGGCCCCCATGGGACGGCGCACACCCAGCGGCTCCTCGTGACCTTTCAGTTCAGACATGGTGGTCAGCAAGGTCCAGATCTTGCCATGCTTGACGCGAATATGGCCGTAGCCACGCGCCACATCGGTTTCCACACGAAACCAGCCTTCCACCAGACCTTGACCATCATCACTGACCGGCTCGGCACTGTCGCGCTCAAACCGGGCTGACATGGCGCCTTGTTGCTGCTGCGTCAGCATGTCGCGGATCTGCTCGCGCCCTTCCATGGTTCGGATATTCCAGGTGAACATGACCAGATCACGCCAAAAGCATTCTTGGGCAAACAGGGCTGCCGCATCGTCTGGTGCATTGCTGGCAAGCGCATGGGTCAACTGTTCAAGAACCGTGTCCAACTGTCGCGCAGACGGCTGCAGTTGCTGCTGTGTTTGCATGATTTGTCTCCATATCGTTTTAGTGTTGCGCCGGGCTTTTGCTGCCCAGCTATGGAGTACATAGCAAACGTCGTGCCAAACCGGGAACGGCTTGTTTTAAAGGAGTGTCGCTTGTTTTAAGGCGATGAAACTGTGCCAGTTGTGGCACAGGTGGTGCATCAGGTGTCGCAGCCTGTGTCTCAGGTCGAGTCTTAGTGAGTCAGACCTGCCCGTTTGATATAACGATGCAAGGTGGACCGGCTGATTCCAAGCTGCCGAGCCGCTGCGCTGACATTGCCACCACAGGCCTGTAAGACCTGCTGCCAGGACGATGCCCCGGCCGAATGCACCGTTGTCGGGCTGCCTGTAGAGGTGGCAAGGCGCCGCTCTCGCAAAGCCTCTGGCAAATCCTGCACCTCAATGCAGGAGCCTTCTGCCAAGGCCAAGGCCAGCACCAAGGCATTGTCCAGTTCGCGCAAATTACCCGGCCACTCGTAAGCTTGCAGCGCTTGCCAGGCCTCGGGAGACAAACCGGGCACATCGCCCTTATTACGCCGATGCAATATCTGCTGCACCAACCACTCCAGATCACTGCGCTGACGCAAGGCAGGCAAGGTCAGAACCGCCGCATTCAGGCGATACAGCAAATCCGCACGGAAGCGGCCTTGCTCTACCAGGACACTTAAATCATGGTGGCTGGCTGAAATCACGCGCAGGTCCACGCGCTTGCTTGTGCGTGCGCCCAAAGGCATTACCTCGGACTCGGCCAATACGCGCAGCAAACGACTTTGCAGGGCCAGCGGCATATCGCCAATCTCGTCCAGGAAGAGAGTGCCGCCATCAGCCGCCTCAATCAAACCCGTGCGACCTCGTGCAGCGCCGCCGGTATACGTGCCGGCCAGATAGCCAAACAATTCGCTTTCAATCAGGCTCTCGGGCAAGGCTGCACAATTGACGGCCACAAAATTCCCGCGACGGCCGCTAGCCGTGTGAATCGCACGCGCCAGATATTCTTTGCCCGAACCCGTCTCGCCCTGCAACAGCACCGGCATCTCCCGCGTTGCCAAACGCGCGGCTTTCAACAGCATGGATTGCATGGCCGCATCCGTGCCCGCCAAGCCGCGCAGAGCCTCTGGCAAAGCGGCATCCACGGCCGCCCCATCCATCCCCACAGATCGATTGCTCAATACACGCCGAGGCTCAATGGCATGAGCAAACAACACGCTGCCATCCCGCGCCATGATGACCCGTTCCTGCGTAGGGCGATAGCGCATCAAGGTCGGTAACTGATCCACTTCCAGATGCACAAAGCGCACCAAGCTCTGCCCCAGCAAGCCCGCAGGATTGCGCCAGTCCACCCCCGCAGCCCGCGCCAGAATCCGGGCACCCGTATGGGTCATGCCCTTGATACGGCCAGAGCCATCAATCGCAATCGCCGCTTCCGGATCAATGTCCAAAAACTCTGGCGACTGCGACAAACATAAAATCCATTCCTGCCGATGGCAGGCCATCAAATTGGCCAGTTCAATACGGCGGGTCGCCGCGTTGGCAAGGTGTAGCGCCAAACCCTGGCTGGCCTTGGCCTGTGGAGACTGCAACAAGGACAAATCCAGCACCGCCGCCAGTTTGCCGTCGTCATGATAGATAGGCGCCGCCGTGCAGGACAGGGGCGCATGCATATGATCGAAATGATCGTTTTGATGAATGGTCAGCGCCTCGCCCGTATGTAAGCAAGTGCCCACCGCGCACGTCCCTGCGCGCTCTTCGGACCATTCCGAGCCCATATACAGACCAGCCTGCCGCAAGGCATCGCGCTGGCCTTCCGACCCCAGAAAATCCACTGTGACGCCCTTGTTATCGGACAGCAGCAACACGTAATTCAGCCCGGAAACCTGCTGATAAAGACGCTCCAGCCCGGAGCGCGCAATATTGATCAGGGCTTCGGACTGCTGACGGTGCTCGCGCAACTGGGAATCGGGCACGATATAGGCCTCGCAGGCCTGGGCCGGGTCCAGCCTGTGATGCTCGATGCATCGCCGCCAGCTATGGACCACAGCCTGATCGCGCCGGGACAGGCTTCCCTGCCAAACAGCCGTAATCTCCTGAACATGTGCCACATGTGAAGACTGCATATCTGCGCTCATCCCGAAAACAGGCCACCCCCGGACGGGCGCGGCCTATCTTCCAGTGTGCCGCCATGCTTAGCTACCGTACATGGAGGTTTTCCTTGAGATGCGGTGCAGCATCAAGCACCGGGACTATCTGATCAGGTCGGAATACGATAACTACGCATGCGCCGCAGTCCTTCAGACAACCGCTCCTGCATGAGCGATTCCAGACGAGATCCAAGCAGGAGGCGCACCTGATCAAACTGCCCTTCTATCCTGTCCAGCAGCCGGTCAAGCAGCTCCACCGCCTCTTCATCGCCTGACAAGCCAAAGGCTTTGGCATCGTGTAACGCATTGGCTCGGCTGATCTGGCGGCTTCCATGACTCAACTCCATCGCCAGATACTGAGGGATGAAATCTGGATTAGGAACGACATCAAAAGCGGGCGTCAAACGCCATCGGCCCTGATCATGAAGATAATGGATTGCATGGTTACGGGGATGATCATCGTCATTGCCAATAACCGCATTGAAAATCATGCGACAGAACAATTCAATGGCGTCCTCCTGAGGAGCGCCTATCATCGTCAACGTTCTGGCCAAGTTGGGATAACTCCAGGCCGATGAGCCTGAATGACCGGGATACTCCGTCTGCAGCAAGGATGCCGCACTCAATGTCATGACCCTAAGGCCATGTTGGCGATCAAACCTCAATGAGCGCATCACACTCAGTGCGGAGTCCTCACCAAAACCCGTGTACGCGGTTTGTGCAAAGTTCAAGCCCACTGCCCGGCCCCACTCTTGAGCTGCATGTTCAAGACGCGGAATATCCTCGGTATCAGATGGCAGGATCGGTTTCACAAGCCAGAACTGATCACCATCACGAACGGTTGCTTTCGGTCTTGCTCCGCCCATACTGGGTGTGGCCATCAGCCGGCGACGCAAATGCGGATCCACCGGAGGGCGGCGCAGCTGCATGGCTTGCAGCTCTGCGCTCAGCTTTTCAATTTCTGCGATGGGCGGTGCGGACAATTCTGCGATTGAGGGCTTAGGCGAAGAGCCGACCGCCAGTGCTCCCCAACGCTCGGCATTACCAGCCTTCAGAAGATAAGCATGGTTTGGAGAGCTATCACTTAATCCGTGTTGCCTTTGAATAAGTAACCGGCCCCATGCGTCGGGACAAGCATCACGTAGCGCATCATGCAGGCCACCATAGCGACTCGCCTGAATTGGAACAGAGCCACTCAGCGGTAAATTAACCGGATCAATTGACCATGGTAGACCTGCATCCTGATAGCTAGGCGCATACATAAACTGGCCAAGCTTGGCTGACGAGTCGTGGATATACCGGCCAACGGTCACCCATTGACCCGTGTCAGGCCGCTGCAAATAAACGTATAAGGGCTTAGAAATACTCATCGTCATCTCTGCCCAGTCTTGCACGCCCCTTCGTATCGCCGCTACTCCAATGAGCATCGGGCATTGGCACGATGGATTCGAGCAGACCGAGTGCTGCCAGAGCAGTCAAATAGCTCCCCATCGTCACAGCCGGATCGCCTCGCTCCATTCGGCGTAATGTACTTTCCGAGACCTCGACTCTTGAACTAAAGACTCGAGCTGTAATTTTCTGAGCAACACGTTGAGTACGAATGCAGCGCCCCCAAACCAGGGCCCGTGACTCAACGGCTGGCAAGTAAAAAGGGGTAGGGGCAAGTTTTTTGGGCATGGCACAGACAACAAATATCGTTCATAGATAACCGTTTATATCACATAAACTATAATCTATGAACGCTTTTTGACGGATCCTCCTGGCTTTCTGACCCTCACACAAGCTGAGAATCCTTAGCCAGCTCCGCCAAGTGTTGAGCAAAACCCCCTTCTGCACCCGCTGCATTCACATGGTCGAAATACTCGTACCAGCCGCTGGCTTTGATACCGGCCAGCAATGCTTGGCATGCCTGTTGATTTGGAAAACGCCAAATGCCCATAAAGCGGTGGTCGCTGGCGTGATCAATATCGTGTTCAGTCGCAGCCAGAGACAATACCTCAATACCCAGGCTGGAAAGACCGCCCATTGCTTCCTGCAGACTGGCCAGAAAGTGCTGTCGCTGCTCGGCAGGCAGTGCATTCCACTTGGCATTGGGTGAATAAAGCTCGATCAGATAGTGAGACATAGGCGGGTTTCCTTTCGCTAAAGATACGCACGACGTGCTGAAAATCTCAATTTAGTTAGATATCTAATCTTATAGTTTCGTACTAAATACCGCAAGCAATCCAAACACGTAGAAAAGCCCGAGCTCAGCATGACGCCGAACTCGGGCTTAGATCCACCTTGTCAATCAATCATGCAGCATGGCTGCTGGTGAAACCAGCTTAGAACTGGATACGCACCATCCGTTCTTTGGTCCCTTTTTCCTTGCTGTTACCATCGTTCTTCACCGACACGTACAAGGCTTTTTCAGCGGGAATGTATTCCAGGCTGTTAGGGTGTGGGGCCAGCTCAATGGTTTGCAGCGGCTTGTAGTTCACCGTGTCAAATACGCTGACCGAGCCCTTGCCTTCTTTCTCGCGCACACCACCTCGGTTGGCTACAAACAGACGCTGGGATGCGGCATCAAAACGCAAACCAATCGGCACTTCGCCGGTGGGCATGACCGCCAGGGTTTTGCCGTTAGAAGCGTCCAGCACAAACACTTGGTGGCCTGGGCTGCGACGCTTGTACTCACGCTCCAGGTGCAGGTTACGGGCGTCATCACGGTCAATCCCCTGGTCTACCCCGAAGAGGCGGTTGTGCTCGGGGTCATAGCTCAGGTTCAACAGTTGGTCCGCCTGTGTTTCCCACACTTGGTCAATGTTCAGCGTCTGGCTGTTCACCACCATGATCTGGCCCTGCATATTGGAGACAAACAAGCGGTTATTGGCCTCATCCAGGGTGATGCCCACGACGTTATAGCCAAAGCCGGGCAGCACTTTTTCCAGTTCCATGGTCTGGGTATTCACCACGAACAGCACGCTGTCAAAACCCAGGCCCAGACCAGGTGCAAACACACGGTGGTTTTTCTTGTCCACCACCAATTCACGCATTTTGTATGGGTAGTCCTCGGTGACGTTAAAACGCTCCAGCATCTTTAACAAACCCTCTTTGCGTGCCTGACCAAAATCCGCAGCCGCAATGGCTTCCTGGAAATTGATTTTTTCTTGTACGGCAATACGCTTGATCAGTTCCTTGCGAGCGGTATCAACCACGGCAATACCGCCATTAAAGCCCTGTGTCAGATAAAGTCGGTCGGCCGCATCGTCCAAAGCCACGCCAAAGCTTTTAACGTCCATCGGGATTTCTTGCTGGATCGCCAAGGTCGTGGGATCCAGCACCAAGGTGCGCGACAAGGTTTCATCCTCCCAGTTTGGCGAGGACACGAACAAACTGGATTGCTTGGGGCTGTAGACAATTTCCAGCACCTCAGCGGCCGTGGGTTTTTGCATGATCTGTTCTTGAGTGACGGCTTGATAGGCAACGGGAGCGGGTGTCTTGGCATGAACATAGCTCGTGGATACTCCCATTGCCAAGGCAAGGTAAACCGCAGAAACAAGAGAGCGAGAAGTAAACAAGGTCATAGAATCGGCTCGAAAGAAGATAGGAAAAAGGCTTACCACTGGTAATCAATGGACAGATGCACATTGCGCGGCGCGCCGTAACGTGCCCGGAAGATCACGAAGTTGTCGTAATACCGTTTGTCAAAGAGGTTGTTGACGGTGAGCTTGGCATTCCAGTGCTGGTTCACGCGGTAATTGGCGTGCAGACCCACCAGGGCGTAGCTGCTATGGGTGTCCTCCAGCGCCTTGCCATTGCTGGCGGTATAAGGGCGACCGGCCGTCCACAGATCCCGCTTGCCAAACCAGTTCACGGTGGCACCGGCGCTCAGGCCCTGCAACGCACCAGAGAACTGGTACATGGTGCCCAGACGGAAGGTTTGGCTGGGAATGTAGGTGTGGATACGCTCGCCCTCGCCGTCTTTAGTGCTGGCGTAGCTATAAGAAGCAAACACGTTCCAGTTATTGCTCAGTGCGCCGTTCAGCTCTACTTCAAAACCCTTGGTTTTGTTGCCTGCGCCCGAAGATACATAGGGGCGGCTGCCATCAGGCAAGAGGAAATCATCCGGCACCGAAGGGTCCAGCACGGCCAGATTATTTTGACGGGTCTCGAAAGCAGCCAGGGAGAACTGCAGCGCCTCGTCCATCACGCTGCCTTTCAGACCGATTTCCCGGTTAACCCCGGTGATAGGGTCCAGAAAGTTCTCGTTAATGTCTTTGTAGCTTTGCGGTTGAAACAGGCGGGTATAGCTGGCGTAGGCAGTCAAATTCGGGTTGATGTCATACGTCACCCCAAAGTACGGCGTAATTTCATTGCGGTTGCGCAATTCATTGGACACGCCGGTGAACTGGCCGTCTTTACCGTAGTTGTCGCGGTAGGTTTTGTAGTCCGACAAGCGCATGCCCATGATCACATTCAACGGATCAATAATGTTCAGACGCGTGCCGGCAAAGAAGCCGTATTCGCGTGTGTGGACCCGGTTCCATTCCCCTGTACGGCTGACACTGGGCTCGGGCATATACCCGTCCCAATCGTAAATATTGGGAATGAACCAGTTGCGGGTATCGCTGACCTGCATGGTGTACGTGGTGTCACGCTTGCGAGTGCCGTTAAAACCAAACATCAACTGGTGCTCACGGCCAAACATCTTGAAAGGACCATTGGCCGACAACTCCAGGTTGTCCTGATGGCGATAGCCATTGGCGGCCAGGTTGGCGCGGATACCCATACCGGATCCGTCCGGACGCACCACGGGGTTCACGCCCTGCCCCAGACCGGTAATCAAGGCATCGCCATCGTCACGTTGATGGCTGTAGCTAAGCTTGGCATTCCACTTGTTTTCAAACTCGTGCTCGACCGAGAAGAAGGCGTTTTGATGCTTTTTATCCCAGTAGGTCCAGTCCGGCACCAGCGACATGGAACGCGAAACGTCAATACGGTCACCCTCGCTGGTAAACAAAGGCACGCCCATATTGCCTTCACCACGCAGCTTGGCGGTTTGATAGTCGTAGCCTGCGGTCAGCAAGGTTCGATCAGTCAGGTCAAACTCCAGCATGCCGGACAGCAAGTCGTTCTTGTGATCCTGGTGATCCATGAAGGAGTCCGCCTGCTTGCGCGAACCAATAACGCGCATCCGTAAACGGCCATCCTCGGTCAGCGGGCCAGTCACATCGGCTGTCACACGCTTATCGTTCCAGGAACCATAGTGGGCGCTTAATTTGCCGCCAAACTCAGCCTGAGGGCGTTTGCGAATCAGGTTGATCAAAGCGGAAGGCTCGCCGGTAGGAGACAACAAACCTGTCGCACCGCGCACGACTTCCACGCGGTCGTATAAATCCATATCCAGAGAAATAGGATTGAATGCGCCACGTCCAGCCGCCCGGTAGCTGCTTTGCACGCCATCTACCTGCACATTGCTGATGTCAAAGCCACGAGCCTGAAACTGAAAACCGCCACCCACTGCCGCCGTATTGGCCGTCACGCCGGTGGTGAAGTTCATCACATCATCAAAGCTACTCAGGCCAAAGTCATCCATTTGCTGACGCGTCATCACACTGACCGATTGCGGGGTGTGCTGCGTGTCCATATTCAATCGGGTGGCGGTGCTGCTGGTGCCATTCAGTGTGTACAGGCCGGTGTCTTCAGTTGCCCGGCTCAAGCTACCTTGAACACGCACGGGTTCCAACTGAGTGGTTTCCGTGACGGGCCACAAGTTCACCGTATTGGCATCACGCGAGTAACGAATGCCCGTGCCCGCCAGCAAGGTATCCAAGGCCTGCGCGACGCTGTAATTGCCTTTCAGGCCCGCACTTTGCTTGCCTTCGGCCACACTGCCCGCGCCAACCAGATATACCCCGCTCTCTTGCGAGAAACGCATCAGCACACGGCTCAAGGGGCCGGCTGGAATGTCATAACGCTGGATCTTGTCGGCCGTCGGGCTGTTTTGCGTAGCCGCCTGGACAGGCTGGATACTCACAACAAAGGCGCTGCCGGCCATCAACACAGACAGGGCCAGGGCCAGTGGACGCAAAGAGGCGCAATGCGATCCTGCATCCTTGGACAGGGAAAGGGGATCGGGGCGACGATGCATAAGGAGACATCCTTCAAAAACACGGGTCAGTCACAATAAAAACGATGAACCTGAACGATGTTTTTGCGTTGATGTTCAGTACTGAGCGGGCACTGCGGCCCGCCTCCTGCTTCATTGGCCTCACGCCAATCAGGTCCTCTTACTGTCTAAAACCACTCAGTCTCCATAACCCGGAACCTACTTTTGCATGTTTTTGAGGGTTTTTTACCTAGAACCAGGCAAGCCTTTGAATTTAATCGGTTTTTATTTTTGTAATTTTTATGATGATTGCTGCTGCAATGCCCTGAGCAATCAATCCAGAGCTTGCACACTGGTCCACCAGGGCATGGGCTGGTCGATACGAATCGGCAATGCCGAAGCCAGCATTTTCAGCACACGGTCCGTATCATGAATGGGGAAACTGCCATAGACCTTCAGGTCAGCCACGGCATCATCCACACCCAGATAGCCTTTGCGGTAACGACCTAATTCCTTGATCACGCTACGCAAGGCGATGTTGTCAGCCACCAGAACGCCTTTGGTCCAGGCCTCACGTGCCTGCTCGGCGTCCATGCTGTGCCGGATGCGCTGCGCACTAAAGTGCACCTGCTTGCCCGCCTGTACCGTGGCGGTGTTTTGACCTTTTGCCGTAGACACCTGCACGGCCCCTTCATAGACCGCCAACTGCGTACAGTCCTGGTCCATACGCACATTGAATTGCGTACCCAAAGCGCGCATATAGCCCTGTGGGGTTTGAACGGTGAACGGCCTGTCCATGTCGTCCTTGGCCGTCTGGATAAAGATCTCGCCCGACATCAACACAATATGGCGAGCCTGCGCAGTGAACTTCACATCAATTGCCGAGGAGGTGTTCAACCAAAGCCGAGAGCCGTCTGCCAGCACAACCTGGTTCTGCTCGCCGGTTTGTGTAAAGTGGTCAGCCGCCAAGGCCAGAACACTGGATGGCAGCCAGGACTGACGCCAGCTCAACCAGCTAGCAACTCCCGTTCCTGCCAGCGCAACCACACCGGCCAGAACGCGACGACGTTGATGCAAACGCTCGTTGGCCGTGTGCAATTTCTCCACCACACAGCGCGAATCCGGCACGCTACGTACAGGCTCAAAACTGCGACTGACTTCCTCCACATAACGCCAGGCGGTACTGTGCATCTCGTCCTGTTTAAGCCAGCTCTGCCAGGCGGAACGTTGCTCGGCACTGGCCTTGCCATCGCGCAGACAGGCATACCATTCGGCGGCTTGCATCAAAACGGCGTGGGGAGGAGTGGACGAGGAAGACAAACTGGAACCGTGCTTCATGAAACTTAGTACTGAGGTTCCTGACGCAATTCGGCGACGGTCTGGCAAGCCTGCAAGCTGATGCAGCCCAACATGGCTTGTGCCACGTACTTGCGCACCATGCGGCCGGAAATGCCCATTGCTGCGCCGACCTCATCGTCTGTCATCTCGCAAATGACGGCCAAGGTAAACGCCTTGGCCGCCTTGGGAGACAGGCTGCTGAGCATGGCGCTGATCTCTTCGAGCGCCTGCAAAATCATGGCCTGACGTTCTGCCGAGGGGTAAACATTCTCGGGCGTCGCGGCCAGAATATCCAACCAGGCCTGTTCAATTTCCTGACGTCGCCATAGGTTGATGCACAAGTTCTGCGCTGTCTTGCGCAAATAGGCACGGGCTTCGCCGGGACTGGCAAATTGCCAGCGGGAACGGCTGCTTAGCAAGCGTACAAACGTATCCTGCGCCAAGTCAGCCGCCTGGTCTGCCCCACCCAATCGATGATGCAGCCAGCGCTGCAACCAACTGTGGTGGTCGCAGTACAGTGACTCGACCGAATCGGCCGAAGACACACCTGACAAGGGAAGAACTGAAGATGACACGAGGGGTACTCCGCACTACGCATAATGAGAATCGTTATCAATTATTATATGGTGCTGTCTGTACAGTTCGCCAGCGGTGTGTGTTTGGGGCGACAAATGGGGCTATTTTGAGGGACTCCGCTCGCTTCTTCAGATCTTCAAATACAAAGCTCCCTCTACTGGGCGCAAACCTCACTATCGGGTATATCGCTATCAATAAAACTCCGATTTTCTTCTTATTTATGAATAGAATTTTGTAACGGTTAACTTTTTCTGAATACTTCATGGCCCACCAAATTACGGGCTCCAACCGCTTAAAAATCAAAACCCACCGAAATCAATGTCAATTCGGTGGGTTTTGATGAAACTCGGACAGTGTCAATTGACAACAGACCGGACAGATTTTACTTCCGGTCTTTGCCGCTTAAATCTCGCTCACTCCACCGTCACACTCTTGGCCAAATTCCGTGGTTTATCCACGTCCGTACCACGCGAGCAGGCGGTGTGATACGCCAGCAATTGCAGTGTCACGGTGTGCAAGATGGGGGACAACTTGCCGTAGTGCTCTGGCATGCGGATCACGTGCACACGCTCGCTGCTGCCGATACGGGTATCGGCATCAGCAAACACGTACAGTTCGCCACCGCGTGCGTGGACTTCTTCGATATTGGATTTCAGCTTTTCCAGCAGCTCATCGCGTGGGGCGATGGTGACTACAGGCATGGCTTCGGTGACCAGGGCCAGAGGGCCGTGTTTCAGTTCACCGGCGGGGTAGCCTTCGGCGTGGATGTAGCTGATTTCTTTCAGCTTCAGCGCGCCTTCCATGGCGATGGGGTAATGCATGCCACGGCCCAGGAACAAGGCGTTTTCCTTGCTGGCAAAACGATCAGCCCAGGCCATGATTTGCGGCTCCAGGGCCAACACGGCTGCGATAGCGGTAGGCAAATGGCGCAGGGCTTTCAGGTAGTCGCCTTCCTGCTCCTGATTCAGATGTCCTTTGACTTGAGCCAGTGCGATGGTCAGCAAGAACAAGGCGGTCAACTGGGTGGTGAAGGCTTTGGTCGAAGCCACGCCAATTTCTACGCCAGCACGGGTGATGTAGGACAGTTTGCACTCGCGCACCATGGCGCTGGTGGCCACGTTGCAGATGGTCAGAGTCTGTTCCATGCCTAGGCTGCGGGCATGTTTCAAGGCGGCCAGGGTGTCGGCGGTTTCGCCGGACTGGGAAATCGTCACCACCAAAGTGCGGGGGTTGGGCACGCTGTCGCGGTAGCGGTATTCGCTGGCGATTTCCACGTTAACGGGGATTTTGGCCAGGGACTCGATCCAGTAACGGGCGGTCAAACCGGCGTAATAGCTGGTGCCACAAGCCAGAATCAGCACATTGTCGATATCCTGAAAAACCTTGTAGGCCTGGTCGCCAAACAGCTCGGGCGTAACGCTTTCAATGTCTTGCAAGGTATCGCCCACCGCACGGGGCTGCTCGAAGATTTCCTTTTGCATAAAGTGGCGGTATGGGCCCAATTCAGCCGCAGCGGTGTGCAAATGCACGGTGTGTACGGGACGATCAACGGTGCGGCCGTCCTTGTCCATGATCCACACTTTATTGATCTGCAGATCGATCACATCACCGTCTTCCAGGTAGATGATTTGATCGGTGGTTCCGGCCAATGCCAGGGCATCCGATGCCAGGAAATTTTCGTTCTGGCCCACGCCGACGACCAGGGGCGAACCATGGCGAGCACCCACCACACGATGCGGCTCATCCTGGCAGAACACAGCAATGGCATAGGCACCGGTCAAACGGCGAATAACCTGCTGCACGGCCTCGAACAGGTCACCGTTGTACAGGTGGTCGATCAGGTGAGCGATCACCTCAGTATCGGTTTGGCTCTCGAACACGTAGCCTATGTTTTGCAGCTCGGTGCGCAGTTCGTCATGGTTTTCGATAATGCCGTTATGCACCAGCGCAATACGCGCTTTGCCCTTGCCGGAGAAATGCGGGTGGGCGTTATGAGTCGCCGGTGCGCCATGGGTTGCCCAGCGTGTGTGAGCAATGCCGGTAAAGCCTTGCAGTTGATCCGCCTTGACCTGCTCTTGCAGCTCGGCCACGCGCTGTGTACTGCGTGCCCGCAACAACTGGCCCTGCGCATGAACAGCAACCCCGCAAGAATCGTAGCCCCGGTACTCCAGGCGCTGCAGCCCCTCCAGCAGCACGGGAACAATATCGCGTTGCGCCACTGCGCCAACAATTCCACACATAGCCAACTCCTGTTCATGGCCCCTTTTGGTGGGCCAGCTAATCAATTCAATCCGCCTATTCTGATCTGAAACACAAAAAATTTTATGTCTATTTTTTTTCTAAAATGAATTAAAATTTCATTTAATAATCGATATGAAAGAAAAACAAATTTCATTTTATTTAACGGAATTTTATTTCATCATAGATAGATAAACATTGTCATGATTGAACTGGACGAGCTGGACTTACGCATTCTGGAGCAGCTGCAAAATGATGCTTCCATCAGCAATCAGGCGCTGGCTTTGCGCGTGCATGCCTCTGCCCCAACTTGCTTGCGGCGAGTACGTCGTTTAAGTGAACAAGGGGTGATTCGCAGGCAGGTCGCCTTGCTGGATCCGGAACAACTGGGCCCCAGTTTGACGGCGATTGTAGAGATTACGCTGGACCGTCAGGGTGAAGAATATCTGCAGCAATTCGAGCGCCTGATGGCACCGGAAACTGCGGTGACGCAATGCTATCGGGTCTCTACTGGCGTGGATTTCATTGTGATCCTGCAGGTCAGCGATATGACGGCATATCACAAGCTGGCTCATGCCCTGTTCACCAACCAGGCAAATATCCGCAATATTCGCAGCTTCTTCTCGATTCATCAGGCCAAGTTCGAGACACGAGTCCCTTTACCTGCGGCGAAGATCTAAACCAGGCCAAGTTTTTACGCCGAAACGCTATCGGCAAAGAACATGGCTGTGGCTGTGGCTGTGGCTGTGGCTGTGGCTGTGGCAGGAATTAAAACACACGTGAAGGTCAGCACAAGAGCAAAGAGTAGAACGCGCAGAAGCAGATTAAAACAGCCGCGTTCAGGTTCGTGCGCGTTGTTGCACCAGTTGCTGATACAGACGCAGGTAACGCTGCACCATGACAGCGGGGTCATGCTCCTGCTGCACCCAGCGATGTGCCAGTGCGGCCTGTTGCCGCGCGGCCGTCGGATTGCTCAAAGTGTCGTCCAAAGCCTGGGCGATGGCTTGCGCATCCCCTACCGCGCATAAGGTACCGCGCCCATTGTCCAGCAGCTCGCTCAAGCCCCCCGCCATCGTCGCCGTCACGGGAACGTCATACACGAACGCATCCAGGACACTGGAACCCAGGGCCTCATGCCGGGAACTCAAGACAAAGCCATCCATCAGGCGATACGCTTGTTCAGGGCGAGCTTCAAAACCCGCCAGCTTGTAGCAGGACTCCAGGCCCAATTGCACAATCAGTTCCTGTGCCGCTAAGGACTCGGAACCGGGTGCACCAAAATGCAAAAACACAAAGTCCTGACGACGCTGATACAGGGCATGAACGGCACGGATCAAGGTCAAGGAATCTTTCTCTGCCGTCAATGCTGCCATCGTCCCCAGAACGTGCAAGCCTTGCGGATTCCAACGCTGCCGCAAGTGGTTCACATAGGCGTCGTCCTGCTCCACATATTCAATGGCGCTGGGAATCACGTCTACAGAAAAACCCAGGCGACGCGGCTCGGCTGCCGCTGCCTGACTGATGGCCACCAGGCGATCCGCCTTGCGCCATTTCCAGCGCGTGCGGCGCTCTTTGGAACTTAAGGGGATGCTTGCTTGCCGCCCACTACGCTGCTCGATACGTTTACGATCAACCGGAAAAGCCGTGCGACGTGTAAAGACGACCCGCTTGGGCAGCCAGAAATGCAGCAGGGCCAACCAGCTCATGCAGGACGCGGTTTGAGAGTGGACGATATCAAAACCACGGCCATGTACCAGCAAGTAGCGCAGTGCGGCACCCACAGAAGCACACTCCACCACGCTCAAGCCCTGCTCTTTGGCACGCTTGGCCAATTCCTCATCGCGTCTGGCCAGCAAGCTGACCTGATGGCCAGCCTGCTGCATATGCAGCAGACTCAACAAGGTCTGCCGCTCACCACCGCGCCAGCCGCGCTCGAAATTAAGCTGCAGAATGCGCATGGCGACCACCAAAAATCCGCCCATCCGGGCTTGCTACGCCACCAAAGCAGGCAGCACGACTCCCCTTGCAACGCAAAGGGAGCCATACCAAAGAGGGGCTAACACACATCAAGATTTACGAACCGGGCGCTTCCAGCCGGACACGCTGCGCTGTTCCGAACGCGACAGGGTCAACTGATCATCCGGTGCATTGCGCACCAAGGTCGTACCCGCACCAATCGTTGCGCCACGGCCTACGGTCACAGGGGCTACCAACTGCGTATCGGAGCCGATGAACGCATCGTCACCAATCACGGTGCGGAACTTGTTCACGCCGTCGTAATTGCAGGTGATGGTGCCCGCGCCAATGTTCACACGCTGCCCCACATCGGCATCACCGATATAGGCCAGATGATTGGCTTTGGAGCCTTCGCCCAGTTGGGTGTTCTTGATTTCCACGAAGTTGCCTACGTGGGTGTGATTGGCCAGCACAGCACCTGGACGCAGGCGGGCGTAAGGGCCGATACGGGCTTGTTCGCCAACCTGGGCTTGTTGCAGATGGCTGAAGGCTTCGATCTGTGTACCAGCACCGATGGTCACGTCACGCAGCACGCTATGCGGGCCAACACGCACGCCGTCTTGCAGCACGACCTTGCCTTCAAACACGCAGCCCACATCAATGAACACATCGCGGCCACATTCCAGTGTGCCGCGCAGATCAAAGCGGGCCGGGTCAGCCAGTGTCACGCCTTTTTCCAGCAAGCGACGGGCCTGCTCGGCTTGCCACAAACGCTCCAGCTCAGCCTGTTGAATGCGGCTATTCACACCCAGGGTTTCCCAGCCAGCAGCGGGTTGAGCAGCTTGCACCGACACGCCATCGGCAACCGCCAAGGCGATGATGTCGGTCAGGTAATACTCGCCTTGTGCATTGTCATTGGTAATGCGGGTCAACCAGTCTTTCAGGCGGGCCGTGGGCGCCACCAAAATGCCGGTATTGACCTCTTTCACGGCACGCTCGGCGTCGTTGGCATCTTTGTGCTCAACAATGCGTTGCACGGAACCGTCAGCACCGCGAATGATGCGGCCATAGCCGGTGGAGTCTGCCAGCGTTTCAGTCAATACAGCCACGCCTTGGCCACGCGCGGCCAACAAGCGTCGCAAGGTGTCAGCCTGGACCAGAGGGACGTCGCCATACAGAACCAGCGTGGCGTCATCTTGCTGGTCGCCACCGACCAGTTCAGGCACAGCCTGTTGTACAGCGTGGCCCGTGCCATGTTGAGGTTGCTGCAAGGCAAAGGCCAGCTCGGCCTGAGCGAAGGTTTGCTGAACGCGCTCGGCGCCATGCCCCACCACGACCACAACTTTTTCCGGCTCCAATTCACGTGCGCTGTCGAGCACGTGGGCCAGCATGGATTTGCCGGCGATAGGGTGCAGTACTTTGGGCAGGTCAGACTGCATACGCTTGCCCATGCCTGCTGCCAGAATCACGATATTAAGCATAAAAATTTACCTACTAGGTTGGTCGATCCGTTTTTTTGGTACTACTTTTGGTGCTGCGCGTGGCGGTTTTTTTAGCCGCCGTTTTGGTGGCCGCCTTGGCCGCCGTTTTAGTCGCTGCTTTTGCGGCCGTTTTTACCGGTTTGGCTGTTGCCGGAGCACTGGTCTTGGCAGAAGTCTGGGCATCGGCGGCGGCCGGTTTAGGGGGCTTGGCCGACCCGGCCGCTTTGGCCTTGGTCGCCTGCTGGCGATAGTTTTCCACCTGCTGCATCGATGCGGCTGTAGCGGTCGCCATGGCATCGAATTGCTGTTGCAGCATGTTCCACCACGCTTGCGCAGCGGGATTACCTGCACCTGCGTCCTGCTGAGCGCCGGGCTGTTTATCTTTGGAGCTGTCCTGATTGGCAGCCGCGTCGGGCTGTGGCGACGCTTGTTGTGGCTGTGCCGATGCTTGCTGGAAGGCCGTTTGCGCTGCGGTTTCAGGCTGACTGACCCCAGGCTGGGTGCTCGAGACACTGGCGGCACTCTCGGCCGCTGCAGCACCGGCCGCCATGGGATTGAAAGCCATAAAGGCTTCAAAAGGATTTTTCCCACCAGCAGCCTGGGTGCCTTGCTGCGCCATGGTCTTGATCGCCGCCAGGGTGGAGCGCTGAATCTCCAGCCCCTGGATGGTGGTGCTCAGCATGGACAGGTTCAACTGCAACCAGCTCTCCACTGCACGCAAGTCACGGATACGGCGATCCAGATCATCAGGGGACAAGCTGGGCATCATGCCCGAGCCGACATCGCCCGCTCCCCCGCTGGCCATGTTTTTCCAGGCCTGCGCCATCATATCCATGCTGCGCAGCAATGGATTGTTGCCGCTGCCCAGGGCATTGAAATCAGGTATACCAAAAGGATTCGGGTTCATGCGTCGCTCCCATCAGGTTGGTGCCTGCCCGGTAATGCCCAGGTTCAGGCCAGCTTGTCCAGATGCTGCTTGATGCTGTCGATCAGCACCACTTGCGCTTCCAGGGTGAACAAATCTGCTTCTATCATTTGCCAGGCTTCATCCAGCGTCAATAAGCGAAACTCACTAACCTCGCCGTCCATATTGCGGGGCCGCACATCGTCAGCCAGCACGCAATCGCTAACCAGGGCGTTCTCCACCTGATAGCCTTCCGGCAGGCGACGATGCATGCGCAAGGACACGCGCAAAGGGGTGCAATTGACCAGCACGGACTCGGCCAAACCTGCTTCTTCATAACTTTCGCGTATGAGGGAGGTCTGCAACGATTCACCGCTGACCGCCAATCCCCCGACCAGCGTGTCCCACATATTCGGGTCTGTCGATTTGGTGGGGGAACGACGCGCGGCCCAGATTCGGCCGTCTGTGGACCAACCATTCAAATGCACCGCTTGCGTCAGAAAACCCAAGGGCCGCACGGCACCACGTTCAATGCGGGACAGACATTGCCCTTCTCCGACCACGTCCAACAACTCGTCACGCCAGGCCCGGATGCAACCGCCTTCCTGCAAACGCAAGGCGACCTGATCCAGGACCTGAGCCAAGCTCAGTTCCTGGCTGGGGCAATCGCTCAGACGCAAGACATCTTCTTCAATCGAGACCCCGGGCAAGGGCTCAATACAACGAGCGGCCTTGGGGGTGATCCATCCGGCCACGCGCCCATCAACAGTGACAGGACGGCTGCCCGGCGGGGGCAATTGTTGCAGCTGACTGGTCAGGCTGGCCATGCGCTGACGCAAGGCCTGAGTAAGTGATCGGTTCTGGAACAAAGTCATAGTCGGCGATTGTAATTCAAGCCTTGCTCCGTTACGGCTTTTGTAGCGTTTAGTCCAACCTTGTCGTCTAGGGACATACCCTGCCCTTGAAGGCTAAAGCAAGTTCTATATAATTTCCGTGAACAAATAAGCAATTAAAAACTTCGAGCGGACCAGCACTTAGCTGCCACAAGCCCGCCACTGCAACACAGCAGTTTCTTCCAGCGTTGGATTTTTCGGAGCGTTGACGCAGCCGAACCCCGGTTTGGCATGGCAACACCAAAAGAGGGACAACAATGAAGATGTGGAGAAGTTTATTTGCTCTGACCGCCTGTTCGACGGCAGGGCCTAGCTTGGCTCAGGTCACCAATATGGAAGGTGGCCCCCGTGTCAATCAGCTCAATTTGCATAACGGGGTTACCCCCATCGCCCAGGACATTGCCTGGCTGCATTGGATGATGCTGATTATCTGTACCATCATCTTTATTGGCGTGTTCGGTGTGATGTTCTATTCCATCATCCGGCATCGCAAGTCCAAGGGTGCAATTGCCGCGCGCTTTCACGAGCACCTGGGGGTGGAAGTAGCCTGGACTATCATCCCCTTTCTGATCGTGATCGGCATGGCGCTGCCTGCCACCAAAACGGTGGTGGCCATGAAGGACACCAGCAGCGCCGATCTGACCGTCAAGGTCACGGGTTATCAGTGGAAATGGGGCTACGAGTATCTGGACGGCCCGGCCACTGGCGTGAAATACCTGTCCAACCTGTCCACCCCCCGCGCCCAGATTGAAGGTCGCGAACCCATTGGCCCCAACTATCTGATGGAAGTGGACAAGCCACTGGTCGTGCCGGTCAACAAGAAAGTGCGCGTCATGCTCACTGCCGAGGATGTCATCCATTCCTGGATGGTGCCCGAGTTTGGCGTCAAGCAAGATGCCATCCCTGGTTTTTTGCGCGATACCTGGTTCCGTGCGGATAAGGTCGGCACCTACCGTGGCCAATGTGCCGAGCTGTGCGGCAAGGACCATGCCTACATGCCCATCGTGGTGCAAGTGATGGAGCAAGACGACTACGACACGTGGGCCAAAGAGCAGAACGACTTGATGACTGCCCAGGCCGACGATCCCAATAAAGAGTGGACAAAAGACGAGTTGATCGAGCGCGGCCAACAGATCTTTGCGCAAAACTGCGTGGCTTGCCACCAGGCCAACGGTAAAGGCATGCCCGGCACCTTCCCCGCTCTGGATGGCGATACGAAGTTTGTCCTTGCCCCCAAAAAAGGCCAGATTGACACGGTGTTAAATGGTCACCCTGGCACCGCGATGGCTGCCTTCCGCAATCAACTTAACGACGTTCAGATTGCAGCGGTCATTACCTACACACGCAATGCCTGGGGCAACGCGGGCAAAGGGCCTGATCCTGTCGTGATGCCCGCCGATGTCCAGCAACAGCGCTAATTCTGCGCGCACCGCCTATCACACTATCAATCCATCCCTGATACGGTCAGGGGGAGTGCAGCAAGGAGTCAAGCATGAGTAGCGTCACCGTCGACCATGTAGCGAACCCGAGCGGACATGATGATCACCATCATGCCCATGCCACCCCTAGCGGCTGGCGTCGCTGGCTGTTCGCCACCAATCACAAAGACATCGGGACCATGTACCTGATCTTCTCCTTTGTGATGTTGCTGGAGGGCGGCGTGCTGGCCTTGCTGCTGCGTACTGAACTGTTCCAGCCGGGCTTGCAATTTTTCCGGCCCGAGCTGTTTAACCAGTTCACCACCATGCACGGCCTGATCATGATTTTCGGCGCGATCATGCCGGCATTTGTGGGCTTTGCCAACTGGATGATTCCGTTGCAAATCGGTGCCTCGGACATGGCCTTTGCCCGCATGAACAACTTCAGCTTCTGGCTGCTGCCCGTAGGCGCGATTCTGTTTACCGCATCTTTCTTTGTGCCGGGCGGCGCACCTGCCGGTGGCTGGACCATGTATGCACCGCTGTCCTTGCAGATGGGCCCCGGCATGGACTTCACGATTTTTGCGGTTCACATTCTGGGCGCGTCCTCCATCATGGGAGCCATCAATATTGTGGTGACGGTATTGAACATGCGCGCCCCTGGCATGACGCTGATGAAAATGCCGCTGTTTTGCTGGACCTGGCTGATTACCGCGTACCTGTTGATTGCGGTCATGCCTGTGCTGGCCGCTGCCGTGACCATGCTGCTGACCGACCGCCACTTTGGCACCCACTTCTTTAACGCAGCCGGTGGTGGCGATCCGGTTCTGTACCAGCACATTTTCTGGTTCTTTGGTCACCCCGAGGTCTACATCATGATCTTGCCGGCCTTCGGGATTGTGTCGGCCATCGTGCCGGCCTTCTCGCGCAAGGCCCTGTTTGGCTATGCCTCCATGGTGTATGCAACCGCCGCCATTGCAATTCTGTCCTTCCTGGTGTGGGCGCACCACATGTTCACCACCGGCATGCCAGTAACCGGGCAGTTGTATTTCATGTACGCCACCATGCTGATTTCCATTCCGACCGGGGTGAAAATCTTTAACTGGGTGGCCACCATGTGGCGCGGTTCGCTGTCTTTTGAAACGCCCATGCTGTTTTCCATCGGCTTTATCTTCGTGTTCACGATTGGCGGCTTTACCGGCCTGATCCTGGCCGTAGCCCCCATTGATATTGCGGTTCACGACACCTATTACGTGGTGGCTCATTTCCACTATGTGCTGGTAGCCGGATCGCTCTTTGCCCTGTTTGGCGGTGCCTACTACTGGCTGCCCAAGTGGACAGGCCGCATGTACAACGAACGTCTGGGCAAGATCCACTTCTGGTCCACCATGATCTCGTTCAACGTGACCTTCTTCCCCATGCACTTTCTGGGCCTGGCAGGCATGCCACGCCGCTATGTGGACTACGCCGGTCAGTTCACGGATTTCCACCAGATTGCCACCATTGGCGCCTTCTGGTTTGGTCTGTCGCAACTGCTATTGATCTACATCGTGATCCAGGCCGCTCGCGGTAAAGGGGAAGTGGCCAGTGCCAAGCCCTGGGAAGGCGCAGAAGGTCTGGAATGGACGGTGCCCTCGCCTGCCCCGCATCACACCTTTGAAGTCCCCCCTGTCGTCAAGTAACACTGGAGGAACGCCCATGACCCCCGAACAACGCCGTCGCAACCGCCGTCTGGGATTGCTCCTGGCCGTGTTCGTCATTGCCATCATGGCCTGGACCTTTCTAAAGGGCAGTCAATTTCTAGGACAGTGATATGGATGACGATTTTCGGGACCTCACACGGCGCAAGCTCAGTTTTTTCCAGACATTGAAAGCCATTGCCTGGGGTTTTTTTGGAGTCCGTCGTGGCAGCGACCATGAACAGGACATTGCCAAGATCAATCCGGTCTATCTGATTATTGCCGCCTTGATCGCCACGGTTGTTTTCGTTGTGGGCCTGATTATGGTGGCCCGCTGGTTCATTGGTCAGGCCGGCTGAACCCTGGCCGGATACTGTGCCCCAGGGCACATGACCCGAAGGAGAACACTATGCATGTCGAGACTACGGCTCACCCATCCAAGGCGCCGTATTACTACGTCCCCGGCTTGTCGGGACACCCGGTACGCGCCAGCCTTTCCCTATGTCTGACGCTGCTGGGTGCGGCAACCTGGATCAATAACTGGCCGGGCGGTTTCTGGGTGTTCCTGGTCGGGATTCTCAGCTTCCTGCTGGTCCTGTTCTTCTGGTTCAGCGACGCCGTGCGTGAATCCGAAACGGGCCTGAACAGCACACGCGTAGACATCTCCTATCGCTGGAGCATGTCCTGGTTCATCTTTTCCGAAGTCATGTTTTTTGCCGCCTTTTTCGGGGCGCTCTGGTATACCCGCGAAATTTCCACACCGCTGTTAAGCGATCTGGATCACCGCGCCCTGCTCTGGCCGGACTTTACCGGGACATGGCCCAATCAGGGGCCAGCGGGCACGATCGCTCCGTTCCAGACAGTTGGCCCGCTATGGCTGCCAACGATCAACACGGCTTTGCTGCTGACCTCGGGCGTTACCCTGACCATCGCTCACCATGCACTGCGCGCCAGCAAGCGTAGCAGCGCAATCTTCTGGCTGTTCATGACGGTCGCACTGGGCTTTGCCTTTGTGGCCTGCCAGGCCTACGAGTACCTGCACGCCTACGCCGAACTGAACCTGAAGTTCACCTCCGGCGCCTATGGGGCCTTGTTCTATATGCTGACGGGTTTTCACGGCTTTCACGTGATTATCGGTGCCACCATGCTAACGGTGATGCTGATACGGTTGATGCGCGGTCACTTTACCGCCGAGCACCACTTTGGTTTTGAAGGTGCCGCCTGGTATTGGCACTTTGTGGATGTGGTGTGGTTGGGCTTGTATCTGTACGTCTACTGGTTCTAGTGATTCATGCCCCAGGCCCATTTCTTCGGGCCTGGGTTTTTACTTCAGGCCAAGGGCACGCCGGTGCTTTCAATCCAACCCAGATAATGGGCCAGCAACACAAACAGGAACAGGGCCACGGACAAGCCCACTCGCCAGGTCAAGGCATAGGCCATGCGATTGGAGTTACCCCGGTCCCGCATCAAATACACCAGGGCCGAACCCAGCGACACAATAATCCCCAGAAACACGATCAGAACTAGCACACGCATTACGTCTCCCCCGCTTCAGGTTGAATGGATGTCCAGCAACAATTCTCGTTCTTCTTCGACTCGACCCCTGCTTGCCCTGGTTTGTCTGGGTTTGCTGATGCTGCTGTTCATTAGCCTGGGGCGTTGGCAACTGAGCCGCGCACAGGAACGTCAAAGCCTGGCACAACAAATTGAACAAGGCCGCCAACAAGCTCCCCTTCATATTGATTCCCAGGCCAGCCTGGATAAAGGTGCCTTGTGGCAGTCTGTCGCCGTGCACGGCTCCTGGCGCAGTGAGTTAACTGTACTCCTGGATAATCGCAATTTCAAAGGTAAGCCGGGCTACTGGATTGCGACTCCTTTTGTGCTGGACGAAGGTGATCTGGCAGGCTCCAGCCTGCTCGTACTCCGAGGTTGGCTGGCTCGCGTACCGGGACAGGCGCCTAGCGTACCGGACGCACCGTCCGGCTCCGAGACCATCTCCGGTGAATTGCTGGAACGCGTGCCGCGTCTGTTTGAGCTAGGCAGCAGTCCCTTGCCCGAGCACTTGCCCAGCCCTTCTGGTACGCCCCCTGTGGTGCAGAACCTGGCCCTGGAAGATCTGCGCAGCCGCATTGATATGCCTGTACTGCCCCGTGTGCTGGCCCAGACCGCCCCCGCCTCGCAGTTACAAACCAACTGGCCCGACCCGAATATCGACTTTGAAAAGAACCGGGGCTATGCCCTGCAATGGTTCGGTTTTGCCCTGATTGCCCTGTGTGCCTGGATCGGTGTAGCGTGGAAATGGCTACGACGCTCCAGACCCAACTTTGCCCCTACAAGGAAAACCTGACGTGGACACGACTCAAACCCCTGCCCGCCCGCGTTCCCTGACTCCATTGTATCTGCTGCTGGCAGTCAGTCTGGCACCGGTACTGTTTGCGCTGGCGGCCTACTACATGCCTTCGTTGGGGCTGCGGCCTGAGCAAAGCAATGCCTATGGTCAGTTGATTGAGCCACAACGTAGCGTACCGACACCTGCCACCCTACCCTTGCAGACTCTGCAAGGCGAGGCCTTTGATCTGCAGTCCCTGCGGGGCCGCTGGGTACTGGTCAGTGCCGACGAGAGCGCCTGCCCCGAAAGCTGCGTACGCAAGCTGTTTATCCTGCGCAACTCCCATGCCAGCCAGGGTAAGAATGTAGACCGACTCGCCCGCGTCTGGTTTGTGACGGACCAAGGCCAGCCTTCGGAACAAATTCTGGAAGCCTATCTAGGCACTCATATGCTGCGCGCCGATCCGGGCCAGTTGGCCGAGTTTCTAGCCCCTGGAACCGACAGCCGTGCTGCCGAACAAGCTGTCAAAAATGGCATGTGGATCATCGACCCCAATGGCAATTTAATGATGGTTTTCCCCGGTGATGCCGACCCTATCAAAGTTCGCACCGACATACGCAAACTGCTGAACAACTCACGCATCGGATAAGTTTATGGCCGATATCCGCCAACGCTACCGCAAACTGGTCTACCTGACCTGGTTCCTGACCTTGGACCTGATCATGTTCGGCGCTTTTGTCCGTCTGACAGATTCGGGCCTGGGCTGCCCGGACTGGCCCGGTTGCTATGGCAAACTCTCGCCGCTAGGCGCGAGCGCACATATCGAGCAAGCCTATCAAGCCATGCCTTATGGCCCAGTCAGTTGGGGCAAGGCCTGGATTGAAATGATTCACCGCTATGTGGGCGCGGCCTTGGGCATGTTGATTATTGCCATCGTCTGGATGGCCTGGCGGCATCGTCACACCTTGGGCCATTCGGCTCGGCTGGCCCTGTTCACCTTGCTGGCCGTCTGCGTGCAAGGAGCCTTTGGTGCCTGGACCGTCACCCACAAATTGATGCCTATTATCGTCACCACCCACTTGCTGGGCGGCATGAGCGTACTGGCCTTGATGACCTGGCTGGCCGTACGCGAGAACCCTGGCCCGCCGGTCTCTCCTGTCACCCGCCGCTGGCGACCTTGGCTGATTGGCGCCTTTATTCTGCTAACGATTCAGATCGGCCTGGGTGGATGGGTCAGCACCAACTATGCGGCGCTGGCCTGCATGGACTTTCCGCAATGCCACGGCCAATGGATACCCGAGATGGATTTGCATGGCGGGTTTTCGCTGTTTCGCGCGCTGGGCGAGCTGCCTTCTGGCGAGATGATTTCCCAGGCTGCACTGACCGCCATTCACTGGGTTCATAGAAATATGGCCTTTCTGGTGTTTCTGATTTTGGGTTCAGTCGCGTGGAAACTGCGCGCCGATCCCGTACTGCGTCGCCCGGCAACATTAGTCCTTTTGTTGCTGTTGGCCCAGCTCATCACGGGGTTAACCACGATCTTTTTCCAGTGGCCTCTTTTGATTGCCGTCCTGCATAATGGGGGAGCTGCCGGTCTCGTTTTATGCTGCGTCACCCTGTTGGTACGGCTTTCCCGCAAGTCGACTGTCCCCCAAGGAATACAGTATGACAAACACCGCTACCCTGGCTCCCGCCTCGCTCCTGCGCCAGTATCTGGTACTGACTAAACCACGAGTCACCCAACTGGCTGTTTTCTGTGCCGTAATCGGCATGTTTCTGGCTGCTCCCGGCCTGCCCGATCCGGGTACGGTGGTCGCAGGCACGCTAGGCATATGGATGCTGGCGGCTGCCGCCTTTGCCATCAATTGCCTGATCGAAAGCCAGATTGATGCCCGCATGCTGCGCACCGCCCGACGCGGTACGGCACGCGGCACCATTACCCCACCCCAAGTGCTGGCCATGTCCGGTTTGCTGGGCGGCATAGGCATGCTGGTGCTGTACTACTGGGTCAATCCACTGACCATGTGGCTGACCCTGGCCACCTTCATTGGTTACGCGGTGATCTATACCGTGATCCTCAAACCCCTGACCCCACAAAACATCGTGATCGGTGGTTTGTCCGGTGCCATGCCGCCTGCTTTGGGCTGGGCCGCCATCGCCAACGCTGTACCGGCAGAAGCCTGGCTGCTGGTGCTGATTATCTTTATCTGGACGCCCCCGCACTTCTGGGCCTTGGCGCTCTACCGTCAACACGACTACCAGCGCGCCGGCCTGCCCATGCTGCCCGTCACCCATGGCAAAACATTTACGACGCTGCATGTGCTGCTCTACAGCTACATCCTGATGGCCTCCAGCCTGCTGCCCTTTATCATCCGCATGAGCGGCCCTCTGTACCTGGTTACCGCCCTTTTGCTGGGCGCCCGTTTCATTCAATACGCCCATCAACTACACCGCCACTACAGCGATGAACTGTCCCGTAAGCTGTTCCGCTTTTCCATCATTTATCTGGCGGTTCTGTTTGGGGCGCTGCTAGTGGATCACTGGGTGCGCTTGATCTGAGCAACACAAGGTGTAATACGTAGACTTTTGAGACATGTTGGAAAAAACACTATTTTTCGACGTATCTCAAAAACATGTCTATCGCTTGTACACATAATCCATATGTGTTTAAAAAATAGAAAAAAATCGACATATCAGGCAGGTCTCAATAGAATTCATAGCGTGATCCACATGTTTCTTTAGGGACCTAAGTATGTTCAATCCACAAGTGCCGTACAACGATCTGCCCCGGCTCCCACCACAAGCTGACATTGAAACCAAGGCCATTCTGAAAGCCTGTATCCAGGCACAGGCATCGTTAGCAGAATTAAAAGGCATGGCAAAGCGCATTCCGAACCAGGAAATGCTGATCAATATCATCCCCATGCTGGAAGCACAGGCAAGCTCAGAAATCGAGAACATCGTCACAACGGCAGACCGGCTCTTCCAATACGCGAACGACGCCTCGAACACACAGGCTGATCCGGCAACAAAAGAAGCCCTGCGTTACCGTACAGCGTTACACAAAGGGTATCGCTCCCTCAAAGAAAGACCTCTGACAACAGCCACGGCTGTGGACATATGCCAAACGATCAAGGGTGTGGCCATGGATATCCGCAAGGTGCCAGGAACCGCCTTGATGAATGATGCAACCCAGCAAATTATCTATACCCCACCTCAAGGAGAAGCGACGATACGTGATCTTCTCTCAGACTGGGAGAACTTCATTCATCAACAAAGAGATATCGACCCTCTTGTTCGCATGGCAGTCATGCACTATCAATTTGAAGCTATCCACCCGTTCAGTGACGGTAATGGACGAACGGGCCGGATACTGAACCTGCTGTTCTTGATCTCTGAAAACTTGTTGGAAGTCCCTATCCTCTATTTGAGTCGTTACATCATTCAAAATAAGCAGGAGTACTACCGTTTACTCCTGCAAGTAACAACAGAGCATCAATGGGAACCGTGGATTTTGTACATGTTGGAAGCTATCCACCGCACATCTGAATGGACCGCTGCAAAAATCAACGCAATCTGCGACCTCATAGACAACACGCGGGAGCGACTTCGCAACGAAGCCCCGAAGATATACAGCCATGAACTGGTTGATCTAATTTTTATGCAGCCGTATTGCCGAATCCCAAACCTAGTGGAGCAAGGAATTGCACAACGGCAAACCGCATCAAAAATACTGAAAGATCTTGTCGCCTTGAAAATCCTGAACGAAGTCACTGTCGGGCGCGAAAAGGTCTTCATCAATCTAGGCTTGATGGCCTTGCTAAAGGGAGACAACGCCCGCTAAAAGCAGGCGTTGTCTCTACTCAACTTTCTTGCGTCTTAGGTGGTAACGGCGGCCCTACAAAATTCTCCGCCTCACTCAAAGCATGCGCCAAGCCAAATAGCGGTGGCAGTGCTTCGTGCTGGCGTTGGCCGGACTCGAACTCCTGCCAGACTTGGTAGGCTCGCTGGCGTTGACGCACGACTGCCTCGATCTTTTCACTGAAGATAGGATCTTTGCCACGCAAGGTGTCGAAGTCGCGCTCGGTCAGCATCAGCAGGCGGCTATAGCCCAGAGAGCGGACTTCGCCCGCATGGTCGCTATGCTCGACGACATTCACCTCGCCAATCGTCTGCCCTGTTCCCAATTCGACCAGACTGCCATCGGGCAAGGTCAGCTCCAGTGCTCCGGAAGCCACAAAGAACATGACGCGCATGCCGCCGTAGCGCAGATGAATCTTCTGGTCCGGCAGAGCCAGACGTGGGCGCAAGCGTCGCGCCAGTTCTTTTTTGGCCTGCTCGGAAATGCCATCGAACATGGGCACCTGGGCAATCAACTCCATGGCACTCATGGTCATGTCCAGAGTGGGACGCTCCTCCAGATAGCGCCAGCGTTGCGTGATCTGTTTGACCAGATCCGCGTACATCTCGCTGGTAATCAGAGAGTGCGACAGCATGGTGCGATAGTGGGCTCGCTCTTGTGCCGCCGCCACTCGTGCCAGATAGGATTCCTGCAACCATTGTGCAAACACAGGGTATTGCAGCGTCAAGGAATGCAAGGCATCTTCCAGTTGCGACAGACGCAATTTATGGGCCTGCACAATCGTACCGGTGGCCTGCTGCCCCAATAAGGGAGCCAGCTCCGTTTGGGCAAACTGTATCAAACGCTGGGCCACTGACCGCTTGGCGATCAGGTTCGAGAAACGCTTGTCCAGTTCCCGGACCAGCCAGCCTTGCCGGCCAAATAGATAATGCAAGCGCAACGCATAACGAAACCCTCGGGAGTAACGCAGGTCTGATGCAATGGCGGCCTCAAAACCAGCCAAACCCGCCTGACGCACCGTATCGTTCATGCGCTCGGCCCGGCTTAACAAAGACTCGGCTGTTTTCCAGTCCACAATCTGCGATTTCAACTGCTCGTAAAACAGCTCCACTTCACGGGCCGATAGAATCGCCATGCCCATTTTCACTTTCTGCGCCTCGGTCAGGCTTTGGATCTGACCCGACGCCACACCGGCCTGACTGACCTCAAAAACGGTACACAGGCGCTCGATAACTTGTGGCTTGATTTGCTCTTGCCGACCCAGTTCCTCGGTCTTGTCGCGCAGCTCTTCCAGGGCCAGACTCACCGCCTGATCGCGCAAATGGCGCTCCAGAGGAGTCAGTTGGTTCAGACCCAAACGACGAATCAAAGGCCGCAGACTGATCCCGTTCACAAACAAAGTCAGCAACACAAAGCCCGTCGTGGCCACGCCGATGAACTGGCGCACATCATGCGGGATAGCGTGTTGCTCGGTGACGGCCAAGGCCAACGCCAAGGAGACAGCACCACGCAGCCCACCCCACAGAATCACCACCCGATAGGGACGACTGACTCGGGTCCCAAAGCGGGTGCGCCCCAGCAAGGGCAACACGGCAAACACCATGACAGCCCGTGCCAGCAAGGTCACCACAAACAGCAAGGCGACCAGGCCGATCTGCATCCAGGTGATTTCAGCCATCAGGCGCGGAATCAACATGGCAGCAAACAAGAAGATCAAGGAATTGGCCAGAAAGCCCATCTGGGACCAGGAGCTGCTCAAGAGTTCGAAAGTCGCGGGCGACATGCGGGTGCGGCCTGTGGAGCCCACCACCAAACCGGAGATGACCGTGGCAACCACACCAGATACACCCAGATAGTGCTCGGACACAAAAAAGGCCAGATATGCCAAGGCAATGGTCAGCGTCACTTCCGCTGCGGGCCAGCCTCGTAACAGCACGAACAGGCCACTGGCCAGACGCCCCATCAGGAAACCCGCAACACCACCGCCCAAGAAGCTGAACAGGAAACTGCCCAGCACGGTGCTGCCACTTAATTCGCCACCGCCGGTCAACACCGCCAGCAGCACCGAGTACAAGGCAATCGAGGCTGCGTCATTGAACAGGGCCTCGCCCTCGACCAGCGTGGACAGACGTTTAGGCGCACCCACTTCACGGAAGATACCCACCACAGCGACTGGGTCTGTGGTGGCCACAATGGCGCCCAGCATCAAACAGACCACCAGCCCATAGGAAGAGGCCACGTTCAGGGCATAACCCACGGCAAAGGTACAGACCACCACGGCCACAATGGCCATCATCAAGATGGCGCCTATATCATCGAGCAACCTACGCAGGTTCATGGCCAGCGAAGTCTCGAACAGCAAGATAGGCAGGAAGGCGTAGAGGAATGTCTCGGAGGAGATGTCGAAGGCTTGCAGGGTGCTCAGAAAGTCCGACACCATCTTGGGTGCCCAGGCATGCAGATGCAACAGGATGCCCAGCGCAAAGCCGATCAGAGCCAAGAGTACGGAGTACGGCAGTCGCAAGCGTCCCGCCAAAGGCGGCATAAAGGCAACCAGCCCCAACAGGCCTGCCAACCCAAACACAAACTGCCCAATCTGCATCGCGACATCCTTTGTCATCGGCATTGAGTCTACCGGCATGTACCTACGCATTCAGGCGTGGACAGGCCAGATCGACACGGAAAATCCCCCCGCTTTCCGCATAAGGCAGAATAGCGCCTTTTCCCCGCATCACAGCCACCGAACTATCTTTTTCTCGCAAAATTTACGTTTTTTGGCCTCTGGCCCCGCACCCAGAGCCACATCTACACAAAGATACGACAGCGAGCCGGAATCTGCGCCAACGCAAATTCGCCTTTGACATAACTGGTTATACTTTCGCATCATGAATTTTCCGCGTCCCTTTCCTGCTGCGACTCGCTGGCCCCATCGTCTGGGCCTGTGCTTGTTGTTGCTGGCTGTGGTGCTGCGCGGAATCGTGCCTGCGGGCTACATGCCCACGCAAAACGATCAGGGCTATGCCCTGGCCTTCTGTTTGCCTTCAGGACAAAGCCTGCCCCCTGAAATGGTGCAGCACTGGGCAGCCTTGTTGGGCGAGGACACCGCTGACCACTCGGACGAGGCTACTACCAGCGCCACCTGTCCGTTCTGCGTCATGCTGCAAGCCGCGTTGACGCCCGCGCCTGTGGCTGTCGCCACACCCTTGAGCCTGGGCCACTTCCGGCCCTTCCTGCTTCCCCCGCTTAATCCCGCCCTGGCACAGGCCTTTATTCGTGGCCCGCCGGTGGGACAACGAGCCCCACCCTTTCTTCTTCCTGCCTGATTTCCCGCGTTCGGCTCTGCCGCTGCGCCTTTTCTCTTTTGCTGCTATTGCCCAAGCGGGTTTGCCGCTGGGCGACGGCTGCTCTTCGGAATTTAGTCATGAAGAAATTAGTAAACCCCGGCCTGATCAGCGCCGGTGTTCTGGCCTGTGTGCCCTCTATTGCCCTGGCCCAATCCACCGTTATTGAACAACTCAGCCCCATTGTGGTGACCGGGGTGGCTCCTGAATCTCCTTTGCAGTTCAGCACCAATCCCAAACTGCCGCGCCTGCCCCTGCCCGCCAGCGACGGCACAGACTACTTGAAAACCATCCCTGGCTTTGCCGCCATCCGTAATGGCGGTAGCAACGGCGACCCGGTGCTGCGTGGCATGTTTGGCTCGCGCCTGAACGTGCTGACCAATGGCAGCTCCATGCCTGGTGCCTGCCCGTCGCGCATGGATGCGCCCACCTCCTACATTTCGCCCCAATCCTTTGATGAGCTGACCATCATCAAAGGCCCACAAAGCGTGCGCTGGGGGCCAGGCGCGTCTGCCGGGACGGTACGTTTCGAGCGCAAAGCGCCTGGCTTTACCGAAAGCGATGCCACGCTGGACGCCAGCATCCTGGGCGGCTCGGCTGGTCGTCACGCAGGCAATGTGGACTTTGCCGCTGGCAATGCCTCTTACTATGCCCGCCTGACCGCCAATCAGGATCGCGCGCAAGACTACAAGGACGGGGATGGTGAGCGTGTGCCTTCGCGCTGGAAAAAATGGAATACAGACGTCGCCATTGGCCTGACACCGGATGCCGATACCTTGCTGGAGTTAAGCGCAGGCACGGGTGACGGCTATGCCCGCTATGCCGGTCGTGGCATGGACGGCACCAAATTCAAGCGCGAAACCTTGGGTCTGCGCTTCCAGAAAGACATGCATGAAGGCGTGCTGCGAAATGTGCAGGCCCAGTTGTATTACAACTACGCCGATCACGTGATGGATAACTACGAGCTGCGCCCCTTCAAGCCCAGCGGCGGTATGTCCATGCCTATGGCTTCCAATGTGGACCGCCTGACCTGGGGCGGCCGCTTCAGCATGGACTGGGCCTTGAGCGACGACCTGACGCTCACCACCGGCGCGGATGCCATGCGCAGCCGCCATCGCAAACGCAGCGCAATGGGGATGCAGGACTACCGTGATCAGGATTGGGTAAAAGATGCCGAGTTCGACAATATCGGCATCTTCACCGAGGCCCGTTGGGATCTGAATGACGCCAGCCGTTTGATTGGTGGTGCGCGTCTGGATTGGGCCAGCGCCCGCGATCTGCGCCCCAGCCTGGGCAGTGGCATGATGAGCAAACCCAACCCCGGAGCCAACGAGCGCCGTCGGGAAACCCTGCCCAGTGCCTTCTTGCGTATCGAGCATGATCTGGATTCCCTGCCTTTGAGCCTGTACGCCGGTATTGGTCATGTGCAGCGCATGCCGGATTATTGGGAACTGATTTCCCCGGCCAGCGGTCCGCAAGGCAGCCCCAGTGCCTTCCTGGGGATTCAACCTGAAAAGACCACGCAGCTGGATTTTGGCGCGCAGTACAAGGATGAAACGGTATGGGCCTGGGCTTCTGCCTATATCGGCCAGATTCAAGACTACATCTTGTTCGACTACCTGCCCGGCGGCATGATGGGCAAGAAAACCCAGGCCCGCAACGTCAAGGCCCGCATCATGGGCGGTGAATTGGGTGCGGACTGGAAAGCGACGCCCAACTGGACCTTGGGCGGCAGCCTGGCCTATGCCTGGGGCCGAAATAGCACTGATGGCCGCGCTCTGCCACAAATGCCCCCGCTGGATCTGCGTCTGACAGCGGATTATGTGCAAGGTCCTTGGTCCGCAGGCGGTGTCTGGCGCATTGTGGCCAAGCAAAATCGCTATTCGCAGGGACAAGGGAATGTGGTGGGTTACGACTTTGGGCCTACCGGCGGTTTCAGCACCTTGTCGCTGTACGGCGGCTACAAAATCAACCGCAATCTGTCTGTGACAGCCGGTGTGGATAATGTGTTCGACAAGACCTATGGCGAACACCTGAATCTGGCCGGGAACAGTGGGTTTGGTTTTGGGGCAGCAAGCCGCTTTAATGACCCTGGTCGCACCGTCTGGCTACGCGCTGCTTTGACCTTCTGATCGTTTTTGCCTGCTAGGTCAGATGGACTCGGCAGGCAAAAAGGCTGAAAAACCAGGGCAAAAAAAAGGGACACCTAGCTGGTGTCCCGTAAACATCCGCTTCAAAAGGGAGGGGAAGAGGAGAAGCCGAAGCGGATGTGCAAATGCCGAATTGCATAGGTGGCAAAAATCAGCAAATGTATTGTTTAGTCCGCGAAGATCAGCTTAAGTTCTGCCGGTTTCCCTGGAAATTTGTAACTCTTTAAAACGACTTAAACTGCTGCCGCCAAAGCGACACGCAACTTCTTGAATGCAGCCACTTCGATCTGACGGATGCGCTCTGCCGACACGCCGAATTCGGCAGCCAGATCGTGCAAGGTCGCGCCACCATCGTCCTGCAACCAGCGGGCGCGCACAATGCGCTGCGAACGCTCGTCCAGCGTGTCGATCGCTTCTTCCAGGCCGCTGCCTTCCAGCATGTCCTGAGCACGACGTTCCAGCACACGCGAGGGTTCCTCCTGCCCTTCGTCGGACAGGTAAGAAATAGGCGCGAAATGGTCATCGTCGTCATTAGTCGGGGCTTCCAGAGCCATATCGTGACCGGACAGACGCACTTCCATCTCGCTGACGTCCTGTGGACGTACATCGAGTTCACGCGCAATCGCGTCTACCTGAGCCGTATCCAGCGTTTGTCCGTCCGGACGCATGCGGCGCAGATTGAAAAACAGTTTGCGTTGGGCCTTGGTGGTAGCCACTTTCACCATGCGCCAGTTGCGCACGACGTATTCATGAATCTCGGCCTTGATCCAATGCACGGCAAACGACACCAGGCGCACACCGCGTTCTGGGTCAAAGCGTTTGACGGCCTTCATCAGGCCCACGTTCCCTTCCTGAATCAGGTCGGCATGCGGCAAGCCGTAACCCAGGTACTGGCGGGCAATGGACACCACCAGACGCAGGTGCGACAAAATCAGTTCGCGCGCAGCATCCAGGTCATCCTGGTCGCGCAGGCGCTGACCCAGCTCGGTTTCGCGTTCGGCGCTGAGCATGGGCAGACGGTTAACAGCAGAAATATACGCTTCGATCGTCCCCAGTGCGCCTGGATTAGACACGGCGGCGACGAGTTCATTACCAGACGCCAGGGCCAAAGCGTTCGCTTGTTGTGTCATGGAAAATCCTTCAAAGGTCAGCCGGCGAGAGCACTCAACAAGGCCCTCAAACCGCCAAAAACGTATTTCAACAATCATTGAGTTTAGCACTCGATGGTCTGGAGTGCTAAAAATTTCGAGTACAGGAATAAGAGCGTCGCAGCAAGAAAAAGTTCACTACTTGAGGGGAAACGGCGGTCAATCGGTGGGCAGAACGCCACAAACAGGCAAAAAACCGTGGCTGCCTGAGAGTAACGCCTTAATGCCCACCTGAAAATAACAAAGTACGACCTTGTTTATCCAACGATCACAGTCGCTCGGCGTGGAAATTCAGATGGTCCTGAATGAAGGTCGAGATGAAGTAGTAGCCGTGGTCATAGCCGTCGTGACGGCGCAGGGTCAAAGGCTGTTTGGCCTGCTCGCACGCCTGCTCGAATACGTCCGGATACAGTTGTTCGGCCAGAAAACCGTCGCTCAAACCCTGATCCACCAAAATTCCGGCAGGATACGGCGTGCTGGTCTTGGCCATCAAGGCGCTGGCGTCGTGCTGTTCCCAGGCCTGACGGTCCTGACCCAAGTAGGCACCAAAGGCTTTTTCACCCCAGGGGCAACGGGTCGGCGCAGCAATAGGCGCAAAGGCCGAGACGGAGCGGTACTTGCCAGGATGACGCAACGCCAGCGTCAAGGCACCATGCCCCCCCATGGAATGACCAAAAATACCCACACGGCTGGCATCACCGGGCAGGATGGTGGTGACCAAATCAAACAGCTCCTGGGTCACATAGCTTTCCATGCGGTAATGCTTGTTCCAGCCCGGTTCAGTGGCATCCAGATAGAAACCAGCACCCGTGCCCAGATCCCAGCCATCATTTTCCCCGTCCACGCCGGCGCCACGCGGGCTGGTATCGGGAGTGACCAGCATGATGCCGTGCTCGGCAGCGTAACGCTGGGCACCGGCCTTGATCATGAAAGTTTCCTCTGTGCAAGTCAGCCCTGCCAGGAAAAACAGCACAGGCACACGGCCTTGCCCGATGGCCTCTGCCAGGCTGGCGGCCTCTTTCTGAGCACCAGCCTGTAGTTGTGGCGGCATATACACAGAAAACCGCATGGGCAAACCAATCGTCTGCGAAGCGTGTTGGTAATAACGCTGCCAGCCATCAAAACAGCGGTGTTCGTTGAGCAGTTCCAGTGTCTGAGTCATAGCCCCCTCTTGTTCTCAATTGCAGATCCGGCCCAAAGCCGGTAGCACACCCCCAGGGCGGCAACGGACTCTGGCACCGGGATAAAGGGTGCAGGCAGCGGCCTGCGCCCTCTTCCTGCGACGTCTATCAGTACATCACCACCGAACGGATGGATTTACCGGCATTCATCAGGTCGAAACCTTCATTAATGCGTTCCAGCGGCAAAGTGTGGGTGATCAGATCGTCGATATTGATCTTGCCATCCATGTACCAGTCCACAATTTTCGGTACGTCGGTACGACCACGAGCGCCACCAAAGGCAGAGCCCTTCCATTCACGGCCGGTCACCAACTGGAACGGACGAGTGGAGATTTCGGCACCGGCCTCGGCCACCCCAATAATGATGGACTGGCCCCAACCACGGTGGCAGCACTCCAACGCCTGACGCATCACCTTGGTGTTGCCAATACATTCAAAGGAGTAATCCGCGCCGCCGTCCGTCAGTTGAATAATGTGGTCCACCACGTTTTCAACGTCATTGGGGTTCACAAAATCAGTCATGCCGAACTGGCGAGCCATGGCTTCGCGCTCGGGGTTGATGTCCACACCAATGATCTTGCCCGCGCCCACCATCTTGGCGCCCTGGATCACGTTCAGGCCGATACCGCCCAAACCGAACACCACCACGTTGGCACCGGCCTCCACTTTGGCGGTAAACAGCACGGCGCCCAAACCTGTGGTCACGCCGCAGCCGATGTAGCACACCTTGTCGAACGGCGCGTCGTTACGAATCTTGGCCAAGGCAATTTCTGGCACCACGATGTGGTTGGCAAAAGTCGATGTGCCCATGTAGTGGTGCACAGGCTTGCCACCGATGGAGAAACGCGACGTTCCGTCCGGCATCAGGCCCTTGCCCTGAGTAGAGCGAATGGCGGTACACAGGTTGGTCTTGCGCGACAGGCAGGATTTGCACTGGCGGCACTCGGGCGTGTACAGCGGGATCACGTGATCGCCGGGACGCAGGCTGGTCACACCCGCGCCCACATCCAGCACCACGCCTGCGCCTTCATGGCCCAGGATGGCCGGGAACAAACCTTCTGGGTCAGCGCCAGACAGGGTGTAGTAATCGGTATGGCAAATGCCCGTCGCCTTGATCTCGACCAGCACTTCGCCCGCTTTGGGACCTGCCAGATCGACCTCTTCAATCGTTAGCGGTGCGCCCGCTTTCCAGGCAACTGCTGCACGTGTTTTCATGTGGTCCACCCTCCGGGTAAAAGTAATTATGGTTACGGCAAACTCGGTCCTTCGGGACCAAACTCTTAAAGTATAGAGAGTATTTTATAAGGCGCTGCCCGGCTGGCGGCACCTTGTATGGGTAAAGACCCGCACAACGTACAGGATTGCCCTCAATACAAAGACGATTTACCCGTCAGCAGCACGCCCAGGCGCAACATACCATAGGCCAGGTAATCAACCAGCCGGCTGAACACCCCCAGACGCTGATATTGCTCCGGGTAGACTCTGGCAGCATTGTGTTCGATCTCGTACTCCAGCTTGGTCTGCAAATTCTGGGTAAATGGCTGATCCTGAATCAGCACATTTGCCTCACGCGCCAGGAGCAGGCTGAACGGATCCAGATTGGACGAGCCCACCATGGAGTAGTCATCGATGACGGCTACTTTGGCATGCAGATAGCTGGCCTTGTACTCGTACAGCTCAATGCCATGATCCAGCAACTGCCCATACATGAATCTACAGGCCCGATATTGCAGGAAATATTCGGCATGGCCTTGCAACAACAAGCGTACTCGCACACCACGTTCGGCGGCTTGCTCAATATGCCGTCGCAAGGTGCGGCCCGGAAAAAAATAGGCATTGGCCAAAATGACCTGCTCTTTCGCCTTGCACAACAACTGCAAATAAGCCTGCTCAATTTGCTGACGATGGCGCACATTATCCCGCAGCAACAAAGTGGCCCGTATGCCTTCAAAGACCTGGCCGGCCTGCTCCGCCTTCTTGCGCTGCTGACGGCGCTTGCGCCATTCGCGCCACAAGGTGAAACGCTGGGTGAAGCTGTCCCAATCCTTGCGTCTGCGCCAGGCCATACGCAGCCATAAAGCCTGCTGCGCCCGCACCATGTCATCGACAATCGGCCCTTCACAGCGCACGGCGAAATCAAAACGCGGCATGCCCTGCCCATTGATCAAGGGCACATCATCAAAGTCATCCAGAATATTAATGCCACCCACAAAACCAATGCGCTCATCGACCACCAGCATTTTCCGGTGCAGTCTGCGCAGGCGTCGCAAGGACAGGCGGGGTTCGCGCCACCCTTGCGGCTTGGGGCGATAAATCCGGTAGCGCGCACGCATGGCCTTTAACTGCTCGGCAATTTGCAAGGCATGCACATCGCTGCCAAAGCCATCAATTACCACGCGTACGCGCACACCGCGCTCACTGGCTCGACGCAAGGCGTCCAAAACACAGTGACCACTATCGTCCAGATTGAAGATATAGGTTTCCAGATGCAGACGCTTTCTGGCCTGATCGATGGCTTCGCAGATAGCCGGAAAAAACTCCTGGCCATTTTGCAGCAAGGTGATTTGATTACCTTCGTGCCAAAGTGGATCGCGCTTCAGACTCGGCATGCTGGCTAGGCCTATACGTTAGGAAACCACTGAATGCCCCGTTACGGCAGCTCCAGCTCGGTCAGGATAGGGGCATGATCGGACAACTGCTTCCAGGGGTCTCCCACCAGCACGCGGGCATTACGCACTGCAAAACCACGCTGATAGACACGATCCAGCCGTAACCAGGGAAATGCTGCGGGGAAAGTACGAGGTGGGGGTGTCATGCGTGCAGCACCATTGACACCCAGTTGGATGCCTTGGTCCGGCACAACCAGCCCGCTTTTACGCATGGTACGCAGCCATTTAATGGGCTGGCGCAAGCGGAAACGGTTATCGGCCTGACCGCGAGGCGAGAAGGAAAACACTTCGTACAGATTCAATTGCTGCACAAAGATAGGCGCCAGACGGTTATTCCAGTCGTTGAAATCGCCCGCGATCAACAAGGGTTCGTCCGCAGGGACAATGCGCTTGATACGATCGAGCAAGGCCTGAACTTGGCGAACCCGGCCACTGTTGAACAGGCCCAGATGAACCACAATGCAATGCACCGGACGGCCGCCAACATCAACAACCGCATGGAGCAAACCGCGCTGTTCCATACGATGGTCGGAGATGTCCTGGTTTTCGTACTGCAAAATGGGAAAGCGCGACAGCAAGGCGTTGCCGTGATCCGTATGAGGACGAACCACGTTGCACCCATAAGCCGTATTCATGCGCAAGGCAGCGGCCAGCGATTCGTGCTGGGCGTCCAGACTGCCTTGCAGTTGGTTACGCCCCTGCACTTCCTGCAAAAACAACAAGTCGGGAGACAATCCGTAAAGTCCCAGGCGCAGATCCGCCAAAGACTCCCGTTTGCCAGAAGCCGAACGGCCTTTGTGAATGTTGTAGCTGACTACCCGAATCACTGACACGCCGTCCCCCGCTCTGACTTACTTGTTTTCAACAGCCCGCAGACGAATATGCAACTCACGCAGTTGCTGCTCATCCACAGCCGATGGGGCCTGGGTCAGCAGACACTGAGCACGCTGTGTCTTGGGGAAAGCAATCACATCACGAATCGAATCGGCACCGGCCATCAAGGTGACCAGACGATCCAGGCCCAGAGCCAGACCGCCATGTGGAGGCGCACCGTATTGCAGCGCGTCGAGCAGGAAGCCGAACTTCAGTTGTGCTTCTTCAGGACCGATCTTCAAGGCATTGAACACCTTGCTTTGAACGTCGGCACGGTGGATACGGACCGAACCGCCGCCCACTTCCCAACCGTTCAGCACCATGTCGTATGCCTTGGCAAAGGCCTTGCCGGGATCGGTTTCCAACAGGTCTTCATGGCCGTCTTTGGGGCTGGTGAAGGGGTGATGAGCCGCAAAGTAACGGTTTTCGCCCTCGTCGTATTCGAACATGGGGAAGTCCACCACCCACAGAGGCTTCCAGCCTTCCTCAAACAGACCGTTCTCTTTACCAAACTCGCTGTGACCGATCTTGATACGCAGGGCACCGATCGCATCGTTGACGATCTTGGCCTTGTCCGCACCAAAAAAGATCAGGTCGCCGTTCTGGGCGCCCGTGCGCTCCATCAACTGCTTCAGAACGTCAACATGGATGTTCTTGACGATCGGCGACTGCAAGCCTTCAGGAATCGAGGCAACATCGTTGACCTTGATGTAAGCCAGGCCCTTGGCACCGTAGATACCGACGAATTTGGTGTAGGCGTCGATTTCGCTGCGGGGCATGGCGCCACCACCAGGAATGCGCAGGGCAACCACACGGCAGGATGGGTCATTGGCTGGGGCGGAAAAGACCTTGAAGTCCACTTCACGCATCAGATCAGCCACGTCCACGAATTCCAGTTTGACGCGCAGGTCAGGCTTGTCCGAACCGTAGCGCTGCATGGCCTCGGTCCAGCTCATGGTGGGGAACGTAGGCAGTTCCACGTTTTGCACCGTACGGAAAATGTGCGTGACCATGCCTTCAAAGATCTCGCGAATCTGCTCTTCGTTCAGAAAAGAGGTTTCGCAGTCGATCTGGGTAAATTCTGGCTGGCGGTCAGCGCGCAGGTCTTCGTCGCGGAAGCACTTGGTGATCTGGTAGTAGCGGTCAAAGCCCGAGACCATCAGCATTTGCTTGAACAACTGGGGCGACTGAGGCAATGCGAAGAATTCGCCCGCGTTCACACGCGAGGGAACCAGATAGTCGCGAGCGCCCTCAGGGGTGCTCTTGGTCAACATGGGGGTTTCAATATCGATGAAACCCAGGTCGTCCAGATAGCGACGGGACTGCATGGCCACTTTGTAGCGCAGCATCAGGTTGTTCTGCATTTGCGGACGACGCAAATCCAGCACGCGATGCGTCAGACGCGTAGTTTCGGACAGATTGTCATCATCCAACTGGAAAGCCGGGGTGACCGAGGCATTCAGGATTTCGATCTCATCACACACGATTTCGATCTCGCCCGAACGCAGATCCGGGTTGACGGTGCCTTCAGGACGGGCCTGAACGCGGCCGGTAATGCGCAGGCAGTACTCATTACGGATACGTTCGGCCACTTCAAAGGCCTGCACGTTGTCAGGATTGACGACAACCTGCGCCAGACCCTCACGGTCGCGCAGATCAATGAAAATCACACCCCCGTGGTCGCGGCGACGATGTACCCAGCCAAACAAATTGACCGTCTGGCCCAGGTATTCTTTGGAAACCTCGCCGGTATAACACGTACGCATCTAGGATGACTCCGAAATAGTAAAAACTGCAAATTGGAAAATTCAGGTTCCAGCCAAGGGAGGTGTCCCTTCAGACTGGTCAGAAACTGGGGGTAAGGCGATCGACTCGGCAGGGCCGACCACACCCATGGATACGATGTATTTAAGCGCCGCATCCACTGTCATGTCGAGCTTGTGTACATCGGCCCGAGGCATCATCAGGAAAAAACCGGAAGTTGGGTTGGGTGTTGTGGGCACGTAGACGCTGACAAAGTCGTCTCCCAATATCTGCGCCACTTGTCCGCCCGGTACTCCGGTCAAAAAAGCAATGGTCCAGGAGCCAGCCCTGGGATACTGCACCAGAACGGCTTCGCGAAACGCCTGACCATCGGGTGCCAACACCGTATCACTGACTTGCTTGACCGAATTATAAATGGAACGCACCAAAGGAATACGCCCAAGTAGCAATTCCCAACGATCCACCACCGCACGGCCCAGGTAATTGGCCGCTAGTAAACCCGTACCAAACAAGACCGCCAACACCAGCACAATTCTAAAGCCGGGAATTCGCAGGCCGAACAGGGCCTGCGAAGACAGAAACTCCGGAACCACGCTCTCCAGCGTTTCGATCAGCAAAGTCATCACCCAGACGGTGATGACCAAGGGCACCCAAATGAGCAGGCCAGTGACGAAATAACGCTTGAAGGGGCGCATAAGAAGTGGTGTTAGCTGGACGATGAGGACGTGGGTGTCGCCGCAGGCGCAGGCGTGGACGTAGCGCCACTGTCCGCGGACTTGCTGCCACCCTGGTTACGAAAATCCGTTACATACCAGCCCGTACCCTTGAGCTGGAATCCTGCCGCCGTTACCTGTTTGGTAAAGGTAGGCTGATTACATTCTGGACAAACCTCTAAAACGGGGTCCGACATTTTTTGCAGCACATCTTTTTCGTATTGGCACGAGCTGCATTTATACGCATAGATAGGCACGACTCATCCTAACAAAAAGCCGAAACAAACTTCGAGAGATAAATAAGTAGGGTCGATACCAGCAAATTTCAAGCTGGGGACCCGCTCAAACAGAACCCGAAAAGAGTTCACAGGGGCACTTCTGACGTGATTTTAGCCCTTTTTGGGGTGCAATCGCACTGAACTTCACCCCGCCAGACAGGCCGCCTGCGGCGGCCATCCGATTTAGATCAAAAATAGGCAGGCAGCAATCAAGGTCGGTGCTGCGGCGCTAAGCAGCAGCCGCAGGGGTGAGATGGCCCCGTCCGGGAAGCTGCCTTTCAAAATGGAGAAGCCAGCGGGGTTCGGTGCATTGGCAATCACGGTCAAGCCACCGCCAGTTACAGCACCTGCCACCAGCATGTATCGCCAAATGTCCGACGTACCTTCAACCAAAGAGCCCAGATAGGTCAAGGCAGCATTATCGGTCACAGCGGTCAAGGCCGTTGCACCCCAGAACAGCACCGTCGGCGACAGGCCGCCCAGCAAATCCTGCAACCACCATTTTTGCAAACCACCCAGCACCACCAGACCGGCCAGAAAGAAACCAACCATCAGACCTTCACGCACCAGCAAAGGGTTCTGGTAATGCTTGTACGAATGGGCATAACCAATGAACAGCATCAGCAACGCCATGAACACAATGGGGTGATGCGCACCGAGCACAACCGCTATCAGGAAAGCCACGTGAACCGCCATGACACCAATCGGTACCGGGCGTTGGGTTTGGCTGGGCTCGGGCATGCCCTGCCCCATTTCCAGCAAAGCTTTACGGCAAATCAGTGTGACCAAAGTGGCATTGATCAAGACGGCCAAAATAGCGCGCCAACCAAAATGCGTCGCCATAAAGGCGCTGTCCCAGCCAAACGTGCTGGCAACCATCAGGACAGGCGGTGCCGCATACGCGGTCAAGACGCCGCCAATGGACACGTTCACAAACAGCACACCCACGGTCAAATACTTGAAACCGGCATGGCCTTGATGGCGGAAATACGCCTTATGCAGCAGTAAGGCCGCCAAGGTCATGGCAGCGGGCTCGGTAATCAGGGAACCCACCAACGGCACCACGGAAATGGTGATGAAGTAAGTGGAAATCTGGTTCGACACGGGTACCGCTCGTGCCAGCACCGACACGATCTTGTTCACCAGCTCCAGAATCGGGCGGCTGGCGGCAACCACCATAATCGCAAACACGAACATAGGCTCGGTAAAGTTGCGGCTCTCCAAATACTCGATGGCCGACTGCAAGTCCACAAAAACGGCCATATAAGCCACCAGCACACAGGCCCAGACGCCAAACACGGCTTCGACCTCGGACAACATGTGCCATAGCCCTGCATGGCTGCCGCCTTTATTGGCCAAGCGTGCAAACACCGGAACCGAGAAGGTGTGGACGATGGCAATGGCAAACAGCGCCGTTGCAACATACTCAAGAGGAGAAGCCATTCTTCGAACCTTTAAAGCTTTATGTAAATTGCTGCGTATCAAACCAAACTGATTGTGCCCGCCAACGCGGCCACCACCAGCAAAACACCAACCCAGATGTTGGCACGGAAAAGGCGCAGGCCTCGTTCGGGATAGCGCACGTCAAAATGTTTCATCTGCCACAGCAGATGGGCACCAATAACCGCCATCACGGCGTAATACAAAATCCGCTCGTCCAACAGCAAACCGCCTACCAGCCAGCACAACATGGCAGCTATATAAAAACCGCTGATCCAGGTCTTGCCGGCCTCACGAAAACGCAAGGCGGTCGAGTGCAGACCCAGCTTGGTATCGTCGGCCACGTCGATATAGGCATAGATGGAGTCATAGCCTACCTGCCACAAAATCGCGCCCACCCACATCAGGATGGCACCCAAAGGCACTATGTTCTGCGTGTCGGACCAGGCCATCAGCATGCCCCAGTTAAAACAGATCCCCAGAACCACTTGCGGCCAATAGGTAAAGCGCTTGCACAGTGGGTAGATCATCACAATGGGAAACAGGGCCAGCGCCAGCCAGCGGCTGTACTCATTGATGGCAAAAAGCAGCAAGGCACACACAGCCATCTGCGCCAGCACGAAGATCACGGCCTTGCGCATGGTGAGCTGCCCGCTGGTCAAAGGCCGGAAACGGGTGCGTTCAACCTGGTGATCAAAGTTGCGGTCCGCCATATCGTTAAAGCAGCAGCCAATGCCACGCATCAACAAGGCACCCAGGGAAAAGATCACCACACGCCACAAGGTAGGAAGACCGTCCGCCGCCTGCACCAGAGCGGCCAGGGCGGGCAAGAGGGTCAACCAAGTGCCCACAGGCCGGTCCAGCCGGCACAAGCGCGCATAAGGCCCCCAGGAGGCGGGCAAATAACGGGCCACCCAGTCATTGGTGGGGCGCATATCGGACAGATCTGGGCGCGGAGAAGACTCCGAAGCGGATGGAGATGTCATAGAGGTAAAACCTAAATCCAGGCCTTGAGCCATAGACTAGAAACAGGCATACCCTCTGGCTGAGGGTATGCGGTGGATTCCAGGAACCTGCTCATGCTCCAGGAGCAAAGAGAGCAAAATGGACGACCCTTGAAAACCACAACGCTGGCCCAGCCAGCGCGTGAAAAGACGCAGACCATCAGTCTGCGTCCATTGCCTGCCAAAAACCCATCAGGCTTCTTTGATGAGTTTACCCAAGATGGCGATGCCTTCGCGAATTTTTTCCTCGGGCACAGTCGCAAAGCTCAGGCGCAAGGTGTTGCGCTTGACGTCCTTGCCCGCGTAGAAGGGCTCGCCAGGCACAAAAGCCACCAGATTTTCAATCGCTTTTTGCAACAGGGCCGTGGCATCCACGTGCTCGGGCAAGGTCACCCAAATGAACATGCCACCTTCAGGACGAGTCCATTGGGCCGTGTCCGGGAAGTTCTTGTCCATCGCATCGAGCATGATGGCGCACTGTTTCTGGTAAATATCGCGCACTTTGGGCAGGTGCTGTTCCAGGAAACCGTTATGTACGGCTTCGTAAACCGCCATCTGCGTCAACGTGGAGGTATGCAAGTCCGTGGCCTGTTTGATCTGCACCAGCTTGTCGATGATTTTGGCAGGAGCCACGATGTAACCCAGGCGCAGGCCGGGAGCCAGAACTTTAGAGAAGGTGCCCAGACGAATCACGGTGGCACCTGCCTTGCGGCCCAAAGACAGCAAGCTGGGCAGGCGTTCGCCAGCGTAACGCAGTTCACCGTAGGGATCGTCCTCAACGATTGGGATATGTGCGGCAGCACATCGTTCCACCAGATCCTGACGACGCTCCAAGGGCAAACGCAGGCCGGTCGGGTTCTGGAAGTTAGGCAGTGCGTACAGCAGACGGGCACCCATAGCTTCAGGAGCCGACACGTACTCGGGAATCATGCCCTGACCATCGGTAGGAATCGCCACAAAAGAAGGGTCGTACACCGACAGAGCCTGCAAGGCACCCAGGTAAGTAGGCGATTCCACCAACACCTTGCTGCCCTCGTCGATGAACAACTTGCCCAGCATATCCAGCGCTTGCTGCGAACCGTTCACCAGCAGGATTTCGTCGGCGTGTACAGGGGAGCCTTCGGCGCTCATTTGTTCTGCCAACCACTGGCGCAGGGGCAGATAGCCTTCCGTGGTGGCGTATTGCAAGGCCACACGACCCTGCTCGCTCAGTACCTTGTTGCACGCGCTTTGCATTTCCTCGACAGGAAAGCCAACTGGAGTGGGCAGACCGCCCGCAAAGGAAATAATCTCGGGACGCGCAGTGACCTTGAGAATTTCACGAATTGCGGAGCCACTCAGTTTCTGGGCACGTTGGGAAAAGGTAAAAGACTGCGAGAGGGTATCCATGATTCGGAAAAGTCCTGAAGAAGAACGATTAAATACTTCATATGCAAACTTTCTAGCTTGCAACAATGAACGCAGGATGCCGGACAAACCAGGCATCCTGCACCTTTGAATGAGTTATGACGCGGGTTTATTAGCGTATACCTTGCCACCAAGCGGCTTGCAGCGCAAGTAGCCAAACCGTATCAGCTCGGGATTTACCCTGAAAAATCGATCTCCCCTTCAAGGCAATCGTCGCACTTTGTCTATACTCAGCTATTGTATATACAATTAAAAACCTGCTCGGAGCCATGCCACCATGAGCGACCCTCACCCTGCCACTTTGCTTGACCTGCTAAACATCAGCAGCCTGCCCGCGCAGCCCTGGAAAAACGGTGGTGGCACCACGCACGAAATACGGTGCTCCCCAAAGCATTCCGATTATGAGCACTTTGACTGGCGCATCAGCCTGGCCCAGGTCCACACTTCCGGCGATTTTTCACGCTTTCCCGGCATAGATCGACACATCATGTTGATCAAAGGCGACAACATGCAGCTAACCCACCATGACCACATTCATGTGCTGCACCCTTTCCAGCCCTACGCCTTCGCGGGCGAGGACCGGGTGGCCTGCGTGTTACCGCTCGGGCCCACGCAGGACTTGAATCTGATGCTGCGCCGGGGCCGAGCCCAGGGCAGCCTGCAAGCCTGGCAAGGACGGAATGTTCCCATGACCTTGGCCGCAGGCACGCACTTTCTGTATGCACCGCAAGGCGGCTACCAGCTCCAGTCCGACATACATCGCTGGACCTTGAACACCGGGCAGGCCCTGACAGGCAGCACATCCGCCCCCTTGTCGCTGCAACTGCAGGCCGAGCACGCTGATGCTCCACTGGTCTACGCCTATATCGCTCCCACGGAATGAAACCATGCGCTACACACTTTGGACTGATTTACGCTTGGCCCCCAACGCCGACCCCGAGCAAGTCATTGAAGATGCCTGCCTGGTCGAACAAGCAGGCCGTATCGCCTGGATGGGCCCGCGCCATGCTCTGCCCGCACAGTGGCAGCAAGCCACAGAAGAACACAGGCTGGGAAACCGCTGGGTCACTCCAGGCCTGATCGATTGCCACACTCATCTGGTTTACGGCGATAACCGCGCCCAGGAATTTGCCTTGCGGCTGGCAGGGGCCTCCTATGAAGACATCGCCCGTCAGGGCGGGGGCATTGTGTCCTCCGTTAACGCCACCCGCTCCTTGAGCGAGGACGAACTGCTGGCCCAGGCCCTGCGTCGTCTGGATGCTTTGCTGGACGAAGGCGTCACCGCGATCGAAATCAAATCCGGCTACGGCCTGAATCTGGAGAGCGAGCGCAAGATGCTGCGTGTGGCCCGTCGTCTGGGTGAGTTGCGTCCGGTAACCGTACGTACCACCTTTTTAGGGGCCCATGCCCTGCCCCCTGAATTTGCCGGGCAAACCGATGCCTATCTGGATCTGGTGTGCGATCACATGCTGCCCACGCTGGCACAAGAAGGACTGATCGATGCGGTTGACGTCTTTTGCGAGCGCATTGCCTTTGATTTGAAGCAGTCCGAGCGCGTCCTGAAAGCAGCCCAAGACCTGGGCCTGCCCGTCAAAATGCACGCCGAACAGCTCTCCAACCTGGGCGGTACAGAAATGGCAGCACGCTACCACGCCCTGTCTACCGATCATCTGGAATATCTGGATGAGGCCGGTGTCATCGCCATGAAGCAAGCAGGAACCGTGGCCGTACTCCTGCCCGGTGCCTACTACTTCCTGCGTGAAACTCAGTTGCCCCCTATCGGATTGCTACGTAAACACGGCGTGCCCATGGCCCTGTCCACCGACAGCAACCCCGGTACATCCCCCTGTGCTTCCCTATTATTGATGCTGAACATGGGCAGCACGCTTTTCAAGCTGACAGTCCCTGAGGCCCTGGCAGGTGTCACCCGCCATGCCGCCAAAGCCCTGGGTGCCCCGAATATCAGCGGTGAATTGAGTATCGGGGCCCGCGCCGACTTTGTTGCCTGGGATATAGACTCCCTGCCCGAGCTGGTCTACTGGATGGGCCTGCCACGCTGTGCCCTGGTCGTGTACCAAGGAATCATCAGCCGTGACCTGCGTAAGGAATCACCATGACTATTCTGCGGCACTATGATGCGCTCTGGGCCCCCTGGGCCTATCTGGACAGCCAATGGCAGGCCAATGTACTGCTGCGCTGGGACCTGGACGGTACGCTGACGCATGTTCTCCCCGAGGCCAACCAACAAGACATAGACACCGCAGGCTCCGTATATAAGGCACTGGGCGCCGCACTGCCGGGCATGCCCAATCTGCATTCACACGCTTTTCAAAGCGCCATGACCGGGCTGACTGAATTCCGGGGACAAGGCCAGGACAGTTTCTGGAGCTGGCGTGACCTGATGTACCGCTTCGCCGCCCGTCTGGAACCCGAGCACATGCAGGCCATTGCCCATTGGCTCTATATACAGATGCTAAAAGCAGGCTATACCAGCGTGTGCGAATTCCACTACCTGCATCACCAGCGCGACGGCCAAAATTACGCGCCCATAAGTCTGCTGGCCCAAGGCGTCATGGAAGCGGCCAGCGCCAGCGGACTGGCCATTACCCTGCTGCCCGTGCTGTATCAGTACAGCAATTTCGGCAGTCAGGCTCCCCGCCAGGATCAACAACGCTTTTTGAATAGCCCCACACAGTTGCTGTACCTGCTGGAGTCCTTGCACTCCAGCCACCCGTTGAATGCTGACCGGCGTTACGGTATTGCGCCCCACTCCCTGCGCGCCACCAATATTGCTTCCATCAATACCCTGATCGACGGCCTGCACAGCCTGCCATCACGCCACCCGATTCACATCCACATTGCCGAGCAAATGGCCGAAGTGCTGGCCTGCCAGGACGTCAAAGGCTGCAGCCCGGTGGCTTATCTGTATGACAACTTCAACGTGGACGAACGCTGGTGTCTGGTCCACGCCACTCATATCGACGAGCAAGAGCGCAAGCAAATTGCCCGCAGCGGTGCCGTAGCCGGCTTGTGCCTGACCACCGAAGCCAATCTGGGCGATGGCCTGTTCCCCGCTGCCGCCTTTCTGGCCGAGCATGGTCATATGGGTATAGGCTCGGACAGCCATATCTGCGTGGACTGGCGCGCCGAGCTACGCTTGCTGGAATATGGTCAACGATTAATCAGCCAGCAACGCAATGTGCTGACTTCAACCCAACAGCCTTTTGTGGCGGACTACTTGTTTGAAACCTGCGCGCGCGGTGGTGCACAGGCGTCCGGGCGCGCTAGCGGACAACTCAGCCCCGGTTATCAGGCGGATTTGATGGTGATTGATCTGAAACATCCCAGTCTGGCGGGGCTGGAGAAGCAGCATTGGCTATCAGCTCTGGTCTTTTCGGAACGCGCCCACGCCAACCCGATTCGTGATGTATTCGTCAGTGGTAAGGCCTATGTGACAGAGGGCCATCATCCGCAGGAAGAAGCGGCCTTTGCCGCCTATCAAGAAACGCTGAGTAGTCTACTGAACAAGGCTTAGATACAAAAAATCAGATAATGGCCTGTAAGCCCTTGTCGGCAATGATGTTCAGCAACTTGAGCGCCGGGCCGGTAGGATGGGTTTCACCTTGCTCCCACTTGCGTATGGTCGATGCCGTGGTATGCAAATAAAGCGCAAATACCGGTTGGCTGAACTTCAAGCCTTCTCGCAGCCGCTTGATGTCGGCTGCATCGAACTCCCGAACTGGCGGCGGACAAATCGCGTCAAACTCGCGCATCGTCACCTTGCCAATCGCTCCTGCCTCCTGGAGCGCCGCCAGGTCGCCGCGTAGCGATTCGATGATCTTGCTCACAATGCACCTCCAATAACACGTCAGCCTGCAATGCATTAAACAAGGCTTCAGGGGACAAACCCAAGAACACCTTACCGACAAATTGCAGCGCTTTCTTCTCATCCTGCGTGATGTTCCCCTTCTCGCTCTTGGAGAACCCATGCAAGAACACATAACGGCTACCTATTCTGGCCGAAAGCAAGCTGCGATAGCCGCCGCTTTTGCCACCACCAGGGCGAGCTACCCGCTTCTTGTATAAGGCGCCCCCCAAGTCCACATCGATCAAACCGCTTTCCATCTCCTGAACTGCCTTGCACAAGGCAATATCGGGCAGCTTCTCGGCCGCCTGCCATCGTGCAAAGTCTTTGCGCTTGAGAACGCACGTCATATCGACCTCCAAACTATACCCGTATCGGATACACTTATCAATCTCTCGCCGTGGAACAACCGATTCACCACCCGCTCAGCCGCATTCCACGCCTCGTTATGAACATAGCGCATACCCATCGCCACAGCCATGTGACTTGTGAGCTTTATATCCATCTTGATTGGCACACCTCAGTTGGCAATACAGGTCATCGCTCGATAGCGGATACCGTGCCTGCCTACGTATGGGACGCAGCAGCAGCCGTAGCATTCAGCGTGGACTTGTGCCGGCAGGGTGTAGTCCAGCGAAATGCAATGCTGGAGTCGTCGTGAAGCAACCCCCCCACGCTACGCCTTCGGCTTGCTGCCCCCGAGGGGGAGCTTTTTGTCTTGGGGCGGCCCGGCGACAAAAAAATCCCCGGCTTGGTGATCCAGGCCAGGGACAAGTTCGTGGAGACAAAAACAATCAGCAGTACTTCATGAAAACTAAAACAGATCCGCCGCCGTCGCTGCCAAACCTTCGTCCAGCACCAAGGCTTTCAGGGCCTCGATATCGGGAGCCAGATAACGGTCCTGATCGTAGAAAGGCACGGCCTGACGAATTGCATCCTGCACCTTCTGCAAACGCGCCGAAGTCAGCAAAGGCGCATGAAAATCAATGCCCTGTGCCGCACACAACAATTCAATTGCCACAATCGCAGCCGTGTTCTGTGCCATGTCTTCCAGCCTGCGCGCCGCAAAGGTTGCCATGCTGACGTGATCTTCCTGATTCGCCGAAGTAGGCAGGCTATCCACACTGGCGGGATGGGCCAGCGACTTGTTTTCCGAGGCCAAAGCCGCCGCCGTCACATGGGCAATCATGAAGCCCGAATTCAGGCCTGCGGAAGGCACCAGGAACGGAGGCAGTCCGGAGATGCTGGCATCAATCAGCAAGGCGACTCGACGCTCTGCCAAGGCCCCCATTTCAGCAATGGCCAGCGCCAAACCATCGGCGGCAAACGCGACCGGCTCGGCATGGAAGTTGCCGCCTGAAAGCACCTGATCCGGCTCGCCATCCTTACCGGGGAACACCAACGGGTTATCCGTGACGGCATTGGCTTCGGTCAGCAAGGTACGTTCGTTTTGCGCGATCAGATCCTGAATCGCGCCCATGACCTGAGGCTGGCAACGCAAGCTGTAGGGGTCCTGCACCTTGTTGTCATTGTCCCGGTGCGACTGACGAATCTGGCTGCCGGCCAGCAGTTCCCTATACAGGCGGGCCGCGTAAATCTGTCCTGGCTGCCCACGCACCTCATGGATACGCGCATCAAAAGGCGCATCGCTGCCTTTGGCGGCGTCCACGCTTAAGGCACCGGCCAGAATCGCATTGCGGAACAAGGTCTGGGCGCGGAACAGGCCGTTCAGTGCCAGGGCCGTAGACACTTGCGTGCCATTGATCAGCGCCAACCCTTCCTTGGCAGCCAGCACAATCGGGGTGATACCGGCCTTGGCCAAAGCCTGCTGGGCCGGCATCCATTCACCCTGCCACTTGGCTTGTCCTTCACCGATCAGGGTCAGTGTCATATGCGACAAAGGTGCCAAATCGCCCGATGCGCCCACGGAACCCTTGGACGGAATGAAAGGCACCACGCCCGCATTCAAAATATCCAGCAAGGTCGTGACCACATGCGAGCGAATACCCGAAAATCCCCGTGCCAGACTGGCGATTTTCATAGCCATGATCAAGCGCGCAACCGCATCGGACACCGGCTCACCCACTCCCACGGAGTGCGACAAAATCAGGTTCTTTTGCAACTGCTCCAGATCGTGGTCGGGAATGCGTTGCTGGGCCAATTTGCCAAAACCGGTATTGATGCCATAGGCGGGATTACCTTCACGGATAATCTTGGCCACAATGGCCGAGGACGCATCCATGGCCCCGATCGCCTCTGGCGGCAGAGTCAGAACAGTCGGTTCCTGCCAGATTTGGCGCAGTTGTGCCAAGGTCAGTGCGCCGGGCGAAAGTTCGATACGCTTGCTCATTTATCTGTCCTGTTGTTCTTACTTGATCATGGGCAATGTCAGCCCGAAACTCTTGGCCGTTTGAATCGCCAGCTCGTAGCCTGCATCCGCATGACGCATCACACCACTGGCGCAATCGTTAATCAAGACCCGCTCCAGACGGGCCGCCGCCTGCTCGCTACCGTCGGCCACAATCACCATACCCGCGTGCTGGCTGTAGCCCATACCCACCCCGCCCCCGTGGTGCAGCGAAACCCAACTAGCCCCGCCTGCGGTACTCAACAAGGCATTGAGCAAAGGCCAGTCCGACACGGCATCCGTGCCATCACGCATGCTTTCAGTTTCGCGATTGGGGCTGGCCACCGAGCCGGTATCGAGGTGGTCACGACCAATCACAATTGGCGCTTTCAACTCGCCGTTACGCACCATTTCATTAAAGGCCAGACCGGCGCGATGACGCTCGCCCAGCCCCAGCCAGCAAATTCGTGCAGGCAGGCCCTGGAAAGCAATGCGTTCCTGCGCCATGTCCAGCCAGCGATGCACGTGCTGATTGTCCGGAAACAGCTCTTTGATTTTTTGATCGGTTTTGTAGATGTCTTCCGGGTCGCCCGACAAGGCCACCCAGCGGAATGGGCCTTTGCCCTCACAAAACAAGGGGCGAATATAGGCGGGCACAAAACCGGGAAAGTCAAAGGCATTGGCCACGCCTTCATCAAACGCGACTTGGCGAATGTTATTGCCATAGTCCACAACCGAAATACCCATTTTCTGGAAATCCAGCATGGCCTGCACATGGACCACGCAAGACTTGGCAGCCGCTTGCTGAATACGAGCATGTTGAGCGGGATCTTGCTGCGCCGCCTGCCACTGCTCCACCGTCCAACCCGAAGGCAAATAGCCATTGAGCAAATCGTGGGCGGAGGTCTGGTCTGTGACCAGATCAGGTTTCAAACCACCGGCTTGGGCGCGTCGCACCAGCTCAGGCAGCACGTCAGCCGCATTGCCCAGTAAGCCAATCGACACGGCCTCCTTGGCGGCCGTGTGCTGAGCAATCAGCTCCAGCGCATGGTCCAGATCCCGCGCCTGCTTATCCAAATAACGAGTCTGCAAACGGAAGTCGATACGGCTTTGCTTGCATTCAATCGTCAGCGATACCGCTCCAGCAAAGGTCGCGGCCAAGGGCTGCGCACCGCCCATGCCTCCCAGGCCAGCGGTCAGAATCCAGCGCCCGGCCAGCGAACCACCAAAATGCTGACGGCCTGCCTCGGCAAACGTCTCGTAGGTGCCTTGCACAATGCCCTGGCTGCCAATGTAGATCCAGCTACCTGCCGTCATCTGTCCGTACATGAACAAACCGGCCTGATCCAGCTCGTGAAACTTTTCCCACGTGGCCCATTTGGGCACCAGATTCGAGTTGGCCAGCAACACACGCGGTGCATCGCTATGCGTACGGAATACGCCCACCGGCTTGCCGGACTGAATCAGCAAGGTCTGGTCATCCTCCAGTTCGCGCAAGCTGGCCAGAATCTGGTCGTAGCACTCCCAGTTCCGGGCTGCACGCCCAATGCCGCCGTATACCACCAGATGTTGCGGATTCTCGGCCACGGCTGGATCCAGATTGTTCTGAATCATGCGGTATGCGGCTTCCGCCACCCAGTTTTTGCAACTAAGCTGTGTCCCCGTGGGAGCATGAATCTGCCGCGCAGGATCGAAACGAGGATCTTGGCGGGCCGCCGAAGTGTGATGATCTGGCATGGTGATGTCCTCCGTCTGAGGTGTCTCTGGGTACGCGCTGGTTCTATCTGGCAGGCTGCTCCACACACTGATGGCAGGCCCAGGCGCCGACAAAACAACGGTTTTCTTGTAAGCTCACGTCAATGTATAGTCATTTTTTCAAGTTGTCTATACATATACCAAGCAGAGTCTTGCATAAGCTCATGACCGTGAGCATGGCTTCACTCACTGTCCAGTTCACGACCTTAAATCTGGTCTGCGCGAGGCCCTTTTGAGTGTGGACACGTCCTACAGGAAAGCATAAGAATGGATGCCCCCCAGACGAGCAATACGCCCTCCGAATCGGCGTTACCCGCCTACCTGCAAATCAAAAATTTTGTGCTGGAAAAAATCCAATCCGGCCAATGGCGCGAAGGCGATCTGATTCCCACCGAACTGGCTTTATGCGAGCAGTTTGGTGTGTCACGCATGACGGTCAACCGCGCTCTACGTGAACTGACCACCGACAAGTTGCTGGTCCGCATCAAAGGCTCGGGCACCTATGTGGCGCAGCCCAAATTCCAGTCCACCTTGATCGAGATACGCAGCATCGCGCAGGACATACGGGAGCGCGGCCACCAACATAGCTGTCAGGTGCTGAGCGTAGAGCGGCTGCAGGCCAGCCCGGCTCAAGCGCGCTTGTATGGCATTGCACCGGGCTCAGCCCTGTTTCATTCCATTATTGTTCATGCAGAAAATGGCTTGCCCATCCAATATGAAGATCGTCTGGTGGATGCGCACATGGCCCCAGATTACATGGAGCAGGATTGGAGCCAGATCACGCCTAACGAGTATCTGCTGCGGGTTGCCCCCTTGCCGACCGGCTTTTACAGCATTGAAGTGCTGGTGCCTCCCGCCAGAATCGCACAAGCCCTGCACATGAAAGAGCAGCAGCCCTGTTTGGTGATGGACCGCCGCACCTTCTCCAGCGAGCAGTTCACAACTCACGCAAGACTGTGGCACCCTGGCGACCGCTATAAATTCACCGGCAAAATGTAGGCTGTAAACCTGCTCCGCCTGGAGTTTGAGTCCCAAACGCGTCGATCAGGCGGACAGACTTCTCGCCTTCCTGAGCCATACAACATTGCCATTTTCTTATCGTATTGACCAGGCACGACCCGCCCTTGAGCTGATCACTTGCAACCCCCACCGTCCCTCTATCAGCCTATTGCCACCACACCGGAACGGGCCTGCTCATGCTGGCGATAGCGGGTCAACGACAAGCCTGTGTGACGCTTGAAGTAACGGCATAGATACGAGGGATCCTCAAAACTCAACTGATCGGCAATCTGCCCAATCGCCAGTTGGCTGTAGGAAAGCAGCGCCTTGATCTCCAGAACCACCTGTCTGTCGATCAAGGCCTTGGGGCTGTCGTTGAAGAACTCTTTGCTCAGTTGGGATAGGTAAAACGGCGTGATATTGAGCGCATCCGCATAAAACTTCACCTCTCTGTGCTTTCGACATTGCTGGCCTACCAGCTCCCAGAAACGCCAACTGATCATTTCCTTGCGGCTGAACGACTGGCTACCCTGGTATTCGGACGGAATCTGCTCGGCAATACGCAGAAAGAAGTTCTGCAGCTGATTACGCAGCATGATGTGTTGATACCGCCCTCGGGCCTGCACAATCTGGCGCAGTTGCACCAGCCATGCGGCCAGCAAAGCCCGATCCTTTTGCAGGGGCACACACAAGGGATTGTCGTGCAGGAACACAAACAGGGAATTGGGCAGCGGATAAGCCACTTCTGACGCCAGGTTCTTGGGCATCAACAGGAAAAACACCTTGAAGCCTTGCGAGCGTCGTTTCAGCAAGGTCATCGTATCTTCGGCCAGCACCAGCACATCATGGGTACGTACGACCTGATCCTTGAAGTTCAGGCTGACCAGGGCGCGACCCGACAGGCAGATCATCAAGGTCATATAGGCATGACCAAAAGACAAAGGCATGCCCACGCCTTCGGACAGCGTTGTCTCGCCCGTCAGGCAGCCGTCTTGGGCGCTGAATAATTGTGGAATGTGATGCATGGGGCTGAACTGTCCTTGACTGGCTAACAACAGGCAAGACTTTCTAAAAGTACCGAAACTGCCAAGGTCCCGCTCTGTTCGTCAAACCCGCCAGCTTCTATTCTGTTTGCTGCTTGACCGTGAGTAAACAAAATGAAACTTCAAACAGAAAGACTTATTTTACGCCCCTGGCAGGACAGCGACGCCGAGGATTTGTACGAATACGCCAAAGATGAACGAGTCGGCCCGATTGCAGGTTGGCCGGTTCATACCAGCGTTGAGGAAAGTGCCGAAATTATCCGCACCGTTTTCAATATGCCCGAAGTGTATGCCGTCGTACACAAGGACAATGGCCGCGCCGTCGGTTGTATTGGCATCCTGATCGGCAAGAACAGCAACTTCGAGATCAGTGCAGAAGAAGGCGAAATTGCCTATTGGATTGGCGTGCCTTACTGGGGGCAAGGCTTGATTCCCGAGGCCGTGCGCGAAGTGATGCGACACGCTTTTGAAACGCTGAAACTGAAGGCCCTGTGGTGTGGCTACTTTGCCAACAATACCCAATCGCAAATTGCGCAAGCCAAGTGTGGCTTTCGCCATCATCACACCGAGGAAAACAAGTACAACCAGTTCCTGCAGGACTACCGGACTGAACACATCAGCCGTATTACGGTCCAGCAATGGCGGGCCTTGCCCAAACAACCGGCCTAATCCCAGCCATCATCCTCCGGTCAGTTGGAAGCGGCATCCTGGGACTGACTCACACACAAGAACAGCTCCTGGGCTTCTTCGATGCTTAATGTCAGGCCCAAGCGTGACTGCAAGCATTCAGCCCAGGATGCCGCATCCGTATATTGATGCCGTTGCGACAGGCCCGCATTGGTCCGCTGCGTATACGTGTCATTGACCATCAGCTCGCGTATACCGGGCTGGGTGCGGCTGATCAGCAGGCTGTTCAAGAACACCGACTGCGGATAGGTCGAGGTATACCAATTACCGATTTCAAAATCGATCTGCGAGGCCGGCGCCAAGCCGTACTGATACACCGTCTGCCAGCCACTAAGGGTCTGGAACTGCAAGCTCAGCACTTCTCCAGCCTGCGTAATCCGATACATGCCATGTGGCGTTGTTTGCGGCGTCTCCAGCACAAACTCCAAAGGCGCCGTTTGCGTGGTGGAGCCAAAAGCCACATCCGCAAACCAGCTACGGCCTTCAATCTCGACTCGCAGCAACATATGCGTCAGGCCGGTTTCCACCTCGGCGGGGACTTGCCAGCGCACACGGGCAATCAAGGGCGTGACGTTAAAGCCCATCTGCTGCAAAACCGCCAGAAACAGCGTGTTGTGCTCAAAGCAATAACCGCCTCGTTGACGCTGAATCAGCTTGTCCACAATGGCCTCCAGATCCAGGGGCACACTGTCTCCCCGGTAGGGCGCAATGTTCTCAAAAGGGATCGCTTGCGGGTGCAGCACATGCAGCTGCTGCAACACTTCCAGGCTCGGTTCTACCGGCCCCTGATAGCCGATACGGGCAAAGTAAGAATCAAGAAAAGCCGCTGTAGAAATGGCAGTCATCTGACACCTCAAAAAATCGCGATTATGAAAAACGGTGGTCTGCTCCACCTGTTTATACAGGCAAAACGACCGCCTAAAGCTGTCTTGCACCCGGTGAGCCGGGTCTGCCACCCTACCGACACCCCATTGCCAGCAAAGCGACAGACCCTTGGTGGCTCAAGCGCTATGCTGACTGACGAAGTTCAGCAAATTCTGTTTGGGAACCGCAGCCACCAGACGGTCAATGACCATGCCGTCCTTGAACAGCAACACGGTCGGAATGCTCTGGACACCATAGCGCACGGCCAGGTCCGGCGACTTGTCCAGCTCCACCGCACCAAACTGGGTGCGGCCCTGCATGTCGTCCGCCAAAGCATTGAAAATGGGTGCCATCACCCGGCACGGCCCACACCACTGCGCCCAGAAACGCACGGCATACACATGGGATGTCTGGCCCAGCTCGGCATCAAAATTGTCGTTATTAAGTATCTTGAGCATGAATGGAGACTCCATAAGGTAAGGGCGAGATGTCCGCTCCAGATCGCCACGGTATCGCGGCGATCAAAGGCAATAATCATGCAAGCAAACAAGGTCCCGGCAGTGGGCCTGACCAGTCTTCTACCTGGAGTGAGCCGCCGTACGGCTTAAACATGCATCCAGCCTCGCCAACAGCAAGGAAACCACCGCGATGATGACACCCACCCAGGCAACCGAGGCCAAGCCGTAGCCTAGACTGATCGGAATACCGGCCAGCAAAGGAGCCAAGGTCAAACCAGCCTGAAAAGCGGAGGCGTTGGTGGCTCCTGCCAACATGGGTGCATCCGGTGCCAGCACATACACACGCCCCCACACTGCCGGGTTCAACAGAAAACCTGCCAGGCCCAGCATGAACACCATGGCAACCATTGCCCACACCGAAGCGGCAAACAAGGCGATGATGGCCGAGCTGATAATCAAGCCAATAACCCCCGCGACCAAGGTTCCACGCGCCTGACTATCAGCGGTACGGCCACCTATCGTCAAACCGATGAAGGCACCGACACCGAACAGGATCAGGACCGCTGGCAGCCATTCCGCATTCAAGCCACTGACTTCCATCAGCAAGGCGGCGATATAGCCAAAGGTGCCCATATACGCAGCCGTGGTGAACATGGTGGTGGCATAGGCCACCCACAGGGCGGGACGCTTCATGGCACGCAATTCAGTGACCAGATCCGGCTCTTTTGCATCACTGGCAGTGTGCTTGGGCAAGGCCAGCAAGACCGCGACCGCGGAAATTACGGTGACCGCAATCACCGCCCAGAAACCGCCTCGCCAGCCTGTCGCCTCACTGATGTACGTACCCGCCGGGCCGCCCAACACCATAGCCACCGTCAAACCACTGACCACAATGGACAAGGCCTTGGCGCGGCGATCCGGTGGCGACAACTGCACAGCTGTGGCCGCTGCCACGGACCAGAAACAGGCATAGGCCAGACCCATGCCAAAGCGCGCCAGCAAAATGGCCCAGTAGCCCTGTGCCAGCAAACTGACCACCGTAGCCGCAATAAAAGCCAGCTGACTGATGAACAGGGCACTGCGGCTGGGCCAGCGCAAGGCCAGGATCGCAAAAGGCGGACCACCAATCAGCGCCCCCACCGCAAAGGCTGAAATCAGGGTTCCTGCGGTAGGCAAGGAAATGCGCAGATCTTCTGCAATCATGGGCAGGATGCCGCCCATCAGAAACTCGGCACTGCCCATGGCAAACAGGCTCAGGGCAAGCAAATAGACGCCAGACGGGATGGTTCCGGTAGTTTTCAGGCTACTCATGACAAATGTCCAAACAAATTACATCGCCTTAGGCCACGTGCTTGGTCAGCAAGGCGGCAAGGTACATGCCCAGACCAAAAATTGCGTGTGTCAGCACGCTGCGCAAACGATTGATCCAAGGCGTAGGGGTACGCGATGCAGCCACTCCGGCACCCATGGCAGGCTGCATGACAAAAAAGGGCATCACCACCGTCACCGTGCCCACCATGACAGCGGGCAGCCAGCGGGGATCCTGCAGCCACGCAGTCCCGTAGACCGCAAGCAGCAAAAAGGCGAAAACAATGCCCACGGCATAGTGAATGAACCAGCCCAGGGCAGACTCCCCCGCAATCGGTTCAGCCTTGCCGATATGGCTGTGCGTAATCTGGCCACGCAGCAAATGCCCGACCCAGCGGCCCACCATGGCGTAGTTCAGCGTAGCAACGCCCATCGCCTTTTGAATCAAGCCCCAAATATCCATAAAAATGGTGGCTCCGACCCCAATCAGCATCACCTGCACCCACTCATTGATCGATAACATTGGCAATCCTTTCCGTTGATAAGCACCTTGTTTTGAGTGATCATAGAAGTTGAAGTCAACTTCAAGTCAATAGGTACACGATGGATATTTCAGAAGTCGCCAAACATACCGGCTTGCCCTCCTCCACCGTGCGTTATTACGAGAAGGAGGGCCTGATCAGCGCAGTCAGCGCCCCCGGTGAACGACGCCGTTTTACACCACAAGTGCTGGATCAACTGGCCTTGATTGCCCTGGGGCAAGCGGGTGGTTTATCGCTGGACGAAATACGGGCCATGCTGCCTCCCGATGGGGCTGCGCAGGTAGACAGGCAATTGCTGCTGTCCAAGGCCGATCAACTGGATGCCACCATCAAGCGCCTGAAAGCCATGAGCGAAGGCTTGCGCCACGCTGCCCACTGCCCCGCCGTCAACCATACGCAATGCCCGACATTCCAGCGCTTGCTGAAAGCTGCCGCCATCCGGGTGAAGAAGAACAAGACCGGCAACTCCAGCGAGGCAGTGCGTCTTGCCAAAACCGGATAGGACAGAAACGCAACAGCCATACTGGGTTGAAGCTTCAAAGCCATAAAAACCTCCCCCTATAATGGGCAACTGCCGCAACAAGGCCATATACCCTCTTGGGGATTGCGCTGACCGGTACACGTACCGCATTTCGCCAACACCCCCCAGCAAATTATTTAAGTGAGGAGCCGTCTACATGACGAGCACTAAGTCAGCAACTGAATAAGCCGCAACAAGCTTCTGTCTTGTTGCGGCGTTCTGTACTTCCAATCCCGCTGATTGATAACAAACAGACGCCGCCCGATTTCTTTTTCGAGTGGTAATTTTGTTATGTCTTCCTCACGCTCTTCCTGGGCTTTTACGCTGCCAGCCGCCTTGCTGCTGATGGCGCCCTTCGACATCCTCGCCTCCCTGGGGATGGATATTTACCTGCCCGTCGTCCCGGCCATGCCGGCGCTTCTAGGCACGACCCCAGCCGTCATCCAACTAACCCTTAGCCTGTACATGCTGCTATTGGGTACCGGGCAACTGATCTTTGGCCCCCTGTCGGATCACATAGGCCGACGGCCTGTTTTGCTGACAGGGGCCGCCCTGTTCGTGCTGGCTTCAACAGCCGCCGCCCTGTCCAGCTCCGCCTGGGCTTTTGTGGGTTTTCGGGTGCTGCAAGCACTGGGGGCTTCGGCCACCCTTGTGGCCTTGTTTGCCACAGTGCGCGATGTCTATGCCGATCGCCCTGAAGGGGTAGTGATCTATAGCCTGTTCAGCTCCATCCTGGCTTTTGTCCCCGCCTTGGGGCCGATTGCCGGTGCTTTGATTGCCCGTGCAAGCGGGTGGCAGGCCATCTTCCTGAGTCTGGCTGGCATAGGACTGCTGGCCTGGATCCATGCACTGCTCAAATGGCCAGAAACGCGACCTGCCAAACCAATACATTCACAACAGTCCGCACTGGCCGTACTCAAAAGCCCGGCCTTTTGGGTCTACACCCTGGGCTTCTCTACCGGGATGGGAACATTTTTTGTCTACTTCTCGACCGCGCCACGAGTCTTGATCGGACAAGCGGGCTATTCGGAAATGGGCTTTAGCCTGGCCTTTGCCAGTGTTGCCCTGGTGATGATTGCCACCACCCGCCTGTCCAAAACCTTTGTTGCTCGCTGGGGCACAGCCGGGAGCCTGAAACGCGGCATGGGCTTGATCGCCCTTGCCGTCCTGCTACTGGCAGCCGGACAACGCTGGCTGGATCCCTCCTTTGCCAGCTTTATCCTGCCCATGTGGCTGGCCGCCATTGGCATTGTGATGACCGTATCCGTCACCGCCAATGGCGCCTTGGCTCAATTCAACGACGTGGCCGGTTCCGCCGTGGCGATCTACTTTTGCGTGGAAAGCCTGATCGTTAGCGTGATCGGTACGTTGGCAGTGACCCTGCTAAATGGGGATACGGTTTGGCCGCTGGTGGTCTTTGGACTAGGAATGAGCAGTGTGGTTTTACTGGCTTTGATGCTGCTGGAGGCAAGAGTCAAACGCGAAGTTTGAAGATAAAAAAGGGAAGGCTTTCGATAAGTCTTCCCTTCATTTGGATCACCCGTCTTCACTTTTCATAAATAATTCCAGGAGCGAGCTATGGCGGACAATAAGGCAATCAAGCGTACCCATGTCCGTAATCCCAGCCCTTATGTGTTCTTAGGGCTGGGATTACGGACATTAAGTCTGCAAGTCGTCGGGTTTCTTCTAGCGAAATAGCCCGCAAAAGACTTGCGCGACAAACCATCACGCTCACCATCGAGCAGAACAGACACTCTCAGTTCTGTGTATCGCCAGCCTTCTCCAGATTCAAGTCATACGTCACCCACGCTGTTGCCTGAGCCAGACCATCGTACAGCCTCCGCGCCTGGGCATTGTCAGCCGCCGTGATCCAGCGCAGAAACGGCCAGCCTTGCTCCTTACCGGCTTGGGCGACGGCCTCAATCAAACGACGGCCCAGCCCGCTGCCTCGCTGTTCAGGAGATACAAACAAGTCATCCAGAAAGCCTGCTTCCTTGCCCAACAAAGGCTCCGGGAAAGGACGGTAATGCGCCAGGCCCAGCAACGCACCATCCGCCGTCGTTGCCACCTTGCCCTGCAAAGGATGCCGCGCATCCAACAGCCAGGACCAGGTCCGAGCCAAGATATTTTCGTTCATGGGTTCTTTGTAAAACTCGGCATACTGCCGATACAGCCGCTCCCAGGCAGCCCGGTCTTGCGGCTGTACATCCCGGATCTGAATACCATCGGCTCCGGGCTGTTCTGCACTGCTAGTCATGCTTGTATTCCCCTGTCGCTACCAAGCTGTTGCAAGGGCTGGCTGCTCCTGGTGAGAGGCAAAATGCGGCAGCACATATTCAGCCAGCTCCTGGACAATTTCCGCCGCCGGTCGCTGCGAAAACTGAATACCCAAAGCGGCATGATTCACACCCGCTGCCTGCCATTCCTCCAACAAGGTAATCAGCCCCTTGCGCCCGGTACGCAGTGTAAAGCCACCGCGCAAAGGGGTGCGTGGATAATCAGGGTCGTCCACCAAATCCAGCCACTCGTTGGTCATATGCGGACGAAAGCCGCCATCTGGAATCCGGGCGCGCCAGGCCCGAATTTTCGCAGCCAGCTTTTGCGGGCCCAGCGGCGTATGAGTCGCTTCCGGGTAGGTCAACCAACCATCGGCGTGTTCTGCAATCCATTCGGGCGACTGTCCCGAGGAACTGGTGACAATCAAAGGAATGGAACCATGCACGGGCTTGGGTAGCAGCTCTGCCGTATCAAAGCGGCCTAGCGGAGAGTCGATATTCAATTGCCCCGCTTGCGTTAACTGACGGAAGTAGCTGACAGCCTGCGCGAAACGCTCTGCCCGTTCGGCTCGCTCCACGCCATAGGCGGGAAACTCCACGGGCCTGTCCCCGGAAGCAATACCCAACACCAGGCGTCCGCCCGATAACTGGTCAATGGTGAAGGCGGATTTGGCCAGGTCGATCGGGTGACGCAAGGAGAAAATCGTACTGCCCGTGGCCAAGGCCACCCGCTTGGTGCGAGCAGCCAAAAAAGCCAGATAGGTAAAGGGGTCGAACACTTGCCCCGCATCCCCGAAGCTGTGGTCATACAAAGGCACGTCACGTACCCACACCGCCGCAAAATCCTGGCGGTCTATCTCCTCTACCAGCGCCGCCTGCCCAGCCAGCACACTCATATCGCCTTGATAAAAACGCAGGGGCAGAAAGATACCCATGGTCAGACAACCCGGCGCAAACATGCGGCTATAACCGGGATGAGTGGCAAAGGCAGGGAAAGATGAGCCTTGAGTCTGGCTTGTTTCAATCGTCATGATGTTTTCTCCTCAAGCGCCGGTAGCAGGTTCAGGCAAGGTGATGCCTTTACGAACGGCTGGGCGCTGGGCCACACGTTCATGCCAGGCGCTCATGTGCGGGTACTGGCTGAAATCAAAGTCGATAATTCGCGCAATATGCGTCCAGCCAAAATGCGCAATGTCGGCAATGGAGTAGTCCTGTCCTGCCAGATAAGGATGGTCTGCCAGACGTGTATCCAGCACGGTGAACAGATCATTCACCAGACAGCGGTAGCGCTCGATAGCGGCCGGAATCTTCTCCTGGGCGAACAGCTCGAAGTGCACGCGCTGGCCCAGAATCGGCCCCACGCTGGAGGAATGAAATTGCAGCCATTTGATCGTTTCCCAGCGTTGCAGGGGATCGTTTGAAAGCAATTGGCCGGTTTTCTCTGCCAAATACAACAAGATCGCGGCAGACTCGAACAGGACAATGCCCGTTTCATTGTCCTTCATCACCGGGATACGTCCATGCGGATTCAAGGCCAGAAACTGCGGCTGCTTATGCTCATTCGCATCAATACGCACATGATGCAGGCGATACGGTAGCGCCAGTTCTTCCAGGGCGATGGTTGCCTTAAAGCCGTTAGGCGAACTATCGGTGTACAGATCAATCATGGTGTGGCTCCCAAACGGCAAGTTCGCTCTTCTTTTGCATATAGATAAGCTAAACTTTAAAAACGATTCAGAAGCCCATTTTCCCAAGCTATACGAATAAAGAAAAACGATTAAATCTGCTTTATAGATTTAGATAAACTAAACCATGAATCCTGTCTTTCCTTTGCAGGCTCTGCGCGCCTTTACCGAAGTCGGACGCCACGGCAGCATCAAGCTGGCCGCCCAGGCACTGGGCGTGACCTCGGGCGCAGTCAGCCAACAAATCCGGCTGCTGGAAAATCGCTTGGGCGTCACACTGTTCGTGCGCAGCCACCACAAAATGAGCCTGAGCGAAGCAGGTGAACAGGTCTACCCTGTCCTGCTGACGGCGTTTGACCAGATCGAACAGGCCATGCACACGCTAGACGCCACCAAGCAGCGCAAGACACTGACAATCAGTACCGTGCCTTCCTTTGCCGCTTCCTGGCTGATTCCCCGGCTGGCCGACTTCAAGCAACAGCATCCTGATATCGAAATCCGTGTGGAGGCCTCCCCCACGCTGGTGGACCTGCGCCGCGACAACGTCGATATCGCCATTCGCCACGGCTTGGGCGTGTATCCCGGCTTGCAGGCCGAGCCCTTGATGGCCCCTGTCCTGCTGCCTGTAGCCAGCCCCGCTTTGCTGAAAGACAAGCCGGCCATTCAGGAACCGGCAGATTGCCTGGCATGGCCATTGCTGCAGGATGCCGACCGGGCCGACTGGGCACTTTGGCTGTCTGCCCACGGGGTAAAGGACGATGCGCGCGCCGATCGCGGCACGGCTTTCGAGGATGATTACTTGCTGATTCGCGGTGCGATTGCGGGCCTGGGACTAGCCTTGATACCGCAGGAGTATGCGCAAGATGAAATCGCCGCAGGCCGCTTGGTGCAAGTGCTGGACAAGCCCTGGCCAGCCCGCTTTGCCTACTACCTGGTGACCTTGCCCAGTACGACGCAAAGAGCAGAGGTCCGTGCCTTTAGTGACTGGATCATTGAACAGGCACAGCTATAGCAAGGTCGCCAGGCTTCTTCCCGCTGCGGCTGCTGCGGCTGTAGTAGTTGTTGTGATGGTGGTGGTAACAATAACTGCTCTCTCAGAGCAGAAGGGAAAATAAAACAGCGCATGATCGCTTCCCCATCCAGCCTATGTAACACCACCACTTCAACAGCCCCGATATCACACCCCCTGCTCCAGACATCGAAAATCCGCCTGACTTCCAACAAGGAAGCATATGATTTTTTTTTGAAAAAAAACCCCGTCCCAACAGGACGGGGCAAACCTCAACAAGCAATTGAAAAACGCTTAGGGCAATTCCACGGCCACCGAACCACGGGGACGGGAACAGCACAACAAGACTTTGCCCTCTGGCACCGGATCCAGAGGCTCTTCAAAATAATCAACCTCGCCCGATACCAGGGTACACATGCAGGTATTGCACAGACCCGCCCGGCAATTGAAGTCCGGGCTCAAGCCCGTTTCTTCAGCCAGATCCAGCAAGGAAGGACAGTCCTCATGCCATTGAGCCTGACGGCCATCGGGCAGAAACGTCACGGTCTGCGTGGCATCCGTGGCAGTTTCATCCACGACGGCGGGCGACTCCGGCTCTGACGCACTTGCAGTCGCACTGCCAAGCACGTCAGACCCTGCCTCTGGCTGAACAACGCTGGCCGCAACATCACCGGCCAAGGTGTTTTCCAGCACCGTCGCCGGGCCAAAAAACTCATAGTGAATGCGCTCTCGCGCCACACCCAGGCTACGCAACACACCGTAATTGCTCTGCATGAAGGCACTGGGCCCACACAGGTAAAACTCGTAATCATCCAGTGGCAGCCAATGCTGCAACTGCTCACGTGTAATCAGTCCCGCCACATGGTGCAAACCGGCTTGTTCATCATCTTCAGTCGGGTTGCGATAGCAGAAGTAAAGTTGCACACCCTCGCGTTGTGCGGCCAGTTCGCGCATTTCATCCGCAAAGGCATGCACCGTGCTGTTATCACAGGCATGGATCACAGACACCTTACGCTGACTGTGTTTAAGCAAACGATGCAACATAGCCAGCAAAGGGGTTTGGCCCACGCCACCGCTAAGCAGCACCACAGGCCGCTGGCTGCTTTCATCCAGCACAAACTCGCCCATCGGTCCGGCCGCGCTCAGCACATCGCCCGGCTGCACCTGTTGGTGCAGATAGGAGGAGGCCAAACCATCAGCCACGCTTAACCCTGCTGGGGCCTTCTCGTGCTTGACGGAAATGCGCAGTCGATCCGTGCAGTCGGGGTCCCCCGACACGCTGTAGTTGCGCAACACGGTTTGCCCGTCAATCTCCAGGCGAAACACCAGATACTGGCCCGGCTGATAAGACGGCACAACACCGTCCACCGGCTCCAGGACAAATGAAGTAATCACGTCACTTTCGCGCTGCTTTTCCAGTACGCGATAGTCCCGGAAACGGCGGCTGGCCGTGTTCTCGGTGGGCGCAGGCGATGCAGTCGTATTCATCACGCTCAAGCCGTCGTGGTCTCGCTGGTAACGGCTTGCTCGGCCTGAATCATCTGGCTGATCTTGCGACGGAAACGCAAGGGGCCGGAATCCAAGGGTAAATCCAAAGCGGCAGGACGCTCTTTCAGGGCCTTATGCACTTCTTCCAGAACCACTTTGTCTTCCAGGAAGGCGTGGCGCACGTCTTCGTTGAAAATCTTGGAAACGGCCTCGTCATCCGGGCTGAAATTGCGCAGTTGGAACCAGAAGTAGCGGGTGTGTTCTTCGTCGATAGGTGTCAGAAAATTATAGGAGTCCATCAGGAAAACGTCCTGGTGGTACTCGCTGGGCTCTTCGGTGGCGGCACCGGCGGGCAGGAAGATAGCCTTGATCACGGCCAGCGATGGGAAACGCACTTCGTATTGCTGCTTACGGTCGCAATTGCCTTCAAATTTCACAAACTGCTTGTAAAACGGTGCAACTTCCACATTTTTGGACCAGCGCGAGACCGTCACGCCATTGTCTTCAACCTTGACGGTCAAGGGCAGGCCGATGATGTCAGGGCTACCAAAGGAGCTTTGGTGGACCCAGGACACGTGCGACGGGTCCAGCAAATTGTCGGTGACGTACAGGTAATTACAGTCCAGCTCCATGGCATCGCCACGGTTCACACCCCACTCCGGATTGTCCCACTCGGGGATGTCGATCAGTTTGGACGGATCAGCCAACTCAGGGTCACCCATCCAGACCCAGACCAGACCAAAACGCTCCGTACAGGGGTAGCTGCGCACCACCGCACTTTTGGGGATTTGCGCCACACCGGGCGCTTTGGTACAGGAGCCGCTGCAATCAAACGTCAGGCCGTGATAGCCGCATTCCACCTGGTCGCCAATCAAACGGCCTTTGGACAAAGGCAGACGGCGGTGTGGACAGGAATCTTCCAGAGCGACTGGCTGGCCGTCTTCACGGCGATACAGCACCAGGTTTTCGCTAAGCATACGCACGGGCAGCAAGCTGCGACCGAGCTGCGTAGCCAATGCGCCTACATACCAGGCATTGCGTACAAACATGATTTACCCCCAACTCTGAATGCGGTGCATGAAGGCTGAACGAGCCCATTCATGCTCTCTTGTCTTTGAAGCGCTCCGGCCTGCTGGCCAGGGCTTCTGCGCCACTGTGCGGGAACACCTAGAGCACCGTATCAATCTGGCCCCGCTTGAGCTCGCCAGCCGTGGCGAGACTTGCGCTTACGGTCTTTCCCATCATAATCGCAATTAAATTCAGCCTACTATCCATATCGTTTAGAATTTCTAAAGTTAAATGACTTTTCTGGACGGGGTCTAAGCACCATGGATACCTTGCCTCCCTTACGCGCGTTGCAAGTCTTTGAAACTCTGGGCCACAGTCAAAGCCTGCAAGAAGCTGCCCGTCGCCTGAAAATTACTCCCGGTGCCATCAGCCAGCAATTGCGCCTGCTGGAGGACAGGCTGGGCTGTAGCCTGACCTACAAAGAAGGCAAACGCTTGCGGCTGACGGCGGCGGGGGTGCGTTTTCATGAAATCTGTACTCAGGCGTTTGAGCTGTTGCGCGACGGCCAGCAAGAAATGGAGCGTTCGCGCAACACCAGCCTGCTGTCCATCAGCGCTTTGCCCTCCATGCTTAAAACCTGGATGGCCCCGCTGGCGTTTCAATGGCAGGAGCAGTACGACCCGGAGCTGACCCTGCACCTGAAAGGCAGCCATGCCGAGCCGGACCTGGAAGCCGAACAAATCGACTTTCGGATCACCTACGGTCAGGCCGCCGCCCGCCCCCGCAGCTTTACCGAGCTTTATACAGACCGTGTCGTTCCCGCCTGCAGCCCGACCCTGCTGCAAGGGCAAGCCGCCTTGCGACATCCCCGTGACCTATTGAACTATCCCTTGCTGTCCTCGGACTGGCAGCCACGCTTTACCTCGCCCCCATCCTGGCGCGACTGGTTTGAGTCTTTGGCTATACACATAGGCAATACGCCCCTGGATCGCTTCCGTGTTTTTTCCCTGTCGCATATGGCGCTGGAGTCCGCCGTGGCAGGCCAGGGGTTTGTATTGGCGCAATGCTCGATGATAGAAAAAGAAGTGCGCAGCGGGCAGTTAATTCTACCCTTCTCCCATTCCTTGCCCCTGCCCTGGCCTTATGTACTGACCCGACGGGCGGGTGCGTTTGAGTCACCTCATAGCCAGGATTTTCATCGCTATTTATTGAACCAGGCAGGACAACAGGAGCAGATCAATCAGGATCTGTTGCTGCAAGCATTAGCCTGAGCAATGTCGCAGTACGACGAAATACAGCCAGATTGCCAATGGACCTGCTGGCCTGGCCGTGGCTAAGCACTAAACCATTGAGTGCTTCAGCTACATAAACGCAGGACTATTCGATGGCTTAGCTCTACACCGTTCCACTTTTAGTTCAGTTTCCAGCACTCAGCCAGGTGAGCAAAACAAGTCGAGCGCCTGGATCAGACAAGTACATATAAGCGGCTTCTACCGCCCGATAAACGCAACTGCAGATGCATTTCTAGCATCAACAAAAAAGCGTGTTTACCGCCCCCGAAGGGGCCATCAACACGCTCTTTAATCCTGCTGAAGAAACTTCAGTGTCTTAGGCCACCACAGCAGCCAGCGACTCCGCGAAGTAATCCACGTTGGACTGGTTCAAGCCTGGCACGCTGATGCGGCCAGACTCCAGCACATACACGCCAAAATCATCACGCAGTTTCTGAATCTGCTCTTTGGTCAGGCCGGTGTAGCAGAACATACCTTGCTGTTTGACAAAATAGCTGCTGTCGTACTGGGGAGCCAGCTCTTTCAGGCGATCGTGTACATGCTTGCGCATGGCAGCAATGCGCTGACGCATGGTTTCCACGTCTGCCGCCCATTCGGCCAGCAAAGACTCATCCGACAAGACCGAGGCAATAGCCTGTCCACCGTGCGAGGGCGGGTTGGAGTAGATGCGACGCACCACGGCTTTAAGCTGGCCCAAAACGCGGTCAGCTTCGTCCGCGCTCTTGCACACCACCGACAAGCCGCCGCAGCGCTCGGAGTAGTAGGAGAAATTCTTGGAGAAAGAATTGGCCAGCAGGAAAGTCAGTCCTGCATCGACCATGGCGCGCACGGCAAAGGCATCTTCATCCAGGCTACGACCAAAACCCTGGTAAGCCATGTCCAGGAAAGGTATCAGCTTGCGCTGCTGCAGCACAGGAATCAGTTGCAGCCACTGCTCGTCGCTCAGATCAGCCCCGGTGGGGTTATGGCAGCAGGGGTGCAGCAGGACAATGCTGTACTCGGGCAGGACGGAAATATCTTCCATCAGGCCGGTGAAATCCAGACCGCGAGTGGCGGGATCGTAGTAGCGGTAAGTGTGGGTAGGAATGCCCGATCCACGGAAAATGGAGTGGTGGTTATCCCAGGCTGGATCGCTGATCCACATTTCGCTATTGGGGTAGGCTTCGTGCAGGAAGTCGCCACCCACTTTCAAGGCACCCGAACCACCCAGTGTCTGGATGGTCGCCACACGACCTTCTTGCAACACTTTACTGTCGGCACCAAAAACCAGTTTTTGCACGGCGCTGCGGTACGCAGCCAAGCCTTCGATAGGCAGGTAGCCACGGGGTTGGCCCTTGGCTGCCCATTGCTCTTCAGCGCGGCGAGCCACATCCAGCAAAGGCAGACGACCTTGCTCGTCGTAATACAAACCAATGGTCAGGTTGACCTTGCGGTCGCGCGGATCGGCGTGAAATGCCTCGTTCAAACGGAAAATCGGATCGCCACCATAGGCCTGCAAATGCTCAAACATGCTTGTTCCTTGAAAAATTACGGTTGTGGGCCGCCCGGTCTGGTCGACGGTCTATTCAAATAAGCATTGACCTTATACCTTGGGCCTACTTTAGCCAATATCTTGGGGATTTTTTTTGCAGCACATGGGCACGCGAGCGATGCGTGAATGCGTCATCAGACTTGTCCCCCCTTGGTTCGGCACCGCACCTGTTCTTGTCTAGTCGGTGCAGGCAGTCAAACACCAGCGTCACCATGCAGTCTGTTCATACCTCCAGCAAACCGAAGGTGCAAGAACGTGAACACGGTGTACCAGCTTGTCTGCCTGGGCCTTGCCAGCAACGAATATACATGGCTTTCTGACGATACAGAACCATGCACTTTCATTCATTCTGCTTTTGCTCCGCCCGCGTTGCCCACATGACACCGCATGGTCATATGCAGATCCCGCCCAAGACCGTTAACATGGGACTTTCACCGTTTCAACAGGAGTCCGCCGTGTCCGTATCGCCGCTGCCCAGCCCCGTATCCTGCCCTTTAGAGGGGGCCAGCAACTTCCGTGATATTGGCGGCTATGCCGCAGGCTCCGGTTCCTTTCGTAAAGGCCGTGTCTACCGCTCGGACCATTTGGCGAATTTAAGCAGCCAGGATCTGGACACACTGCAGGAACTGGGCATTGCCTGTTCACTGGATTTCCGTGGCGCACACGAGCGCAAACGCTCTCCCTACCAATACAGCTTTCTGACCAGTCATGCGCTGACCGTCGAACCCACCGTATTGCCCGATTTTCTGGACATGCTTGCCAAGGGTGAAGTGGATGTCAAAGCAGCCCATGGCACGATGAACAAAACCTACTCTGAATTCGTGACCGCACATGCAGCCACGTTTGGACGGGTCTTTGACCAGTTGCTGGACACCCATACTCCCCTTGTCCTGCACTGCACGGCGGGCAAAGATCGCACCGGCTTTGCGGTTGCCTTGCTGCACCGCGCCGCTGGCGTACATCCTGATGATGTGATGCACGACTATCTGCTCACCAATCAATTTTTCCGCCGCCCCGATCTGCCCGATAACCGTGGTATCAGCGACGAAGTGCTGGATATTCTCTGGGGTGTGCAGCCCGAGTTTCTGGAAACCGCCTTCAAGACCATTGATAAGACACACGGCAATCTGGAGAACTTCTTCCAGAACGCCTTGAAGCTCAGCCCCGCCCGACGCGCGGCCTTACTGGAACGCTACACCGCCTAAGCCACGCCTACCGAGGCCTCTGGCAACTCCCAGTGGCCGTCCAGGCTCAAGGCTGGCCCTATCACATTGCGCCAAGTGGGCAGATCATGCATTTGCGTGAACAAAGGCATGCAATAACGTGGCTGCACCATATCCACCAGCCAACGCAAATCCGTCAAACGCGGGTGAGCATTCCAGCACAAAGTATGCGTGCCGCGCGGAGCATGCGGGGCCACATAGCCGGTGTGAATCAACAAGCGATCGCCAGGCTCGGCATTGCCGTCCGAAGTCCGCGCTTGCTGCTCACGAATCAACTCTCCTGCCTTACCCTGACAACCGTCCGGCTCACCAGCCAGAAGCAGGTGTGCTTGGGGATCAAACGTGGCGGCACGCGGCATCAACTCGCGCAAAGACTGCTGCACGCCCGGCAGCAACAAGTCACTGCTTTGGCTGATCATGCGCGTCAAGTTTTCGTAGCAGGACGCATCCATGCTCCAATCCTCAAAGCCTTGCTGCTGACGCCACAAGGCAATCTCGATCGCCCGGCCCGAAGGCGGCACCGGCAACAAAGCAGGATGGGACTGCAGCAAGGACTCCAGAATGCTCCAGGCGACGTGATGAGACTGATCATACAAACCATAAGACGCATCCAGTAACGCCAGATACGCAGGAGGTGGCAAATCAAAGGGAAACAGCAAGGACTCGCAGGAAAAGTCCCCGCTATAAAACAGACCGCCACCCACATCCAGATGCAGCCAGACACCCCCCAAGGCATGGCCGGACAAACCAGTGCGAACGGCAATATCGCCAATATAAGTCGTGCCGCGTGTCGGCAATTCACGCCAGATCCGACCGGCAGGCAAGCTGCGCGCGGTCGAGGCCGTGGCGTAAACAGGAATGTGTTCGGGCAGTTTGGATAAGGATCCCATATGATCCTGATGATCATGCGTCACCAAAATGGCATCCACCTCCAGCCCCTCATGCCAATCGCACACCTGACCGGGGTACAAGGGCCCACCGGCATCTAGCAGCAGTCGCAAGCCACATGCCTGCACGAGAATGGCGGCAGGCACTTTACCTCCAGAGCCGCTTAACACCGTCACCCGTGTCTGGTTCATGCTCCGTCCCCTACAAGGCATTGTGGCCAACCTATCACCCAACCACACCCGGCATTCTGCTTTGCAGCACGGCGTAACGCGGGGCGCAAAAGCAAAGCATCAATAAGCGCAATGGGCCGCAGCTCACGCTGCCGGACAGAGAAAGGCATCAACTTAAAGAACCAGAGCCACCGAAGTGCCCTGCCTTAAAAAAAACGACGACAGGATCAGATTAAACAAGTGTTCTTTCAGCCCTGTTACAGATTTATGGCAGTTCGATGGCAGTGCCCAAACCAAAAAAAAGAGCGCCAGATCAGCGCTCCTGAAAAGGGGGACTACAAACAGGAACTTAAATAATGAGGGGCGTCAAAAATACCGCCAGAATCACGGCCATTACCAAGCGCATGACGATACCCAAGGTCGCAGCCAGCATGACTTCTTTTTCATTCAGATCTGAACACTCGGCCCAGACCACCGGAATCTGTCCAAATACCGCCGATAAGGGCAGGCCGGACGAGGCCAGAACGAACGCCCCCACGACCAGGGAGGGATCCAGTGTCGAGGCAATAGCCTGCAATTTACCCATTGCCAGTGTCGGGCTGACCAGGATGGCCAACACGCCCGTTTCGGGATGAATGTTCAAGGCCAGCAAACCACGTTCAAGCACATCGCTGATCGGAGCCCAAATGCCGATATGTTCCAGCAAGCCAATGACACAGAACACCAAGGCCACAGCCGGAATCAGGATCAGCAGCAACAATTCCACCCCTTCACGGGCCGCCTTGAACAGCATGGGCGCAAAATCAATATTCGGCGTGAAACGAGGCGCAGCCAGCAAATCCACCGAACGGACGTTGCGATAAACCAGCCGTGACAACAGCAGGGGGGACAGCAGCAAGGGGCCAAAGACCGCAATCAGCACCACGGCAAAGACATTCACTCCAGCAAAGGTCAATGCCATCATGCCCAGCATGAAGGTCGAGAAAGATTGCTGGGACTGCACCATCGTGGCAACCGCAATTTTCTGCTCGTCTTTGGTCGCCCCTGCCTGACGCAGCAAGGGCCCCGAGATACGACCAGCCGCATTGATATCGCCAAAAATGTTGTACACGCTGGGAATGATGACGGCCGGATTGATCCCGATAGCCCGCATCGCCGGCATAAAAACCCGCATCATGGCATCGGTAAAGCCCAGACGCTCCAGCAGCCGCCCAATAATGACGCTGATAATGACCGCCACCCCAACCTGCCCGGTCAAAAACACATCCACCACAACGGGTTTGACCTTGTTCAACACGGTATCAAAGGCACCGGACAAGGTAGCGGGAAAGAAAAACAGCGTCAGCATGGCCGCAGCCAGCAAGCTCAGGCCCACCACCTCGATACGCTCCAAAGGACGGCGGCCCGCAGGCGGTGAATGCACAACCTTATCGATTTCTATTGTTTTGTTATCCATGTCTGTCTCCGTTCAGGAAGCTGGATTTACTGGAAGCTCAGCACGTTCTTGCCCATGAGATGGGCAGTCGAGAAATGCCGGGCGTATTCACGCAAACGGGTCCCCCCCACTTGATGCACCGGCGTAGACGTCACCCGATCGCGGAACATCACCACCTCGACACCATCGAGCAAGGCGCTCAAGGCATAAGCCAGTGGCAGTCCGTTTTCCAGAATTTCCAGTACATGGCTGTTACCTACCAGAAAATTCAGCCCCAGTTCACGGGCGCATTCAATCAAGGCATGGCCGTCATAGACTCGGCTAATCGACGCCAGCACCGTATCCACTCCTGGGTTCTGAGCAACTGCCTGGCGCAGATGTTCAGGACTGAATCCCGTATGCGGGAAGATATGCAAAATACGGCTGACTGGACTGCTACGTTCGCCCAGTCGAATCGCACCGCGCGTCAAGGTGCTGGTCTCCAGAATATTCTCGTTGTCCTTGATGCGACGCTCGGCCTGCAAGATCTGATCTTCCAGATCCAGCCCCATGAAACCGTCCAGCCTATCGAGCATATCGCCCAAGGTTTTCACCCCTTCCAAGGGCTCGCCCACGAACATTACATTGCCATGAATACCTCCATAGGCGATATCACTTTTAGCCACTTTGTGGCCATGCAGATACGCAATGCCCGGATGCAAGCCATGAAATGCCTCATGACACTCCAGCGCTGCCACGCCATACAGGTCCAGATAATCCTTCAGGGTCACGCCCCCACAACTGGCGGCATCTGCGATGGGATGGTGCGCCACAATGGCATCCACCCCGGTCGCGCCGGCCAACTCAATACTCAGTTCGGACATGGTCATGCACACGGCCACCTTGCGCACTTCCTTGTTGGGGTCTCCATGAATCAGCCCCGGAATTTCCAGCACTTCCTTGCCGTAAATTCCCGAGGACTTCCAGATCACGAAAGGATGATGGCCGCACTTGACCTCATCCATACAGGACACCATGCGTCCCCCCGTAATGACATTCAACGCATCCAGCAAATCGGCTACATAGGCCATGATTTTGTCTCCAAATAAAAAGCCGGCCTCAGGCCCTGGGAAATCCCAGGGTCCGAGGCCGGCGGTATGCGAGCACTTCCTGTCGGCAACTTCCCCAAGCGGGCCGGTCAGGGCCTGGGCTCGGTTCCAAAGCCAATTGCACACCGGGCAATCCACTCTGGACGGAAGGACAACAAGACTGTCTACCAGTCAGCTTCTTTTTATCGATTCGGAACTCAGGGCAGCGGTTTGCACCGGCGCCACTGCGTTCACACTCCTTTTTGCAACAACACCATGGTGGAAGACAACTGCGCTGTCACGTCGTAATCCTTGAAAATGGCGACGACATCCAAGCCATACTCTTCCACCAAAACCTGCTTCATCTCCTTTTTGAAAGCCTTGATCAGGTACAGATCGGCCAGATCGGCAATATGTGCGTTTTCACGGCTCAGCGTCTGCAAGGCAGGCTGGCGTTTATGAACGGCCAACATGCTGATCCTGTCATCGAGCACATCAATCTTCAGTGTCACCACACCTGATGCAAAAATACTGCTGTTGATGCGGTTGTAGTCCCGGGTCAGCGCCTGCTTGAATTCGCCCATAGAAGAAAAGCCTGCCATCACCATTGCCTACCCCCAACCTATTTGAATTATTGTCGTTTACTCGTATTCAGCGACCGCCTCCTGCGCCATCTTGCCATGCTGATAACGGCGATACGCCAAACCAGCAACAGCAATATCTTCAATCGCCACACCCACTGATTTATACACGCAAATACCCTGTGCGTCGTAACCTTGTCCACGCTCCAATTGCAACCAATCGCTTAACTCGGATACCTTGCCCTGAATGCCGCAATCGGCTGCAGCCAGAATCAGATCCCCGGCCTCGGCAAGCGTCTGCTCCCCCCACTCCACAATGATCTTGCCTGCCCGCTGCAAGCAAACATCATCCAGCTCCCGCGCCGTGGGCAGACTAGAACCAACAGCCGCGACAAAGCAACCTGGTTTGAGCGTACGCCCATCAAACAAGGGCTCACGGCTGCGACTGGCGGTAACCAGAATATCTGCCTGGACCGCGATCTCATCAGGGCGTGCTGCACGTACCGGTACGCCACAGTCCAGCTCCAGCTTGCGGCAACGCTCCTGATCCACATTCGGGCTCCAGACCAGCACACGGCGCAAATCAAAAGCCTGGCAAAACTGCTGGACATGCGCGGTGCCCTGAGCCCCGAGCCCCAGCACTCCCAAGGTTCGAGATTGGGGGTTTGCCCCCCGCTGTGCGGCCAGCACCGAGCACGCGGCAGTACGCCACTGCGTAATCGCACCGGCATCCAGCGTTGCCAAAGTTTGTCCACTGCGCGCATCAAACAGCACAATCACAAAGTTGAACCTGCCGTGTACGGTCGTATAAATTTTGGCCCCAGCGACTTGCTGGCCTGAGATAACCGCCCCCAAGGTAGATAAGCGCGTATCGCCCACCTGCGTGCGCACACGACGTTGCTGCGCCGCCTGCCCCTGTCCAAACTCAAGAAAAGCCTGCTCCAGCACCTGCTGTACCGCAGGCGCATCCAGCAGTGTGTGTAATTGCTTATCGGTCAAATGCAGCATGGGCGGCTCCTTTTACCAGCTCACCGTCACGTCACCGCGCACAAAAGTCTGGCACGCCATACGAAAACCCTCTGCCAGATCCTGCTCGGACAAGTGTTTATGTTCCTTGGCCTTGACCTCATCCGTATTGCTCAGCCCTTCCGTAATTCGGCACTTGCAGGTACCGCAGATACCGCCCCCGCACTTGAACGGGATGCCGCCTCGCTCGCGAATCGAAACCCGCAGCAAATTGCTGTTCTCGGCGGCAGACACCACCAAATCATTATTCGACGCAAATGTAATCTGAACCATATTCTGCTACCTCAGGATTGCTGCTTTACCAGGGGCTGCGTCCCTGTTTTGTGACCCATAAGCTCACATTGGCGCAACTCGGCCTGTAGGCTGCCAAAGTGCGTCAATCCGGCCAGTTCTTCATAAGCCTGCTCGGCTGTGGCAAATTTTTCCATTTGCCGGGTAGGAATGTCATTGACCGTGCCATTTGGCGTCTCTTCCACAATGCGAACCCGCGACCCGTCCTGGATACGCGCAATGGCAAACACCGCTTTGAAACGACCCTGAAAATGGTATTCATACGCCGCCACCATTTCCACGCCCACACCCGGCTCCGTACGGTATTCGCCTGGCTTGCTCGTTAGCACCACATACATCACTGCACCTCCTGTATCTCTGCCTGCTCCAGAACGATGTCCTGGTTAATCCACAACTGGCACGCCAGCCGCCAGCCCTGATCCAGCCGCTCGCCTAACTGCTTTTTCTCTTTCCAGTTGGCCGCTGGCAGATGCTCGGCCCCCTCCAGCACCCGACACGCACATTTGGCGCACTTGCCCATCCCACAGCCATAGGTCAGATAAGGAAAAGGAAACTGCTTGATCCCTGCCCGGACCACCAAATTGGTGTTCTCCTGCACCTCGCCCACATGTGTCTGGCCGTTTTTATGAAAAGTAATGGTTGGCATAAGACCTCCTGCTTGCTGCCAATGATGCGACCGGATTGCGAGCCCTGACCGCCTGAAAAAAAACAAGAACGGTATACCAAGTTAAAAATTGCACTTTCCCCACAACAGATTTCTTTAGTTTTAGATACAGTTTCCTGTCTATTTGAGTAGAAACCCCTATTGCAGTATACTTAATTCAATTCAACCCCTAAACGAGATTGCCATGAAAACCCCCGTCGAACTTCGCTACTTGCAGCGTCCCGTCGGCGAGCAGTTGCTGCCACATCTGGCTCAGCGCAAGCATCTGCGCCGTCGTATTCCGCTCATCAATCTGCCCTCACTCACTGAACTGTTTGGCAGCCGAAAAAAGCGCGAACCCGAAGTCGCCCAAGATCAGCTCCCACACAGCGCCTAAGCAAGAGAAGGCTCTGCCGAGCGGCTATCGGACTGAAAGTTGAACGCATCGGCATACATGAACTGCTCATTGGCACCATGCTCCTTGAACAAGCCACGGGCCTGCTCAATCATCACGGGTGAGCCACACAAGTAAATGGCGTGCTCTGACAGGTCAGATTCATCCTGGCATACCTGTTGTTGCACATAGCCCCGAGCGCCTTGCCAGCTCTCGTCGGCATGCGAGAGCACAGGCACGAAACGGAATTCGCACAAGCGGTCTGCCCAGGATTCGATCTCCTTGGCCAGATACAAATCCTCGGGTCGGTTCATGCCCCAGTACAGGCTCACAGGTGGGCAGTCGTCCTTGTCCAGCAAGGACTCCAGAATCGCCTTGATCGGTGCAATACCCGTACCGGTTGCCACCATGACCATGGGTCGCCAGTCGCGCTCGCGCCAATAGAACACCCCCAAAGGCATCTCCAGCAGCAGCTCGTCTCCGGCCTTCAGGCCGGGCAAACACACTTGGGTAAAACGGCCGCCTTCCACTTCCCGTACATGCAGTTCAATACGCCCATGGGCCGCATCGGCATTGGCCATGGAAAAACTGCGCGCACGCCCGTCCTCGAACAAGATGTTCAGATACTGACCAGGACGGAACTGCACGTGTACGTCCTGGGATAGCTGCAAGGTCAGGCGCCAGATTCCTTGGCACGCCCGCTCCACGCTATGCACCTGCGCCCTGACCTGCTGCGTGTCAGGCAGCTCGTCACGATGGGCGGCCAGACTGATTTCAATATCCGCATCCAGTCGAGCCTGACAGGCGGCGGCATGGCCCTGCTCGTGCTCCTCATCGGCAATACTCATGGGCAGGCAGTCGTCCTCGTAACAAACCTTCCCTCGGGTAACCTGAATGCGGCAGGTACCGCAACCGCCAAACTCACAGTCGCTATAAATGCGCACGCCTTGCCGCTGAGCGGCCTGCAAGAGGGTCTCTTGCGGCTCTACCCAGAACTGCTCGCCGGTTTCCTTGATGTCGACACGATGGGCCATGACCCGTCCTCCTGATGCCACTATTTCTTGATGTCCGCCTGAACCAGCACGTCCAGACCCTCTGCCTTCAAGGCCTCGGCCAAGGCCTGCAAGCCGGCCACACCGGCTGCCGTGTCCTGCTCGCCGTTACCGCCGCTCAGGCCAATACCACCGATTACTTCCCCATTGACCACAATGGGGTAGCCGCCCACAAAGGCCGCAAAGCGTCCCTCAAAGCTGAGCTGAATCCCGAAGGCCTCGTTACCAGGCAGTGCCGGACCATTGGGCGCTTGCGTGAACAAGTGAGTGGAGCGCTTGTGGCCGGCAGCGGTAAACGCCTTGTTCCAGGCAATTTGTGCGCCAGTGATACGTGCCCCATCCATGCGCTCCATCACGATGGGATAGCCCCCTTCGTCAACCACGCAAACAGTCTCCAGCACGCCAATCTCTTTGGATTTGGCAATCGCCGCGTCCACCATCAAGCGCGCTTCGCGCTGTTCGAGACGTAGGATTTTTTTCATAAGTCTTCCCAGTATTTCCGGTTAATAAAATTCAGATACCGCGATACACGGTCTTGATCTGGGAGTAGAACTCCAGACCAGCCCGACCCGACTCACGGAAAGTGGATGTGCTGGACTGTTTCAGTCCACCAAAAGGGGCATTGATCAAGTTGCCGGTTGTTGTGCGATTGATCTTGACCGTCCCAGCCTCAATGTCATTGGCAAAGCGATGCGCATAGTCGGCACTGCGCGTCACAATGGCGGCCGACAAGCCATATTCAGTGTCATTGGCCATGGCCAGCGCCTGCTCGTAGGAATCAATTTCCAGCAAGGCAATCACCGGACCAAAGATTTCTTCGCGAGCAATACGCATCTGCTGGGTCACGTCTGTAAACAAAGCCGGACGCATGAACAAGCCACGTGCATAGTCGCCTTCGGTCAAACGTTCGCCGCCCAGTAAATGGGTGGCCTCCTGCTTGCCGATGGCCACATAGTCCAGAATGCTTGCCAGTTGGCTTTCGGTGGCAATGGGGCCCAGGTCGGGGTTGCCATTCAAACCATTACCCACGGTCAAGGCGCTGACTTTCTCTACCAAGCGCCGGGTGAATTCCTCTTTGACCTGACGATGCACCAGCACACGGCTGGTGCCCGTGCAGGCCTGGCCACTTAAGGAAAACCCACCTTGAACCACCAGCTTGACGGCCAGATCCAGGTCGGCGTCTTCCATGACAATCAGGGGGTTCTTGCCACCCAACTCCATCTGGGTGCGAGTGCTCATGCGGGCTTGACGACAAATATCTTCACCCGCCTGGGTCGAGCCGGTAAACGAAATGGCACGTACCTGAGGGGATTGCACCAGCGTGGGCCCCACTTCACTGGCCCTGCCATGTACCAGGTTCAGTACACCGGCCGGAACCCCTGCTTGTGCAAAGGCTTCGCACAGGTAATAACCCGTCAACGGCGTCTCCGACGAAGGTTTGAAAACGACGGTATTACCCGTAATCAAGGCAGGCGCAATTTTGCGTGCCGGGATGGAGATGGGGAAATTCCAGGGCGCAATTACGGACACCACACCCAAGGGTTCGCGCTGGGTATACACCAGTTGCTGCGCATCATCCTGCGGAAAGGTCTCGCCGGTATAGGTTTGGCCTTCAACCGCATAAAAACGCAGGGTCTGGGCCGAGCGCCCTACTTCCATCTTGCTTTGCGCCAGCGTTTTGCCCTCTTCTCGCGTCAGACCCTGAGCGATACGATCAACATTGGCATCCAGCCAGGCCGCCGCCGCATTCAGCACACGGGCCCGGGTGGAAATCGGTGTTGCTCGCCATCCTGCAAAAGCAGCCTGAGCAGCAGCAACGGCTGCCTGTGCGTCCTCAGCCGTGGACAGAGGGAAAGCCCCCACGACATCGTCCCGATCGGCCGGACTCAAATTGGGCTTCGTGCGCCCACTCTGGCTGGGCTGCCACTGCCCATTAATGTAATTGTCGAAAACGACGTCCTTGAGATTGTCCACCGCTGTACTTCCTTGTTTCTAAATCGGCGGGCAGCCTATCTGCCCGCCCGGCTGGCCGACTTACGCTGCTTCCAATTGCAGATCCTGCAAGCTGATCTCGTCTTTGACGTAATCGTTGTACAGGGAAGTGGTATACAGTAGACGCATCTCGGCACCAATTTCGCAGATACGCAAGCAACGCTGCTGCAGTTCCACCGTGTTCGCATGCTCAAGCACGATCTGGTAACCACGCTCGCCGTGGATTTCGTCCGACACAATGTGCAGGTCGAAAAACTCCACTTCTTCGTCCGTGAAGCCGTATTTTTCGCGCAAGGTTGGGGTCTGCTTGCGGTAAATGGATGGCACTTGGGACTCCAGGCCCACCACCAGTCCCGCCACGGCGACGACGGGGTCTTCACGCATGGCAATGGCATAACACCAGGCCTGCAAGGCGCGGGTGGTGGCATTCATGTTGTCGGGGTCTTCAATACGTGCCCGTGTCGTGCCGCAAGCTTCGCCAAAGCGGATCAGCAGATCTGTGTGGCGGTCACCGCCAATTTCCTCTTCGTACATATTGGCCAGCAAGAAGTCTTTGGCTTCCACGTATTCAGCGGGAGTGCGGGCATACAGATAACCCAGGTAATCGGCAAAAGGGCCGACATAGTGATAGTGGTTTTCAGCCCAGCGAGCCAGATGCTCACGGCTTAGCTTGCCGCTGGCCCAGGCAATACTGAAAGGGGAAGTATTGGCACTTTTCCCTTTAATGGCGGTTTCCAGTGCGGTGCGAAATTCATCGCGATTCAGCAGTTTTTCCATGACTGTTTCCTTGTTGAAAGACGTCGCCCTGACAGCAGCCGACGAAATATGAGGTTTGGACTATTTAAGTATATTGTATACCGTCTACTATTTTAGAAAGTAGGGAATAACCCTGCCTGTTTATCAAACCAACGCCACGCAGCCATCTTTGCGCGGGTCCGATACGGCTTTCAGGCGGCCATCCGCCAAGCGCTCCACCGCTTGTGCACCGCCAAAATCGCTACGGCCTGCCAGTTCGCCGACTCCCTTGTCGGGCGCCCCATACCCGTGTTCACGCAGGAAGGCCGTACGGCTCGCATCAAAGCCGTCTTCCAGAGCCAGACGCCCAGCCCCCTCCAGACGCCAGCGCGGTGCGAACAAGGCTCGCTCCAAAGGCCAGCCATCGCGCAAGACACGGGTCCATATCTGTATCTGGCCCTGGGGTTGCATCAAACCGCCCACCACACCCAGCCCCATATGGAACTGGCCCGTCTTCAAGGCCAGAGACGGGACAACCGTGTGATACGGACGTTTTCCCGGACCGGGGCCATTCACATGCCCAGGCTCGGAGAAGCCAAAGCCTCGGTTTTGCAGCACAAACCCACAGCCAGGCACGGCGAAACCGGAGCCAAACCGTTTGAAAATACTGGACATGAACGTGACGGCCAATCCGTCCTCGTCAACCACAACCGTGCAAACCGTATTGCCTGCCGGATCACACACGACCTGAGCAGCTTGACTCATTGCCCCTTCGGTCGCCTGGATCAATGCCAACTCCGCCTCATCATCATCCAAGGGTCGGTGCCAGGCGCTTTGGACCGCGTCCAGCACGGCCACCCCATGTGTGTTGGGCGGACACTCATACAGACTGAACTCCCCCAGCGATGCGCTGACCGGTTCACAGAAAAATCCTTTATGCCGACGAAAGTCCTCCGCCCGCAACAGCCCTTGTACCCGTTCCATTGCCTGTTCAGCCTGCCATGCGGGGCGCCCCAGATAGAAGGCATCGGGTCCTTGCGTGGCGATGTCCTGCAAGACAGCCGCCAGCTCCGGGTTCAGGTACTGCTCTCCTGCCTTGGGCGGCTTGCCCGCCCTATAAAGAGCGGCACACTCGGGATCGCGATGCAGCACAAAATCAAAGATTTGCCATTCACGCGCCGCCACCGACGCCACCGCAAAACCTTCCTGTGCTGCCTGGATGGCGGGCTGAAGCAAGCGGGCCCAATCCAGACGGCCATAGCGCTGATGCATATCCCACCACCCTCGCACTAGGCCGGGCGTGGTAATGGACAGCACATGGCGCTCGGGAATCCGTCCCCCAGGCAAGGCCTGAACCTGCTCTGCCTTCAACAGCAAAGGCGCCGCTCCGCTACCGTTATAAGCCACTGGCTTACTGTTCGGCGGTGCAACCATCGCCAGCAAGTCGCCGCCTATCCCCGTTGCCATCGGTTCAACGACGCCCATGACGGCATCAGCCGCAATGGCCGCATCCACCGCACTACCCTTGAGTTCCAGCATGGCCTGCGCGGCCCGAACCGCCAAGGGGTGTCCGGCAGCCACGGCCCACTGTTTCCCCAAACCCTGTTTTTCACCTGCGCTATAGGCTGTCGTTCCCATACCGATCATCCAAACACCAGTACGGCACAGATTGTCGAAATCGCCATCCCGGTCAGTACCGGTACCGTCAAGGCCCGCACCAGATCAAGCACATGCACCCGAGCAAAACCTGCCACCGCAATCAAGGACGACCAGGCGATCAAGGTGCCACCACCGGTCCAGATCGCACCGATCTGTCCTACCGCTGCCAAGGTTTCGATGTCCAGACCCGACACAGGGCTCAACGCCGAGGCCAGGGTGCCCGTCAGAGGCAGACCCGAGAAGCCCGACCCATCAATACCCGAGATCATCCCCACCAACAGGACACCAAACGCCACCAGAAAATGATTGTCCGGAATCAGATGCTGACCGGCTGAAATCAACTCGAACAAGAGGCTAGGTGTTTGTGCCAGTGGAATGCCTAAAATGGCAGAGGTCGCTTCACTGGCGCCCAGGAAGAAGAAACCAGCGATTGGCAACACCGAGCCCATGGCGCGAAACGCGAATACAAAGCCATCGGTCATATGATCCGGACAGGTGTCCAGCATGCGCCGTGGACCTTCTGCCATACAGGTGGCAATCATCATCAACACAAAGGCGACGCCCCCCACCAAACCGGCAGCATCTCCACCACGCAGAACGGGTAAGGACGGGATAAAGCGGGGCAGCAGCATGATGCCAATCACCGCCAGGAACGCCAGTGGAGTGATCCAGGCCAGAATGCGCGAATAACGTTCTTCCTTGGCACTTAAGCCGGAGTGCACCGTGTGTTCATTACCCGCCGTCCCACGGGCCATCTCTGCCTTGTCATACGTCCCTTGGGATTCCACGTCATCCAGCGTGCTGTCCGGTGCCTGACGCATCCAGGCGTCCAGCAAACGGCTGTCTGCCGGCTTGAAATGGCGACGCATCAACAAGAACGCCAAGGTCAGCGCGACACCCCCCGTAATCCAGGACAACACCAGCGCGCGGTCAGCCAGCACGGCAACATCAGCACCGACACCGGCTGCCTTGGCGCTGATGCCCGGAGCAACCCCAATGATGTAGTCCGACGATAGCGCCATGCCCTGCCCACAGATGGCGATCGCCATCGCACCGACCAATGGTGGCAAACCAGCCGCAATAGCCGCCGGCAGCAAAATGGCCGACACCAGAGGCACTGCAGGCGTAGGCCAGAAGAACAGGGAAATAAAATAGGTCGCTGCAGCAATCATCAAAAAGGACGAGGCACTATTGACCATGACCTTGCGAAAGGGGGCCACCATCTTCACATCGGCTTCCAGCCGCTTTAAGGAATTGAGCAACGCTGTCATGAAGGTGATTACCAGGAAGATGTTGAACAGTTCCTGAGCCGCCACGAAGCTGGCCGAAAAAATACTGATTAAGCCCTGAATAGGGCTGCCCGTTATGGCCGTGACTACCGCCAAGGTCCCAATGACGGATGGCACCACTACGTTGGCCCGGAAAATCATCGTAATGATGATCACCAGGACGCTGATCAAATAAGCCCAGTGCGCCGCACCGAGCACCACGTCGCTTTGCATGTATCCCCCTTTCCTTCTCTTTTTTCTGAATATTTAGTATTCCTGAAACGGTATACTATCTTCAATTAATGATCAAAATCAGAAAAAACTATCAAAAACTGGGGAAAACTCTAAGAATTTCATGTTTGAAACACTTAGATTGAATACCTTATACAAATAAAAGGATGTTTATGGCGGCTTTAATTGACCTCGTGGACCCGCTGTCCTGGCTGCTGATGGCCTGCCTGGTGGTTTTGGCCGCGTTTTTACAAGGAGTGGGAGGGATTGGATTTGCCATGCTGGTGGCGCCCATTGCCGCCCTGATCTTCCCACAGCTAGTACCAGGGCCGCTGTTGGCCTTGGGCGGTAGCGTCTCTTTACTGGCGGCCCTGCGAGAACGTCAACATATCGTGCCTAATGTCGTGGTCTGCGCGCTGGGCGGGCGGGCCACGGGCTCGCTTATCGCTGTCTTGGGTATGACGCAACTACCGATAGCCGCCGTCAACCTGGGTTTTGCATTTGCCATCTTGGGCGCAGTCGCTCTCAGCGCCTGGGGCCTGCGAATACTACCCTCCACACGCAACATGATTCTGGCGGGTATTGCATCGGGGATCATGGGCACGCTAACCTCGGTCGGCGCCCCTGCCCTGGCAATTGCCATGCAGAATCTGGCGCCGGCACAGCTACGCGCGTCACTCGGCCTTATTCTCTTTCTAGGCGCGAGCCTGTCTTTGGTATTGCTGATGCTGGTTGGCCTGTTCTCCTTGCAACAAGCCATGCTCAGCATTGTGCTCTACCCATTCATGTTGCTGGGTTTTGCTCTATCAGGACAATTACGCCATCAAGTCAGCCTGCCATTAATGCGCAGGCTGCTATTGGGTATTTGTTCCATCAGCGCCCTGGTCTTGATTGCACGCACGCTGTGGCACTGAATACTTAGCCCCCAAACTGTATACCATATTCAGAAAAGTGCGCCTACACCGTATAATCGTGTCTGGCCCTTTTGCCCGATTGCACAGGTCGTACCATGAATATCCCCAGTTTCAACCTTCCCAATTCCCTTGTCGATGCGGATAACCGCCGCTTGGGTGATCAGCATGCCTCATTGTTTGCGGTAATACGCGACCAATTGCGTGAACGTATTCTGAGCGGTGAATTCCATCCTGGCGACCGCCTGGTGGAGGGCAAACTGGCGAGCGAGCTGGGGGTCTCACGTATTCCTGTACGGGAAGCCCTGCGCGAGCTGGCCTCCGAAGGCCTGGTCACTATCGAACCACGACGGGGGGCCTCCGTGGCCGTATTGTCGGCCGAGATTGCCTATAACATGGCTGAAGTGCGCGCCACTCTTGAGGGGCTTAATGCCAAGTTGGCCGCTCAACGCCAGGACCCGGCCAATATTGAAAAACTGCAAACCATTCTGAGTCAGGGCCATGAAGCCATGGATGCCGGCAATCTGGAATTGCTCAAATCCCTGAACCGGCAATTTCATGAAACCCTGGCCACCATGTCGGGCAATATCGTACTGACCGAGCTGATGCGCTCCTTACGTGATCGCACCGCGCTGCTCTTTGCCCCCAGCAATCTGCAGCGCATCCGCCAGAACTGGGAAGATCACGCCCAAATCCTGAACGCGGTTGTGGCCGGTAACAGCGATCTGGCCAACCTGCTGGCGACCCAGCACGTACACAATGCGGCCAAGGCCTATCAGGATGCCCAAAACGGCGAGAAAACCTGATCAAGCAGAGCGGCTCGCTCTTAACGCGGTCTCAAAGACCATCCAAACCGATGCCAGGCGCCGTTGGTACTTGTGTGCGCCACCAAACAACAACTCGCTTTGCAGGCTGTCGATCAAGGCCATGTAAGTCATGGCCAAGGTATCCACACGTAAACCCGTCTCGGACTTAGTCAGGGCAGACAGCTCCAGGGCCTGATGGATGATGCTTTCCAGGTCCTCCATAAACACGTGCATGGGTTCCATCACCACATCGTACAAATGCACAGGCGGGGCAAATAAGGTACGAATCCAAAAACGTACTTGATGCGATTGCTCAAAGCGCTCCTGTATCCCTTCCAGATAGGCCCGCAACTGCTGCTTGATCTCATCGCCCCCTTGCAGAACCTGACGTGCATGGTTCAGCTCATCATCCACAATCTTTGGAATCAGGCTCAGAAACAGCTCATCCTTGTTGCGAAAATGGGCATAGACAGAGGGCTTTTTAATGCCCACATCCGCGGCAATCTCGTTCATGGTGGTGGCATCAAAGCCCTGAACAGCAAAGCGCGCCAACGCGGCATCCTGCAGTTTTTCAGTCGTGGTTTTGCTCACAGTCCAACACGCTCTCAGTCAAAGACTCATCATCAAGGCCACCATCACGGCCCGCCGCAAACGCTTATTTTACAGTCCCCAGCTCCCCGACCGATCTTGTTACCGTGCGGCAACGGCCGGCCAGAACATACAACAGAATCGACAGCAGACCGCAGCCACCAATCGCCAAAGGCACAACGTGCGGCCCAGGCACCGCCAGACTGACGATGTAGCCCACCACCGCCGAAATCAGATAATGGAACATACCCATCAAGGCCGCAGCGGTACCAGCCTGAGGGCCAGCCACGTTCATGGTCAAGGCCGTCACGTTACCAAAAACCATTCCTAAAGAACCGACCGACATGGCGATCAAGGCGGCATATAGGATCAGGCCCGCCACGTCTGCTTGCACCGCCACATACAAGAGCCAGGCCGAAGCCGTATGGACAATCAGCCCTAAGGCCAGCACCCGAGAAGTAGGCATCCCGGCCTTCAACACGTAATTGCTGACGACCCCACCCAGGACCAACGCCACCGAGTTACCGGCAAACACATAACTGAACACAGCGGGCGACAAAGCAAAATGCTGCGTGAACACAAAAGCCGAGCCACTGATATAAACAAATAAGGCAGCCAGTGCAAAACCACCGGAACCGGTATACGCCATGAATGGCTTATTGCCCAGCTCGCGTCCATAGGCGCGAACAATATGACCGGGATTCAAAGGAACACGCTGCGTCACGGGCAAGGAGTCCGGGATGGTCTTGAGCCCCCACAACAAACCCATCGTCCCTAAAAAAGCCAACATCCAAAAAATGGCCCGCCAATCTGCATGGCGCAATAAATACGCGCCCCAAATAGGAGCCACAATCGGTGCGATCATCATCACCTGCATCAATAACGAAAAGATGCGTGCCGACTCTTTCATATCGCACAAATCCGCCACAATCGCGCGCGGTGTGACGAGCCCTGCTGCCGCACCCAAGGCCTGAATAAAACGCGCAAGGAGCAAAGCCTCAACCGATGTGGCCAAAGCACCAAGAATCGAACCAATCACAAAGATGACAACGCCCAGCAGCAAGGGAACTCGGCGCCCGAAACGGTCCAGCAAAGGGCCATAAATACCTTGCCCCAAAGCCAGGCCCGCCAGAAAGATAGACAGCGTTTGCTGAATCCGTCCCGAGGAAACTCCCAGCTCCTGCGCAATGGCAGGCATACCCGGCAAATACATATCGATTGCCATCGCGTCCAATGCCGTCAACATGGCCAGCAACAAGATCAATGACCAAGCCAGGCTCCTGGTACGTGACAAATCACTCATGTTGCACTCTCTGTCGCACGGAAAAACAAAAACCCAAACACACTGACACCCCTGTCCATAGCAATTTCAATCCAAACTACCTACCGATAGGTAGGAAAGTCGTTACTGTACTCTTTTTCAGGATGTGGGCGAAAAAAAACCCCGGTAAATACCGGGGTTCCTGAGCGCCTGAGCAGCTAAAACTTAAATGTCCAGCAAATCACCCATGTCATCAGCGTGCTCTTCTTCCACGGCCATGATCTCGACCAGCATCTGGCGAGTGGTCGGGTCGGTGTCACCAATGCGTTCAATCATTTGGCGATAGGACTCGATGGCAATACGCTCGGCAATCAGGTTGGCGCGAATCATGGATTTGATGTCACCGCTATCGTCATATTCCGCATGGCTGCGTTGGGCCAGGTTTTTGGGATTGAAATCCGGCTCGCCGTTCAACTGCACAATACGTTCGGCAATGCGGTCGGCATGCTCGGCCTCTTGCTGGGCATGCTCCAGAAACTCGGCTTTGATAGGCTCGTTGTTCAAACCGGTGGCAGTAAAGTAGTGGCGCTTGTAGCGCATCACACAGACCAGCTCAGTGGCCAGAGCCTCATTGAGCATTTGGATGATCTCTTCACGATTGCCCTTGTAGCCGGATGCCACCGCACCATCGTCCACAAACTTCTTGGCAGCTGCGCGGATAGCAGCAACATCGATAGGACCTTGGCTGGGTTTATCAGCTTTGTGCTTACTCATTGCATTCCTCCGTATTGATTCCCACCGCAAAAGCGCGGCACTGTATCGTGCAACAACCGGAAACGAACACACGGACTCCATAACCAACAAGTGCTTGCCCTAAGGACAAGCGCTTTACCTAAACCTGGGCTTGAAGTCTGCACGCTGCTGGTGATCCAAACCGGTCGCGCAAGAAACTGAACAAAGTGAATAGGTGCCTTTCATGGTAGCGATTGCCCCTTGGCTTGGAAAGCGCAAAACAGCCGCCTCCAGTTGCAGGAAACTAGGTCTTTGAGCAATAAAAAACTGAAAATCAGGCCGTATGAAAGCCGCTCAAAATCACCATCCATGCGGGCTAAGCACGAAATTTGCTACTGGTTTTCCCCAATAAAAACGGCTATCGCCCTTCTCAAGCAGAGATACAAGCTCAAACACTTGGATACAGGTTCGACGCTATCAACGGCCTGTCTCAAGCCAGTATTGATATGTTTTTTATTTATCGCCTCCTTTCATAAAAAAACGACAACATCGATTAATATGAAACGGTCGTTACTACTTCTTGATTGTTATGACATCAATGAGATGGCTACTTCTGACCTATAAAGTCCCCTCTGAGCCTAGTGCCAAACGCCTGGCACTATGGCGACGTTTGAAAAGCCTGGGCGCGGTGTATCTGCAAAACGGGGTGTGCGTGCTGCCCAAAACCGACGAGCATGTACGCCGCCTAAAGGTGCTGGAAAACGACATCGCCACCATGCAAGGCGAATGCGTCTTGCTGGAAACCATTGCACTGGACAAGGCCCAGGAAAACAAGGTCATCGCCCGTTTCACGGACGAGCGCAACGATCAGTATCAGGAGCTGCTGGGCCGGTGCAAAGACTTCGAGGCCGAGATCGACAAGGAAATTTCGATTCAGAAATTCACCTATGCCGAACTGGACGAAGAAGAAACTGACCTTAAGAAACTGGAAAACTGGTACGAGAAAATCCGGAAGCTGGATTTTTATGGCGCCCCCCTGGCACCGCTTGCCCAAGAGCGTCTGCAAGCGTGTCAGGCACGGCTGGATGCGTATGCCCAGATGGTCTATGACGCTCATGAAGAAAACTGCTGATCCTGCACCGACACCGGCCGCCGCCCCCTCCAGGGCCAGCATTCACCGCAGCGTCTGGGCATTGGGCTTTGTATCCATGTTCATGGACATTTCCTCAGAACTGATCCACGCTCTGCTGCCCATTTACATGGTTACCGTCCTGGGTACCTCGGTACTGGCAGTAGGCGTTATCGAAGGCATTGCCGAGGCCACCGCCTCCATCATGAAAGTGTTTTCCGGCGCGGTCAGCGACCGTTTTGGAAAGCGTAAACTGCTGGCCGTCATTGGCTATGGGCTGGCAGCCCTGACCAAACCCATTTTTCCCCTGGCAAACTCACTGGACTGGCTGGTCGGCGCCCGCTTTGTAGACCGCATCGGCAAAGGCATACGCGGTGCCCCCCGTGACGCCCTGATCGCCGATGTCACTGGCCCCGAATCGCGTGGGGCGGCCTACGGTTTGCGGCAAACGCTCGATACCGTTGGCGCCTTTGTCGGCCCCCTGCTGGCCATCGGGCTGATGTGGTGGACAGCCAATAATTACCAGTTGATCTTCTGGGTTGCCGTGCTGCCTGCCTTTGCTTCGATCGCCGTTCTGGTGCTCTTTGTGCGCGAGCCCACCTTACCCGCCAACACCCGCCCCCGCAAACTACCCCTGAACCGGGAAGACCTGAGCCGTTTGGGTTCCCGCTATTGGTCGATTGTCGCCATTGGTCTGGCCTTTACATTGGCCCGTTTCAGCGAAGCCTTCCTTCTCTTGCGCGCAGAGGCCAGCGGCTTACCACCCATGTGGGCTCCAGCCGTCCTGGTTGTCATGGGAGTGGCCTTTTCCCTGTCTGCCTACCCTGCAGGTGTGCTGTCGGATCGCATGCGTAAAACCGACCTGCTCCTGATCGGAGTGACCCTGCTGATTGCAGCCGACCTGCTCCTGGCCTTTGTCCCCGGCTTGCTGGGTTTGGGTCTGGGCGTTGCTTTGTGGGGCCTGCATATGGGCTTTACCCAAGGCCTGTTCAGCGTCCTGATTGCCGACAGCGCCCCCGCCGAACTGCGTGGCACCGCCTTTGGCCTGTTCCATCTGCTAATCGGCATCGCCTTGCTGCTGGCCAGTGTTATTGCCGGTATGCTCTGGGACACCATTGGCTTCCAAGGCACCTTTGCCGCTGGCGCACTTTTTGCGATTTTGACTGGGGTAGGTTTGCTCACCCTACGACACTCAACCCAAGGAGCGTTCTAAGCCACGGCCTGAGTCCCTCAAGCGACAGGCCATTATTGGCAGCCAATGTGCTTGTGTCGAAACCCCACAAAAAAGCCCCTGCCAGCACGGTACTGGCAAGGGCCTTTGAACTTTGGCTTAGTAGGTTTTAGAACGGAATATCGTCATCCATATCGGCCAGATTGTCCGACATAGGAGCGGTATTACGTGGAGCCTGTTGTTGTTGCTGCTGTTGTTGTTGAGGCGCTGGACGCTGAGCACGTTGCGGTGCCGGTGCACCACCACCGCCACCACCGTATTCACCACCGCCCATACTGCCACCACCCATCTCACCACCACCGTCGCGGCCACCGAGCATTTGCATTTGCTCGGCGATAATTTCCGTGGTGAAACGCTCCTGACCGTCCTGGCCCGTCCATTTACGGGTGCGCAAACGACCTTCTACGTAGACGGGGCGGCCTTTGCGCAGGTATTCGCCCGCGATTTCAGCCAGACGGTTATAGAACACCACACGGTGCCATTCGGTTTCCTCGCGGCGCTCGCCGGAGGTACGGTCTTTCCACTGCGAAGTCGTGGCAATGGAAATATTGCAGATGGCCGAGCCTTCTGCGCTGTAGCGTACTTCTGGGTCGCGGCCAAGATTGCCCACCAGAATGACTTTATTTACCGATGCCATGAAAAAATCCTGTAGTCAAAAATTCTATATCAAGCCGTATTATCGTGGATTCGTGCCTTAATTAACACTCCCTCCCCACTCCAGGAAGGGCCGTTTTGTCCACGCAAACGATCCCGTTACGGCACCTTGAACGGCGTATATGGCTAAGCACCCGGCAAAGTCACCTGTTACGCCCAGCTCTTGATTCTTGAGGCCAATCCGGCCACTTTACTTGCTGCTGCCTGCCACGTCTTTGCACAAGCGTAACAGGCAATACCTTCTAATATTTATCTTTGAAACCACGCGCGGTCAGCAACCACAGCACAGCCAACGCGGCGCCGGTCCACAACACCCATTGGGTGAGCCCTCGCCCAGCCAGCACGCCCCCGATCAGGCCGCCGGCAAACACGCCCAGGGACTGGGAGGTGTTGTAAAAACCCAGCGCCAAACCTTTATATTCTGGCGGCGCGACGCGCGACACCAACGAAGGCTGCAAAGCTTCCAGCACGTTAAAGCCAATAAAGAAAAAAGTCAGCGCTGCCACCATGGGAACCAGCGAGTCACGCGCCCAAGGCATGACGGCCAGCACCACAATCAACAGCAAAACGGCCAGTTCCAACGCGTGTTTGTGACGTTTGCGGGTCTCTGTCCAGAACACCGCAGGCACCATCAGCACAAAAGACACCAAGATAACGGGCAAGTACACCTTCCACAAATCCTGAGTGCTATAGCCGCCCAAGGTAGCCAGAATGCCCGGCACCACAATGAACAGGGACATCAGGATAAAGTGCAGACAGAACACGCCAAAGTTCAGTCGCAATAAGTCCAGGTGACGCAGAACCTGTCCGGCCGTGACCTGCACAATCGAGGCTGGCGCTTTAGGCGCACTGGGCACCACAAAAGCAGCAATCAACAAACAGACAAAGCCCAGCAAGCTGATGGCCCAGAACAGTCCCGACAGGCCAAATTGCCCTACCAACACCGGCGAGAGCACCAGCGAGACGGCAAAGGACAGGCCAATAGACCCACCCACCATGGCCATGGCGCGTGTACGTACTTCGGGGCGAGTGGAGTCGGCTACCCAGGCGGAAATGGCTGCCGACACCGCCCCCAGACCTTGAATACAGCGGCCTACCGTCACCCAGTCAATATTCTGTGCCAGCGCCGAGATCACCCCGCCGACCACGAACAAGGCCATGCCGATGACAATAATCGGCCTACGCCCAAAACGGTCTGATGCCATCCCCAAAGGAATCTGCAAAACAGCCTGGGTCAGACCATAGGCACCCAATGCAAGACCGACTCGCGCGGCATCGTTACCGCCGGGCAGGGAATGGGCGGCAACCGCAAAAACCGGAGTCAGTAAAAACAGACCCAGCATTCGACAGGCAAACAGCAAAGCCAGCAAGATGCTGGCCTTGCGCTCTTGCTGAGTCAGACTCAAGCGCTCTGGGCGCGATCCGGCCGTATTCATGGTTTGGTGTGTACTCATTTAATACTCTGTCACAACTGGGCTAGCAGAGAGCCCGGATACCCGTTCACATAAATTCTGACGCAACGCGCTATAGTAGCAAGTTGCCTTTTGACAAGCCTAAATAAAGCGATGGAAGCCATCCGCATTCGTGGTGCCCGTACCCACAACCTGAAAAACGTCTCCGTAGACCTGCCACGCCACCAATTGGTCGTGCTGACAGGGCTGTCCGGTTCTGGGAAGTCGTCTCTTGCCTTCGACACCTTATATGCCGAAGGCCAGCGGCGCTATGTGGAAAGCCTGTCCGCTTATGCACGTCAGTTTTTGCAACTGATGGACAAGCCAGATGTGGACTTGATCGAAGGTTTGTCGCCTGCCATTGCCATCGAGCAAAAGGCAGCAGGTCATAACCCGCGCTCCACCGTGGGAACCACTACCGAAATCCACGATTATTTGCGCCTATTGTACGCGCGCGTCGGAACTCCTTACTGCCCGGAACACCACTTGGCCTTGCAGGCCCATAGCGTGAGCCAGATGGTAGACCAGATTCTGCAATGGGAGCCTGAATCCCGCATTGCCGTCCTGGCTCCCATGTACCGCGCCCTGGTGGGCGATCTGCAGCGGGAGCTGCGCGGTCTGCAAGCCCAGGGCTTTGTACGGGTGCGCGTCGATGGCGAGATCTCCAGCATTGAAGACCTGCCCGCGCTCAATGCCGAGCAGGCCCATGATCTGGATCTGGTCATAGACCGGCTACGTATCAAACCGGATAGCCAGCAGCGTCTTGCCGAGAGCCTGGAGACGGCTTTGTCCACCAGCAATGGCCGCTGTCTGGTGGTCAATCTGGATACCGGTTTGGAGCAACCCTATTCCAGCCACTACGCCTGCCCGGTCTGTGACTACTCCCTGCCCGAGCTGGAGCCGCGCCTGTTCAGCTTCAATAACCCGGCAGGTGCCTGCCCAGACTGTAGCGGCCTGGGACAAGTGGATGTATTTGACCCTGAACGGGTAGTGGCCTTTCCAGAGCTGAGTCTGGCAGGCGGTGCCATTGCAGGCTGGGATCGACGCAATGCCTTTACCTATACCTTGCTGACCAGTCTGGCGGCCCATTATCACTTTGATATCGAGGCCCCCTTCGAGTCCCTGCCCGAAGAACTGCGCCGCACCGTGCTGTATGGCTCTGGCGCGGAAGAAATCCCCTTTCTCTATTTGAATGAGAAAGGACGCACCACAGTAAAAACGCACCCATTTGAAGGGGTCATTCCAAATCTGCAACGTCGCTGGGCGGAAACCGATTCCAGCGCCGTACGCGAGGAGCTAAACAAGCTGCGTCGCACCCAGACATGCCCGGCCTGCCATGGCGCACGTCTGCGTCTGGAAGCGCGTCACGTCCGTATTGGGGATGATCCCATTCCCAGCCATGCGGGGTGCCAGCATCATGCAGGCACCGTGTCTGCCAACCCAGCAGCCATCATTGTCGACACGCTGTCTGACAATGCCGTACAGTGCGTACAAACCAACTCTACAACTCAAGGACAAGCCAAGGGTCTGGCCATTTATGAAGTCGAAGCCCTGGCCTTGTCTGACTGCCTGGCCTGGTTCGAGCGTCTGTCGTTAACAGGCGCGAAAAAAGAGATTGCCGACCGCATCGTGCGTGAAATCCGCCTGCGGCTGGAATTTCTGAACAATGTGGGTCTGAACTATCTGTCTCTGGACCGCAGCGCCGACACCATTTCCGGTGGCGAGGCGCAGCGTATTCGTCTGGCCAGCCAGATCGGCTCCGGTCTGACCGGCGTAATGTATGTGCTGGACGAGCCTTCCATTGGCCTGCACCAGCGCGATAACGACAAGCTGATCCAGACCCTGCAGCACCTGCGGGACCTGGGTAATAGCGTGATCGTGGTCGAGCACGACGAGGACATGATACGCACCGCCGACTATGTCATCGACATGGGCCCCGGCGCGGGCGAACATGGCGGGCAAATCACCGCCCAAGGCACACCCGCAGAGCTGGCCCAGAACGCCAAGTCTCTAACCGGCCAGTACCTGTCCGGCAAGCGCCAGATTGCCGTTCCCAAACGACGTCCCGTTGACGACAGCCTGAACTGGCTGCGCCTGTACGGTGCCAGCGGCAATAACCTGAAGTCCGTTGATTTGGCAATTCCGGCCGGACGACTGGTCTGTATTACAGGCGTGTCCGGTTCGGGCAAGTCCACACTGATCAACGACACACTGGCAACCGCCTTCTCACATTTGCTGCACCGTGCCCATGCCGAACCCGCGCCCTACGAGCGCATGGAAGGGCTGGAGCACTTCGACAAAATCATCAACGTCGACCAAAGCCCAATTGGTCGCACCCCGCGCAGTAACCCAGCCACGTACACAGGCATGTTCACCGCCATTCGTGAACTGTTCGCCAGCGTGCCCGAGGCACGGTTGCGTGGCTACGACCCAGGCCGCTTCTCCTTTAACGTCAAAGGCGGCCGCTGCGAGGCCTGCCAGGGCGATGGCGTAGTCAAGGTAGAGATGCATTTTCTGCCTGACGTTTATGTACCTTGTGATGTGTGCCAGGGCCGTCGCTACAACCGCGAGACGCTGGATATTCGCTACCGGGGCCGCAATATCAGCGAAGTGCTGGACCTGACGGTTGAGCAGGCACTGGAATACTTTGATGCAGTCCCTGCGGTTGCACGCAAACTGACCACCTTGATCGATGTGGGTCTGTCCTACATCCGCCTGGGTCAAAGCGCGACCACCCTGTCTGGTGGTGAGGCGCAGCGGGTGAAACTGTCACTGGAACTGTCCAAACGCAGCACCGGCCAGACCTTGTATGTGCTGGACGAACCTACAACTGGCCTGCACTTTCAGGACATTGCTGTCTTGCTGGCAGTTTTGGACAAGCTGGTTGAGTCCGGCAATAGCGTGGTCGTGATTGAACACAATCTGGATGTGATCAAGACCGCAGACTGGATTGTGGACATGGGGCCAGAAGGCGGCCATGGCGGTGGGCAAATTGTGGTGCAAGGCCCCCCGGAGACTGTTGCTGCTTGCGAGCAAAGCCATACCGGGCGTTATTTGAAGCCTTTGCTGCAGCGTTAAAGCAAAACCTACATCTTGAAAATAGCGTCGTGCTCACGAATGGCATGACGGTCCGTCATGCCAGCGATGTAGTCAGCCACAGCACGAGCCTGTGCAATCGGATCTTCGCGCCTATGTTCGGCTGCTAATAGACGCGGATCATCCACAAACGCCTGAAACAGGTCACGCACGATGTGTTGCGCCTTGTTCATCATGCGCACCACTTTGTAATGACGGTACAGATTGGCGTGCAAAAAACGTTTAAGCTCATCGGCCTGGGCGCGCAGCTCGGGCGAAAAACCGGCCAGGCGCGGCAGGTTCCGGATTGCATCTGCACTATCGGGACGGTGTTCTTCCAGCTTGGCGCGCGTGGTTTCCGTTAAATCCACCACCAGGGTGTTGATCATGCCACGGATAATTTCAGCGACCAGCCGCTGGCCACTCAAGCCCGGATACTGAGCCTGCACATGCTCGTAATGCGCACGGAACAGGCGTAGTTCCAGCAATTGTTCCAAGCGAATCAAGCCAGAGCGCAGACCGTCATCAATATCGTGATTGTTGTAAGCAATTTCATCGGCCAGATTGGCCATTTGCGCTTCCAAAGACGGTTGGCTGCGATCAATAAAGCGCTGGCCGACTTCGCCCAATTCACGCGCATGCTTTAGGGAACAGTGCTTCAAGATCCCCTCGCGGGTTTCAAAACACAGGTTCAAACCATTGAAGGCGGCATAACGCTCTTCCAACTCGTCCACGATTCGCAGACTTTGCAGATTATGCTCAAAGCCCCCGGCCTCGGGACGCAACTCCTGCATACAGCTATTAAGCGTGTCCTGGCCAGCATGGCCAAACGGAGTGTGACCGAGATCATGGGCCAGGGAGATGGCTTCGATAAGGTCTTCATGCAAACCCAGATTGCGGGCAATGGCCCGCGCCAGTTGGGCCACTTCCAAACTATGCGTCAATCGTGTTCTGAATAAATCACCTTCGTGGTTAATAAAAACCTGTGTTTTGTATTCCAGCAAACGAAACGCATTGCAGTGAATAATCCGGTCGCGGTCCCGCTGAAAGGCGTTGCGGCCTTGGGGCGCTGCCTCTGCGTAACGCCGGCCGCGGGACTGTTCAGGGCGACAGGCATAAGCGGCAAGCATTTGCATCGGTTTTACTCCTGTTCCACCGTTGTAAAGCGGGCCAATGCCTGGCGCACTACATCCGGCGCGACCGCCTGCACCTTGGCATGGCCTAATTTATCCAGCAGCACAAAGCGCAGTTGGCCACCTTCATTTTTCTTGTCCACCTGCATCAACTCCAGCCAGCGGTCTGCAGGCCATTGTGGTGGCGTGATCGGGCATCCGCTAGCTTGCACCAGGGCTTTGATACGAGCGACATCCTGAGCCGGCAAACCACACACCAGAGCGGACAGCTCAGCAGCCATAATCATGCCGCAACCCACGGCTTCGCCATGCAACCACTGGCCGTAGCCCATACCGGACTCAATCGCGTGGCCAAAAGTGTGACCAAAATTCAAAATAGCACGCAGACCCGACTCGCGTTCGTCCTGTGAAACCACCTCGGCTTTCACCTCGCAGGAGCGGCGGATCGCATGAACAATCTGCTCCTGCTCCAGACGGCGCATGGGGGCGATCTGCTCCTCACACCAGTTGAAGAAATCCAGATCGTAAATCATGCCGTACTTGACGACTTCAGCCAGACCAGCGGAAATTTCGCGAGCAGGCAAGGTCTTGAGTACGTCCGTATCCACTTCCACGGCGATAGGCTGGTAGAACGCACCCACCATATTCTTGCCTAGCGGATGGTTAATGGCTGTCTTGCCACCGACCGAGGAATCCACCTGCGCCAGCAACGTCGTGGGGACCTGTACAAAGCGCACACCGCGCATGAAGCAAGCTGCCGCAAAACCGGCCATATCGCCAATAACGCCACCACCCAAGGCCACGATCAGGGCCTTGCGATCCAGATGAGCACCCAGCAGCGCGTCAAAAATCAGGTTCAGAGATTCCCAGTTCTTGTAGGCCTCGCCATCGGGCAGTTCGATCACATGGACGGGCTTGCCCGTTGCGGCCAGGGCTTGTTTGACCGGTGCCAGATACAAGGCTGCCACCGTAGGATTAGTGACGATCGCAATGGCAGACGTATCGGCTGGCACCGTGCCTGCAAGCTGCGCCAGACGCCCGGCGGCGATCTGGATGGGATAAGCGCCACCCTGGGCGTCAACATGCACTACAGACATTTAGCAACCTCGTTCTTTCAACTGGGACAATAAATGGCGCACCGCATGATGAACCGGCGCCGAGCCAGTTTCAAAGCGGATATCCGCCACTTCTTCATAGAGGGGTTCGCGCGCTTGCAACAGTTCCTGGATGCGGGCGCGTGGGTCCGCTGTTTGCAACAGCGGTCGGTTACGGTCTCGGGCCACGCGACGGTACAGCTCGTCTACAGTGGCACACAAGTACACTACGATACCGCGATCTTTAATGATCTGGCGATTGGCCTCGGACAAAATGGCCCCGCCTCCCGTTGCCAACACGATACCGCTCTGGCGCGAACAAATATCGAGCACCGCTGATTCACGTTTGCGGAACCCTTGCTCGCCTTCGAACTCAAAGATAGTGGACACTCGCACGCCGCTCCGGGCTTCCAGCTCGTGGTCAAGGTCCATAAACTCGCGTTTGAGCTCCCGCGCCAATTGGCGGCCAATGGTTGTTTTACCGGCTCCCATCATGCCCACTAAAATAATGGGACGTGGGCCAGTTTGTTGTAAATGGAGCAGCTCGGCGTCTGATAAAGGATCAGGATGTTCTACAGGCATCAGCTCGGCGGGTAAAGAGTGGTTCATTTGTGTATTATCCCATTAGCCTTCCCTAAGCACAGTCCGCCTGCTTAGTATTATTTTGTTACATTGATACTTGATTTGAGGCCCAGTCCTGCTGCGTTTGGACTTTAAAATCAGCCCTAATGAGTTCTTCTTCCCGCTCCCCCAATTCTAAACCCGAGCAAAGCTCCGGTTCCTGGCTTGCCCGCCTCATCATCAAGACCTCGGTCTTTTTTGTGGGGCTTGGTCTGTGTGCCGCCCTGCTCGGATCGCTGGCGCTGGCCTTAGCCTGGCCCAACCTTCCCGATCTAAGCGCCATGATCGACTATCGCCCACGGGTGCCACTGCGTATTTACACGGCGGACAAGGTGCTGATCGGCGAATTTGGTGAAGAACGCCGCAATGTGCTGCGTTTTGACGAAATCCCCGATGTCATGAAATCGGCCATTCTGGCGGCCGAAGACGACCGTTTCTACCAGCACGGTGGAATTGACTGGATGGGGGTAGGTCGCGCCGCCCTGGCCAATATGACCCACATGTCCAAGACACAAGGGGCCAGCACAATCACCATGCAGGTAGCACGTAACTTCTACCTGTCATCAGAAAAGACCTATACCCGCAAATTCTACGAACTGCTGCTGACCTTCAAGATTGAAGCAACACTGTCCAAAGACCAGATTCTGGATCTGTACATGAACCAGATTTATCTGGGTCACCGTGCTTATGGTTTTGCCGCAGCGTCGCGAACCTATTTGGGCAAGCAGTTGGGCGAGATCACAACGGCAGAAGCCGCCATGCTGGCCGGCATTCCCAAAGCGCCCTCGCGCTTTAACCCCATTGCCAACTTCGAACGCGCCAAAACTCGTCAAGCCTATGTACTGGGCCGCATGCGCTCGCTGGGCTACATCACCGAGCAAGAGTACCAAGACGCCCTGGCACAGGAAATCGTTGTGAAATCGGCCCTGGGCACGCCCGCCGGTGGCTATGCCATCCACGGTGAATACGCGGCTGAACTGGCACGCCAGCTACTGTACGGCGTCTACCAGGACAATGTGTACTCGCGCGGTTTCAATATCTACACCACGATCCAGTCCACCGACCAGGAAGCTGCCTACCTGGCTGTGCGCAACGGTATTCTGGATTACACCCGTCGAGCTCCTTACACCGGCCCTCAAGGCCAAGTGGATCTGCCCGCTGATATTGAAAACGACCACGCTCAGTTAGATGCCATTCTGGACGACCTGCAGGACAAGTACCCCGATACGGGCGACCTGCTGACCGGCGTGGTGCTGGACGCCAGCCCCAACCAGATTCGTGTTGCCCGTACCGCCCAGCAAATTATTGATGTCAACGACAAGCGCGCTTTGAAGATCGTGGCTCGCGGCCTGGTAAAAAATGCCAAAGCAGACGTACGCATCCAGCGCGGCTCCGTGGTTTATCTGTTCCGCAATGACGATTACTGGGAAGTACTGAATATGCCTGCGGTGCAGGCTGCTTTTGTATCGGTACGCCCGCAAGACGGCGCTATTCAAGCCATGGTGGGCGGCTTTCACTTTTCAGATGGGAAGTTCAACCGCGTCACCCAAGCCTGGCGTCAGCCCGGCTCCGCCTTCAAACCCTTTATCTACGCGTCTTCACTGGAGCGCGGTTTAACCCCTGCTACCCAGATTTCGGACGAACCCTTTGTTCTGACCGCCGCCCAGACCGGCTCCAAGCCATGGACGCCCAAGAACTACGGGCGCAGGTACGAACCCATGCTGACCATGCGTCAAGGTTTGTACAAATCCAGAAACATGGTATCTATCCGTATCATGCAGGCCGTCGGCCCCAAGTACGTGCAAGATTATGTGACTCGCTTTGGTTTCGACAAAGCCCGTCAGCCTGCCGTTCTGCCGCTGGCTCTGGGTGCCGGTAGCGTGACTCCCCTGCAAATGGCCGGCGCCTACGCGGTCTTTGCCAATGGCGGTTACCGTACCGAGCCCTACCTGATCGACTACGTCACCGACAGCACCAATAAAGTCATCATGCGTGCCAAGCCCGTTGTGGCGGGTGATGCCGCTGCACGCGCCATTGATGCCCGCACTGCTTACGTCATGAACGACTTGTTGCGCGGTGTGGCGACCTCCGGTACTGGCGCCCGCGCCTCGCGCACATTGAAGCGCACAGACATTGGTGGCAAAACAGGCACCACCAACGACTCTCAGGACGCTTGGTTTGCTGGTTACACGCCAGATCTGGTCGGTATTGCCTGGATGGGCTTTGACAGGCCACGCAGCCTGGGCTCAGGTGAAACCGGCGGTGGTGCCTCCATGCCTATCTGGATCAACTACATGCGCACTGCACTCAAAGACAAGCCCATCGTACCTCCCGGTCCTATGCCGTCTGGCCTGTCGCGCATCAACGGGGATTTCTACTTTGACGAATTCCCGCCCGGACAAGCCATTGCCCGTGTTGGTCTACCCGCTCCGGGTGACGACTTCCTGCAACAAGGCGGTGGGGATCAAAACGATGGGATTGGCGACCTGCTGCGGCAACTGGACTCTGACTCCGGCTCCTCGGGCGCTGAAACGCAACCCTTCGTCCCCTTCTAGATCCAGTACCCAAACGCCGGCACCGCCGGCGTTTTTTATGCTTTGCCCTTCAAAATGGCATAATGCTCTGCATTGTCCGCACTCGCTCAATACCTTATGAACAAACTACGTTCTTCCCGCCTGCTGGCCTTGCTGACACTTAGCGTTTTTCTCAGCGCTTGCGGCTACAAAGGCCCCTTGTATCACCCTCCTGCGCAGGAAGCGGCGGACGCCCAAACAGCGCCGCGCTGATTTCCGCCCTGCTCGCGCTTAACCTCTGTTATTTGACGACACCATGACCGTTGCACCTCACTTCCAATTTCAGAACAACACGCTGCACGCCGAGCAAGTTCCACTGAACAAGCTGGCTGAAGAATTCGGCACCCCTCTGTATGTGTACTCCCGCCAAGCCTTGCGCGACGCTTGGGAGTCCTATCGAGTAGCCGGCCAGGGCCGCAAGTTGTTGGTGTGCTATGGCATGAAGGCCAACTCCAATCTGGCCATTCTGCAAGAATTTGCCCGTCTGGGAACCGGCTTTGATATCGTGTCGGGCGGTGAACTGGCCCGTGTCATCGCCGCTGGTGGCGACCCAGGCAAAGTCGTGTTCTCCGGTGTCGGCAAACAGGTTTGGGAAATCGAAGCGGCCCTGAAAGCAGGCGTGAAATGCTTTAACGTTGAATCCGAAGGCGAGCTGGAACGCGTTGCCCAGGTTGCAGAACGCATGAATGTGAAAGCACCTGTTTCCTTGCGCGTGAATCCGGACGTGGATGCCCGCACCCATCCCTACATCTCCACTGGTCTGAAAGGCAATAAATTTGGCGTGCCTATTGATCAAGCGCCTCGCATCTACGCCCGTGCCCAAGCACTGCCTAGCCTGGACATTGTGGGTGTGGACTGCCACATCGGTTCACAAATCACCGAGGTCAGCCCCTATCTGGACGCATTAGACAAGCTGATCAAGCTGATCCTGGCCTTGAAGGAACAAGGCGTGAATCTGACTCACCTGGATTTGGGCGGTGGTCTGGGCATTCGCTACACTGACGAAACCTTGGTTACCCCCACCCAATTGCTGACCGAAGTCTTTGCCGCCTTGGACAAGAACGGCCTGGGCCATCTGGAGATCGTGCTGGAACCTGGCCGTTCCATGGTGGGTAACGCCGGGGTACTGCTGAGCCGCGTGGAATACCTCAAGCATGGTGAGACCAAGAACTTCGCCATCATTGATGCTGCCATGAACGACTTGATCCGCCCTACCTTGTACGATGCCTGGCACAGCGTGGAAGCGGTAAACCCTCGTCCCGTAAGCGAGGACACCCCCCATTACGATTTGGTTGGCCCTATCTGCGAAAGCGGCGACTGGCTGGCCCGTGACCGCCAACTGGCGCTGCAACAAGACGATCTAATCGCCATTATGTCCGCCGGTGCCTACGCCTTTACCATGGCCAGCCAGTACAACACCCGCCCCCGTGCGGCTGAAATTCTGGTCGATGGGAATCAGGTCCATGTGATCCGCCCGCGCGAAACACTGGAAAGCTTGTTTGCCACCGAACAATTGCTCCCCTAAATCCAGGGCAAGAATGCAGGTTACAACCATTCAGCCTTAAAGAACTCTCGAATCTGACCGTAAAACAGGCCGGGATTGCGCTGCCATCAGCAGGCATCGCAATCCCGGCCTGTTGCGTCCTAGCCGGAAAAGCACAGATTTCGCTGTCAGTGGCCAGACAGTTCGATGGTAAGCGCTGGAGACTGTACCACCATCATGACCACCCCAGGGATACCGACCCACAGCTTTGAGCCTGTTACATCGGCTAGCGAACGCTTGATTCGCGGCTTAAGTCTGTACGTCATCCCTTTGTTTCTGATCATGCTCACGTTATGGGTATTGTTGTTCCTACCCAATCGCTACCCTAGCGTTCCCGGTCAAAATTTAGGCATTCAAGCACTGGCCAGCCAACAAGAGCATGCGGATCCAGAGTTATTGACGCAATTGGAAAATGCACCGTCCCAACAACGGCTGCACCTGAACGAGCCCCATTGGCTGCTGCTGACCCTGCCTGCTCCCTTGCCTGAACAAGAGCAAGTCCTACACTTTCCCGCCTCCCCGATTTCCTCGCTGCACTGTGAAGATGCCCGTAGCGGCAAGACTCTGCGCAATAGCGAGCTGTCCCCGCCTGCAGCCCTGTCACCGACCCCGGTCAAAAGCTACACCCTGGAACTGGACCAGACAAGCCACACTGCCACCGTTCTGTGTCGTGTCCAGACCTCACGTCCCACGCTACTGCAAGCCCAGCTCTGGGCCAGCTCTGACGTCACCAACTCTTCAATTCACCTTAGCCGTGGCATAGGGCTGCTGGAAGGCGGCTTGCTGACCATGGCCATGTTCATGCTGGTGCTGGCCGCGACCAACCGCGCCTGGATTTACCTGCTGCTGTCTGTCTGGCTGATTGGCAATCTACGCCTGGGTTCGATGGCGATGGGTTGGGATACTCAATGGCTAGGCCAGATCCTGCCCTCCCAGTACATGCCCGTACTGCGCCAGGTCACCATTGCCTGCTACTTCATCCTGAGCTACTCCCTGTTCACCGTCTTGCTGGGCAACTCCATCACCACCGCCCGCCTGCAACGCTTGCTACCCACGGTCGGCATACTGGGCTTGATCCTGCTACCCGTATCCCTGCTCGCTCCAGCTTCAGTGTTCCAGCCCCTGATGTGGATCAGTACCATCTACGCGCTGTGCTGCGTCTCGGCCGTGCTGCTAGCTGTTCTCTTGCATACCCGCTCGCGCATCTTACTGTGGCAACTGGTGCTACTGAGCATGGCCTTGTGCATGCTCATTTCGTCCGTCTTTCTGGTGACGTTTGGCTATTCCACCTTTGTAGAGAACTTTAACGGCGTCATCGCCTTCCTGCTCTCCAACCTAATGGTGGCTCTCGCTGTAGGCGAACGCTTGCGGGAGGATCGCAGCGAATCTCTGCGCGCCCGTAACGAGCTGATGGCGCACTACCTGGTCACCCCTGTTGGCATGTTCACCTTGAACGAGTCCGGTGTCTTTTTGCGCATCAGCCCCATGTTGAGCCGCATGCTCCACATAGAAGCAGACCCGAGCGAAACTACCATTTACTGGACGGACTTTTTCCCCGAGCAAGACTGGAAAGCTGTCGCACAAAGCACCCAGAACGGCCAGGATGTCACCATTACCCACTACGACGCGAATGCTCAGCCATGCCAATTCGCTTTGCGCGTGGCCATCGTCAACCAGTGCATTGAAGGCTCCCTGCAAGATGTGACCGCCCGCGCCGAGACCTACCGCCAGCTGCGTCTGATGGCCGACAACGACCCAGTGACCAACGTCCTGAACCAGCGAGGAATCGAAAAAGCCCTGGATGGTCTGCTCAATCGCAGCCAGAACGACAAACCCTGCTTGTTAGCTTATCTGGACCTGAACCACATCAAATATGTGAACGGTACGTTTGGCCATTCCTCGGGTGACGCCCTGCTGCTTAAAGTCTGCGAACAATTGGAATCCGTTCTGCGCAGCGAAGACAAAATCGGTCGCATCGGTAGCGATGAATTTGTGATCATCTTTGAAGATTGCGAACCGGACCAAGCCCGCGCTCTGGCCAATAACGTACTGGAGTCGCTGAACAAAAGCCCCGTATTGGCGGGCAACCGCAGCTTTAACCTGCGCAGCACATTGGGGCTGGTCGAAGTCGCACCCGGTATGGCTCCGCAAGAGGCCATCTCCGCCGCCAGTCGAGCCTCCCGCGACGCGCGCCGACTGCATCAAGACATGATCATCTATGGGCAGGACTCCAACGCCCTGCAAGAACACGCCGAAGAGCTGCGTCTATTTGAAGAACTGGAAGGCGGTTCTTCCCGCGCACTCTACCTGGAAATGCAGCCCATCGCCGCCTTGCGCCGCCCCATGGACAGCCTGAACTTCGAGGCCCTGCTACGCGTGCGCGACTCCTCCGGCCAGCTCATCCCTACTGGCCGCATCATTGCAGCAGCTGAAGAAAGCGGCACCATCACCATCATCGACAAATGGGTGTTCTCCGCCACCCTAGAGTGGATGGCCAAACACGAAGCCCAACTGAGCAAGACCCAATGGGTCACCATCAACCTGAGTGGCGTGTCCCTGAACGACGACACCTTCATCGAATGGCTCTTTGACATTCTGGCCCGCTTCGAGCACCTGGCCCGCCGATTGTGCGTTGAAATCACCGAAGGCGTGGCACTGGATGATCTGGAGCACACCCGCAACTTCATGCGACGCCTGCAGAAAATGGGCGTACGCATTGCCCTGGACGACTTTGGGGCGGGCTACACCTCCTTCTCCTACCTGCGTGAACTGCCCGCCGACGCCATCAAAATCGACGGCGCGCTGATCTGCGACATGCTGAAAAAAGAAACCAACGTCGCCATCGTGCGCACCATCGTCGAACTGGCCAACAACCTGGGCATGATCAGCATTGCCGAATGGGTAGAAGACGTCCCCACTCTAAAAGCCCTACAAGAACTGGGCGTGGACTACGTACAAGGCTTCATCATCTCTAAAGCCTGCACCCCGACTGAACTGCTCAAAGCCCAAGCCATCACCGACCTGGTCCACGACGGCGCAGCCAAACAGTTCCTGATCGAGTCCCAGGATAAATTCCCGCCAACCATGTAAATAGATAGTCACCCAAGGCCCACAGCAGGCCTTGGTGGCCCATGACAAGACCTTGCGCCACCTACGGACGCGCACTCGTATCAAATGCCATAGGAACGCTATAAAGGCTTTTTGACCATCATCGCCCCAATAGTCAGCTCACTTTCCCGTTATCTACAGCAAGCCACGCCAAGATACGCATCACAGTCAGAACAAGCCCCAACACCCGGCCGCATCACAGCCCTGAGTCTGGCCAGACAGCACCACCTAATACAGAGAGCAATCCTGTCCAAACGCAGACCGATGTCTAAGCGTCACGCTGGAAACAGATTCAAGGAATAGATACCGCCGCCACGCTAGCTTTGTTTTGGGACTCTGACTCTGACTCTGACTCTGACTCTACAACAGGCTACGCCGGCCCCTCTTGGAACAACAAGCGCCCAGTCACACCCTACACAGAAAAAAACGCAATTTCCCCTCCCATCGCCCACTTGCCCCTCACCCCCTCTGCGGTCAGAGGGGCCATAAGTAAACACTATGAGCCGCTGGTGTGCGGGTCAGGGTGTCGGGGCAATTCAGAGTGCCTGCCGCAGGCGGAGTATGGCGTAGGGATGCAAGCACCGTTCTGTTCGCGCCCGACGCTTGTTGAGTGTCCGGGGAACACTCAACCGGGCAAGTTAACGGTGCGCCCGTAGCCATACTTCGACAAGGGTACCGGTGCGCAGCACCGGCAGCGCTCAAGCCCCGACACGCTGACCCGCACACCAGCGGCGTCTTCCGGCGCCTATGCCACCCCAAAAAACACCGTTCAAGGTCCACCAAAAAAACAAGCAAATAGCGGTCCCCCCACGCTACGCCTTCGGCTTGCTGCCCCCTTTGTTGTCGAGGGTGCCGAGACTTGGGACGCTCCAGCGGCAAAAAACCCGAGTCCGGCATCCAGCCAAACTCGGGTTTTCCATTTTCAACCAAGCATTCTGAAACCAATCCCCCAGCCCCAGAACAGCAAAAAGACTTACAGCTCCCCGTAGGAATGCAGCCCCGACAAGAACATATTCACGCCCAGGAATGCAAAGCTGGTAATCAACAAACCAGCCAGCGCCCAATACGCCGCCATCGTGCCACGCAGGCCCTTGAGCAAACGCAAGTGCAACCAGGCCGCATAGTTCAGCCACACAATCAAGGCCCAGGTCTCTTTCGGGTCCCACTGCCAGTACGTACCCCAGGCATCAGCGGCCCACAACGCCCCCAACACCGTCGCCACCGTAAAGAAGGCAAAACCCACTGCAATCGCGCGGTACATGATGTCATCGAGCACTTCCAAGGAAGGCAGTTTGCGCGAAATCGGACCACGGAAATACAAAATCGTGCCCACCATCACACTACCGATACCGAAATACAGCATCCAGGTCGGTGACAACTCCCGCGAGCCAAAAATCATGGGCTCGGCACATAGGATGGCGCCCAGCAAAAACACTGGTATCAGCTTGGCACGCGAACGTGTCTCACCATTTTCCTTAACCAGATAGGCAAAGCCCACCATGGCAGCCAAGGAGAAGGTACCGTAACCAATAAAGTTGGCCGGCACGTGCAACTTCATCCACCAGCTTTTCAGCGCAGGCACCAAAGGCTGGATCTGATGCGCATCGCGCGTGAAGGAATACCACAGCAGGAAAATAACCAACGAGCTGATCGCCAACAACACAAAGCCACCCAAGGCTCGGGTGTTGTAACGACGTTCGTAATACAGATAAAACAAGGCCGTAATCAGCGCCAGCAAGACAAACACTTCATACAGATTACTGACCGGAATATGGCCAATGTCCGGGCCGAGCAAGTGACCTTCGCGCCAGCGTACCAACAAGCCTGTCGTGCCAGCATACACAGCCGCCCAAGTCAGACCCGAACCCATCCAGGCGGCCGTATTGCTGAAAAAACCAGCCCAGTACATGACTGTGCCCAGAATGAACAGCGCACACATCCACAAAATAGCGGACTGGGACGAGAACAAATACTTCAGCAGAAATACCGAATCGGCCTTTTCAATATCTCCGGTACCCAGTCCCTCACCCGTGCTATACAGCCAGACTGCCAGCAAAGCAGTCAAACCCGAGAGCACCAGCAAGGTACGCAGCGGACGCCACAACCACCCTAGCCAGGCCACAAAGGGGACAAAAGCCACCAGAATGATCTTCTCGTAGTAATCCATGCTGGTGCTGTACACATTGAGCGCATACGCCGCACCCAAAGCCAGTACCACCAGAAACAGCACATCCGTCCAGTCCGGACGGCCACGGATACCGCGCCGGTCACCACTGGATGCGATATTGTCTTGCCACATCGTTGGAGTGGCCGAAGAAAGGGTCTGCGCCATAGTTGCTACACCTTGTCAGACAGATAGCCGGTTGAACGCCGCTTTCAGGCGATCAAACTCGAGGTTAAAGTCCAAGTTGCGACGTTGGGATGTCATGGCAGCCATTACGCTGCTGCCTAGCTTGTGAGGGCGAATCCATACCCACACACGGCGATCCCGAATATAGAACATCGAGAACACGCCAATAATCAGAAACAAGCAACCCAAGTACACAATGTACATGCCTGGGCTGCGCGCCACCTGAAATACGCTGGCCTGAACTTGCTCAAAACTGTCCAAGGTCAACATAACGGGTGCCGGGTAATCGGGTAGATTGGCAAAGGCCAGAACAGCAGACTGAATCCAACGATTGGCATCGTTATTTTCCTGACTGTAATCCAGCTCCGGCAAGCCTTGTTGCTGTCTGACCAAATCACGCAATTCCGATAGTGTGAACTGAATCATGGGAATTGCAAAACTCAGGATACGCTCGCGCTCGGCCTCGGGGACACGGCTGATCAGGCCATCAAAACCGGCACGCACAAAAGTCTGCAAAGCGGTTCGGGAAGCCGAGAGCATCAGCTCTTTTTGCTCGGGCGAAGAAGAATTACGTTCGGCAAAACGCTCGGCCGCCTGGTTTACCAGGGCCTCGTTCTGTGTCGCCGCCCGCAAATCCATGAATTCTTTCAAGGAACCCTTGTCGTCAGCCGGGAAACGCACGTAACGGAACGGTTCGGCGGGCGAAAAACGCATCCCGGCCAGAAACACCAGAGTGCCGTCCAGCTCCACTGGCAACATGTAGTTCACAAACTCGCGGGACTGGCCCTGGTCGTCGATCAGACGATAGTTCACGCTGGGGCCAACGTTCTTCAAGTTCTGATCTTTCTTGTTAGCTGCGCTACCGGTAACCGCGGCCACGTGTTCAATCATGGCCTTGGGCTGAGGGTCACCCTCGGTCAGGTTTTCCACATTGATGGGCCGCAACTCAGTCAGTTGCACCGTCAAAGCATGCTCATTGGGACTTTCCTGAGCCGCGATGCCTACGGTCTCGCCCACCTTGCCACTCAGAGCAAACGTCTTGGAGCCAGGGCCTACCAAAGGATAGCCCTTCAAGCTGAGAATACTGCCACCATCATCAAAGCCGGACTGGTAAACCGTCACGCCCTTGTAACGCAAAGGCTCGTTCACCTCGATCGTGCGCTCAAAGGTATCACCCGTGACGGGATCGGTTACTTCCACTTCGCTCTTGAAGCTGCTGGGCATGCCAGTGGAGTAATACTCCACCAGGAAGCGCTTGAGCTCCAGTGCAAAAGGCAAAGGTTGAATCAGGACGCCTTCACCAGAATTGATCACGGCAGTCGCGGTACGGGCACCTTCAGGCACCAGCATATTGGCGCGAAAGCTGGGGTTGCCCAATCCCAGTCGACCCGACTCGGGCACTTGGGAAATCAATATATTTTCTGTAATGGGCTGCTTGCCGCCCAGCCACACTTGCAGGCGCACGGGCAATTCGCTGTCGAGCAGACCGCCCACACAGATAACCACGATGGCCAGATGAGCAAAGATGTAACCCAGCTTGTTGGCGCTGCCTTTTTTGGCCGCCATCATCATGCTGCCATCGTCGTCCTTGCGCACGCGCACCGCATAACCTTGGGACTGCAACCAACCTTGAACCTGCTCCCGGTTGTGTTCGGGGGCACCGGCACTTTCCAGTTCCACACGATGGGGAAAGGCTTTGAGACTGCCACCGCGCACGTGCTCCTTGAAGGTGCGCATTTCGCGGATCATCTTGGGGGCATTGCGGATAACGCACAGCGTGGTCGAGACCACCAGAAACGTCATAATGACCATGAACCATCCACTGTTGTAGATGGACCAGATCGAGAAGTGATCGAACAATTCAAACCAGTAGGGGCCGAACTGATCGATATACGTATTAGCGGGCTGGTTTTGCGCCAGAACAGTCCCGATCAGGCTGGCTACGCAAATGAACATCAGCAAGCTGATGGCAAAGCGCATCGAACCGAGCAATTCCAGGAAATCGGCCGCAAAGCGACGCACAGAGGATACTTTTTTCACAAAGGCTAGCTTAGGAGGTGGGTGGGGTTCACCGGAAACATCCAGACTTTGAGCACTGAAAGTGCCACAAGTTCGATGACTGGACAAAATACCAACACAAGACCCGGCCCAAATCGGCACCGCCCGGTGTTAAGGCACCCAAACCGCCACAACCATCAAAGGAAGCTGGGGCCACAAGGTGAATGTCAGGCTCTAGGCAGTCAGGGGGCCATTGGCCCCCTTGGACTGATTAACGCAGGCCAGCGGCGAAATCCGACACGGCGGCAATGTCAGCATCCGACATGCGATCGGCAATGTCGTGCATTTCAGCACTATTGGCACGGTCACTGCTACGGAACAGTTTGAGCTGTTCAACAATGTAGCCAGGGTGCTGACCGGCCAGACGAGGATATTGTCCTGGCATGCCAGCACCATCAGGCGAGTGGCAAGCGGCACAGGCAGGAACACCACGCTCGGGCAAACCACCGCGCCAAATCTTCTGGCCGCGTTCCATGGTGTCTTCTTTAGTGGCGTTAGCAGCCTGATCCCAGTTCACAGGCTGTTGGGACAGGTAAAACGCCACGTTCTTCATGTCTTCTTCGGTCATGCCCGCAGCAATGGCTGTCATCAGGCTGTTGGCGCCCTCAGGGCCGCGACGAGAAGGAAGGGACTTTTCATCCTTGGCACGGAAATCGTGTAGCTGCTTGACCAGGTACTCGTACGGCTGGTGAGCCAGCGACGGGTTGACCGGAATAATACTGTTGCCGCCATCCCCGTGACAGGTCACACAGGCCAGCACGCCACGCGACATCTCACCTTGCAGGTAGAGCTGCTCGCCTTTGGCGGCATCTGGCTTGGGCAGACCAGCTGCATGGGCCACGTTAGCGGTAAAAACCACAGAGCAAGCCATCGTCAGGCTGCTTGCGATAACGACTCGGGAAAGCGCACGCTTCATTTGGACCTCGATAATCGCGAATCAATCGGGGTGCCGCATGCGCCCCGCAAAAGCCACCGTAAGCCGCTGGTCAGTACCCAGTGGACTACGACATTACTGTTTCAAATCGAGAGATTATACAATAGGCGCTGAACCAATATGGAATTACGCTGCAACCATGTCGATACTGCACCGCGCTCACTTCACGATTTCAGCTGCTCAGATCGATCAGCTGCCCCCTCCCGGACCTCCCGAGGTCTGTTTTGTGGGGCGCTCCAATGCGGGCAAATCCTCCGCCATCAACGTATTGGCCAACCAACGAAAACTGGCTTTTTCCAGTAAAACGCCGGGACGAACACGCCTGATCAATATGTTCGGTATTCCCGATCCGCTCTCGCCAGGCGACTTTCTGGGCCACCTGGTGGACTTGCCCGGCTATGGCTACGCTGCCGTGGCCCGCCACGAAAAGCAGGACTGGGCCGAAATTCTGGGCGATTACCTGGCCACCCGCCCCTCGATTGCCGGCATTGTGTTGCTAATCGACATCCGACGCGGCGTGACCGACCTGGATATGCGTCTGGCCGATTGGATTGCGCCTACCGGCAAACCCGTACTGGCGCTTTTGACCAAAGCCGACAAACTGCCTTATGGTCAACGCATCAAGGCGGTGGCCGAAGTGCGTCGCCAACTCCGAGAAATTGGCGCCCTGCATGCGCTGCCCTTCTCTTCCACTGATCGTATCGGTTTGCCCGAAGCGACCGAATGCATCGAAAACTGGATTTCTCCGAAGGTTGTTCCATGACTCGTTTTATTCCTCCTGCCGACTTTCCTAATACTCGCTTGCGCCGTAACCGCCGCGACGAGTTTTCCCGCCGTCTGGTGCGCGAAAACCGCCTGTCCACAGACGACCTGATCTACCCGGTCTTTGTGCGTGAAGGCGAGAAAGTTCAGGAGCAAGTCGGCTCCATGCCAGGCGTCATGCGCTATTCGCCAGACGAACTGATGCGCGTGGCCGAACAGTGTCTGGAGCTGGGCATCCCTGTGCTGTCCCTGTTCCCTTCCATCGACCCGTCCCTGAAAACGCCGGATGGCAGCGAAGCCGCCAACCCCAACGGCCTGATTCCCCGCGTCGTGGGCATGCTCAAGCAGCAATTCCCAGAGCTGGGCGTACTCACTGACGTGGCGCTGGACCCCTACACCAGCCACGGCCAGGACGGCATTCTGGACAATGACGGCCACATCCTGAACGAAGAAACCGTTGCCATGCTGATCCGTCAGGCCCAGACCCAAGCTCAGGCGGGCGTGGATATTGTGGCCCCCAGCGACATGATGGACGGCCGTATCGGCTCCATCCGCGCCGCTTTGGACAAGGACCAGTTCATCCACACCCGCATCATGGCGTACTCGGCCAAGTACGCCAGTGCCTTCTACGGCCCCTTCCGCGACGCGGTGGGTTCGGCTGCCAATCTGGGGCGTTCCAACAAGAACACCTATCAGATGGATCCAGCCAACCGTAACGAAGCTCTGCGTGAGGTGGCCGCCGACATCCGTGAAGGCGCCGATATGGTCATGGTCAAACCTGGCCTGCCTTACCTGGACATCCTGCGTGACGTGAAAGACGCCTTTGGCATGCCGACCTACGCCTACCAAGTCAGTGGCGAGTACGCGATGATCAAGGCCGCTGCGCAGAACGGTTGGCTCGATCACGACAAGGTCATGATGGAGTCTCTGCTGGCCTTCAAACGGGCTGGTGGCGATGGCATTCTGACCTATTTCGCCATCGAAGCGGCCAAGCTGATGCGCGAACAGAACTGCTGATTCATATCAATCAGAATGCAAAAAACGCAGCCCGTGAGCTGCGTTTTTTGTTGTGTGTACGCGACGATGTACCGTCTGTTAGACCCTGATAAGCCCGGTTTCGGGCAAATCAGAAACGTCAGGCACCGGCCAAAGCCTCGTCGAGCACCGTGGAGAAGCGACTGGCATCCTGAAAACCGATCACGCGCAGTTGTTCCAATTGTTTCCCCTTGGAATCAAAAAACATGATGCCGGGAGGGCCGAACAGGCGGAAATGTTTGAGCAGTTCACGATCCTCTGGCGTATTGGCGGTGACATCCACCTGCAGCAATTCAAACTGCGCCATGCGTTGCGCAACAGAGGGATCACTAAAGGTGAAGTTCTCCATTTCAATGCAGGACACACACCAGTCTGCGTAGAAGTCCAACATCACGGGGCGTGTGGTCTTGGCCAGACGCTCCTCCAACTCCTGCAGCGTCAGCACGCGCTGAAACTCCACCTTGTTTTGCGCAGCGGCCACCGTACCGGACGATTTCAGCCCTTCCAAAGGACGAATCACGCTGGGACGACCCAAGGCAATGCTGATCATCATCATGATGGCCCAGACCGCCAGCATCATGCCCACACCCTGTCGTAAACCCGACCAAGGTGTACGTGCAGCCGTGCCGCGCCCGAACGCTCCCAGCAAGGCAGCCGCCCACAAGGCCAGGACAACCCAGCCAAAAACGGCAATCGTGCCCGACATCAAGGGCGAGACCATCCACCAGGCCGTCGCCAACAGCAACACACCAAAAGCGGTTTTGACGCTTTCCATCCAGGCACCCGCCTTGGGCAACACACTGCCCGAACCCGCACCCACAATCAGCAACAAGACGCCCGACCCCCAGGCCAAGGCAAACAGAGCCGAGCCGCCCAGGACCACATCACCCGTCTGCGAGATAAACAGCAGCACGCCAGCCAGCGGTGCCGCAACACAAGGGCCAACAATCAAGGCAGACAGCATGCCCATCAGGAATACGCCGCCCAGTTGCCCGCCCGGCAAGCGATTCATTGTTTCGTTCAAGCGATTTTGCAGCGCCGCCGGAGCCTGAACCGTAAACACGTCCAACATGGACAAGGCCAACACCACCAGAATCAGGGCGAACAGACCCAAGACCCACGGATTCTGCAACCAGCTTGCCAAGCCCGCACCCAGCAAGCCTGCTGCCACGCCCAGCAGGGTGTAGACCAGGGACAAGCCCAGCACAAAGGCAAAGGCCATTTTCAGGCCGTGCCAGCGCGATGGCGCAGGCTGATTACGTCCAGCAATGATGGACAGCAAAATCGGCACCATCGGCAGGACGCAAGGCGTAAAGGACAGCAGCAAGCCGAACACAAAGCTCAGCAACACAATCTGGCCCCAGCCAGCCTGCTTGAGGTAATCGGCCAGGCCCACATCACTCAGGTTCAGCGCCGACGCGACACCGCCTGTAGTGGCGGCTGTAGTCGTAGCAGCCGTTGCTGCCGTGTCTGTTTTCTGAGCCGTGGACTCACCCGGCGCAGGCACCGACACCACACCAAAAGGGCCCGCCACTTCCCAGCCCTGTCCGGTCGGGATCAAGGTCAAGGTTTGCGTTGAGGGGGAATAGCACAGGCCAGCATCGGCGCAACCCTGGCTGACCACATTAATTTTCAGATCCTGGCCCGTACCGCTATCGGCCAGGACAGGCACGCGCAGGGTGACCGAGTTTCGATAGACCTCCATCACTTCATCAAAGGTCGGGTCATACACCTTTTCGCCATCGGGAAGCTGGGGACTGCCCAGATGCTCAGCCTTCTCGGTCGAGACCCCGAAACGCTTGCGATACATATAGTATTCAGGCGCAATCTGAAAATGGATGTCCAGTTGGTCGGGCTGGCTCATGGCCGCGGTCAGCACAAAAGCCTGTTCCGGGTCCAGAAACTCTTCTTCTGCCTGCGCCGTCAACGGCATTGCCAGCCAGGCCAGCATCAGGACAAAGAAAACAGCAAACCACGCGCCAAGACGCTGGGCAGAAAACGGGGAACGCTTCAAAGACAAAGACACAAATCTATTCCGGTTTTTTAGGCTGGGCTATCTGCGATCAGGCAGGACGGGTCTGGGTGCGAGCCCAATCCAGATAAGCGGTGAAACCACCAACAACCGGAAGCACAATCAATTCAGGCAGATCGTAAGGATGCTGCTCGCGCAAGCGATCTGCCAGTTCCGGTAGCCGGGCCACTGTGGTTTTGAAAGTCAGCGTAATTTCCTCATCGCCCTGTAACTCCCCTTGCCACATGTACATAGACAAGCTAGCAGGCGCAAGGTTCGCACAAGCGGCAATTCCATCCTCAACCAAGTGATGAGCCAGGTATTTGGCCAGCATCATATCGGGCACGGTGGTCTGCGCCAGTACTACTTGCTGCGCATCCATATCGGGCAGGGTCAAAGCCAGATTGGGTTTGGAACTGGAGGAATTCTCAGAGGACATGCAGGGCTCCTAATCAGAGCCCTTAGTGTAGCGCCGGATGCCTGTGCTTAAACGCTGGATCGAGGTCGACTCAAGCCGCTTAATGTTTCAGAGGGGCGCTCGCCATAGCTATGCCGGTAGTCGGCCGAGAACTGCCCCAAGTGGGTAAAGCCACAAGCCAGGGCTACCTCGGTGACCGACATGCCACCTTGCTGCAAATATTGTCGGGCGGCTTTCAAACGCATCTGTTTCAAACGCGCCATCGGTGCGACACCTAGATGCTCCCGAAACCCGGCATATAGGCTACGCACGCTGACACCTGCCGCCTGCGCAATATCGCCAATGGTGATGGGCTGGCCGGTCTGGCTTTCCATGAAGTCCAGGGCACGCCGCAAAACATGCGGCAAGACGGCCGCTGTTTTGTGAGAAGGTTGATTGTGCTGATGCAGCTCGAACAAAGCGTAGATCAACGTCTGCTCGAACTGGCGCACCTGACGGGGTTGATCAAACAAGGTGCCATCCGACACTTCGGCAAACTGCCAGTCCAGCAAACGGCGCAAGCTGGCCCCACCGGGCGCATCCAACGGGATGGAGGGCTGAAACTCCAGCGGACCGCGCACAGGTTGCGCAAAATAATCCTGATAATGGCGCTCCAACCCTTGACGTCCAATACGCACAAACAGCTTATCGGCCTCCAGGCTATGTTCCATGCTGAAGGCTTGAGTCGGGCTAATGATGGAAGCCAGGCGCGAGGTCGACGCGAAACGCCCATGCGCCGTATGAATCTGCTCTTGTCCCGACAGGGGGATTTGCAAGAGATAGAAGTCGTCCAGTGGCTGAGGCGCAATCTGCACCTGCGCCCCATAGCGCAAACGACCATAGGCCACATCCTGGCCTTGGCGTAGAGACAGGCGTGCATTCAGACGCTGACGGGTATCGGCCAAAGTCAGGCTATGCGGGCAGAAAACCTGGGAGATATAGTGCTGAACGCAGTCCACATCCTGCGAATGCAGCTGGGCATAGCGATTCAGTATGGTGGTCATGAGCGTCGCAACAAGCGATAAAAAAAGCTGTACCTTAGTGTGGCACAGCCTCTTGCACTGCAACATCGAGACAATCCCTAGGCCGCCCGGGCCAGGGACGGCAATCCCGATGAGTTACTGACCCTGAAAGCGGCCAAAGCGTCCTTGCCAGTACAGCAAGGGCGAATCCTGTTCCTGCTCGGCATGGTGTACCTGCAACACACGCCCCAATACCAAGGCGTGGCTATGACGCTCAATCACTTCCACAATCTGACAGGCCAAAGCAGCGGGCGCCTGTCGGGCAAGCCAGATGCCGTGCTCAGTACGCAGCCAGTCGTGTCCAGCGTAACGCGCATCGCCTTGCTCGCCTTTGAAACCGGCAAATTGCAAAGCCATGCCCGCCTGCTCAACACCCAGGATATTTACCCCAAACAGACCGCTATCACGCATCAAAGGCCAGGACGAGGAGCTTTGATTCACGCAGACCAGCACCTCTGCGGGATCTGCGGCTACCGAAGTGACCGAAGTCGCGGTCAGGCCGCTGCGCTGACCCTGGTGTTCGACCGTAATCACATTAGCCGTACCCCCCAGATGGCGCATAGCAAGTTTGAACTGCTCGGCAGAAACTCCAGGCGCGTATAGCGCTTGGTCTGTCGGCAAGGAAGCCAATTCCACAGGCATGATTCACCTTTTCTAATCTTATGGGCAGCACAGTCATCGGGACGATGCTGCCTGTGTGGCGTACGTGAACTGGCTATCCCCCTGGGCAAGCCAAAGCCTGCCCGATAGCCAGAAAATCGCTCTTAGCGAATGCCACGCTGCTGCAACAAAGGCAGCACAGTATCACGGAAATAAGGGAATTCCTTTACATAGTCCACAAAGGACAAGGTTGTTCCCCGGAAACCGGCTTCGTGCAGAGCACACAAACCGTCAGCCACTTGCTCGGGTGTACCCACCAGCGGGAAACCACCGTGGCCCGCCGCCATGCGTTCACGGATTTGCTCCAGCAGCTCGTGCGGGAAAGAATGAGCGTGGGCAAACTGCAAATTCATCAAATTATCCACGGCACCATTGTCGATATTGGCCATGATGCGTTCCCACTCGGCCTGGGCCTCGGCTTGCGTAGGACGGCACACAACGTGCGAGAAGGTCATCACATCGACTTTGCGACCTTGCGCTTGGCCCTGCGCCTTGAGCTCGGCCACTTCTTTCCTGGAGCGCTCCAGCTCCATGGCGGGCGTGAACAGGAAGTTGGCATTGCGGCTGGCAAACTCACGGCCTTGACCGGAACCGGCGGCGTTAAAGATAGGCGGATCAAATTCAGGACGAGGATTGCCGTAAACACCCTTGGCCTGGAAATATTTGCCATCCCAATCGAAACGGCCATCGTGGTGCCAGATTTTCTTGATCAGGTCGAACCATTCTTGCGCATAGCCGTAACGGGTTTCATGATCATCAGGCAGCTTCACACCCAAAGCGTCATACTCAGGCTTGTTCCAGCCGGCCACGATATTCAAACCGACCCGGTTGCCGCTCATCTGGGCCATGGTGGCGAGCTGCTTGGCAATCACCACAGGGTGGTTAGCAACCGTGTGCACAGTGGCAAACACGCTGATATTGCGAGTATTGGCCAGCAAGGCAGTCGCCCAGGTGACGGTTTCCAGCACGTAACCGTGGAAATCGGTTTCGCCACCGTAACCAATCCAACGGGCGATAGGCAACATGAAGTCAATACCGGCATCGTCCAGCAGCTTGCCCAGCTTCAGATTGTTTTCCCACGTAGCCTGCCAGCGATCGGGCAAGGTTGATACCGTCATGCCACCACCGCAATTGGTGGCAAAGGTTCCCAGCAGAAACTTATCGTGTGTGAGCAATGTATTCTGTGCCATCGCCAGTCTCCTGAAAATCGTTGTTCTTTACAGCTCACCACCATGGCGAAGCTGACATAGCGCAGATTTTAGGGAGCGGCCCTAAGGCCCACTATCGGATCACTGCCGCTTTTATCAAATGCCTGCAATTATTTGAACTTTAAAGCTCTACAGGTCAGAAAACCTAGTAAAAACCCTTATATAACAGCGCCTTGTTGTTTTTTTTGAGCTGTTTTTAACAGTCAAAGCACCCTGCTTTACGCCTTTTCACTGTGCTGAATGGAGCCCACATTCTGGCTCAAACCCGCGCTTGGACCTATATAAGGGGTAGGCTTGGCACCCGGCCTGGGGAGCAGGCAAAACGACGGTGAGAAACAAGATCAGCAGCAACAAGGTGAGGACCTTTCCAAAAACGCCTAGCCCTTGATGAACAAGACCATACCGCCGCCAATAAAAAAACGGACTCCTGAGAGTCCGTTTTCAATACTACGAGAGAAACAAGCAGCGCTTATTCAGCAGCGGCTTCTTCCTGAACTTCTGGACGATCCACCAGCTCCATGAATGCCATAGGAGCATTGTCACCCTGACGGAAACCCATTTTCAGGATGCGGGTGTAGCCGCCGTTACGCTCTTGGTAACGTGGGCCGAAAACTTCAAACAGCTTGGTCACTGCATCGCGGTCGCGCAGACGGGCGAAAGCCAGACGACGGTTTGCCAAGGTTGGGTTTTTAGCCAAAGTGATCAGGGGCTCAACCACGCGACGCAGCTCTTTAGCTTTAGGCAGTGTGGTTTTGATGGCTTCGTGAGTCAGCAGGGACACGGACATGTTGCGGAACATGGCCAAACGGTGGCTGCTGGTACGATTCAGTTTACGTAGACCGTGACGGTGACGCATGATGATTTTCCTAAATAATGAATCTAATTGGCACGCCGCTTATGCGGCATGCGTAAATCTGGTTCTTCTATCAGCTAGGCTGCGGACCAGATGGACAGCGCAAAACAATAGCACATTTTCAGCCGCCACTCACACTTTTTGCAGGTGTACAACACCAGAAAAAGTGTAAGTGGCGTCCAAGAAACGTCTGTCTTGCTGACTACTTATGGACGCTCAAGACCCAGTGGTGGCCAGTTTTCGAGCTTCATGCCCAAAGTCAGACCACGTGCAGCCAACACTTCCTTGATTTCGTTCAAGGACTTGCGGCCCAGGTTTGGAGTCTTCAACAGTTCGTTTTCGGTACGCTGGATCAGATCGCCGATGTAGTAGATATTTTCGGCTTTCAGGCAGTTTGCGGAACGAACGGTCAATTCCAGATCGTCGACAGGACGCAACAACACAGGATCGATCTGTGGTGCGCCACGTACTGGAGCTTCGTAGGCATCGCCCACACCTTCCAGAGCAGCAAACACGGAGATTTGATCCATCAGGATGCGAGCGGACTGGCGAACAGCTTCCTCGGGCGAGATCACGCCGTTGGTTTCGATGTCCAGAACCAGCTTGTCCAGGTCAGTACGCTGTTCCACACGGGCGTTTTCGACCGCGTAGCTAACCCGACGCACAGGGCTGTAGGACGCGTCCAGCACGATACGACCGATCGTGTGGGTGCGGTCATCAGCCAGAGCACGAACGTTACCAGGCACGTAGCCACGGCCTTGCTCAACCTTGATCTGCATTTCCAGCTTGCCGTCATCGGTCAAGGTGGCAATCACATGATTGGGGTTGATGATTTCAACGTCGTGCGGCAATTCGATGTCGCTAGCCAACACCTGGCCGGCGCCTTCTTTGCGCAGGATCAGGGTAACTTCTTCACGGCTATGCAGCTTGAATACCACGCCCTTGAGGTTCATCAAGATATCAACCACGTCCTCACCCACACCTGGCAGTGTGGAGTATTCGTGCACCACACCGGTGATCTGCACTTCAGTCGGTGCATAGCCGGTCATGGAGGACAGCAAAATACGACGCAGTGCGTTGCCCAGAGTGTGGCCGTAGCCGCGCTCGAAAGGCTCCATGATCACCTTGGCGTGATTTTTGCTGATTGGTTCGACTTCAATGGAACGGGGTTTCAAAAAACCTTGAGACATTCGATTTCCTTTTCAATACCCTCGGCTCGTTACACCGATAAGGCTGACGGAAACTGGCCTAAGCCAGCAGAAAGTATCGCAAAGCCCACTTGCCGAAAAACGGGAAGTGGGCTTGCTTTACTGCATTGTGTAAGCGGTCTTCGCGTAAAAGATTAACGCGAGTACAACTCAACAACCAGCGATTCGTTAACGTCTTGAGCGACGTCAGCGCGATCGGGAACTTGCTTGAAGACGCCGGACAGCTTGGCAGCGTCAACTTCCACCCACTGAGGCAAGCCAATGCCAGTTGCCAGATCCAGGGATTCCTTGATACGGCCTTGGGATTTAGCTTTTTCGCGGACGGCAACAACGTCACCAGCCTTGATCAGCATGGAAGCGATGTCAGCGGTATGACCGTTGACTTCGATAGCACGGTGGTTAACCAGCTGGCGAGCTTCAGCACGTGTAGAGCCGAAACCCATGCGGTAAACCACGTTGTCCAGACGCGATTCCAACAATTGAATCAGCGTTTCACCGGTGTTGCCACGGCGGCGGTCAGCTTCAACGTAGTATTTGCGGAACTGCTTTTCCAGCACGCCGTACATACGCTTGAGCTTTTGCTTTTCGCGCAGCTGCAGACCGAAGTCAGACGTACGAGCACCGGAGGTGCGGCCGTGCTGACCAGGTCGCGATTCCAGTTTGCACTTGGAATCCAGCGAGCGACGGGCGCTCTTCAAAAACAGATCGGTACCCTCGCGACGCGAGAGCTTGCATTTTGGTCCAATATAACGAGCCACTTCGCTTCCCCTTAGATGCGACGACGCTTGGGCGGACGGCAGCCGTTATGCGGAACCGGTGTGATGTCTGCAATGCTGGTGATCTTGATACCCAGAGCATTCAGAGCACGCACAGACGATTCACGGCCTGGACCGGGGCCCTTGATGCGAACTTCAAGATTTTTAATACCGTATTCCATGGCAGTACGGCCGGCTGTTTCAGCGGCAACCTGCGCGGCAAACGGCGTGGATTTACGAGAGCCTTTAAAGCCCGCGCCACCCGACGTAGCCCAGGACAATGCGTTGCCCTGACGGTCAGTAATGGTGATGATCGTGTTGTTAAAAGAAGCGTGGACGTGAGCAATCCCGTCCGACACGCTTTTTTTGACTTTCTTGCGTGCGCGTGAAGCGCTGCTAGAAGCTTTGGCCATCTTCTATTCCTCGATTATTTCTTCAGGGACGCGGCGGCACGACGCGGACCTTTACGGGTGCGAGCGTTAGTGCGTGTACGTTGGCCGCGCACTGGCAGACCGCGACGATGACGCATGCCACGGTAAGTTCCCAAGTCAGCCAAACGCTTGATCGAGAGCTGAACTTCACGACGCAGGTCACCTTCTACAGTGAACAAGCCGATCTGTTCGCGAATGCGCTCGAGTTCCGCGTCGGTCAGATCTTTGACCTTCTTGGAGTATTCAATACCCGATGCTTCGCAAATCTTGCGAGCGCGGGTGCGACCGATGCCGAAAATCGCGGTAAGACCGATTTCGGCGTGTTGATGCGGCGGGATGTTAATGCCGGCAATACGGGCCATGGTTATTCCTTGTTAAATCGGTTGCGTTTCGGCAACTTAGCCTTGACGCTGCTTATGACGTGGATCGGTGCAGATGACACGCACCACGCCATGACGTTTAATGATTTTGCAGTTGCGGCAGATCCGCTTTACTGATGCCATTACCTTCATGGTTTGACTCCTAGTTTCCTGTAACCGGCCGCTTATTTGGAGCGGAACACAATTCGTGCTCGGGATAGATCATAGGGCGTGAGCTCCACAGTGACCTTATCGCCCGGCAGAATCCGGATATAGTGCATACGCATTTTGCCTGAAATGTATCCGAGCACTACGTGACCATTTTCCAGCTTGACGCGAAAAGTTGCGTTGGGAAGGTTCTCAAGAACCTGTCCCTGCATTTGAATGACGTCGTCCTTTGCCATTTTCGTGAATTACCGCATCGGCAAGCTCGAGCCTTTGAAGTTAGCCTTCTTGAGCAGCGAGTCATATTGTTGTGACATGACATAGGCCTGAGCCTGCGCCATGAAGTCCATGGTTACTACAACAATAATCAGCAAGGAAGTGCCGCCAAAATAAAACGGTACATTCCAGCGCATTTGCAAGAACTCTGGGACCAGACACACCAAGGTAATGTAGATCGCACCGGCCAATGTCAAACGCATCAAGATCTTGTCGATATAACGCGCTGTCTGATCACCGGGACGAATACCTGGTACGAAAGCTCCACTCTTTTTCAGGTTGTCTGCAGTTTCGCGGCTGTTAAACACCAGGGCCGTGTAGAAAAAGCAGAACAAAATGATCAGCGCGGAGAACAAAGTAATGTAAAGCGGCTGACGCGGCGACAAAGCAGCCTCGATTTCACGCAACCAACCCAGACCGGGTGTGCTGGAGAACCAATTAGCAATTGTCGCTGGCAACAGAATAATGGACGAAGCGAAGATCGGAGGGATCACGCCAGCCATGTTCAGTTTCAGCGGCAAATGCGAGCTTTGACCACCATAGATACGGTTACCTACTTGCCGTTTGGCGTAGTTGACCGTAATACGACGCTGACCACGCTCGACAAAGACGACGAAGTACGTGACGGCGGCTACTAAAACGAGGATAAACAGTGCCGATAGAATCGACATGGAATCCGTACGCACCAGATCAAGCATGCCGCCCAAAGCATTGGGCAAACCCGCTACGATACCGGCGAAGATCAGGATGGAAATACCATTACCCAATCCACGTTCAGTGATTTGTTCACCCAGCCACATGACGAACATGGTGCCAGTGACCAGTGTTACCACTGTCGTGAAGCGAAACAGCATCCCTGGGTCGATAACCAGACCGGGCTGCGATTCTAGAGCGATGGAAATCCCAACTCCCTGGAACAAAGCCAAAAAGACCGTTCCGTAACGGGTGTATTGCGTGATCTTGCGACGACCCGACTCACCCTCTTTCTTGATTGCTTCCAGCGTGGGCACCACAGCGGTCATCAATTGCATGATGATGGACGCAGAGATGTAGGGCATGATTCCCAGTGCGAACACTGAGAATCGCTCTAAAGCACCACCGGAGAACATGTTAAACAAACCCAGAATACCACTCTGGTTTTGAGTAAACAGTTCGGACAAGGCATCAGGATTGATGCCTGGTACCGGAATGTGCGTACCCAAGCGGTAGACAATCAGGGCGAGCAACAGGAAAACGAGACGACGTTTCAAATCGCCGTAGCGCGGACCCGACTTACTCTGTGCCTGAGCTTTTGCCACCGTGACCCCTTTTTATTCCAGCGAGCCGCCGGCTGCTTCGATCACGGCGCGAGCGCCGGCCGTTGCATTAATGCCTTTCAGCGCAACTTTACGGGAAAGTTCACCGGACTTGATGACTTTAGCGTAACGCACCATTTGGCCAACCACGCCAGCCTGCTTCAGTGCCTGGACGTCGATAACTTCGGCATCCATTTTTTGCAGTTCGGACAGACGTACTTCTGCGTACAGGTGGTCGTCCAGGGTGGTGAAACCACGCTTGGGCAAACGACGTTGCAAAGGCATTTGACCGCCTTCGAAACCGACTTTATGAAAACCACCCGAGCGGGATTTTTGGCCTTTATGACCACGTCCGCCGGTTTTGCCCAAGCCGGAACCGACACCGCGACCAACACGACGTGCTGCGTGTTTGGCGCCAGCGGCGGGCTTGAGATTGTTCAATTGCAATTCAGACATCCCGATTCCTTTCAGGCTTCCGAGACCGTAACCAGATAATCCACCTTGCGGATCATCCCACGAACCTCAGGAGTATCAACCAATACACGGCTGGTGTTGACTCGGCGCAGACCCAGGCCGCGAACGGTGTCGCGGTGGCTTTGCTTAGTACCGATGACCGAACGCACCAACGTAACTTTGATTTGTTTCTGTGCCATGACTTACCCCAGAATTTCTTCAACTGTCTTGCCGCGCTTGGCAGCAATGTCAGCCGGTGTCGAGCAAGCACGCAAGCCGTTCAAAGTAGCGCGAACCATGTTGTATGGGTTGCTGGAACCCAGGCTCTTGGCTACGACGTTGCGCACGCCCATCACTTCGAAGATAGCGCGCATTGGGCCACCGGCGATAACGCCAGTACCTTCAGCGGCGGGCGAGATCAGAACGGTAGCTGCACCGTGCTTACCCACTACGGTGTGATGCAAAGTGCCGTTTTTCAGAGGCACTTTGATCAGACCGCGACGGGCCTGTTCCATTGCCTTTTGAACAGCAACGGGTACTTCGCGGGCTTTGCCCTTACCCATGCCGATACGACCATCGCCATCACCGACTACGGCCAGCGAAGCAAAGCTCATGGTGCGACCACCTTTAACGACTTTGCTGACGCGGTTGACCGCAATCATCTTTTCTTTCAGGCCGTCATCGCGCTCTTGCTCTGGAGCCTGTCTGCCTTGTGCTTTAGCCATTTGATAATTCCTTTAGAATTTCAAGCCGGCTTCACGCGCGGCCTCGGCCAGCGCTTTCACGCGGCCATGGTAACGGAAGCCCGAGCGGTCAAAAGCAACCGTCTCGATGCCCGCAGCCTTCGCCTTTTCGGCGACGCGCTTGCCAACCAGGCTGGCTGCCGCTACGTTGCTGCCAACGGCCAATTCTTTGCGAACTTCGGTCTCGACAGTGGAAGCACTGACCAGAACGCGGTCGCCTTCGGGCGAGATGATGCTCGCGTAAATATGCGTATTCGTGCGATGCACCGACAGGCGGTGTACGCGCAGTTCGGCGATCTTGCGGCGAGTAGCCACTGCACGACGCATACGGGATTGTTTCTTGTCCATGATTCGTCCTTGCCTGCGGGCTTATTTCTTCTTGGTTTCCTTGAGGATGACGCGTTCGCCGACATAACGTACACCCTTGCCTTTGTAAGGCTCTGGTGGACGATAGCCACGAATTTCAGCGGCAACCTGACCAACCACCTGCTTGTTCGAACCCTTGATCACGACTTCCGTCGGAGTTGGGCACTCGGCTTTGATGCCTTCAGGCAGGTCGTGCACGATGTCGTGCGAGAAACCCAGTTGCAACTTCAAGGCATTACCCTGGACGGAGGCACGGAAACCCACGCCAACCAGACTCAGCTTGCGTTCGAAACCGGCGCTCACGCCAACAACCATGTTGTTGACCAGTTGGCGCACGGTGCCGGACATTGCGTTTGCGTGACGAGTTTCGTTCGCAGCAGCAAAAGACAGCTGACCGTCTTGAAGTTCAATGGTGACGTCGCCAGTCAGAGTTTGAACCAAAGTGCCCAGAGGGCCTTTGACCGTGATCTGATCAGCGGCAATAGTCGTTTCTACGCCCTTGGGCAGGGAAACGGGATACTTAGCGATACGTGACATATGATGTTCTCCTTATGCCACGTAGCACAGCACTTCGCCACCGACGCCAGCTGCACGCGCCTTGCGATCGGTCATCACGCCGCGAGACGTGGACACGATGGCAACACCCAAGCCGTTCATGACTTGAGGGATGCTTGTGCTGCCTTTGTAGATGCGCAGTCCAGGACGCGAAACGCGGTCGATGCGCTCGATGACTGGCTGGCCGGCATAGTATTTCAGGGTGACTTCCAGCTCTGGCTTGGCTTTTTCGCCAACGATGCGGAAATCTTCGATGTAGCCTTCGTCTTTCAGCACAGCAGCAATAGCTGCTTTCAGCTTCGAGGAGGGCATGCTAACCGATGTCTTGTTGACCATTTGCGCGTTACGCACGCGGGTCAACATATCGGCGATTGGATCGCTCATGCTCATGTGTATTTCTCCTACCAGCTGGCCTTGGTCATACCGGGGATCTCGCCGCGCATTGCCATTTCGCGCACTTTATGGCGAGTCAAACCGAATTTCTTGAAAACACCACGAGGGCGACCGGTGATAACGCAGCGGTTGCGTTGACGGGTCGGGTTCGCGTTGCGTGGCAATTGTTGCAACTGCAAACGAGCCTCGTAGCGCTCTTCGTCAGACTTGGACTGGTCGTCAATAGTCGCTTTCAGTGCTGCACGCTTGGCGGCGAATTTCTCAGCCAGCTTGGCGCGCTTGATGTCGCGATTGATGAGGGAAAGTTTAGCCACGTTGCGCCCCTTAGTTGCGGAACGGGAAGCTGAACGCGCTAAGCAGCGCCTTGGCCTCTTCGTCCGTCTTGGCAGAAGTAGTGATGCTGATGTTCAGACCACGCACTGCGTCGATTTTGTCGTACTCGATTTCAGGGAAAATGATTTGCTCTTTAACCCCCATGTTGTAGTTGCCACGGCCGTCAAACGCACGACCCGACACACCACGGAAGTCACGAACGCGTGGCAGAGCCACAGCGACCAGACGATCCAGGAATTCGTACATGCGTTGACCGCGCAGGGTCACCATACAACCGATCGGGTAATCTTCGCGAATCTTGAAACCGGCAATAGCTTTGCGGGTTTTCGTGATAACGGGCTTTTGACCAGCAATTTTGGTCATGTCCGATACCGCATTCTCGATAATCTTCTTGTCAGCAACCGCTTCCGAGACACCCATGTTCAGAGTGATCTTGGTGATGCGGGGTACTTCCATGATGCTCTTGTACTCGAACTGCTTTTGCAGGTCGGCAACCACTTTTTCGCGGTAGAACTCTTGTAAACGTGCCATGTTATCCGCCCCTTAAGCCTTGGCGCCAACGGCCTTGCCGCTGGAACGATAAACACGCGTTTTCTCGCCGTCGATCACCTGGATACCAACACGGTCGCCCTTGCCGGTTTCTGGGTTGAACAGCGCAACGTTCGAGATGTGGATAGGCATGGTCTTATCGACAATACCACCCTGCGTGCCAGCCATAGGATTGGCTTTAACGTGTTTTTTGACTACGTTGATGCCTTCCACGATAACGTGGTCTGCATCGACGCGTTGCAGCACTGTGCCACGGCGTTTTTTATCACGGCCAGTCAGCACAATAACTTCGTCGCCTTTACGAATTTTTTGCATTTTTTTCGCGCTCCTTACAGCACTTCGGGAGCCAAGGACACGATCTTCATGAACTTCTCGGTACGCAGTTCACGCGTAACGGGTCCGAAGATACGGGTGCCGATGGGTTCCAGCTTGGCATTGAGCAATACGGCGGCATTGCCACCGAAACGAATCAGCGAACCGTCTTTACGGCGCACGCCCTTAGCGGTACGAACCACTACAGCGTTGTAGATTTCGCCTTTTTTGACGCGTCCGCGCGGGGCCGCTTCTTTAACGGTAACTTTGATGATGTCACCAATTGCGGCATAACGGCGCTTCGAGCCGCCCAGCACCTTGATGCACATTACGGAACGCGCACCTGTGTTGTCGGCCACGTCCAGCGTGGTCTGCATTTGAATCATGATTTTTCCTGTTCCAACTTAATTGCAACGATCCAGCCAAAATGACTGGGTCACACAACCAGTTTTGGTCCCGTCAGATTCGGATCCAGCCAGTTCGATACCGTAAACCCGATCTCGATCTGGTCCGGCAAGCCGAACCCTAGGTTGAAATCTTGCGAGAGACAAAACGTTGTATTACCAACTTCAATCCGGATAGGCGTCTAAGCCTCTCCGGTCAAAATAAAGAGGTAAGCCACATATACTAGCAAATAAGCCCCAGAAAAACAAGGATTTATTTGCTAAGGCCTTGGCGTGACGGCGTTTTCGCGCAACAACGCATCCAACTGGGCGCTATTGCTGGTTCGCGTTACCCGCCGCAAACCAATCCCCAACTCCCGCAGGCTTTGCAGGAACGCGGTCAGCAAGTGCCGTCCTCCCACTTCAGTCTGCAAAGTTTGGGCTCGCTCATCGTCCAGGACAATATATTTGAGCGCCATCACATGGAGCCACAGAATCGATTCGGGCTGTTCCAGAACACGACGCAGACCAAATTGCACACCCAAGGGACGCAATGTATCCACAAAAGCGACCGTTTCGACATCGTATTCGCTCAGACAGTAAGCATCCAGTTCAATAATCAAACGTTGAGCCTTGTCACCAGCTTTGGCCAGAACCTCGGCCACCTGATCCGCAAAGCCGGGCTTGATCACCGAGGCCCAGGAGACGCGAACACTCAAACTGCCCTCATTGCTGGCCAGCCAGTCACTCGCCAGTTCCATCGTGCGCAAGTCACACAGCCCTGACAGACCCAGACGCACCGCCACCGGAATGAATAAATAGGCCGGTAAACTGGCCTGACCTTGCTGCTCAGGCAACAAATTCAAGGTTGCATCGTAAATCTGACCAGCCTGACCCCACACCTCGACGCCCGGTTTCACATTCAATTCAATGCGGCCTTGCTCCAGACCGCGCTCAATACGCGAATGCCATTCCTGCTCGCCAATGGACGATCCCGCCTCGGAATGGACGCCTTCGGAGGGACGGTACTCCACCTCCTGGTGCCCTGCCCCTTCAGCACGCATCAACGCATTGTCCAAACGCGTCATCACGGCGCTAAGCGTGTCCTGTCCTTCGTAGTTCGTCATCGCCATCGACCAGCGGCACAGACTGCCATCGGGCAGGGGCTGGCGCAGTTCCTGCAAAGCGTTACGCAACTCCTGCGCAAAACCCATCACCTGAGGACCCGTCTGGCCCTGGAGCAGCACAATAAAGTCAGAGCCATTCAGGCGGGCCAGATTGCCTGAGTCCATGCCATTTTTCTGCAATAGTTCAATACAGCGCTGGGTGATCAACTTCAACCAGGCATCCACCGCATCGCGCGACAAAGACGTATTCAATGGCAGTAAGTCCCGCTGACGGAACAGGAGCACATGGCCACCTTCTTCCTGCTGAAGAACCTGACGGAACAGGTTCACGAAATATTTGCGGTTAGCCAGGCCCGTTACCGGATCACAGTTCAACTCCAACTGCAGCTGCTCGATTCGGGCGTTTTGCTCCTGGCTACTGACACGGATGCGTCTTCGCACGGTGCTTAAGGTATGTGTCACGGCTTCCAGCTCGGGAATCGTGCGTACTTTTTTGCGGCTGGGTACAGATTCACTTTGATCCATCTGCTGCAACTCGAACTGCACGTGTTCGCGCAAGGCACGACGCAACCAGGCCATGACCATCAAGACAAACACACCCCAGGCTATTCCAGCGCCCAACACCAGCAAGGTCACGCGCACAAAGCTTTTCCACAAACTGGCACGGGCGTATTCGTCAGCGGGTTTTACCTCAATAGTGCCGATCTGGTTCCAGCCGTTGCTGACATGAGCCGAGGCCACAGGCACCTCAATCGGCAAGGAGTTGGCAAACCACGCAGGCGAAGATCCAGTGAGCTCCTTTTCTTGTTGAGTGCTACGCTCCACCAAGATCGTACCGGAGGTGTCAGCAAAACGAATACGCTCAAATTGCCCGGTATCGTACAGAGCAGCAATCAGCAGCTCTTGGGTCACCGGATCCTGGTTGCTGGGTTGGGACAAGGTCAAGGCCAGCGAAGTCGCGGCCGACTCACCCTGAGCCTGCAACTGACTGCTCAAGTATTGCCTTGCCGAGTCAACGCTGAACCACAGCGTGCCAATCAAGATAGCAAGAATCGCGCACGAGACACTTAGCAGGAGCTGTTTAAGTAAAGACATAACGCTTCCGTATATTCCATAAATTCTGGTCTAGCCCACCCAGCAAGGGTGTCCTGAGAGCTGTTTCCGATCAGGGTTCAAGCCCTGGGGCCGGTACATCATCAAGGAACAAACCCTTCCTTACGCATTTTTTCCAGCAAACCACGCCAGCGGCTGATACTGTCTACCGAACCTTTCTGGGCGTTACCCACATACACCCCTTGGGAATTGAAGCTGAACACGGGGGTCAAATCAGGACGCTGGCTGGCGGGACGAATCGAGCCACTTAAATTATCCAGCAATAAAGGCTCGGACTGCGGTGTGGGGTAGTAGCCCAGCACCATGTGCGCAATACTTTGGCCACCTACTTGTGCCCGTACATAAATCAATCTTAATTTTTCATTGGGCACACCCAGGTGTAACAAGGAAAAATATTTGCCAATCACAAAATCCTCGCAATCGGCCGCCATTTTGCCCAGCGTTTCAATCGGTGTTGCCCAATAATCCAACTGCCCCCAGATGTGAATATCCTCACCAGCCATCGCATTCGCGTTCCAGAAATCGTTGACGACATCCAGTTGGCGGCGCTCGCTTTGCCCGCGGGCGGAGTCCAGGTTAACGATCCAGCGATCTACAGCATTTCCAGCACGGGCGCCAAAGCGGGAGACGGCAGTCTGGCGAATCTTGCTTGCCTCGAATTGCAAGGCTGGCACCGACAAAGGCAGCCACACCAAAACAAGCAGCGCAATCAACGCTAGCAGCGCAACCCTAGATCGAAGAAAAAGGCGTAGCCAGGCAAAAGACAAGAGCACGTCAATCCCAAATAAGCAAACCCTTATAACGGCCTTATAGCGTGCCTATTTAGTAGGCGCTTGGCAATCGGCAAAGTGCCTGAATCCTCTATATAGAGAGCAGGCTGTTAAACAGTCTCGAATCACCATCCCTGCAAAAAGAAACAGCTGGTCTGCAAAACCGCAGAGCCACCGCCTACCAGCCCAGCTTGGCCAGCCGTCCTACCGCATGCACCCTCTTTCCAACGACACATCACGATCATAATCACAAATACCAAGCACCCACTATTGGCGCTGACGACAAGCTGCAAACATAAAAAAACCCCACAAACTCAAAAAGGTTTGTGGGGTTCGGACACTACCCACAGGTAGTGCCTATTCGGTGAACAGCTTAGAAATCAGAAGACTTCAAAGTACCGTCTTTCAGCGAGTTGGCGATCTGAGCGGCCTTCTCTGCGTCAAAGTCGATGTTGTCCAGAATGATCTTCTGATCGATCTGGCCATTCCCTTGAGAGCTGATACCGATTTCCATCTTGCCACTGTCGGACTCTTTTACGGACAAGTACTTGCTCAGGTTGGCATCGCTACCGTCATAACCACTTAACAGATCGCTAATGTCCAAGGTGTCTTCACCAGCCGCACCAAAGTCCATCACACGATCTACAGCAGGCTTGGCAACACTACCCTGGTCTCCGGCATTCCACTGGAAGGTGTCATTGCCAGCACCACCGAACAGGATGTCGTCACCAGCACCACCGATCAATGTGTCGTTACCACCCTGACCATACAAGATGTCGTTACCACTACCGCCATCCAGGGTGTCATTACCACCACGGGTGTCACCAGCCACATTGAAGGCTTCGTGATTTCCCTTGATGTAGGCGTACAAGTCGGTGTTGCTTGGAGCAGACCCATTCTTGAGTTCAAGGAATACCTCCAGCGCCTTCAAGCCGGCTCCATCGGGCAAGTCAGCAGGACGACCGCCTGGGATTTCATGCCATGGCAAGACATCACCATCGGTATTAATCGCATCACCAAAGATGATGTCGTTACCGTCACCACCCAATACAGTGTCATCACCCACATCCAGCAACTCGCTGCTGCTCGAACCACCCTGCAAGGCAGCAGCCAAGTCTTCAGCGGTATGCACGATGTCAGGTGTGCCGGCAGGGCCAGACACCCAGCGTCCCTGCCAGGACCACTTACCTTCTTGCACCCAGACATCCTTATCACCGATAGAAGATGTGTCATCGAAGAACTGCAGATAGTCTTGGGCCACACCGCTGCCAATACCGATACCATGCACCGCGCTCAAATCGCTTAAAGCCTCAAACGCGTCGATCGACTGCTCCATAATCGTAGCAGTTGTCGAACTGCCGCTTCCTTTAACCTGCTGACCATCCATGTAATACGTTGGATTGCCGTCGGTCAGGAAATAAGTCAGATTTTCAAACTGGGCACCAGTAGTCTGCTTAGCAGCTTGTTCATTAAACCATTTCACGGTTTCATTAAAGGCAGCCTCATAGTTCGTACCCTCATACGCGCTCAGATTGTTAAGAGCATTAATCAAAATATGCACATTATCTGTGGTGAGATTATCCAGCTTCACTACTGAGGTAGCTGTTTGGGCAAAATCAACCAACACCACATTTACGATGCCATCGTGGTCCTTCAAATCCTCGGCCAGATTCTTCAAGGCATTGATAGCCAACTGCATACGGGTCAGACCTGGAGTACCAGATTCATTTGCCATACTGCCGGACGTATCTACCACCAATGCAATGTTGTAGTTCTTACCGGGCTCAACATTCGTAACCGTGCCGCCTACGTCGGCCAGAATAATGTCATCACCCTGACTGCCCTGCAGCGTGCCACCACTGTTGTCACCATCATAGACTTCACCGTGGTGCAGCGTGAGGCTGACAGGAACCTGGACATCCTCAAAGTTTCCGTCCACCGCTACTACCTTGGCAGTCAGATCTTTAGTGCCATCGGTTGTCACCGTCACCGAACCTTTGCCATTTCTGTCCAGCGTTACCTCGTAGGCCTGACCGTCGATTTCTACCGTTGCCGTCGGGAAGGTAGTCTCAAAGTCATACTTGCTAGGATCAGGCGGATTCGAGGTTTCGATATCAAACACAACCTCGGATTCCATGCCAGGAATACTGGATGCATCATCATTGATCACCTCTTTGTAGGAGATGGAATGCACCAGATAATCATCAGTCGGTCCAGGTGCCGTGAACTCTGCTTTCGTAAAGTTTAGTCCACTGCCGGGTTCAAACGTGTATGCCAAATCGACTTTGTCTGAGCCGCCTGCTACCCGTTCGGTCTTGGTCACATCACCATTTGCATCGTAATACGTAACCAAGGCTTGGGTGTTGGAGCCACCACCAGAAATGATGGCCCAGCCAACTGAATTACCCGCTGCATCAAAGAACTCAACCTTCGCTTTTTCAGAATTGGCTCTCCAGGCAAACTGAACATCAAAGGACTTAACCTCATTGTTGAATTCAACCGTGAGAGTCTCCCCATAGCCAAGCTCTTTGTCGTCGCCATTCCCAGCCTGTCCAGACACACCAAAGCCATCATGGTCCGTACCTGTCACTGTAGAGACATTGGTCGCCTGGCCAGTTGTATCTGTAGCCGTCACGGTAAAGCTGTCAGTGTTCCCGACATTACCCACATCAATTGTCGAGGTCTTAGTGACCGTTGCCTTAATGCTGACCGTCGTTGGGTCAAAGTCATCCACAATGACGGTACTTGCAGAATCCTGAGTACCCACAGACAGATGATCAAACGCATCATTAGCGTCCACAACGCCCGTAATCTCTACCTGCAAGCCCTCATTAGGCTCTTTGTAAACGTCATCTACCGTATTAACAGTAAATTCTGTTTCGGACGTCCCGCCCTGAATAGTCACACTATCAGGCAAGGTGCCGGTATCGCCCGCATTGGCGGCAGCGCCACTCCAATCAAGAGTCACATCGATACTTTGACCTGCTGGCACTGTGACCGCATTGCCCGCACCATCGACTAACTGCACGGTATAACGCAGCTCCCCACCCTCAGATACGCTGTTTTGATCAACACTAATCACGGCGTAAACAAAGCTTGTATCGACGATCAGAGCGTCGGCCTCCAAGGTGCCTTCATGGGCATTGATCACCTCGGTGATCTCAACCGTGAAGTCCTCAGGACCTTCATAGACCTTGTCATCGGCCGTCACCACACGCAGCTGTAAGCCGCCGTTGGCAGGCACTTCATACTCCGCATTCGGATCCACATCGACCCAGTTGCCAGCAGCATCCTGAACCTGCAACGTACCCACGAAGTCATCCGCATCGGCCTTGCCGTCCAGGCTCAAGCCCAGCTTGACCTTGGCCACCTGATCCGTGTCACCACCGTCACGGCTGACCGTGAACGTACCGGCCTCACCTTCGGTGATGTCCGTCTGGTTAGCCACGATATTGACCGTCGCCAACTCATCATCATCCTTGCCGTCATTATTGCGGTCATCAACAATTGTGCCTGTACCTTCACCCTGGACTTTATCAACAGGGGTACCGTTCTGTGTCTCGCCTTCTTGCGTAACAGTCAAGGTGAAGTCTTCTTCACCTTCAAAAACATCATCGTCTTTAGTATCTACAGTTACCGTGACGTCAGTGACACCGGGAGGCAGTGTGAAACTGTATGTGCCATCACTATTTTGTGTGACAGGCACCGTATCACCATTGGGCAATTGCACAACAGGGGGCTGATCAAGAGCTATATCGCCATCGTCCGTGGAGCCATGCCCCAATTGCAGCGTAACCGTGGTCTCGTTGTCGACTGGTTTACCAAAATTCACGTTGAAGATACCCGAACCTCCCTCACTGATGACCGTGTCGGACACAGTAATCGCAGGTACATCGTTATCTTCAACGGTAGTCGTTACCGGATCGCCGTACTCAACCTTCTCGTAGTTGCCGCCCGTGCTGCTCTCAATCCCGACATTTTCCGGGATATTGCCTTGCACCGTCCCATCATCAGGACGAGCTGGATACGTGACAGAACCGCTAGTCTCACCTTCTTTGATGATAATTTCCTGACCATTAGTCAGTTTAATCACCAAGTCTCCGCCTTGCGGAGGATTTTCAACTGTTGCGGTAATGGTGATGTCCTCACCTTCTACAACCGTATCGGGGCCTTCCAAAGTAATTTTTGTAGCATCATCATCGTCCGTGATGGTGCTGCTGGATGTACTGCTCGTATCCAGATTCTCGTAGTTACCGCCCGTTGTCGTGCTGATACCAATATCCTCGGGACGATCGCCTTGTGTGTAAGCATCATCTGGATAAGGATTATCAACAAGCACCCGGCCTTCCGTACTGCCAACCGGAATCGTAATAGTGCTGCCATTGGTCAGCGTGATGATCAGATCTTGCCCAGTAACTGGGTTATCGACGCGCGCAATGATTTCAAATGGCTCGCCTTCCGTGACTCGCTCTGGTGTTTCCAATGTCACAGTCGATGTGCCTGCAACGAGAGTTGGGTCCGTCTCATCGCCACCACCACCGCCAAAACGAGGCAATTCTGTGCCTAATACGCCTGGTTTGGGATACTCCAGGGCTAATGGTCGGGTTGTCTCAACAATACTGACCAAACGCACAAAACTACTTCCGCCCTCTCCGCCACCCGTCAGCACAGCAGCGGTAGGATCTAACTGTTCAAATGGGTCATTACCCGCTTCCAGTGCTGCCAGTACTGCAGCAATCGCTGGATCATCAGGATTGGTCAGAACGGCCACAGCAGGATCGACATCCGTCTGGGCAATATCGTCACTCAGCAAGAATTCCCGATTATCAGAAATGGTCATAGGCGGCCCGCCAGGAATCTCGAGCTCGACAAATGCGCCTGTTTCGGTAGTGATCTCAGCGTTTACGGGAACACGCATTCCCTCTTTGAGCGCTACTTTTGAGCCATCGCTGGTACGCATCCATGCTGTACCTTCAACGCGTGTCACTAAAACAGTATCCAGTGCCATAATTGTCTGATTCCTAAAAAAGACCGTCGCAATGCGACCATCTGAAATTGGCTTTCTTTGGTATGAGAATAGCGAGTTGATCTGCTATGTGATATTGGCGCTGCCGCCAGTTCGCCGCTTTACTTGCGATTCTTTACGCAAGTTGACAATGCAGGACTGGACGGCCCAAACAGGCTTATGAAATGCCGTGTACTTTTAGCGCCAACATTAAACGATCAGTTACACCAAGCTTTTCAAAAATAGCTTGAAGGTGGGCACGCACTGTTCGTTCAGTAATGCCAAGATCCTGGGCAATCAATTGATTGGAGTGCCCCAACGAGGCGCGTTGCGCCACCTCGATTTCACGGCTGGTCAAGTTGCTTTCCCAACCCGTGCGAATTTCCAAGTGACGAGTCACGTCACTGAGCAGGCGACTCAGCAAAGACTCTCCCACCCAAACCTGGCCCGAGGCCACGTGCTCCAACACTTGCTCCAGCAGAGCCGACGAGCTGTACGCGTGAATATAAGCTCGGGCGCCCAACGCCAATACGGCTTGCCCTTCAGAGTCGACAGGCCGAGGGCTGGCGACCACCACCTTCATCCCTTTTACTGCCTGTACCCATTGCGGGTGATTCCATAACGCAAGCGCACTGTCAATGACGACAAGCTCACGATGTTGCTGTTTCCACCGTAACAAATCCTCCATACCTCGCCCTCGGGCAGGCAAGTAGGTTACGGAATTCTGGTGACTCCAATGCTGCCACAAGGCTTCATCGTTCGTCAGAAATAAAACCGAATTTACTTGTCGCATACCGCTTTTCCCTTACTGGTAACACGAGCTAAAAAGCCATCAGCTCTGAGGCTGACGTGGGATTATTTATCCTCTATCGTCAGCACTACTCCCCCCGTACAGGCCACCCCTGCCGCTTTAACGCTCTGTAAAGGCGTTAGAGCGGGCCCTGAGAATGGGTTTGAGTAAATACTGCATGACAGTGCGTTTACCCGTGAGGATATGAACCTCTGCCACCATGCCAGGCAAAATAGGCCGATTATCATCACCCACGTAAACGGTATCAGTGCGCACTTTGGCTATATAAAATGAATTACCCTTTTCATCGGTAATCGTATCGGCACTGGTTTGCTCCAACACTCCGGCAAGACCGCCGTAAATCGCAAAGTCATAGGCAGTAAACTTAACTTCAGCAGATTGACCCGGGTGAAGAAATCCGATGTCACGCGGCTGGATACGCACCTCCAACAACAAGGAGTCATCAGTCGGCACGATCTCCAAAATATCCTTACCAGGTTGCACAACCCCCCCCACCGTATTAGCGGCAAGAGTTTTAATCGTCCCACGTACTGGCGAGCGCACTTCAGCCAATCGGACACGATCCGCCAATGCGCGCTGCCCTTGCTCTAAAGAAGCCAATTTGGCGCGAGTTTCTGCCAGCTCTGTACGAGCCTGGTTACGGAATGTAATTTCAACATCACCGATCTTGTTCTGCGCCTCTTGTATGGAGGCCTCGATCCTGCTTATTTGCGCCGTAGCGGCTCGTTGTTCTCCGCAATAACGCGCTACATCGCGCTGCAAGCGCAACAAATCCACTTCAGAAACAGCCCCGCTTTTCAGCAAAGGCCGCGTCATTTTCAATTCTTGCGATGTCAGGCCACAGCTCGATGCCGCCTGATCCCGATTGGCCTGCGTTTCTCGTAGCTCTTGCTGGCGTTGATGCAGTTGCTCCTGAGCGACAGAGATATTGGAGCGCAGCTCCTCGGTACGAGCTTGCCAGACGCGACGCTCCATTTCAGCAAGATCCGGCGCCTTTTCCACAACCTCGGCAGGCATATCCAGGGTTTGATCAGCCGCAATGGCCTCAAGCCGGGCCGCCTTGGCCAACAACGACAAGGACTCTGCCTCATTCTCACCCAAGGAAGACGATGCTCGCGTGGGATCAATGCGCAATAGCACTTCGCCCTGCTCAACGGATTGCCCGGGCCTGACAAGAATTTCCTCAACAACACCACCATCGAGGCTTTGTATGATCTGTACCTGCCGAGAAGGCACCACCTTCCCTTCTCCACGCACAACCTCGTCAATGTTGGCCAGACTTGCCCAAACAATCAGCACGCAAATTGCCAACAGCGTCAACCAGATCAACAAACGCGAACCGCGAACCTCTTGCTGACGTGCCGTCCAAGCTGCATTTTTGAGAACACTTCGGCTTGGTGCAGGCCCAGCATCGGCCTTCAGCCTTGCCCGTATCCGGGAAAACAAACTTTTTTTCGTCATGTCGCGCTCCGGGCCTTGCCAATCTGCCCACTACGCAATGCTGTAATGACCTGCTCCTTGGGACCATCGGCCACAATTCGCCCCATATCCATGACAATCAAGCGATCAACCAAGTCCAGTAGCGCTGTACGATGCGTGACCAGCACCACCGTTTTGCCTTCACATTCAGTGCGCAAACTATTGCGCAAAGCGGATTCGCTTTGATTGTCCATGTTGCTGCTAGGCTCATCGAGCAACAGAATAGAGGGGTTTCCCATCAAGGCCCGGGCCACCGCAACCGCTTGACGCTGACCGCCAGAGAGCGAATCACCACGCTCGCCGATCATCATGTCGTAGCCATCTGGGTGCCGACGAGCAAAATCATCCACACCCGCCAACTTGGCGGCAGCCAACATCTGATCATCCGTAACGTAGGGCGAACCCATCGTCAGATTATGTTTCAAGGTGCCATAAAACAGCATCGGATCTTGTGAGACATAGCCCATAGAACGACGCACATCAGCTGGGTCAATCTGCTGATTATCGATACCGTCTAACACAATCGTGCCCGAGGTCGGTTTATACAAGCCCAGAATTAACTTGGACAACGTGGTCTTACCTGAACCTATACGCCCGATAATGGCCACTTTCTCCCCTGCCTTGAGGGAAAAACTAAGCTGATTGATCACATTCTGAGTTGCACCGGGATACGCGAAACTAACACCACGGAACTCGATGGCACCTTCAAGATAAGGCCGAGGCACAAAATTGCGATCATCAGGGTGTTCGACCGGCAACTCCATATACGTACCAATCGAATCCAGCGACGTACGCGCATTCTGATATTGCATCATCAGCCCGGCCACTTGCCCAAATGGGGCAAGACAACGGCCCGCAATCATGGAGGAAGCAATAATGCCCCCCATCGACAACTGCGCGTCCTGAATCAGATATACACCGATGATAATCACGCAGATCGTGACCACTTGGGTCAACATCTGCACGGTGCTTACCGTTACAGCCGAAGTCATCTTGATTCTGGCCCCTTGTCGAGCCAGGTACTCTGTAGACTGCTCCCAAGCGCGCTGGGCATTGCTCTGCGCATTCAATACCTTCAAGGTTTCAAGCCCAGCCAAGGACTCCACCAGGCCTGCGTTGCGCTGTGCAGCCGCTTGAAATGTTTGCTTGGTCAACCGCTCCATCCGAGCCTGGGCAAACCAGGACACGGCAAGAATAATGATGATAGCCACGACCGGCGGGATTAACATCCAAGGCGATATCCAGGCCAGTACCGCAAGAAACAGGACGACAAATGGCAAATCAACCAGCGTTGTCAGACTGGCAGAGGCAATAAAATCGCGCACAGACTCAAACGAGCGCAAATTGGCGGCAAAAGAGCCCACCGAAGGCGGCCGATTCTCCATGCGCAAATCCAATACCCGCTCCATAATCCGTGCTGATAACTGAATATCAACCCGCTTACTGGCCGCATCAACCACATACGCGCGTACGCTGGTCAACAGAAGGTTCAGCACGAGCACCAAACCAATCCCTATAGACAGTACCCACAACGTTTCTATCGCATTGTTAGGCACCACGCGGTCATACACATTCATGGTGTACAAGGGGATCGCCAAGGCAAACACGTTAATCAGAAACGCCGCTCCGAGCGCATCCCGATATAACTTCCAGTTTTGCGATACGGTCGCCCAGAACCAATGCTTGCCTTTCAGGGGCGTTATACCCTCTGTTGCTCGCACCTCGACCCGGAAGTCAGGTTGTACAACCGCGAGCAGGCCAGAATACAGCTCCTGCAATTGCTCCAGGTCAATTTCACTGGGGCTGCCGCTTTCTGGAAAATGCACAAGAGCACGATCATCCTCGAAGCCCAACAACACGCAAGCCCGACTATCGTTCAGCAGCAAAATGGCTGGCAACAGATTGGGATTGAGTTCGGCAAAAGAACGGCGCCAAATACGCGAGGTGCAATGCCCACGCGCTGCAGCCCGACTCAAAAGAGCGGGCGTCAGGCGTCCCTTCTGCAAGGGCAGACCCGTAGACAGATGCTGGGCCGTACATGGATTGCCGTGAATACGGGTAATCTCTACCAAACAATTCAGTAACGGATCATCATGAGTCAGATGAGGCGGGATACTGAATGTCTCGCTCTGTGGTGTTGGATTTTCAGATGAGTGGTTCGTCGTCATTAATCAAATCCAGCGAATCTCGCAGGCGCTGACGGGTTTGTTTGCGCTCGTTTAATTTAGCCAAGGCTTCAGGGGGCAAATCAGTCATGCGAAGAACGCCATTCGCAATCAAGGCGTCAATCAAGTCTTCCAGAACCCGAATAAAACTGGCATCCGAGACTGACAGCTCTTGTTTATAGCCCTCTTCTTCTGGACTCATATAGCCCCCTAACCTTCAAGTACGCTCAAGCAAAACCAATTAGTTCAGCCCAGCTGTTTTTTCACGCAAGACCGGCGGAGCCATATCGTCACGATAGTCAACTGTTATCGGAGTCAGATTGCTGGTATCCGGTACAGGTGCCATACATGCCTGAAAGGCCTCTTCGGGGAAATCCAGTTTGGCGGCTTCGTCAGGTTGCTCCGAGTAGGGCTGCGCCAAACCAACCGCTGATACCAGACGATGCGACAGCATCAACCAGCTGTACTCGGCCTGTTGCAGGTCATAGGTGGCATTGGCCAACGCACGACGGGCATCAAACAATTCGTTTTCAGTATCCAACAAGTCCAGCAAGGAACGCTGGCCAATCTGAAATTGCTGCATATAGGCCACACGAACTTTAGACGTAGCCAGCTCATGTTGTTGCAGGAAAGGCAACTGGGCACGCAAACGTTGAACGTTGTTCCACGCTACGGACAAGTCCTGTTGCACGTTGCGGCATGTATAGTCGCGAACATCCCGCGCGGCATACTGCTGGGCAGTGGTCTGACGAATGCGCGCCATATCTGCCCCACCCCGGAACAGGTTATAGGACAGCACTAACTGCACGTTGGAGTTTTGGGCATCACGGTAAGACGATCCGGGTGGATCATTTTTATCTTTACCTGTTGCCGCACGGAACTCAAGTTTTGGGGACATACGCCCTTGAGCCACATGCTTGCCAAACTCAGCCGCTTGATACAGAGCCTGTTTAGCCAAAATGGAAGGACTGTTGCGCAAAGAAGGCAAGAAATCGCTGGTTTTTGTGGGCAGGGATTCGCTCAAGGAAGGAGCAGGCTGCAACACCTCAGGAGCCGCTACCCCGACGATACGACGATAGCGCTGCAAAACGTCATTCAAGTTCCCGGCCTCGGTCATAACGTTACTTTGTGCCAAAGACTGGCGGCCATATGCCTGTTCCAGATCAACACCACGCCCGACGCCCGAGCTGGAGCGCTCCTCGATCTGCTTCAGGATATTCAAGTGCAGATTGTAATTTTCACGCGCCAACTTTTCCATTTCGCGGTATCGCAGCACGTCAATATGAGCATTCGCCGCCTCCAGCGCCAAGGAATCTACGGAAGCCAACAAATCATAGTAGGTGGCCAGTTTTTCGTAGCCCAACTGACGCACCTGATTAATCGACGAGAAACCATCAAAAATCAACTGGCGTAACTGCAAGCTATAGCCACTGCGAGACCAGTTCACAGACGATGCACTGGATGTGCTACCACGCCACTCCCGACCTACCCATCCTTCGGCATTGACTTCAGGCAATAACGCACCACGGCTGACATTCTGCCCTTCCAACGCAGACTGGAAGTCTTGGAAGCGAGCGCCAAGTTCGGGGTTGGACATGATTGCCCGCTCGATACTGTCTTTGAAGCTCAAGCTGTTTTCCTGCGCATGAACTGGCTGAGCCAGCACAAGCGCTGTCAGCAGCGAACTTACCGTTAGAGTTTTTTTACCACGCACGTCGGCCTCCGTAAGATCCTGTGCTGCGCCCACAACGGAGAACATCACCTCAGCGTTGTAACGCATTGCCAGATCAAATTTAAGTACAAAAATGAAAGAAGAATGGGTTCGGTGTGCCGCCTAAACAAAGCGAAAGAAACACCCCCCGAGGGCCCAACACCTATGTATTGCACATGGGCTTTACATCTAAGGCTGGTAAACACATCACCAGCCGCAGCAGTATGTTCATAATGGACCGGGGCAAGACAAGGCGGAGCTACAGGCTTCTGGCCTGTATTCTTGGAGCATAACCTTGTGTCTAATTGTGACTTTTTGCACGAAAACACACTATGATCGTCACACGAGTCACGGGACAAATTGTATCTTAGATTACAAGGGCTTTCGTCGATGACAATGTTAAAAATGATAAATAGCCTGTGACAAAAAGGGCAACAAAACTCTGAAATTAAACGATTTTAAGAAATCAGGGGCTTAACAAATAATAGCGTCATCATGCCCTACTTCTAGATTTCTCCGTAAGAATCTACAAAATCTTTCACCTTAATAAGTATTTAGGTTACATCAACACCCAACAAAATTTTTAACATGCAATAAAAATAATTTTCTTGTCATACCTCTCGGCAACACGCTTATTGCAAATGCCACATTTGTAACTTTTACTTATGACACTGCAATGACCCCTACCCGCCGTATCAAGCAAAATCTAAAAAGAAATTAATAATCAAAAACTTATAACAGTATTTGAATTTCTACCCAGGTTAACGGGCACACCCGAAGCAAAACCAATCTCACTCTACAGGCAGGAAAACGGGCTGATAAACAGCCCGTTTTCTTACCACTTCCCTACTCCTTGTCCAGATGGCCTACCACTGATAGCCTACCCCTGCCGCCGCCCCGAGGTCTCCTCGAGACGTACCGTTGGCATTGACCTTGTACACCCAAGTCCCACTTTCCGAGACACGGGAAATGCCCAAAGCGTAGCCCGATTCACCATTCCAGGTCCCCCCCGCCAAAGAGACCATATTGCGCCCTGGCAAGTACGCCTGCGGCAAGGCTGCAGTTGCCATGGCAGCAGCGACCCCGGCACTCAACTTGCGCTCCTGAGACTGCAGATCACGATCCAGACGCCGCACAGACTCACCAAAGCGTGTCTCGGCCGCCTGGCTTGCTGCCCTTAACTGAGCCACATTGACAGCATCTGTCTCCTCACTACCGGGAGCTAGCCCTGTCAACTGCCGACCACCCAGATTCACTTCGCCCTGAGAACGATGGACACCATCCAAGCCATAGGCAACATATTCCTGGGATGCTCCGCGCACAGCCTGCGACCCGGCCCCTAGTGCGACACTGCCTTGCACAGCCTTCGCTCCCGAACCCAGCGCCACACCGTCAGTACCCGCTACGGCACCCGCTCCCACTGCGACACTTCGATCTGCAACCGTACCGCGACCAGCCCCCGAGCCAATTGACACATTGTCATTGCCTTGAACGCCCCCACCGGCGCCAGCACCATGAGCAATATTGTTATCACCCGTCACATCACGGCCCGCCCCCAGACCTAATGCAGCGTTACCCTCACCTGTGACGCCATAACCCGAATAGGAACCCAACGCCATATTGTTGGAACCCTGTACATTCTGGCCGGCATTCTTACCCTGGGCCAAATTGCCATTACCCACTACCTGTTGACCGGCATTCTGGCCCATTGCCAAATTGCTATCACCTTGCACATTACGGCCGGCCTCCTGGCCCAAGGCGGTATTACCATTTCCGGTTACGTCACGCCCCGCATTGCTTCCATAGGCAGCATTGTTATTGCCCACCGTATTCGTGCCTGCCCAAAAGCCCATGGCATCGTTGTAGTCTCCCTTGACGTTTTGTCCCGCACTACGCCCAATCGACTGATTCCACCCCCCTTCGACATTGGTGCCGGCGTAATAACCAATAGCCTGATTGGCATTTTTGCCGCTGACATTAGAGCCGGCGCCTTCCCCAATACCCAAATTCCAGTTCGTCGACACATCATTGCCAGCGCCCTTGCCCACCGCAATATTCACGCTGCCTGAGACATCCTGGCCTGCGTTATTGCCAACCGCCACATTGTTCTTCCCGCCGACATTCTGCCCGGCTCCCTGACCATACCCGGCATTGCTGCCATCCCACACAGCAGGCGGAGCAGTCTGAGCCCGCACATCCATTGGCTGCAACACAGCCCCCAGCACGGCTGCCGTCAATACCCCATTCACGGCAGCGGCTACATACGTGTATTTCATGAATTTCTCACACTCAAAAAAGCAGCTCGACACGCCCGTAGCCTCAAAACTCCGGGCCTGTCTCGTTAGACCTTACAGTTGCACCGCCATAGCAGGATCGCTGACGCCATGCTTGCCCGTTTCCATACGACCGGCAAAACGGCGCTCAAAGCCTTCGGCCTGCACCGAAAAGTCGTACCAGTTCCCACTGTCTTTCACCGACCAACGCTGCTCAGTCACCTGTCCGGGCTCCACAAGCAGATCCCATGGACCATCTGTGCGATACATGTTCGACAGCACCGTCGCCTTCTGAGCACGATCACCCTGATTGAACAGTTTCAAATAGACATCACCTGCAGTCGGCTCGTAACAGACCTGCACTTCCAGCGATACACCTGTCTCGGTATTGCCCACAAATGTGCGCACAAACCCATTCGTGCTGTACACCCAGAACTCGTAATCCCCGTTGTCCTGTGTGACATCCCAGGTATCCGACAATAATTTTCCAGCCTCGACGGTGTAGCGACGTGGGATCAAGTCCAGATGCTTCTTGTCATAAACATGGAAAACAGCCCCTGCTTGCCCGGTATTGCTAAACAGCAGCTCGACAGAACCTTTCTTGTCTACTCGCGCACTGGTATGCAATTCATAGGGCAAGGCACGTGAATAACGAACACCGGCTTCCTGATACAGAGGCTGCGGTGTCGCAGGAGGTTCAGCGCGAGGCATCGTCTTTTGCTGTGCTTCCATCGCCTTGTAGTCGCTCATGTCAGGCAAGGTCGGGAAGGAAGGATCATTCGGGCTGGCAAAGTCAAAGGCCGAGGTCAAATCCCCACACACTGCGCGATGCCAAGGGCTAACGGCGTCAACGGTGATATCGAAACGTTTTTCCAGAAACTGGGCCACAGAGGTATGGTCAAACACCTCGGAATTGACCCAGCCGCCACGACTCCAGGGGGAAATAACGTACATCGGCACACGTGGGCCCAAGCCCCAAGGACGCAAATTGCCACTGATGGTGTCATCGGCCTTCAAGTACTTACGCGCAGGATCGGAGAAATACTCACCGTCAAGCGAAACAGTCGATTTGCCCATCAACTTGCCATCGACGTCATAAGAAGGGACAGCAGGTGGGGGCAAATGATCGAACAAGCCATCGTTCTCATCAAACGTAATGATGAAGGCTGTCTTACTCCAGACTTCCGGGTTCGCCGTCAAGGCATCGAGTACCTGCGAAATATAATCCGCACCTTGGGCTGGACTACCACCACCACTGGGGTGCTCAGAGACCGACGGCCAGGGCAGAATCCAGGACACCGCTGGCAAGGTCGCATCCAGCACATCTTGCTTGAGATCCTCCAAGCTGTGATTGCTCATGCCCTGCTCATACAAAGGCTCACCTGGCTTGGACTCACGGAATGACTCAAAGGCCAAGCCCCCGTGCATAGCCCCCGTCCAGTTATTGTTCGGATCCTGATAAATACGCCAGCTCACACCCGCGTCCTGCAAGACATCAGGCAGGGTTTTCCAGGTAAAAGCCGAGCCTTGATAGGTATAGCCCGGTGTCGGTAAGGCCCCTTTGACCCAGCAGCGCAGGTTAACGGGTTCCGAATCGGAGTCCGTGCAATTGACCCCCATACGGCCGAGTTTGGGATCGTAATTAGAGCCGGACCAGAAAATAATCCGGTTGGGATCGGTGCCTGTCGCAATCGAACAGAAGTTTGCATCACACATGGTGAACGATTCGGCCAGCGCGTACTGGAAGGGAATATCGTCGCGTTTGTAATAGCCCATCGAGTACGCTTTTTTGTACTTGGGCCACAAACCAAACTTGCCTTGCCCCCAGGCCGCCTGGGCATCTGGCATGTTGTGAGGCGTACCAGGAACAAACAACGCGTTCATCGTGGCCGAGTTCAAATGGTAAGGCAGCACTTCCTTCGTACCGTCAGACTCATGCCAAACGGATTTACCCGACTCCAAAGGAATCGGGAAACGATCGCCAAAACCACGAACTCCTTTCATCGTGCCGAAGTAGTGGTCGAACGAACGATTCTCTTGCATCAGGATGACAACATGCTTGACGTCCTTAATCGTTCCTGTATCCACCGTCGCTGGAATAGCCAACGCGCGTCGAATAGAAGCGGGCAACATAGCCATCGCCGACAAGGCGCCAGCAGTTTGAGCAGAAGTTCGGAAAAATTTGCGTCGACCCGGCTGGGACAGTTCGATACCGGCATCGTCTGGGGGCAGAATCTTGGTCATGGTGCTAATCACTCAAAAAAGAAAAACGTCATCAAGGAGCGCAGCGCAACTGCGGTGTCTCGGGAACCTCGGGTTGTTCAATATCGCCACCGCCACCAGGGGGCGGGGTAGCAGAGGAATCCGTATCAGAGCCACCGCCACAGGCAGCCAGTGTCAAACTCAGGGCAATAGCCGCAACAACGCTACGGCCCAGTACAAGGTACGAGGTCATGAATCACTCCAGATCGGGAAAACAGGGCCGGCAGAACCGGCAGGGACTTGATAGAACGGCAGCCCTTACGGGATGCCGCTACTTAGCTCAGGCGCTGACGCAAGCGGGCCGCTACCTGATCCAACAAAAAAACAGTGATAAAGATCACGACGAGAATGGTCCCGACGTGGGCGTATTGATACATGTCATAGCGTCCTTTCAGCTCTTGCCCAATACCGCCCGCACCGACCAAACCCACCACCGTCGCCATCCGGACGTTACGATCCAGGATATAGAGGGTGTAGCCAGTAAATTTAGGCATTACCTGAGGCAATACGGCATACGCCAAAACCCGCAACTTGCCCGCGCCGATCGCCGTCAGCGCCTCTTGTGGCTTCACATCAGCAGTCTCGATATCCTCGGCATAGAACTTGCCCAGAAACCCCATGGAGTGGATGGCCAATGCCAAGACACCAGCAATCGGGCCAAAGCCATACGCCAGCACCAGAAACAAGGCGGAGATCAGCTCTGGCATGGCTCTAAATAGGCTGACCAAGGCCCGTGCTGTGACATAAAACACGCGATGCGGTGTGTAATTGCGCGCACTCCAATAGGCCAATGGCGCACTCCCCACCATGGCTAACAGGGTGGCCCAAATGGCGATCTCGAAGGTTTCAACCATCTTGACGGCTACCCGCCACACATACCCCAACGGCTCAACCAAGTAAGTCTGCGTATAGACCTCTTCTTCCATCTGCAAGGTATGCGGGTTCAACGATTGCTCGACCACATCAACCGTTTCCACATAGGCAAACAAAGGGAGTTTCTGCGGGTCAAAACCTTCGATACGGCTCACTTGAGTGCGATATGACACCTGCAAGGGAAACATGTTGTCTGCCAAGGCGCTCAGACCCGAAGTCACCTGCGACTGATCCTTAATACCAACCGTCGCCAAGACCCCATCTGCACTCAATGCTGCCATACGATCCATCTCTACCCGCTTGCCGGTATACAACAGCGCAATAAGCACCACGATCGCTATCAAAACGGCCCGCACACCGTAAGGTGGATCCAAATGCCAAGCGGCTGCACTTTCAGGCTTATTCATGACACGCCCTCCACCAACACAGTGCCCGGTCTGACCGTCGAACCGCCTGGCGATGCAGTGGCACGGCCAGGCGTCATGACCGCCCCAGACCATGCCTCCACGGGACTTCCTGGCGTCCCGGCCTGGTACAAGGCTGTGGCTGCGGCCTCATCGAATGCACTGGCTGGCCCATCAAAAACCACAACACCCTGGCGCACCGCCACAATCCGATCCGCAAACTCACGGGCCAGCTCTACCTGATGCAAACTGCACAGAACAGTCGCCGCCCGATCACGCGCCTGGCTACGCAACAAACTCAAAATGTCACGGCTGATGCGCGGGTCCAAGCTGGCCACCGGTTCATCAGCCAGCAGCACCGCAGGCTCCAGCATGAATGCACGGGCGATACCAACCCGCTGCTGCTGCCCGCCCGACAGTTCACTGACGCGCCGATGCAAATGCTCCGGCTGTAGTCCGACCTCACGCACCAAGCGGCAAGCCCGCTCGCGTAGTGAGGCTGGAAACCGCATCAAAAACGCTCGCCACGCAGGCAAACCGGGCAAGGCTCCTGACAGCACGTTCGTCGCGACGGTGGCACGCGAGACCAAATTAAAGTGCTGATGCACCATCCCAATTCCCGGTCGCACCGCTTTCAAGCTGCTGCGCTGCACACGCTGGCCATCGACCCAAACTGCCCCCTGCGTAGGAACAGTGAGCCCATTAGCCATACGTAACAAGGTCGATTTGCCTGCTCCAGAGGCCCCCAGCAGCACACAGAACTGTCCTCGAGGCACACTCAAAGACACCGATTTGAGCGCAGTCGTGCCATCGGGATATCGCATCCCCACAGATTCAAAACGCAACATGGCAGCGATCTCGTTCATCACACTCACCGCTGTGCAGCCTTGGCCAGAATCTCGCCTTTGACCTCGTCAGTGAGCAATGACATCTTGGATGCGGGGCCACTGAACTGCTCTTCCGAGAATGCCGTGTCGTAGCGATCCAATTTGGCACCGCCATAGCCACGCACCATGTCTGGAGTCACGCCTGGAGCTTGATGAACCGTCGAGAATGCTTCTTTCAAGGTCTTTTTCAGCCCCTCAGGCAGTTTGGTGTTCATCGCCAGCGGGGGATAAGGAATTGGCTCGCTCTTGAAGATAACCTTGACCGATTGAGGATCAACAGCGCCTTGGCGAACAGCTTTGTCAAAAGAGTCAAAAGACAAGGCGGCTGCATCGACCTGCCCTTGCACCAAAGCAGCCAAACTGCTGGCATGGCTACCGGTCAAATGCAACTCGGCCAAATCCTGGGCGGGATTCATGCCATCGTTAATCATAGAAGCCATCTGAAACGTGAAACTGGATGCCGAATTGACATCACCAAATGCGGCACGTTTACCTTTCAGGTCCTTCAAAGAGGTCACAGAGGATTCTTTCGGGGCAAACATGGCGGCGTAATAGGAAGACTGCCCCTTTTGCACACCCACCGCTAACAACTGAGCGCAACCCCGGTCATGTGCCTGCACATAAGAGACAGGTCCCAGAAAGGCAACTTCAGCCAATTGGTTGCACATCCCTTCCACCACAGCTCCATAGGACTGCCCAACCGTCAAATCAAAATGCAGACCCGTGCTGCTTGTGATCGCGTTGAAGATGGGTTGGTAGTCTGCCTTGGTACCGGACTCTGTACCGCCATCAGCAGGGATCAACAACACGCGCAAGGGGTGCTGTTGTGAACCATCCGCCAATGCCTGTGCCTGTGCAGCAGCGAACGGAGTCAGCATGAAAGCCAGGGCCAATGCGGAAAGATGAAAGCGGTGCGTCTTCATTTCGATAATCCTTGTCGTGAAAAGGTGTGCGTCATGACATGGGTACTTGTCTGACATCGAAACGAAGATTAGCTGCCTTATATGACAAAAAAATGAAAATAGCTCAAAACAACAAAAATGATTTTTGAATAATGTTCAGTTAGAATTTGAGCCATTCCAGCGCGCAGAGCCGGCATTGCGGCCAGTTCGACGCGGTCCTTTTTTGACACTCTGTATCTCGTTTATGACCTCCTTGCTCTCTGCTGCGCCACCCAGCTCCCAACCCGATGCTCCATCGGATGCATCATGGCTCTCTCAGTCCCTAGGTTTGATTCTGGATTTAGATGGCACACTCATCCGTGGCGATGAAGTACTACCCGGCGCCAAGGAATTACTACATTACTGGGAGGGTCGGTATATCGTGGTTTCCAACAACTCTACCCATACCGCACAAACGCTGGCCCCCCAACTGCAAGCATTGGGGTTACCAGTGCCACCGGCCAACTTGGTGCTGGCAGGAGAACAAGCCATACATCACATTGCCTGCCGCTACCCACACAACCCGCTTATGCTGTGCGCCTCTCAAGCGCTGCGGACACTGGCCATGGAGCTGGGTTTGACTCTGGTAGAGCGAAATGCCGACATTGTTCTGCTGACGCGAGATCGCCATTTCAGCTATGACACTTTGCAGCAAGTCATCCGTGAACTCAGCCAAGGCGCCACGCTTCTGGTCAGCAATGCTGACCTGACCCACCCTGGCCCGCAAGGTCTACTCACCCCGGAAACAGGCGCACTATTACAGGCGGTATTAGCCTGCATACCTGGGGCGCAAGCGGAAATTCTGGGTAAACCGCAATCGATGCTATTTAGGGAAGGCTTGCAACGTCTGGGCTTGCACAATGAGCATGTGACCGTTATCGGGGACAATGCCGCCACAGATGCCTTGGGTGCAGTCAGCCTCGGATTAGGCTATCTACTGGTCGGCCCATCCTCGCAAGCCGACGCGCCAGACGTAGGCGCCTTGATGCTCCGAAACATCCCCGTGCGACGTCATCTCCACGAAGTCAGCCAAGGTTAATAACGCTTGTTGGATAGCACTTCAAAGGTGCTGCGCAAGGTCTGCACCGATTTATCATAGTCAGCTAAGGCCAGGCAGGCGATCAAGGTATCAATAATAGCCAGTTGAGCCAAACGACTGGTCATCGCCTCGGTGCGAAAATGGGTTTCGCGGGACATGGTGTGCAAGACGACATCGGCATAGCCTTGAATCGGAGACTTGCCAAAATTGGTAATACATATCGTGCTGGCGCCCGCCTCTTTAGCCAGACGAGTGGCCAGTACGGTTTCATGTGTACTGCCCGAATGAGAAATTGTCAGCACAACCACCTGCGGCCCGGTTAGCGAAGCGCTGATAGCCTGTACGTGTGAATCCGTGACCGCTGTTGCCTGCAAACCAATACGCAACATCCGGTAGTGGGCATCGTGCGCAATCACCGACGAACTACCAATACCGTAAATTTCAATACGCTGCGCCTGACGGATCAACGCAACCGCCTTGGCCAAGGCAGCCGGATCGAGTACCGACTCTGTCTCTTGCAAGGTTTGAATATTGCTGTGAAAGATCTTGCTCACAACCTGATCGATTGAGTCACCCGACTCCAGATCCTCGTGTATGTACTGGACGGGTTGCACAATTTGCTGGGCCAGCGAGATTTTCAATTGCTGAAAACCTGTTGCACCCAGCAGTTTGCAAAATCCAACTACGCTTCCCTCACTGCATTGCGTGCGCTCAGCCACTTCACTGACCGACATGTGGACCACATCTGCCGGATAGTTAATGACAAATTCACCAATGCGCTGTGAGGCCGCCCCCATGGTCGGTAACAAACTCCGAATGCGCGCCAGCATGGCCTGAGGAGTGCTGCGAGGAGACTCTGCCTCCGGTGAGATACGGCGTGTACGTTTCGTGGTGACCATGACAGGAATTGGATTTCAGACAGGAGAGTTTTACTATGAGTCAAAGACGGCCATACAGGATGATCCTGCCATTTTAACGAGCCGACATGACAATGGGAGCATAGGCCGCATAAACGGCCAATGCTCATCAGGCCCTCGCGACCGGCCCTGTCCCTTCGGTGCGCTGCATTCGATCTGCACAGTCTACTCTGGAGAAAAGCACATGTATCAACATCTGGCCCTCTATATCAATGGCCAATTCCTGGACGGGCAAGGTCGTCAGACCCAAGCCGTCATCAACCCAGCCGATGGCAGTACCTTGGGCCAACTGCCCCTGGCATCCCAGGCAGATCTGGATGCGGCTCTGCATGCCGCTCAAGCCGCGTTCCAAAGCTGGCGTCATAGCTCGCCCATGGATCGCAGCGCGATCTTGCGCAAGGTGGCGGAACTATCCCGCGAACGCGCCCAGGAAATTGGCCGTAACCTGACGCTGGACCAAGGCAAACCGCTGGCCGAGGCCGTGGGTGAAATCATGTCCTGCGCCGATCATGCAGACTGGCACGCCGAAGAATGCCGTCGCATCTATGGTCGCGTTATTCCCGCACGCAACCCCAAAGTGCAACAACTGGTCTTGCGCGAACCCATTGGGGTTTGCGCCGCCTTTACGCCATGGAACTTCCCCTATAACCAAGCCATTCGTAAAATCTGCGCGGCAATTGGTGCAGGTTGCACGATCATTCTCAAAGGCCCCGAGGACTCCCCCAGCGCAGTCATGGCCATTGCTCAAGCCTTCCACGACGCCGGTCTGCCGCCAGGCGTGCTGAATATTGTGTGGGGTGTGCCACACGAGGTCTCGGACTACCTGATCCGTTCGCCCATCGTGCGCAAAGTCTCCTTTACCGGCTCTGTACCAGTAGGCAAACAACTGGCTGCGCTAGCCGGCGCTCATATGAAACGCATCACCATGGAATTGGGCGGTCATTCTCCCGTGCTGGTCCTGCCCGATGCCGATGTAGCCCGCGCCGCCCGTCAATTGGCTCGTTTCAAGATCCGTAACGCGGGACAGGTTTGCATTTCGCCCACGCGCTTTTACATCCACGACGATATTTACACCGCGTTTGTGGATCGCTTCACCCAAGAGCTGGCCAATGTCAAAGTGGGTGATGGACTGGACCCGGATACGCAAATGGGCCCCTTGGCTCACGAGCGCCGCATCCCCATGATGCAAAAGTTTGTCGACAATGCCCGCTCTCTGGGCGGCAAAGTGCTGTTGGGTGGTGAGCAGATCAAGCGCGACGGTTTCTTTTTCTCGCCCACTGTACTGACGGATTTGCCAGACGATGCGCTGGTCATGACCGAGGAGCCTTTCGGCCCTATCGCCCCCCTGACTCGCTACAGCGACCTGGACGATGCCATCGCCCGTGCCAACAGCCTGCCTTTTGGTTTGTCGGCCTATGCCTTTACGCAATCCTTGCAAGACGCACATCGACTGGGCACCGAGCTGGAATCCGGTATGGTCAATATCAACCACTTTGGCAGTTCCCTGCCCGAAACGCCGTTTGGTGGCGTCAAGGACAGTGGTATTGGCAGCGAAGGCGGTGCGGAAACCTTTGACGGATATTTAGTCACCAAATTTGTGACTCAAATCTAAAGCTGGCTCCTGGCCCTGCTTTGCAGGGCTAGGGTGAACCCCTACTGTACTAACCGCCTATTCCCGCTACATTATTCAAACACTCGTTTGAAATTAGGAAATAACGGTGAAACGCTCTGATAGGACACAGTCCGCCATTCTCGATGCAGCCGAACATCTGTTCGCGCTGTATGGTCACGAAAATACCTCCATGCGCCAGATTACGGCGCAGGCCAAGGTAAACCTGTCGGCTGTTAATTACCACTTTGGCAGTAAAGACGGACTGACACAGGCCGTATTTCAGCGCCGCTTGAACAGTATCAATCAAGAACGCCTGGAAAAGCTGGCTTTTTATCGCCAACAAGCCGGTGAGGGTCCGTTGAAAGCATCACAGGTAGTAGATGCCTTTTTTGGGCCACTAATCCGCTTGGCGGGTTCTGGCAATGGCACACCACGCTCGTTTATTCCTTTGCCCGGGCAAGACCGCCCGGCACCGCAAGACTTCATCCAATCCATTTGTTGGGACGAGCAAGTCGCCATCTTCCTGCCTTTCAAGCAGGCTTTGCACGAAGCCCTGCCCACCGTGCCCGAAGAAGAAATCATCTGGCGATTTCATTTCATGCTGGGTGCCACCTCTTACGCCTTGATGGGCACCCAATCACTACGTCGGGCCTTGCAATTACCCCTTAGCGACAGCCCCGAAAGTGAGCAACAACTGCAACAGCGTCTGATGAGTTTCCTGCTGGGTGGATTACGAGCGCCTTTACCCGCCAGCACCTGAGCTGAACGGTCCTGACCACCAAGCTACACCAAGGTGAACCACGCCCCTCTTTTAGGGGCAGCAAGTCGAAGGTGCAGCGTGGGGGTATTTTTTACCGCCGGGCCGCCCCAAGGCAAAAAGCTCCCCCTTGGGGGGCAGCAAGCCAAAGGCGCAGCGTGGGGGCATTTTTTTCTTTTCTTAGCTAGTCCGGAGTTGCCATGTTTGTGACCTTGCTATTGATAGTGCTAGTGCTTGGCTGCGTCTACGTTCTCAAAAACCGGAATCTACGCACCAAGTGGATAAGCCGCCCAATCTACCGCGCTTTTTCCAGTGTTTTGCCTGCCATGTCCCAAACCGAGCGCGATGCGCTGGAAGCGGGTACGGTCTGGTGGGAAAGTGAACTGTTTCGCGGCAAACCCAACTGGAATACCCTGAGCTCTTATCCAGCCTACCGGCTGACCGATGAAGAGCGCCAGTTCATGGACAATGAAGTCAATGTGGCTTGCGCCATGATTGACGACTGGCAAGTCAGCCAGGAAGACTTCGACATGCCTGCCGAGGTCTGGAATTACCTGAAAGAAAACCGCTTCTTCAGCCTGATTATTCCCAAGGAATACGGCGGTCGCGGTTTTTCGGCGCAAGCGCACTCGGCAGTCGTGGCAAAGCTCTCCACCCGCAACTCGGCTTTGTCCGTATCGGTGATGGTGCCCAACTCGCTAGGCCCGGCTGAACTGCTGCTGCACTACGGCACCGACGAACAAAAGCAACACTACCTGCCCCGTCTGGCCGATGGCCGTGACATTCCCGCTTTCGCACTGACTAGCCCTTGGGCCGGTTCCGATGCCGCCTCCATTCCTGACGTAGGTATTGTTTGCAAAGGCGAATGGGAAGGTCAGGAAGTGCTGGGTATGCGCGTCACCTGGGACAAGCGCTATATCACGCTGGCTCCGGTGTGCACCTTGCTGGGTCTGGCCTTCCGCCTCTATGACCCGGACGGTTTGCTGGGTGGCGAAAAAGACATTGGCATTACCTGCGCCCTGGTCCCTAGCGACCACCCTGGTGTCGATACCGGTCGCCGTCACTTCCCCTTGAATGCCATGTTCATGAACGGCCCCACCCGTGGCAAAGACGTGTTCATGCCGCTGAAATTCATTATTGGTGGTCCCGACATGGCTGGCCAAGGCTGGCGCATGTTGATGGAATGTCTGGCTGCCGGCCGCTCCATCTCCCTACCCTCCTCCTTTACCGGCATGGCCAAACTGACCAGCCGCGCCGTGGGTGGTTACTCCGCTGTGCGTACCCAGTTCCGCAGCGCCATCAGCAAGTTTGAAGGTGTGGAAGAAGCACTGGCTCGCATTGCTGGCCATACCTATGCCATGGATGCCGCCCGCACCATGACGGCTGCTGCCGTGGACCTGGGCGAGAAACCTTCCGTGGTCTCGGCCATCGTCAAATATCACGTCACCGAACGTGGTCGTATTGTGGTGAACGACGGTATGGACGTGATTGGCGGTAAAGGTATTTGTCTTGGCCCCTCCAACTTTCTGGGCCGGGCTTATCAACAGATCCCCGTCGGTATTACAGTGGAAGGCGCCAATATTCTGACGCGTAGCCTGATCATCTTTGGTCAAGGCGCGATCCGTTGCCATCCTTTCATTCTGGAAGAAATGACAGCCGCGCTGGATCCTGATCGTGAAGCCGGTTTGCGTAAGTTTGATCAGGCATTTTGGGCACACATTCGCTACACCCTGGCTAACACGGGCCGTTCCTTCTGGCTGGGCCTGGGTGGCTGGCGCTTGCTAAGTGGCCCTACCGGCACCGCCAAGGCCATGCACACCTACTACAGCCAGGCCAGCCGTTACAGCGCCGCCTTCTCCTTGCTGGCCGACGCGTCCATGCTGGTGCTGGGAGGATCCCTGAAAATGCGTGAGCGTCTGTCCTCGCGTCTGGGGGATGTGCTGTCCGAGCTGTACATGCTAAGTGCCGTACTCAAACGCTATCAGGACGAAGGTCGTCAACAAGAAGATGCTCCTTTGGCTCACTGGGCGGCTCAAGACGCCCTGATGCGCGCTCAACACGCCCTGGACAAGGTGCTGGAAAACTTCCCGAACCGTCCTTTGGCGGCCGTGCTGCGCTTCCTGGTCTTCCCTCTGGGCCAGCGCCGTCTGGGTCCCGATGACAAACTGGATCACACCGTTGCCAAACTGTTGACCAAACCCGGTGCCACTCGTGATCGCCTGACCTACGACACTTACTTGCCTGACGACGATATGGAACCCGTCGGTGCGATTGAAGCCGCCTTGCTGGCGACGCTGAACACTCGTGATATTGACGCCAAAATCCGTCAGTTCGAGAAAAGTGGTCAATTGCAGGACAACCCCAAAGCCAACGTGCGCGATCTGGCCGAAGCCGTCTTCCAGGCCGGTGGCATCACCGCCCAGGAATATGAACAAATCCAGGCCCGCGATATCGTGCGCGACCGCGTTATTGCCGTGGATGATTTCCCCTTCGATCTGCGTCGGGAAAATCCTGCCGCTGAAGCCGCCAGTGGGAGCCAAGTATGAGTTTTCAACCGGTCTATATTATTGACGGCGCACGCAGCCCGTTTCTGAAAGCGCGTAATGCGCCCGGCCCTTTCTCCGCTGGAGATCTGGCCGTGCAAACTGGACGCGAGTTGCTGCTGCGCCAACCCTTTGAGGCCCCGCAACTCAGCGAGGTCATTCTGGGTTGCGCCGCCCCCTCGCCCGATGAAACCAATATCGGCCGGATTCTGGGTCTGCGTCTGGGCACAGGTCACAAAGTGCCCGGCTGGACGGTCATGCGAAACTGCGCCTCGGGCATGCAGGCTCTGGATTCTGGCGTACAGGCCATTCAAACTGGCCGTTCGGATCTGGTGCTGGCCGGTGGCGTTGATGCGCTGTCCCATGCCCCCATCTTGTTCAGCGATGACATGGTGCACTGGCTAGCCACCTGGGGCAAAGCCCGTAGTGTCGGCGCCCGCCTGAAAGCCCTACGCAGTTTGCGTCTGTCCTACTTGAAACCTGTCATCGGCCTGCTCAAAGGGCTGACCGACCCCGTGGTTGGGTTGTCCATGGGCCAGACCGCTGAAAATCTGGCGCATGAATTTGGTATTACCCGTCAGGATATGGACGAGTTTGCAGCCCGCAGCCATCGTCTGACGCTACGCGCACAACAAGAAAACGCGTTTGAAGAAATCGTGCCGTTGAGCGACACGCGCGGCAATAACTACCCGCAAGATGATGGCGTGCGCGAAGACTCCACGCCCGAAAAACTAGCCAAGCTGCGCCCGGTCTTTGACCCGCCCTGGGGCAATATCACAGCCGGTAACAGCTCTCAGGTAACTGACGGTGCGGCCTTGTTGATTCTGGCCAGTGAAGCAGCCGTCAAAGAACATCAGCTCAAACCCATTGGCCGCATTGTGGATGCGCAATGGGCTGGGCTGGACCCGGCCACCATGGGCCTGGGCCCTGTTTTTGCTGCGACGCCTATTTTGGAGCGCAACCGCCTGGCCCTAAATGGCCCGGACTTGTGGGAAATCAACGAGGCTTTTGCAGCACAGGTACTGGCATGTCGTGCTGCATGGGACGATCAGCAGTGGTGCCAACAACACCTGGGCCGTGATGCGTTGGGACTGCTGGATATGGACAAGCTCAATGTAGACGGTGGCGCTATTGCAATTGGTCATCCGGTGGGTGCCTCCGGTGCCCGAATTGTGCTGCATTGCTTGAATGCCCTGCGTCGTCGCAACTTGCGTCTGGGCATGGCCGCTATTTGTATTGGCGGCGGTCAAGGCGGCGCCATGCTGATCGAATCGCTGCAAGGAACTGAATCATGATGCCCGTCGCTACCTTGGATTTGCAAAACTTCACGCTGTACACGGACGATCAGCACATTGCCTGGCTGAAAATCGATTGCGTGGGCAGCTCGGTCAACCGGCTCTCGGCAGCCGTCCTGCAGGAACTGAATCAGACGCTGGACTACCTGAACAGCCATCCTCCTAAAGCACTGATTATTTACTCCGGCAAAGCGGCCGGTTTTATTGCCGGTGCCGATATCGATGAGTTCTCCGAACACGGCAACAACCCGGAAAAAGGGCTGGCACTGGTCACACGCGGCTGGACCGTTTTCAACAAGCTGGCCAAGCAAAGCTACCCCACGCTGGCCCTGGTACAAGGGCACTGCCTGGGCGGTGGGCTGGAACTGGCCCTGGCCTGCCGCTATTGCCTGACCGTGGATCAAGACGACACACGGCTGGCTCTGCCCGAAGTGATGTTGGGTATTTTCCCCGGCTGGGGTGGCATGTTGCGCCTGCCTGAATATATAGGCCCTGCCGCTGCCATGGACTTGATGCTCAGTGGCAAGAGCGTAGATGCCCGCAAGGCTGCTCGCCTGGGCATGGTCGATGCCTGCGTTCCCGTGCGTCTGGCCAAGCAAGCCGCCGTCAAACAAGTACTGAGTGGCAAAAAACCACGTCGTGCCAAAGGTCTGCCACGCCTGATGAACAGCAAGCTGTTACGCCCCCTGGTGGCGGGCCAAGTACGCAAGCAGCTAGAAAAGCGCGATCCCTATCAGCACTATCAGGCCCCACGTGCCATTTTGGAAATCTGGGAGAAGCACAACGGCAATGCCTTGAAGGCTCCCGAGCTGATCGAGCAAATTACCCGTTCCAACACCGCCGCTAATCTGCTGCGTGTCTTCCATCTGCAAGAACGACTAAAAAGCATAGGCAAACATTCATCGACTCAAGAGATCAGCCATATCCATGTAGTCGGTGCAGGCGTCATGGGAGGCGATATTGCGGCCGTATGTGCACTGAAAGGCATACGTGTGACCTTGCAAGACCAGGACCGCAAACGCATCGCCCAGGCTCAAGGCCGTGCTGCCAAGCTGTTCCAGCGTCGTCTCAAAGACCGCAGGCTGGTACAGGCCGCCCTGGATCGCTTGATTCCAGACCCAGACGGCCACGGCATCCCTTCTGCAGATCTGGTTCTGGAAGCGATCTTTGAGAACGCTGATGCCAAGCGCAGCCTGTACACCCGCATTGAGCCCCTGCTAAAACCCGGTGCTGTGCTGGCAAGCAATACCTCCAGCCTGCCCCTGTCCGAGCTCAGCCTGAATCTGATCAATCCGGAACGGCTGGTAGGGATTCACTTCTTTAACCCGGTATCTCGTATGCCATTGGTTGAAGTGGTGGAAAGTGAACTGCTGGCTCCGGACGTACGCAGCGCCGCCTATGCCTTTGTGAATCAGATTGGCAAACTGCCCTTGCCCGTTAAAGACAGCCCTGGTTTTCTGGTTAATGCCGTCCTGGCTCCCTATATGTTGGAAGCCATGCGCTGCGTGGACGAAGGGCTGGATCCGGCCACCGTGGACAAAGCTATGTTGCAGTTCGGCATGCCGATGGGCCCGCTTGAGTTGGCCGACACCGTAGGCCTGGATATTGCCCGTGATGCCGGTGCCCAACTTAGCCAGCAGGCGGCCATGCCCGCTTGCCTGAAAACCCATTTGGACCGTCAGGAACTGGGTCGAAAAACCGGCCAAGGTTTTTATACCTGGAAAGAGGGTAAAGCACAGAAATCTCCTGCGGGAACGGTTCCAAACGGTCTGGCAGACCGCTTGATCAAACCGCTGGTCGAACAGACCGAACACCAGGTTCGCATTGGTGTTGTGGAGGACGACGATCTGGCCGATGCAGGTGTCATTTTCGGTACCGGCTTTGCCCCATTCAGGGGAGGTCCTCTGCACTACAAAGCAACACAAAAACAACGCAATTAGTTCGAATTGGCACAAACACCTATACGCCGATTGGCCTAGGTCATGCACCATAGAAAACAAACAGGTGTTTTAAAACCTGTCCCAAGCCTCTGTCAGACGTCGCACCTATACCTTGGAGAAGAGACATGAAAAAGACGGTTGTAGCTTTGCGTACCATCCCCGCCTTGCTGATTCCTCTGGGAATGAGCATGGGAATGGGTCAAGCCCAAGCGGCTGGTTTTAACTTGCTAGAACAGAATGCGAGCGGCCTGGGTAATGCCTACGCGGGCTCGGCCGCCATTGGTGACAATGCCAGCACGATCTACTTCAACCCGGCTGGCATGACCTTGTTGCCCGAGACGAACTTCTCGGCAGGTTTTAACGCGATCAAACCTACGTTCAAGTTCACCGATAAAGGCAGTACCGACCCCCTGGCCCTGACGGGTGGCGCCAGCCGTCCCGCCACCGGCGGTTCGGGTGGTGACGCCGGTAAAGTCGCCGCTGTTCCCAATATTTATCTCTCCCACCAGCTCTCGCCCAAATGGTGGGTGGGTTTGGGTATTGGCGTCCCGTTTGGTCTGACGACTGAATACGACGAAGGCTGGGTTGGTCGTTACCACTCCGAAAAGTTCGCCATTGAAACCATCAACGTCAACCCGTCGGTAGCCTACAAGGTCAACGATCAGCTGTCCTTCGGTGTGGGTGTGAACTGGCTGCACATCGACGCAGACTATCGTCTGGCAACACCCGTTGGTTACCATCCCGCACTGGGCCCACTGGACATGAGCACCCGCGTCAAGATGAAAGGCGATGCTTGGGGTTGGAACGCTGGTTTGCTCTATCAAATTACCCCCAGCACTCGACTGGGCGTCTCCTATCGCTCGCAAATCAAGGTCACGGCTGACGGCGATACCAAATTGCGCAATCGCAACATCCCTGCCGGCATTCCCGCTCCCAACATCAACTGGGATGCCGAAGCCACCATCAAGCTACCTGACACCGCCATTGTCAGCTTGGTACACGACTTGAACTCGCGCTGGCAACTGCTGGCCGACGTGTCCTGGACAGGCTGGAGCAGCATTCCACGCCTGACCATTGAAAACAGCGGCCCCGGCGCCAAAGATTCCGGCCTGGAGCTGAAGTTCAAAGACGCTTGGCGTGTCGCCTTCGGTGCCAACTACCACTACAACGAACAATGGACGTTCAAGGGTGGTGTAGCGTGGGACCAATCGCCCGTACGCGACAAGAACTACCGTCCAACCGCCCTGCCTGACAGCGACCGTTACTGGGTTTCCCTGGGTGCCCAATACCGTCCCAGCAAAAACGCCACGTGGGACATCGGCTACACCCACTTGTTCCTGAAAAACACCGATATGAATAACAACACCGATGTCGGCGCTCGTGGTTTGACACGCGGTACCTACAAAAACAGTGGTGACATTCTGGGCGTGCAGTTCAGCTATCGCTTCTAAGGATGCATTATGGCCCGCAGTCGCCGCATGGAGCTGCTCGCACGCCTGCCCCCCGCATGGCGTGCCCGCTTTTTGCAGCTGGGCTTTAACTGGCACCCCGCCTTCCGGGCAACCGGCGGGCGGGTCCACAAAGTTTCAGCGAACTTGCAACACATCGTCGTACGCCTGCCATTGCGTCGACGCACTCGCAACATCAATGGTTCTTTATTTGGTGGTTCCCTGTTTGCCATCACCGACGGCGTGCACGCCACGATGCTTCTGGCTGGCTTGCAACGTCATGTCATTGTCTGGGACAAGAATGCAGAGATTCAGTATCGCCGTCCAGGCTACCAGACACTGTATGCCAACTTTCAAATCAATCCAGACGAACTGGACGCCATACGAGGACAGCTAGACCAATACCACGAGGCTGAAGCCACATTTACCGTGCAGATCCAGGACCCTGAAGGCCAGATCTACACCACGGTGGAACGCACCATCTATATTGCCGACGCCCACTTCTACCAGCAGAAATCACAATCACGCTAATTTGTCGGAGGATCGCTTCATGTTCACCCCCCGCTGTGCCGCCCTGATTTTAAGTCTGTCCCTAGGGCTAACCGCCGCTCAGGCGGCTACTGTTGCAAATGTCACCGTACCAGACATGGTCACCGTCCAGCAGCAAAGCCTGAAACTGAATGGGGCAGGCCTGCGTAAGAAAGTTGTTTTTAATGTGTACGTTGCCGCCCTATATACCGCGTCTCCTTCCCAGGATGCCGACACCATCATCCAGGCTCCCGGCCCGCATCAAGTACGGATGGTTCTTAAACGCGACCTGGACGCCCAAACCCTGATCGATGCCCTGAAAGACGGCATTCACAGCAACCTGACAGATCCAGAAAAACAGGAATTGGCCCCCGTTATCAAGCAATTTGAAGACTTGATGCGGCAAGTTGGCCAAGCCAAAGAAGGCGACATCATCGTGCTGGACATGAATACCCCCCAGGTCACGATTCTGTTTAACGACAAGGTTTTAGGTCAGCTCTCCCACCCTAATCTGCCCCCTGCTTTGTTGAAAATCTGGTTAGGCAAAAAACCTGCCCAAGAATCGCTCAAAAAGGCCCTGCTGGGATTGTCTTGAACCTACTCGCCCTGGAGCGCTTCATGGATAAAGTCTGGCTGCAGAACTACCCCGCCGGTATTCCTGCCACTATCGAAGATCAGGCCCAGCAGTACTCGTCCTTGCTGGATGTATTTGAACAAAGTTGCACCGAGTTCGCACAGCGCACGGCCTACATCAGTATGGGTAAACGCATGAGCTACCGCGAACTGTCGGCCAATGCCTTAGCCCTGGCCAGTTGGCTGCAAAGCCAAGGCGTGAAAAAAGGCGACCGCATCGCCTTGATGATGCCCAATATGCTGCAATACCCCATCAGCCTGTATGGGGTGTTGCGCAGTGGGGCCACCATCATCAACACCAACCCGCTGTATACCGCCCGTGAGCTGCGTCACCAGTTGCAAGACAGCGGTGCTGAAACCATCATCATTGCGGAAAATTTTGCCCACGTGCTGCAAGAGGTTTTACACGAAACACCTATCAAGCGAATCATTGTGACCAGCGTGGGCGATTGCCTGGGTGGCTTCAAAGGCTGGCTGGTCAATCAGGTGGTGCGCCACATTAAAAAAGGCGTGCCTGCCTGGTCCTTGCCTAACTCCGTCTCGTTCAAGACAGTGCTGGCACAAGGGCGCGGCCGCGCACCTGCTCCCGTCACACTGACCCACGATGACATTGCCTGCCTGCAATACACGGGGGGCACCACGGGCGTGGCCAAAGGGGCCATCCTGACCCACGGCAATCTGGTCTCAAACCTGAGCCAGGCTCTGGCCTGGATTCGCCCCAATCTGAAAGAAGGCCAGATCGACTGCATTGTCACTGCTTTGCCGCTCTACCATATCTTCGCCTTCACCGCGAACCTGCTGGTATTCCTGCGCCTGGGCGCAGAAAACCTGCTGATCATCAATGCTCGCGACATTCCGGCCATGATCAAGGACATGTCCAAAATACGGTTTACCGCCATTACCGGGGTGAACACCTTGTTCAATGCCATGCTGAACAATGCCGAATTCCGTAAGCTGGATTTCTCCTCCCTGCGCTTTACACTGGGCGGCGGCATGGCGGTGCAGGAAGTGGTCGCCCAGCGCTGGCTGGAGGCCACAGGCAAACCTTTGGCCCAGGCGTATGGTCTGACTGAGACCTCCCCCGCCGCCACCATCAATCCGCTGGATAAACAAGAGTTCACCGGCTCCATTGGTCTGCCCATTCCATCGACCGACATACGCATACGCGACGAAGACCAGAACGACTTGCCCCTGGGCGAGACGGGCGAGTTGTGCATTCGTGGTCCGCAAGTCACCCCGGGTTACTGGCAGCGCCCCGATGAAACCGCCAAGGTTTTTGATCGCGATGGCTTTTTACGCACGGGCGATATCGGCTATATGGACGAGCAAGGCTATGTCTTCCTGCTGGATCGCAAAAAGGACATGATTTTGGTCTCGGGCTTTAACGTCTATCCCAATGAAGTCGAAGCCGTGGCCGCCCAGCATCCGGATATCGTCGAGGCCGCTGCCGTCGGTGTTCCCGATGAAAAAGCAGGTGAAGTCGTCAAACTGTATGTCATCAGCCGTAATCCTGACCTGACAGAACAAGACGTGATCGCCTTTTGCCGCAAGAACCTGACCGGCTACAAGGCCCCACGCAGTGTCGAATTCCGCGACGATTTGCCGCGTACCAATGTGGGCAAAATCCTGCGTCGGGAGCTGCGTCCGTAGCACGTCTGGTGCACACGCTTAGACCAGGATGAAAGGGGCTTATGCCCCTTTTTCATTAACCGACGTATTCATAAACAAATAAGAATCGGATCGTTCGTCGCCCTGATACCGCTCTTTAGAATGGGGCAAACTATTGATATAAGCGAGTGTCAGAATGCACGCCCTGTCCCGCCTCTCGGAGGCCAATCGCACCGCGATTGCCCACATTACCGACGAGCTCGATCCGCTTTCCCTGAACTGGCTATCCGGCTATCTCGCCGGTGTCGCTCAAGTACGCCACACCGGCCTTCCCGCTCAAGCGCCTGTTTCCCCTGAACTGTCTTTGGTGCCCGCCGCCGCTGCGCCCGCCCAACGACCTGCCACCATTGTGTTTGGCAGTCAGACAGGCAATGCCCAACGCGTCGCCGAAGCCTTTGCCCAACGCTGCGAAGCCGCCGGTATCCCCGTGCGCCTGCTGCGCGCCGACCGTTACCCCACGCGCGAGCTGAAAGAAGAGCGTCTGCTGTACGTCATTATCAGCACCCAGGGTGAAGGCGATCCGCCAGACGACTCCATCGCGTTCTTCGAATTCCTGTCCGGTGCCCGTGCTCCCAAACTGCCCGAGCTGAAATTCGGTGTGTTGGGCTTGGGTGATTCCAGCTACCCCCTGTTCTGTGGGATCGCGGAAAAGATTGATCAACGTCTGCTGGCTCTGGGGGCGGAACGCATTCTGGACGCAGGCCTGGCCGATCTGGATATTGATACCGTTGCCGCCCCCTGGCAGGACAAGGCCTTCGGTTTTCTGGAAACGGATCACCAGGCTCACGCTGCGGCAACAGTTCCTGCCGCCCAGTCCAGCAACGTTACAGTGCTGGAAACCCAGGCTCGCAGCACCTTCACTCGCGACAATCCCTTTCAGGCCACCGTACTGCAAAGCCAAAGCATTACGGGCCGTGATAGCACCCGCAATATCTATCACTACGAGTTGTCGCTGGAAGGCAGTGGCCTGAAGTATCAGCCCGGTGATGCACTCGGTGTTTGGCCTACTCAAAATGCCAAGCTGGTCGAAGCGGTCATTCAGACTTTGAAACTGGACCCACAAGAGACCGTCACCATTCAGGACAAGTCGCATACGCTGCAAGCGTGGCTTAGCCACTACCGTGAGCTGACACAACTGACCAAGCCTTTCCTGGTGGAACTGGCCAAGCGCAACAACGATGCCGTGCTGCAAACCGCTGTAGGCCCGGATGGTTTGAGCACCTTGCAAGAGCTGCTAAAGACCCATCAAGTGCTGGACGTACTAGAACGCTTCCCGGCCACCTGGAGCGCTGCCGAGCTTGTGCAAGCCTTGCGCCCCCTGGCACCCCGCATGTACTCCATCGCCTCCAGCCAGTCCGAGGTAGATGAAGAAGTGCATCTGACCGTGGCTAATGTCCACTACCAGTTCAATGAACAAGATCGTTGGGGCGTGGCTTCCGACTATCTGGCCCGCCTGAACGAAGGCGATACCGTGCCGGTGTTTATCGACCCCAACACACGTTTCCGCCTGCCTGAAGACACCAACCGTGACGTGATCATGATTGGTCCCGGCACCGGCGTGGCCCCCTTCCGTGCCTTTGTACAAGAGCGCAGCGTTCAGGGTGGCGAAGGTCGCAACTGGCTGTTCTTTGGCAACCCACACTTTCACTCCGACTTCCTCTACCAGACCGAATGGCAACGCGCCTTGCAGGACGGCCAGTTGCAACACCTGGATCTGGCCTTCTCGCGCGATCAGGAAAACAAGGTTTACGTACAACACCGCTTGCTGGAAAAAGCAGCCGATGTTTACGCCTGGATTCAGGGCGGCGCCCACATTTATGTATGCGGTGATGCCAATCAAATGGCCAAGGACGTACACCAGACCCTGCAGGAAATCGCCCGCCAGGAAGGTGGATTGGACGCAGACCAGGCACGACGCTGGTTGGAAGAACTCTCGGCGCAGGGCCGCTACGCCCGCGACGTTTACTGAGAAGCAAGAACATGACAACTAAGAAAATCGCCGCTATCGAGCAAGTCAAAATTGATAGCCGCTATCTGCGCGGGGGCATCACCGAGGGTCTGGCCGACCCCATTACCGGCGCCATCAGCGAAGACGACAACAAGCTGCTGAAGTTTCACGGCAGCTATCAGCAAGACGACCGCGACCAACGCGAAGAGCGTCGCAAACAAAAGCTGGAACCGGCGTTCAGCTTCATGATTCGCGCCCGCTTGCCCGGTGGTGTGGTCACGCCCGCCCAGTGGTTGGCCTTTGACCAGATCGCCTGTGACTGGGCCCAGTTTGGCCTGCGCATCACCACCCGTCAGACCTTTCAATGGCACGGCGTGCGCAAGCCCTTTTTAAAACCCACCCTGCAAGCCATCAACAAGGCCATGTCCACGACATTGGCTACCTGCGGCGACGTGAACCGTCAGGTGGTCAGCGCCACCAATCCCTTGCTGTCCGAGCAGCACGGTCTGGTTCAAGAGTGGGCTGACAAGATTTCCGAAACCTTCTTGCCCAAAACCCGCGCCTATGCCGAGATCTGGCTGGACGGCAAAAAAGTCGAAGACGCCATTGATGGCGAAGACTTTGAACCGATTTACGGCAAAACGTACCTACCCCGCAAATTCAAGATCGGTATTGCCGTGCCTCCCTTAAATGATGTGGACGTATTTGCGCAGGACATCGGCCTGATCGCGATTATTGAAAACAACCAGTTGCTGGGCTTTAACGTCGCCATTGGCGGCGGCATGGGTGCCACTCATGGCGACGACACCACCTACCCGCGACTGGGCAGTGTGATCGGCTTTGTGCGCCCCGAGCAACTGCTGGCCGTTTGCGAAGCCGTTATCACCACGCAACGCGACCACGGCAACCGCGACGAACGCCGTCATGCCCGCCTGAAATACACCGTGGATAAGTTGGGTGTGGACTGGTTCCTGGAAGAAGTGCAAAACCGCAGTGGCCAAACGCTGGAGCCTTCGCGCCCCTATCACTTTGACCACAATGGCGACCGCTTCGGCTGGACCCAAGGCAGCAATGGCCGCTGGCACCTGAGCCTGCGTATCGATTCGGGCCGCATCATGGATACCGAAGTCGGTCCCTGGCTGACGGGTATGCGTGAAATTGCCAAGATTCACCAAGGGCAGTTCCGCCTGACCTGCAACCAGAACCTGATCATTGCCGATGTGCCTGAAGAAGATAAGGCCAAGATCGACAAGCTGGTCGCCGATCACAAGCTGGATGTGTACCAGACACAAAGCGGCATACGCAGCAGCACGATTGCCTGTGTTTCTCTGCCAACTTGCGGTCTGGCCATGGCCGAGAGCGAACGCTACGCCCCCATCCTGCTGCCCAAGCTGGAAACCTTGCTGGACAAGTATCAACTGCGTGACGAACGCATTGTGCTGCGTATTTCCGGCTGCCCCAACGGCTGCGCCCGTCCTTACCTGGGTGAAATCGCTCTGGTGGGCCGTGCCCTGGGTCGCTATGACTTGCGTTTGGGGGCGAACTTCAGCGGCGAACGCCTGAACGTCATCTACCGCCAGAATATTGATGAACCTGAGATTCTGAGCATTCTGGACGAGCTGTTTGGCCGCTTTGCGGCCGAGCGTCTGGAAGGCGAACATTTTGGTGATTTCCTGGTTCGCGCTGGCGTCGTTGCCGAGCCTTCAAGCCGCTTGATTCCTTTGGTTTTACAACCGGCCTGATATGAACCTTTTTCCTTTATTCGCCAACTTGAAGCAGCGCGCCGTACTGGTGATCGGCGGTGGAGAAATCGCCGAACGCAAAGTACGTCTGGTTCTGGCTGCCGGTGCCCAGGTGACACTGGTCGCCCCCTATGTAGTGGACAGTCTGCAAGAGCTGGCCAAACAAGGGCGCATCACCCTGATTCGGGAGCGCTATCAGGCCCCACATCTGCAAGGGGCCTGGCTGATTATTGCCGCCACTGACAAGCGAGACGTAAACCAGGTGATTGCCCAGGACGCACAAGAAGCGCGCATTCTGGTCAATGTGGTGGACGACCCCGAATTATCCAGTTTTCAGGTACCTGCCATTGTGGATCGCTCACCGCTGATTATTGCGATTTCCTCAGCGGGATCAGCCCCCATGTTGGCACGGCGAGTACGGGAGCAATTGGAAACCATGTTGGACCACAGCCTGGGTGCGATCAGCCGTCTGGCACAGGAGTACCGCAGTGCCATTCGACGCGCCCGCCCCGAGCTGGGTGCGCGCCGCCGTTTCTACGACTGGCTGCTGGATGGCCCGGTGGGTGCAGCACTACGCAGCCACCAGAATGAACAGGCACGCCTTAGCCTGGAAAGCGCACTGCAACAGCCTGAATCGCCCCGTGCCACACAAGGCCGTGTGATTCTGGTGGGAGCCGGTCCTGGAGATCCTGGTCTGCTGACGCTGCACGCCTTGCGCGCACTGAATCGTGCCGATGTAATTCTGTACGATAGGCTGGTATCCGATCAGGTGATGGAACTGGCCCGTCGTGATGCTCACCGCATTTTTGTCGGCAAACAACTGGGCGAAGACCATCATCAAACCCAGAACCGCATTCATCAGCTGATGATTGAACACGCTCGTGCCGGCCAAACCGTAGTGCGCCTGAAAGGCGGCGATGGCTTTATTTTTGGTCGCGGCGGTGAAGAGCTGGAATATCTGGCTAAGCACGGTATCGCGTTTGAAGTAGTACCCGGTATTACGGCTGCCATCGCATGCGCGGCTTACAGCGGCATTCCCCTGACACACCGCGATCACGCCCAGTCCGTGCAGTTCGTGACAGCACACCGCAAAAGCGGTCACGGTATCGACGATTGGAACCCGCTGCTCGATACCAGCCAGACAGTGGCTGTGTACATGGGTTTGCAGCAAATCCTGGGCTTTAGCCATGAGCTGGTGCAGCGTGGCCGTAGTGCCACTACGCCCTGCGCCTTGATTGAAAATGGCTCACGCCCTGAACAACGCACCTTGCTGTCCACACTGGAAAATATTGCCCAGGATGCACAGCAGCATCAGTTTGCCAGTCCCTGCATTTTGGTAATTGGCCAGGTCGCCACCTTGGGCACGACTTTGTCCTGGTATGGCGAGTTGATTGATCAGCTCAGTCCACGTGCCGCGATTGAACAGGATGCGGATAGTACGCTAGTCGCTGCCTGAACCCGCCGTCCCTAGAGTAATAGCTGCACCAAGATGAACATGAAAAGGCCCTCAACATGTCTTGTTGAGGGCCTTTCTATTCGGTATTCCGGTGCTTCTGCAACAGCCGCCAGACACGCACACCACCGTTAACGAGCGATGCAGCAAAAGTGTGAAACGGCAGGTTCCGTGGTCATTTTCCTACCCTGCACTTCTTGAAAGCACTGAGCAGTCAACTGCCTCACCCTCCATGAGGTCGAAGGGCAAGCGTATGTTTTTAACGCTGTCCAAAAGCCGCAAACAAGGCTCGCAAAGCACTATCCAGCAGATAGCCAATCAGACCAATCAGGACAATTACGGCCATCAATTCGGAATACGCCATGCGATCACGCGTATCCAGAATCAGGTAACCCAAACCGGCTGATACGCCCAGCATTTCACAAGGCACCAGCACAATCCATAAGACACCAATCGCCAGTCGGCTACCTGTCAGCACCGAGCCAACAATGCCGGGCAGAATCAAATACAAAAGCGTTTCCAACTTGGTGGCTGCCAGACTGCGACCCAGCATCAGCCAGCGCGGATTCAAATGACGTACTCCCGAAGCCGTATTCAGCAAGACAGGCCAAACACCGGCCACACCCAGCAGAAAATAAATCGGTGCATCCCCAATCCCGAAGGCCATGACGGCAATGGGCATCCATGACAGGGGCGAGATCATGCGCAAGAACTGGAACAAGGGAGTTAAAGCAGCATGAGCCCGATTAGACAGGCCCAGCAGCAAGCCAGCGGGCACGCCGACACCCAAAGAGATCGCCAAGCCTACAAAAATACGCTGCAAGCTAGCACCGACGTGCATCCAGGTCTCCGACCAGCCCAGTATTTCCAGCAGGCTATGAAACGCGGCTGCAGGCCCAAACTGTTGCATCAAGGGGCTGCTGGACCAGACTGTGGCCAAGTACCACAGCACGACTCCCGTCAACAAACCGCCCAAACCCCACAGGGTGCTGGCAATCCAGGCATTCATTTTGGGGCGTCGCAAAGACGCAGCCGATCGCGACTCGGACTGCGTCACAGGCGTCGCACGGGAAGAAGTAGCAGACGCGCTCAAACTCATACAACAATGCTCTCGTTGCGGGTGTACTGCTCGGACAAGCCAAACTGCGCCAGGCCACCCTGCTTTTCCAAAGCGGCACGCACAAAACGATCATCCACCAGATCACTGGCTACGTGTTCAGGAGACAATCCTTCCAGAAAACCACGCTCGCCCTGGATCAAGGTCCCTTGCAGCATTTTCACCAAAGACTCGGTGTAGCTGGGGAAGGGATAGGGTTGAAAATCAATGCGCTGGTCGTCCCAGTCCGGGTGACGAATCACACCAGACTTCACGTATTGAGCGCGATCAGCCGGGTCCGGGGACAGCACTTTCAAAAGATTTTCCTGAGTGTGCGGGGTATAACGGTTGCCTCCTTCACGTGACAAGATTTGAGCCGCCTCGGCACGGTTGCTCCGTATCCAGATCTGCGCCTTGACCAGACCCTCCACCACACCTTGCGACCATTGGGGGCGAGTCTGCAAATCCTGCTCGTGCATGAAGGCCACGCAACAGGCGTGATCGCGCCAAACGTCGCCGGTAAAACGCAAAATGCGGCCCATTCCCTGGGTTTCTGCCAAGGCATTGAAAGGTTCAGCCACAGTAAAACCGGCAATCCGCCCCGACGCCAAAGCCGGGGGCATATCGGCAGGAGCCATCACCACCAGATTGACCTCATTGGGTGCCAGCGCACCGGCGTTTTTCACGACCGGCGTCAGGCCATGTGCTTTGAGCACATGCTGCAAGACCACGTTATGAATGGAATACCAGAAAGGAATGGCCACCGTCTGCCCACCCAATTGTTCGGCCGAGCTGATGTTCTGCGCCACCGTGATGGCAGAGCCACTCATGTGATTCCAGGCCACCACTTTGGCAGGCACTTTGCTGCCGTAGCGTGCCCACACCGTCATGGGCGAGAGCAAGTGCACCAGATTGACCTGCCCGGAGATAAAGGCCTCCACCAGTTGCGCCCAGCTGCGCACCATCACAGGCTTTTCCACCGCAATGCCTGCTTGTTCAAAGTATCCATTGTGATGTGCCACCAACATGGCGGTAGCATCAGTAATCGGCAAATAGCCGATACGCAAAGGCGCATTCGACTCGCTTTGTGCACGGGCAGCGCCTTGAGCTAGCAAGGGCGCGGCTCCCGCTACCGTCAGCAAGGACGCCAGTTTCAGCAAGTCGCGACGGGCACGAGACGTAGGAGATTCAATCATAAAGAGCACCTTACGAAACAGAGGCGTGAACCGCCTGGGAGAGGCTTTGCTCCAGATTGGCCACAATTTCCAGGCGTATGGTCTGAAGCCAGTTGTCCAGATGAGATCGGGGATGGGCCGGGCAGCTCCATTCCCGCTGCAAACTGGCAGGACGGCCCCCTAAAAGCAGGGCACGGTCTGCCAGCAAGAGCGCCTCATCAATATCGTGAGTGACCAGCACAATGGCGCAGCCGGTCTGATCGCGTATCGACAGAATCAGCTCTTGCATCTGACGGCGGGTCACCTCGTCCAGCGCACCAAAAGGCTCATCCATCAACAAGACTTGCGGACGTCGAGCCAGACAACGCGCAATGGCAACACGCTGTGCCATCCCGCCCGACAAGGCACCGGGACGCTGGTGGCGGCTTTCATATAAACCGACCTGACGCAGCGCCTGTTCAACGCGCTGGCGGCGCTCTGCGGCGGATACGCAAGGCTGACGAGCAAAGCCCAGGCCAAAGCCGGTATTGGCCTGCACATTCAGCCACGGCAAGAGAATGGCTTCTTGAAACGCCATCGCCAAAGCAGGATGAACTCCGCGTACGGCCTGTCCCAAAAAAGACACCTCGCCCTGAGTGGGCGCTTGCAAACCAGCCAGTACCCGCAGCAAGGAGGATTTACCTACTCCGCTGGGGCCCAGCAGCGCTACGATCTCACCCGCAGCCACATTCAAGTCCAGGTTCTGCAAGATAGTCTGGCCACCGTAGGCCAGGCTGATCCCCCGTGCGGACAAAAGCCCGGCCTCTTCAGAATCGGTATGCAGGGGGGCGGCGGAACTCATACAGCATCCTGCCCAAGTTCAGCTTTCAGTTGCGCCACAGTGGGCGAAATCAAAGGCACCAGCATGGCTTCCCGATAACGGCGCAACAGTTGGGGATGCTTGCCTTGCATATAGGTGGCCCCACCAATGGCGGAGCTTTCCAAAGCCACGGCCTGCGACGCCAGACTGCTTAGCTCGATACGGACGTTGAACAGATCAGGCGGCGTGGCCGAGCCGGGTTTACGTACGGCATCAACCAGCACATCCGACAATTCCTGCACACGATCCAGCAAGCGGCGAGCGGGCTGTTCCTGTACCCATTGGCAGCGTGGCGCCGCCAGCACTTGCTTCAAGGAACGACATGCCAGCCCCATGGCCATGCCGCATTGCAGTGCCATGAAACGAGGGCGCACCGAGCGCACAAAGTGACCCGCATCGGGATGCAGCAAACGCTCCTGTCCCAGACGCACGGTATTGAACGTCAAGGCTGCGGTATTGCTGCCACGCAGTCCGACCAGATCCAGATCCGCCGAACGCTCCAATCCTGGATCGCCCAGCTCTGCCACCCAAATGCCGGCCTGATCCTCGGGCATGGCGGCCACAATGGCGACCAGGCAATGATCGGGGCGCAGATTAGTAATCCAGGGCAAACGGCCTTCAAACTGCCATTGCCCTTGTTCGGGCTGGGCACGCACTTGCAGCTCTTCAATACCACCCAAAAACTTGATGGCATTGGACAGGCCCGTCGCACCGGCAATACTGCCGTCCAGCAAACCCGGCAAATAGCGCTCACGCATGGCAGGGTCCTGAACGTCGCGCAGGTATTCAATGAACGTACGCTGACTCCACAGGACAAAACCCGCTGTCAGCGAATGCTCGGCCACTTCCACGATAGATTGAACGGCATCACCGAAGTCAGAAAAGTCTGCTTTCAGGCCCAGACCCAACAAACCGTCTTGTGCCAGGCGAGGCAGCAAGGCCTGTGCCTGGGACGCATCGCTGTCCAGTGACAGGGCATGCTCTTCCAGCCACTGTGCCAAGCCGCGCGACAAAACAGGACGCTCTGAGGCCAGCGCAGGCTGCTCAGCACGCTTTAGGGCGTTTCCCATGCGTAGGCCTCCAGCTGGCTATTGAGCGGCGTACGGGCCAGATTATTGGCAAAGTTGCAGATCGTCGCCAAACCAATGCCGGTAATCACTTCCAACGCCTGCTGGTCACCGTAACCGGCTGCGCGGAAATCGGCCAGAGCCTGATCCGACACCTGACCACGGGTATCAATCACCGCACGGCTAAACAAAGCCAGAGCCTGCAGGCGCTCGTCGTTGATCTGGTCAAAGCCACGCGCACGCAAGGCAGCCAGGATTTCCGGGTCCAGCTTGGCTTTATTGGTCGCAATGGCGGTGTGACCGGCCACGCAGAAGCGGCAACCATGAGTGGTGCCAGCGACCAGTTGCACCACCTCGCGCTCGACCAGCGACAGGCTGGCGGTGGCGTTCAGGGCGGACATATCCTGATAGGCTTGCAGGGCAACGGGCGCATTGGCCAAAATAGCCAGCAGATTGGACAAAAAGCCGCTACCACGTACCGCTTTTTCAAGGGCTGGTTTGACCACCTCTGGTGCGGAGTCCACAGTATGCAAGGTTAAGCGGGTCATGATGGCGACAATTCCTTAGTTAATCCGAGAAGGTTTCATTGTCGATTGCCTGACGCCTTATCTCCATGTGCGAACATAGCGGTATTCATATTAAAAATATCCACGAAAAGAAATAAGCATATTTTCTGCATGAGCCACTCTGCCTTTCCTGACAGCCATTGCGCCGTTGATTCCAAAGACACCGGACACCCTGTGGAGGATCTGCTCTTGTCCGGGCTGGAGATCTCCGCCAGCCTGTTTCACCTGGGGCAATACTGCAATCAATGGGAAAGCAGCTTGCACGGACATCAACGGGCAGGCTTTCATGTGGTCTTGCATGGGCCGTGCTGGCTACATATTCAGCATCAGGAAGCCTTGGCCTTGCAGGCGGGTGATGCGGTGTTCTTCTTGCGTGATGTGCCCCATCGCCTAAGCTCTTCACCCACGCCGCCGAACTGGAATGTGGCCATACAGCGGCAAGCCATGCAGAATCTGGAGCCACAAGTGCCACAGAGCACGGGCTTGCTCTGTGGCTTCCTGGATCTAGGCCGTGGTTTGAGCGAGTTGCTACTGGCAACGGTGCCGGATGTCTTGCTGATTGATGGTTCGCAGGCGGATGCGGATTCGGGGCGTCCCTTGCTGGACTTGATTCAGGCCGAGATGCGACGTCAGCCACAAGCTAATTCCAGCCTGCTGGAGAAGCTGGTGGAGCTGTTGTTGTTCTATACCTTGCGTCAGCAAATCGGGCAGGCACCCGCCCACGGAGCCCTGCCTGCCGGCTTGATTCATCTGGCTAGCGATCCTGCGTTTGGTGGCTTGATCGAGCAACTACTGCGTGAGCCTGCCAAAGCCTGGTCGGTGGACGATATGGCCGCCTACCTGAATATGTCACGCGCGGCCTTTCACCGACGCTTTACCCTGCTCTGCGGGATGGCACCGGCCCAGGTTCTGTTGCAGCTACGCATGCAGTTGGCCAAACGCCAGTTGGAGCAAGGGCTGACCATGGAGCAGATTGCCGAACGTATCGGCTACAGCTCTGCAGCAGCCTTTAGCGCTGCGTTCAGGCGCAGTGTCGGTGTCAGCCCGGCACAATGGCGCAAACAGGAACCACGTGGCTAAGTCTCGAGTACGACTTACGGCGGCAACTAGCCTCTGTTTTCAGCCCAATCATCCACGCGGGTAAATGGCTCGAACCAGAGGGTCGAGTCAATGTCCTGTGCAAGATGCCCTGCTGCCCAGGCAGGAGTGAATCCCACGGGCACTCAAAAACACACGCTAGTTCCAGCCTTCATGCCAGCACCACGCACACCATACGGTCATCCTGATCTTCCAGCACTCGTCGGCAAACAGCCGGGCATAAAAAAACCCCAATCTGTAAACAGATCGGGGTTTTTTGACTTACCAGAGCCAGACCGGAGCCTGGCATCTGAGCAAGCGTTTAGATCACGCGGGCTGCTTCGATCAAACGCACAACAGTCCAGGACTTGCTGCGGCTGATAGGACGACCTTCGGTAATCTCAACGGTATCGCCTTCGTTGCACTGGTTGGTCTCGTCATGCGCTTTGTACTTATTGGAGCGCACGATGATCTTGCCATACAAAGGATGTTTAACGCGGCGTTCAACCAGAACGACGACAGTTTTGTCCATCTTGTTGCTGACAACTTGACCGATCAGGGTACGTTGACGTTTTTCGGTAGTTTGAGTTTCGCTCATCTTACTTTCCTGCGGTCTCAGCCATGACAGTACGGACGCGAGCGATGTCGCGACGTACTTTGCCCAATTGGCTGGTGTTGGAAAGCTGTTGAGTAGCACGCTGCATGCGCAGGTTAAATTGTGCTTTCAACAGGCTCTCGAGCTCTTTCTGGAGCTCGGCGGCATCTTTAGTACGGAGTTCGCTGGCTTTCATGACGTCTCCTTAAGCACCGATCTGACGCGTTACGAACGTCGTCGAGATAGGCAGCTTGGCAGCGGCCAGACGGAATGCCTCGCGTGCCAGCTCTTCGCTAACACCTTCCATTTCGTACAGGACCTTGCCTGGTTGAATCTCAGCGACCCAGAACTCTGGATTACCCTTACCGTTACCCATACGAACTTCGGCAGGTTTCTGCGAAATTGGCTTATCGGGGAAGATACGGATCCAGATGCGGCCACCACGTTTGATGTGACGGTTAATTGCACGACGTGCTGCTTCGATCTGGCGAGCAGTCAGACGGCCACGATCAGTGGCTTTCAGACCAAATTCGCCAAACGAAACTTGCGCACCGCGAGTTGCCAGACCGGTATTACGGCCTTTGTGCTCTTTGCGGTACTTTCTGCGAGAAGGTTGCAGCATGTTTTATTCTCCTTCGGACGCAGCAGGAGCAGCGTCTTTACGAGGACCGCGGCCACGACCACCTGGACGGCGGTTTTCAGGGCGGTCACCACGTGGACGACGTGGGCGGCGCTCTTCAGGGGCTACGGTGTCAACAGGCATTTCGCCGTTAGGCAGCATGTCGCCCTTGTAGACCCAGACCTTGATACCGATGATCCCGTACGTCGTGTGCGCTTCGGAAGTGCCGTAATCGATGTTAGCGCGCAGGGTGTGCAGAGGCACACGGCCTTCGCGGTACCATTCGGTACGAGCGATTTCGATGCCGTTCAAGCGACCCGAGCTCATGATCTTGATGCCTTGGGCACCCAGACGCATGGCGTTTTGCATGGAACGCTTCATCGCACGACGGAACATGATGCGCTTTTCCAATTGCTGAGCAATGGAGTCGGCGATCAGTTGAGCGTCGGTTTCAGGTTTGCGAATTTCTTCGATGTTAACGTGCACGGGCACGCCCAACAGTCGCTGCAGGTCAGCCTTCAGGCTTTCGATGTCCTCGCCGCGCTTGCCGATCACTACACCAGGACGAGCCGAGTAAATAGTGATGCGAGCATTTTTGGCAGGACGCTCGATGACCACACGGCCAACGGACGCGCTTTTCAGCTTGCGTTTCAGGTATTCGCGCACACGGATGTCATCAGCCAACATCGTACCGAACTCAGCACCGTCAGCGTACCAACGCGAGCTCCAGTTACGGTTAACAGCCAGGCGGAACCCAATTGGGTGGATTTTCTGTCCCATTGTGACTCCTTAAGCGCCGACTTTGACCACAATGTGGCAAGTCTGCTTCTCAATACGGTTACCGCGGCCTTTGGCTCGTGCAGAAAAACGCTTCAACGACTGAGCCTTGTCCACGTAAATGGAGGTGACTTTCAGTTCGTCGATATCGGCGCCGTCATTGTGCTCAGCGTTGGCAATAGCCGATTCCAGAGCTTTCTTGATGATGCCAGCGGCTTTCTTAGGAGTGAAAGTCAGCGTATTCAGAGCGTGAGCGACGGACTTGCCGCGGACCATGTCCGCAACCAGACGTGCTTTTTGCGCCGAAATATGGACTCCACGAATAATTGCTGTAGTTTCCATCACTTATCTCCGGGCCTTTTTGTCCGCAGCGTGACCCTTGAACGTACGGGTCAAAGCGAACTCGCCGAGCTTGTGGCCAACCATGTTCTCGTTGATGTAAACGGGAATGTGTTGACGGCCATTGTGAACGGCAATCGTCAGCCCAATGAACTCGGGCAGGATGGTAGAGCGGCGCGACCAGGTTTTGATTGGTCGCTTGTCGTTACCCACAACGGCTGCGTCAACCTTTTTGATCAGGTGAGCATCAACGAATGGGCCTTTTTTAATCGAACGTGACATAGTGTTCGCCCCTTACTTGCGCTTACGGCGCGAAACAATCATGTTGTCTGTGCGCTTGTTACGACGGGTGCGGTAGCCCTTGGCAGGCGTACCCCATGGGCTGACTGGCTCACGGCCTTCACCCGTACGACCTTCACCACCACCGTGCGGGTGATCGACTGGGTTCATCGCCACACCGCGAACGGTAGGACGAATACCACGCCAGCGAACAGCACCGGCTTTACCGATTTGACGCAGGCTGTGATCGTGGTTGCTGACTTCGCCAATCGTGGCGCGGCAGTCGATGTGGATGCGGCGAACTTCACCGGAACGCAGACGTACTTGAGCGTACGTGCCTTCACGAGCCAGCAACACAGCGGAACCACCAGCGGAACGAGCGATTTGAGCACCCTTACCAGGCAGCATCTCGATGCAGTGAATGGTTTGACCCACAGGAATGTTGCGGATAGGCAAAGTGTTGCCGGAACGGATAGGAGCTTCCGCGCCAGAGACAACCGTTGCACCCACTGCCAGACCACGAGGGGCGATGATGTAACGACGCTCGCCGTCTGCGTAGCACACCAATGCGATGTGAGCGCTGCGGTTAGGGTCGTATTCCAGACGTTCTACTTTCGCAGGAATACCGTCTTTGTTGCGACGGAAGTCGACAATACGGTAGTGCTGCTTGTGACCGCCGCCACGGTGACGAACCGTGATGTGGCCGTTGTTGTTACGGCCAGCACTGCTGGATTTCTTTTCCAGCAAAGCCGCGTAAGGAGCGCCTTTGTGCAGTTCAGGGTGAACTACTTTGATCATGCCACGGCGACCTGGCGACGTTGGTTTTACTTTTACCAATGCCATATTAGTTCACCTCAGAAAAGTCGAGTTCCTGACCGGGCTTGAGCGAGACATATGCCTTGCGCACACTGCGGCGGCGACCCATGAAACGGCCAAAGCGCTTTTCTTTGCCCTTCTGATTGAGCACCTGCACCGACTCAACTTCTACCTTGAACAGCAGTTCAATAGCAGCTTTGATTTCAGGCTTGGTAGCATCAGGAGCGACGCGGAAAGCGATTTGCTGATTTTTTTCGGCAACGTACGTGGCTTTTTCAGTCACGACAGGAGCCAGAATGACTTGCAATAGACGTTCGGCGTTCATCCCAACATCTCCTCAAACTGAGCGACAGCCGCTTTGGTGACCAACACTTTTTTGTAGTGGATCAGGGACAGCGGGTCAGCGTAGCGTGGCTCAACCACAGCAACGTGAGGCAGGTTACGCGTAGCCAAGTACACGTTCTCGTCCAGCGCGTCGGTGATGATCAGCACGGATTCCAGGCCCAGGTCTTTCAGCTTGTTGGCTGCCAGACGAGTCTTGGGTGCTTCCAGAGTGAAGGAATCAACAACCAACAGACGCTCGTCACGGACCAACTGAGACAGAATCGCGCTGATACCGGCGCGGTACATCTTCTTGTTGACCTTGTGCGTGTAGTTTTCTTCACCGGTGTTGGGGAATGCACGACCGCCTCCACGCCACACGGGCGAGGATGTCATACCAGCACGAGCACGGCCAGTGCCTTTTTGGCGCCATGGCTTTTTGGTGCTGTGGTTGACTTCGGCACGAGTCAATTGCTTGCTGTTACCGCTGCGAGCATTGGACTGGTATGCAACAACGATCTGGTGAACCAGAGCTTCGTTGAATTCACGACCGAAAACGGTTTCGTTGGCCTGCAATGTGGATGCAGCTTGGCCTTGTTCGTTCAGGAGCTTCAGTTCCATGGATTAGGCTCCTTTCACAGCAGGGCGCACAACGATATTGGCATTCTTGTGACCTGGGACAGCGCCCCGGACCAACAACAAGCCACGCTCGGCGTCGACGCGGATCACGTCAAGATTCTGAACCGTACGGGTAACATCACCCATATGGCCCGACATTTTTTTACCTTTGAACACACGGCCTGGATCCTGGGCTTGACCAATGGAACCGGGTACGCGGTGCGAGCGCGAGTTACCGTGGCTGTTACGCTGGCCGCCAAAATTGTGGCGTTTGATGGTACCGGCAAAGCCTTTACCGATCGTGGTGCCCGTAACGTCAACCTTCTGACCCGCTTCGAAAATGCTTTCCACAGCAACTACGGAACCGGCGGAAAGCTCGGCGATAGCAGCAGGGTCGAGGCGGAATTCTTTCAGGATGCTGCCAGCTTCAACGCCAGCTTTTGCATAGTGCCCTGCCTGGGGCTTGGTAACGCGTGTTGCACGGCGGGTGCCAAAGGCAACCTGTACAGCGGCGTAACCGTCAACTGCGGGCGTCTTGACCTGGGTGATGCGGTTGTTGGACACGTCCAGCACGGTCACAGGGATGGACTCGCCTTCCTCTGTAAACACACGGGTCATGCCAACTTTACGCCCAACAAGGCCCAGCCGCCACGCGGCAGGCGTAGGTGTCGAGTTCGACATCGTTTTCTCCATTCCTGACTACGATTGGTCAGGGCTAACTGAGAGTACACGCAATGATTTGCGCGACGACCATAGCCAAAACTTTTTGGCTAAGCTAGTAAATATAGCACGCGGCTGTAAAGCCAAGCAAGATTTACTGCAAAAATCTGCCCTAAACTGCTTGATTGACAACAGTTTTTTCGGATTTGGCCGTCGTGGCTATGCGATCACGATCAGAAAAATTGATTCATGATCAATTTTCTATTGATGTGCCTTATTCACAAAACGGGCGACGTATTCGTTCACTGGTTCATCACGAATTTGAGCCGGAGTACCGCTTTGTTCCACCCTGCCCTCGCGCAACACCACAATATGCTGACCCAAGCGCAATGCCTCATCAATATCATGCGTAATAAAGATGATGGTTTTGTTCAGGCTGCTTTGCAGGCGTAACAGCTCGTCCTGCATCTCGTAGCGAATCAAGGGGTCCAGCGCCGAGAAGGCCTCGTCCATCAGCAGGATGTCGGCATCCACAGCCAAGGCACGTGCCAGACCGACCCGTTGCTGCATCCCCCCTGACAATTCATCGGGGTAGTTATCGGCATAGTCGTGCAAACCCACACGCTCCAACCATTGCCGAGCCTGCTCCCTGGCTTGCGAGCGCTTGTCGCCCCGTACCTCAAGGCCGAAAGCAACGTTCTCCACCACTGTTAAATGGGGCAGCAAACCAAAGGCCTGAAAGACCATGCTGATTCCATAGCGGCGAAATTGCCGCAAGCGGGCCAAGTCCAGCTGCAATATGTCCTGCCCGTCCACCAACACCTGCCCGGCGCTTGGATCGATCAGGCGGTTAATGTGACGCACCAGGGTGGATTTACCTGAACCGGATAAGCCCATCACGCAGGAAATCTGCTGCGCAGGAAAACAGGCATCCACACCTGCCAGCCCCACAATGCAATCCGTCTGCTTTTGTACGGCCTGTTTGTCGGCCCCCTGCTTTAACAACGCCACCGCTTCCGTCGCCCGGCTGCCAAAGACTTTATAGACATCTCGCAACTCTATCTTGCAGGTCTGCTCGCCCGAGGGGGTAGGTATGGTATTCATGCTTGCCTCCTGACCTTGCGACGATGACGCTGGGAGCGACCAAAGGATTGAGAGATTCGGTCAATAACAATAGCCAGGATCACGATCGCTACTCCCGCCTGCAAGCCACGCCCTATATCCAGGGTCTGAATGCCGGCCAGTACGTCTTCACCCAAACCTTGGGCGCCAATCATGGAAGCGACCACCACCATGGACAGTGCCATCATCGTAGTTTGATTAATGCCCGCCATAATGCTGGGACGTGCCAGAGGCAGAGTCACTTTGATCAGCATTTGCCAACGCGTAACCCCATAGGCTTGTGCCGCCTCCATCACATGCTTGTCCACCTGTTGCAAGCCCAAACTGGTCAGGCGAATCAAGGGAGGAACGGCATACACAACAGTGGCAAGAACCGCAGGTACTTTACCCAGGCCAAACAACATCAGCACCGGAATCAGATACACGAAGCTGGGCATGGTCTGCATGACATCCAGCACAGGCGTCAGCACTTTTCTAAGCAGACGGCTGCGGGCACTCAGAATACCCACCGGGACACCGATCAAGACAGAGAAAACAGTTGCCACCAAAACCAGGGTGAAAGTTTGCATCAGCTTGTCCCACAGGCCCATGGCGCCTATCAAGTACAAGCCCCCCACATACAGCAGAACGGGCAGAAAGCGACGCTGTCCCCACCAGGCCAACAAGCCGGTCAAAGCCAGAATCGCCCAGGCAGGCACCTGTTGCAAAACGCGTTCTACCGGCAAGATGGCATATGTCAGAATCCACGAACTGATCTGGCGAAAACCTGTCCCCCAATCTTGCACGGCAACCAACAACTGACGGTTAACCCAGTCTGCAGCTGACCACTCCGGGAAGAAGCGGGACTGAGCTGTGGCTATGGGTTTTGTTGCCGGAATCTCCAAGGCCGCCTGCAAGCGATCTGCCTGAGCCACCGGCATCCACTGACGCCATTGCTCTGCATTCTCTTTCAGGAATTTCTGGACCTGCGTGCTGGCGTTCTGCCCACCTTCCGTCATGCCCAAAATGATCTGGTTCATCTGCTCTGGCTCCAACTGGATCTTTTCAAACAAGGCCACCAGCTCGGGGTGAGACTCCACGAAAGGGGTAGAAACCGCAACCCCTATATTGGCCAAGATGAAATCCGTAGGACAAATCTCGCCCTTGCCTGAGACAGCCGCCTTCCAGCAGGTTTCATTGAAAGGCGCACTGGCTAACTTCTTGAAGGAGTATTTCGCCATCAGGCCCGCAGGCTGCCAGTAATAGAACAGGATTGGCTCACGTCTGTCATAGGCGGCACTGATTGCCGCATCCAGCGCCGCACCCGTACCGGGTCGGAAATTCTGATAGTGTTCGCCCAGGCCATAAAGATCAAATAGGCGGCTATTGAACGTTTCACACACCCAGCCGGACGGACAGTTATAGAAGCGGCCCTTGTCAGGTTGCTCCGGATCACTAAAGACGGCGGCGTAGCGTCCCAAATCCTCAACTTTCTGCAGATCAGGAGCCACTGGCTTGATTCCCTTGGCAGAGTCGCCATCGACTACATAGTCTGGCACATACCAGCCCTGCTCAGCCCCGCCTTTTAAGGTATTGCCCAGCACCTGAACCTGACCGGCTTCAATGGCTTTTTCAATGATCTCTGTGCGTCCTGACCAGATCTCGCCAATCACCTGAATATCATTCTGAGCTAAGGCACTTTCCAGAGCCGCCGAAGAACCCGGCACCCGTTCCGTCTTGCAGCCGTAGGCCTTCTCCAGAATCTGCTGATACAGCTCAGTGCTAAACGCTGCGCTTTCCCAGCTCAGATCAGCCAGCCGTATGGGTTTGTCGTCCGCACACACTTGCGCTGATGCACTGCTTGCCCACAGACATAGCCAGAGTGCCAGGAAATACCACCAGGCCAGGAACGGCTTTCGTCTCCGATTTATCATTCTTGTCCTCCTTAAAGCCTGCACATCGTCGCATTTGTTTCCGGGTCAAAGTGTGTCCGGTCGTAAAAAATATACCAAAACCCCCTTTATCCAATAGCAATGCTGTGATGAATGCGCCACGAAGAGGCAAAGAGCAAGGCTATCGTCCTTTTTAGGGGAATCGAGCAATCGCGGCATCCGCTTCTACATCAGAAACAAATCTACAGACGAAAAAAAACGCCATGCAGTTGCATGGCGTTTCTTTCGATGTATCTCGAACAGCTAGGCAGAATTACTGCAGAGCGATTTCGACGTCAACACCGGCTGGCAAATCCAGACGCATCAGAGCGTCAACGGTCTTGTCGGTAGGATCGACAATGTCCATCAAGCGCTGGTGGGTACGCATTTCAAACTGATCGCGCGATGTCTTGTTGACGTGCGGCGAACGCAGAATGTCGTAGCGACGGATACGTGTTGGCAGTGGTACTGGACCACGAACAACAGCGCCGGTGCGCTTGGCGGTTTCTACGATCTCAGCAGCAGACTGATCGATCAACTTGTAATCGTAAGCCTTCAGACGGATGCGGATTTTCTGGTTTTTCATGGGTAATCCTAAAGAACGATATAAGTGGGGGCTTTGTGACTGGGCTTATCGATTACTCGAAAAGCCCTGAGCAAAAAGCACCCCTTTTGGGGGTAGCAAAGACGCGGCGGGAAGGTTTGCACCTTCACACCGCGATCAAGGCTGATTACTTGATGATTTTTGCCACCACGCCAGCGCCAACGGTACGGCCGCCTTCGCGAATAGCGAAGCGCAGACCTTCTTCCATGGCGATAGGAGCGATCAGGGACACTTTCATCGAAATGTTGTCGCCTGGCAGAACCATTTCTTTGTCTTCTGGCAGCTCGATGGTGCCGGTCACGTCAGTTGTACGGAAGTAGAACTGAGGACGGTAGCCCTTGAAGAAAGGCGTGTGACGACCACCTTCTTCTTTGGACAGAATGTACACCTCGGCGTCAAAGTCCGTGTGTGGCTTGATCGAACCGGGCTTGGCCAGAACCTGACCACGTTCCACGTCTTCACGCTTGGTACCGCGCAGCAGCAAACCAACGTTATCGCCAGCTTCGCCTTGGTCCAGCAATTTGCGGAACATTTCAACGCCGGTACAAATGGTCTTGACCGTGTCTTTGATACCCACGATTTCGATTTCTTCGCCAACCTTGATGATGCCGCGCTCAATACGACCGGTCACAACCGTACCACGGCCAGAGATCGAGAACACGTCTTCAACAGGCATCAAGAAGGTACCGTCAACGGCACGCTCAGGCGTAGGAATGTAGTTGTCCAGCGCCTCGGCCAGAGCCAGAACAGCTTGGCTGCCCAGGGGGCCTTCGTCGCCTTCCAGAGCCAGTTTGGCCGAACCCTTGATGATCGGGGTGTCGTCGCCGGGGAAGTCGTACTTGGACAACAGCTCGCGAACTTCCATTTCAACCAGTTCGATCAGCTCTTCGTCATCGACCATGTCGGCCTTGTTCAGGAACACGATGATGTAAGGAACGCCAACCTGACGGCTCAGCAGGATGTGCTCGCGAGTCTGGGGCATTGGGCCGTCAGCGGCCGAGCAAACCAAGATAGCGCCGTCCATCTGGGCAGCACCGGTAATCATGTTCTTGACGTAGTCAGCGTGGCCGGGGCAGTCAACGTGTGCGTAGTGACGGTTAGGCGTCTCGTACTCAACGTGCGAGGTGCTGATGGTGATACCACGTGCTTTTTCTTCAGGGGCGTTGTCGATCTGCGAGTAATCGCGTGCTTCGCCGCCGTATGCCTTGGACAGAACCGTGCAGATTGCAGCGGTCAGAGTGGTTTTACCGTGGTCAACGTGACCGATAGTACCGACGTTGACGTGCGGTTTAGTCCGTTCAAACTTACCTTTTGCCATGATTTATCCCAATTATGTTTTACAGGAAAACAAAAAAATTGTTGAGCAGCCCGCCATAAGGCGGGCTGATATTGCTATTACTTACCGCGAGCGCTGATCACTTCGTCAGCCACGTTCTTTGGAGCTTCAGCATATTGCTTGAATTCCATCGTGTACGTAGCACGACCTTGTGTTTGCGAACGCAGGCTGGTCGAGTAACCGAACATCTCGGCCAGAGGAACCTCGGCCTTGATGACCTTGCCACCACCAACCATATCGTCCATACCCTGCACCATACCGCGACGGGAAGACAAGTCACCCATCACTGTACCGGCGTATTCCTCAGGAGTCTCAACCTCAACAGCCATGGTTGGCTCCAGCAGAACTGGGGAAGCCTTGCGCATACCATCCTTGAAGGCCATCGAAGCGGCCATACGGAAGGCGTTTTCGTTCGAGTCCACATCGTGGTACGAACCGAAGAACAGCGTAGCTTTGACATCCACCACTGGGTAACCGGCAACCACACCCGAAGACAGCGTTTCGCGGATACCTTTTTCAACAGCAGGAATGAATTCGCGAGGAACCACACCGCCCTTGATGGCGTCAACGAACTCAAAGCCGCCGCCTGCTTCCAGGGGCTCCAGCTTGAGGACAACGTGACCGTACTGACCACGACCACCGGACTGTTTGACGAATTTACCTTCAATTTCGTCGCAAGTCTTGCGGATGGTTTCGCGGTAAGCCACTTGTGGTTTGCCCACGTTGGCTTCCACGCCGAATTCACGACGCATGCGGTCTACCAGAACTTCCAGGTGCAGCTCGCCCATACCGGAAATAATGGTCTGGCCGGATTCTTCGTCGCTGCTGACGCGGAAAGAAGGATCTTCCTGAGCCAGACGGGACAAGGCCACGCCCATTTTTTCCTGGTCGGACTTGGTTTTTGGTTCCACTGCCTGCGAAATCACGGGCTCCGGGAACTCCATGCGCTCCAGAATGATGTGCTGGCTGGCGTCACACAGGGTTTCACCTGTGGTCACGTCTTTCAGGCCCACCACGGAAGCGATGTCACCGGCAACCAGCTCTTTCAGTTCGGCACGGTTGTTTGCGTGCATCTGCAAGATACGGCCGATACGTTCTTTTTTGCCCTTGATAGGGTTGTAGACCGTGTCGCCCGAACGCAGAACGCCCGAGTAAACGCGCACGAAGGTCAATTGACCAACAAAGGGGTCAGTCATCAGCTTGAACGCCAGAGCAGACATAGGCTCTTCGTCGTTGGCTTTACGATGAATAACGTTACCGTCGTCATCCGAACCTTCGACAGGTGGAATATCCACTGGCGATGGCAGGTAGTCGATCACGGCGTCCAGCATGCGCTGTACACCTTTGTTCTTGAACGCGGTACCGCACAGCATTGGCTGAATTTCGCAGGCAATGGTACGTGTACGCAGACCCAGGTTGATGTCCTCTTCGGAGAGGTCACCATTTTCCAGGTACTTGTTCATCAGGTCTTCGCTGGCTTCAGCAGCCGACTCGAGCATTTTTTCGCGCCATTCTTCAGCCGAAGCTTGCAGCTCGGCAGGAATGTCGGTGTAGTCAAACTTCACACCGTTGCTGGCTTGATCCCAGATGATTGCTTTCATCTTGATCAGGTCAACCACGCCCTGGAAGCCGTCTTCAGCACCGATCGGGATAACGACAGGCACGGGGTGAGCTTTCAGACGCAGCTTGAGCTGGTCGTAAACCTTGAAGAAGTTAGCGCCAGTACGGTCCATCTTGTTGATGAAAGCCAGACGAGGCACGCCGTATTTGTTGGCTTGACGCCATACGGTTTCCGACTGAGGCTGAACACCACCCACCGCGCAGTACACCATGCAAGCGCCGTCCAGCACGCGCATGGAACGCTCAACTTCAATGGTGAAGTCAACGTGACCGGGGGTATCAATGATGTTGATACGGTGTTCTGGGTAATTGCCCGCCATACCACGCCAGAAAGCAGTGGTAGCAGCCGAGGTAATGGTGATCCCGCGCTCTTGCTCTTGCTCCATCCAGTCCATGGTGGCCGAACCTTCGTGGGTTTCGCCCAGCTTGTGGTTCACACCGGTGTAGAACAGGATGCGCTCGGTAGTGGTCGTTTTCCCGGCGTCGATGTGAGCCGAGATACCGATATTGCGGTAGCGCTGAATGGGGGTTTTGCGGGCCATGGTTATATGTCCTCAGATTACCAACGGAAATGGCTGAATGCTTTGTTAGCATCGGCCATCTTGTGCGTGTCTTCACGCTTTTTCATTGCACCGCCACGGCCTTCAGCCGCATCGGACAATTCGCCGGCCAGGCGCAAGTCCATCGATTTTTCACCGCGCTTCTTGGCGGATTCACGCACCCAGCGCATGGCCAGAGCCAGACGACGGACAGGGCGTACTTCGACAGGTACCTGGTAGTTAGCACCACCAACACGGCGGCTCTTAACTTCAACAACAGGTTTTACATTATTGATGGCAGCATTAAACACTTCGAGCGGATCTTTGCCGGTTTTCTGCGCAATTTGGTCCAGCGCGCCATAAACAATACGTTCGGCAACAGCTTTCTTGCCGGACAGCATGACCACGTTCATGAATTTGGCCAGCTCAACGCTGCCAAATTTTGGGTCAGGTAGGATTTCACGTTTGGGTACTTCGCGACGGCGAGGCATTTTAATTTCCTTGTGACTATTCAGTTGAACCGCTTTTCGCGGTCTCGGCCATTCATGACAAATGACCACTTACCTACCATGGCGCAAAGGCCACGGTTGCACGGATCCAGATCAGTGAACTGATCGGTGGATACATGGATTACTTGGGACGCTTGGCGCCGTACTTGGAGCGGGACTGTTTACGGTCCTTGACGCCTTGCAGGTCAAGAGCACCGCGAACGATGTGGTAACGCACACCTGGCAAGTCTTTGACACGACCACCACGGACGAGAACGACCGAGTGCTCTTGCAGGTTGTGGCCTTCACCACCGATGTAAGAAATAACTTCGAAGCCGTTGGTCAGACGCACTTTGGCGACTTTACGCAGAGCGGAGTTAGGCTTCTTGGGGGTCGTGGTGTATACACGGGTGCAAACACCGCGGCGCTGTGGGCAGTTCTCGAGCGCAGGGCTCTTGCTGCTAACGCGGCTGACTTCGCGCGGTTTACGCACGAGCTGGCTAATGGTTGGCATGACCTTTACGTATCCTATAACGTACTTTACGTACTGGTTGACGTATGTGTTTTGAAAAACGCCGTCCAGTTGGCGGGTTTTGAAACCCTGTACCGGAAGCGGCATTGCGCAATACCACTCCCCATAAAACACGAAAAAGAGCGGTCTTGCACATGGCTTGGGCTTGATTTCAAGCACTCAAAAAGTGCCCGCAGCCCCTAAATTCAGGGCTGCCATCAAATTACTGCAAGGTGTACCGGCAAAGGATCCTTAAAGTAAGCTCTAAAATTTACCACAGTAAACCCTTATAGGTCAACGATTTGGACACCAATCCGGCGGTTTCCCGTTGTCACGGCACACGCATGGAAGCACTTGGTCACTCGCTATCTACATATCGTTATACTGCAGGGCTATTGCACTTCTGCGACAAGGACAATGCCCATGATCATCGCTTCCCTGGAAGACGACCTCGTCCAGGCTGAACTGATTGCCCGGATCTTGACCGAGGCTGGCTATGAGTGTCGCTCCTTTCATCAAGGAAAAGACCTGCTGGCTGCTCTGGCCAAGCCACATGATTTCGGCTTATTGCTACTGGATTGGGAACTGCCCGATGTCAGCGGCCTGGATGTGTTGCGTTGGGTTCGCACCACACTAGGTCATGCTCTGCCGGTTCTATTCTTGACCAGCCGTACCCAGGAAGAGGATCTGGTCACGGGTTTGCAGGCCGGAGCCGACGACTATATTAGTAAGCCCGTACGCAAGGGAGAGCTGGTTGCGCGCGTCAATGCCGCTGTCCGGCGTATGGATTTGAACACTTCAGCCATTCAGGACAGCCGCTTCTCGTTTGCCGGCTATGATATTTTTCCTGAACAAGGTCATATTGTGCTCGATGGTGAAACCGTCACTCTGGCGCCCAAAGAGTTTGAACTAGCCCTTTTGCTGTTTCGTAACCCCGGCCGCCTGTTCTCACGCGATGTTTTAAGCTCCGCAGTGTGGAACCGGGAAATTCCGGCCACGTCCCGTACGCTGGATACTCATCTGTCCAACATACGACGTAAACTTCAACTGCGCCCCGAAAACGGGGTACGCCTGACAGCGTCCTACGCCCTTGGCTATCGCCTTGAACTTTTGACCGACCCTTGCTAGCTCACTTCCTATGATTACTTTGCGTATCGCCGCTCCTCTTGTTTGCGGCCTGCTTTGGGGCGGCGTCGTGTCAGCCCAACCTTCCGGAGCACGTGGCGAGAACTTTGTCTACAAAGTGATGTCCGGTGACACTTTGCTTGATATTTCCCAGACATACACACGCCAAAGCCGGAACTGGTCCGAAATCCAGCGTTTGAATGCGGTGGATGACCCTTATCGTCTGCCCATTGGCAAAGAGCTGCACATCCCGTTTCGCATGATTCCGGAAGTGGCCGCCCCCGCCCGGATTACGCACCAAGCCGGCCAGATTCTGGTTAACGGTCAAACACTGGGCGCAGGAACCACTCATTTGCAAGAGGGGGATCTGATCCGCACAGGCAGTAATGGTTACTTGACGCTGGAGCTACAGGACGGCAGCCAACTGAGTGTGCCCGCCCAGGCCTCCTTGAGCGTGACCCGAATGCGTGCCTTTGAGGGTACAGGTCTGACCGACTCGATCATCGCCCTGGATGATGGCGATGTGGAATCGCGCGTATCCCCGGAAAAGACCGGCGTAGGTCGCTTTGAGGTTCGCACTCCCGTCAGCATTACCGGCGTAAGGGGTACAGAGTTGCGTGTGCGTACACAGCAAGGCATGGCACACAGCGAAGTGCTGGACGGCCGCGCAGAGTTAGGAACGCAGCAACGCAGCACCCCCACCGCCCTGAAACAGAACCAAGGTGCCGCTGTGGGAACAGACGGCAATATCCTGGCACTGGCGTCTTTGTTGCCTGCTCCGCAGATCTCCACGCCCGAGCGTCGCGGCGGCCAATGGAGCAGCACGATTCAGGCTGTGCCCGGTGCCCAAGCCTATCTGGTTCAGACCTCCACCGACCCCCAAGGTGCCAAGCTGTTGTCGCGGGCCATCACGACCGAGACCGATATCCAATTCAGTGCTTCGCGTCCCGGCACCTACTACGTCACCGTACGTGCCATTGACCGCCACGGCCTGATGGGTCCGGACACGATCGAAAGCTTTGAAGGCGCTGCCAGCCTGACCAGCTCGGACGGCCAGGCCGTAGCCAACAATTTTGGCGACCCCATCTTGCTGTCTCAGTTCTAAAGCCTGAACGGCGTACGCCATGAACAGCCCGGCCCCCAGAAACAGTAAGCTACTGTCTGACCGAATTCGGAAGGAATGGCATCTGGTTTCGGGCTTGCTGGTGCTGCTGACCTTGTTGTTCAGCTCCCTGCGTGATGACTTCGCGCTGGGCAAGCTGAACAACCTGATTTACGACTTCACCATGGCGGCAGCAATTCCACAGGCCGCCCCCCCGGACATTGTCATCGTCGCCATTGACGACTACAGCATTGCCAATCTAGGTTTTTGGCCCTGGCGACGTATCAGCCATGCGCAACTGCTGGGCCGCCTTGAGCAAGCACGCGCGGTGGGCATAGACCTGGTCTTTCAGGAACCCAATCCCGCCTACCCAGATGATGACCTTGCCCTATCCGAGGCCATTCGCCATCATGGGCGCGTTGTCCTGCCGCTTATCTACGACGTTCAGCGTGATGCTGTGCATACCGCCATTCCCCTGCTCAGCAAGGCGGCCAAGGCATCGGGCTATATCAATATCGAACCTGATCCGGATGGCGTCGTACGTCGTGTCGCCTTGCAACGAATTACCCCCTCGGACCGAGTTCTGCCACACTTTACGATTGCGATGTTGCTGGCCGGTGACGACACGGATTTGGCCTTGCAAGCCCTGAGCGCCAGCAAGACGGACACTCCTCACATTCCCTTTTTGGGTCGCAGCGGTCATTTCCAGATCGTGCCTTACTTCAATGTCCTTAACGGCGATATTCCGCCCTCCTTCTTCAAGGACAAATATGTGCTGGTCGGCTCCTGGGGCAGTGGACTGGGCGATACCTTCCCTACCCCATTGTCCAAAGCCGGTATGAGCAGCATGTCTGGCGTCGAAATTCTGGCCAATACCCTGCAAGCAGTACGCAGTAATGAATGGATACGCACGCCACCAGCCTGGTTGATTGCCTTGGCAAGCTGCCTGCCGGTACTGCTGGCTTGTCAGGTTCTGATCTACCTGTCTCCACGTGCGACCTTGCTAAGCTTGATTGGGCTGGTCATTGCGATTCTGCTGGTGAACTGGATCGCCATGCATGGCTTCAATCTGTGGATTCCGCCGCTGGCCAGTCTGATAACCATACTGCTGGCCTATCCACTTTGGCATTGGCGCAGTCAGGAAGCCGCCTTGAATCAAGTCACTGAGGAACTGAACAAGCTGCAGCTGGAATACCCCGATGTCAGAACCGCATTGAACGAACGCTTGTCTGGCTTAAATGCACGTAACCTGCCCCATCGCCTGACCCAGCTACACACATCCATCGATCTGCTGCGCCAGGCTCAAACCAAGCGTGAAGAGACCTTGCGCTTTATTTCGCATGATATGCGGGCTCCCCAGAACTCCATCCTGGCGCTGACCAGCTTGCAACGCCAGGATGACAGCAAGCTGGCGCCCGATCAGTTCCTGCACAAGATGGAAGGCTATGCCGAGCAAACACTGGAACTGGTGGATAACTTCATCAGTCTGGCACGGGCTGAGGCGATGGAGATGGTACTCAGTCCCCTGGCCCTGTCCGATCTGCTGGCAGACTGTGTGGACGATGCCTGGGCCAGTGCCAGCAAACGCTCCATCAGCCTGAATCTGAATGACTCAGAGCTGGTCTGGGTGAACGGTAACGCCCCCATGCTGCGCCGTGCCTTTACCAACTTGATTCAAAATGCCATCAAGTATGGGCCGGACGGCAATCAGATTGATATAGACCTGGTTCTGGATAAAAAAACAGTGCAGGTGTTGGTCAAGGACCAGGGCTGGGGTATTCCGGCAGAAAATCAGGCCACTATTTTCGAGCCCTATCACCGCGCCCATGAGAACGCCGCTGGCGCGCCTTCGGGCAGTGGGCTGGGTTTGGCCTTTGTAAAAACCGTCATCAACAAACACGGTGGGGATATTGTGCTGGACAGCACCAACGAGCAGGGCTGTACCTTTATCGTCTCCCTGGCCACGATTGATGTCTGCGATGAAGACTGAATTCTGGCGCAACAAGGCCCTGCCCTATGTAGAAAGCCGACGCGCCTGTGACAGCCGTACATGCTACCTGGAGCACAGCCACCCCACCTACTCGATTGGTGCTGTTGACAGCGGCAGCAGCATCTTTACAGGCGCACCCGATGGCCCCATTGAGCTTACGCCAGGCTCTCTTGTTCTTGTACCCGCGCACCGCAGCCACGCGTGCAATCCCCTGCCGGATCAATCCTGGAGCTATCAAATGCTGCATCTGGACGCGATATGGCTGGAGCAGCTTTGGCAAGAAAGTACGGGACTCAGTCTCAAGGCCCAGGAACCTATTCGTGTTAGCCACGAACCGCTGCTTTATGCGGCCTACTGTGAGTTGAACGCCCTTTTGTTTTCAGCCGCTCCCGTACTAAACAAAGAAGCAGCGCTGATCGAATTTTTGCTCCACTATTGGCCAGCTCACGGCCAGCTCTTGGCACCGGCTCCACCACCTAGCCCTGTTTTGCAAAAAAACCTGGATCGCTGGATTGACGGTCAACTAAGCACTATTCCCCTGCACGAGCTGGCTCAGGAAACAGGCTTCAGCCGCTACCAACTGATCCGCGCCTTTCGTCGCCATACCGGCCTGACTCCGCAACGCTGGCAACTGAACCAACGCGTCAATCTGGCTCGGGACGCCTTGAAACAAGGTGAGGAGCTGGCTGATATTGCCTATCGCCTCGGTTTTTCGGATCAAAGCCACTTTCAACGCGTATTCAAGCACTACACCGGCGTTACCCCAGGTCAATACCGAGGCTAGAACACGCCCGGCGCCCTGACCGTTTGCGTGCGCACTTTTATTCAATACGACTCCCAACCTTCTGGTCACACTGCCGTTTTGTCCAGGAGCTACTGCTGTGTCTTTGTTCTTGCTGATTGCCGGCACCCATTTCTTGGCCTTGCTCTCCCCCGGCCCAGACTTCTTCCTGATTGCGCGCAGCACCTTGGCCCATGGCCGGCGGGTGGCAAGTGGCGTTTGCGCTGGTGTGGCCTTGGCCAATGGCATTTACATCAGCTTGGCGCTAACAGGCTTTGCCCGGATGAGTAGCAGCAGCCCCCTCTTTCTATTGCTTCAGGGTGCCGGGGGGCTATATCTGCTGTATTTAGGCATGAAATTCCTGCAGACGGCCCGTCACAACAACCAGCAACAGATCAGTGCATCTGGCGCTTGTGCAGGCGGCTGGTGGCACCATGCCCTGCTGGGACTGCTCTCCGGGCTGCTCAATCCCAAGAACGCGCTGTTTTACGCCAGCCTGGCCTCGGTACTGGCCAGCAGTCGCGCCAGTACAGGTCTACAGATACTGCTGGGCCTATGGATGTTTTTTATTGTTTTGCTCTGGGATTTGTTCATTACTGTTCTGATCGGGCATCCTCGCTGGCAGCAAGGCATAAAAAAGTATTTGCCCCGTATCGAACAGCTTTGTGGACTACTGCTGTGTCTGCTTGCGGTGGCCGCACTGTTGAACGTTCTCCAGCATCTGAATGGGGGCTGAATATGCCGAAAAGCGATACCTAGTCTGCGCTGTCGTCAAGCTGCCCGAAGGCGATAGAGTGAGGCTGTTAGAGCCACATCAAACGATGAGAAAACAAATCATTCGCGGGTTCGGACGGGGCGCTATAAGCCGTTAAAATAGTCCGGGTCTATGTTTTGTTAAGCACCTTTAGTGCGCTACAGTCTATGCTGTAAGACCGGAACAACACCCCCGTGTCCCGTTCCTTTTTTTGTCAGTTTTCAAGGAGTTATTAGAATGTTTGCCAAACTTGCTTTCACAGCCGTTCTTGGATTGGCCAGCGTGCCTGCTTTTGCTGCTTGCGACGTTACCATCGAAGGCAATGACTCCATGCAGTTCAACACCAAGAGCATCGTTGTTGACAAGACATGCAAGGAATTCACGATTAATCTGAAACACACCGGCAAGTTGCCCAAAGCAGCCATGGGCCACAACGTCGTGATCTCGAAAAAATCCGATGAAAGCGCAGTTGCTACCGATGGCATGAAAGCCGGTCTGGACAACAACTACGTTAAAGCCGGTGACGAGCGCGTTATCGCCCACACTGACGTGATCGGTGGTGGCGAAAGCACCTCCGTGACCTTTGATGTATCCAAGCTGAAAGCCGGCGAAGACTACGCCTTCTTTTGCTCCTTCCCAGGTCACTGGAGCATCATGACTGGCGAAATCAAGCTGGGTAGCTAAACGCATCCGCTTGTAGCCGCCAGACGGCCATAAAAAAACCCCACGTGGCATAGCCATGTGGGGTTTTTTGTCGCCTGGATCATCTGGTTTTATCCGAATACCTGAAGGTATCGGCCCACCCTGAATAAACAGGATGGGGAACCACACGATTTAGCTTATTCCTGATCGCCCTCTGGGGCTTCAGGTTGCGCCTGCTCGGACTCAGAGGCACCCGACACAAAGACGGGGTCTTCCGAAGGCTCAGGAGCCGCTGCGAACGGGTTTTCCAGTTCACGGGCTGCTTTGCGCTCTGCCACTTCAAAGGCTTCTTTTTCCTTGCGGGCAGCATGGAAAGCCATACCGGTACCAGCAGGAATCAGACGGCCCACGATCACGTTTTCTTTCAGACCACGCAGATCGTCGGTTTTGCCCATGATGGCCGCTTCGGTCAACACGCGGGTGGTTTCCTGGAAGGAAGCCGCCGAGATGAAGGAGTCGGTCGACAGCGAGGCCTTGGTAATACCCAGCAGCACGTTTTCGTACGTAGCAGGAATACCGTTTTCAGCCAGGACGCGATCGTTCTCGTTCAGCAGTTCGGAGCGTTCAACCTGTTCACCCGTGATGAAGCTGGTATCACCGGCATCCACAATGTTCACGCGGCGCAGCATCTGACGAACAATCACTTCAATGTGCTTGTCGTTGATCTTCACACCTTGCAGACGGTAAACGTCCTGCACTTCGTTAACAATGTAGTTGGCCAGTTTCTCGATACCCTTCAAGCGCAGGATGTCGTGCGGATCGGCCGGGCCGTCCACAATCATCTCGCCCTTGTTCACCACTTGACCGTCGTGAGCCAGAACCTGTTTTTCCTTCGGAATCAGGAATTCGTGGCTGACGCCGTCCAGGTCAGTAATGACCAGACGCTGTTTGCCCTTGGTGTCTTTACCGAAGGAAACCGTACCCGTGACTTCGGCCAACAGACCGGCATCCTTGGGCGAACGAGCTTCGAACAGTTCGGCCACACGTGGCAGACCACCAGTAATATCCCGAGTCTTTTGCGATTCCTGAGGAATACGCGCCAGAATCTCACCCACGGACACTTGCTGACCGTCACGAACGGTAATCAGGGCGCCCACTGGGAAGGAGATATTGACCATGTGATCGGTACCCGCGATCTTGATCTCCTGACCCTGTTCGTTCAGCAGCTTGATCTGAGGACGCATGGTGATCTTGCCACCACGTGTCTTGGGTGTGATCACAACCAGAGTCGACAGGCCGGTCACTTCGTCCACCTGACGAGCCACGGTTACGCCCTCTTCGATATTCTCGAAGCGAACCGTACCGGTGTACTCGGACACGATAGGACGGGTCAGCGGATCCCAGCTTGCCAGACGCTGGCCAGCCTTGATCGCATCACCATCACCGACCGTAATGGTGGCACCGTAAGGCACTTTGTGACGTTCGCGCTCGCGACGATTGTCGTCAAAAATGACAATTTCGCCGGAACGGGAGATCGCAACACGTTCGCCCTTGGCGTTGGTCACATAACGCAGACCGATTTCAAAACCGACCGTACCTGCCGTCTTGGTTTCAACCGAACTTGCCAGTGCAGCACGCGAAGCGGCACCACCAATGTGGAACGTACGCATGGTCAACTGGGTACCCGGTTCACCGATGGACTGAGCCGCGATAACACCGATAGCTTCACCACGATTGACCAGCGTACCGCGGCCCAGATCACGACCGTAGCAGCTTGCGCACAAGCCATGACGGGTTTCGCAAGTCAGCGGAGTACGGATCTTGACTTCATCAATGCCCAGGTTGTCGATCAACTCGACCAGATCCTCGTTCAGCAAGGTGCCGGCGGGGATAACCAGTTCCTGGTTGTCAGGGTTGACGATGTCGGTCGAGGCCACACGACCCAGAATCAGATCGCGCAGGGGCTCGATAACCTCACCACCATCCAGGATGGCTTTCATGGTGTAGCCGCCCTTGGTACCGCAATCGTCTTCGGTAATGACCAGATCTTGAGTCACGTCGACCAGACGACGAGTCAGGTAACCGGAGTTAGCCGTCTTCAAGGCCGTATCAGCCAGACCCTTACGAGCACCGTGAGTCGAAATAAAGTACTGCAGTACGTTCAGACCTTCACGGAAGTTCGCGGTAATAGGCGTTTCAATAATGGAGCCATCTGGCTTGGCCATCAGACCACGCATACCAGCCAGCTGACGAATCTGTGCAGCCGAACCACGAGCACCGGAGTCCGCCATCATGTAGATGGAGTTGAAGGACTCTTGGCGTACTTCTTCACCAAAACGGTTGGTCACTGGCTCGGAAGCCAGTTGCTCCATCATGGCCTTACCCACGCGGTCACCGGCTTTGCCCCAGATGTCCACCACGTTGTTGTAGCGTTCCTGAGCCGTCACCAGACCGGAGGAGTACTGCTTGTCGATTTCTTTAACTTCATTGCTTGCCTGGGCCAGGATGCTTTCCTTGACGGCAGGCACAACCATGTCGTTCATGGCGATGGAAATACCACCACGTGTTGCCAGACGGAAACCGGACTGCATCAATTTGTCCGCAAAAATCACGGTGGCACGCAGGCCACAGCGACGGAAGGACTGGTTGATCAGACGCGAAATTTCTTTCTTTTTCAACGCACGGTTCAGTGCGGTGAAAGGCATGCCCTTGGGCAGAATTTCGGACAACAAGGCACGGCCAGCCGTCGTTTCGTAACGCTTGATGGTCTTGACCCACTCACCGTCTTCGCCCTTCTCGAATTCTTCGATACGGACGGTCAGACGAGTTTGCAGCTCGACTTCCTTGTTGTCGTAGGCGCGCTGGACTTCGGCCACATCGGCCATGAACAGACCTTCGCCCTTGCCATTTACCAGTTCGCGGGTCGCATAGTACAGACCCAACACGATATCCTGGGAAGGAACGATGGATGGTTCGCCGTTGGCGGGGAACAGCACGTTGTTCGAGGCCAGCATCAGGGTGCGCGCTTCCAGCTGGGCTTCCAGCGACAGCGGCACGTGAACGGCCATCTGGTCACCGTCAAAGTCAGCGTTAAAGGCGGCACACACCAAGGGGTGCAGCTGAATCGCTTTACCTTCGATCAGGACCGGTTCAAAAGCCTGAATACCCAAACGGTGCAGCGTCGGTGCACGGTTCAGCATGACCGGATGCTCGCGGATCACCTCTTCGAGGATGTCCCACACCACCGGTTCCTGGCTTTCCACCAACTTCTTGGCCGCCTTGATGGTCGTAGCCAGACCCATCAATTCCAGACGGTTGAAGATGAAGGGCTTGAACAGTTCCAGCGCCATCAGCTTGGGCAGACCACACTGGTGCAGCTTCAACTGAGGACCCACCACAATCACGGAACGACCAGAGTAGTCCACGCGCTTGCCCAGCAGGTTCTGACGGAAACGACCGCTCTTGCCCTTGATCATGTCGGCCAAGGACTTCAGTTGACGCTTGTTGGCGCCGGTCATGGCTTTACCGCGACGACCGTTATCCAGCAAGGAGTCCACGGACTCTTGCAGCATACGTTTTTCGTTGCGCAAGATGATGTCCGGAGCCTTCAGTTCCAGCAGACGCTTCAAACGGTTATTACGGTTGATCACGCGGCGGTACAGATCGTTCAGGTCGGAAGTCGCAAAGCGGCCGCCGTCCAGTGGCACCAGCGGACGCAAGTCCGGTGGCAGCACGGGCAGCACTTCCATGATCATCCAGTCTGCCTTGATGCCGGATTTCTGGAAGCCTTCCAGTACTTTCAGACGCTTGGAGATCTTCTTGATCTTGGCATCCGAGCCAGTGGCTTTCAGTTCGGCGCGCAGGCGCTCGACTTCGCGATCGATGTCGATCGTACGCAGCAATTCGCGCACCGCTTCCGCGCCCATCAGGGCGTGGAAGTCATCACCGTATTCTTCGGTCTTGGCCAGGAAATCGTCATCGGACATGATCTGACCGCGCTTGAGCGGGGTCATACCAGGTTCGATCACGCACCAGGCTTCAAAGTACAGTACGCGCTCGATGTCACGCAGGGTCATGTCCAGCACCATGCCCAGACGGGATGGCAGGCTCTTCAGGAACCAGATGTGAGCAACCGGGCAGGCCAGTTCAATGTGACCCATGCGCTCGCGACGCACCTTGGAGACGGTGACTTCAACACCACACTTCTCGCAGATGACGCCACGATGTTTCAGGCGCTTGTATTTGCCACACAAGCATTCGTAGTCCTTGATGGGACCAAAAATCTTGGCGCAAAACAGACCATCGCGTTCGGGTTTGAACGTACGATAGTTGATGGTCTCTGGCTTGCGGACTTCACCGAAAGACCAGGACCGGATTTTCTCGGGCGAGGCGATGCCGATCTTGATGGCATCGAACTGCTCGTCCTGAGTGACTTGTTTAAAGAGATCGAGTAGCGCTTTCATTATTTACGCTCCAAATCCATGTCCAGGGACAAGGAACGGATTTCCTTGACCAGAACGTTAAAGGACTCCGGCATACCGGCGTCGATCACGTGGTCACCCTTGACAATGTTCTCGTAGACCTTGGTACGGCCGGCGATGTCGTCGGATTTAACCGTGAGCATTTCCTGCAGGGTATAGGCGGCGCCATACGCTTCCAGCGCCCAGACTTCCATCTCCCCGAAACGCTGACCACCGAACTGTGCCTTACCACCCAGCGGCTGCTGAGTAACCAGCGAGTATGGGCCGGTGGAACGAGCGTGCATCTTGTCATCGACCAAGTGATGCAGCTTCAGGTAGTGCATGTAGCCTACAGTGACCATACGCTCAAAGGCTTCGCCGGTACGACCGTCAAACAGGCGAACCTGGGTGCGATGCGGTGCCAGTTGCAAGTTCTCAGCGATATCGTCCGGATAGGCCAGACGCAGCATCTTGTCAATTTCCTGCTCGGTTGCCCCATCGAACACGGGGGTAGCCAATGGCAGACCTTTTTGCAAGTTGGTGGCCAGGTTCATCACTTCGTCGTCAGTCAACTCGTTGATACGAGTTTTCTTGCCGGTCGTGTTGTAAACCTTGTCCAGGAACGCGCGCAGTTCGGAAACCTGCACGTTCTTTTCCTCTTGCATCATGTCGTTGATGCGGTGGCCAATACCCTTGGCAGCCCAACCCAGGTGAACTTCCAGAACCTGACCCACGTTCATCCGCGAAGGCACGCCCAGCGGGTTCAGAACGATGTCCACAGGGGTACCGTCAGCCATGTGCGGCATGTCTTCCACGGGAACGATGCGGGAAACCACACCCTTGTTACCGTGACGACCAGCCATCTTGTCACCAGGCTGCAGACGACGCTTAACAGCCAGGTAAACCTTGACCATCTTCAGCACGCCAGGAGGCAGCTCGTCGCCTTGGGTGAGCTTCTTGCGCTTTTCTTCAAAAGCCAGATCGAACTGGTGACGCTTTTGCTCCAAGGATTCCTTGGTGTGCTCCAGCACCAGTGCGTGTTGCTCATCAGCCAGACGAATGTCGAACCACTGCCAGCGATCCAGATCGTTCAGGTAGTCAGCGGTCAGCTCGGTGCCCTTGGGCAGCTTGCGTGGACCACCGTTGACGGTTTTGCCGACCAGGAACTTCAAGGCACGGTCAAAGGCGTCGTCTTCAACGATTTGCAACTGATCGTTCAGGTCCTGGCGGTAGCGACGCAGTTCATCATCAATGATGGACTGGGCGCGCTTGTCACGCTCGATACCTTCACGGGTAAAGACTTGAACGTCGATCACCGTACCGACCATGCCCGAAGGCACGCGCAGGGAGGTGTCTTTAACGTCAGAGGCTTTCTCACCAAAAATGGCGCGCAGCAGTTTTTCTTCCGGTGTCAGCTGAGTTTCACCCTTGGGTGTCACTTTACCGACCAGCACGTCGTCGGCACGCACTTCGGCGCCGATGTACACAATGCCGGAATCGTCCAGACGGTTCAGCTGAATTTCGGACAGGTTGCTGATATCGCGGGTGATATCCTCAGGTCCCAGCTTCGTGTCACGGGCAACCACCGTCAGCTCTTCGATATGAACCGACGTGTAGCGATCGTCCGCCACAACCTTCTCGGAGATCAGAATCGAGTCCTCGAAGTTGTAGCCGTTCCAAGGCATAAAGGCGATCAGCATGTTCTGACCCAGAGCCAATTCGCCCAGGTCAGTCGATGCACCGTCAGCCAGCACGTCACCACGAGCCACGATATCGCCACGTTTGACGATAGGACGCTGGTTGATATTGGTGTTCTGGTTGGAACGGGTGTACTTGGTCATGTTGTAGATATCTACACCGACCTCGCCAGCCACGTTCTCGTCATCGTGCACGCGAATAACCACGCGCTGTGCGTCAACGTCTACCACCACACCGCCACGACGGGCTTGTACGGTCGTACCCGAGTCAACAGCAACAGTACGTTCAATACCGGTACCGACCAAAGGCTTCTCAGGGCGCAGGCAAGGAACCGCCTGGCGCTGCATGTTGGCGCCCATCAGTGCTCGGTTGGCGTCATCGTGTTCCAGGAACGGAATCAGCGAAGCAGCCACAGACACGATCTGCGAAGGAGCCACGTCCATGTAATGGATGTTCTCGGGCGCAGTCATCATGGTTTCGCCCGCTTCACGGCAAGCAACCAGATCGTTCGCAAAGGCACCGTCTTCGGTCAATTCGGCGTTAGCCTGAGCGATGACGTAATTGCTTTCTTCAATAGCCGACAGGTAATCGATCTGTTCACTGACCTTGCCGTCAACAATCTTGCGGTAAGGCGTTTCCAGGAAACCGTACTCGTTCAGACGAGCGTACAGCGCCATGGAGTTGATCAGACCAATGTTTGGACCTTCAGGCGTTTCAATCGGGCACACGCGACCGTAGTGGGTTGGGTGCACGTCGCGCACCTCAAAGCCTGCACGTTCACGCGTCAGACCACCAGGGCCCAGTGCCGAAACACGACGCTTGTGCGTGATTTCGGACAGCGGGTTGGTTTGGTCCATAAACTGCGACAGCTGGCTGGAACCGAAGAACTCTTTAACAGCCGCAGAGATGGGCTTGGAGTTGATCAGATCGTGCGGCATCAGGTTTTCGGTCTCGGCCTGGCCCAGACGTTCCTTGACAGCACGTTCCACACGCACCAGACCGGCGCGGAATTGGTTTTCGGCCAATTCGCCTACGCAACGAACACGACGGTTACCCAGGTGATCGATATCGTCGATCTGACCGCGGCCGTTACGCAGACTCACCAGCACCTGAATGGTGTCCAGAATGTCTTCGTCGGTCAGGGTCATGGGACCTTCGATGCTGTCACCACGGCCCAGACGGCTGTTGACCTTCATGCGACCTACGCGCGACAAGTCGTAGGACTCTTCGCTGTAGAACAGACGGTTGAACAGGGCCTCAACCGCTTCTTCGGTTGGTGGCTCGCCGGGACGCATCATGCGATAGATCGCGATACGGGCAGCATTGGAATCCGCTGTTTCATCGGTGCGCAGGGTCAGGGAGATAAAGCCGCCCTGGTCCAGTTCATTGATGTACAGGGTCTCGAAATCACGCACATTGGCTGCGCGCATTTCGGCCAGAATGGATTCGGTGATTTCGTCGTTGGCGTTGGCAATCACTTCGCCGGTTTCGGCGTTGATGATGTTCTTGGCCAGCACACGACCCAGAAGGAAATCTTCCGGGATGGAGATGTATTCGATCTTGGCTGCTTGCAGGTCGCGCAAATGCTTGGCATTGATACGCTTGTCCTTTTCAACCAGTACGCGACCGTCGCGGTCGGTAATGTCGAAACGGGCAACCTCGCCCTTCCAGTGTTCTGGAACGAATTGCAGCTTGCCACCTTCCTGGTGCAGTTCGATGTGGTCGAACTCGAAGAAGTGGGCCAGGATCTGCTCTGGCGTCAGGCCAATGGCCTTCAGCAAGATAGTCACAGGCATCTTGCGACGACGGTCGATACGGAAGAACAGAATGTCCTTAGGATCGAACTCGAAGTCCAGCCAGGAACCACGGTAAGGAATCACGCGCGCCGAGAACAGCAACTTGCCCGAGCTGTGCGTTTTACCGCGGTCGTGTTCAAAGAACACGCCGGGCGAACGGTGCAGCTGGGAAACGATGACTCGTTCGGTACCGTTAATCACAAAAGAGCCGTTATCGGTCATCAGGGGCATTTCGCCCATGTAGACTTCTTGCTCTTTTACTTCCTTGACGGTAGGCTTGCTCACCTCGCGGTCCATGAGGACCAGACGAACCTTCGCCCGCAAGGGGGAGGCATAGGTCAAACCACGAAGTTGACACTCTTTGACGTCGAACACCGGCTCGCCGAGCGTATAGCTCACGAACTCTAGCCGCGCCATTTGGTTATGGCTTACTATTGGAAATATGGAACTGAAAGCTTCCTGCAAGCCTTCAACCTTACGCTGAGAAGGCAGCGTGTCCTTCTGCAAGAAGGTTCTGAAAGAATGCAGCTGGGTAGCCAACAGGTAAGGAACCTGCTGTACGTCTTCACGTTTGGCGAAGCTCTTGCGTATGCGCTTTTTTTCGGTGTACGAATAAGGCATGAGCACTCCGACTCAAGGGTTACACGGACCGTCAACCACGGCCCTGGTTTACGACTCTAAAAAACCCGACTTTCTACAATACTAATTAAAAATCGTGGGTTTTCTGGAAACGCAAAAGCCCGGGAAGGCTTGAAACGCATTCCCGGGCATCTATCGATACTCTTACTTGAGCTCGATCTTGGCGCCAGCTTCTTCCAGCTTCTTCTGAGCGTCTTCAGCATCAGCTTTGGACAGGCCTTCTTTAACAGCCTTAGGAGCACCGTCAACCAGATCTTTGGCTTCTTTCAGGCCCAGACCGGTGATTTCGCGCACGACTTTAATGACGCTAACTTTGTTTGCGCCAACGTCAGCCAGGAACACGGTGAATTCGGTTTGCTCTTCAGCGGCAGCAGCAGCGCCACCAGCAGCAGGAGCTGCAACAGCAACAGCGGCGGCAGCAGCCGACACACCGAATTTTTCTTCCATTTCTTTGATCAGCTCGGACAGTTCGAGCACGGACATTGCGCCGATGGCGTCAAGGATTTCAGCTTTAGTAGCCATTTTTAAGAACTCCAGATATTAGGTAAATGCCAGGTTTGGTTGTCGTTCGCAACGACGAAGTTTCCTGAAGGAAAACTGCTTACGCAGCTTCTTTCTGATCGCGCACAGCCGCCAGGCCGCGAACAAACTTGGTGGGAACTTCGTTAAGCGTACGCACAAAAGTAGCGATAGGTGCTTGCATGGTGCCCAGCAGTTTCGCCAGCAGTTCGTCGCGCGAGGGCATTGTGGCCAGAGCCTTAACACCATCAGCATTCAGAACGCTATTGGGCAGCGCACCGCCCATAATGACCAATTTGTCATTGGTCTTGGCAAAATCTGCAACGACTTTCGCCGCAGCCACGGGATCTTCACTGATGGCGTACATCAGAGGACCCACGAGCTGGCTGGAGATACCGTCAAACGAGGTACCTTCCAACGAACGACGAACCAGCGTGTTTTTCATAACACGCAGGTAGACGCCAGACTCACGCGCTTTTTTGCGCAATACGGTAGCAGAAGCGACGTCCAGACCACGGTACTCGGCGATAATGATCGATTGGGCCTTTGCCAGTTCGGCAGTGACTTCTTCGATGACTACCGCTTTCTCTTCACGATTGAGACTCACGGTTGAACACTCCTTCAAACGATGTCGGGAAGGCTTCCCAACATCAACCGAATGCGGCGCACCTGGACGAGTTCTATTACGAATTCTTCCACGGGCGCCGTCTACGTTGGATGGAGCGTTTTGCCCCGATTAAGCATTTAGGTGACTAGTCAGCCCAACTGCTCCAACGGTCTTTGACAGCAGTGATCCTGTAAACAGGATCGCAGCCCAAAGTTCTTTTTTCTAACTGTTGATTAAACAGTCAGAGATGCAATTTCAACACGTGCACCGCCACCCATGGTGGAGGACACGGCAACCTTGCGCAGGTAAACACCCTTGGCAGCAGCTGGACGAGCCTTGTTCAAGGCGTCAACCAGGGCGACCAGGTTGGTTTGCAGCTGTTCAACGTCGAACGAAGCGCGACCAATGGTGCTGTGAATGATACCGGCCTTATCGGTACGGTATTGAACTTGACCAGCCTTGGCGTTTTTAACAGCCGTAGCAACGTCAGGAGTCACAGTACCGACCTTGGGGTTTGGCATCAGGCCACGAGGACCCAGAACCTGACCCAGGGTACCGACAACACGCATGGTGTCGGGCGAAGCGATCACAACGTCAAAGTCCATTTGACCGGCTTTGATTTGCTCAGCCAGATCGTCCAGACCAACGATGTCAGCACCTGCTTCGCGAGCGGCGTCGGCTTTTTCGCCTTGAGCGAAAACGGCAACACGCACGGATTTACCGGTACCAGCAGGCAGAACCACCGAGCCACGGACCAGTTGGTCGGACTTACGGGGATCGATGCCCAGCTGAACGGCGATATCGATGGATTCGTCGAACTTGGCAGTGGCAGTGTCTTTCACCAGGGCCAAAGCTTCGGCCACAGGGTAGAACTTGTTGCGGTCGATCTTGGCAGCAATAGCGGCTGCGCGTTTGCTTACTTTAGCCATGACTTACACCACCCCTTCAACGTTGATGCCCATGCTGCGAGCGCTACCAGCGATGGTACGCACAGCGGCGTCCAGATCGGCGGCGGTCAGGTCGGGTTGTTTGGTCTTGGCGATTTCTTCAGCCTGAGCGCGAGTCAGTGTACCGACTTTGTCCGCGTTAGGACGTGCAGAACCGGATTTGATACCAGCAGCCTTTTTGATCAGGATGGTTGCTGGAGGAGTCTTCATGATGAACGTGAAGCTCTTGTCAGCAAAAGCGGTGATCACCACAGGAATTGGCAGACCGGGTTCCAGACCCTGTGTCTGGGCGTTGAACGCCTTGCAGAATTCCATGATGTTCAGACCGCGCTGACCCAGCGCTGGACCGATTGGAGGGGATGGGTTTGCCTTACCAGCTGGGACTTGCAGCTTGATAAAGCCGACGATTTTCTTCGCCATGCTTAGCTCCTTGCGGGTGATGACGCCTGACACAGACTGCGCCAGGCTTCCCGGGGGTTGTAATTAATCAGGTCTTTTCGACTTGATCGAAATCGAGTTCAACAGGGGTAGCGCGGCCGAAAATAGTAACGGTGACACGAACCTTGTTTTTCTCGTAGTTAACTTCTTCGACGTTACCGTTGAAGTCTGCGAACGGGCCGTCCTTGACGCGCACCAGTTCACCCACTTCAAACAACACTTTGTGCCGTGGCTTTTCAACGCCCTCTTCCATTTGCGACAGGATTTTTTCCACTTCGCGCTCGGAGATGGGAGCGGGACGGTTACCGGAACCGCCCAAAAAGCCGGTGACGCGCGGCGTACTTTTTACCAAATGCCAGGTTTCGTCAGTCAAAGCCATCTCGACCAAAACGTAACCGGGGTAAATACGTCGCTCTGTAATTGATTTCTTGCCGTTTTTTACTTCAACGACTTCTTCCGATGGAACCAGAATGCGACCAAACGCTTCTTGGAGTTCAGCGCGTTCAATGCGCTCCACCAGAGCTTTGTGCACGCTTTTTTCCATGCCGGAATAAACGTGAACCACATACCAGCGTTTGCTCATGTGTGCCCTTTATTTCCAGCCCAGCAACAGGCCATAAATGATCCAGCCGAGCCCTTTGTCAATCAGCCACAACAAGATGGCCATAACGGCAACAAACACAAAGACAATACCTGTCATTTGTGTTGCTTCTTTACGGGATGGCCAGTGAACGCGACGCACTTCCGTATAAGCATCACGAGAAAAAGCGACCAGGCGACGGCCTGTATCGCTAAACCAGACGATTAATACGGCGACGATTAAGCTGGCAACAAATACCCCAGCGCGAACCAGTGAATTTTGACCATCCAGAACGGAATAGCCAACAATACCGGCGGCGACGACTAGGACCGCTAGGCCCAGCTTGATGCGCTCGGAACCTCGGTTAACGGTTTCTACGTTGGTATTCGACATATTCCGACGAGTGACGCCACGCGAGGTGGTGGCGAGTGACTGTGGTGGCAGGGGCAGAAGGAATCGAACCCTCAACCTTCGGTTTTGGAGACCGACGCTCTGCCAATTGAGCTATACCCCTATACCGCGACAAACCATAGCGCGCTAAATGCTATGTTTGGCTTTTAGGCAAAAGAGGATATTAACCTCTTTCGCCTAAAATTACTACTCTTTTTTTTACTTGATGATTTTTGCCACCACGCCAGCGCCAACGGTACGGCCGCCTTCGCGAATAGCGAAGCGCAGACCTTCTTCCATGGCGATAGGAGCGATCAGGGACACTTTCATCGAAATGTTGTCGCCTGGCAGAACCATTTCTTTGTCTTCTGGCAGCTCGATGGTGCCGGTCACGTCAGTTGTACGGAAGTAGAACTGAGGACGGTAGCCCTTGAAGAAAGGCGTGTGACGACCACCTTCTTCTTTGGACAGAATGTACACCTCGGCGTCAAAGTCCGTGTGTGGCTTGATCGAACCGGGCTTGGCCAGAACCTGACCACGTTCCACGTCTTCACGCTTGGTACCGCGCAGCAGCAAACCAACGTTATCGCCAGCTTCGCCTTGGTCCAGCAGTTTGCGGAACATTTCAACGCCGGTACAAATGGTCTTGACCGTGTCTTTGATACCCACGATTTCGATTTCTTCGCCGACTTTGATGATGCCGCGCTCAATACGACCGGTCACAACCGTACCACGGCCGGAGATCGAGAACACGTCTTCAACAGGCATCAAGAAAGTACCGTCAACGGCACGCTCTGGCGTAGGAATGTAGTTGTCCAGCGCATCGGCCAGAGCCAGAACGGCTTGGCTGCCCAATGGGCCTTCGTCGCCTTCCAGAGCCAGTTTGGCCGAACCCTTGATGATCGGGGTGTCGTCGCCTGGGAAGTCGTACTTGGACAACAGCTCGCGAACTTCCATTTCAACCAGTTCGATCAGCTCTTCGTCATCAACCATGTCGGCCTTGTTCAGGAACACGATGATGTAAGGAACGCCAACCTGACGGCTCAGCAGAATGTGCTCGCGAGTCTGGGGCATTGGACCGTCAGCGGCCGAGCAAACCAAGATCGCGCCGTCCATCTGGGCAGCACCCGTAATCATGTTCTTGACGTAGTCAGCGTGGCCGGGGCAGTCAACGTGTGCGTAGTGACGGTTAGGCGTCTCGTACTCAACGTGCGAGGTGCTGATGGTGATACCACGTGCTTTTTCTTCAGGGGCGTTGTCGATCTGCGAGTAATCGCGTGCTTCGCCGCCGTATGCCTTGGACAGAACCGTGCAGATTGCAGCGGTCAGAGTGGTTTTACCGTGGTCAACGTGACCGATAGTACCGACGTTGACGTGCGGTTTAGTCCGTTCAAACTTGCCTTTAGCCATGGCAGACTCCTGAAGGGATAGAACGATAGAGAGAAGAGAGATGTGGTGCCCATGACGCGGATCGAACGCGTGACCTCTCCCTTACCAAGGGAGTGCTCTACCACTGAGCCACATGGGCATTCAACTTCAGCCCAGAATGGCCAAAGATTTTAAACCTGGAGCGGGTGAAGGGGATCGAACCCTCGTCTTAAGCTTGGAAGGCTTCTGCTCTACCATTGAGCTACACCCGCAGACTTTTCTTCACCCTCTCCTAAAGCCGCCTTGCTGGCTGACTTTAGAAAAGTGCTGGTGGTGGGAGTTGGATTCGAACCAACGTAGGCGCAGGGCCAACAGATTTACAGTCTGCCTCCTTTAACCACTCGGACATCCCACCCGAAGCGAAAATCGAATTATGGGCATGTTTTGCGAAGTCGTCAAGTCTTTTACGAATAAAACCGAATAATTCGATGAAAATCTAAAAAAAAACTGATTTTGACCGGTTTCCTTACTGGTTTTGCCACTGTTTTGGGGCGCCGGGGATACCGTTTTTGAGCGCATTCAAAACCTGACAAACAGGGCGAAATGCGGGTAAACACATAGATTTTTTCTTGTTTTCAGGGCTTATTTTTGTAAGCAAAAGATACGACATCAGGTTTTCCGCCTTTAATCCGGCTTTCAGGCATCTTCCCTACTCTTTCCTTCTCCTCCTTAAGGTCCTTATCTTGCTGTTTTCTACTGGCTGGAGCACAAGCAAGCAATCTGAATAATCATGCAACCATGAGCAGTCCCGCAAACAAGGTTGGATTGTCCAACAGCTTTAGGAAGGGGAAATCCATCATTTCAGAAGTTTTTCTAATCCATCTCCTTCTTGCCGCTTCTTTTTTACAGGAAGCTGCGGACCATTAACAAAACGCGGCTCATAACAACGAAAAAGCCGACCTGTGGTCGGCTCTTTCAATGGCAATCGCATTGTTTGTAGCTTAATGCGGGCCTGGCTTAATCGTTCGTTTGCTCCAGCAGGGATGACAAGCCCTGCTTTTCCAACAAGGCGTTCAGATGCTCCCAGCCATGAAACGCGATCTGCAGCTGACCTTTATCCTTGGCCCCCACCTTCAAGGTCACTTTGGTCCCCAAGTGGTCAGACAACACTTTTTCAAAGCGCTGTACGTCCCCATTGCGACTGGCCTTGTTCTGAGCCTGTTTGTTGGCAGGTTCGTCATCCTCATGCAGGGCACGGGCAACCAGTTTCTCGGTTTCTCGTACCGACAGACGGCGGGCAATCACTTCGTTGGCCAGCATGATCTGACGAGCAGCGTCCATAGCCAGCAAGGCACGGGCGTGCCCCATATCGATGTCCCCGGCCAGCAGCATAATCTGCACAGGCTCTGCCAGGTTAATCAGACGCAGCAGGTTGCTGGTGGTCGAGCGCGAACGGCCAATAGCCTGAGCAGCCTGCTCGTGGGTCAGCCCGAACTCGTCCAGCAGACGTTTGACGCCTTGTGCCTCTTCCAGCGGATTCAGATCTTCACGCTGAATGTTCTCAATCAAAGCCATGATGGCGGCATTTTCGTCGCCAACTTCGCGCACCAGGACGGGGACTTCTTCCAGACCTGCAATTTGCGACGCGCGGAAACGACGCTCACCAGCGATGATCTCGTACTTGCCTTTATCCTTACCCGACAAGGGACGCACCAAAATTGGCTGCATCACACCTTGGGCGCGAATGGACTCGGCCAGCTCATTCAAGGCTCCCTCGTCCATTCGAGTGCGCGGCTGATATACCCCTGCCTTCAGCAGCTTAACGGGCAGGTTGGAAGGCGGGCCATCGCTTACCGCCGCTTCGCCCTTTTTCCCTATAGTTGCGATAGCGCCTGTGTCTGCGCCGAGCAAGGCATCCAAGCCTCGACCTAGACCTTTTGGTTTTCGTGTAGCCATGCTTACATTCCTATTGATTCTTGTGTGCCTTATGCCTTATCGCTGCGGGAGTCTTTCTTCAAGCGCTTGATCAGCTCTTTGCCAAAGTCCATATAGGCCTTGGCACCCCGGGAGTTCTTGTCATAGACAATACCTGGCATACCGTGACTTGGCGCTTCAGCCAAACGCACATTACGTGGCACCACCGTCTTGAATACCTTATCGCCAAAATGGGTCTCGATCTGATTGGAGACTTGCTGCTGCAAGGTGACACGACCATCAAACATCACCCGCAGCAAACCAATCAACTGCAGATCCGGATTGATATTGCGATAGACCCGTTTAACCGTATTGACCAGATCCGAGAGCCCTTCCAGAGCAAAGTACTCGCACTGCATGGGGATGATGACCCCATGCGCGCTAGCCAGGCCATTGAGCGTTAACAGCGACAAGGTAGGTGGGCAGTCGATCAGCACAAAATCGTAATCGTCCAGCACCTGTGCCAGAGCCTGTTTAAGTTGTTGCTCGCGCTCTTGCATCTGGATCAGGTCGATTTCCGCGCCCGACAACTCCCTATTGGAAGGCAAGACGTCATAACCACCTGTTTCTGAATGTATCTTTACATTAGCAATGCTTTCATCGCCAATCAGTACTTGGTACAAATTGCCAGACAGGTTGTTCTTATCAATACCGCTACCCATAGTGGCATTGCCCTGGGGATCCAGATCAATCAACAAAACTTTTTTCTTCAGTACCGCAAGTGCAGCGGCCAAATTGATCGCGGTGGTTGTCTTGCCTACCCCACCCTTTTGGTTCGCAATACAGAACACATAGGCACGGGGAGATTTTTCGTCGTTTTTACTCATGATTATCCTTGCTGCACCAACCACACTAGACAACGCTGTGCCTCTAGCTCCGGTACGGTTAATGATTCTATTCGTTCGACTTGCCAGTTACTTTCCGATTGCAATGCGGCTATTTCCAAGTCAGGCTCTTTACCCTTCATAGCTGCAATGCGCCCACCTGGTCGAACATGCCTGCCTGCCAAATTCACGAAATCAAGCAGCGAAGAAAAAGCTCGGGAAACCACAATATCTGCCTGCATGGGTTCCTGCTGCTCTACACGCACATGCATTGCCGACAAATTAGGCAAGGCCAAAGCCCCCACCATTTGTTGAACAAATGCCATTTTTTTCTCAACAGCATCAATGCAAGTAATGTTCCACGTGGAACATGCTGCTGCCAAAACAACACCCGGCAAACCAGCCCCTGACCCTACATCCACAATCCGAACCGATTCTTGAGCCGATTGATTGTGGCCGGCCAGGTAATTATGAAACGGGCGCACAATAGACAGGCTATCAAAAATATGTTGCACCAGCATTTGATCTGGGTCACGCAGGGCAGTCAGATTATAGGTACGGTTCCAGCGCTGCAACTGATTAATATAATCCAGTAGCTTGCGCACCAAGGCAGGATCCTGATCCAGACCCAAATCCAGCAGGGCCTGATTCAGGCGTTTTGAAAAAATGTCGCTCATACCGTTTGTTTGTTTTTTTGCTTGCGCTTCAGGTGAACCAGCAATAAAGACACCGCCGCAGGTGTCACACCCTGAACACGTCCGGCCTGGCCAATGGTCAAAGGCTTTGCAGCCTTCAAACGCTGCCGCACTTCAATCGACAATCCCTTGATATCGTCGTAATCCAAATCTTCCGGAATGCCCTGCTCTTCCAGCGCTGCCTGACGAGTCACCTCGTCCTGTTGACGCGCCACATAGCCTGCATACTTCACTTGGATTTCAACCTGTTCAACATACACCGGATCGTCCAGACCGGGGCCTGCTACGGGGGCACCTTGATCATTGAGTACAGCCATTAGCTTTGCATAGTCCACTTCGGGACGCTTGAGCAAATCGAAGAAAGAGTATTCCCGTTCGATATTTTTGCCTAACAGTGCATTGGCCTGGTCAGCGGGCAAGCTACGAGGGTTCACCCAGGTGCCCTTCAAGCGCTCAATTTCACGTGCGACAGCATCGCGCTTACGGTTGAATTGATCCCAGCGGACATCATCCACCAGCCCCAATTCGCGACCCATTTCCGTCAGTCGCTGGTCGGCATTATCTTCCCGCAGGCTTAAACGATACTCCGCGCGAGAGGTAAACATGCGGTACGGCTCGGTCACCCCACGGGTAATCAAATCGTCTACCAACACACCCAGGTAAGCCTCGTTACGGCGTGGGTACCACTGTTCTTTACCTTGCGCCAAACGGGCGGCATTCACCCCAGCCAACAAGCCCTGTGCGGCTGCTTCTTCGTAACCCGTCGTGCCATTAATCTGGCCGGCAAAGAACAAGCCACGAATTTGTTTGGTTTCCAAAGTAGGATACAGAGATCGGGGATCGAAATAATCGTACTCAATCGCGTAGCCGGGACGCATGATACGGGCATTTTCCAAGCCAGGCAGACTGCGCACCATTGCTAATTGGATATCGAAAGGCAGACTGGTGGAGACACCATTAGGGTAAATCTCAGTCGTGCTCAAGCCTTCAGGCTCCAGAAACACTTGGTGGCTGCTCTTGTCTGCAAAGCGATGAATCTTGTCTTCAATCGATGGGCAGTAACGTGGGCCAATACCCTCGATGGTGCCCTGGTCGCTATACATGGGCGAGCGATCCAGGCCCGAGCGAATAATATCGTGGGTACGCTCATTGGTGTGCGTAATCCAGCAAGGCATCTGCTGGGGATGCATGGAAACATCACCCATATAGGAAAACACCGGAATCGGATCACTATCGCCTGGCTGAACTTCCAGACGAGAAAAATCGATTGTGTTGGCATCAATGCGTGGAGGGGTCCCTGTCTTCAATCGCCCTTGTGGCAATTGCAGTTCCCGCAGGCGGTGGGCCAAACTGATGGAGGGGGGATCCCCGGCCCGGCCTGCCGAGTAATTATTCAGACCTACGTGGACCAAGCCATTCAAAAAGGTACCTGCCGTCAGAACCACGGATTTGGCTTTGAACTCCAAACCAATCTTGGTGACAGCCCCTACCACCCGATCACCTTCCACAATCAAGTCTTCGACCGACTGCTGGAACACCATCAAGTTGGGCTGATTCTGCAGAACCTCGCGGATAGCTTTGCGATACAAAGAGCGGTCTGCCTGTGCACGCGTTGCACGCACGGCTGGCCCTTTGGAGCTATTCAGGGTGCGGAATTGAATACCAGCATGGTCGGTGGCCAAAGCCATCGCCCCGCCCAGCGCATCCACTTCTTTAACCAAATGCCCCTTGCCAATCCCCCCAATAGAAGGGTTGCAGGACATCTGCCCCAAGGTATCCATATTATGGGTTAACAATAAGGTAGACACACCGGTTCGAGCTGCCGCTAAAGCCGCTTCGGTACCAGCATGTCCGCCGCCTATGACAATAACGTCAAACTCTTCGGGATAAATCATGTCAGAACAGCTAAAAAATAAAAATCAATTATACGATTACCAGCACTGGATGTTCCACGTGAAACACATGAAACCAATATCTGTTCCACGTGGAACACAGTTTTTTGCGTAAATACCACTGTGGATAACTTTGTGGAGAAACAGACCGTTTTTTATCCCCAGGTCCGACTACGGCGCGTGGGTTATGCTTTCAAAGGTTTTTTTTGACCATAACACGCCCAGGAGCGAAGCTATAAAAGGCGCGCTTATCACCCTTAAACCCCATAAAAGTAGCTATCTAAGCGGCTACCCTCCAGCAAGTGGGTAAAGGCAATCCAAGTAGAGAGCAAAATTGTGGATAACAGAACAATCAAAAAAACACTGCCAGATAAATAGGAGCACAGCGCAACAGTCAGGTGACAAGGGAATTTGCGCTGAGAAGGAGAAGGGATAGCTCCCAATTTGCCAATCTGACTACTTTGTCTGCAGACAAAATCAATTAACAAAAAGAGATCCTTCAGACAAGACCAGGCTTGTGGGCGAGACCAGGCAGTGCTTTAAAAATGCCGTTTTATCTCCGGTCTGTCTGAGAATATGAAGCTTGATTAGACGCTCAGGTTTAAGACACAGGTCTATCAGAAAAATTCCTGCAGTCACAACGGGGCTGCCAGACACACCAGAAAAACAAAGTTCGGACTGTATATAGGGAACAGCTATATCGATGTAAGAAACTGTCCTGAACCCAGGGTTCCACGATCAACGGAAAAGCGTGGAATCTATGGTATTTTCGTCAAGAATTTATCTGATACTACGCCGCCCAACTTTTGCTCAAATCTGAAGCACGGGTGCATTTTTATTATTCCTATCCGTTGACCCATGCAGATCACATCCAAGCTCCCTTCTGTGGGCACCACTATCTTTACTACCATGAGCCAATTGGCCCTGGAGTACAAAGCGATCAACCTCGGACAAGGCTTTCCAGACTTCAATCCAGATCCGGCTCTGATTGAGGCCGTACACCAAGCCATGCTCGATGGTATTAACCAATATCCCGCCATGGCTGGCTACCCTGCCCTGCGGGCAGCTATTGCCAACAAGACACTCGCTCGGTATGGCCACTGTTATAACGTGGATACGGAGATTACCGTTACCAGTGGCGCGACCGAGGCCTTGATGGCCAGTTTTCAAGCCTTTGTGCATGCAGGCGATGAAGTCATTGTCATCGAGCCCTTCTATGACTTGTATATCCCCGCCATCGAGCTAGCAGGAGGTATTCCTGTTACCGTGCCCATGACAGCGCCTAGCGAGTCTGTACCTTACTACCGCGTGGATTGGGAGCGTGTGGAAAAAGCCATCACCAACAAGACTCGCATGCTGGTGATTAACTTTCCGCACAATCCGACCTGTACCCTATTGCAGCCCCAGGACCTGGATGCGTTGGAACAGATTGTAGAAAAGCATCCTTTGATCATCTTGTCCGATGAAGTCTATGAACATCTGACCTTCGATCAGAAAGAACATTTAAGTCTGGCTACCCGTCCCCGTCTGGCGGAACGAGCAGTGATCGTTTCTTCCTTTGGCAAGACCTTCCACGCTACAGGTTGGAAAGTAGGCTATTGCTGTGCTCCAGCCATTCTCAGCACGGAAATCCGTAAGGTCCATCAATACACTGTCTTTACCGTTCCCAGCCCTTTACAGGCCGGTTTGGCCGCTTATATGCAGGATCCTGCTACCTGGGAGCGCCTACCTGCTTTCTACCAGGAAAAGCGCGATCATTTGCACCAAGGTCTGCAAAACACCCGCTTCACACCTATGCCCAGTGAAGGGACTTTTTTCCTATTGGCCAGCTATGAAAATATTTCGGAGCTGTCCGAGTTGGATTTTGCCAAGTACCTGAACCAGAACTACGGAGTAGGCGCGATTCCTGTCTCAGCCTTTTATCTGGAACCCAATTCTGCACAGGCTAACCATCGTTTACTGCGTTTTTGCTTTGCCAAGCAGCACAACACCTTAGATCAGGCTATTGAACGCTTAAAAAAGGTCTAGAGCCTCTCTTCATCTTGTTTTTCAAACCGCCTATCGGCGGTTTTTTTTGCCGCCGGGCCGCCCCAAGGCAAAAAGCTCCCCTTGGGGGGCAGCAAGCGCGAAGGCGCAGCGTGGGGTTTTTTGTTCCCGATTTTTGTGGACAAGTACGACAGCGCTAATCTGTCCTTTCGCAGCCAGAAAAGACGGATCGCTGCACTGCAAAACATCGCAAGCGTTTTGAGACCCAAAACATGGAACACGGACCACAAAACCCGTGTTTTGCACCCCACAAAGCGTCAAAGGTGAAACAAGCAATTCAGTCTTCAAGAGTCATCCTGTTGATAACTTTGGGGGTAAACCTGATTTTTTGCCCAGTTATCACTTCTTTTCTTTTGATAAAAACAAGCACAAGCCAACGCTACAGCTTCTGCGCTTCAGTCCCCACCATCAGCAAAGAAAACGACTTCAACATTAAAATAAAGAAAAATAGAGATATAAAACAAGGACTTATTACAAAACTACGTACTTTTCACTTACTGTCTATCTGTGAAAATACACAGTTCATCAAGCCCTTTCCAACAACGTAAGACGAGTGTGAGCATCAACACACGCCTTACCCACAAAATGTGGATAAGTCAAAAATTCAAACAAGATTGGCCTAGTACAAGCTCCAGGCGCAGCAATCCCTGAAACCATAGTCAATACTTGGCCAAACAAGTCTTCCAGATAGAACTCCCCTCTTTTGCTATCAGACTCTTTATTTGAGTTTTTCTCATACTGACGGAAACCCCAGTGACTTGATAGCAAAGTCGACCTTGCTTGATGCTGAAAATGAATTTTCAACTTCTGCGGTTCAAATTCCTGCATGCAAAAGTCGCATAAGCCAGCTTCGAGCAAGATCGTGATTTTTGTTCATGGACTGCATCTTAGTCGAGAACTTTTGGCTTGCAAAGGGTTGGGGCCTGGCCTGCAAGGAGTTGAACTTATCTTATATAACAAGCACTTAAATCTTTTATTAGAATTAATGGATGGAGGCCTGTTGATAAGTCGAACAAGTGTCTTTAACAACGATAAAACAAGAACTTAGACCTTTTTTTTCCGGGGATAGATCTAACGCTTACCGGTGGATGGTTTAGGTACAACTTTTAGACTTCACAAAGAAGCACCTACTTATGCCTTATGTATCCACACCCTGTTCACAATGCCCTTCCTAGAGCTTATCCACAGAAAAGAAAATTGTAACAGCGAGCAGAAAAGTGAATTTAGCGGGTTGGATACGTAAAACCGGTGTCCGTCATGATGATTTTCTCAGGCCAACGCAAAGCGGCCAGGTGAAAGGCGGAGTCTTCGGGCTCCTGATCTTTACGGCGATCACGCCAGCGAGCCCCAACGGAAAAATCCACGCAAAATGTGTTTTTCTTCGCTCCGTGCCAGGAAAAAGGATCTATATCCTTGAATAACAAGGAGTATTTAGACATTTTCGCTGTCGGCTGAGGAAAAAGCTGGCGCCAATAATGACCAAAAATCACCGGAATATCGTCCTGATAACTGTCCCACCAAGGGGTACGGTCGGAAAAACGCCATCGGTTACCCGCAAAAAAGGGACGATTTGCCGGTCCTTCAGTCCCGGAAGTGAGCAAACGGATGGGGTTGAAGTCATTTTTGATCAAATCGTAGTCAATGTAGGCCTGCAATAACGGCACCAACGCCTCTGGATCTTCGATTTTTTCTTTCCATTCCTGTTTTGCAGCTAGATATTTATCCAGAATTCCTTCTTTTTCTGCATAAGTATCTGCTTTACGCTCGCATTCGAAGAAAAAATCAAGAAAATTTTCGCTTTTAACCGATCGAATAGCATCAATTGCTGAATTATTCCAGGCGGCATGCACAATTCTGAGGTCGTTTCTTTCTAATACGATAGGTAATGAGCTTAAAAATTTTTTAATTTCATCTTTATTCTTTGGTTTTACACGCGTAAATGGCGAGTAATTTTTTAAATCTGACTGATATCGTTGGTCAAAATACCAACCTGATCCATCTTTTGCATCGTCTATCAGCAGATTGATTTCATGATTACCTAATATTCCTTTTGCTTTATTTTTATTTATCAAGAACTTAAGGTATTCAATGACTGCCGGACTGTTTGGACCTCGATCACAATAATCTCCCACGAATATCAGACTACGTTGCTCTGGATGAGAGCCATTTTCTTGGTAGCCCAAATTTTGGATCAGTTGTTGCAAGGCCTGAAGTTCTCCATGTACATCGCCGATGATGTCTAAAGAACCTGAAGGTAAGGGCTGTACAAGAAAGTTGGGCATGGGTGAAGATATCTTTATTTAATAATAACTATATATATAACTGGTAATGGATAATGGGTGTCTGTGGATAAGTCGCATAGATGAAAATTTACCTTTAATTTCAGTGACTTATTGAACATTTTTGCCTGTGTACCACCTTGATGGAGTCGGTGGACCAAAACTGGACAAATTTTGAGGTCTACAAAGATAGGTGACTTATCCCCCTTTCATCCACAGCACGTCCACAACAGGCCTTCTTGGAGCTTATCCACAGGGCTTCAAGGCTAGTCGTGGCCTTAAATATAGCTTTTTTGCCCAATCCTTGACTGATTTTCTGGCTGGATCCCCCCTTCAGGGAGCGTCTGGGTGAGCTGAGGTCGGTGTTTGTACCCGTACCCTGTTTGAGCAAGAATTAAGCCTTTATAATATCCACAAACTATTCACTTTCTTATTAACGGTTATTTTTAATAGATTCCATATTTCCATTTTTGGCTTAATCTATTTTGTTAATAAAATTGTGGATTTCTTTGTTATACAAGCCTGTGGATAAGTTGGTCTATCACGACCGTTATTGGTTTCTCTGGCCCAAACAAACCCCTATCTTTGTGATTCAATATATTGGTTTTGTTTTTCACCCTAGTTTTTATTTTTATCTACAGGAAATAAAAAATTAGCAGTCCGATTTATTGTTTTTAATTGTTAGTTGGATTTTTTTCTTGCTATTCGTCTTTCCTTTATATAGACAGTTTTTTTGTTGATTAATATTTTTTTAAAAAAAAGAAATTAATAAATAATTTGAATCTGTTTATCCCTGTCCTCCAGCTATTTTCTTTGATTATCAGTTGATTTCTTTCTTCGCTTTGTAGATAAATAAAAGAATGGCTTGGAGCAGAGCAATAAACATTGAATGATCAGGTTTAACGGTGGAACCTATCTGCCGGCCCGACCCGACCCGACCCGAACCGGCGTGCTGTGGCCAGCTATGGGCATGTAGATCTGGATGTTTTCTCAGTATTGGATATAAACCCAGATTCTGTCTCGGCCTGCTTCAGCTTCTTTAGCCTGGGCATGCTTGATCGACCGTTCTCAGCCTGGATGCCGAGCGTGGCTTTTTGGCGATAGCGGGTAATTTGTTTAGTCAGCTATCTGCTTTGATAGGACAATCTGCTCACCGTGGAACTTCCAGGGCATTGGGGCGACAAAGCCTTGAGTTTGAAGCACAGATCGCCGCCACAGTGAGGCAAAACAGGGGCTTGCTTGAGTGCATAGACACTATGCTGCTGTCGTGGCGGGTGGTATCACCCACTTATCTTTAAGGGGTATGTTTTTTCCTTGGCAATAGCAAGGGTATTCTCCTGCTAGCCTGTGGCTTGTATCGCTATAAGAAATAGCGCGAAACCTCCCCTCATGTAACAATTGCCGCCAAGGCTGTTTAATCCTTAAGTATCGTCTCGCTACTCACCCCGTACTTCATGTCTCAACCGAATATCGAAGAAGCCGCTCAGGATTGGCATGGCTTGCTCCAGAAAGTGCCCCTGGCAGTCCGTGCTCATGTGCTGACTATCACTCAAGATAACCAGGACGAGCTTGCGACCCACTTTTATACGCATATGCTCAAGCATCCTGCTGCGCAGGTGTATCTGTCACATGAACAGGTGCACAAGCGTTTGCATCGTTCCTTGCGCAGTTGGTTGGTTCAGCTGTTTTCGGTAGATGAGCACAGTGATATGCAGGACCAGGTCAGGCTGCAAAATCAGGTTGGCGAGGTCCACGCACGGGTGGGGGTACCTGTTCATCTGGTGCTGCGCGGCGCACGCTTGCTCAAGGGGCGTTATGCCCGCTTTTTGTTTGAGTCCTCGACTGTCAGCTCTGAGCAAGCGTGGGAGTGCTTTCGTTACGTTCAGAGCTTTATTGACTTGGCGATGGAGCTGATGAGCCATGCCTATGCCAATTCTCGTGAGCGTAAATCCCGTGCTGAAGAGTCTTATCGCCTGTTTGCCATTGTGCAGAACGCGGCGGCCGAGCGTGGGCGACAGCGTGCCGCACTGCTGGATTGGGAAAATCTCTTTATGTTTGCGATGGCGGTCAACAATGGCGTGACGCCTGCCCCGCGAATTGGAGATTCGGACTTCGGTATTTGGTTCAAACATAAGGGCGCTCATGCGTTTCAGGGCACGGTAGAGAGCCGTGAGATCCTGGATCTGATGAACCTGATTGATACCGAGTTGATGCCCGCGTTCGAACAAGGGGACACGAAAGGACAGATTTCGCGCTTGCATGAGCTGCGTGATCGAACCCGGGCGATTGGTTTGCACCTGGATCGCTTGTTTGAGCAGCAAAACGAGCTGGAGTCTGGCCGGGACGTGTTGACCCGCCTGTTAAGCCGCAAATACCTACCTGTAGTGCTTAGCCGTGAAGTGGGCTATGCCCAGCAGCGGGGGTCGCGTTTTGCGCTGCTGGCCGTGGATATAGACTTTTTCAAACGTGTCAATGATACCTACGGACATGATGCGGGCGACCGCATCTTGCGTCAGTTTGCCGAGCTGCTCAGCAATAGTGCTCGTGCCGGTGATTATGTATTCCGTCTTGGCGGCGAGGAGTTCCTCCTGGTATTGGTCGATGTGGATGGGGATGGAGCGGTGCGTGCTGCCCGCAACTTGCGTCTTCGCATTCATGCGGAAACCTTCCGGGTTGTGGATGGGGAGAGCATGAATATCACTGCCAGTATTGGCGTGGCCCTGTACGATGGCCACCCGGATTACGAGCGTACGTTGCGCCGGGTTGACCGCGCCTTGTATCAAGCCAAAGAAGAAGGCCGCGATCGGGTTGTGTACATTTGACCGGGCACGCTTGCCCACCCTTTTATGTCGTATGGCAGCAACCTGTGCTACAAGTGCGTATTGTTCTGTTCTTGCCAGTGTTTGCCGCCTGATTTCTGACTGTGTGTGGCCTGTGAAGTGCTTGTCCCGGGCCGGATGTGGTGCGATAAACACAATTACATTGAATGGCATCAATGCTTTGGCCTCAGGTTGAAGCAGGATTTGTTTGCGAGCTGATTTTATGCATCCCCGTTTGGCTGTTCTACCCCAGTATCTCCTTCCTAAACAGGCTCTGACCGAGTTTCTAGGCGGCTTGGCCTCTAAGCCCTTGGGCGGGCGTACGACCTGGGCTATCAAGCGCTTTATTGACCGTTACCAGGTCGATATGAGTGAAGCGGAAAACTCCGATCCAGCCAGCTACACTACGTTTAACGAGTTCTTTGGCCGCGCCTTGCGCCCGGGCGCCCGCCCTATCGCGGATACGGCACTGGTCAGCCCTGTCGATGGTGCTATTAGCCAACTGGGGCCTATTCAGGGCGCCGAGGTGTTCCAGGCGAAAGGCCATAGCTATTCAACCATCGCTTTGGTGGGTGGTGACGCCAAGGAGGCTGCTCGCTATCAGGATGGGGTGTTCGCAACCCTGTATTTGAGTCCTAGCGACTATCACCGGGTGCATATGCCTTGCGCGGGTGTTCTCAAGCGCATGATTCATGTGCCTGGTGACTTGTTCTCGGTCAATCCTACGACAGCGCGTGGTGTCCCTGGCCTGTTTGCGCGTAACGAACGCGTGGTCTGCTTTTTTGACTCCGAGCAAGGCCCTTTTGTACTGGTGCTGGTGGGGGCGACGGTGGTGGGCAGTATGGTCACGGTTTGGCACGGTGTGGTGAATGCCTCGCGTGATGGCAAGATTCACGAATGGAATTATGACGGCCAGGGTATCGCCTTGGAAAAGGGGCAGGAAATGGGTCGATTCTTGCTGGGCTCTACTGTTGTGATGCTGTTTCCTAAAGAAAGCGGATACCGCTTTGATCCTGGCTGGCAGCCGCAAGGCATCATTCGTCAAGGTCAGGCGATGGGCTATCAGGGCTAAACCCTGTTTTCTAATGAGTAAAACCTGTGTTCAAGTGGACACAGGTTTTTTTTTGTTGTCGGGCCGCCCCAAGGCTCGGCGCCCTCGGCAAAAAACTCCCCCTGAGGGGTAGCAAGCCGAAGGCGTAGCGTGGGGGCATGGTTGACGGTTCAGCGCTTAAAAATCAATTTGTATTTAAGGTGTAGGTGGAGTAGGCATGAAAAGGTGGGGGGCGATGGTGATCAAGATTTTGGTCTTGTTATTGGTCTTGGTAGTAGCGGTCTGGGGGACGCTTGCACTGCAATTTCAGCTTTCGGCAAGCCTTGGGCGCTGGCTGGCATTGGCCGGCTGGGTCGCGGTGGCTGTACTGAGTCTGTACGCCTTGGGTAAGGGCAAGAACTGGCTCTTTGTGCCTCAGGTGCTGGGCTTTTTGGTGCTGGTGGGCTGGTGGAGCAGTATTGTGCCTAGTAATGACCGGGAATGGGCTCCTGATGTCGCCAGAATAAGCGATGGACAGGTCAATGGTTCGATTGTGACTTTGCACAATGTGCGTGACTTTACCTGGCGCAGTGAGACCGATTTTGACGAGCATTGGATAAGCCAGGACTATGATTTGCAGACACTCAAATCGGTAGATATGTTTCTTTCGTACTGGATGGGGCCAGTGATTGCCCATACCCTGGTGTCTTTCGGGTTTGAAGATGGCCGTCATGTGGTGTTTTCGGTAGAGATACGCAAGGAAAAGCATGAGGCTTTTTCTGCAATAGGCGGTTTTTTCAAAGACTTTGAGTTAAGTCTGGTCGCGGCAACAGAGCAGGATATTGTGCGTACTCGCAGTAATATTCGCGGCGAAGACGTATACATGTACAGCGTGGATTTAGCTAAACCCGCTATGCAGGCCTTGTTCTTGTCGTATGTAAAGCAAGGCCAGCAATTGCAGACTACTCCCCGTTTCTACAACACGTTGACGGCTAACTGCACCACTATTGTTTATGACATGGTCTCCAGGATCGTGGATGGCGTACCGTGGGACTGGCGTGTGCTAGCGTCGGGCTATCTGGACGAGTATGTGTATGGCTTGAATGCTTTGGCACCCGACCATAGTTTTCAGGAACTGAAGCAACTGGGTTACATCAATCCAAGAGCCTTGTCACAGCGGGAAGGGCAGGATTTCTCAGCCCTAATTCGACAGGGTTTGCCTCTCGTAAAGCCCTTTTAAGGCTGTTTTAGGTGCTTTTGTTCCACGTGAAACATATGTTTTTCTTGTTATGATCTAATAATTAGATCGTTTCAAAAACAAAGAAGTAAATAAAACCCCATCATGTAAAAAAACATATGATGGGGTTTTTTATTTCAGATCTCCGGCTTAAGGAATAAGCTTGGCTTGAAAAAATAAATCTTACTGCGTGAGATCTTTTTCCTGGGGCGGCTTAAGGAGTTGCCCGCCACTGCACTAGTTGCTCTAGCGTCATGGTGTTACCACCACATACAACCACCAGAATATTTTTGTAGGGGGCTAAGGCCTCGTGATCTAGATACAAGGTCGATAACGCTGCGCCGCATGCGGGTTCCACCAGAACACGATGGTCGGTCAGAAAACGTAAACAAGCGCTGACGGCCTGGGCATCACTGACCTGAATGCAGGTGGTGGGATGGGACTGGCTAACTGCATATGCCTGATCACAAACACGAGGAGCTGCCAGCGAGGTGGCAACCCCGCTGACCTGGCTTAGTGTGATGTGCCGGCGTTGCCGCACTGATTCGCCCAGGCTGGCTGTGTCCTCGGTTTCGACAGCAATAATGGTGGTCTTGTCCCAACCCTGCTCTCGCAGACCTTGGGCGACGCCGCTTAGCAAGCCTCCTCCCCCTACCGCCAGCAAGACAGCATCGGGCTGCACGCCCATTTGGGCCACTTCAGCAATCAGGCTGGCATGGCCTTCCCAAAGCAAAGGGTCGTCAAAGGGATGGATCAAGGCATCATCTTCTTGCACCAGGGTCAGCGCATATTCATGGGCTTCCTGCCAGTTCTTGCCGACCACGTGTAGCTCGGCTTTTTCCCGTTGAATCAGGCGTCTGGCGTGTTCGCTGGTGCTTTCGGGAACGACGACAAGGGTGGGTATGGTGAGCCGGCGCCCGGCGTAAGCGACAGCAATCCCTGCATTGCCACCCGAGGAAATGATAAAGCGTTTCTTGTTTTGTTCAGCGTGATGCTGGCATAGGTGCCCAATACCGCGAATTTTGAATGATCCGCTAGGTTGCAATGCATCCATTTTCAACCAGATTTGTTTGCCTAGTGGTTCGCTCAAGGCATGTGAGTAAATAAGTGGTGCCTCAAGGTGAAGAATCATTTCTTATCGTTCCAGATTTTATAGTGATCTGTGGGGCATGATAAGTGCTCAAGGCCCTGTTCACCCCATTTTATCGGTCTGAAACATATGTGGCTGAAAATATTGAGCAGTGTCTGGTGGCGGTCAGGTCAAGCGTGCGGGAAACGATTTGGTAAGGATGTTTATAGCAAAGAGCCTGGGTTCGGTAACTGCCCTCGTTCTTTGCACCCAGTCTCTTTATTAGCGTTTAATGTGAGGCAGCTTACTATCTGTCTGATAGTCTGCACCTTCTTACAATTTAGCTTCTTCGGAACCGTAGTGTCCAAGCTAAATCAAGGGCTTATCTGATAAAATGCTAGCCAAACTGCCCGACTCAAGACCTCTTTCTACATAGGATTCAGGCCCGGTCTTAAGCGTTTAATTTTAGGTGCGTGATACGCGCAAAAAACCATTCCAATCACTCCGGCCATAAAGCAGGGTTGTTTTTTGCTTTGCCTGATCGGAATAAAAACAATAATAACCAGAACTTATTTCTAGAAAAGGCGCTGTTGTAGCGGCTCTTAAAGGAATAAAGATTTTGTTATGAAAACTGCTACCAGACCTGCTGATATATATATGCGTTTTTTGCAGCTCGCCGATTCGCTGCATACCCTGCCTTGCTTGCCCTGCCTGGACCCTCTTGAAGAGCGTATCTTGGTGCTGGTTGCCAAGGCGTCAAAAGATTGTTTGCGTTTGTCGGTACGCGATGTCATGGCCGTAGAGCGGCTGGGATCGCCAGCGACCATACACACCCGGCTCAAGTCCATGCGCGAGAAAGGCTGGATCGTTCTCAGTGATACGGAGGACACGCGCCGCAAACAAGTTGATCTGAGCCAAGCGGCCTTGCTGCATTTTGACCGTCTTTCTGCCTGCCTGTTAGAAGCGGCCAATGTCTGATTGCACCAATAATGCGGTGATGCATGGTGTGTAATTCCAGTATCTGTAGACAATAAGCTTTTGGCTTGAAGCGAATGCGTTGGACGCGTTCGGGTGCAGGCAATGGAATGCAAACACGCATTTATCCAACGAGTCTGCATGCCCGGCACAAAAAAGAAGGGATAAAAACAAGACGCTTGCTCCAAGATTTACCTGCCTGTAAAGAGTCTATTTTTCTATACTCAGGGTTCATATTGAATTTCCAGGCTTGGAGGCAGAATGCGCTTACCCATCTATCAGGTCGATGCCTTTACTGACACCTTGTTTGCAGGCAACCCTGCTGCCGTGGTGTTGTTGTCCGAGTTCCCTGACGATGCCTTGATGCAGTCGATTGCGGGAGAGAACAATCTGGCGGAAACCGCCTTTCTGGTACCACAAGGCCAGGACTTTGGCTTGCGCTGGTTCACCCCTACGGTAGAAGTGCCCTTGTGCGGTCACGCCACCTTGGCCAGTGCGGCAGTCGTACTGCAGCATGTGCGTCCCCAGGATAGCCAGGTGGTATTTCATACCCTGAGTGGTGCGTTGACGGTGCGTCGTGACCAGGGGGCTTATGTCATGGACTTGCCTGTGCGCCCTGTTATCCGTGTGGATGACAATCCGTTGCTGGAAAAAGCCTTGGGTACCAAGGTTGCGCAGTTGTGGCGTAATGACTTCACCCATTTGGCCGTGTTGGAGACGGAAGCGCAGGTACGAGAGCTGCAGGTGGATACGGCGGCCATGCTGGCCAGCGGTTGTGAAGGGTGTATTGTGACTGCGCCAGGCTCGGGCCAGTTTGATATCGTCAGCCGCTTTTTTGCGCCTGGTCACGGTGTTGAGGAAGACCCTGTTACGGGTTCGGCGCACTGTGCTTTGCTGCCTTACTGGGCCCCTATTCTGGGGAAAAACCATTTGCTGGCGTTTCAGGCTTCTTCTCGAGGCGGGGTGCTCGATTGCTCTTTAGAGGGTGATCGCGTGTTCCTGAAGGGGCAGGCCGTCATGTATATGGAAGGCCATATCCAGGTCGGTTAAGACGGCCTAAGGCGTTATAAGCAGGCCTGGCATTGCTGTTCCCCTGTATGTAGCGCCCTTTCCTTGCAGCAGTACCGTGCTATCAGCACAGTCGTTAGAAAGACAAGCCAGCGTATTTTGGTTCGGTTTTCTTTATGACGGCTTTTTATGTTTTTTTGATCTCTTATGATTCCTGTTGCGCCCTTCTCCTCGATACTTTTGCTGATTCTTACGCTTGGCCCGATCGCACTGTTTTTTCTGTTGGTCTGGGCGGTTTCGCTTTTAGTGCAGCCACGACGCCGGGCAAACTTTAAGAAAAACCCCTGGCCGCGAATCCTGTTTTTGCTCCCCTTGTTGGTATTGGCGGCTTACTACAGCGTTTTTCAATGGGAGAGCTATCGGTTTGAAAAAAAGCAGCAACAGGAGCTGGCTAGCCGGCAACATGTTTTAAAAGAGCCGGGCCGCTTTGCCGGGGTGGATATGCCAAGCGGAACAGAGCTGGAATTGAGTGTGTGGGGCGACCCAGACAGCGTGTCCTGGGCCCGTTTTCCAGAGGCTGTGAAGATAGGCAACGCTCTTGTATTGTCATTTGAGCGCCCCCGGCCCGATCTGCAAAACTCCAGTTGGAAACTGCATCTGGCAGGCGATGCAACGCTGGAGGGTTGGCAGTGTGATGGCAATCAAGTGCTTGAAATGGAACAAGATCCTACGGAAATGAACGGCTTTCGTTTTGTCAGCTGTTTTTTGGCCAAAGGCAATCAAATTACAGGCTGGAGTCCTTATGCGGCGGCCGCCAATATGAGTACGGCTCCAGACTTCGTTCTGGAGCTACCTGCGGGTACTTTGGTGCAGTCCAGACCCGCTGGGACCTTGTATACGAATGGAGAGCGGGATCAGGATCGCTGGATGGTGCGCGTTGAGGCAGAGGGCTTGCAGGTCCGTGCCTGGAACTTGCCGTTGGAGCGCGCTTATTTCTCGGTCGATAAGAATAAAGACCTGCTTTATCTCTCCCAAGCGCGATTGGCCCAGGAAATTCAATTCGGTGGATTTCCCTATTTGGCCGGTACGCGTGTGTCTACACCCAACTATCGTTTTTACCCGCAGTGGCCCCTTTTATTGAAAATGGTATTGCCGGCGGGTGAGGGTTCGGATCACAGTAAAGAACAATTCCACGAACTGCTCAGCGGCCAAATTTTGGACGATTTTCACTAGTTAACGGCCTGATTTTGGCTTTTTTTACCTGTAATCTGCATTTTTTTTGTAGTGAGTGTAATTAAATAAGGCGAATTTGTTTTGATTAGCTCAATTTGAGTTAATGTAAGCATTTGAAGCGTTTGTATAAAATAAAAACGTAACGTTTTCAAACGTTGACGGCTAGACAGCTAAAAAGTTGGTGGCTACTGGTTTCCTTTCCTGAGGTTTTGGGCTCGAGCGGCAGGGACTTGCCGCCACGCTGAAACCACCCTATTGCTGGCGTAACTGAACAAGGTTAGATGCCGCTATGACGACATATCAAGGGGAGCTGCTGGAGCATACGCAGGCTCACGCACAAGCTGCTTATTGGTTTACTCGCTTGAACTCCGGCGAGGCGACTGCAGCCGAATTACGAGAGTTTGAGGATTGGCGTCGTGACAATCCAGAAAATGAACGTTCATATCGATACATTTGCTATTTTTGTGACGCCAGCCTGGATGCGCCCGAGCATGAAATCCGCCGTTTATTGGCCAGTTCGGGTGAGAAGGCGGCGTTGCTCAAGCCTTATCACCGAGGTCTGCTGGCCGGTTTGTTTGTTTTGGCCTTGGCGCTGACGGTGTTTTTCTTTTGGCCGGAGCGGGTACTACGACAAGAGCATCTGATTTCGGGGGCACAAACGCTGGAGCAGCGGTTTGTGGATGGCGCGGTGGTGCAATTGGGCCCCGACTCCGCTCTCGAAATCCGCGAGTACGAGGACAGGCTGAATCTGCAACTGTTACGCGGTCAGGTCACTTTGCTGCTGGCTGACCCCACACCAAAGAGCGTGACGGTCTTTTCCAGCTTTGCGCAGGCGCGCAGCAACAAGGGACAGTTTTCGGCCTTTTTGAACAGCGATCAAATGACGTTTGCGGTGGATACAGGTTCGATCGAAGTCTCCAGTGGAACATGGTGGCGCCGACAGATTCGGGTCTTGATTCCGGGTCAGTATCTTGATGTTGACCGGTGGTCTGGCATGAAACGGGTTCAACCCGCTCCTGTATCTCCCAATGAGGCCGACTAAAAGTCGGCCTCTTACATTCCAGCGCGTTTAGAACATCCAGTTCAGGAACAATTTACCGTTTATATCGGCCCGGCTATCCCCAAGTAAACGGGTATTGGCCGACAGCCCTAAACGCAGGCGCTCGGATTGTTGCAAGCTGATGCTGGTTCCCAGCGATAAAGCATGACGATCCACTCGCGCATAACGCCCCTCAAAACCCACAGACTGGGCACTGGCAAAAGCCGCTTCCTGAGTCTGATGACGGCTTAGCAAATCCTGCTCCCAAGCGATGGAGAAGGCTGTTTGCAATTGGCGATCCTGGCTTAAATTCCAGTTTTGGCGCAGGGCCAGGCCAAGCGAAGCCTGTAAGGCATGTTGACGGCTGGAATCCAAACGCAGGCGGCTGGCGGCATCGCCACTTTCTTCCAGCCCTGGACGACGGTAATGGAGATAATCCAGAGCCAGAACCGGGCCGATGCTGCCGTTTTCACCTAGCGCCCAGTTGTAGCCAGTCTGTACCCCCAGTGAGAAGGTATGGCCTGTCCAATCTGAAGCAGGACGCGCCTGATAGTCCGCAAAGCTGATAGTGCGGTTCATCTTGCCTTGTTCAATACCCACACGTAGCTGAGCCAGACCGTTCCAGCCTTCCTGGCTGTAGGCACGATAGCGGGCATGGACACCCAGGCCCAAGCCAGTCAGCTTGCTTTTGGCCTGGAAGGGGGCGTCTACATTGACGCGCTGTTCGTTGGCATTGCCGTGTACGCCCAGACTCCAGTCACTGCCCTGAGCGCGATGTTCTGCCCCCAACATCACCCCATAGGTTTGGCTGCGGTGGTCAACATCGTTGCTGCCCAACTGCCAGTGGTAGCGGCCACCATAGGTTTGGATGAAGCTTTGCCAGCCGCTCTTATCGATACCGTCGGTTTGACGCAGTTGTTCGGACACCAACTGTTCGCGGCGCAAGGAAGCGGCGGTTTGGGCGGCGTAGGCACCTGCACTTAGCTGATCCAGGGCTAGACCAATATCGCTGCCATCTGCACGCGAGAAGTCCATGGCTTGATACACGGCTGCCAGGGACTGATTACCCGAGGAAGCCTGTGCCAGGCTGGTACCGACAGCGGCGGCATTGGGCGATGCAGCGTATTGGGCATACGCATTCTGATGACGGCTGACAGTCCAGCCATCACCGGTACTTTCCACATTCAGGGTGGGGGATGCCAACGTGGCGCTGAGCACCGCAAACTGCCCTTGTGTCTGGCTGGCAGTGAACACCTTGTCCTGATTCAAGGTCCAGCCGTTTTGATACCAGTCTGGCTGCAGGTCCACGTTCAACTCGCCATCGAGCTGAGCCAGGCCCTGCACATCAATATGATCATTCTGGGTGGTCGAGGCTTCCACCAGAATCCGGCCATTGGCGCCTTGGACAAAATTGCCCTTGATCGTCATGTTCCCGTAGGAGTTTCCGGGGCTGAGTGTGCCGTTATTGGTGAAGTTGTATTCAGGGTTGAGGGTGAATTCGCTATTGCCATACAGGGTCGCGCCCTGATCCACGCGCAAGCCGTACAGCTCATGCTGGCCATTCAAGGACGTTGCGCCCCCGGCAATGACGACCGCCAGACTGTTCAGGCCCTTGATATTGCCGTCATAACGCATCTGGAAGTTGGAGTCGGCAGCGCTGGTCGCGCGCCCATTCTCATCGGCTTTTTGACCAAAGCTGATGCGGGTCAGCAGCGGTTGCTGGTCGGAGTCGCGGCGCTTGTAATCCGAGGTAATGTCACCTGTGATTTGTGCACCCTGCAAAATATTGATGTTCTGTACCCAGGCATTGTTCGCGATATGGATGGCCGCCTTCTGACCCGATAAGGTGCCGGACAAATCGTAATTACTAATCAAGGCACCTTGCAATATCTCCGGTACAGCGCGCAGCTGACCTTTAGCCATGAGCATCCAGGAGCCGTGATATTCATCGTCGCTGCCCATGGCGTTCTGGCCGAAATCGAATAAGGCTCCGACGCCATCCTGGCCATCTGCCCGGACCTCTCCTTGCTGGACAATATGGTGATGGCGGCCATAGCTGAACTGCAGGCCACGACCATACCAGCCCTGGGCATGAATACGCGTCGCTTCGGGAATGATGAGCGTGTTTTCGCTACCATCCACACGTACACCGACCCCGCCTGGCCCGGCTGTCAGTAGATCCGCCGCTTGGGTAATGGTATTGCGTTCGCCATAAATGTGCAGACCCAAGCCTTGTGTGGCCATGTTGTACTGACCGGGCAAGTAGGCTGTGCCGTCTTCATTGCGCGCAAAGTAGCCATTGGTATTGTTCAAGGTGACGTCGTCGCCATAGACCGAATAACCAAAGAAGTTGCGGCGATCAATGCTCAGCCCGATGTCTTGCAAGGCGGCAATTTCAGCTTCCATCAGATTCACGTAGTTGCGATAGGTCTGATGGCTCATCAGGCTGTTGCGCAGCTCGGTGTGGCTCATGTAGTTGCGGTCCACTCCATACTGTGGCTGGTCGTGGAAGTTCAGGATACTGACGGGAATGCCCGGCATGGCGCCATTCAGGACTTCCTGTACGTGATCGCCGGTGAAGTAGCCCTTGTCCTGGCGCAGATCAAAAGCGTCTGGGTCATACGGATTGGTGCAAACCGAACACAGGATTTTCTGCCCAGGGCTGGGGGCTCGACCCTGATCATCGCGCAAACCCAAGGCCCAGGGGCTGAGGTCATTTTGGAAGAAGGGGTCGGGTGGATCGAAACTGTCTGCAGGCAGGTTGTCCGTGACCGTGTTGCTGATGCCCAAGGCATGGGCCAGCTCGTGGAAAATCACTGCGTTGTAGTCAGCCTTGCCAGTTAAGGGCAGTTGGCTTGGGTTGACCGGAGCCGTATCCAGATCAAGCTTGCCGACGCTGATAACGGCATCGGGGTTATTCGGATCGCCCTGGAATATTCCCTGCAAGCGCGCTTGCAAGGCCGAGATGGTGAAGTTGGGATGGTCAGGGTTGTAGAGTGAAGCACCGTAGGCATTGGCGTTCTGGTCATTCATGGTGCCCAGATTGATCACAGCCGGTGTGTACCCTACGGGCAAATTAATGATTTCGGCCCAGCGCTCCAGCGCGGCACGAATTTTCAGTCGACCATTCTCGTCAATATTCCAAGGGGAAACGCGTGGATCGGATTGATCCGACGTATCGTAGCCCCCATCATCAGGTCCATAGATCCGCAATTCAAAGGCCTGCTGGCCTTGTTTGTTCAAAATGGATTCTGTCTGGTAAGCATGGGCGCTGCTGGCCCAGCTCAAGGCCAGCAGGGTGTGGCCTAGTAGCGCTTTGATTTTGAAGTCCATGTGATTCAGATAATGTGAAGACAATGGTTAGGGGGCATTTTTTATATAAAAGTAAATAAAAGTGTCTTTTCTTGCTACTTATTTCTGAGCTGTGCCGAACATCTGAGTAAAAGGCGCAACACCGGGTGCACACATCACGGTAAAGAACGAGCGGGTTGCAGCCGTAACCTCTAAGGAATAATGTGTACAAGAGAGGAAAGTATGACCATAGAGATCAGTGGACAGGGTTTAATACATAGACAAACTATGCCTGTGGCCGAGCCATTAAACGCGACGGCCATGACGCCCCCTGTGGTGCCCGAGCAAGAAGAGTCTGGCTCCATAGACTCATCGGGACGTATCAAGGTGCACCTGTCTCCCATGGGAAAAGATCTGTCATTGACCAGTCAGCAAGCTCAGAAAAAGGGTCGTGACAAGGATATTGATAGCAGTTCTTTGCCCGATGGCATCAAGGACATACTTAAACGTATTCGTGATCTGAAAGAGCAGATTCAACAGAAACTGATGGAGCTGCAGCGTATCCAGGCCAGCAACAAAAGCAGCGAAGCGGAAAAAAAGCAGGAATTGGATCGTGTGCAAAGCGAGCTCAATAGCTTGAACGGTGCTTTATCCAGTGCGCATGCCATGTTGAACAAGGTCATGGACGACATTGAGTTGGACGGTGATGCCCGTATGGAAGTTGGGGATTTATTGATGGCGTAAAAAAAAACCGTTCAACTGGTTTTGGGAGCCCTTGGGGGCGCAGGCGGGTGTGCCTAGGCGGTAGGCCTGCATGGACATGGGCTGCGCCCCTTTTTTACTTTAAGCAGCCAGGGGCTGCTTTTGCTGACGCTCAAGGCTGGTTTGCCACCGTCAAAGCTCGCGTAATTTTGCAGTTGAGCTGATGCGGAGACATCAAATTGGCGGTGACTTGTGCCTTGGTGCGAATGATGTAGGCGGTCGAGGGGTTCAAATCAATGCAGTACACCACCAGCGAGCCGCCCCCCAAGGGAGCCGAGCCAATATAGACGCCTAACTGATCGCTGGCTGTGGAGTCATTGTGCTGCTGGAAGCCCTCTCGCGCTGCTGTCTGCTGAACCGTATTGAGGCACTGGGCCACGCTGAGACGGGAGACGGAACGCTGTTCTGCCTCCAGCTCCAGAGGTATCAGTTCTTGAGCCTGTACTACCCCAGCGCCATGAATCAAAGCCGCCATCAAAACCCACTTGTTGAGTGTGCGCATGATGCCCTCCCGCAGGAGACAATGGAGTGTTCAGCATAGTCCTGATTGATCAGGGCAGGCTTTGATAGTGCTTAATTCAGGGACGAATGTCGGGTTTTTACTGAGGTGGGGGCAAGCCGTGTGGGAGTGATCAGCTTAGTGATCAGCTTCCGAATTTGAGGAGCCTAGTTCTTTTATTGCTTTATCAAAGTCACTCTCAAACAAGCGATCTTGTATGACGCGATATTTCTCGAACTCGCTTTCAGCATGAGTCTGGGCCAGCTTGGCAGAAATCTTGCCGCTATCTTGCAGAATTTCCCGGTCATCGAATTCCAGAAACATATCCAGGCGTTTGGCCCAGTCTTCCATGGTCATGGGGATTTTGCGGCGGGCACGGTTTTCAGCCAGCTCCAGATAGGCATTGACGATGCGCCCCAAGGCATCCAGCTCGTTTTGTTTCAGGTAGTTCTTGACAATACTGATGTCTGTTTTCAGTATTTTTCCATTGGGAGCATTGGCCCAGGAGGTAAGTCCCATATGGGCTTGGCTGCTGTCGGCACGCTGATGAACAAGCTCCGCTGCAGTTTGGCCGTGAATGGCGTAATGCAGCTTGTTCTGCACCTTGGCAAAGAAGGATTTACTGGTCGGGGCATTCTTGTTGTAGTCCACGCTGGTTGCGTAGATATCGGTGATCTTCTGGTAGAAGCGCCGTTCGCTTAGGCGTATTTCGCGGATTTCTGCCAGCAACTGCTCAAAGTAGTCTTCGTTTAGAAAACTGCCGTTCTCCATGCGCTGACGATCAATCAGGTATCCCTTGATCGCAAATTCGCGCAGGATGTGGGTGGCCCATTGGCGGAATTGGGTGGCACGGATGGAGTTGACCCGGTAGCCAACGGAAATAATGGCGTCGAGGTTATAGAAGTCCACCAGACGCTTTACGTCCCGATTACCTTCTTGCTGAACTATCCGGAATTTCCGGATAGTTGCCTCGGAAGCCAGTTCATTGCTGGCAAAGATATTTTTTAAGTGCTCATTGACCGTGCGTACATCAACGCCAAAAAGCTCCGCCATCAGCTTCTGAGACAACCAGACCGTCTCGTCTTCGTAGCGAGCTTCGATGCTTTGTTCACCAGCCTGACCAGTAAAGATCAGAAATTCAGTGGTGCTATTTCGAATCAGCTTCTTGCCGCTCATGCCTAGTTCCTCTGCACATCAATGGCTCAGTCTTTTGATGAGGTCACTTCCCAATACAAAAACTGGAGAAAATCTCCCCCAGCAAATCATCGCTGCTGAACTCGCCGGTAATTGAGCATAAATCCAGATGTGCCAAGCGCAGTTCTTCGGCAAACAGGTCCAGCACTTGATCGCTGTGCGTAGCGTGCTCTGCGGCCAGGCCCAGGTGGTATTCTGCGCGCTCCAAGGCGCGCAGGTGTCGTTCCCGCGCCAGCCAGGGGGATTCACTGCCGGGGTTCCAGCCGGCGATATCCAGCAAGGTGCGGCGCAGTGTGTCCAGACCTATATCCTTACGGGCAGAAATCGGTAGCACGGTGGCGCCGCTTTCCTGTGCAGGCAAGGCTGCCTGTTGTTCTGCTGTCAGCAAGTCTATCTTGTTATAGACGCGCAGCACGGGTACATGTGATGGCAGGCGAGTGGTAATGGCACTGTCCAGCTCGTCTTGCGGGTTGCGAGCATCGAGCAGGTGCACGATCACGTTGGCTTTGGCGATTTCGTCCCAGGTACGGGCGATACCGATGCGCTCGACGGTGTCCTCGGTGTCACGCAAACCGGCGGTATCCACGATGTGTAGCGGGATGCCGTCAATGTGGATCAGCTGCATGACACGGTCGCGGGTGGTGCCGGCAATATCGGTCACGATAGCCACGTCCTCACCGGCCAGTGCGTTAAGCAGGCTGGATTTGCCCACATTGGGCTGACCGGCCAGTACAACGTGCAGGCCCTCGCGCAGAATCGCCCCCTGACGCGAATGCTGCAGGATGCGTTCCAGCTCGTCCTGTATGCCTTGCAGGGTGGCCGCCGCCTGGTATTTTTCCAGGAAGTCGATTTCTTCTTCGGGAAAGTCCAGCGTGGCTTCCACCAGCATGCGCAGGTGAATGATGCGGTCAGCCAGGGTGTTGACCTTATTGGAAAACACGCCCGACAGGGAGGCGACGGCACTGCGGGCAGCGGCCTCCGAGGAGGCGTCAATCAAGTCGGCCACGGCCTCGGCCTGAGCCAGGTCCAGCCTGTCATTCAAGAAGGCGCGTTGGGTGAATTCTCCCGGTTCAGCCAGTCGCAGACCCTGATCTTTACCTGCTTCCAGGCAGCGATCCAGCAGGCGGCGCAGAACAGCCGGGCCGCCGTGGCCTTGCAGTTCCAGCACGTCTTCGCCGGTATAGGAGTGCGGGCCTTTAAAGAACAGTGCAATGCCCTCGTCGATTGCCTCGCCTTGTGCATCCTTGAAGGGCAAAAAGTGGGCATGACGCGCTTGCAGCGTACGGCCAAACAGGGTCTGGATCAGAGCATCAAGCTCTTTGCCGGACACACGGATGACACCAATACCGCCCCGGCCGGGGGCGGTGGCAATAGCCACAATAGGGGAAGAGCTGGACATGGTCAGATCGATCAAAGAGGCGGAACAGAACCGTATTGTAATGGAGCAGGTAGACGGTTCGGGCTTGGGGCGCTAAGCCTTGTTGGTATCTGAAACGCTTGTGTTTATGTCCCTGTGGACTAGGCTCTTGAGAATCAGGCAATTAGGCAATCGGTCGTGTGGGAGAACCTAAAAAGGCCAGGGCAAACAAAAAGCCTTTGGACGTGTCATCAAAGCGACTGAGGCCAGCCGTCTGCGCTTCTTTGAGCCTAGTGATTGTTCACACAAACCACCAGAATCTCCACGCTTTCCCCGTGTTCGCACAGATACAGGTGACCCAGATTGCTTTTGAAGTAGATGCTGTCGCGCGCTTGCAGTACATGCCGGCGGCCGTCCTGGAACTGCATGGTCAACTGCCCTTCAATGACAAAAATAAATTCTTCGCCTTCGTGTTGGCTGAAGTCGCTGGCATCGCGCGGTTTACCGGCCAGCACGCGCCCGTGCATGGGCGTCATTTTTTTGTTGATCCATTCCGATGCCAGCATGCCGTATTCATAGCGGTGAGCATGGTAGGTTACGGTGCGTGAAGCCCGTCCCACCAGGATGTCCATGCCGGACTCGTTCTGATCACGAGGCGTCTTGAACAGGTCGGACAAATCCATTTTCAAGGCCCGGCTGACGGCCAAGAATTTCTCGTAGCTCAGGCCAATCAGGCCGCGCTCTGCCTTGGACAGGGTGGACAAAGACACATTGGATAAACGTGCCAACATGAGCAGGGTCAGGCCCTGACGCTTGCGTTCATCACGTATGCGCGCCCCCATGGCTGTCTTGCTTAATAAGTTGGGGGTGGTGTTAACCAAGTCTTTTGTCATAACCGAAAGAAGTAATAAACAACATTCTTATAAATATTATTGATTTTCTTATAAGAAAACTCTGTCCTATTGTATAGAACTACACGCTTTACGTTGGGAGAAAGAAGGCATGACTGCGTTGTTTGATCCTACTGCTTATCCCTCTACCTCGGTGGAATGGATAAAAAAACTGATTGCTTATGATACGACAAGCCGGGAATCCAACCTGGAACTGATTCACGACGTACAGGCCTATTTACAGCAGCAAGGGCTGGAAACCGTGCTGACGCATGACGCCAGCGGCCGCAAGGCCAATCTGTTTGCCACTATTCCGGCAGCCGATGGCACACGTACCGGTGGCATTGTTCTGTCGGGCCATACTGATGTGGTGCCCGTCGATGGCCAGAACTGGAGCAGCGACCCCTTCAAGGCTGAGGTTCGTGACGATCGTCTGTATGGCCGTGGCACGTGCGACATGAAAGGCTTTGTCGGTGTGACCCTGCAATTGGTTCCTGAGATGTTGGCGACCAGGCTGGCCAAACCCATCCACCTGGCCTATTCATACGACGAAGAAGTGGGTTGTGTGGGCGCGCCTGTCATGATTGATGATCTGGTCCGTCGCGGCGTTCAGCCCGAAGGTTGCGTGGTGGGTGAACCCACCAGCATGCGTACCATCGTGGCACATAAGGGCATTAACGCCTATCGCTGCCGCGTACATGGTCATGCCGCGCATTCCTCGCTGACCCCTAAGGGCGTAAACGCGATCGAACATGCGGCACGCATCATCACGGCTATTCGTGATCTGGCCGACGACTACAAGAGCATGGGCCCTTACGACCACGATTTTGACGTGCCCTTCACCACCTTGCAGACCAGCATGATCCGGGGCGGTATCGCCTTGAATACCGTGCCTGACCTGTGCGAATTCGAGTTTGAATACCGCAATCTGCCCGGTGTGGACCCCGAGCCGATCTTGCAAGAGATACGCGAATTCATCGACCTGAAAGTCCTGCCCGCCATGCGCCGCGAGCATCCCGATGCTGTAGTGGAGCTGGAAAAGCTGGCCAGCGCCCCCGGCCTGAATCCCGAAGAACAAGCTGCCATTACCAAGCTGGTACGTGAACTGACGCGGGACGACACGGTACGAAAAGTGGCCTATGGCACAGAAGCAGGTCTGTTCCAGCAAGCCGGTATTCCTTCGATTATTTGTGGCCCCGGCAATATCGAGCAGGCCCACCGCCCCGATGAGTACGTGGAATTGGCCCAGGTGGAGCAGTGCGAGCAGTTCTTGCGTGCTCTGATTCGCAGCCAGGCCGTGACCGCTTAAAAACAGACAAACAGGTTTCAACGCAAACCCATGACAACAGAAAAAGTTACCCAGGAAAATGTGGTGCAGGCCCACGAGCGTCTGCGTCCCTATGTGCGCCAGACGCCCGTGTTTGATTACCAGACCGGGCGTCTGGATAGCGCCGTCAATTTCAAGTTCGAGCATTTGCAGGCCTCGGGCACCTTCAAGGCACGTGGTGCTTTCAATAACTTGCTGAGCTTGTCTGAAGAGGCTCGCCAGCAAGGGGTGACCTGCGTCTCCGCAGGCAACCACGCCGTGGCCGTGGCCTATGCTGCCCATCAAATGGGGGTGAAAGCCAAGACTGTCATGATCAAGACCGCCAGCCCGGCCCGCGTAGCCTTGTGCCGTGAATATGGGGCCGAGATTGTCTTTGCAGACAATGGCGAGCAGGCGTTTGAGCTGGTGCGCCAGATTGAAAAGGATGAACAGAAAACCTTTATCCATCCGTTCAGCACCTACCCCACCGTGCTGGGAACCGCCACGCTGGGCTACGAGTGGTTGCAGCAAGCGGGCAAGCTGGATGCGGTGCTGGTGCCCATTGGTGGTGGTGGTTTGGCTGCGGGTGTCTCGGCTGCCGTTAAGCTGTGGCAGCCTGATTGCGTGGTCTATGGCATTGAGCCGGTAGGCGCAAACGTCATGGCACTAAGCCGCCAGGCAGGCGAGCCGCAAAAAATCGGTGCCATGCAGTCCATCGCAGACAGTCTGATGGCCCCCCATACCGACGAGTTCAGCTTCCGCGTGTGTCAGGACAATATCGACACGCTGGTGACCGTCAACGACGACCAGATCCGTGCTGGTATGCACTTCCTGTTCAATGAATTCAAGATGGCTACGGAACCAGCGTGCGCGGTGGCGACCGCTGCCTTGATGTCCCCTTTGCGCAAACATCTGGCCGGGCAACGAGTGGGCGTGTTGTTTTGTGGTTCCAACACGGATACCGATACCTTTATCCGCCATATCACCACGCCACTGGCGCAAGGCTAACCATGCAGCTTAGCGTTTATGTAGCAAAGGCCCAGGAAGTGTATGAAGGGCTGGATATGGGGGCGGCGATTGATCTGATGCGCCAGGGTTTTATTGCCCTGCAGCAAGGGCGTATTGACCAGCCCTTGCGTACGATTGTGCGCAGCCATTTGTCCAGCGGTTTTCTAGGCATGATGCCTGCCTGCATTGATATGCCGGAGATTTATCCCGAGCCTTTGTACGGTGCCAAGATGGGCACCCTGTTTCCAGACAATGTGCGCTTGGGTAAAGACCCCCATCAAGGCTGCGTGCTCTTGATGAGCGGTTTGACTGGCGAGACGCGTGCCATTCTGGACGCCAGCAGCGTGACGGCATTGCGCACTGCGGCGGTCAGTGGCTTGGCCACCGATATGTTGGCGCGTCCCGATGCCAGCGTGCTGACCTTGTTTGGCGGCGGACATCAAGCCTTGTGGCAATTGCGCGCCGTGGCGCAAGTGCGTCGTTTGAGCAAGGTGTTTGTGCTTACCCGCTCTGCACAATCGGCCCAGCATTTTATTGAGGAAGCTCAGGCGTATCTGGATTGCCCCTTGATAGCGGGCGTCTCGGCCCAGGAAGCCGTGTCCCAGTCGGATATGGTACTGACGGCCACCAGCTCTGCCACACCTGTCTTGCAGCGTGAATGGCTGCGCCCTGGCACGCACATCACCGCCATGGGTTCCAGCACACCCGCCAGCAGTGAACTGGATGGACCCACCATGACGGCAGGCCGTTTGTTTGTGGATCGTGCGCAATCCACGCGTAGCGAGTCGGGCGAATTTTTGAATGCGTGTAAACAGGGTTACTTGTCAGCCGATACTGAGCTGAACGAGTTGGGGGCGGTCCTGGAGGGGCAAGCCGCAGGCCGCAATGACAACCAAGAAATCACGATTTTTAAATCCTTGGGATTGGCATTTGAGGATGTATTGACGGCGGCTGCCTTGTTAAGCCGTCATGCCGCACAAGGCAATGGACGAGTAGTAGAACTTTAATCGCGTCATCAAGAGGTAGGGAGACAAGTAATGAAAAAGAAATGGGCGCAGGTCGTGTTGGGAACGGCCTTGGCATTGGCAGCAGGTATGTCTGTTGCCAGCAAATTGCCGGACACCATACGCTTGGTCGTGGGCTATCCGGCGGGGGGAACTGCGGATGCCGTTGCGCGGGTATATGCCGAGCAACTGCGTGAAAAGCTGGGTGTGAATGTGGTGGTGGATAACCGCGCTGGCGCAGGTGGGCAGGTTGCTGCCCAAGGTTTTTTGCGCTCGCCTACGGATGGTTCGGTGCTGTTGGTTGCCAATAATCACATGATGACCACCCTGCCCCTGACGGTGAAAACCGTCAGCTACGACCCCATGAAGGATTTTGCGCCGGTGGCGGTGATCGCCAAGTTCGAGCATATCTTTGTGGTCGGTAAAACCACGCCGGCCCATACCTTGCAGGAGTACGTGGAACTGGTCCGTAAAGAACCGGAGAAGTACGGCCATTATGGTATTCCCGCTCCTGGCAGCGCCCCCCAGTTCATGGGCTATAGCATTGCCAAGAAGAACGATATCCAGATGTCCCCTGTACCGTACAAAGGGGGCGCCCCCCTGATCAACGACCTGTTGGGTGACCATATCCCTGCTGGCGTGGATGCGGTGGGCATGATTACCGAGCATGTCGCCGCCGGTTCGGTGCGGGTGCTGGGAATTACCGGGGCTGAACGCCTGCCTATTTTGAAGGACGTGCCTACTTTTGCAGAAATGGGCTACGGCGATCTGAAGGCCTCGGGTTGGATGGGGATTTTTGCACCGCTGGGCATGGAGCCAGAGATGGTCAAACAGTTCCAGGATGCCTTCAATGAAGTGGCCAAGCTGCCACGCATTGAAAGCGCGATTGTGCCGATTGGCTTCCGACCTGAATCGGGCGACGCGCAGGAGTTGGCCCGTACGGTTCAGGCGGACCTGGATACCTGGGGGCCCATCATCAAGGAGTCGGGGTATTTGCAGCAGTAAGACTCAGGGTGTTGATGCATACGCCTGCTTGTGATGAGCGGTGTTTATCAAGTCCGATGAGTAAAGGCTAGCGCTTCGACTTCGTTCTTATGGAACATGGGGAGCAACGGCCAGTAGCAGCTAGCAGCACAAAACTTGTTAGCGCAGAAAAGTGGGAATGCGGGCCTGATGTCAAATCAGGTCCGCTTTTTTATGGCGATTTCAAGAAGGGAACTGCCACCTTCAGAGCTTGTTGGTTGTGTCTCTTGTGAGGCCAGCTTTTGGGCGGAATTTCATCATCAGAAAGAGGCCTAGTGGCCCGAAAAGGGAGCTGTTTATCTATGTGCTGAGACATCGGGTTTTCGGTTCGTAGCCAGTCTGTGGGTAGCTGAAATACCTTTGGTCTACCCTTCAAATAGCACTTGAGTGTTGTCACCAAGATTAAGCCGGCAAGCAGGTTTCGCCTGGCCTCCATCATCCATGAAAACTACTGAAAATCCATTAAGTGACTGATAGATAACAATAAAAAATCATTTTAAGTCTGTAGGGAATTCCCTATATTTTATTTATTGGCTAGTCAGTTAATAATATTTCAAACTAGAAATAATCAATCAGTTAATTAAAAACCAAGGAAGGAGATACAAGGTGCGCAAGACGATATTGACGATGGGGTTGCTCATGACGCTGGGTGCTGTGGGGGCCGTGCAAGCGCAAACCATCAAGATTGGTGTGATTCAGCCTTTGACCGGGTCGGTGGCCTACAACGGGGAGGCCGATGTGAATGGCTCCAAGTTGGCTGTCAAAGAGCGTAATGCTCGTGGCGGGGTGTTGGGCAAACAGGTTGAACTGGCTATTGAGGATGGAGAGTGTCAGCCCTCCAAAACCGTGAACGCGGCTGAAAAACTGATTCAGAAAGACAAGGTGCCGATTATCTCCGGCGCCTTTTGCAGCTCCGCCACCATCGCAGCCATGAGCGTGGCGCAAAAGTACAAAGTGCCCCTGCTCTCGGGCGTGTCCTCAAAAAGTGATTTAACCGAGCGTGGCAATGAGTGGTTCTTCCGCACCGCAGAAACCGATGGTTTGCTGGCCCATGCCTTCGCAACGATTCTGGTCGAGCAGCTCAAGCTGAAAAAAATCGCCTACATCGGGGTGAATGATGACTGGGGCCGGGGCGGCATGGAAGAGTTCTCCAGCCAGATCGAAGCCCTGGGCGGTGAAACCGTGCAAAAGCTGTATTTCGACCATGGCACCACGGACTTCTACACGCTGTTGACGCGGGTACGAGCCGCCAAACCAGATGGTGTTTTTGTGGCAGCCGAAACCCAGGATGGCTCGATTCTGGTCAAACAGATGAAGGAAGTGGGTCTGGAGAGTCTGATTTTCGGCGTAGGCAGTTGGGCGACGGCGGACTTCGTGAATCTGGCCGGCTCTGCATCAGAAGGCATTCATGCTGCCGTTCCTTATGCCCACACTTTGCAGCGTCCCGAAAATCTGGAGTTCGTGCAGTCCTATCAGAAAGAGTATGGCGAGCTGCCGGGCAAGTATTCGGTGGCTGGCTATAACGCGATGAACATCATCATGGACGCGATCGAACGCGCAGGGGAAGCCGATCCGGACAAGATTCGTCTGGCACTGCCGGCCACGGATTACAACGGCCCCAATGGCAACTTCAAATTCAACGAAAAACGCCAGGGCTACGGCTTTGATGCCGTGTTGGTGAAGCTTCAAGGCGGGCAGCCGGAAATAGTTGCTCAGGCCAAGGTAACGGCGGACTAAGAGCACGATGAGCTGCGGATTCTATCGTTTGATGAGGGGGCATTGTGTTTGATTTATTGCTGCAGTTCATTGCCAATGGACTGGTGAACGGGACGTTCTACGCGCTGTCGGCCCTGGGCCTGACCCTGATTTTTGGCTTGATGCGATTGGTGAACTTTGCTCATGGCGAGTTCTACATGATCGGTGGCCTGCTGGGATGGTTGGTGACCCAGCAATTGGAGCTGAACTTCTTTGTGGGCCTGGCGCTGGTCATGGTGATCGTTGCGGTGTTTGGATGGCTGCTGGATCGCTTCCTGATTGCTCGTATCCGGGACAAGGGCCCGGAGCCAGGCATTTTGCTGACTATCGGTTTGTCGATTTTCCTGACGAATACCGCCTTGATGATCGTGGGTACGGCACCTTTGAAAGTGGTGGCGCCGGTGCCTAATACTCCCCTGTTTTTGGGACCGATATTCATCACCGAGGTGCGCGTTTTTGCGATCGGGATGTCTATTGCGGCCATCGTCGGCGCACGCCTTCTGATCCAGAAAACCCGTTTGGGCAAAGCCATGCGGGCCACCTTCCAGGACTCGACGGCGGCCAGTCTGGTCGGTATCAATACCGCCACTATCTACGCCTCCACCTTCGCCTTGGGTGTTGTTCTGGCGGCAACCTCGGGCATGTTGCTCAGCTCCATTTATGTCGCGCAGGCTTCGATCGGTGGCCTGATCAGTTTGAAGGCCTTTGTGGTGGTCATTCTGGGCGGGATGGGCAATTTCGGTGGTGCCATTCTGGGTGGCTTGATCCTGGGCGTGGCAGAAGCGCTGTGGGGAGGTTATGTGCAAACGGGGACAGCGGACATGGTGGGCTTTGCCCTGGTGATTTTGATTCTGTTCTTCCGTCCCTATGGCTTGTTTTCGGTTCGAGCGGAGCGCGCGTAAATGAAAATAGAACGTCACTTTATGGTGGGCTTCCTGGCCTTGTCGGCGTTGCTCGCTTGTTTTGTGCAGAACGATTATTTGCTGCACATCCTGGTGCTGGTGTTGATGTATAGCGTGCTGGCCAGCAGCCTGAACTTGATCATTGGTTATGTGGGAGAGTTCCCGCTGGGTCATGTGGCATTTTTTGGCCTGGGGGCGTATTCGGTCGCCATTTTGAGCTCGCCCGCGGTGGGCTGGCCTGTCACGGTCACCATTGCCGCGGCGGCCTTGATTGCTGCGGCAGCGGGTTACGTGATTGGGCGTGTGACTTTGCGTCTGAATGGGCCCTTCTTTGTCATTGTGACGCTGGCCTTTGCCGAGGTCCTGCGCCTGCTGGCCAATAACTGGGTGGACCTGACCAATGGCCCGATGGGCATCTCGGGTGTGGCTCATCCTGCTTTGCTGGACATGTCGCCCTGGCTGGCTGGCAAGCGGGGTTTTGTGGTGATGGGCATTGTGCTGGCCGCCATCACTTTCTACATCTGCTACCGCCTGGTGCATTCCAGTGCGGGCCGTGCTGCCGTCACTCTGCGAGAGAACAACTACGTGGCGCAATCGGTCGGTATTGATCCTTTTCGCTACTCGCAGTTTGTCTTTGTGGTGGCGGCCTTTCTGGCCGGGATTGCCGGGGCTTACTACGCCAGCTACATCAGTTTTGTAGGGCCGGAAGTTTTCGGTTTTCCGTTTACCGCGACCATGATTATTATCGTTTTGCTGGGCGGTAAAGGCACCTTGCTGGGGCCTATTGCAGGGGCCATTGTGGTGGCCTTGCTGGAAGAGTATTTGCGCGAATTCAAGGAGTTGCGTCTGTCCTTATTTGGACTGATCGTCATGGCTTCGGTGCTGTTTGCGCCGGATGGAATCATGGGATTTGTGCAGCAGCGTTTTCATCATTTATTTGGGAGGACGCGTCATGCTTGAAGTGTGCGGTCTCAGCAAATCCTTTGGCGGTATTCATGCGGTTCAGGATATTGATTTCACCGTTCCTGCCGGGCAAATCGTCAGCTTGATCGGGCCCAATGGGGCTGGCAAAACAACGTGCTTCAACCTTATCACCGGCTTTTATCAGCCTACTCGTGGGCGGGTGTTATGGGATGGCAAAGAGGTCACGGCCAGCAAGCCGTATCGCATGGCACAGCAGGGCGTCATTCGCACTTTTCAAAAGACTAATGTGCTGCGGGCTCTGAGTGTTTTCGACAATCTGGTCCATGCCCATTATTTGGCTGATCGGGCACCCTTGTGGCGCACTTTCTGGCCTAGCAAAGAGCAGGCAAAAACCGAACAGGAAATCATCGTCTCGGCCCGCCGTATTCTCGATCAGATTGGCTTGGCCAAGCGTGCTGATGTCCTGGCCAGCTCCTTGTCTTGTGGCGAGTTGCGACTGCTGGAGGTGGGCGTTGCTCTTGGTGCTAAACCCAGATTGTTGATGCTGGATGAGCCAGCCGCCGGACTTAATACACATGAAGCAGAAGGCTTGGCCGACTTGCTCAAACAGCTGCCTGGGCAGTGGGTGGAGTCCATTTTGCTGGTAGAGCACAACATGGGTTTGATCATGCGTGTGTCTGACCAGATCGTGGTCATGAACTTTGGCAAAAAACTGGCAACGGGAACACCGGCAGAGATTCAGGCCAATGAGCAAGTGTTGGAAGCCTATATGGGGAAAGCGGCATGAGTAAACAGGACATTGAACCTCTATTGGCGTTGCAGGATGTGGTGGCGGGTTATGGCAATTTGACGGCCCTGCATGGCGTCAGCTTGCATGTGCAGCCTGGTGAAGTTGTAGCCATTCTGGGAGCCAATGGCGCCGGGAAATCCACCACGCTCCGGGCAATCTCCGGTCTGATCCGCCCTACTTCTGGCCAGATCACCTGGAAGGGACAGGTGATCAGTGGTCGTAGCCCTGAACATATTCTGAAGCTGGGTTTGGCTCACTGCCCTGAAGAACGGCATGTGTGGCCTGAAATGACCGTTGAAGACAATCTGGATCTGGGCGCTTACCTGATCAAGTCCAAGACTGAAGTGGAGCGGCGTAAAGGCATTGCCTTTCATCGCTTCCCGCGCCTGAAAGAGCGATACAGGCAACTGGCAGGCACGCTTAGCGGCGGGGAGCAGCAGATGCTGGCGATTGCTCGGGCATTGATGTCAGAACCGGAACTGTTGATTCTGGACGAACCTTCTTTGGGGCTTAGTCCCAAGATGGCGCTGGAGGTTTTTCAGGTGGTGCGGGACATCAGCGAGCATGGCGTGTCCATTCTGGTGGTGGAACAGAACGTGCATAACGCGCTGAATGTGGCCAGTCGAGCCTATGTGCTGGAGACAGGGCGCGTTATTGCAGAGAAAGACAGCGCCAGCATGCTGAAAGATCCTGAACTATTGAGTGCTTACCTGGGAGGCTGATGATGAGCATGAACAAGGCGACTGAACTCCTATCGCGACTTAGCTATGGCGCTCATGTCCACGCTAACGGCATCCGGCAGCATTACTTGCGTTATGCCGGTCCCGGACCAGCCTTGGTGCTGGTGCCCGGAATCACCAGCCCTGCTCCCACCTGGGGGTTTGTGGCAGAGCGTCTGGCCCTGCATTTTGATGTGTATGTGCTTGATGTACGTGGTCGTGGTCTTTCTCAAGCAGGCGCAGATCTGGATTATGGCGTGAATGCTTGCGCGGATGATCTGTGCGAGTTCGTTCGGGAGCTGGCACTGGAGTCGCCCATTTATGTGGGGCACTCCATGGGGGCGCGCATTCTGTTGCGTGCGGCCAGCCGAGGGTTGGCCAAGGGGGCCGCCATGGTGCTGGTGGATCCGCCAGTGTCCGGCCCAGGGCGACGCCCCTATCCGGCGAATATCGCCTGGTACACCGATTCCATTGCACAGGCTCAACAAGGTATGAGCGCCGAGCAGATGCGGCAGTTTTGCCCGACCTGGACTCCTGAGCAACTGACGCTGCGCGCACAGTGGCTACACACCTGCGATGTGCGCGCAGTGACGGACAGCTACGAGTGGTTCCACACCGACGATGCGTTCCCGGACTTCAGCCAGCTTAATGATTGGAGGGTGGCCCTGATGGTGGCGGGCAAGGGGGATGTCATTCGCGATGAGGATAGTAAAGAGGCGCAGTCCTTGAAGCCTGACTTGCAGATCTTACGTGTACCAGACGCTGGGCACATGATCCCCTGGGATGACGAGGAAGGCTTTTATCGCGCATTGGGCACCTTTCTGGGCCTTACCTTTTAACAAGAAACAGGAGTGGAAGATGGCTGTATCTGATCATCAAATGGTTCAGGCCTGGAATGAGGTGCTGAGTCTTTCTGGAGTGAAGCCGGGGCAGATGGTCACCATTCTGACCAGTTCGCATACCCATCCTCAAACCTTGGCTACCGCCAAGCTGGCCGTGGCATCTTTGGGGGCAACCCAGATGCAGGTGGACTTGCTGCCTGTAAACGCAGAAAAAGCATTGAGCCGCGACCTTCTGGCTTACTTGGGCACGACTCCGCTGACGGGTAATCCAGCCGCGATTGCCGCCCTCAAGGCCAGTGATTTGGTGCTGGATCTGATGACCTTGCTGTTCTCTCCCGAACAGCATGAGATTTTGAAGTCGGGCACCAAAATTCTCCTGGCAGCCGAACCGCCCGAGGTGCTGGTGCGTATGGTGCCATCCTTGCAGGATAAGGAACGTGTGGAGCGTTCGGCACAGGTGCTACAGGGCGCTCGTGAAATGCGGGCCACGTCCAGGGCAGGTACGGATCTGGTCATGCCTTTGGGGCAGTACCCGGTAGTAAAGGAATACGGCTTTGTGGATGATCCGGGGCGCTGGGATCACTGGCCCAGCGGTTTTATCCTTACTTGGCCAAACGAAGGTCAGGCTCATGGTCGCATCGTGATTGATCGTGGCGACATTTTATTGCCCATGAAGTCCTATGCGGCTGATCCCATCATCATGACGGTCGAGAACGGTGTGGTGACCTCGATTGAAGGCGGGCTGGATGCCGAGCTGCTGCGCGAATACATGGCCTCGTTCGACGATCCTGAGGCTTACGCCATGTCCCACATAGGCTGGGGCCTGCAGCCTCGTGCTCACTGGTCCACGCTGGGCCTTTACGACAAAGAGCAAACCCTGGGCATGGATGCTCGTGCCTACGCAGGCAATTTTCTGTTCTCCTTTGGCCCCAATAATGAAGTTGGGGGCAACCGCACAACGGCTTGCCACATTGATATTCCGCTGCGTGCCTGCACCGTGACGGTAGATGGTCGCGAGACTGTGCGGGAGGGCAAAGTGGTAGAGGAGTTGGCATGAGCAGCCAGAGTGTTTACGAGCGACAGGGATTTGGGCAAGGGCTGGAGCTTGAAGGCAATGTCGGGCTGTTAATTGTGGATTTCGTTAATGGTTTTGCCGACCCCCAGGCATTTGGTGGTGGAAATATTCTGGAAGCCATTGAGCAAACGCGTACGGTTCTGGCGGATGCACGGGCACAGAACTGGCCGGTGGCACACAGCCGCATTGTCTTTGCCGATGACAGCGCCGACCGCAATGTATTCGGTCTGAAAGTCCCCGGTTTGGTGCAGCTACGAGAGCACAACCCGGCCAGTGCCATTGTCGATGCCCTGAAGCCTGCACCGGGTGAACTGGTCGTGCGTAAAACGGTTCCATCGGCCTTCTTTGGTACTGCCTTGGCTGCCTGGTTTGCAGAGCGGGCGGTGCAGACTTTGCTGATTGCTGGCGCAACGACCAGCGGGTGCGTACGTGCTTCCGTCGTGGATGCCATGTCCTGCGGCTTGCGCCCTTTTGTCCTGGCAGATTGCGTGGGTGACCGAGCCAAGGAGCCTCATGACGCGAGCCTGTTTGATATTCAACAGAAGTACGGCGAGGTTCGTCCGTATGCAGACTTGCGTCCTTTGCTGGTGATCTAGGGTTATCAGTTTTTTTGCGTATTTATTATTTATTTGTTTAATTAATTGGGGAGGTTTGGGCTTCTCAGGGCCCAAACACCGAGGATGTACAGCATGAAAAAAACGTTGAAAGTAGGTGTGATAGGCGGTGGTATTGGTGGCGTGACTTTGGCAGCAGCCCTGGAGCAACGCGGCATCGAAGTACATTTGTTTGAGCGTGCAGCCGCCTTTGGAGAGGTCGGTGCCGGGATTCAAATGACTCCGAATGCGGTCAAGGTGCTCAACGCTTTAGGTGCCCACGATGCGCTGGCCAAGGTTGGTTTCTTGCCCGAGGCTTTGGTGGGGCGTGATTGGTCCAGTGGAGAGGAAAGCTTCCGTATCCCTTTAAAGAGCGACTGCCCGAAGCTGTATGGGGCGGAGTTCTTTCACGTGCATCGCGCGGACCTGCATCATTTGCTGACCGAGCTTCTGGATACAACAACGGTCACCTTCAACACGCAGTGCACCGGGGTGTCGCAGCAAGATGGCAAGGCGGTGGCCCATTTTGCTGACGGGTCTAGCTTTGAGGCTGATCTGATTGTGGGGGCCGATGGAGTGCGTTCGGAAGTACGCCGCTCCATCTTTGGGGAGGAAGAACCCAAGTTCACCGGCAATATGTGCTATCGGGCCGTTGTGCCCTTTGATGAGATGCCTGATTTTGTCGCACCCGAATCCTCCTTCTGGCTGGGTCCTAAAAGCCACGTGGTGACCTATTACGTGAACGGCGGCAAGGCCGTCAATATTGTGGCGGTGAATGAAACAGCCAGCTGGGTGGAAGAGTCCTGGAATGCGCGCAGCACCCAGCAGGAAATGCTGCAGGACTTCAAGGATTGGCACCCCAATATCGTCAAGCTGTTCGAGCGCGTGACGGATGTCTATCGCTGGGGATTGTTTGATCGTGACCCTATGACCAAATGGTCGGCAGGCCGTGTGACTTTGCTGGGCGATGCGGCGCATCCGATGCTGCCCTTCCTGTCTCAGGGCGCGGCAATGGCTATCGAGGACGCCTACGTGTTGGCTGTTGCGTTAGCCACTTTGCCAGATGATCTGGACACCGCCTTGTCGCTTTATGAAGCAGAACGCCTGCCACGTACCAGCCGGGTGCAACTGGAAGCACGTGAGCGCGGCCGCACCTATCACCTGTCCGATAGCGAAGCCAAGGCCAAGCGTGATGCCGAATACCGTGAGCAGCAGAAGAAAAACCCGCACGCGGGCGGCATCAAGACGGACTGGGTTTATTCATATAATGCTACTGACTTTCAGCCGAAAGCATTACAGGTTTAATGGGTAGGGCCGGGGGAAGCGTCTTGTTGTCGATACGTCAGTATGTTGAGAACCAGATTCATATCATTACTGGTCTGCAAGGCAGCCCGGTAGACTTTACGACGCCTGCGGGCGAGCCCGGCTTGTTTGGCCCACAGTCGGCTGTGTGGGAAGTGCATGCAGACTTCACCTCCATGATGTTGGGGGGGATTTCTGCATTGTGCTTGCAGATGCTGGACCCGAAGGTATTGGCCGGGGTCTGGGATCATTCCCGCTTTCGTCAGGATATGCAGGGGCGCTTGAGTCGAACGGCGCAGTTCATCTCGGCAGTCAGTTATGCGGGTACGGAGCAGGCTGAGCGTTGCATTGATCAGGTACGGCGGGTGCATGAGCACGTACACGGGTATTTGCCGGATGGCACGCCTTACGATGCCAATGACCCGGAGTTGCTGCGTTGGGTGCATCACACGCAGGCCTACTGTTTTCTGCAATCCCATATGCGCTGGCGTAATGCCAGACTGGCGCCAGAGCAGCAGGATCGCTATGTTGCACAATACTCGAAAGTTGCCGTGTTGCTGGGGGCGGATGGCCTGGTCATGGATGCGGCAAGCTTGAGGGAGCTGTTTGCCCAGGCCGGTCCGCAATTACGGGTTGATGCGCGAACACGGGAAGTGGCTACAATTTTAATGTCTTCACATACCCTGTTTAAGGGGCCCAAGGCTTGGGTTGCCAGGGTGTTCCTGTTGGCGGCATTGGATATGTTGCCAGAGTGGGCTCAACGTTGTTTTGAGCATCGCCCCAGCGCTATATCCATGTGGTGGCGTCGCAAGGTGGTGAACAGCGTTGCTGGCGTCTTGCGTTGGGCCACACGTAACGGTTCCGTGCATCGGGCGCGGCGTCGCGTCGCCAATCTGGCTTAGCTGGTAGATAAGAATGAATCAAATTTTGAGGCAAATATGGGCCGTGTAACTTTGTCGTCGGATAGCTCCTGGGTCAAGCGGGATAAGCCTGGACGCCCGGAAGGGGTAGGTGACAACACGTCAGAGCGAATTCTGGACGCCGCCGAGGAAGAGTTTTCCGAGACTGGCTATGCCGGTACCACATTGCGCGTCATCGCTCAAAAGGCGGCTGTGACCCAAGCCTTGATCAACTACTACTTTGGTTCCAAGTACGGCCTGTTTGAGGCCGTGTTCATCCGTCGAGGAAAAACCATTTCCGATGAGCGTCTACGGCGCTTGCATGCCTTGCGCGATCAAGAGGGCAAGGTTCTGGTTGATGATGTGGTGCGCGCTTTTCTGGCACCCACGATCGCCTTGCGCGAGACACCCGGAGGTCGACGCTTCTTGCGACTGCAAGCCCGTTTGCACACCGAGCCGGCCGAGATTTCCTACAAACTGCGTAATGAAGCCTACGACGGCTCAACCCGTGCGTATGTGCAGATTCTGGAAGAAATACTGCCCGAGCTGCAGGCCAAGGACGTGTACTGGCGTGTGGTCCTGATGATTGGGGCCTACATGTATGCCTTCTCCGATACCCACAGGCTGGAAGAGCTGGCACCAGGTATCTGTGACCCCAACAATACTGACGAGATTCTTGAGCAGATCATTGCCTTTGTCTCCGCCGGTTTGCTGGCTGCGCCGGTTGTCTTGCCTGGCAAGGCTTGAACCCGGCGTTTTCGTTTATTTAACCGGAGTACACAACTCCACCACAATGCGCTCCGGCGTCTGCACATAAGACACCACCTGTCCCCAAGGCTTGTCCTGCGGCGGCGCCAGTTCTGTGCCCCCTTCTGCCAGTGCCTTGGCATGAGCGGCAGGTACATCGTCGCAGACCAGGGCAACTTCGATACCCAGCGGTACTTCTGACGCGTGCGGTGACAAATGGCCTTTTGGGTAGTTCATGTAGGCCAGCATTTCGCCCGCAAAGGCCAAGGTGGTTTGGCCGGTTTCCAGCTCGCCGTACAGCCCGGTTTCATGCAGCATTTTGGTAGGCAAATCAAACGCACGGTTGAAGTAGTCCAGTGTCTGGCCGACATCGGGAACGTAGATGATGGTATAGCCAAATTTCATAGTGGGGCTCGGTAGGAGAACGCAGGGCCAGTGCAAAAAAAATCGGCCCCCCGATTGTAGAGGGGGAGCCGATTCTTGGATGGCTTAAACAGCCCGATCAGGGTTTAAAGCTGACCGCGTTTTGTCAGTTCTGCTTTTACACCAGCACCGTAGGCAGGGTCTGCCTTGGTGAAGTGGCCCAGCTGACGCTCGATGATTTCCTTGGGAACACCGGCCATGGCGTCGGCAATATTGCTGAACAGACGCTGCTTTTCCTCGTCGTTGAACAGGCGGAACAGATTGCCGGGCTGTGAGTAGTAATCATCATCTACGCGGTGATCCCAGTGATCTGCCGGCTGACCGTCCAACGCCAGAGGCGGTTCGCTGCGGGGAGCCTGTTGCCATTGACCTTGGCTGTTGGGTTCGTAGTTGATCGTGCCGCCGTTATTGTCGCCTGTACGCATGGCACCATCACGGTGGTAGCTGTGGAACGGACAACGCGGTGCGTTCACCGGCAGCAGGCCGTGGTTCACGCCCAGACGGTAGCGCTGAGTGTCGCCGTAGGAAAAGATACGGCCTTGCAGCATGCGGTCGGGCGAGTGGCCAATACCGGGCACCAGGTTGGCAGGTGTAAAGGCGGCTTGTTCAACTTGGGCGAAGTAGTTGGTGGGGTTCTCGTTCAGTTCCAGCATGCCCACATCGATCAGCGGGAAGTCGCCATGTGGCCAGACCTTGGTCACGTCAAAGGGGTTGATGTGGTAGGTGCGCGCCTGCTCTTCGGTCATGATCTGAATGCGCAGCGCCCAGCGTGGAAAATTGCCCTTTTCAATGTTCTCGTACAGATCGCGCTGCGAGCTTTCGCGGTCCTGACCCACGACTTTGGCCGCTTCTTCGTTGGTGTAGTTGGCAATGCCTTGCTGGGATTTGAAGTGGAATTTCACCCAGTGGCGCTCGCCCTTGTCGTTGATCAGGCTGTAAGTGTGCGAACCGAAACCATGCTGTTGACGAAGGTTACAGGGCAAGCCGCGGTCGCTCATCAAGATGGTGACCTGGTGCAGGGACTCGGGCGATAAGGACCAGAAATCCCAGGCGGCGCTCATATTGCGCAGGTGGCTGCGCGGGTCGCGTTTCTGTGTGTGGATGAAGTCGGGGAACTTCAGTGGATCCCGTATAAAGAAGACAGGAGTGTTATTGCCCACGAGGTCCCAGTTTCCGTCTTCGGTATAGAACTTGATGGCAAATCCTCGAACGTCGCGTTCTGCATCGGCGGCTCCTGCTTCACCAGCTACGGTGGAAAAACGTAAGAAAACGGGGGTCTGGCTACCTGGTTTAAAGACCTTGGCCATGCTGTACTGACTGATGTCGTGCGTGACGGTAAACGTGCCGAAAGCGCCCGAACCTTTGGCGTGTACGACACGCTCGGGGATGCGTTCACGGTCAAAGTGAGCCAGCTTCTCCAGCAGCCAATAATCCTGCATCAGGACGGGACCACGAGGGCCGGCTGTCATGGAGTTCTGGTTCTCCTCCACAGGGCGGCCAGCGGCAGTCGTCAGGGTTTTGTTGCTCATTGTGATTCTCCGTTGAAGCTGACCCGAACCGAGTGGGGCGGGTCGTTTTAAGAAGTTAGGATCAGTCTACGTGCCTTGTTCAAAATAGTTAAATCAAATGATTTTAGCGATTGAATAGTTTTTTGCTATTGGCAGGGATTCTCATCCCGATCATAGCGGTAAGTGCAGGACTTATGCATGAAACTTGTGCGACAGGATATGGCAGCAAGATCGGGCCAATTCTATAAGGCCAGAACACGAGCTGTGTTGAATCAGTGTTGGGGCGTTTTATTGGCCTGGCTGTCTGGCTAGGGCTGTGCCTGAGTCTGATAAATGACAGCCGTGTTCAGTGCTACGTTTGAACATTGTTTACTTGCTCTGCTTCATGTCATCTGGCTGGCAGCAGGCATAAAAAAAACCCCGCTAAAAAATATAGCGGGGTTTTTTGTCTCAGAGCGAATTAGCTGTTGGCCGCTTTCGCGCTTTTCTTTTCGATCTGCACCATGATGTAGCGCTGCTGGGCGATGGACAGGATGTTGTTCACGCACCAGTACAGAACCAGACCGGCGGGGAAGAAGAACATCATGCCACCAAAGACCAGAGGCATCAGCATCATGACTTTGGCTTGCATTGGATCAGGCGGCGTGGGGTTCAGCTTGATCTGCAGGAACATGGTCCCCATCATGATGGCGGGCAGAATCATCCATGGGTCGCGTGCGGCCAAGTCATGAATCCACAGAATCCAGGGGGCGCCGCGCATCTCGACACTGCCCAGCAGTACCCAGTACAGGGCGATAAACACAGGGATCTGAACCAGCATGGGCAAACAACCACCCAGCGGGTTGATCTTCTCGGTGCGGTACATCTCCATCATGGCGGCGTTCAGCTTGGCCTTGTCGTCACCGAACTTCTCGCGCAGGGCTTGCATGCGTGGAGCAAATTGCTTCATCTTGGCCATGGAGCGGTAGCTGGCAGCCGACAGCGGGAAGAACACCAGCTTGATCAGCACCGTCAGCGCCACGATGGCCCAGCCCCAGTTACCCAGCAAGGAATGCAACCAGGTCAGCAGCTTGAACAAAGGCTTGGAAATAATGGTCAACCAGCCGTAGTCCACAACCAGATCCAGACCGGTAGCCAATTGCGACATGGCTTTCTGGTCTTGCGGGCCTACCCACAGGGCGGCGTCCACTGCCTTGCTTTGGCCGGCAGCGATCGAACCGACCGACTCCAGCGTGCGCACGGCGTACAGATTGTTGCCCAGCTTCAGGATTTCATTGGTGCGCTGCAGGTCCTGGGCAGGAACCCAGGCCGTTGCAAAGTAATGTTGCACCATGCCGATCCAGCCGTTATCCACGCTGCGAGCGTAGGTGGCCTTGTTCTTGTCGATGTCCGAGAAAGTGATTTTCTGGAATTTTTCGCCGCTGGAATAGACCACAGGACCGGTAAAGGTGCTGTACAGGCGGGACGAATCGGGTGGGTTGTTGCCGTCACGGGTCAGTTGCAGGTACAGGCGTGGGTCAATGGCCGAGCCGGTATTGTTCTGGATATCGTGACGAACCTGGATGTCGTAGCGGCCTTTGTGCAGCGTGTAGGTCTTGGTGACTTTCACGTCGTCCGAAGTGGCTTCAAACACCACATCCAAGGTATCGCCCGTCATGTTGTGCTGGCTCGAGACCAGAGTGAACGGGGTCAGGTGGTTGGGCAGATTCTGGCCGGCGGCACCCACAATACCGGACTGGGCCAGGTAGGTGGAGGCGGGCGAGTTATCCAGCAGCACCATGGGCTGCTCGGGGTTCTCGGGCGAACCGTACTTCAACAGTTCAGCCTTGATCAGTTGGGCACCTTCAGTGCTAAAGCCCAGCTTGTAGACGTCTGTTGTGATGTCGATGGTTTGCGCTGTGGCAGACACCGCGCTGTTGCTCGAAGGCAAGGCAGCAGACGCAGTCGGCTCTTGAGCAGCGGGAACACCACCGTTTGCGGCAGGTTCGTCGGAGGCTGCTGGCGCTTGTGTGGTGGCTGGGGTGGAAGCGAACAGCGATGGCTTGCCGTTATATTCCTGCCAGTTGTTCCACAGCAGCAGCAGTGCAAAGGAGAAGATCATCCATAGGATGGTGCGTCGGATATCCATAGCGCCTGTATCACATTTATAAAGCTGAGCAAAAGCTTAGCAGTTTAACGTAGCTGGTCAGCAAACAGGGGGTTGCCTTGAAAAACAAGGCGCAGACCAGGACGGTTTTAGAAAGTGTTGCGGTCTTCGGGCGTGCGAGCGGGCACAGGATCATGCCCTCCCTTGCACCAGGGATTGCAGCGGCAGATGCGTACACCACCTAGCCATAAGCCTTTGAGCGGGCCATGAATCTCAATGGCCTGCAAGGCATAGTTGGAGCAGCTGGGGGTAAAGCGGCAGTTTCTACCGATCCAGGGACTCAGAAAAAACTGGTAAAAGCGGATCGGTGCCGAAGCCAGTTTGCGCATCATGGCCGTACCTTTGAAAACAAGGTGTTGGCTTCATCGCGAACCAGTTGCTTTAAAGCGGTCAGCGACACCAGAGGCACCTTGCTGTGCAGCCTAAAGACATAGGCGGCATTGGGCAAGCCTTCGCGTTTGTGGCGGAAGGTTTCACGCAAGATACGTTTGATGGTGTTGCGGGTGACGGCGCGGTTGGCAAAGCGCTTGGGGACGATCAGTCCCAAACGGGCGCCTTCGGTCTGGTATGGGTCCTCGCCACGAGAGCGAGTGACCACGAACAAAGCCCCGCGACCTACGCGTTGTCCTTTTAATGACTGCGCGTATTCGGTGGGGCTATGTAAGCGAGCCGTAGCTGGAAAGGAGGCACGCATGATGCGTATCGTGGGAGTCGGGCTTTAGATAAGAGATCCATCACCCTGGGCCCCGCATCCCGACATGGCTTATACAGCCAGACGTTTGCGACCTTTGGCGCGACGTGCGTTCAAAACAGCGCGGCCACCGCGAGTTTTCATGCGAACGCGAAAACCGTGGGTACGCTTGCGACGGGTAACAGAGGGTTGGTAGGTGCGTTTCATGGTGTATCCAAAAAAATGAGCCGCCAGAAATCGCAGAAAATCTCCACCCCGACTGCGCAAAGGCTTGGGATCTGGCAACAGAAAATCGTGTTAAGCCCGTCATTTCAGCAAATTCTTTCTGTTGTGTCAATTATTTAGCCCGATATTACGCAACTAAATTTGTTAGCCTGTGGATAACTTGGTACAGCTCAGGGTAGAATCGAGGTTTACAGAAGTGATGACCGATGAATGAATTCTGGCAGTCCTGCGTTCAGAAATTGGAGCAGGAGCTTCCCCCACAACAAATAAGTGCGTGGATACGTCCACTGGTTCCCCTGGACTTCGACAGCGAAGCCGGGGTGTTGCGCGTTACTGCGCCCAATCGTTTCAAGCTCGATTGGGTTCGCAAGAATTTCGCCACTCGTATCGAGGAACTGGCTTCGGATTTCTACGAATGTCCCGTTACGGTTCAGTTCGAGCTGCCTTCGGCTAGCGCGGCGCCGCGTCGCGCCCTGGCCGATCGTGCCGCTCCTGTGCCTGCAGGCAGCCCGGCCGGTGATAACTTGGCCCCGCCTGTTGCCAACCCGGCCATGACGGCGGTGGTGGATGCGGTACAGGATCGCTCGCGACTGAACGCCGAATTAACTTTCGATAATTTCGTTACGGGTAAAGCCAACCAGTTGGCACGCGCGGCCGCTTTGCAGGTGGCCGAGAATCCCGGTGTCTCCTATAACCCACTGTTTCTGTATGGCGGCGTGGGTCTGGGCAAGACCCACCTGATTCATGCGATTGGCAATGCGCTGGTCGCCAATGGCAATGGTGTGCGCGTCCGTTACGTTCACGCCGACCAATACGTGTCGGACGTGGTCAAGGCTTATCAGCGCAAGGCGTTTGACGAGTTCAAGCGCTACTACCATTCGCTGGACTTGCTGCTGATTGACGATATTCAGTTTTTCGCTGGCAAGAATCGTACGCAAGAAGAGTTTTTCTACGCCTTTGAAGCGATGGTGGCCCAGCGCAAGCAGATCATCATCACCTCGGATACGTATCCCAAAGAGCTGGCTAATATTGATAGCCGCCTGATCTCGCGTTTTGACTCCGGTCTGACCGTGGCAATCGAGCCGCCCGAGTTGGAAATGCGTGTAGCGATCTTGCTGCGCAAAGCTCAGGCCGAAGGCATTGCCATGCCCGAAGAAGTGGCTTTCTTTATTGCCAAGCATCTGCGCAGCAACGTGCGCGAGCTGGAAGGGGCGCTGCGCAAGGTTTCGGCCTACGCGCGTTTCCATGGCCGCGACGTCCTGACGGTGGAAGTGTGCAAGGATGCACTGAAGGATTTGCTGTCGGTCTCCAATGGGCAGATCACAGTGGAAAATATCCAGAAAACCGTGGCCGATTTTTATAAAATCAAGGTCGCGGATATGTACTCCAAGCGCCGCCCCGCCAATATCGCCATGCCGCGCCAGGTGGCCATGTATCTGGCCAAGGAACTGACCCAAAAGAGTTTGCCGGAAATTGGCGATCTTTTCGGTGGCAGGGACCACACTACGGTGCTGCACGCGGTGCGTAAAATCTCGGATGCACGCACCAAGCAAGCCGAACTGAATCACGCATTACACGTACTGGAACAAACTCTCAAAGGATGACCATGCAACTCGTTCAAGCTACCCGCGACGCATTGCTAAAGCCCTTATCCACAGTAGTTGGCATTGTGGAGCGCCGCCATACTTTGCCGATTCTGGCCAACATCCTGCTGCGTAAAAACGGCTCTGATGTCTCTTTTCTGGCAACCGACCTGGAAGTGCAGATCACCACCAATGCCGACTTTGGCGTGGGTGAGGACAATGCGGCCACCACGGTGGCGGCCCGCAAGCTGCTCGACATTCTGAAAGCCCTGCCCGACTTTGGTGATGTGCGCCTGGGCCTGGACAGCGGCAAGCTGACCATCCAGTCCGGCAAGAGCCGCTTTCAGTTGCAGACCTTGGATGCGGCGGATTTTCCAGTGCTGAACCTGCCCGAGCAATGGGACGTGTCGCTGAGCATGCCTCAGCGCACCTTGAAGCACCTGTTCAACACGGTGCACTTTGCCATGGCCCAGCAAGACATTCGTTACTACCTGAACGGCATGTTGCTGGTGTTTGAACCCGGTCTTGTACGTACGGTTACCACCGACGGCCACCGCCTGGCTCATAATGCCACCGCAATTGATGGCGTGCAGGAGCGCCACGACATCATCGTGCCGCGCAAGACCGTGCTGGAAATGCAGCGTCTGCTGGGCGATACCGACGATCTGGTCAATATTGATGTGTCCAGCCGTCAGATCCGTTTCCGTTTTGGCGATGTGGAGCTGGTCTCCAAACTGGTTGAAGGCAAATTCCCCGACTTTGCGCGTGTGATTCCTTCCAACTACACCCGCCACTTTGATGTCAGCCGTGAAGTGTTGCAAGGCAGCCTGCAACGTGCTGCCATTTTGACCACGGACAAACTGCGTGGCGTGCGACTGCAACTGTCGCAAAACCAGCTCAAGATCTCCGCTTCCAATGCCGAGCAGGAAGAAGCTGTTGAAGAGCTGGATATCGATTACGAACACGAAAGTCTGGACGTTGGCTTTAACGTCAGCTACTTGCTCGATGTGTTGGCCAGCATCAAGGATGAAACAGTCCGCTGGTCTGTGCAGCCTGATGCCAACGCCTCTGTGTTGATGACGCTGCCCGAGCAAGAAGACTTCAAGTACGTGGTCATGCCGATGCGCATCTAATGCGGCATGTTCGACAGGTATGGCCCGCCGGGCCATACCGGCTTGAAGCAGACAGGCTATTACAAGGTTTTATGCTATGACCGATCAAACCACGACCGCCCAGCCAGCCGATTACGGCGCTGATTCCATCAAAATGCTCAAAGGCCTGGAGGCCGTGCGCAAGCGTCCAGGCATGTACATCGGGGACACCTCCGATGGCACCGGTCTGCACCATATGGTGTTCGAGGTGGTGGATAACGCGATTGATGAGGCCTTGGCCGGTCATTGCGACGATATCGTCGTCACCATCCACTCCGACAACAGCATTTCGGTGTGCGATAACGGCCGCGGTATTCCAACCGATATCCACAAAGATGACGAACACCAGCGCAGCGCCGCTGAAATTGTCATGACCGAACTGCACGCGGGCGGTAAGTTCGACCAGAACTCCTACAAGGTGTCTGGCGGCCTGCACGGTGTGGGTGTGTCTTGTGTGAACGCCCTGTCCGAATGGCTGTTGCTGACCATCTGGCGCAACGGCAATGAACACCAGGTCGAGTTTCGCCGTGGCGAGCGCACAGCTCCCCTGGCCGTGACTGGCAAGGCAGAAGGTCGCACCGGCACCTGCGTGCGTTACCTGGCCGACCTGGAGATTTTCAATAATATTGAATATCACCACGAAATTCTGGCCAAACGTCTGCGCGAGCTGTCCTTCCTGAATAACGGCGTGAAGATCCGTTTGGTTGACGAAATTCAGGGCAAGGAAGAGGACTTCGCCTTCCTGGGTGGCGTCAAAGGCTTTGTGGATTTCATCAACCGCAACAAGACTCCGCTGCACCCTAACGTGTTTAGCGTGGCGACCGAGTCCAGTGCCGGTGGCACACCGGTATCGGTTGAAGTGGCCATGCAGTGGAACGACAGCTACGCTGAAACCGTGCTGTGTTTCACCAACAATATTCCCCAGCGTGACGGTGGCTCCCACTTGACCGGTTTGCGTGCGGCCATGACCCGCGTGCTGAACAAGTACATCGCCGACAACGAACTGGCCAAGAAAGCCAAGGTCGACACCTCGGGTGATGACATGCGCGAAGGCCTGGTTTGCGTGCTGTCGGTGAAGGTGCCCGAGCCCAAGTTCAGCAGCCAGACCAAAGACAAGCTGGTGTCCAGCGAGGTGCGTCCAGCGGTTGAGGAAGCCGTGGGCCGTACCCTGGAAACCTGGTTGCTGGAGAACCCTATCGACGCCAAGGCGTTGTGCGGCAAGATTGTAGAAGCAGCCCGTGCGCGTGAAGCGGCTCGTAAAGCCCGCGAAATGACACGTCGAAAAAGCGTGCTGGAAGGCGCTGGCTTGCCGGGCAAGCTGGCTGATTGCCAGGAAAAAGACCCTGCCCTGTGCGAACTGTACATTGTGGAGGGTGACTCCGCAGGCGGCTCGGCCAAGCAAGGTCGAGACCGTAAGTTCCAGGCCATTTTGCCGTTGCGTGGCAAGGTGCTGAACGTAGAAAAAGCCCGTTTCGATCGTTTGATTTCCAGCGAGCAGATCACCACTCTGATTACTGCTCTGGGCACCAGCATCGGCCCGGATTTTGATATCGACAAATTGCGCTACCACCGCATCATCATCATGACTGACGCGGACGTGGATGGTGCTCACATTCGTACCCTGCTGCTGACACTGTTGTACCGTCAGATGCCCGAGCTGATCGAGCGCGGCTATGTCTATATCGCTCAGCCGCCGCTGTACAAGGTCAAGGTGGGTCGTGAAGAGCTTTACTTGAAGGACGACGCCGAGGAAGCCGAATTCATGCTGAAGCTGGCCCTGCGCGATGCGGTGTTGACCCCCTCCGAAGGCGGTGCGCCTATCACCGGCGAGGCTCTTTCTGATTACGCTCACCGCTACGTGAAGGCCAAGGGCGTGATTGAACGTCTGTCGCGTCATATGGACGGCGATGCCTTATCGGCGTTGGCCGAAGGCGTGAAGCTGAACCTGGATACGCAGGAAGCGGCCGAACAAAGCGCCCAGGATCTGGAAAAAGTCCTGTTTGACGAAACCCTTCCTAACGTGGTTAAAGTTTTTGCTGCCTTCGATGAAGGCAGCCAAGCCTGGCGCGTAGTGGTGCAACGTTTGCACCACGGCAATATCCGCGTCACGGTGTTTGACCGCAACTTCATGCGCGGCGCTGATCACCAAACCCTGGCCCGTGCTGGCGAGATCTTTGCCGGTCTGATCGGTGATGGTGCCATGGTTGCCCGTGGTGAAGGCGAGAAGCGTCGTGAAACCCAGGTGGATGATTTCCGTGAAGTCATGCAATGGCTATTGACCGAAGCCGAGCGTGGCCTGAGTAAACAGCGCTACAAAGGTCTGGGTGAAATGAACCCCAGCCAGCTGTGGGAAACCACCATGGACCCCACCGTGCGCCGCCTGCTGCGCGTCCAGATCGCTGATGCGATCGATGCGGATCAAATCTTCACCACCTTGATGGGTGATCACGTTGAGCCACGTCGTGCCTTTATCGAATCCCATGCCTTGCAGGCGGGGAACCTGGATATTTAAGGCTATCGGTGTTCACCGTTCCTGAAAGCTTCCCGGTTTGATGAAAACCGATCTCAGGAATTTGTGAAAAAACCCGCAGTGATGCGGATGAATAAAATGGGCTCCGGCGTGCTTGCTGGGGCTCATTTTTTTGGTGATGACGGATGCGCTCCGAGTCCTAAGGATTAGGGGGCTTTGGGCTGGTTCAATGAATCTGCTAGAGCACATACCGGCTGATCAATGGCTGGGTTAGTTAGCCGCTTTGGAGCCACGCGCTCCAGAAAGGGAACAGCGCGCAATCAAGCTTGTGTGGTCTACTTGCAGTGATTCACCCTACTTTAGAATGAACGAAAAAGAAGGGGTGTCGGCCTTGCAAGGCCCCTTGATCGATCGTGATGACGCTGTAAATTATTCAATAACTATTTGTGTGGAAATGGAATGCGACTGGACAAGTTTCTTGGTGAGAGTACGGATCTGAGTCGCTCAGACGCGCGTAAAGTGCTTAAAAGCGGGGAAATCACGGTTAACGGCGAGGTGGTGACCAAGGGCACCCACGTTATACAAGAGGGCGATGTGGTGTGCTGGGACGACGAGCCGCTTGCCCTGATTGGCCTGCGTTACATCATGCTCAATAAGCCCGCTGGTTACGAATGCAGCCTTAAAAATAGCGCCTACCCGTCCGTGATGATGCTGATCGATGTAGACAAGCGTGAGCGTTTGCATACCGTCGGTCGATTAGATGTGGATACCACCGGTTTGATTTTGATTACGGATGATGGCCAGTGGACGCATCGGATTATCTCGCCTCGCCATCAGTGCGATAAGGTCTACGTAGCGACCTTGGCAGAGCCTTTGCCTGACAATGCAGAAGAATTGTTCAAGGCCGGTATCTTGTTAAATGGCGAGGATAAGCCCACGCTGCCAGCCGTGCTGGAACGCATTGATGAACGTACCGCAAGGCTGACTATTCAGGAAGGGAAATACCATCAGGTCAAACGTATGTTTGCTTCCCTGGGAAACCTGGTTCAGACCTTGCATCGTGAGCGCATTGGCTCTCTTTCTTTGGACGCCAGTCTGGAGCCAGGTGAGTCGCGTTATTTGACCCCCGCCGAGGTGCGGCAGTTTGTAGAAGAGGGTTAACGCTCTCCTGACCTTTGGTTCTTGCTGTGGCAAGCCAAAGACGTATCAAGTCCAGAGCTTGGATGCCTGAGTTTTGGGAAACCAGTCATGAAAAAGCGTTCAAACATACTTTGTTTGAGCGCTTTTTTGTACCTGCATCAATCATCAAAGGGGCTGGTGGCGCGGTGTCCTGGTTTATTTCAGCGTCTTGCGCATGATGTCGGATGTTCAACCTGCCTTGAACACGGAATTGATGACACCCCCGCAAAGCCTCGCTCTGCTTGCTCATAGCGGCTCCATCCTCTCAACGCTTGGAGCTATTGACCCTGTTAGACTATGGGTTTGAAGCGTCACGGGCCATTGCTCTAGCTTTTGATAAGCTAATTTTCATAAGAAATTGATGACTAAGATCACTATCTTGCATCTTCAGACGCTGTGCCGTATTGCCCAGCAGGGCAGTTTTCAGGCGGCAGCCGATTATATGCACACCACTCAACCTACGGTCTCGGCGCGTATGCGCGAGTTCGAAGACCGTATAGGTTTTCCTGTGTTTCATAAGCGTGGACGTAGGATGGATCTCACAACACAAGGGCGTGAGCTTGTTCAGCAGATTAAACCCTTGTTGGCTGCCATTGATGACGTCATTTATTCGCTCGATGATGCATCGCATGCATCCGGCTTGATCTGTGTGGGTATTGCCGGCTTGATAGGGCAAACGTGGTTTTCAACGTTCATTAAGACGGCGAGAGCCACGATGCCACAGCTTAGCTTTGAAGTAGAGGTCGGACAGACCTCATTAAGCGTCAGCAAACTAGAGAACGGGCAGTTGGATTTGGTCTTTCTGGCTACTCACTCCCTACACACGGATCATCGGTTTCATGTCGAGCCGATCGGTGTTGCCGATGTGTTGCTGGTAGGAGCGCCTGACCTTGTGGGGCGAAATGGTAAACAGTCCGACCAAAATTGGCTACAGATTCTACAAAGTCAGCCTGTATGGTCGCTTTCAAAAGAGTCGCCATTGCATCCGGTCTTGATGCAGCTCATCAAAGACCATAATCTGAAAGTGAAGGTCGATATTTGCAGCAGCATACTGACCTTGAAGGAATTGATCTGCAGAGGGACGGGCGTCGGACTCATGACCGCCCCTCTTATTGAGTCTGAGCTGGAGCGCGGCGAATTAGTAGTACTAAAAGATGCTCCTGCTTTTGCGCCTATTCCGTTTAATGCGGCTTGGGGCATGGATCAAAGCCAGACGGTCATTCGCAAATTGGTGGATATTGCCAAGACAATTTCCACCTTTCGTTAAGTCGGTCTTGACGCCACCCCGCCCACAGGCGTTTGCATCGGATATCAAGACCGACCCTTGTTTATTCCGGCTTGATACCTGCGTCGCGTAACAACTGACGCCAGCGAGCGATGTCATCTGTCAGCAGTTTACGTGAGCCCGCCAGGGAGCGATGACTTTCGCTGGGCACGGTCAATCCCATTTTCTGATATCGCGCCATCAAGTCGGGTTGAGCCAGTACATGGTTAAGGGCGACGTTCAGTTTCTGGGTGATCTCTTCTGGTACGCCCTTTTTGACCACCACCATATTCCAGATGGTGTAGTTCAGATTCTTATAGCTAGATTCGCCAGCCGAAGGCACGTCAGGCAAAACCGACACCCGTTCTGGACTGAGCACGGCCAGCCCCTTTACCTTACCCGAGGCAATCGACGACACTGCGGTACTGCTGCTTTCCACCGTGTAGTCAATGTGGCCGGCCATCACATCTGCCGTCGCTTGCGCCGCACCGCGATAATGGACAGCCCCCACATTAATACCCAATGTTGCGTTCAGTAAGACTGCCCCTAAAAAGGCACCCGACCCGACGCCCGCATCCCCGAAATTCATGGATGCGGCATTGGCTTTCGCGTAAGCGGCAAAGCTATCCAAATCCTTGGCAGGGAAATCAATACGTGCCGACAAAATCTGTGGGGCATCACCAACCGAAGCAATTGGAGTGAAATCCTCCAGGTTGTTGTATGGCAAATCCTTGTAAACGGACGCATTCGCCGCCAATGTGCCAACGTTACCCAACAATAATGTATAACCATCGGGTGCGGCCCTGACTAGTTTAGACTGGCCAATAATGCCACCTGCGCCGGGAGTGTTTTCCACTACCACGGCTTGTTTGAGCTCTTTAGCCAAGCCTTCGCCGATCGCACGCGCCAACACATCGGTCGGCCCGCCTGCGGTATACGGAACGATCAAACTGATCGGTCGCTCTGGATAGGTACCCGCTTGTACGCTGCCTCCCAAGATCACGCCGAATATGGCCGTACACACACGGCTGGTCAGGTTGCAACGCCGTTTGATAATAGGTTTTGGTTGCATGGTTTTATCTCCTCTTTATTAGAAATTTTTTTCTCAACACCAACGAGTTACTTAGGATGACGCAGCGAGAATGTCACTACTTTCTCGTCAGTCATGTCCCGCACTGCATACTTCGGCCCTTCGAAACCGTAGCCGCTATCCTTGACACCGCCATAGGGCATACCATCGTTACGAGAGCTGGACGTTTCATTAATGTGCAGACCGCCCACTTGCAAATGACGAGCCAGATGAAAGGCCGTATTGACATCGTTCGTAAACACGCCTGCCGCAAGGCCATAAGGGGTGGAGTTGATTCCTTCGATCACTTCTGCGACTGTCTCAAAAGGCAAGAGTGTGACGACTGGCGCAAAAATTTCCTGGTCAAATACGCTCATGCCTGAATGCACGTTAGACAGAATCGTGGGTGCCAACACAGACTTGTCGCGCTGCCCTCCTGCAACGAGCTGCGCTCCCATATTGACCGCCTCCTTGATCCACGATTCAGCGCGTATCGCTTCTTGTTCGGTGATCATCGGGCCCACATCGGTGTCGCCCAATCGTGGATCCCCACTTTTGAGAGCGCGAACCGCGTTCTCTAAACTTGCCGTTACCTCAGCGACACGTGATTGCGCCACGTATAAGCGCTGAATAGATGTGCATACTTGGCCTGCCTTTCGGAACGTTGCACGCAGAATGCGGGGCAGTGCAAACTCGAGATCCGCATCGTCGCAGATGATTGTGCAAGCAATACTTCCCAACTCTAACTGCGTACGGCGTCGGCCTGCCTTTTGCTGGATGAGGCGGCCCACACGTGTGCTGCCCGTAAAGGTATAGAAGTTGATATCTTGCTCGTCTAATAGCCACTCGCCAGCCTGTGCGCCTTCTCCGTGTACCAGCGATAACAATTCCGCCGGCCAACCGGCTTCCAGCAAGACGTCGCAAATTAGGCTGGCCGTCAATGGGGTGTACCCTGAAGGCTTGATAATGACAGCGTTGCCAGCAGCGATCGCGGGGGCGACTTTATGCAACAACGCGTTGAAAGGCGCGTTAAATGGCGTAATGGCACACACGATTCCGACAGGGGTACGCAGCGTAAAGGCGAGACGGTCCTTTTGACCTGGATTGCCATCCATAGGGATCATTTCACCGCAAATCCGCTTGGCCTCTTCTGCCGAGATTTCCAGCGTATCCAACCCTCGAGCGATCTCATTGGATGCTTCACTCACGGTGAAGCCGGCCTCCAGGGTCATCACGTCGATAAATTGCTGCTTTCTCGCCGTAATCAGCTCTACCGCTTTACGCAAAATGCGCGAACGTTCATAGCCATCAGGTGCTTTCTTTAGGTTAAGCCGTGCTGCGATCACGGCTTGCCGGATATGCTCTTGCGAAGTTTGATCGATCTGCGCGATGGCTTTACCGGTATAGCGGTTGTAGACCGTAAAGGTCGCGCCGCTGTTCACACGGACACCGGCGATTAAACTCAATGAAGAAACGTTAACAAGTGCGTCGGGAAAATCTGTGGGCATCGTGGTACCTCCAAGAATAGTGTGCTTTACTGTGCTGAAATCATGTCAGCGGCTTTTTCGCCTATCATCAAACTGGCTGCCAAGGTGTTAGCAGAAGGGACTTGCGGCATGATCGACGCATCCGCAATGCGCAGATTTTCCATACCGTGGACGCGTAGTTGGGCATCCACAACAGCCATGGGATCGTCCTGGCGTCCCATTTTGCATGTGCCTACCATGTGATAGCCGGTCGTGCCTTTTTGACGTGCGTAGTCGAGCCATTCGTCATCTCGATGCACGTCTTTGCCCGGCTGCAATTCGTTGACCAAATAGGGGGCCATCGCCGTTGTTGTCATCAACTGCCGTGCAAGCTTGAGCGCTTCGACAAGGGTTCGCTGATCCAATTCATGTTCGAGGAAATTGGGCTGGATCAACGGTGCCTGCAGTGGGTCTTTAGACTGAATGTGTACATAGCCGCTGCTCTCTGGCCGTTGTTGGCGCGCCCCGGTACTCATGCCTGGCATATCGTCCAAGACATAGTTGCTGCCGGGCTTGTAGCTGGCTGGGGTAAACAAGATCTGAACATCGCCGCGCTGAGGGCTGAAACGTGTTTTCCAGAACACATGCACCATTGAGGGACTCAACCCCAAGATGCTGGGCTTGCCTGCAAACCATCTCACGATCTCTCTACCTAATCGCCACCCCTTGGACAGTTCGTTGAGCGTGAGCGCTGATTTGGCTCGCGAGATACTGCGAACGGTATAGTGATCACGAAAATTGGCGCCCACGCCGGCTAATGCATGTTTGACCTCAATACCATGCCCTGCCAACAGCTCGTGAGGTCCGACCCCCGACAGTTGTAATATTTTTGGTGAATTTACCGCTCCTGCGCTGAGGATAACTTCACGGTTGGCATAGAGCGTATGCGTTTGGCCATTACGCAGATATTTGACGCCAATGGCGCGTCGACCTTCAAATAAGATTTCCGAAACAGTGGCGTTCGTTTTAAGCTGCACCCGCCCACTTTTGAGTGCTGGACGTAAAAAAGCATCCGAACAATTGACACGTTTATTCTGGTAAATGTAGCGTTGGAAGTACCCTGTGCCGAGCTGCTCTGCACCGTTGTAATCCGTATTGCGCGGGATTCCGAACTCTTCACAACCTCGAATAAAGGCCTCACACAATGGTGAGCTCCAATCTGGGTTGGTAATAGGAAGCTCGCCCGTCAAGCCACGAAAATCAGGGTCGCATTCTCCCACCCGACGCTCCGAGCGTTTGAAATAAGAGAGAACATCGGCGTATCCCCAGCCAGAGTTTCCCAGTTTTTCCCAGTCATCGAAGTCTTCGCGTTGGCCACGTGAGTACACCAGTCCGTTAACGGAGCTTGACCCACCCACGACTCGCCCTTGCGGCATCGCAATGATGCGATTGTTCGTTGCCTGTGCAGGCTCCGTTTGGTAGTTCCAGGTGAACTTGCCGCTGTATAGCGTTTTGACGAAACCGACCGGGACGCGGATGAAAAAATTGTTGTCGTTTTGGCCGGCCTCCAACACGCAAATGCTGTTAGAGGTCTGTTCGCTTAGCCGTCTGGCGATAACCGATCCAGCCGGCCCGGAGCCGACAATTATGTAGTCTACGTACTCATTCATTTTGCCTACGCGATGCCTCTGTTCTTGCTTATTGCCAGTAGGTTAAGTCCGTAGATACATAAAAACAATCGACAATTTTTGATTGTTTATCATCAATAAAATTAATGTTTTTAGAGCTAAAACGTTCTCCATGAATCAACTTTCAATGAGGCTATCTGGGCCTGCGTCCCAATAAGCAGGGATCGCATGGAGGTGTGCGTCCACTATTTGCGACGCAATTTTGACGGTCTTGCCGTATGGATAAGAACGGAGCCCCAGGTCGTCTGATTGGTACAGATCAGAGCAATCAATGAGTTCAAATACATTAAAAAAATAAATATATAAAAATATAAAAATATTGATTGTTTAAATGAATCAGGCGACTTAATCTTCGCAAAATGCAGGTTTCCGCCCTGTTGAGCTTGCGTTTGCCGTGCGAATTTTTCACGGTAACCATGCGGGCCAGAGCTGGCTTGCAACAGGTCTGGCAACGATAAGCAGACATTGACGGTCGAACCACGACCGCATCAATCCATATATGGAGACAACAATGCGTCATCACTCAAGGTTGAACCACTACTCATCCTCGCGCCGCCAACTGCTCGGCCTGCTTGGGACAATCCCTCTCATCGCACACTTACCTGTTTCCTTTGCGAAATCTACCTGGGTCCCTAACAGGCCAGTCAGATTGATGGTTCCTTACACGCCGGGTGGTGGTGCGGACATTGTGGGACGCATTCTTGCCAAGGCCTTGCAAGGGATCTCCAGCCAACCCTGGGTTGTTGAGAACCGTCCTGGCGCAGCAGGCAATATCGCTGCCGATCTCATCTATGCCTCGAAACCCGACGGGCTGACGTATCAAATTACCAATCTTGATACGAGTGTGCTCAACACCTTTCTGTATCCAAGTCGTCGGCAAAAGATCGAAGCCGCTGTTCCGGTGGCCTCCATCGCCCGTATTGGTACGGTACTTATGGTTCGTGCGGGTTTACCCGTTCGTGATCTGGCCCAATTGGCGGCACTTGCCAAAACCCAGAGTCTCACCTATTCCTCATGGGGTATGGGTTGTAGCGCTCACCTGGGCGTATTGCTTTTGGAGCAGGAGATGAAGATCCCTGAAATGGTGCATGTTCCCTATCAAGGAGGCGGCAATGCCATGCAAGCCCTGCTAAAAGGCGAAGTGGATTTATTCCTGGCTCCCATGCCACTGGCTATGGCTCACCGCTCGGGATCGGTCACGGCACTAGGTTACGCCGCAGCGCAGCGCAGCCAACTGTGGCCTGAATTGCCTACCCTTCAAGAGCAAGGCGGGCCTTCTGTTGATCTTGGCAATTGGTTCGCCGTATCCGCCCCCCCAGAGACATCACCGGCCGTGATCGAAGCAGTAAGCGATTTCATCCAAACAGCGTTGGCGGACCCTGCGATGCTCGACTCGTTAAAGGCCCAATCGATGGTGCCGTTTCTGGCCGACAACACCCAATTGGCGCGCTTCATTGCAGATGAGAAAACCCGTTGGGGGCAGGTCATCGCTAACGCAAAGCTCAATCTTGAATAGAGGCCCATGCCTTTACGGATAGCCGTTCGTTACCCACAATAAAGACAGAGAGTTATTTTCTATGATACCGATCGACATAGGAAAGGCCCGTATTGAAAAGGTCATTGAGATCGCCAGTATGGATCTGGCGGGGGACTGGCTCTTTCCCAATATTCAAGCTAAGGATATTGACGCTGAGATTGATTGGCTGGACCCTAGCTGCATCGACAAGGTCAGCCGAAAGCTCAAGCTGAGTTTTCATTCTTTCCTGATTCGTACGCCAAGCCGCAATATTCTTATCGACACATGCAACGGTAACCATAAAGAACGCCCTTCAATGCCTGCATGGCATCGTTTGAACACACGCTATCTGGACAATCTTGGACGCTTAGGTCTGCGGCCCGAAGACATAGACTTGGTCTTGTGTACACATTTGCATGCAGACCACGTCGGTTGGAATACCAGGCTTGACAATGGTCGTTGGGTACCGACTTTCCCGCGTGCTCGTTATCTGATGGGTCGGCAGGAGTTCGATTATTACCACCGCCTCAACCTTGATAATCCGACCGCGCCGATCAATCGTGGCTCCTTTGTCGATAGTGTGTTGCCGATAGTCGAAGCAGGCCGGGCTATTTTCGTGGATGCTGGTGATCAGGTCATGACCGAGTTAGGAACCGATGTGTATGTAGAAAGTGCGCCTGGCCATACTCCCGGAAACTTGCTTGTACATATTTGCCACGGCCATGAACACGCCATTATGTCGGGAGATGTCATCCATCATCCGATCCAGTGCGCACGCCCTCATTTGTCTAATGCCGCTGATTTTAATGAAGCAGCCGCACTGCGTTCCCGACTGAATCTGCTTGAGAGTTGTGCCGATAACTCGAAGATATTGTTGACCGGCCACTTTGCAGGCCCAACAGCGGGTCACGTCGTCTCACATGGCTCTGCATTTCAGTTCAAGTTTCTCACTGCAGACTCCCCGGTTGCATAGCCATCGGTAGAATGGTGTGACTTTTATACAGTTCTGCACTTATTCGAATAATCTGGCTTGCAGTTTAGAGAGGCCTTCCATGATTGAAACCTATCCTGATGCCTGCTCCATTTACAAAGCCGCCTGTCACTGTGGCACGGTCCGTTTTAACGTGCGGCTTTGTGACGGCTTGAGATCCGCGCGTCGCTGCAATTGCTCTTATTGTCGTATGCGTGGGGCGGTAGCTGTGTCGGCGAATCTGGCTGATATTCAGGTCGAGCAAGGCCAGGATGCGCTGACGCTTTATCAATTCAACGCAGGGCAGGCCAGGCATTACTTCTGTTCGCACTGCGGAATCTATACTTTCCATCAACGCCGCTCCAATCCCGAACAATATGGTGTCAATGTGGCGTGCATCGAGGCGATGAGCCCTTTCGACTTTAAGGAGATACCTGTTTACGAAGGTCGCACTCATCCCAAGGATAGAGCAGATGGTGCTTCTGTGATTGCGGGCTGGTTGCGTTATGAAGTTAATTCCGAGGACCGGAAACCAACACCCCCTTTGTAAGAAAAGGGGGGGGGTTGGTTTCAGGCGGGCTGCTCCAGGATTTCCTGTAAGCGGCTTAGCAATTTTTCACTGGCATTGTGCATATGTCGCTCACAGATGGTCAGTGCTTTGGCTTCGTCGCCCGACGCAATGGCCGCAGCCAGCTCCTCGTGTTCGTCCCAGATGGACAGGCGTTGTTCTGCCGATTGCAGTACAGCACCCATGACACGCCGTAGGTGTACCCAATGAACCTGCGCGCTTTCGGCGATCATGGGGTTGCCCGATGCTTCGTAAATTGCTTTGTGAAAGGCCTCGTCGGCTTCGATCATGGCGCGTACGTCGTGGCCGCGAGCCACTTTGCGGCCCAGACGGATCAGGTCCGGATCCAGCACGGCGCCTTGACGTGCCGCCAGCTTGGTTGCCAATGCTTCCAAGGCACCCCGCACTTGGTACAGATGCCCGATATGTTCCAGACTCAGCGGAGCCACCATCACGCCCCGCCCTTCAGCGTCTTGTAGCAGTCCATCTTTTTTCAGCAACTGGATGGCCTGCAAGACGGGTGAGCGTGACACCTTGAGCTGCTCAGCAATGTCTTCCTGAGTGATGCGTGAGCCGGGGGCCAGGGAGCCGTCGCTGATGGCATCGAGCAGGATGCGATAGACCTCGTCAACATAGTGTGGACGGGCCTGCAACTTACCGGAAAGCTTGGCATGCATGGGGTCTGGAACTCCGCTACAAACAAAAAACAAGTTAAGGCCGCAGCCTGGCTGCGGCCCTGGATTGACATCAGGGTGTGGTCCGCATGGAGTGCAAGAGCGCGGCCATGGGATCCTGGTCTGATGTCGCTTGTACTTCGAACGGGTTGCTTAGCGGATCGTCTGCCTGTATCGCTCCTGGGTTGAGCATGGGGGCGGGACGGTTCAGCTGGAGCAGGATTTCGTCTTCGCTCAGGCTGACTGTCTTGTGCAAGCCTCCCGTTACCAGTTGCGGATAGGCGATGACGATGCCTACCACCAGCAATTGTAGTACGACGAAGTAGGCTGAGCCCTTCCAGATTTGCTGGGTACGAACCCTTGAAATAGTTTGCCGGCTAACGGAATCGATATAGTCGGATCGGGGTGCCACGCTGCGCAAATACAACAGGGCAAAACCGAATGGGGGGGTCAGAAAGGAGGTTTGCAGGACCAGGGCGATGACAATCCCGAACCAGATCAGATCAATGCCCAAACTGTTGGCGACAGGCGTCAACAGCGGGACCACAATAAAGGCAATCTCGAAGAAGTCCAGAAACATGCCCAGCACAAAGATGATGGCACTGACGGCAATGACAAAACCCAGTTCGCCACCGGGAATGGCATCAAACAGATGCTCTACCCACACGTGGCCGTCTGCTGCGCTGAACGTGAAGCTAAAGACGGTCGAGCCGATCAGGATGAACATCACAAAAATAGCCAGCTTGGCGGTGTTTTCCAGGGCTTGGCTAAGCAAGGCCCCGTTAAGGCGTTTGCGTATCAAGGCCAGTATCAACGCGCCAATTGCACCCATGGCCCCGCCCTCTGTTGGGGTGGCAATTCCCAGGAAGATGGTGCCCAGCACCAGAAAGATCAGGACGACGGGGGGGATCAGGGCGAATACAAAGCGTTCGGCCAGTTGCGAGAGTAGTCCCCAGCCGGTAACCCGATTCACCGTCGCAAACAGCAGCGCGCTCATGGAGGCGACAAGCAGAGCGGTGATGGCAACTTGATCAGTGGGGGCCTGAGCCGGCTGGGAAAAGACCTGGGCCATGACTTCGTTGTGCAGGCCCGCCCAGGTAAAGCCGATGAAGGCACAAAGCAGGACCAGCATGCCCAGCGACCGTCGTCCGCTTGCGCCAGTGGCTGTGACCTGACTTCTGGCCTGTTCTGGTAAGGCTGGCATCCAGGAAGGACGGATCAAGGCCAGGACGATGATGAAAGTAATATAGATCACCAAAAGCAGGAGGCCAGGTCCGAGTGCGGCTGCGTACATGTCCCCAACGGATCGGCCCAATTGATCAGCCATCACAATCAAGACCAACGAGGGCGGCAGTATCTGTACCAGTGCGCCTGAAGCGGTGATGATGCCCGTGGCCATTTCCGGTTTGTAGCCGTAGCGCAGCATGACGGGCAAGGAAATCAGGCCCATGGAGATCACGACAGCCGATGTGACACCGGTGGAGGCAGCCAGCAAGGCCCCGACCAGGACAACCGAGACGGCCAGACCACCGCGCACCGCCCCGAAGAGCTGACCCATGGTCTCGAGCAGGTCTTCAGCCATGCCCGAACGTTCCAGAATGATGCCCATCAACGTAAAAAAGGGAATGGCCAGCATGGTCTCGTTTTGCATGATCCCGAAGATACGTAAAGGCAGGACCTGAAACAGATTGGTGGGGAACAATTCCAGGGCGATGCCCAAGACTCCGAAGGCCAGACCTGTTGCGGCCAGGCCGAATGCGACGGGAAAGCCGGTTAGCAAGAGCACGACCAGGCTCATGAACATGATGGGGACGAAGTAGTCCGTAATAAAGGAGGTGATCATCGTGAGCCCTCCTGGGCGGTCGATAGCGCTTGGGCAGGCACATGGATAGGCGTGTCCTGGGAGCCCTCTTCGGCAATGCTATCGGGCTCTTTGCCTGTCAGGAACAGGAGTCGTTTGACCAGCTCGGCCAGGCCTTGAAGCAAGAGCAGGCTAAAGCCGGCAGGAATCAGCAGATAGGCAGGCCAGCGCACCAACCCTCCGGCGTTGCCGGACATTTCCCCCGAATGCCAGGCGGTGGTGAAAAATCCCCAGCTCAGGTTGATGACAAACAGACAGAACGGGATCAGGACGACAGCGATCCCGACGATATCGACCAGGTTGCGTCCACGCGCGCCCAGGCGGGTGGAGATGAAGTCGATTCGAACATGGCTGTTGTGCAGAAATGCGTACCCTCCTCCCAAGAGAAAGACAGCCGCATACAGGTACCACTGAGCTTCCAGCATGCCGTTGGAGCTCAGGTCAAAGGCCTTGCGGGTGATGGCGTTGCTGGCGCTCAGAATGGTGGTGGCCAGCAATAGCCATTTGATGATGAATCCGATACAGCGGTTCAGGTGGTCTATTCCCCCCACCATGGTTTTCAATGCAGTCATTGTTGTCTCCGCGAATATTGTTGTGTTCGTCGTTGTGCTGCCGGGGAGTGTGTGATGGCGGCCGTGTGCAAGCCGCTCTGTAGCAGGTGCTGTGGTGACTCCTTGGGCCACGAGTGGGCCCGACGTAAATGGGGTGTGCCCTGGCGGGAGGCAGGGTCCGGAGATGGGCTTACAGGTCCAGAACCAGGACGCCCGAGCGTGCGCGTGAAACGCAGGCGGTCAGGCAATGGCTTTGTTCGTCGGCACTGAGGATGTAGTCCTGGTGGTCAACATCCCCTTGCAGGTAGTTGACGCGGCAGGTGCCGCACAGGCCCGATACACAGGAGGTGGCAATTGGCACACCGGCTTGTGTCAAGGCATCGCTTAGGGTTTGATCGGGTGCAACCTCAATGCACTGGCCGGTACTGGCAATTTGTGCCATGAAGGCACCGGGAGGCAGGGTATGGGCACTGGGGGCGGGTTCAGGTGCCTTGAAGTGTTCGCAATGCACGGAACCGGCAGGCCAGTGCGAGCTGGCCTGGGCACAGGCCTGCATAAAGCCGGCTGGACCGCAGTAATACACGTGGGTGCCTTCAACTGCATTGGCTAGCAAGTTCTGCAGATTCAGACCTTGTGCGGGGTTGCCCTTGTCCAGGTGCAGATGCAGGCGGCCTTGCTCTTGCCACTGAGTCAGTTCGGAACCAAAGGCGGCCGTGTCGTGGCTGCGAGTGCAGTAGTGCAATTCAAAGGGCTGGCCTTGTGACTCCAGAAAGTGGGCCATCGCCTTGATGGGCGTGATACCGATACCCCCGGCCAACAGAATGGAGTGGCGTGCGTTCGAGTCCAGTCGAAAGTGATTGCGGGGCGTGCTGACGGTCACCTGCTGCTGGACCTGCAAGGTGTCGTGCAAGCTGCGTGAACCGCCTCGTCCGTTGGCATCGCGCAGGACTGCAATAACGTAGCGATGACGCTCATGGGGCGAGTTGCACAGGGAGTATTGGCGGATCAGGCCGGGCTGAATATGTACGTCTATATGGGCACCGGCCTCGAAGGCGGGCAACTCGCCACCCTGAGGACAACTGAGTTCATAAGAATTGATGCCTTGCGCTTCGTAGCGGATTTGCCGGATCCGCAGTGACAACAGCCCGTCCGGATTGGTAGCCGCCTGGACGGGAGTGGCGGGTTCTGCAATGGCGTTCATGGCGCTCTCCGTATGGGGCACCCGCCCCGTTGGAGCGGGTGCCGCAGGCGATCAGGACTCAGCAGCAACAGCGCTGAGCGATTGTTGAAGTTCCTGCATGCTTTGTTTGACGAAAGCCTCGCGTTCCGAGCCTTTCAGATTGTCGGCCGAGGTCAGGATGCGCACAATTTCGCGGGTGGCATGACGACGGCGTGCGACTTCCTGGGCGAGATCGTCGGACTCGGGGATGGCCAGAACATTGCCCGAGCAATAACTGTTGGGGGCGCCACCACAATCTTTCAGCCACTGGGCAAAGCCTTCAGGGGTCGCCGCAGGGTTGGAGCCACGCAAGGCATCGCGCAACATCTTGCGAAACATGTACAGCCCAGCGTCGAACTTGGTCGGGTTCTCCAGGGCATGGACGGCAATCGGGCGTTGGCTGATGATGGCCTCGTAATCGCCGGGTGCCTGCTGGCATTCCTTGTAGTTGTGACGGGCACGGTGGTCGGACGGGATGGGTGGCAGATCGTCCAGCTTGTATTGTCCAAAGCGTTCGGGACGGCGCATGGCAACCTGCCCTTCCAGAAAGTCGATGGTCTCGTAGCCCACCATCTCCTTGTTGCCCACTGCGCGTGTATCAATGCCAGGGCCCATGACGCGCCAGCCAATCATCTTGCTGTTCTGGTCGTCAACGGGAACGGTCCAGCGCACGATGTGAAAGCGGCTGAAAAACTTTTGCTGGGCACCGTCCTCAGAAGTGTAGGCATGCAGGCTCAAATTAGGCAGGACCTGGTGCTGAACACGGATAAACAGATTGTCCTTGCTGGCACGACGCGCACCCGCGCAGGCCAGGCTGCGGCCATTATGTACAGGGATGAACTGCATGTCGGGCGCCACTTCCATGGAGGCCGCGCCTACTTCGTCAAAGGTGGTGCCCTGGTAGTTGCCGCCTACTACGTTCTTGGCAGCGTGCAAGGCAGTGGGGTGGAAGTTGTCAGCAGCATTGTCTTGCACTTGCAGCCAGTTGCAGTGCTGGAAGTTGCTGAACGCCACCAGCTCATCACCGGGCATGACGGTGAAGTTTTCCTCCCATTCGGGGAAAGGAGGTTCGGCATCGGGCGGGCCCATGTAGGCAAAAATCAGGCCATGGCGCTCGAAGGCCTTGTAAGCTCCCTGGCGGATGGAGCAGGCGTATTTTTCGCCCTCGGCCTCTTCGCCTTTGGGGTAAGGGACATGCAGACAGGTTCCGTCTACGTCGAACACCATGCCGTGATAGCAGCACATAATGCCCTTTTCCTGGATGGCACCGTACTCCAGGGAGGCGCCACGGTGGGCGCAATGGGCGTGCAGCAGGCCGATCTGACCGCTTTTGTCGCGGAAGGCGACCAGCTCTTCACCCATGATTTTCAGAAAACGTGGGGTATCGGTCAGTTCCGCTGCCATGCACACGGGATGCCAGAAGCGGCGCATGTACTCGCCCATGGGCGTGCCAGGGCCGACTTCGGTCAACTCAGGGTCGTGATCAGGAATGCGGTTGGTGTAATAGCCGCCGTAGGGAATCAGTTTCTTTTCGGTCATGTCGTCCTCGTGTACAGATCAATGGTGGAAAGGGTCAGGCTACGTTTCGGTCGACCAGCGCCTGGGCGCTGATCCAGGGCATCATGGCGCGCAGTTGCTCGCCGACGATTTCAAGACGGTGGCGCTGGTTCAGACGTCGATGGGCATTCAAAGAGGGTTGGCCGGCGCGGCTTTCCAGGATGAAATTCTTGGCATAGGTGCCGTCCTGGATGTCGTGCAGCAAGGCTTTCATGGCCTGGCGAGTGTCTTCGGTCACGATGCGCGGACCGGCCTGGTATTCGCCAAACTCGGCATTGTTGGAGATGCTGTAGTTCAGGTTGGCGATGCCACCCTCGTACAACAGGTCCACAATCAGCTTGAGTTCATGCAGGCATTCGAAATAGGCCATTTCTTCGGCATAGCCCGCCTCGACCAAGGTTTCAAAGCCACACTTGACCAGATCCACCATGCCGCCACAGAGCACGGCCTGCTCGCCAAATAAATCCGTTTCGGTTTCTTCACGAAAATCGGTTTCGATGACGCCAGAGCGCCCGCCGCCATTGGCAATGGCGTAGGACAAGGCCAAATCACGAGCCTGGCCGCAGCGGTCGGCATGAATGGCAATCAGGTGGGGGACCCCGCCGCCTTGCACATAGGTGGAGCGCACCGTGTGGCCGGGTGCCTTGGGGGCGACCATGATGATGTCCAGGTCGTCGCGGGGTTGGATCTGGCCGTAATGGATGTTGAAACCGTGGGCAAAGCCCAGCGCAGCACCGGTGCGAATATGAGGGGCGACGTCCTGCTCATAGACGCGGGCAATATCCTCGTCAGGCAGCAACATCATCACGATGTCGGCTTGTTGAACGGCAGACGGGATATCGGCCACAGCCAGACCGGCAGTGGTGGCCTTTTGACGTGATGCACTGTTGGGGCGCAAGCCCACGACCACTTTCACGCCAGAATCGCGCAGATTCAATGCATGTGCATGACCTTGGGAGCCGTAGCCGATGATGGCAACCCGGCGTTGCTGCACCAGGGCCAGATCGCCGTCCTTGTCATAAAACACCTTCATACTGCCTCCTTTTGATAAATTCTGTGTTCTGTATACAGAGTTCAGTATTGTGGGGCAATATTCGAGGTGTCAAGGAAAAATTGGCAGGTCGGGGGAAATCCCTAGGGCAGCAATATTGCTTAGCGCATCGGGGTCAGGCTGGCCTCGCGCAGCAGCCATTCACGCAAGTGTTCCACGCGTTTGAGCGTGTCACGGTGATTGCGGTAGTAGAGAAAATGCATCTCGCGTTGCAGGCTGCGACCATTGGGGGCGGGCAAGATAATCAGTTCCCGATTATCCAGTTCGCGTTCGGCAAAACGCGGTGTTTCCAGGCAGACGCCCAACCGGTCCACCGCGGCAGCGACTGCCATGGCACCGCGATCAAAGGACAGGCGTGGGCCGGGTGAGGCGGCCAGGCCATTGCTGCCAAACCAGTCGGCCCAGCTAACCGGGCTGACGGTGGAATCGATCAAGGGCAAATGCAGGTACCAGGGCTGGTGCAACGCCAGATCGGCATAGAGTTTGGGCGAGCATAAAGGCAACAAGGGTTCAGGATGCAGTGACTCCACCACCAACCGGGGATCGTGGCTGGGGGCGTGTCCGTAGCTGATCACGCAGTCAATGTCGGTGGACTGGTGCAGATCGGGCGGTGTGGCGTCCGTGCGCAGATGGATGGCCAAACCAGGATGCTCCCGCATGAAGGCATGCAGACGTGGCCCCAGCCATTTCACCGCCAGGCTAGGGGCGCAATGCACGGTCAAGGCGGGCGTGTCCCCGTTCTCGTCCTGTGTGTCCTCGCAAAGCCGGGCCAGTTTGTCCAGCAAGGGGGTCAATTCCCGATAGAACTCCTGGCCCTGGCTGTTCAGGCTGACACGCCGATTATGTCGCACGAACAGGCTGCGCCCCAGATGAGTTTCCAGGCTCTTGACCTGATGGCTGATCGCGGAAGGAGTCAGGTGCAGCTCATCGGCGGCCAGGCTGAAATTTTCTAGCCGGGCAGCGGATTCAAAGGCTCGTAGCCAGGCGAAATTAGGGATGGCTCGCATGAAGGTGCCTTAAAAAGGTGAATATTTTTAATCAATAGCTGAAAAAGCTTCGTTTGTCATTCATGGTTTTCGACCTCTACCATGGTTTTACGTTTCACCCGTACGTTGCGCTCGATGGGCTGGCGTGCGGGCAACGCAACACCTTGCCGAACCCGAAGGAGACCTTCCCATGAACGCTAAACCCGATATCAATGAAATTTTGGCCATGACGGGCCGAAAGTCGATTTATCAGCCCGAGCAGCAGGGCCTGATCTACCCGGAAGAACCCCAGTTTGATTCTTTTGAAGAGGCACGCACGCATTTGAAGCAGCGCCTGGTGGCTGCCTGCCGTGCCTTCGCCCTGCATGGTCTGGACTATGGTTTTGCAGGCCATCTGACCATCCGTGACCCCGAGCACCCCAGCTTGTACTGGACCAATCCGATGGCCGTGCACTTTGCTGACGTGAAGGTTTCGAACCTGATCCTGGCTGACCATGAAGGCAAGGTTGTGGAAGGAGACTACGCCCTGAACCGTGCTGGTTTTGTGCTCCATGCCGCTGTGCATGAGGCTCATCCTGACATTGTGGCGATGTGTCATGCGCATACCGTCTACGGCACCGCTTTTGCCTCGCTGGGCCAGGAAATCCTGCCCATTACGCAGGATGCCGCCGCCTTTTTTGAAGATCATGTCGTCATTCGTGAAGAAGCGGGTCAGGTTGCCGTGGAAACCAAAGCCGGCCACAAAGTGGCTAATGCTTTTGAGGGCGTTAAAGCGGCCATTCACCAGAACCATGGCTTGCTGACCGCCAGCCGTCACAGCATTGAAGCGGCCGCGTTCTGGTTTATTGCGTTGGAGCGTTGCTGCCAGCAGCAATTGATGATTGCCGCAACGGGCATCACACCCACATTGGTGACCCCCGAACGCGCTCGCTACAGTCGCGAGCACGTAGGGAGCGAATACATTGGTTGGCTGCATTTTCAGCCTATCTGGGAAAACCTGTTGCGCACCCAACCCGATATGTTTGATTGACCCGTCCCGCAGGCAGCTTGATCCGTTGGGGGCAAGCTGCTGGCTTTGCATAAATAAAACGAGGAGACACAAGCGTGGAACGACGAGCAATGCTGAAACTGACCGGCTTGGCCGGCATTGTGGCCAGTGGCATGGCCCCTGCGGTGGTCAAGGCACAAGAGAATTTGCGCTGGCGACTGGCATCAAGCTTTCCCAAGCACCTGGATACGATTTATGGCGGCGGGGAAGTCTTTGCGCAGAAAGTGCGTGAGCTAAGCGATGGCAAGTTCAATATCTCCGTGCATGCGGGTGGGGAGTTGATGCCGGCCATGGGTGTGGTCGATGCGCTGGAACAAAACTCGGTGGAAGCGGCCCACACGGCGCCCTACTATTTCTTTGGCAAGAATGAAGCGTTTGCCTTGAGCTGTGCCATTCCCTTTGGCATGAACTCTCGCCAACTGACGGCCTGGATGTACCACGGCAATGGCTTGAAGCTGACGCGCGACTTTTATGCCAACTACAACATCGTCAACTTTCCCTGTGGCAACAGCGGCGTGCAGATGGGGGGCTGGTTTCGCAAGCAGATCAATACCCCGGAGGATATCCGGGGCCTGAAGATTCGCATTGGGGGTTTGCCGGGCAAAGTTATCGAGAAGCTGGGTGGCATTCCACAAAATATCGCTGGTGGTGAGGTATACCAGGCTCTGGAAAAAGGCGTCATTGATGCCGCTGAGTGGGTGGGACCTTATGACGATCTGCGTCTGGGCTTTCACAAGGTGGCGCCCTATTACTACTATCCAGGCTGGTGGGAAGGTTCAGTAGGGCTGGATCTACTGGTCAACAAGAAAGCGTATGACGGTTTGTCGCAGCACTACAAAGATATTGTCTCGGCAGCCAGCACGTATGCGCATCTGGATATGCAGGCGAAATACGATGCCCGTAATCCGGGAGCCTTGAAGGAGCTGGTTGGTATGGGAGCCAAAGTGCTGCCGTTTTCTAAAGAAGTGTTGGATGTTTCATTTAAGGCTAGTCAGGAACTGTATGCGGAGTTGAACGAAAGCAATCCGCAATGGCGCACCATCTATGCCGATTATCGTGCTTTTCAAAAAGATGAATTGCTTTGGTTTCGCTTTGCTGAGGCAAGGTTTGACCAGTACATGCAGTCCGTGTCTCTATAAATGACAGGCAGCAGTAGTAGGACTAACGGCCGCTTTCTGTGATGGAAAGCGGTTTTTTTTGTCCGCCGTAGCCGTTCCAAGGCTTGGTGCCCCCGGCAAAAAACGCCCCTGTGGGGGTTTTTTTTTGTCCGCTGGCAGGCGGCGTGGATGCGGAAGATTGCTTGGGTAGTTAGGTAAGCCATTACTTTTTTATATGAATGTATAACATAAAGTCCGCACAATTAAAAAGACATATTTTGTCGGTATTTTCCCTAGAATTTAGGCGTAAACTCCCATGAATACTGGTTTTAAGATCATTATCTAACCATGTTCATATAGACAAGAATGGCCGCACTATCATGTTGTTCGAGTTAAATAATAATTATGTCCGGTCAATTAATAGAGATAAACCCATGAAAAACAGGATTCGGGGTGTACTGGCAGCAGCAGGGATGGTGGCCGCGCTGGGCGCCCAGGCTGAAACGCTCAAGCTGGGTGTAGTGGGCGGTATGACAGGTCCAGGGGCGCCCTGGGGTCTAGCCATTGATGGTGGCGTGAAAATCGCCGTGGATGAAATCAATCAGGCCGGTGGTCTGGACGTGGGCGACAAGAAATACAAGGTCCAAGTGCTGACCTACGATGACCATTACAAAGCAGCCGATGCGGTCACGGCGACCCACCGCCTGATCGATCAGGACGAGGTGAAATACATCATCGGGCCGATTGGCTCGGCCTCGGTCATGGCCATGAAGCCTCTTACCGAACGCAACAAGATCATCATGCTGTCCAACAGCTACTCGACCGAAGTGCTGGATGCCAATACACAGTACATGTTTCGCGTTTTGCCCACCCAGTATGAATACAACCGCCAGTTGATTGGCTGGTTGAAACAGGAACGCCCGGAACTCAAGCGTCTGGCGATCTTGTCGCCCAACGATGCGACCGGCTGGAGCACACAAAAGATCCAGACCGCTGCCTATAAGGACGCCGGTTATGACGTGGCCGAGGCCAAGTTCTTTGAGCGTTCGCAAAACGACTTTCGCACCTTGCTCACCAGCATGGTGGCCAAGAATGTGGACTTTATCGAGCTCGATACGGTGCCACCTGGCCCGGCCGGTATTGTGATCCGTCAGGCACGTGAAATGGGGTTCAAGGGCCAGTTCACCAAGTTTGGTGGCAATAACGTGGCCGAAACCGTGAAGTCTGCCGGTGCGAACAATGCGGAAGGGACTTTGGTGTATTTGTCTGCCGATCCGTCCAGCGAGCCCTATCAGAAGTTGAGCCAGGCGTACGCCAAGATCCACAGCAACAGTATGGATGACTTCGTTTTCTACTTTTACGATGCCACCCGCCTGCTGTTCAAGGCCATTAACGAGGCCGGCACGGTGGACGATACCGATGCCGTACGTGCCCGCATTCAAGCGCATAGCAGCTTTGATGGCATTCAAGGCGAGATTGTTTGGGGTGGAAAGGATGTTTATGGCGTGAACCACCAGATTGCGACCCCGGCCTACCTGGGTGTGATCGAAGGTGGCAAGGCCAAGGTCATCAGCAAGTTCGACGTCCCCTAGTGCCCGGTTTTGCTTCAGTACGCACTGCGCCACCGGGGTGGAGTGCACTTTACTATGGTTAGCAATTATGCAGATCGCAATCCAAATCGCCATCATCGCCCTGATGTCCACGTTTGTGTATGCCCTGGTTGCCCTGGGTTTCACTCTGGTGTTTGGCATATTGCGGGTGGTGAACTTCGCCCACGGCGAGTTCTACATGCTGGGCGCCTATGCCATGTATGTGTTTTATGGTCAGTTTGGTTGGTCCTACCTGTCCTCTATCGCGGCAGCGGCCGTATTGGTGGGGCTCCTGGGTTTGCTGGCCGAGCGTGGCCTGTTCCGGCGATTTGTGGGTGACGAGATGGGCGGCATGATCATGTCCCTGGCCTTGGCCATTACCTTGCAGGTCGGGATCTCGTTGCTGTTCTCGGTGGATGATCAGTCGGTCCCTCGCCCGGTGGAAGGCGCCTTGCAAATTGGGCAAGCCTTTTTCGCCGAGGATCAATTGCTGATCGTAGGCATGAGTATTTTGGCGCTGGCGGGCTTTTACTTCCTGATCGAGCGCACCCGTATTGGCATGACGATACGGGCGGTGGCGCAGGACCGGGAAGTGGCCCGTCTGCAAGGTGTCAGCTCCTGGAAGGTCATGGCTTTTACCTTTGCCTTGAGCTCTGGCCTGGCCGGTTTGTCGGGCGCCTTGATGGCACCGGTCTACACCGTGCATCCGTATATGGGCGAAGCCGTGGTGGTGAAGGCGTTCATCATTGTGGTTCTGGGGGGGCTGGGCAGCTTGCCCGGTGCGGTGGTTGCCGCCTTCATTCTGAGTGTTACCGAGGCGGTGGCGTCCACCTTCTATAACGCGACAGTGGCCACCATGCTGTCCTTTCTGGTTGTGATGGCCGTGTTGTTGGTCAAACCCCGTGGTTTGATGGGGAGGTCGTCATGAGCGCGATCAAAACTGCTTCTTTTTATCCGCGCGATGGCGCTGTGCAATGGGCCTGGCATGTCGTGGTGGTAGTGGTGTTGCTGGGTTGGCCGTTATGGGCGGGACAGCCGCGTTTTGCTCTGCATCTGGCCATCATGGTGTCGCTGTACGCCTGCCTGGCCATGAGTATGAATCTGGTCTTGCGCATCGGTCAGCTTTCGCTGGCGCATGGCGCTTTGTTTGGGCTGGGGGCCTATGCCTCGGCCATTCTCAGTCGAGATTATGGCTGGTCTTTTCCAGCCGCGTTTTTGGGCGCCGGAGTACTGACGGCAGCGTTAGCTGTGATCACCGGCCCTGTTTTTATGCGTATCAAGGGTGTGCATTTTGCGCTCTTGACCTTCGCGCTGGGCGAAGCCGTGGTGCTGTGCTTTGTCGAGTTCCACGAACTGTTTGGTGGCAATAACGGCTTTGGGCAGATTCCGTCCTTGCATGACAGCTTGCCGATTCCTGAGGGGCGTTACGGCATCTATCTGGTGACGGTCAGCTTTGCCTTGGTGGTGTATTTCGTGCTGCGAGCCTTGTATCGCCGCGAATGGGGTATGGTGGCGGACTCTTTGCATCAGAACGAGCAACTGGTGCGCTCCGGTGGTTTGAATGTGCTGCGTTTTCGGGTCAGCGTGTTTGTCCTTAGCGCCCTGATTGCCGGCTGGACGGGCAGTCTGTATGCCCATTACAAAGGGTATATCTCGCCTGATGCCTTTGGCTTTTGGACCGCCGTGGACGTTGTCATCATGAATGTGCTCGGTGGTGTGGGTGCCCTGGCCGGTGCCGTGGTGGGAGCCGCGATTTTGATCCCCCTGCCCGAGCTGTTGCGCGACTTGCTGCAGTACCAGCGTCTGATCTATGGGCTGACCTTGGTTCTGTTGCTCTTGTTCATGCCGCAAGGTCTGGCTGGTGTGTGGCGCAAAAGGCGCGGCGCGCGCAAGGAGGTGACATGAGCGTGCAATTGAGTGTCCATGGCCTTAGCCGACATTTTGGTGGCATCCGTGCGGTGGATGAGGTGTCCTTTAGCACGGTCCCCGGCCAGATTACCGGCGTGATTGGCCCTAACGGTGCGGGTAAAACCACGCTGTTCAATCTGATTGCCGGTGCCACCAAGCCTAGCGCGGGGGGTGTCACCATGGACGGCGTCGCCATTACGGGTCACCCGGTGGAGTCTTTGGCGCGCCAGGGTCTGGTACATACGTTTCAGATGACGCATGTATTTGCGGGTCACACGGTATTTGAAAACTTGTATCGCGTCGCACTGTTTCGTCAGTTTCCTTCGCCCTGGTCGCTGTTCACCCCGTGGCGTGTGCGCCGTGGCCGCCAAGAAGCGGCGCGGCAGGCAGAGCAAGCCCTGGCCTTGATTGGCCTGGAGTCTGTCGCCGATGAGCAGGCCGATTCGCTGGCTTATGGTTTGCAGAAGATGTTGGGTGTGGGCATGGCCCTGACGGCCATGCCCCGCCTGCTTTTAATGGATGAGCCCGCTGCGGGTCTGAACCCGGTAGAAACGGTGGCGATGGCCGATCTGATTGAACGTATCCACGCCAGCGGCATTGATGTGATGGTGGTCGAGCACGATATGGGTCTGGTGATGCGTTTGTGCCAAAAATTGGTGGTACTGGTCAATGGCCGTTTGCTGGCCGAAGGCCCGACCGCACAAATGCGTCAGGATCCACGGGTGATTGAAGCTTATCTGGGCGCGGACCTGGACAGGGAGCCAAGGCTGAGACCGCCTGTGGGCTCCTCCAGTGCCCAGAGTGGAGCGAGACTTTCGGCTTCGGTAGCGGCTGCCAGCCAGGATGTTGTGGCGACCACGGCCAGCCAGCCTGCCCCCATGCTGGAGCTCAAGGAGTTGGTTGTGTCCTATGGCGCGGTGCGTGCTTTGGACAAGGTCAGTTTTACAGTGGAAGAAGCCAGTGTGTGCGTCGTGATCGGGGCCAATGGCGCCGGTAAATCGACCTTGATGAAAGCCATCAGTGGTTTGGTGCCGGTTGCCGCAGGAGAAATCCTGCTGGAAGGCCGGCCTATCCAGAACATGAGTGCCGAACGTCGTGTGAATTTGGGTATCGCCCTCTCGCCGGAAGGTCGTCGCTTGTTCCCGGAGCTGACGGTGCGCGAGAACCTTTTGATGGGGGCGTATCTGCGCCGCGATCAAGTCGAGGTGACGGTGGACCTGGAGCGTATTTACGGCTACTTTCCCCGCCTGCTGGAGCGCGAGAAAAGCCAGGCTCGTCACCTGTCCGGTGGCGAGCAGCAAATGTGCGCGATTGGCCGTGCGCTGATGTCCCAGCCTCGCCTGCTCTTGCTGGATGAACCCTCCCTGGGACTGGCCCCGGCAGTCATTTTGGAAGTAATCCGTGCGATTCGCCAGATCAGTCAGGACGGCACCACGATTGTGCTGGTGGAGCAAAACGCTCGCTTGGCACTGAAGTTGTCCAACCATGCTGTTGTACTGGAAACCGGGCGCTTGAGTCTGGCGGGCGATAGCAAAGACATTTTGAACAACCCGCAGATTGCGGCGGCCTATCTGGGCCGGGCCGCATAGTCATCGCATCATGCCTAATATTTACCAGGTTGCCATGTTTAATGCCCAGCGCCACCCCGGCAAGGTGGCGGTCTCGGACGAGCGTCAGGCCTTGCCTTTTGGTCAGCTCTGCGTCCGTGCGCAGGAAGTCGTGACGGACGCCCGGTGTTGCATTCCGGCGGTGGCCTTTGCGGATATCTGTGCCGTTGGCGATTCTCGCCTGCAACAGAGCTTGCAAGACATTCACTGTCCGGTGGTGATTGTGGACGGTAGCGAGGACTGGTTCGTGCCGCCAGAGTTCGCCAGAGAGGTCGAGCGTGTGCTGCGGGAAGGCAAAGTTCCGGTGGAATATATAGAATGGCCGTGCATTGGGCATTTTTCCCAAAGTGAATGTTCCGAGCCGTTCACCCGTGACACCCTGGCTGCGATGCGCCGCCTGTCTCTTTAAGCTGAAAACCGTATGGCAAACACCGAATCCCAGTCCAGCGCCAAGCCCACCCTGTATCAGAACATGAGCGATCGCTTGTTGGAGCTGATCCGTTCAGGCCATTATCCCATCGGTTCCAAGCTGCCCACCGAGATGGAGCTTTGCCAGATGTACGGGGTTGGTCGGCACACGGCCCGTGAAGCCATACGCAAACTGACCGATCTGGGTTTGATCGAGCGGCGCCGCCGTGCCGGTACCACTGTGATTCGCCAGCATCCCAAGCCGCAGTTTGGCCTGGCACTGGACACTACGGACCAGTTGCAGCGCTATCTGGAGTTTACCGATCTACACGTGTATAAAAAAGCGGTCTGTGTAGACAAGCAGCCGCCCGAAACCGAGCTGGATGGCGATCCGACTGACTGGGTAAAAGTGGAGACCTACCGTAGTGTGCCGGGCAGCAAGCGTGGCATTTCCTGGACCGATATTTATTTGCGTAAAGAGTACCAAGTGGTAGCTGATCAGATAGCTACTCAGCCTGGCGGTGTATATCCGCTGTTGGAGGAGCGCTGTGGAGACGTAGTGGAGACCATTGATATGGAGATTTCCGCCTCGCGTTTTCCACCGCATGTCGCGCGCTTTCTGGGGTACGAGGATGTCGATCCGGCTTTGCTGATTATCCGTACTTTCCGCAATCAGGCGGGCAAGATCATGGAAGTGTCGGTCAGCTTTTACCCCCCTTATGAATTTCGCTACGTCACGCGCCTGTCGCGCAGTGATGGGAGCCACCGCTCACTGAGCTGATTTTTCCGATCCTTTGGGCAGACATTCATGAAACGCAATGATGGCCGCAGCGTGACGGTCACGGTGACGGGCGACCATGCGTTGAGTCAGAGCCTCAGGTGCCCCTTCCATCGTTGTGGAGAGGGGCCACCTCTACCTGGTATCAGGCGGTTTGGCGCGCTTGTGCCAGACGTCCCATGTTGGTCGGAAATAAATCCAGGCCAGCGGTTGCCACCAGATCCCAGAAGCCGGCGGGAGAACTGGAGACTACGGTGACGCCCAATTTATCTTCCACCTGACGCACGGCTTCCAACGACACAAGACCACCGCAAGACAGCAGCAAGCCTTGTGCTTGACCGGGAGCCTGCTCTTGGGCGATGTCCCAGGTTTTCAGGCACAGATCGACCAGCTCCTGCGTGCTGATTTGCGACATGGCCGTGACGTCATTGACGCCCAGACCATAAGCGCACACGGCTTGAATCTGGTTTTGCGCCAGAAAACGGACCAGACGCTGGTTCACGTCGTCAATGTAGGACGAGGCTACTGCGACCTGCTCGATGCCGCTGACGCGCAGGCCGCGCAAGATGGCGTGGCTCATGGTGGAGCATGGCAGGCCCGTGGCTTCACGCAGGCGGGCGACCAGTTCGTCGTTAAAGTCCGAGCCCCTGTAAAAGCTGAGTGAGGTACCCATCAGTGACACGGCCTGGGCGCCACGGGCAGCCAGTTGCTGGGCCGCTTGTACAACCTGGTCAATGACCTGGTCATAGCCCTCCTTGTCCACCGAACTGAGTGCCAGACCTTGGGCGATGAAGTCAATTTCCGGGTACATTTCCGGGCCTTCCGGAGGCACCAGACCGGCGGCCGGTGGCACGATCAGGCCCAAGACGGGGCGTTTGGTGTCAGAGTTGTCAGTCGTCATAACAGTCGCTGCTTGTTTCATTGTTTAAAGTCGAGTTGGGCGCTTTTGATCACGTTGGCCCAGCGTTCGGTCTCTTCACCCAGCCATTGTTCGGTGGCCTGGGCATTCTGGTAACCGGCGACCGAACCTTGAGCCAGGAAAGCATCCTGTACCTGCTTTTGCTGCATGCTGTTTTCCAGCGCCTTGCTGACGGTGGCGACCAGGGCAGGGTCTACGTTTTTGGGGGCCAGCATGAACAGCGACGGTGTCACGCTGTAGCCGGGAATGGTTTCCGAAACGCTGGGCAGATCGGGCATGCCGGGAAAGCGGCGTTCGGACAAGGTGGCCAGCAGACGGATGCGGCCGGAGTTGGCCAGGCCAATTGAAGAGGCCAGGCTGGCAAAGGACATGGATACTTCACCGGCGGCCAGAGCCTGGCTGGCGGGAGCGCCACCACGATACGGGATATGAACCAGTTCTGTCTGGGTTTTCAAGGCGAACAACTCGCCACCCAGATGGTGTACCGAGCCCACACCCACCGAGGCAAAGGTTTCAGTTTGAGCGGGCGCCTTGCGGATCACTTCGATGAGCTCGGCCACGGTCTTGACGGGGCTGTCACCGGGAACGGCCAGGGCCAGATCAGACTGGCCCACCATGCCAATCGACGTGAAATCGCGCTGTAAGTCATAACGCAGCGCCGGGTAGATGTAGGGAGCGACCAGCAAGGAGGTATCGGCAAATAGCAGCGTGTTGCCGTCAGCCTGGGATTTGGACACGTAGTCGGCAGCAATGGTGCCACCGGCGCCGGATTTGTTCTCCACAATCACGGTGCGATCCAGCTCTTTGCTTAGCGCCTGGGCGGTCACGCGGGCCAGGGTGTCGACCCCGCCGCCGGGTGCAAAACCCACGACCAGACGAATAGGTTCTGCCGCGTGTACCGCAGCCAGAGGGGTTAATGTCAGGGCGAGCGCAGCCAGCGCACGCCGTGTGAAACGGCTTGCAAACATGAGAAAGTCTCCTCGTTATGAGTGGTAGTTTTTTAGCGAGTTATTTATTTAGTGCCGCATATAAAACCCGGCTAATGGGTTGAGCTGGGCATGGAGCCAGCTATAACGCTCGCGCTTGTCGAACTCCCATTTCTCGGGATGGGCTCGGGCGACACGGCGCAGGGATTCGGCACCGGACAGCACATGGCTGGCCGCAGCCTGCATGGCGCTGGGGCCGTCGCGCAGGGCCAGAGCCTGGGTCAAGGCCTGATGTTCATGCCAGGACTGCTCCATGCGGTTTTCCTGATCCAGATGGCGGTGGCGGTAAGGGTTGGTCAGACGGCGCAGATGTTCAATTTGCTGCACCATGAAGGTATTGCCGGCAATGCTGTGAATCAGGGCGTGCAGTTCGGCGTTGTACGTGGCGTAGTCAGCCAGGCTTTTTTCCTGCAGGACCCTGGCACCGCGCTTTTGTAAACGCTCCAGCTCGCGGATCTGCGCATTGCTGATGCGGTAGGCCGCCAGTTGGGTACAGGCGCCTTCCAGCAAGGCCAGGGTTTCCAGCATTTCTTCCAGTTCTTCAATGGTGTGCTGGGTGACAAAAATGCCGGCTCGGGGGGCGATGCGAACTTGTCCGGTGGCCGCCAACTGCAACAAGGCTTCGCGCACTGGGGTGCGTGATACCCGGAAAAACGTGCACAGCAAGGATTCATCAATGGCGCTGCCCGGCGGCAGATCACCGCTGGCAATGCGGTGCTCCAGTTCGATCCGGACCCGGTCGGTATTGCTAAGCGTCATGTCTGTCTCCCATGCCTGTTGCTATTTTTTAGGCTTAAATGATTCTAGGGAGGGCCTGTTGATATATCAATTAAGGCTTATCCGAGGGTAAAGAAAGTGTGGTCCCGTTTTGATTCGGGGAAATTTCACGGATAATCATTTTTTGCGCCCCCTCTGCCCCTGTTCGGTCATAGGGGAAAGCACGCTATTTTTCGGATAAAAAACCATGAGCGAAGAACGTAAACCGCTGGATGCATTGGCCAGCGGCGCCATGCTGGTCCTGTGCCTGATCTGGAGCTTTCAGCAGATTTTGCTCAAGGCCACGGCCAATGACATGGCGCCTATTTTTCAGATCGGTTTGCGCTCGGGTGTGGCTTGTGTGTTGGTGGCTTTGCTGGTTCTGGTGCGCACGCACAAGCTGGTCTTTACAGAAGGGGCCTGGAAGCCGGGGCTGATGGCCGGTTTGCTGTTTGCGCTGGAGTATTTGCTGCTGGGAGAGAGCCTGCGTTTTACCTCGGCAGCGCACGTGGTGGTGTTTCTATACACGGCGCCCGTGTTTGCGGCTTTGGGTCTGCATATACTTTTGCCTTCGGAGCGTTTGGCCCGCCTGCAATGGGTGGGCATCGGCCTGGCGGTGGTGGGTATCGCCATTACCTTTTTAGGCCCGGCCAGCATGGATGGGACTGATCTGGGTCGCATGCTGATTGGGGACTTGATGGCCTTGGCAGCCGGGGCCTTGTGGGGCTTTACCACCGTGTTGATCCGCAGCACGCGCCTGTCTGCTGTTCCGCCTTCGGAGGCCTTGCTGTATCAACTGTTCAGTGCTTTTGTGATTCTGATGGTGGCTGCGGTGGTCAGCGGTCAAACCCAGGTGCATTGGTCGGGTTTGCTGGGTGCCAGTCTGGTATTTCAGTCCGTGGTGGTGGCTTTTCTAAGCTTTCTGGTCTGGTTCTGGTTGCTGCGTAATTATCAGGCCTCGCGCCTGGGGGTGTTCTCCTTTGCAACCCCACTGTTCGGTGTGTTATTTGGTGCTTTCCTGCTGGGCGAAGCCATAGAACCCCGTTTTGTGATGGGCGCTTTACTGGTGCTGATGGGCATTACCCTGGTCAGTGCCTATAGCTGGATCAGTCAGTTGCGACGTCGCAGAGCGTGAGCGAGTCAGCAATCCGATGCGAACGCCCTTAAGGGGCAAGGCGTTGCCGCAAACTGCTTTTCAACCAGCGGCAAAATTGGCGGGCCTCACTTTGCTGGGGGGATTGTGCGTTGACATAGGCCATGTAGGTTGCGCCTGTGGCAACCTGTCCAGGGCCCACTTCCCGCAAGACGCCATCGCGTAGATGGTCCATGACGAGTAAACGTGGCACAACCAGAAATCCTGATCCGGCAATGGCCCCGGCAATGGCGAAAAACAGGTGATCGTAGGTTGCACTCATCAGTAGACGCGATGGCTCAATCCCTTGATCCAGGGCCCATACGCCCAATATGTCGGGTCGTGAACGCGCGGTCACCATAGGCCAGTGCTCCCACGTTTGTCCGCTGTGTTGCTCAATCAAGGCCGGTGCAGCCACACAGACGAGCTCTTCACGTGTCAGTTCCCAGCTTTCGCTATCGGGCAGATTTAAATCCCGGCTGATCAGGACATCGAATTCTTCATTAGGTCGTGGTGGCGATAGATTGGTGATCAGATCAATCTGCCTATTGTGCTGGGCGGTGAACTGGCCAAGCATCGGCACCAGCACCGTCATTGAAAAGCTGGGCATGGAGGTGCGGACTCGCAGCCGTTCGTGCTGATCCTGCTGATGGGTGATTTGCTGAATGGCCATCTCCAGGGTGGCCATGGCATCTTTGACCGTGTCATACAGCTGCAAGCCGGCTGCCGTCAGCTCAATATAGGGGCCGCGTCGAATGAACAGAGCCTGCTTGCTGACTTTTTCCAGGGTGGCGATATGCCGGCTGACTGCGCTTTGGGTGATCCCCAGGCTTTGGGCTGCACGGGTGAAATTGCCTTGTCGGCCCACCGCGACAAATACGCGCAGTGGAACCAGAGGAACCGTCTCAAGCATGATTAAAACTCATGATAGGGTCACGACTAATAGGGGGTGGAGGTAGGGTGTAACAGAACGGTCATCTACGATAAATACCATAATTTCCATGCGATTTTATTTAAATTTCAGGAAATAATCATGCAAAACCGTTTTCCTTATCTATCCGCTTTGCTCATGCTTTCTTGCCTGGCTTCGGGCGCCGCCAAGGCCGATGAGGTGGTGTTGTACTCCTCTAATAATATCGATGTGGTGAACACGGTGATTGAGCAGTTCCGTCAGGTTCATCCCGAGATAGCGGTGTCCGTGGTGCGGGCGGGTTCCGGTGCCTTGATGCAGCGTATCAAGGCCGAAGCAGAGCAACCCCTGGGCGATTTGTTCTGGTCCGGCGGGTTTTCCACCTTGTCGCAGTATGCCGAGTACCTGGCACCCTATTCGTCGCCCGAGGCCAGTGCAGTAGGTGCACAGTATCAGGGAGCCGGGCAACGCTGGCTGGGTACCAATACCCATGTCACGGTATTGATGCTTAACGAGCGTCAGTTGGGCAAGCTCAAGGCGCCTGCCAGCTGGGCGGACCTGGCTGATCCTGCCTGGAAGGGCAAGATCGTGATTCCTGATCCGGCACGCAGCAGCTCCTCCTATGTCGCCCTGTACGGTTTGCAGGAGTTGATGGGCCAGGACGTGTTTGAAAAAGTGGCTCGCAATGCCGTGGTGGTCGGCACAACAGCGGGCGCCTACGAAGGCGTTGCCAATGGCGAGTTCGCGGTTGCGGTAACGATGGAGTATGCCGCCTATCAATATGTGGCCGGTGGGCTGGATACGATTGATCTGGTCTACCCCAAAGAGGGCACTTTCCTGTCGCCGGAAGGGATGGCCTTGATTAAGGGGGGGCGTAATCCCGAGTCTGCCCGCAAGTTGTACGACTTCCTGGCTTCGCGTCCTGCACAGGAAGAAGTATTCAAAAGTGCATTCCGCCGCCCTTTGCGCAGCGATATTGCCGTCAATACGCTGACAAGCCTGCCTGCCATGGATCAGATCCGTGTGCATGCGTTGGACGATGAGCGTATGGGCGCTGATCGTGAGGCTTTCCTGGCGCGTTGGCGTAATCTGGTTTCGCAGCGCTAGGCAGGACTCCTATGCAGATACATTTATCAGGCATTCAGCAAAGCTACGGCGCACAGACCTTGTTTCAGGGTTTGGATCTGAATATCCCCAGCGGCTCCTTGTTTACCCTGTTGGGGCCGTCGGGTTGTGGCAAGACGACCTTGCTACGCATGTTGGCCGGATTTGTGCGCCCTGATCATGGCAAGGTGCTGTTCGGCCAGAAAGAGATGACGCAGGTGCCTGTGCACAAACGCAATGTGGGCATGGTGTTTCAGGATTACGCCTTGTTTCCGGACCGCAGCGTGCTTGATAACGTCAGCTACGGTTTGCTGGCGCGTGGTCAGTCTCGCTCCCAGGCTCGTGTCCCCGCGTTGGAAATGCTGGCGCGCGTGGGCTTGAAGGACAAGGCAGATGCCTTGCCGTCTGCCTTGTCCGGTGGGCAGCGACAGCGAGTGGCCATGGCACGCGCTTTGGTGATCAAGCCCGATCTGCTCTTGCTGGATGAGCCCTTGTCTGCCCTGGATGCCAAGCTGCGCACCGATCTGCGCGAGATGCTGCGGGACTTGCAGCAGGAAGCCGGCATTACTACCGTGTTTGTGACGCATGATCAGGAAGAAGCGCTGAGCGTGTCTGATTACATTGCCGTCATGGATCGGGGCTGCGTCCGCCAGGTCGGGACACCCGAGCAGATTTATCGCTGCCCTGACAACAGCTTTGTGGCTGATTTTGTGGGAGGGGCCAATCTGATCGAGCTTCAGGAGGAGCTCGGTCAAGCCGCAGACGGCTGCCGCCGCTTCCGGACGGCAGGCTGCATTGTGCGTATCCAGTCTGCCGGGCGTTTTTCTGAGCAGACGATGTTGGCTGTGCGGCCTGAAACCCTGAGTGTGGATGCCTTGCGTCCGCTGGACGAGGGGGACATCGCTGCGCGAATTGAGAGCGTGGATTACCGGGGCCCCAGCACGGCATATCAATTGCGCACCGAATTCGGTTTTCTGAAGGCGGTGGTCTGGAATACCGGCGTCAGCCAGAGCTGGGAACGGGGCGATGCGGTGGTATTGCGCGTTCCCGAGTCGGCTCTTTTAGTGGAGCGGACATGATGCTGGGTTCTTTGCGACGCGATCCAGCCTGGTTGATGCTGGCGCTGGGGGCGGTGGCCTTGCTGGGCTACTTTTTGCTGTGGCCGGTCTTGTCCATGCTGACCAGTTCCCTGTTCAACAAGGAAGGTCAGTTTGGCTTGCACGGCTACGTGCAGTTCTTCTCTGAGCCCGCTTACCGGGAGAGCCTGTTCAACACCTTGTGGCTAGGAGCTGCGGTCACCTTGCTCAGTCTGGTGCTGGGCGCCGGTTTGGCCCTGGCCGCCGCTCGCTTTTCCTTCCCCTTGGCCGCCTGCCTGGGTGTCTTGCCCCTGCTGACCCTGGTCATTCCAGATGTGGTGGTGGCGGCCGCCTGGATCGTGGTGCTGGGTAAGCAAGGCGTGCTCAATAGCTTGTTGGCGCCCTTGGGCCTGGAGCTGCCTTCCTTGTATTCCTGGTGGGGTCTGGTTTTTGTGATGACCTTGAACAACTACGTGTACGCCTATGTCGCCGTACTGGTTGGTTTGAAGTCCATGGATCGCAACCTGGAAGAGGCGGGCCTGAGTCTGGGCAGTTCCCCGGTTCGCACTTTGCGCACAGTGACCTTCCCTTTGATGGTGCCGGCTTTATGCGGTGCTGCGGTGCTGGTTTTCATGCACGTCATCGGGGATTTTGGTGTCCCAGCCATTCTGGGAGCCCGCACCCCCGTGCTGGCGGTCAAGACTTATAACGAGTTTGTCAGCGAGATGGGCGGTAATCCGCAAATGCAGACCACCATGGCTTCTTTGCTGGTGTTTCTGGGCCTGGCCTTGCTGCTGATTCAAAAGTGGGTGGTGGCCCGACGCACCTACCAGATGGAGTCCGGACGAGCTCCGGAGCGCGTGCCCCTGCGTGCCTGGCAGGCCGCCGTGTGTGCCACTTTGGTATCGATCCTGATTGTGCTGTCAGTGCTACCCGTGATGGTGGTGATTGTCACCGCATTTACGCCCTCTATCGGGCCGGTGCTGAAGTATGGCGGCTTTACCTTGAGCCATATGCAGCAAGCCCTGGTGCAGGCACCTGGACCTTTGTACAACTCCTTGCTGCTGGGTGCTGCGGCAACCAGTGCGGGCGCCGTGTTTTCTATCGTGGCCGCCTATCTGATCGTTAAACGTCCGTCTGGACTGAGTGCGGGTCTGGATGTGCTGGTCATGCTGCCCTTGACGATTGCTGGCACGGTGCTGGGCATTGCCTTGATCAATGTGTTTAACAGCGGCTGGCTGGTGCTGACGGGCAGTTGGGTGATTATGGCGCTGGCCTACTTTTTACGCCGGGTGCCCACCAGTGTGCGGGCGGCCATGGGGCCTTTGCATAACTTGCGCAATTCTATCGAGGAGGCCTCCATCAGTTTGGGCGTGGCCCCGATGCCCACCTTTGCAAAGGTCGTTCTGCCGGTGGTATGGCCTGCCGTCATTGCGGCCACGGTGCTGATGTGGATCACGACCTTGTCGGAGTTATCCGCCACGGTGGTTCTGTATTTTGGCGGGATGAGCACCCTGCCTATCGAGGTTTTTCAATTGGTGGACAGTGGGCGTTTGGCGCAGGCCAGTGCGTATAGCCTGGTGCTGTTGATGGCGATATTCCTGCCGCTGCTGCTGACCCGTTTCGTTTTCAAAGTAAAAGTAGGATGGACACAATGAGCTTTGTGCAATGTCAGGAAGAGATCGCGCTGGCCCAGCGCGTGTTGGGAGCCAAGGCATCGGCCACCAAAGAGATGACGCGTCTGGCCAATCAAATGAGGCAACAGGGACAGTCTGTGATTACCCTCAGTCAGGGCGAGCCGGACTTTGCAACCCCCGAGCATGTGCGTCAGGCGGCCAAAGAAGCGATTGATCGCAATGAGTCCCGCTATACCGAAGTAGCCGGCACCCTGGCCTTGCGTGAAGCTGTGGTGCGCAAGTTCGAGCGTGACAATGGCCTGCATTTCAGCCCGGATCAGATCCAGGTGGGTTGCGGGGCCAAGCAAGCCTTGTATAACGCCTTGCAGGCCACCGTGCAGGACGGGGATGAGGTCATCATCCCTACCCCTGCCTGGGTGTCTTACCCTGAAATGGTCTTGTTGGCAGGTGGCCAGCCGGTCATTGTGCGTTGCAGTGCCCAAGCCGGTTTCAAGCTGCAAGCCGACCAGCTTGAACGTGCCATCACCCCCCGTACCAAATGGCTGATGCTCAATTCTCCCTCCAATCCCAGTGGTGCCGTGTATTCACGGCAGGAACTGGAAGCGCTGGAGCAAGTGCTGTTGCGTCACCCGCATGTTTGGGTGATGGCCGATGATGTATACGAAAAAATTCGCTATAGCGATGAACCCTTCGCAACGCCTGCTGCCTTGTCTCCATACATGGCGGCGCGCACCTTGACCATCAATGGTGTCTCCAAGGCCTATGCAATGACTGGCTGGCGGGTGGGGTTCGCCGCCGGTCCGCTGCCTCTGATCAAGGCCATGAATCTGGTGCAGTCGCAAGCGACGTCCCATACCAGCTCCATCAGCCAGGCAGCGGCCGTGGCCGCACTGGATGGCCCCATGGATTTTCTGCCCGAGTTTGTGGAAGCGTTCCGCCGTCGCCGTGACAAGGTGGTAGCCGCGCTCAATGCCATGCCAGGCATTGAATGCGATCTGCCCATGGGGGCGTTTTACGTTTTCCCCAGCTGCCAAGGCGTATTGGGCCTGCGGGACCCGTCAGGCCAGTTGATCAGTACCGACAGGGACCTGTGCATGTATTTCCTGCGTAGTGCGGGGGTGGCCGTGGTGCCCGGTTCGGCGTTTGAACTGCCGGGCCACTTTCGGGTGTCTTATGCCTCCAGCGATCAGGAGCTGGAGGAGGCGATGAGCCGCATTGCCCAGGCCATTGCGCGACTGAGCTGATTCCTTACGGAGAAATAGTGTGAATAGCAAAAAAAACCAGGTGTTGAAAGAAGCGTTCTCCCAAGGGCGTTTGATGACGGCAATGGCCGCACATAATCCCCTGTCTGCCCGCCTGGCTCAGGATGCCGGTTTCGGGGCAATTTGGGGTAGCGGTTTTGAGTTGTCAGCCAGTTATGCCGTGCCTGACGCCAATATCCTGTCGATGGGAACCCACCTGGAGATGATGCGGGCGATCGCCTCGACCGTAGACATTCCTTTGATTGCCGATATTGATACCGGCTTTGGCAATGCGGTGAATGTCAGCTACGTCATCCCGCTGTACGAAGCAGCGGGCGCCAGTGCCATTGTGATGGAGGATAAAACCTTCCCGAAAGACACCAGCCTGCGGGCGGACGGGCGTCAGGAACTGGTACGCATTGAGGAGTTCCAGGGCAAGATTGAAGCGGCGTGCGCGGCACGCCGTGACCCTGACTTTCTGATCATTGCGCGGGTCGAGGCCCTGATTGCTGGCCTGGGGCAGGAAGAAGCCCTGAAGCGAGGGCTGGCTTACGAGCAGGCGGGTGCAGATGCCATTTTGATTCACTCCAAACAAGCCACGCCAGACCAGATTCTGTCCTTTGTGCAGGCCTGGACCGGCAAGGTGCCGCTGGTGCTGGTGCCAACGGCCTATCCTCAACTGACCGAGGCGGACATTGCGCAACTGGGCAAGGTGGGCGTGGTGATTTACGGCAATCATGCGATTCGTGCGGCCGTAGGGGCCATGCAAGCTGTATTCGCCCAGATTCGCCAGGATGGTGGCATTCAGAATGTGGATGCCGGTCTGCCTTCCGTCAAAACCATTATTGGTTTGCAAGGTGATGCCCATATGCGTCAGATCGAGGCCCGATTCCTGCGCTAGAAGGGGCAGCATTGGGCTTCGTATAATGGCTGATGGCCCGATGGCGGGCCCTTAGCCGGATAAATGCGATGCCCCAATCTGCACAAGGCCCTATCCCGGTCACGCTGTTGACCGGCTTTCTGGGCAGTGGGAAAACGACCCTGATCAATCGCGCTTTGCAAGAAGCGCAGATGGCCGACACGCTGGTCATCATCAATGAGTTTGGGCAGACGGCGCTGGACCATCTGCTGGTGGCGCACAGCCAGGAAAGTCTGGTGCAGGAGATGGGCAATGGCTGCGTGTGTTGCACCATACGGCGCGATCTGGTGCAGACCTTGCGCGATATTACCTGGCGGTTTTCCAGGGCGGGTCAGCGACAGTTTAGTCGAGTGTTCATTGAAACAACGGGGCTGGCTGATCCCGCCCCTATTATTCATACCTTGCTGGGCGAGCCTCAATTGGCGGGCAAATATCGTCTGGATGCGGTGGTTACGGTCGTTGACCTGGAGCATGCCAGCGAGACCTTGCGTCGCGAGGAGCTGGCCCGGCGGCAAGTCGCCTTAGCCGATCTATTGGTATTGAGCAAACGCGACTGCGTCGATGCCGATCGTGAGCAGGAGGTCAGCCAGCAATTGGCTGGATTGAATCAGGCCGCTCAGCGTCTGGTTTTGGATGTTGGGCAATCTATGGCGCCCTATTTGCTGGCACTGGGCGACCAGCAAGGCCAGTGGGCTGCGTGGGAGGCGTCCAGCCATGATTGTCTCCATGAGCATTATCACGACCATCATCACGACCATGGCGCCGGTGGTGCGCTGTCCGGGCAAGCGCGGCATGGGCATGCTGTCAGTGCGATCAGCGTAGCCGTGCCGGAGGCACTGAATGCGCAGCATCTGTCGGATTGGCTTGATGAGCTGTGTCGTTGGGCGGGTCCGCGCTTGTTGCGTTTGAAAGCGGTCTTGGCCGTGCAGGGCCGGGAGACGGCGCAGGTAGTGCATGCCGTGCAGCATCGGGTCTACCCGTTCGGATCCTTGTCGCAGTGGCCTTGGCCGCAACGGCAAGGGCGTCTTGTACTCATTACGCAGGATCTGGAACCAGCTCAAGTTTGGCAGCGGCTGTGTCAGTTGGATGCGTCGGTTCGTGCGGTGTGAGGTGCATTTTCCCCGTTCTTTGGCCGTTGATGGAAAACAGCCCATGAGATTGGTGAGTTTGATGGTCGTCAGTGTTTCCAAGAATATGGCTGGGTGCCGTAATTTCTATTTATAAAAATAAGATTAAGATGCATTTAGTCGATACACCTGTCTTGTAACGGCCCAGCACCTTGAAAGGAGTGATCATGAAGGCAATGGTTTATTACGGTGAAAATGACATCCGCTTTGAAGAACGGGAGAAACCGGACCTTCAAGCACCTACCGATGCCATTATTCGCATGGTTAAAACCACAATTTGTGGTACGGATCTGGGTATTTGGAAGGGAAAAAATCCAGAAATCCGTCGTGTGGCCGAAGAAAAAACCGGCAGTTTCAATGGCCGTATTCTCGGGCACGAAGGGGTGGGCATTATTGAGCAGGTTGGCTCAGCGGTAAAAAACGTCAAAGTGGGCGATAAGGTCATTGTGTCGTGCGTGAGCCGTTGTGGTACCTGCGAGAACTGCCAAAAACAACTGTACGCGCACTGCCGCAATGACGGCGGCTGGATTTTGGGCTACATGATTGACGGTACACAGGCTGAATACGTGCGCACCCCCTTTGCCGATACGTCCCTGTACCCTTTGCCTGCCGAACTGAATGAAGATGTGGCCGTGTTGCTATCCGATGCTTTGCCCACTGCGCATGAAATTGGCGTGCAGTATGGCAATGTGCAGCCGGGTGACACCATTGTCATTGTGGGAGCCGGCCCAGTGGGTATGGGGTGCTTGTTGACCGCCCAGTTGTATTCGCCCAGCCAGATCATCGTGGTAGACATGGACGAGAACCGACTGGCTATGGCCAAAGAGCTCGGTGCCACGCACATCATTAATTCGGCCAAGGAAGACCCCGTGGCTCGTATTATGGCCATTACCGATGAGCGCGGCGTAGATTGCGCGATGGAAGCGGTGGGCGTTGAAGCGACCTGGAATGTGTGCCAGCAAGTGGTCAAGGAAGGTGGTCATTTGGCCAATGTGGGTGTGCATGGCAAATCGGTGAATTTCTCGCTAGAAAAATTGTGGATCAAAAATTTGACCATTACCACCGGTCTGGTCAATGCCAACACGACAGGCATGCTGCTCAAAACATGCTGCTCGGGCAAGTTGCCCATCGAGAAACTGGCAACCCACCACTTCACGTTTGATCAGCTTGAAAAAGCCTATGATGTGTTCAAACATGCCGCTGACGAAAAAGCAATGAAGGTGATTGTCGACTTCGCCTGACGATTTTATGCCGACCCTGCCACGTAAAGCGCCTGTTTATTGCAGGCGCTTTTTTGTGGTTATGCAGATGGGGTAGGTTTTAAAAAAAGGACGCCTAAGCGTCCTTTTCAAAAGCCGTTGGGCTAACAGACTTTATTGGGGCTCTACGCCCACTTTCTTGAACAAGGCGGCCCACTGGGGAACTTGTTGTTCCACTTTGGCTTGCAAGGCGGCCGGGTTGGCTTCTTTGTCCATGACCGTCGCTCCCAGGGTGGACATGCGGCTTCGGAAGTCCTTGTCGGCCATGCCGGTCTGCAAGGCTTTCACCAAGGTGTCCACGACAGGCTGGGGGGTGTCCTTCGGTGCCCACATACCGTGCCAGATACCAACTTCAAAGTCCTTGAAACCGGACTCCTGCATGGTGGGGACGTCCGGTAAGGTTGGGACGCGTTGCGGGCTGGTCACGGCATAGACCTTCACTTTGCCGGATTTGATTTGTTGGGTGGTATTGGTGGTTTGGTCACACATGACGTCCACCTGCTTGCCCATCAAATCCGCAATGGCCGGGGCGGTGCCTTTATAGGGGACCGTCAGCAGCTCGATACCCAGCGCTTCGGTGAGCATGGTGCCGCACAGGTGGCTGGCTGCGCCAATCCCGGCGTTGGCCAGGGAAACCTTGTCCTGGTTGTCCTTCAAGTACTGCACCAGTTCCTGAATGTTGTTGGGCGGGAAGTCCTCGCGGGCAATGATGGTCATGGGAACGTCGACCACCAGACCGATGGGGGACATACCATTGATGGCGTCGTAGCCGGGTTTTTTGTACAGCGAAGGAGCCGTGGAAAAGCCGATGTGCATCAGCAGTATGTTGTAGCCGTCCGGTTTGGCACGGGCGACCTGGGAGGTGCCAATGGAGCCTCCGGCACCGCCCTTGTTTTCGACCACGATGGTTTCACCCAAGGCTGGGCGCATGGCTTCGGCCAGAGCGCGTGCCACGTTGTCCGTGGGGCCGCCCGCCGCAAAAGGGACCACCATATTGATGGGGTGGTCCGGATAACCCGCTGCCTGCGCGGTGACCGAGCAGGCCAAGGCCGCGCCCAGACTGACAAACAGCTTGTTTAATGCAACAGCCATAATGCCTCCTTGATAAGGATTGCTTATTCTTTTGGGAGATACCTGGATCCGGTCGCGTGGTGTTGCGAAGCGTTGCAGGAGTGGCTTTATTCTACTGAGTGCAAACGCCTTTCTTGTTCAGGTCTAACCCTAGTAAGAGGCGTAAATCGGCTAGGGGAATATACGGGGGCAAGCCACGACCTAAGGTGGTGGCTTGCCCAGGGACGGGTTCACGCAGAGGTCGGTTTATGCAGGACCGGCGTTAGGTAGGCGATGATGGCAACCGTCAGGGCGGCAGTGGCGACCAAGCTGCAAAAGATCATCAGACCCTGATCCAAGCCTAAGTGGTCGGCCAGCCAGCCCAGGCCCAAAATAGGCAAAATGGCACCCAGGTAACCCGTGATCAGGTAGGTGGAGGTCAGGCCGGCACGCTGGTGCGGGGGGGAGACACGTTGCACGATGGACATGCCGCCGTACATGCACAGGCCGTGGCCAAAGGCGGTCAGCAGTACGCACACAATGAACAGTAGCGAGGAGCTGGCCCACAGATTGATCAGCAAGGCGATACAGGCCAGGGTGAAGGACAGCAGCCCCACAATGACGCTGCGCTTGGCGGGCCAGCGGCGGATCAGTAACTGGAAACCCGAGGACAGAAACAGAATAATCCCGATGGAAAAGCCGCTGGTGGCCGGGCCGTGCCAAGGCACCATTTGCGCCATGAAGCTCGGTGCCAGAGAGGCAAACAGACTGAACATGGCAAAGGCGCAGCAGGCAGACAAGCAGCCAATCAGATAGGGGCGTCGTAAATGGGTGGCGGGCAGCGTCAGGCGCGGCATCCAGGTGCGCCAACTGTTCTTTTGCGGAACAGGCTGTTTGCTGGCAATGGGCTTGATCTGAAACAGGGCATAGATGGCCAGTACGCCCAGGATCATGGAGGGGATATAGCTGGAGAACAGTGGGTTCGGTATCCATTGTGCGATCAGGCCACCTACCACTGGGCCCAGGCCAAATCCAAAGGCCAGCATCAGCGAGGTAGTGGCCGCAGCGCGTTGCACATCCCCGCCCCGGTTAAATTGCCCCAGACCGATGGAGGCCGAGGTCACAATCATGCTGGAGGCCATCCCGATCATGATGCGGCTGAATAGAAAGCTGCCCACATCCCAGGCAAAGGCGGACAGGGTTACGCCGCTGGTGACCAGAATCAAGCCGGTACGCAGCACGGGCATAAAGCCTTTCATGTCGCTTAAGCGGCCCAGAAACAGCAGGCCCGTCAAGCCGGAGGCCATATACGCCACGTAGAGTTGGGTGATGTGGCTGGCGTTCAGATCCCAGCGATCCTGGTACAGCGGATACAGGGGGCTGGCCAAGGCCGTACCCATTACCCCGATACACATGGCGATACTGATCCACACGTAAGGGTCCCACTTGCTTTTCTTGCAGGGGGGCCGTGCCGTTGCGGGTTTGTCAGCGTCCGCTGCTTGGCTCGGGTGGCTCAGGTGATGTTCGACTCGTGCCTGTTGCAGGGTCTGGGCGGGGGCACTGGCGTGAAAGTCCTTGCAGCTTTGGGCGTCTTGCCAGCTTTCGTGCAGCACCCAGTGTCCGGGGGGCTGGTCCTTGCGCAATACATCGAAGCGTAAACAGGCGGTGTTGGCTCGGGCTTGTTCAGCCAGCGAGCCTGTATAGGTATCCTGCGCTTGCAGATCCAAATCGGTGAAATGGTAGTGTGTAGTACGAAAGTACGTATCGCCCATGCGACGCAATCCTTGACAGCGAAATCATTCGGGACCATCAAGGATACTCTTTCGTGTCTGTACTTACATGGCAAATAGCTGACACTAGGTTGGCTGGCGCAAATCCAGATGTACCTCAGCCACATGCAAGACCTCGGCCTCGTGGTCCGGGTCGCGCCAGGTGTCCTCACAGGCCATTTGATGCCAGTGTTGCATGGCAGGCAGTGCCAATAAGCGACTCATGTAGCTTTGGCACGTCTTGTCCAGCGTCAAACCATAGGTTTGCAAGCGAAATACCACGGGGGCGTAAAAGGCATCGACCGCGCTGAATCGCTCGCCGGCCAGGAAGGGGCCACCAAAACGGCTCAAACCTTCTTGCCAGAGGGTTTGCAGGCGATCCAGTTCACCTTGCAGGCGCATATCGTGCTGATGGTGATGGGCCCGCAAGGCAACGGCAAAGGGACACAGATTACGTAGCGAGGAAAAATTGGCGTGCATCTCTGCACTGGCGCTGCGAGCCCAGGCGCGTGCAATGGGGTCAATCGGCCAGACGCCGGGGTGCTGTTCGGCCAGATATTCAGCAATGGCCAGGCTGTCCCAAATAGTTTGCCCATTGGTATGCAACACAGGGACCTGGCCTGTCGGGGCCATTTCGTGAAAGGCCACAGTGCTAAAGGGATGGCCAAAGTTGAACCAGCGCACGTTAAAATCCATGCCCAAGTGGCTCATTAATAACCAGGGTCGCAAAGACCAGGACGAGTAGTGGGGATTGCCCAGGACAAGGGTATAGTTTCTGGAAGCTTGCATGGTGGCACGGGTTTACGAAGGGGATGGTGGTTGCACTGTAGTTGGCTTTGATCTGTTTGGGTAGTACTGGCGCCGTCTTGCCGTTTTGGTACGTGGTTTTTTTACTGACTTGTGGAGTCGTCCATGGCGTATGACCTGGAAAAACGATTGGTCATTGGCCTGGCCTCCAGTGCCTTGTTTGATCTGAGCCAGTCTCATCAGGTCTTTCTGGAGCAAGGGGAGGCGGCCTATCGCGATTACCAGTTGGCACGCGAGCACGAACCGTTAAAGCCGGGTGTGGCTTTTTCCTTTATCCGGCGTTTGCTGGCCTTGAATGATTTGTCGCCCGACGATCCCTTGGTGGAGGTCGTGTTGCTGTCGCGTAACGATCCCAATACCGGTTTGCGGGTTATGAATTCCATCCGCCATCATGATCTGGACATTACGCGGGCGGTGTTTTTGCAAGGGGGCGACCCCAGCCCTTATATTCAGCCGCTGTCTATTAGCCTGTTTCTGTCAGCCAACCAGGAGGATGTGCACCGGGCGGTGCAGCAAGGTTATCCTGCAGGCCAAGTGTTGAATTCATCCTACGAGGATGCCTACGATGACCAGCCTATCCGGGTGGCCTTTGATTTTGACGGGGTGATCGCGGACGACGAGTCCGAGCGCGTGTATCAGCAAGAAGGCGGCCTGCCGGCCTTTTTCGAGCACGAAGTGCGTTTGGTGCAAAAGCCCCATAATCCGGGCCTGTTGCAGGCGTTTTTGCTGAAATTGGCGCATATTCAGGAAGTGGAGCAGCAGCGTCAGGAGCAGGATGCCAGCTATGTGCCGCGTTTGCGGATTGCGATTGTGACAGCGCGCAATGCCCCGGCCCATGAACGCGTAATCAATACCATTCGTAGCTGGGGCATTGAGGTGAACGAGGCTTTCTTTCTGGGCGGCATTGAAAAGCGGCGGGTGCTGGAAGTCTTGCAGCCGCATATCTTCTTTGATGATCAGACCACGCACCTGATTCCGACCGCGCAGACCTTGCCCTCCGTGCATATTCCGTTTGGGGTGGTGAACCATCCGCCGGTGAAAGTGGCGGAGCCGGAGAAAAAGAAGGGTCGGAAACAGGAGCAGCGGAAATCAAAGCCGTAGATCAGGTGCTGTGATTGGCTAGTGCGGCTGCAGCGGGCTTAGTGCCAAGTGCGTTTGGTTTTAAAACCGCCCAAGACAAAGCCGCGAGCTGATGCGGGACCAGGCGCGGCTTGGTTCTTGTCGGCTCACAGTTCTCAGACTTGGGCCAGAGCGCGGCTAACAGCGCGTGCAGCGGGTTGAATCAGGCTGGCCAGGGCGTCGGGATTGATGGCCTCAAAGCGCTCCAGGCTTCCCAGCAAGGTCAGGCTGCCGAAGATTCGTTTGGCATCGTCAAACACAGGCGCGGAAATCCCGGCGATACCCGGATTGATCTGCTCCTTGGTAATGCAATAGCCCGCGCGGCGTAGCTCCTGCATATGGGCCGAAAAAACCGGCCATTCCTTGCCCAGGCCTTGCACATAGTCAATATGTTGATTTTTCTCGTACAGACGACGCAGATGGCGGGTGGGCAGATAAGCGGTAACGATACGCGCCGTGGAACTGCGGAACATGTCCATGGTTCGGCCACGGCCAAACAGCAGCTCGAAACGCCCCGGCCCGGTTTCCTGATGGGTGGTCAAGATGCGTTCGCCGTATTGCTGGCCGATCAGTACGTCCAGCCCGGTTTGCTCGACCAGCGAGCGCAACAGGGGGCGACAGCGGCTGACCAGCGGATCAAATTCGCGGATCAGCAAATCCATTTCTATAAACCGTGGCCCAGGGGCGTAGCCTTCTGGGCTGCGAATCAACAGGCCGCTATTGCACAGCTCTTTCAGATAGCGATAGGTGGTGGCGGGAGGGTAGCCCAGGCGGGTGCAGATGGTCTCCACATCCAGCACCGGCGTATGTGCACCGTACAAGTCCAGAATTTGCAGCATGCGTCGTAGACTATTCATGTGCCCTCGTAAAAACGGAGTGGTTGATTCCCTATTCTAACCACGCTCAGGCCTGTCAGTGGGGAGCAACAGCGAGCCTTACTCCGATCTACTGGTTTATACCTAAACAATCGGATTATTCGGAAATTTTTCTCAGACTGCGGTAATAATCGGGAATATAAGCGGGTCTGTTCTGTATTTGCTTACACATGGCCTACTCTTTTTGTGACGCTGGGCACCTTATGGACCCGGCCCCGGTTTGACGAGGTGGACATGGATCAGGCACAGCACAGCCAAGTGTCGTTGGAAATTAAAAATGTACTGTTCATCATGTGTGATCAGTTACGCGCCGATCATCTGTCCTGTTATCGCCCTGGTGGTGCGCTAAAGACGCCGAATCTGGATCGTTTGGCGGCGATGGGACTGCGGTTTGATCGCGCCTATGTGAACTCGGCTGTCTGCGGACCGTCACGCGCCTCGTACTACACCGGCCGCTACCCCTTGTCGCATCGGGTCACCTGGAACCGCGTCCCTCACCCCATCGACGAGCTGTATCTGGGCGATTATCTGGCCCAGTCGGGAAGGGACTGCCATCTGTTGGGCAAGACGCACCATGTACCGGACCCAGCTGGCGCCAATGCTCGACGGTTTCAGGTTCAGCCCGAGGCTGCCGAGCGTTTCTGGCAAGGTGGTTTTACCGCGATTGAGCGTTATGACGGCCATTTTGAAATGGGCCCGGATAGCGAATACCGCCAGTATTTGCAGGCCCAGGGTTACGACAGCGAGCGTCCCTGGGAAGACTATGTGATTGGCAGCCAGGATGCTCAGGGGCAGTTTGCGTCCGGTTGGTACATGCGCAATGCCAGCCTGCCCGCACGGGTACAGGCACAGGACTCTGAAACCGCGTACTTCACCCAGCGGGCCATGGATTTCATCACGGCCAAAGGCGAAGAACCCTGGACCTTACACCTGTCTTTCATTAAACCGCACTGGCCTTATAAAGCTCCGGCACCCTACCACGACTGTTTCGGCCCGGAAGACGCCTGTACCCCCTTGCGTGCGGAACACGAGCGCCAGAATGCGCATCCGGTGCATGCGGCCTATCAGCAGCATGAAGAGTCCCAGTCTTTTGCCCAGGACGAGGTCTGGCGCACCATCAAGCCCGTGTATATGGGCCTGGTCCAGCAGATTGATGATGAAGTCGGCCGTTTGCTGGACATGCTCGAGCAGCAAGATCGCCTGAAAGATACCCTGATCATTTTTAGCTCCGATCATGGCGATTTACTGGGCGACCACTGGCTGGGCGAGAAAGAGTACTTCTTTGAAAGCGCCATTCGCGTGCCGCTGATCGTGGTGGATCCACGAACCTCCGCGAATGCCACACGCGGCCAAAGCAGCGATGCCTTTGTGGAGTGTGTGGATGTCACCCCCACGATTCTGGATGCCTTGCATCTGCCCGCCCAGGAACACCGGGTGGAGGGCCGTTCCCTGATTCCGCTTTTGCACGGTCAGTCGGACTGGGCACGTGAATACACCGTGGCCAGCCTGGATTATGCCTATCGGGAAGCCCGCCAGATTCTGGGTCGTGGCGTGGACGAATGCCGTGGCCTGATGTTGCGTGATGGCGAGTATAAATACATGCATTGGCAGGGTTACCGGCCACAATTGTTCGATTTGAGGCAAGACCCTGACGAGCTGCACGATCTGGGCGCAGACCCGGCGTATGCAGCGGTTTGTCGGCGTATGAAAGAAGGCCTGCTGGACTGGCACGACACCCTGAAAGGACGTGCCAGCGAGAGCTGGGCTGCGGTAGAGGATCGTACCAATGCGCACGAGCGCATGATGAATATCTTGATTGGACGATGGTAAATGCGCTGCGGGGGCTACCAGTGGGTGGCGGACCGCAATCAATAACGATAAGGAGTGGACAATGAAGCAGCTTAAAAATACGACGCTGGCCCTGTTGGTGGCAGGTGTGGGGGCCTTGGCCCCGATGATGGCTCAGGCTGCCTGGCCGACGACGGATCAGGTTCGTATTGTGGTCCCTTACCCACCCGGCACTGAGCCTGACATTCTGGCCCGCGATCTGGGTGTGCATTTGAACAAGGCCACCGGCAAGGTGTTTGTGATTGAAAACCGCCCGGGTGCCAATGCCATTATCGGTACTGATAATGTTGCCAAAGCCAAGGGTGACGGTTCTGCCTTGCTGATGGTGGACAGTCTGGCGGTCTCCACCAATCCCCTGCTCTACAGTAACCTGCCCTACAAATGGGAAAAGGACTTAAAGCCGGTCACCACCGTAGCCGGTGTGAATCTGTACCTGCTGGTGCGTAATGACTTCCCGGCCAAGGATTACAAGGAGTTCATTGCTCAGGCCAAGAAAGCCAATGGTGATACCAATGTGGGTACAGGTGGTCGCGGACACGTTACGCACCTGGGTATGGGCTTGCTGGCCCGTGAAGAAGGCGTGAACTTCACCTACATTCCCTATAAGGGTATGGCCCCGGCCACAAATGCCATTTTGGGCGGTGAGACCGATGCCATGCTGGTTGGCGGTATTCTGGCTTCGCAACACGTGGATGGTGGCAAGGTGCGCGTGCTGGCGGTAGGGGCAGACAAGCGTACGGAGTTGCTGCCCAACGTGCCGACGGTGCAGGAAGCAGGCGGTCATGCCAACAGCATCCCCACGACCACCTTTGCGCTGTTCGCTCCTGGTACCACACCGGATGACACCGTAAAGGAGATTCAGGAACAGGTCGATGCGGCCCTGAAAACGCCCGAGATGCTGGCCGCTTTCAAGAGCCGTGGACTGGCCCAGTTCTACACCACCCCGGCCCAGACTCTGGAGCGCGTGCAAAATGACTCCAAGGTCTATGCTGAGTTGATTCCTACACTGGGTATTCAGCCTGAATAGGCGGGTTGTTTGATCGCACCCTGTGCCGGCCTGTTGGTCGGACAGGGTGTGATGAGACTGAATGGCTTGAGCGGACAAAAAAACACCACCCACGCACTGTTCCAGTGGTGCGCGGGTGGTGTTTCATGACGTTGGCGACCGTTAAAGACCGGACTCGAACCGTCAGAGCAGCCCCTTGCAGGGTTTGAACCAATAGTGTGACGGGTGTCGCTGCGTTTTACTGATCGTTGTAGTCGTGCTGCTCGGAGATCAGGCGCCGCAAGGTGGTCTTGAGGGCACCGACATCCAGTGGCTGCAGGCGCTGCACCACTTCCTGCTCGTGCAGGCGGGCCTTGGCAATCAGACCGGAGATCAGGGTTTGGCCTTCTTCGGTAATACGGACCAGCGTGATACGGCGGTCCACATCGTGGGCCACGCGGCGCAGCAAACCCTGTTTTTCCAGTCTGTCCAGCAAGCGGGTGACGGTCGGTTGTTTGGTCGTTGCAATACGAGCCAAGTGGCCGATACTGACTTCGCCCGCGCCCGACAGGGTGGACAGGACACGCCACTCGGAAATGGACAAACCGTTGCTTAGCACCACTTCGTGGAACTCGGCAGAGATCAGTTGGCTGGCCTGGGCCAATAAGGCGGGCAGGTAGTTTTCGACAAAGACGGTGTCGTGTTCGGTGGGGCTCATGTGCTTATTGTCATTACGGGCTAGTGGGTGCCACATGGTGGCAACAGGGCTCACTATAACCAAGCTGTCCGTTTGCGTGTCGCAAATAGTTTGCTGACTTTACTAGGGAAAACCATGAGGATGGATATGTTGAGATATAAACATATTCATATGAAAATAAATACCATGTTCATAATGAGCGGTAAGTAAGGAAAGAAAAATGGCTGAGCGATCGTTTGTCGAAGAAGTCAAAAAGCTGCGCCTGGGTGATGGAGACGTATTCAGTGGCGAAGGCATCCTGGCGGTGACCAAGGCCCTGCTGGAATCAGGCGTGTCCTACGTGGCCGGTTACCAGGGTGCACCTATCTCGCACTTGATGGACGTCTTGGCCGATGCCCAGGACATTTTGCAAGAGAACGGAATCCGTTTTGAAAACAGCGCCAGCGAGGCGACGGCGGCGGCAACACTGGCTGCGTCGGTTAACTACCCGCTGCGTGGCGCCATTACTTTCAAAGCAACGGTAGGCACCAACGTGGCCTCGGACGCGCTGGCCAACCTGGCCTCGGGTGGGGTCAAGGGCGGTGCGCTGATCATTGTGGGCGAAGACTACGGTGAAGGCTCGTCCATCATGCAGGAGCGTAGCCACGCTTTTGCCATGAAATCCCAGATGTGGATGCTCGATCCCCGCCCCAACCTGCCCTGTATTGTGCAAGCGGTTAAAGACGGCTTTGATCTGTCCGAAGCGTCCAATACCCCGGTGATGTTGCAGTTGCGGATTCGCGCCTGCCACGTGCATGGCCAGTTTGTGGCCTCGGACAACCGCCGCGCCAAGTTCACTATTAAAGAAGCCATGGAGCAACCCACACGCGATATCAATCGCATTGTGTTGCCGCCTGCCAGCTTCATGCACGAAAAAGAAAAGATCGAACAGCGCTGGCCTAATGCCGTCAAGTTCATCGAAGAGCGTCAGCTGAACGAGTTCTTTGCAGATGGCACCGATGATGTGGGCTTGATCGTTCAGGGCGGTGGCTACAACACCGTGATCCGTGCGCTGGAGCATCTGGATCTGGCCGATGTGTTCGGCGAATCCAAAGTGCCCATGTATGTCATGAACGTGGCCTACCCCTTGATTGAATCTGAAGTCGTTCGCTTTTGTGAAGGCAAGCGTGCGGTGCTGGTGCTGGAAGAAGGTCAGCCCAACTTTGTGGAACAGAACATCTCCGACATCGTGCGTCGTCACAATGTGGATGTGACGCTGCACGGCAAGGATCTGCTGCCATTGGCCGGTGAGTACAACACTGCCACCATGTTGAAGGGCCTGCGTGCCTTCATGGAAAAATACGGCCGCGTCGAGCCTCTGGCCCCTCGCAAGCCACGCGTGATTCCGATGAAAGTCGAGACCGTGGAGCGTCCTAAAGCTGAACAAGCCAGTCTGGTGGAAGTCGAAGCGGCTGAGATCAAACCCTTGGGCAGCCTGGACGAGAACGTCCACGCCCGACCCCCCGGGTTTTGTACCGGCTGTCCCGAGCGTCCTATCTTTACTGCCTTGAAGCTGGTGGAGCGCGAATTGGGCGAACACCACGTGTCGGCCGACATTGGTTGCCACCTGTTCTCCATTTTGCCGCCCTTCAACCTGGGTAACACCACCATGGGTTACGGCCTGGGTGGCGCCGGTTCGGCTGCTTTGAATGTGGATTCGGACAAGCGCGCGATCTCGGTCATGGGTGACGGTGGTTTCTGGCACAACGGTTTGACCAGCGGTATTGCCAACGCCGTGTTCAACCGCAGTGACAACCTGACCATTGTGATCGACAACAGCTACACCGCAGCCACGGGTGGTCAGGATATTCTGTCCTCCAAGGCCAAGAACGAAACCCGCAGTACCGGTCACCTGATCGAGAAAGCGGCGCGGGGTGTGGGTGTGGAATGGCTGCGCATGATTCGTCGCACCTACGACCTGAAGACCATGACGGCCACCTTGCGTGAAGCCCTGACGACCAAGGAAAAAGGTCCCAAGGTGCTGGTGGCGCAAAGCGAATGTATGTTGAACCGTCAGCGGCGTGAGAAAGGCCAGGTACGTAAAGCCGTGGCTGCTGGCGAACGTGTGGTGCGCGAGCGCTTTGGTGTGGACCCGGATACATGTACCGGCGATCACTCCTGCATTCGTTTGTCCGGTTGCCCTTCGCTGTCGATTCGCCCCAATCCGGACGCCCTGCGTCAGGACCCCGTAGCGAATGTGATGAACAGTTGTGTGGGTTGCGGTCTGTGTGGTGAGGTTTCCCACGCCGCGATTCTGTGCCCGTCTTTCTACCGTGCACAAGTGGTCAGCAACCCGACAGGCTGGGACAAGTTCCGCGAAAAAACCCGCCGTGGCTTTATCGGTTGGTTGCAGCGTCGTGACGCTGCTCGTCGTGATCGTCTGGCCTTCTAAGTACACCCGTAGAGATTCTTATCATGCAGATCAAACCAATCAAGATTGCTATTTTGGCCATGGGTGGCGAAGGTGGCGGCGTGTTGGCCGACTGGATCGTCAATCTGGGCGAACAAAACGGCTACTTTGCACAGACCACCTCGGTTCCCGGCGTGGCTCAGCGTACCGGCGCCACGATTTACTACGTGGAACTGTTCCCGCATTCGGCGGCTGTGGATGGCAAAAAGCCGGTGCTGGCCCTGATGCCTATGCCCGGTGATGTGGATGTGGTGCTGGCCTCCGAGCTGATGGAAGCCGGTCGCGCCGTACAACGTGGGCTGGTCACCGAGGACCGCACCACGCTGATTGCCTCTACGCACCGTGTCTATTCCATTGCCGAAAAATCGGCCATGGGCGATGGCCGTGTGGACGACAATGCTCTGATTGCGCACGCAAGCCAGGCGGCCAAGCGTTTTGTGTACTTCAATATGGAAAAAGCGGCCGAGGACTCGGGCAGCGTGATTTCCGCCGTGCTGTTTGGCGCCTTGGCCAGCACCGGCGTGCTGCCCTTTAGCCGCTCGCAGTTCGAGCAGACCATCGAGCGCGGTGGTGTGGGCGTCAAACCCAGCCTGAAGGCTTTTGGTGCCGCTTACGCCCGTGTCGCTGAAGGCGATGCAGGCAAATCCGATTCGGAAACCAAGCCGGTTGATATGGCTACGTTGGCCCCTCGCGATCCTGCAGTGGCCAAGCTGATTGACCGTGTCCGTGCCGAAGTGCCCGAGCAGGCCCAGCCTATCGTGGTGGAAGGGGTGCGTCGGGTTCTGGACTTCCAGGACGTGGCCTACGCCAATCTGTACCTGGACCGCCTGAAAAAGATCAGCCAGTTTGCCCGTCCTGACGATGTGGCCCTGATCCGTGAAACAGGCCGTTATCTGGCGTTGTGGATGTCCTATGAGGACGCCATTCGCGTGGCCGAACTGAAAACCCGCTCCAGCCGTTTTGACCGTGTACATAAAGAAGTGCGTGCAACTGACGGCCAGATCGTGGCAATCAATGAATACATGCATCCCCGTGTGGAAGAAATCAGCGAAATCCTGCCTTTTGCCAGTGTGGGCCGTTGGTTGATGCGTCCTACCTGGGGCAACAAGCTGGTGAAGTCGCAGACCAAATCCGGTCGTGTTATTCAAACCAGTTCGGTGCGCGGTTTCATTCCTTTGTACGTACTGTCGGGCTTTAAGCGTTGGCGTCGTCGTACGCTGCGTTACCAGGCCGAGCAGCAGCGTATTGAAGGCTGGCTAAAGCAGATCGAGCAGGCTGCCGATGCCCACCCGGCTTTGGCGCTGGAAATTGCTCAGTGCCAGCGTCTGGTCAAAGGTTATGGCGATACGCATGTCCGTGGTTTGCGTAATTACCAGACCGTGATGTCGGCGCTGGAGCGTAACCCCAGCACCCTGTCACCTGCCATCTTGGGTGCCTTGCGTGATGCGGCATTGGCCGACGAGCACGGCACCAAGCTGGAGGCGGCACTGCGCCAGTACGCTCTGGTGTAAAGGGTCACACCGGGCCGCTTTCGGGCGGCCTCGGTGAAAACCCTTGAGGACACGGATTTAACCCCCCAAATACTTTATTTCTAAAATATTCATAGTAGAATATAAATTCGGATTGGCACTGCGACCAAGGCCCTGAAAGCCATAGATCCTGTGTCTACTTGGCCACTTGTTCAAGCAAGAATATCCCGCCTGTTGGTCAAACTGAATTAGCCAAAGCTTGGGGGAAAAACAATATGAATCAAAGCGAAGCAGCACTCGAATTTTTGGTAGAGCCGGCCGATGCCGGTTTTGAAGGGCGCGTCGGTCCCAAGGACCCGGCCAGCCTGAAACTGTGGTTGCGCATGCTGACCTGCACCAAGCAGATCGAGGACGAAATCCGTCGCCGCCTGCGCCAGAATTTTGATATTTCGCTGGCCCGTTTTGACTATATGGCCCAGTTGTACCGCTACCCGCAGGGCCTGAAGATGGGTGAGTTGTCGCGCTATCTGATGGTGACCGGCGGCAATATTACCGGACTGACTGACGAGCTGGCCCGCGAGGGCATGGTGTCTCGTCAGAGTAGCCCGACAGATCGACGTGCCTGGGTGTTGCGACTGACCCCCAAGGGCAAAAGCAGTTTTGAGGCGATGGCCCAGGCCCACAGCGACTGGATTGCAGAAATGTTTGAAGGACTGGGTACCGAGGAAGTCGTGCACATCCATCAGCATCTGGGCCTGTTGCGGGTCCATCTGCAAAGCGCTGCTGGCTAGCATAAGGTGCATCCTGCCAGGCCTGTGAACCGGGCAGGATGCGGATAGCGTCACGAACAGGCGCACAAAACACTTGCTAAAAAGGTGTCTACAACATGGTTTCCAAGCTGTACGAACAAGAACATCGCATCCGTTTTTCGGAATGCGATCCAGCGGGTATCGTTTTTTATCCGCAGTACTTTGTGATGTTTAACGACCTGATGGAAGCATGGATCGACTCCATGACCCCCGAGGGTTTTCACAACATGATCGCCAGCAAACGGGTAGGCATGCCCTCGGTGCATATTGAGGCCGAGTTCAAGTCCATCAGCCGTATGGGTGATGATGTGGTGATGAGCCTGGGTGTGGAACGCATTGGCAATAGCTCCTTGACGCTGCTGTTGCGTTGCATCGGTAAAGATGGTGTGCTGCGTATGCAAGTGCGCCAGACCGTGGTGACCACCTCGCTGGAGACGCACCTGGGTATTTCTATCCCTGATTTTCTGCGCAACCCCATGCAAGAGTATGTGATTGCCCAGCCAGAAAGCAGCAAGGCTTGATCTAGTTTGAAGTAGTAGCAGGCAGTGTGCAGGTCAGCTATTTTTTTTTGATTTAAATAGTTGACTTGTATAATATTTATTAATAAATATACTATGCTCGAAAGCATGTATTCAGACCATACGGACATATCATGAATATCGTATGTATTGGCGGAGGCCCAGCCGGCTTGTATTTCGGTTTGCTGATGAAGTTGCAAAACCCTCAGAACGAGGTTTTTGTTGTCGAGCGCAACCGACCGTACGACACCTTTGGCTGGGGTGTGGTGTTCTCGGACGCCACCATGGAAAACCTGCGTGAAGCTGACCCCGTGTCCGCGCAGACCATCGGTGACGCGTTCAACCACTGGGACGACATTGAGTGCCATTTCAAAGGTAGCGCCGTGCGCTCCAGCGGTCATGGCTTTATCGGGATTGGTCGCAAGAAACTGCTGAACATCCTGCAAGCTCGCTGTGAAGAAGTGGGCGTCAAGCTGGTGTTCGAGACCGTGGTCACGGACGAAGCTGAATTGGCCCGCAAGTACAACGCCGATATCCTGATCGCTTCTGACGGCATCAACAGTGCTGTGCGTACCCGTTACGAAGACGTGTTTCAGCCTGATATCGACACCCGTAACTGCCGCTTTGTGTGGTTGGGTACGGAAAAAGTGTTCGATGCCTTTAACTTCATCTTTGTTGAAACCGAGCACGGCTGGTTCCAGGCTCACGCCTACCGCTTCCAGGACGGTCTGTCCACGTTCATCGTGGAAACGCCTGAAGAGACCTGGCAGAAAGCCGGTATTGGCGAAATGTCGCAGGAAGATGCCATTGCCTACTGCGAAAAGCTGTTTGCCGACCACCTCGATGGCAACAAGCTGATCAGCAATGCCACCCACCTGCGCGGTTCGGCCATCTGGATCCGTTTCCCACGCGTTATCTGCAACAAGTGGGTGCACTGGCAAGATTACGGCACCGGCAAGAAAGTTCCTGTGGTGCTGATGGGCGACGCCGCTCACACCGCTCACTTTTCTATTGGTTCCGGCACCAAGTTGGCCCTGGAAGATGCCATCACCCTGGCCCAGCACATGGACCACGAGTCCATGGAAGAGGCCCTGAAAGATTACGAAGCCGCTCGTAGCGTGGACGTATTGCGTATTCAGAATGCTGCCCGCAACTCGACCGAATGGTTCGAGAACGTGGCCCGTTACGCCAATATGAAGCCCGAGCAGTTCACCTACTCCATGCTGACCCGCTCGCAGCGCATCTCGCACGAGAACATGCGCATGCGTGACGCCGCCTGGCTGGAAAAATACGAGCGCTGGATGGCGACCGAAGCCGGCATGACGCTGGCCGACGGTGAAAAGGCCCCTTCGCCTATGTTTACGCCCTTCAAACTGCGCGATATGCAGTTGAAGAACCGTGTCGTGCTCTCGCCCACCTTGATGTACAGCGCCAAGGACGGTATGCCCGGTGCTACGCACCAAGTGCATTACGGCAGCCGCGCCATGGGTGGTGCTGGCCTGATCATGGCTGAAATGACGGCGGTGACGCCTGAAGGCCGTGTCACTCCCGGTTGTACCGGTCTGTGGAACGACGAGCAGGCCAATGCCTGGAAACCTGTAGTGGCTTTTGCCCACGAACAGGGTGCCAAGATTGGTGTGCAACTGGGCCATGCGGGCCGTCGCGGTTCGACGCAACTGGGCTGGGAAAAAGCCAATCAGCCGCTGGCTGAAGGCAACTGGCCCTTGGTGTCGGCTTCCGCCCTGCCGTATCAGGCGGGCGTAACTGCCGTGCCTGCCGAGATTACCCGTGCCCAGATGGACGAAATTCGTGACGCCTTTGTGGCTGCGGCCAAGCGCGCCGATCAGGCCGGTTTTGACTGCATCGAATTGCAAGCGGCCCACGGCTACCTCTTGTCCAGCTTCATCTCGCCGCTGACGAATCAGCGTAGTGACGAGTTTGGTGGTAGTCTGGAAAATCGCATGGCTTACCCGCTGGAAGTGTTTGCGGCTATCCGCGCCGTCTGGCCAGAGAACAAGCCCATCATGGTGCGTATCTCGGCAACCGACTGGGCCGAAGGCGGCAACACGGCGGACGACGGTGTGGAAATTGCACGCCTGTTCAAGCAAGCCGGTGCCGATCTGATCGACGTGTCCTCGGGTGAAGTGGTGCTGGAGCAGCAGCCAATTTACGGCCGCATGTACCAGACACCATTCTCCGACCGTATCCGTAACGAAGCCGGTATCGCCACCATGGCGGTGGGTTCGATCATGGAAGCGGATCACGCCAACAGCATTATTGCTGCAGGCCGTGCTGACCTGTGTGCCCTGTCGCGTGGCTTTTTGGCCGACGCAAACTGGCCTCAGCGTCAGGCTGCGGAGCTGGGTTACACCGACCTGGCCTGGCCCGTTCAGTACGAATGGGGCAAGGACTGGTTGCAGCGTCAAATCAAACGTGCGCCAGTGGCCCAGGACGGCCCTGCCAAGTCATAAAACACAGAAGGAGACAGCATCATGTCGGAAGAACGTTTTGACACCCACCGCGAAAGCGTGCTCGGTCGTGCAGATGTTGAGGACACGCCCGAATTGGTGAAGTACTACCAGGATTTGACTCAGTTTGAGGCCGGCGCCCTGTGGACCGTGGCCAACAAGATTGAGCCCTGGGAGCCCAAGTCTGACTCCGTGCCAGTGGTCTGGCGCTACCGCGACCTGCGCGACTACGTGTTGCGTTCGGTCGATCTGGTCAGCCCTGAAAAGGCCGGTCGTCGCGTGATTTACCTGAACAACCCCGGTCGCCAGGAAGTCTCGGCGGCGGTGGGTTGGCTGTACTCCGGTTTGCAGGTCATGAAACCGGGCGAAGCGGCTTCCGCTCATGCTCACTCCTCCTCGGCCCTGCGTTTCATTATGGAAGGCCGTGGTGCCTACACCATCGTGGACGGCCACAAGATGACGCTGGGCGCCAATGACTTCGTGCTCACGCCTAACGGCTGCTGGCACGAGCATGGCGTTGAAGCGGACGGCCTGCCTTGCATCTGGCAAGACGGACTGGACATCCCCTTGGTCAACGCACTGGAAGCCGGTTTCTACGCGGTTCACCCTGACTTGTCCCAAGCCATTACGCACCCCGTCAATGACGCGGTGGGTATCTGGGGTGGCCGTGGCCTGAAGCCAACCTTGCACGACTGGCAAAAACCGTATTCGCCCCTGCTCAAGTACGAGTGGGAGCCTACTTACGAAGCTTTGTCGGCCTACGCCAAGGTCACGGACGGCAGCCCATTTGATGGCGTCATCATGGACTACATCAACCCGCTGACTGGCGGCCCTGTCATGTCTACCATTGGCGCCAGCATGCAAATGCTGCGTCCTGGCGAGCACACCAAGGCCCACCGTCACACGGGCAGCATCATGTATCAATGCGCCAAAGGTGAAGGGTATTCCATCATCAATGGCAAACGCTTTGACTGGCGCGAACGCGACATTTTCTGCGTACCATCCTGGATGTTCCACGAGCACGTGAACGGTTCCTCGTCCGATGACGCTTGCCTGTTCTCGTTCCACGATCTGCCCGTGATGCGCGCCCTGAATCTGTACCGCGAAGAAGCGCTGGCAGAGAACGGCGGCCACCAGGTCCTGCTGTAAGACTACTTGTTTAACTTATTTGGACGGCCTGCCAAGGCGGGCCGACCCGATTTATTCAAGCCATCTGCACAAGATGGCCCAATCTGGAGATAGAAATGCGTCTTGTAACGTACCGTAGTGAAGTTGCTGCCGCTGGCCGCTTGGGTGCCATTGTGGGCGATCTGGTGGTTGACCTGGGTTACCTGGGCGACGCCACAGGCCACATGCTGCCTGACAATATGCTCGATTTCATCGACCTGGGCCCAGCCGCTGTGACTTCCACGGCTCGCTTGCTGGAAACCTACGCCGACGATATGCCTTTTGGTGTGGCGCTGCCCCTGGCCAACGTCAAGCTGTTGGCTCCTATCCCACGCCCACGCAAGAACATCTTTGGTATCGGTCTGAACTACGTGGAACACGTGGCCGAATCCAGCCGTACGCTGGACACCTCCAAAGAGCTGCCTAAACAGCCCGTGATTTTCTCCAAGCCACCCACCACCGTGGTTGGCCCTGGCGACGCTATCGAGCACAACAAGAACATCACTCAGCAAATGGACTGGGAAGTGGAACTGGCCGTGATCATGGGCACCCGTGCTCAGCGCGTGGCCAAAGAAGACGCCCTGAAGTACGTGTTCGGTTACTCCGTCATGATCGACGTGAGCGCCCGCGACTGCCGTCGTGCCGGTCAGTGGATTTACTCCAAAGGCCAGGACACCTACGCTCCTTTCGGTCCCGTGATCGTGACGGCCGACGAGCTGACCGATCCTCACAACCTGAACCTGAGCCTGACGCTCAACGGTGTGACCAAGCAAAGCTCCAACACCAAGCACATGCTGTTCAACGTGAACGACCTGATCGCAGACATCAGTGCCGGTATCACGCTGGAACCCGGTGACATCATCGCTACCGGTACCCCAGAAGGCGTGGGCGCTGGCCGTGATCCTCAAGAGTGGATGTGGCCTGGTGACGTGGTGCACGCAGTGGTCGAAGGCATTGGCGAATTGCGTCACCCCATCGTGGACGTGACCCCCCAAAACTAAGTAAAGGAGAGCATGATGCTGGAATTGCGTCAGTTCAAGGCCGCCGCCGTTCAGGCAGCGCCTGTGTTCCTGGACACGAATGCGACCATCGAGAAAGTATGTCGTCTGATCAATGAAGCAGCCGACAACGGTGCCGAGCTGATCGCCTTTCCCGAGGTGTTCGTCTCCGGTTACCCCTACTGGAGCTGGGTGATGAACCCGATCGAGGGCAGCCCGTGGTTCGAGCGCCTGTGCAAATCGGCCATCGAAGTGCCCGGTCCCGAGATCCAGAAGGTTGCGCAGGTTTGCCGCCAGCGCAAGGTCAATGTGGTGTTGGGTGTGAACGAGCGCAGTCCCGTTGGCATCGGCACCATTTACAACACGCTGGTCACCATCGGTGCCGATGGCCGCATTCTGGGTCGTCACCGCAAACTGGTTCCAACCTGGGCTGAAAAGCTGACCTGGGCCAACGGTGACGCCTCCTCGATGCGTGTGCATGACACTACCATCGGCCCGCTGGGTGCCTTGGCTTGCGGTGAAAACACCAACACGCTGGCTCGTTTCAGCCTGTTGTCGCAAGGTGAACTGGTCCACGTTGCCAGCTACATTGCCTTGCCCGTGGCACCAAAAGACTACGACATGGCCGAAGCGATTCGCCTGCGGGCTGCGGCTCACTGCTTTGAAGGCAAGGTGTTTACGGTGGTGGCTTGCTCGACGGTTTCCGAGGAAATCATCGAAGCCATGTCGGCCAGCCATCCTGAAGCACGTGAGCTGCTGGCTCGTCCCAACAGCGCGTTCTCGGGCATTATTGGTCCCGATGGCCGCGTGCAGGGCGAAGCACTGATCGACAAGGAAGGCATTGCCTACGCCGACATCGATCTGTCGCGCTGCATCCAGCCGCGTCAAATGCACGACATCACGGGTCACTACAACCGTTTTGACGTGTTTGACCTGCGTGTGAATCGCAAGGCGCTGACCCCTGCCCGCTTTTACGAAGGCGATGCCGCGTCCCAGCCAGACCTGAATCCTGCCGAGTTCTCCGTTCTGGACGACAAGGAAGTGTAAGCAGGTTCAAGACGGTCCCTTTCCAGTATTGGATCGGGACCGTTTTTTGACGGGTCGCTTTGCTCAAGCGACCGGCTCAAAAAAAACCGCCGTGGCCTGGCCGCAGCGGTTCAAGATGCACACTGCCTTTTGTAAAAAAGGGCAGCGCCGGGCCTGAAGGAGCGGGCTGTTTTAACGGCTGGTCCCTATCCTGCGCCTTGCAGGGCAGGCACTTATAACGATGACATAAGATCTAAGTAGGAGATGACATGAGCGACAAGAACCCATTGGCAGCCTTTATCCAGGCGATCGACAGCAAGCAGGTCCGTTTCGTGGATCTGACCCAGACTCTGTCTCCCAGCTTCCCCGCCTTGCAACTGCCCCCTCAGTTTGGCCAGACGGTGGGCTTCTCGATTGAGCGCATCAGCCAATACGACGAAAACGGCCCAGGCTGGTACTGGAACAACTTCACCTGTGGCGAACACACAGGTACCCACTTTGACGCGCCAGCACACTGGATCTCCGGTAAGGATCATCCCGACAACACCGTCGATACCATTCCGGTGGACAATTTCCTGCGCCCTGCCGTGGTGGTGGATGCTTCTGCTGAAGTGGCCCAGAACGAAGACTTCATCCTGACCTCGGAGTTTTTGCAGAACTGGGAAGCCAAGCATGGCCGTATTCCTGAAGGCGCCTGGGTACTGTTTCGCACCGACTGGTCCAAGCGCGTGAACGACGCCGAGGCGTTCCTGAACATGCGTGAAGACGGCGCTCACACGCCTGGCCCAGCACAGGAAGCGGTGGAGTGGATGATTCACGAGCGCAAGGTTCACGGTTTTGGCGTTGAAACCATCAACACCGATGCAGGTCAATCCTACGCTTGGCCTATTGCCTACCCTTGCCACACCCTGATGCACGGTGCCAACCGCTACGGTCTGCAGTGTCTGTGCAATCTGGATCAACTGCCCCCTCAAGGTGCGCTGATCATGTCGGCCCCTTTGAAGATTGAAGCTGGCTCTGGCAGCCCCTTGCGCGTCGTTGCGCTGGTTGCCCAATAAGTAGAAAAAGGGGGGACAACGGCAGAATTGTGTACAGTACGGTTCTGCTGTTTTCTCACCTAGTGGTTTTCCATTATATTCGGCAGTATATATTTATCCGTAAACTATTCATCAATAAAATAAATTCACAAAAGAATGAATAGCGATCCAGCCGTACAGCCAGTGTGGATGTCAGGCAGCCGGTTTTAGCGGAGACAGTAGACGAGCCTTACGCAGCCTTGATCGGCTACGAGATACCGTCCCATTGCCGCCTGCGGCGCTACATGATGCCATGGCTTGGCCTTTTCGGCTGGGTAATTGATGTAGTCATGCTCAATGGTAGGCACATGATGGATACTTTTGAACTCGTCATCCGGGACATCCAGAACGCATCCCCGCTGATTCGCAGTTTTACGCTCGAGCCTGCCCAGGCCGGTTCCCTGCCCGCGTTTGCGCCGGGCTCGCACCTGCAGGTACAGATCCCTGATCTGAACGATCACCGCTGTTATTCCTTGATTTCGCTGGACGCCGACACGGCACAGGGTCCGACCTGTTACCGATTGGGTGTGCGCCTGGAGGACAACAGCTCGGGTGGTTCGCGCTTCATGCACAGCCTCAAAGTCGGCGATACGCTGCGCGTGGCTGGCCCCAAGAACGATTTTCCCTTGCATGCTGCCGCTGCCGGCGAAACCGAAACCGTGCTGATTGCCGGTGGTATCGGTATCACCCCCATTGCCAGCATGGCCGCTGCCTTGCATCATCAAGGTCGCCCGTACCAACTGCACTATGCCGGTCGCAGCGTGGAACAACTGGCCTTTCTGGACGAGTTGACGGCCCTGTCCGGCCCGGCTCTGCGCCACTACGCGGATGACAGCGAAGGCCGTTTCTGCCTGAATACTTTGCTCGACGGTCTGTCCAAAGACCAGCACATTTACGTCTGCGGCCCCAAAGGCATGATTGATGCCGTGATCGAAGCCTGCAAGCAACGCGGCTGGCCTAGCGACCATGTTCACTTCGAGCTGTTCATTACCGCCGCTCCCCAGGAAGGCGACCAGCCTTTTGAAGTGGAATTGCGCCAGACTGGCGTGACCCTGCACATTCCCGCCGACAAGACCATTGTGGACGTGATGGAAGAGCAGGGCCTGGACCCCATGATCGACTGCAAGCGCGGCGAGTGCGGCGTCTGTACCTGTGATGTGATCGAAGGCGAGGTTGACCACCGTGACTACTTCCTGAGCGACTCGGAAAAAGCCAGCAACAAGGTCATCCAGATCTGTATTTCCCGCGCCAAGACCCCGCGTCTGGTGCTGGATCTATAAGCCCAAGGGCGACGGAGAACATGATGGAAAAGTATCGTGATAATCCCCAGGCCATCCGCGATTTGGTACGCGAGGCCGAGGTCCACAAGGATTTGTACATCAACCAGGAGCTGTTTGAACTGGAGATGGAGCAGTTGTTCGTCAATACCTGGGTCTACGTTGGCCATGCCAGCCAGGTGCCCAATAAAGGCGACTTCTACACCACGACGGTCGGTACGGAGTCCGTCATCATGGTGCGCCATACCGATGACAGCATCCGCGTGCTCTACAACCGCTGCCCGCACAAAGGCGTGCAAGTGGCGGGCGAGACCTGTGGCAACACGGGCAAATTCTTCCGTTGCCCCTACCACGCCTGGACCTTCAAGACCGACGGCTCGTTGCTGTCCATCCCTTTGAAGAAAGGCTACGAAAACACCGGCTTTGAATGCACCGAAGGCAGCAAGGGCATGGCGGCGGTACAGAACGTCAAGGTGTACCGCGATTTCGTGTTCTGTCGCCTGGCCGATGAAGGCGTGAGCTTTGAGGACTTTTTTGGTGAGTCCCTGAGCACCATCGACAATATGGTGGATCGCTCCCCCGAAGGTCGTCTGGAAGTGGCCGGTGGCGTAATGCGCTACATGCACCAGTGCAACTGGAAAATGCTGGTCGATAACCAGACCGATACCTGTCACCCCATGGTGGCGCACGAGTCCTCGGCTGGTACGGCTGTCAAAGCCTGGGAAGCGGCCCCTCCAGGTACGCCCAAGCCCATGGCGGTTGAGCTGTTCGCCCCGTTCATGTCGCCTTACGAGTTCTACGAAGGCATGGGTATTCGCGTGTGGGAAAACGGTCACGGCCATACCGGCGTGAGCAACTCCATCCACGCGGATTACTCCGAGATCCCCGGTTACTGGGACCAGATGGTCGAAGCCTACGGTGAAGAGCGTGCCAAAGCCATTTTGGGTGACACGCGTCACAACACCTGTTACTTCCCCAACATCATGGTCAAGGGCCCGATCCAGACCTTGCGTTTGTTCAAGCCGCTGGCCGCTGACAAGACCTTGGTGGAGTCCTGGACCTTCCGCCTAGTGGGTGCGCCTGACACCTTCCTGGAACGCACCCTGATGTACAACCGCTTGATCAACGCACCGACTTCCATGGTCGGCCACGATGATCTGGAAATGTACGAGCGTGCCCAGCAAGGCTTGCAGTCGCGTGGCCGCGACTGGATGAATCTGGCCCGTCTGGTGGAAAAAGACGAAGACCAGCAAAAGAATGTGGTGATCAACGGCACCAGCGAAATGCAGATGCGCGCCCAGTTCCGTGCCTGGCTGAAGTTCATGCTGCCCGAGCAGCAGGCTAAACAAGAAGAGGAATAACCATGAGCGAAATCAGCCGTCAGGCCCTTATCGATTTTGTGTATGCGGAAGCCCGCCTGCTGGATGAACAGCGCTACGAGCAATGGCTCGACCTGTTTACCGAGGATGGCTACTACTGGATGCCTCTAGTGCACGATCAGCAGGATGCTCGTTTGCATGCGTCCCTGATGCACGAGGACAAACTCTTGCTGCGTATCCGTGTGGAACGTCTTGCAGGCCGCCGTACCTTTTCCCAGCAGCCCAAGAGCCGCAGCCATCACTTGCTCCAGCAACCCACCGTGGAAAGCATGGACGAGGAAAAAGGCGAATACACCGTGCGTTGCGCTTTCCATTACACGGAAACGCGCGGCGACAACCAAGATATTTACGTAGGCTGGAATACCTACACCCTGGTGCGCCAGGACGACGCCTTGAAGATCCGTCTGAAACGAGTGGATCTGCTTAACTGCGACGCGCCTTTTGGCAATATCCAGTTGTTTATGTGACAGGACAGGAGAATTTTTGATGGCCAACACCACGGTCTACCAGGCTTTTCGAGACACCGCCCAGAAATGGGGCGACAAGCCCTTTGTATGTACCCTGCCTGAGACCGCTGAGATCTACGGTATTGAAGCGGGCGAGCTGACCTACGGTCAGGCGCTGGAGCGTATCGACGCCTTGCGCGGTGCTTACGCGGTTGCTGGCTACGGCCACGGTCACCGCGTCGGCATCCTGCTGGAGAACCGCCCCGTGTTCTTCCTGCACTGGTTTGCACTGAACAGCCTGGGCGTGTCCATTGTGCCGATCAATCCAGACCTGCGCGCTGCCGAGCTGGAATACCTGATCGGCCATTCGGAAATGATCATGGCCATTGCCCTGCCCAGCCGCCACCAGGATCTGCTGGAAGCGGCTCAGCGAGCCGGTCAGCCCTTTGCCATCATGGCCGATGGCGACATGCCTCCAATGGTAGAGCGCGCCGCTTGCCGCTCCTGTGATATTCCTGATGAAAACAGCGAATGTGCCCTGTTGTACACCTCTGGCACCACAGGCCGCCCCAAAGGCTGCATGCTGGCCAACCAGTACTTCCACTACGCCGGTGAGTGGTACCGCGACATTGGTGGTCTGGCCTCGCTGGAGCACGGCAAAGAGCGCATGCTGACTCCGCTGCCCCTGTTCCATATGAATGCGATGGCCTGCTCGACCATGGCCATGATCAAGACCGGCGGTTGCCTGATCTCCCTGGACCGTTTCCACCCACGCAGTTGGTGGGATTCGGTACGCGAATCCGGTGCAACCGTGGTGCATTACCTGGGCGTGATGCCCGCCATTCTGATGAAGGCCGAGGCCAGCGAAAAAGATCGTCAGCATAGTGTGCGCTTTGGTTTTGGCGCCGGTGTGGATCGCGGTCTGCATCCCCTGTTTGAAGAACGCTTTGGTTTCCCGCTGCTGGAAGCCTGGGCCATGACCGAAACTGGCGCCGGTGCCAGCATCATCGCCAATCACGAGCCACGTTTTATCGGCACCTCCTGCTTTGGCAAGGAAATGCCCGTGGTAGAAGTGCTGCTGCGCAAGGACGATGGCGAGCCTGCTCAAGCCGGTGAAAACGGCGAGCTGCTGGTGCGTTCGGCCGGTGACAACCCACGCTACGGCTTTTTCTCCGGCTACTGGAAAGATCCAGCGGCGACTGATGAAGCCTGGGAAGGCGGCTGGTTCCACACGGGCGACATTGTTTGCCGTGACGAACAAGGCTACCTGCACTTTGTGGACCGTAAAAAGAATGTGATCCGTCGCAGTGGCGAGAATATCGCTGCCGTGGAAGTGGAAAACATCATGCAGCAGCACCCGCTGGTGCGCTCCATTGCCGTGGCTGCCGTGCCCGACGCCATCCGTGGCGACGAAGTGATGGCGCTGGTGGTGCCGTACAATCCCATCGAAACCCAGGAACAGCGCGAACAGGCTGCCCAGGAAATGGTGCAGTGGGGCCTGACTCAACTGGCCTACTTCAAGGTGCCCGGCTACGTGCTGTTTGTGGATGCCCTGCCGCTGACCTCGACCAACAAGATTCAGCGCGGTGAGCTGAAAACAGTGGCTCTGGCCGCTTTGGAAAACCCGGCCTGCGTGAACACCAATCACCTGAAAAAACGTCAGGAGGCCTGAACCCATGGCCTTGCCGCAAGCAGCCCGCCAGGGCTATGACGATGTGGTGCTGGTCGCCCCGGTGACCATCCCCTACGAGCGCCATTCCGAGCAGACCGCCCATTGGTGGCTGGGTGCGGCATTGGGCCAGTTGCTGGCCCAATCCGGCCTGAAAAAAGCCGATGTTGATGGTGTGTGTGTGTCCAGCTTTACGCTGGGCAGTGACACGGCTGTCGGCGTGATGCAGCATTTTCAGATGAGCCCGCGCTGGCTGGATCACATCCCTATGGGTGGAGCCAGCGGCGTGGTGGCCATGCGCCGTGCGGCGCGTGCCGTGCAGTGTGGTGATGCGTCCATCGTGGCGTGTATTGCGGGCGATACCAATCACCGCGAGTCCTTCAAGAACACGGTGTCGGGCTTCTCGCGTTTCTCGCAGGATGCTGTCTACCCATACGGTGCCGGCGGCCCCAATGCCAGCTTTGCGCTGCTGACGGACTACTATATGCGTCATTACGGTGCCACGCGTGAGGACTTCGGCAAGCTGTGTGTCGCGCAGCGCGACAATGCGCTACGCAATCCGCATGCCCTGATGAAAAAACCGCTGACGCTGGAACAGTACATGGAGGCGCGCGTCATTGCCGACCCCATCCACTTGTTTGACTGCGTGATGCCGTGCGCCGGAGCCGAAGGCTATCTGGTCATGCGTCGTGAACAGGCCGAAGCACTGGGCCTGCCTTATGTCCGTATCCGCTCCACTATCGAGCGTCACAATGCCTTCCCTGAAGACGCGGTACAGCATCGTGGTGGTTGGGCCATGGACAAGGATGCGTTCTACGAACACGCGGGCCTTACCCCGGCAGACGTGGATTTCATGGAAACCTACGATGACTACCCCGTCATCAACGTCCTGCAGTTTGAAGACCTGGGATTCTGCGCCAAGGGCGAAGGCCCGGCGTTCATTCGCAAGAACACCTTTACCGTGGATGGCACTTTTCCTTTCAACACCAGCGGCGGCCAATTGTCGGTAGGCCAGGCCGGCGCAGCCGGTGGTTATCTGGGCCTGGTCCAGGCGCTGCGCCAACTGACGGATACCGCAGGTGATACGCAAGTGGCCAATGCCCGCATCGGTTTGGTGTCCGGCTTTGGCATGATTAATTACGACCGGGGCATTTGTACTGCCGCGGCCTTGCTGGAACGGGGGCAGTGATGAGCGATACCCAAATCTTGCCACCGGGCGCACGCAGCGCCACGGCAGCCGGTCTGACCGAGGCCGCCCAGCGCGGCGAGTTTGCCCTGCAAGTGTGCCCGTCCTGCGGCACGGTGCAGTATCCCGCCCGCGATGTGTGCGGCCATTGCCTGCACACCACGCTGAACTGGCAGGCCGTTGCCAACACTGGTGTTCTGCAGGCCACGACCACTTTGCATCACAGCAACGAACCCTATTTTCAGGCACGACTGCCCTGGCGTATCGGCACCGTTCAACTGGATTGCGGCCCTTTTGCCATCGCCCACTTGCCCGAAGGCGGGCAGGCCGATGAAAAAGTGCGCCTGAGTCTGGAGCTGGATGCCGGTGGCGTAGCCGTGCTGGTGGCGCGCCCTGCGCCTTGAATTTGCCTGGAGACAATCAAGATGACACAAGCTCACTACACCGCCATTGTGACGGGCGGCAGCACCGGTATTGGTGAAGACATTTGCCGCAAGATGCTCGATCAGGGTTACACCGTGATCAGCATGGCGCGCAATGTGCTGCCCTGGACGCACGAGCGTCTGCACTGCGTGCAGGTGGATTTGCTGGATGCGGCGGCAACCGAGAAAGCCGCCAAGGATATTGCTGAACGCTTTGAAGTGACCCACTTCATCCACAACGCAGGCGTGATCTGGCCCGCCTTGCTGGACGAGGTCAAGCTGGAAGACTTGCAGGGCCTGACCCAGATCCATCTGGGCGCGGCCTTGCAGATTACTCAGGCGGTGGTGCCTGGCATGCGCGAGCGCCACTTTGGTCGCATCGTGCTGATGTCCTCGCGGGGCGCGCTGGGTCTGCAAACCCGTACTGCCTATGCCGCGACCAAGGCTGGCATGTTGGGCATGGCCCGCACCTGGGCGCTGGAACTGGCTGACCAAGGCATTACCGTCAACGTGATTGCCCCTGGCCCCATCACCACCAATATGTTCTACGACGTGGTTGAAGCCGGTAGCGAACGCGAAGCCAAGCTGGCGGCCGCAATTCCTGTGAAGCGCCTGGGCCGTGCCGATGACATCAGTCGCGCCACCCTATTCTTCTCCGATCCTGAAAACAGCTTCATTACGGGCCAGACCCTGTATGTTTGCGGTGGTGCCAGCGTGGGTACGTTGACGATCTGATTGTCGGCTAGCGCGGATCGCCCTTGCGCTTGCATCAGTCATGGTTCACCTTTTGATGACATTGCGATGGATGTCGGTCGCTTCTTCCCCACGAAGAAGGTCACCATGGCAAGTCCGAACGAGGCTGCTGCCAAGAGAAACGTGTGGGAGAAGGCCTCGCCGATGGCGATTCGGGAACTTAAGGCCATCTCTTCATCACCCAGGAGCGAGGCAAAAAGTAGCGGCATCAGTGCTGCGCCGGTCATGAATCCAAGATTGCGTGACAGGCCTATCAGCCCGGAAACCATGCCCCGTTGAGCGTCTGGAGCGGCTGCCATAGTGGCGGTGTTGTTGGCGGCCAAGAACAGTTGAAAGCCCGGCGTTGTTAGTATCAGTGCCATGACGTAGCCGGGAATTCCAACTTGAAGGGGCAGCAGTGCGAAGCAGATCAGTCCGCCCGTCGCAAGCACCAGACCAGCAAGCACAATTCGATTGGTGCCGAATCGGTCCGTGAGCTGGCCGGCGGGTACACCGGACAGCGCGGCGGCAGCAGGACCGGCCGCCATTACAAGGCCCGCCATCAGTTCATTCAGGCCAAGGCCAAATGCCAGATAGAAGGGGCCAACCACCAGCGTTGACATCATGATGGCGCTGACAATCAGGTTCATGATCAGTGACGATGCAAGGACTCGATTACCCAACAGGGCCAAGGGCACCAGTGGGTGACTGGCGCGTCGTTGGAAGCCGACAAAGGCCGTCAGCGCGATGGCAGTTGCGGCGAGTAACATCCAGAGCGGAATGGCCATTCCGACCTTGCTGCCAGTGGCGGACATTGCGAAGAACAGCAGTGCCAGGCACAGCCAGAGGCTGCCCATCCAGTCCATACGCGCCGTCGTGGTGGTCGGTCCTTGCTGCTTGGGGATACCGATCGCCGTAATGGCGATCATGCCAAGGGCGCACACAAGCAACAGAACAAAGACCGAGCGCCAACCCAGAAGCTCAATCAAGCCGCCGCCAAGAGAAGGACCCAGCGCGGTCCCGATGGCCGACATGGTTCCTAGCAACCCCATCACCGCCCCCATGCGCTCTTTGGCGATCAGGGCTTTGGCAAGCGACATGGGTAATGCCATCAGGACTGCAGCAGCCAGACCTTGCCCCACCCGGCCCGCGAACAGCCAGCCCAGGTTCGGTGCTACAGCACAAGTGATTGAGGCCAAGGCAAAGAGCACCAGGCCGGAAAGCAGTACACGGCGACTTCCGTACAGATCTCCCAGGCGTCCGGCGGACACGATAGCCACCGTCAGCGAAACCAGATAGGCGAGCACGACCCATTGCACCTGTTGTACCGAGGCCGAGAAGACGGAAGCCAATGTTGGGAGTGCCACCGTCGTGACACTGATGCCCAGTGAGGCTAGCAGAATGGAGCCCGCCAGTGCGGCCAAAGCGAGCTTGTTGCCAGGTGGAAACGTCGGTTCTTTCATGTGTCTGACCCTTGATCTAGGCTTGGTTGCCAGCTAGTATCCAACTTCAAGTCAACTTGAAGTCAAGCATGAACCTCATTGATATCGGCATACTTTCAAAGACCAGTGGTGTCGCCACATCGACTCTGCGCTATTACGAGGAAATCGGCCTGATCCGATCCGTTACCCGAAACGGATTGCGTCGGCAGTACCGTGAGGACACACTCGTGCAGCTCGCTTTGATTGCCTTGGGCAAGAGTGCGGGTTTTTCGCTGGAAGAGATTGGTAGCATGTTTGACAAGGATCGAAAGCCAAACCTGCCCAGATCTACATTGAGTGAGCGTGCCGATGAACTCGATCGTCAGGCACAAAGACTGAAGACCTTGAGCAACATGCTGCGGCACGTTGCAGAATGCCCCGAGCCATCTCATCTGGAGTGCTCCAGATTTCAGAAGTTGCTTCGCGCGGCTTGCCCTACAGAGGCTGCCAGGGACGTGTTGCGACACGCTGTCAGAGAAAGTGATGCGTAACCCTTCACATTATTGAAAATATCTGGCCCGGCCCTTCAAAAGGGGAATATGGGTATCTAACTTCCAGCGTGATAGTCCTTGTTTTTACACAGGACAAGGGCTTTCGTTTGTGACTACCTTTCTTACTATGTGAGACCAAAATCCCAAATCCATGATTCTGGATGGAATTAAGGGTTTCTTTCTATTTACCTGCATTGGTTCATCTATAAACTATTTAGAACAAAAATATAACAATGCTCGCCGGTTTTTCGGGGGGCATGATGACCCAAAAAACAGGCCTACGCAGGCCAGAAAGAGTGGAGCTGTAATGAACGACGATCTGCCAGGAATGGAGCTGGTGCGTTCACGTGGAGTAGTACGGGTTGTAGAGACAATTCTGGATACTGCCTGTGTGGTCATCTTGATCCTGATGACTGGTGTCACGACCGTGGACGTGATTGGCCGGTATGTATTTCATGCCCCCTTGCTGGGAGCCTATGAGGCCAGCGAGATCTTGCTGGGCGTGCTGATTTTTGCGGCCTTGCCCCGCGTGACCTGGCATCAGCAACACCTGACTGTCAGTCTGTTGGATGCCTGGCTGGGGCCGTGGGCACGACGGGTGCAGCAATGCCTGATCAATATTCTCTCTACCCTCATGTTGGCCGTGCTGACCGTGTATCTGTGGCACCGGGCCAATGAGCTGGCTGAATATGGTGATATGAGCAATGCCCTGCAAGTGCCTATTGCGCCGTTTGCCTATGCCATCTCGATCATGACCGGCATCGCAGCGTTGGCTGCCTTGCTGCAGATTTTTCGCTCCCCTCGCCGATAAAGACGGAGTTGTTTCATGTTGATTTCTATTATCGGACTGCTTGTCCTGTTGGCTAGCTTGTTCATGGGTTTGCCCATTGCGTGGGGGATGCTGCTGGTTGGAACGGTGGGTTTTGCCCAGTTCACGGGCATGGAAGCGGCTCTGATCATGGCTGCGCAAACCAGTTTTGACACTGCCATGAGCTACAGCTTTACGGTGCTGCCGTTGTTTATTCTGATGGGTAATCTGGTCAATGCGTCGGGCCTGTCCAAAGACCTGTACAAAGCAGCCCACGCATTTATTGGTCACTTGCGTGGTGGCTTGGCGATGGCCACGATTGTTGCCTGTGGTGCCTTCAGTGCGCTCTGTGGTTCCAGTATGGCGACCACGGCTGCCATGGGCCGCGTGGCCATGCCCAATATGCGCAAATATAACTACGATGATCGTCTGGCCACGGGCAGTATTGCCGCCGGCGGCACACTGGGTATTTTGATTCCGCCCAGCGTCATGATGGTGGTCTATGGGATCTTGACCGAAACCGACATCGGCAAGCTGTTTGCCGCCGGTTTTTTGCCCGGCCTGATCGCCATGTTGATGTACCTGGTGACGGTCACCATCATTACTGCCATCAACCCCAATCTGGGCCGTCCGGGCGAGAAAGCCAGTTGGCGTGAACGCTTTGAGGCGACCAAAGGGGTGATGGCCATTACGGTGCTGTTTATCGTCATCATGGGCGGTATTTACGGGGGGGTGTTCACCCCGACTGAAGCGGCTGGTATTGGCGCGGCTGCCACTTTTTTGCTGACCTTGAAGCGTCGTGGCTGGCAGCCGCGCATGTATTTGACGGTGCTGATCGAGGCCGCCCAGACCACCGCCATCATGTTCGCTTTGGTGATCGGGGCTTTGGTTTTTACCAACTTTCTGTCAGTGGCCGGTTTGCCCAGTGAATTGCTCAGTTTCATCGAGGGCTTGGATGTCTCCCCGATTGCGGTGATTTTGATCATTTGCCTGATTTATCTGGTGTTGGGCTGTTTTCTGGAAACGATGTCCATGGTCATGCTGACCGTGCCCATCTTTTATCCGATTGTGGCCTCGCTGGGTTTTGATCTGGTGTGGTTCGGGGTGATTGTGGTGGTGGCCGCTGAAATCAGCCTGATTACCCCGCCGCTAGGATTGAATATTTTCATGATCAAGAACGTGATGTCTGATGTCTCCCTGGGCACGATTATTCGGGGTGTGACACCTTTTGTTCTGACCGATATTGCCCGCTTGTTGTTGCTGGTGTTTGTTCCCTGGATTGTTCTGGTTATTCCGAACAGTATGTAAAAGCGGCCCGGATGCCGTTGTGATCCGGGCAGCAGTAAAAGCCGCCGGGCGTGCAGGTCCAGGACCTGTTTCATGTTCCGTCGGGCGGTCAGAAAGCCGGGCTGCAGTGGCCCGGCAGCAAAATAATTTACGAGGAGTCGAGATGCGTGTTTTCAAGAAATTGGCCTTGAGCCTGGGCCTGGCTGCCGCAGCCCTGGCGCCGACCCTGCCGTCGGTTGCCGCCGAAGTCACTACCTTGCGTTTTTCGCAGTGGATGCCGCCCGGTCACTTTATCGTGACCAATATGTTCGAGCCCTGGGCACAGGAAGTGGAAAAGGTGACAGAGGGCCGTGTCAAGGTGGAGTTCATCAATGCCCTGGGCAAGCCCCAGGCCCATCTGGACTTGGTCCGTAACGGTATTGCAGATCTGGGTATGTCGGTACACAGCTACACCGCCAACCGTTTCCCATTGATCGAGTTTGCCGAATTGCCTTTCACAACAGATGACGGCGGCGTGAACTCGGTCGCCTACTGGCGTACCTATGAAAAGTTCATGATGGATGCCAACGAGCACAAAGGCGTGAAACTGTTAGGTATGTGGACCAGTCCTGCTACGGTCATTTTTACCCGCAAGGAAGATGTGCAAAGCATCGAGGATCTGGACGGCCAGAAGTTGCGCTCGCCCAGCCCGCTGTTCGATGCCATTGGCAAAGCCTTGGGTATTGTGACGGTGAATGCGCCGGCCTCAGACAGCTATGAAATGCTGTCGCGTGGTGTGATTGACGGCATGTATTTCCAGTACGACCAACTGGATAACTGGAAGCTGGACAAGCTGATCAAGACAGCGGTTTCTGTTCCTGGCGGGTTTGGTAAATCCAGTCAATACCTGTTCATGAACGAGCGTAAATGGAAGAGTCTGTCCGAGGCTGATCGTGCGGCCATCGAGAAGATCAGTGGCGAGTGGATTGCCAACGATTTCGGTTCCAAATGGCAGGCTGCCGAGCAGCAAGCTATTGAAAAGCACACGGCAGCGGGCTTGAAGACACTGCGCATCGAAGGCGAGGCGGGCGATAAGCTCAAGGAACGTCTGGCTTTTGTGGAAGAGGACTGGATCAAAGCCGCAGACAAAAAGGGCATTGACGGTAAAGCCGCGCTGGCCTACTTCCGTGAGCAGATCAAAGAGCTGAGCGCTGCCAAGTAATACGCAGCAAGAGACACACTACAGTTTTGGCCCCGCTTTCCTTTGGGAAGGCGGGGTTTTTTTATGTTTTTTTGGGGGCTGTGGTGAGGGTGGAGGATAGGCAGCCGGGTTGCTGCTGCAGTCCTGGTCGACGTTTCTCTCTGTAAAACGCCGCTTCAGGCCCGCCGGGGCCTGAAGCGGCTTGTAGCGGAGTAAATGCGCACGTTTTACAGCTTCAGGGGGCGGGTGGGGGTGCCCCTGTCTCCAGGTCATAGTACTGATGGACGGCATATTCGTTGATCACCGCTTTGCTCCCGTAGTATCGGGCCATGGCTTTGGGGTTGAAGTGCATATCAAAGCGATCCCGCGAGCGCAAAGTGGGTAGGAAATAATACTTCGGCAGTGCGACATGCTGGTACTGATGTTTGTGGGCATCGACCAAGAGCGCGCGCCGCACCTGATCCTGCTCCCAGGTACCGTGATAACTGCGTAACATGAGGCCGCTGGATACCAGCCAGAGTGTGCCGCAGACTCCTAATGTCACCGACAGGCTGCGCTGCATAGGGATGGCGCGCTGCCCTTGCGCCAATAAATCATGCGCATAAATAGACAGGGCCACCAGCAGATACATCAAGCCGCCATTCAAGGCTCGCTTGGGGATATTGGGCGCCAAAACCAGAATGGCATTGGCTAGAAGTGACGCGCCAATGAGCAGCCATATTGCCCGGCGTGCTGATTCAGAGCTGGCAGGCCCTGCGGCAAAACGCCAAACCAGCATCACCAGAATGACCCCCCAGTAACGCAGTATCGCGTCCGGGAATCGACGAGCAAAGTGCTCCCCAATGCGCCATAACAAAGGCTGGTCGTACCAATGGGCAAAGAACTCTGCGCGTATTTGATTGCCCGGTGCCAGGACCAGTACGGTGATCCCCAGCCCCATACAGAGCAACCAAACCAGATGCCATGGGCTTAGCGAGCCTGTGCGCTGATAGTGCCTCAGGCTCAGATACGCGAGCAAGCCCCAACTGATAATCCCGGTGTTCTCATTGGAGCAACCGGCCAGCACGCCCAGAATGCAGAGCGCCAAGCCTGTGACGACAGAGGGCCTGCCTTTTTGCAAATACCACACAAAGGCCAGTGCAAAGCCAAAGTTGAACAGATTGGGCCACAGGTAGTTGGCAGCCCCTACCAACCAGAAGGTGGTTTGTCCCAGATTGGGATTGACCAGCCAATACAAGGTAAAGACCAGCAGCAGCAAAGAGGGGCGCAAGGCTCTTCCAGCCAGTTGCGCGCCGAGCGCCGTCAGTACCGTGATCAGGCCTAGCAGGGCTGCCGTATTCAACGTGGCTTTCAGCCACCCCGGGGCTAGGTTGAGCATGGCGCTCGAGAGCGTGTCCGAGACCAGTCGACCGCTCCATTGCAGGTAATGTTGTTTGATCGACGTCCACGCAATGCCTTTGTTGGCGTAGTTGAAGTCGTCCGAAATCATGGGGGTGAGCCAGTAAAGGGTCCACGTCGCCATGACGGCCAGCATTGAAAACAGAACAAAGGCCCAGGCACCGGAACGGCGGCTGAATAAAGGCTGGCCGAATCGGGATTCAGCAAAAGAGAGATTGGGGCTCATCGGTATGAAGAGACGAAGGTGTGGCCAGGTCCACGACGACGGTATGACACATCGTTCGCTGCTCTGGATGTGGAGGTCGCGGTGATAGTACTTATTCATCGCGCGAGAAGCGAGGAAATTATGTCTGGTAAGCGTTGAAACACAGCGTTTAACGGCCTTGCTGATCGCCATCCTTTAAATCTAAACCAAATCGGGGTTTTCCCTGCTTTTGCGGCTTCTTGCGCTTATTGGCTAGGTGCTGCGCAAAGTGGATATACCGGCACAAACGGCACTTCTACCATTGGCCTCATCGTCATACCTAAAAAACAAAAGGAGAACGGACGTGGGGGACATCAATAAAACAATAGCAGCCGTTGTACTGGGAGCAGGCGCATTGGGCGCCGGTCCAGCCTATGCCATTGAGGGTAATGGCCTGCCTATTTATCCCGACGGTTTGGAAAATTTCATGAGTGGCGCTTTGCCACCACCCGGTGTGCACTTGCTGATGTACGGCGGTGCCATGCGTTACGACTCGGTGCGTGACCAGAACGGTGACAAGTTGCCTATTCCCGACTTCAAAGTGGATGTGGCGATGGTTGCGCCTCGTTTGGTTTGGGTGACGGACCAGCAAGTGTTGGGTGGGCAATTGGCGTTCCACGCGCTGGCCCCCTTGCTGACCGTCAAGGCGCAAGCCGCTGGCCAGTCCCAGCGCCGCAGTGGTCTGGGTGATGTAGTGTTTGGTCCTGCTCTGGGTTTTCATCCCAGCGAGAAGATGCACTACATCCTGGGCGTGGACTTTGTCGCCCCTACCGGCCGCTACAAGGTGACCGACAGCGCCAACCTGGGCCGCAACTACTGGGCCATTCAGCCTGCTGCTGCGTTCAGCTACACGCAGCCCAGCGGCATCAACTGGGATTTGAAGATGATGGTGGACTTCAACTTCCGTAACAGTGACACCGAAACCCGTACGGGTAAAGCCATTCACGCGGATTACGCCGTGGGCTGGGGTTTTGGCAATGGTCTGGTGCTGGGGGTGGGTGGTTACGCCTATCAACAGATTGAAAGTGACCGTGGCCCGATGGCTGGCGATAGCAAGGCACGTGCCTTTGCCATTGGTCCCAGCCTGCGTTACGCCAATGAGAAAGGTCTGCTGATTACGGCCAAGTACCAGCAGGATCTGGGCGTGCGTGGCCGTCCTGAAGGAAAACAATTTTTTGTAAAAGTGGCGGTGCCTTTCTAAGGCCCGCGGCAGGAGAGCGACATGAAAGGACTGAAGGATAAGGTAGTCATCGTGACCGGCGGCGCAACGCGTGTTGGCGCAGGCGTGGTCGAGGTGCTGATGGGCTACGGCGCACGTGTGGCCGTGTTTGATATTGATGCCGCAGGTGGCCAGCAAGCCGTGGGCAACGATGCCGCCAAAGCCAAATTCTGGGAAGTGGACATCACCAGTGATCAAAGCCTGAATGCCGCTATTGAGCAGGTCAAGGCGCATTTTGGTCGTGTGGATGGCCTGGTCAATCTGGCCTGTTCCTATCTGGATGAGGGCATGGCCTCCAGCCGTGAGGACTGGCTCAAGGCATTGGACATCAACCTGGTCAGCGCGGTGCAAGCGGCCAAGGCTGTGCGCCCCTTGTTGCCGCGTGGTGGCTCCATCGTCAACTTCACGTCCATTTCATCGTCGATCGCACAAACCGGACGCTGGTTGTACCCGGTCTCCAAGGCCGCCTTGTTGCAACTGACGCGCAGCATGGCGCTGGACTTTGCTCCAGACGGTATCCGCGTCAACTCGGTCTCGCCCGGCTGGATCTGGTCGCGGGTGATGGACGAGCTGACTGGCGGCGATCGCGCCAAAACCGACCGCGTGGCCTCGGCATTTCACATGCTGGGCCGTGTGGGTGATCCCCAGGAAGTCGGTGAAGTTGTCTCCTTCCTGTTGTCGGATTCCGCCAGTTTCGTGACCGGTGCCGATTATGCCGTGGATGGCGGCTATTCGGCCATGGGCCCCGAGCAAGGTGTACCCGCCATTCCCAAATTGGCTGAATAAGAAAAACCGGGATGCCGCTACGGTGGCGTCCCTCGCTCCCTCAGAAGGAAAAAAATCATGCGTAAAGTTGCTATTGTGGGCGCTGGCCAAGCTGGCATGCCCGTTGCATTTGGCCTTTTGGCCCAGGGCTACGACGTAGCCGTTTTCACCAACCGTGGTCCTGACGATATTCGTGGTGGCCGCGTGATGTCCAGCCAGTGCATGTTTGCCGAGGCGCTGGACGTCGAGCGCCGTCTGGGTTTGAACTTCTGGGATGACGAATGCCCACCTGTACAAGGTATCGGCTTTGCCCTGCCCAACCCCGAGCAGCCTGACACCAAGGCCGTGGATTGGAGTGCTCGTCTGGACCGTGAAGCTCAAGCTACCGACCAGCGCGTGAAAATGCCTTACTGGCTGGAATTGTTCGAGCAGCGCGGCGGCAAGCTGATCATGGAAGACGTGGGCGTGGCCGAGTTGGAGCGCATCACTCAGGAATATGATCTGACCATGCTGGCGGCCGGTAAAGGCGAAGTGGTCAAACTGTTCGAGCGTGACGATCAGCGCTCCATGTACGACAAGCCCCAGCGCGCTCTGGCCCTGACTTACGTACACGGTCTGGAGCCTACGCCCGAATATTCGCGTGTGTCCTTTAACTTCATCCCCGGTGTGGGCGAATACTTTGTGTTCCCATCGCTGACCTTGTCCGGCCCTTGCGACATCATGGTGTTTGAAGGCGTGCCCGGTGGCCCATTGGATCGCTTCCGTGATGCCAAGACGCCTGAAGCGCACCTGGAGCAAAGCGTGTCCTTCCTGCGTGAATTTTTGCCTTGGGAAGCCGATCGTGCCCGCAATGTGGAACTGACCGATGCCCAGGGTTACCTGTCCGGCGCTTTCCCTCCCACGGTACGCAAACCCGTGCTGACGCTGCCGTCGGGCCGTATGGTGCTGGGTCTGGGCGATGCTGTGGTCGTGAACGACCCGATTACCGGCCAGGGCTCCAACAATGCGGCCAAAGCCGCCCAGGTATATCTGGACAGCATCTTGCAGCGCGGTGAAGGCGCGTTTGATCGTAACTGGATGCAGGAAACGTTCGAGCGTTACTGGGATTACGCCAACCTGGTCGTGCGCTGGACCAACTCCATGTTGAAGCCGCCAACCGACTCCTCGTTTGCCTTGTTGACCTCGGCCCAGCAATCGCCTGCCCTGGCCCATTTCCTGGCCAACAGCTTTAACCACCCGCCAGTTCTGTTCCCGGCCTGGGAAGATCTGAGTGCCGCTCAGGCATTGATCGAGAAGACTCGCAGCCAATCTGTGGCCGCCTGATAGATAGTATTCAAGGAGACGTATCATGACCCCCACCGCAACGCTGCAAGACTGCCCGTCCCAAACCGCTGAGCAGCGGCAGGCCGTGTCTGCCCAAGCGTTGGCAGCCGCTGACGCCAAACCCACACCGTCCAATCTGAATGTGGTCGATAGCCGTGCGTTTCGCCAGGCACTGGGCCATTTTCCAACGGGTGTGGCCATTGTCACGACTCGTTGTCCCGATGGCCGGGCGGTGGGTCTGACCATCAATTCCTTTACCTCCCTGTCGCTGGAGCCGCCTTTGGTGATGTGGAGCTTGGTGAATCATTCGCCCAGCCTGGAGGTTTTTGAAAACTGCAGCCACTTTGCCATCAACGTGATCAGCCAGGAGCAAGTGCCCGTGGCCCTGGGTTTTGCCAATTCTCAGGTCAAGGACAAGTTCTCGCTGGTCTCTCATGTGGATGGGGAAGAAGGTGTGCCACTGCTGGACGATTGTGTGGCGACCTTTGTGTGCGAGAACTACCGTCAACATGAAGGCGGCGATCACACCTTGTTTATTGGCCGTGTGGTGCGCCACACCACGCTGACCGAACACGAACCGGCGGTGTTTCACCGTGGCCGTTTCGCCAACCTGACAACGCCTAGCGGAGACCGTTGAAATGAGTGACGCGCACAGCGCTGATGTTGTCATTGTCGGCAGCGGGATGAACTCCCTGACCTGCGCTGCCTTGTTGGCGCAACGGGGTTTGTCGGTCACGGTGCTGGAGCGCAACGCCGTGGCCGGGGGGTGTATCCGTACGCAGGAGCTGTTCCCCGGTTTCACTCACGATGTGTTGTCCAGTTGGTATCCCCTGTTCATGGGGGGCGCTTCTTATGCCGCCCTGGCCGAACCCTTGGCCAAGGCCGGTTTGGAGTTTGTCAAAGGCCAGTACAGCACGGGTTTGGCAATTCCTGGTGGTCCTAGTCTGGCTTTGCGCCAGGATATGGACGACACGGTGCGTCGTTTCAATGATTTGATGCCCGGTGAAGGCGATGCTTTGGGGGCGATGGCGGCACGTATGTTTGGCCCGGATGCCGGTTTGGTGTTTGGGTTGCTAGGCGGTGAGCCTTACCGCTGGCCCATGGCCAAACTGGCGTTTGGCGCCTGGCGGGAACGGGGTCTGGACGGTTTGATGTCCTTTGGCTCGCAAGCCCTGGAAAGCTTCCGGCGCTGGGCCATGCGCGATCTGCGCAGCGACCTGGCTCGCGCCATGATTGCTCCCTGGGTGTTGCATAGCGGCTTGGGCCCGGATGAGGCCAGCTCGGCCCTGATCGGCAAACTGACTTTCAGCGCCGTGGTCAGCGGTGGTATGCCGGTGGTCAAAGGCGGCAGTTACCAGATTGTGGAAGCCTTTACCCGCATTATTGAAGATGCTGGTGGCGCGGTACTGACTCATTCCCATGTGGATCGCGTGTTGGTGCAAGGCAATAAAGCCATCGGGGTGTGTGTTGGCACACAGCGCTATCTGGCCCGCCGTGCGGTGGTCTGCAATGTGACGCCCGGTCAACTGTATGGCGACCTCTTGCCTGAAGTTGAGCCCGAGCTGTTGAAGTCCGCCCAGGATTATCACTATGGTCGCGGTGGCATGCAGATTCACTTTGCCTTGAATTCCCCACCCGACTGGGTGGATCCGGAACTGTGCCATGTACCCATGGTTCACGTGACGGAAAGCATGGAGCAGGTGTGCTCCTCCGTGGTGACGGCCAGCAATGGCTATCTGCCCGCCAAACCGACCTTGGCTGTGGGCCAGCCGGTGGCGGTGGATGTAACTCGCGCACCGGAAGGACACTGGATCTTATGGGTGCAAATGCAGGAGCTGCCGCGCCATATCAAAGGTGATGAGGCGGGCGAAATTCCTGTGCCGGCGGATGGTCGCTGGAATGAAGCCGTGCGCGAGGCGATGGCTGACCGTGTACAGGCCCGTCTGGAAACCGTTATGCCCGGTCTGGCTGGCAAGATCATCGGGCGACATAGCGTCAGCCCGGCGGATCTGGAAGCCTTGAATATGAATCTAGTGGGGGGTGACCCGTATAGCGGTGTGTGCTCACCCGATCAGTTCTTTTTCATGCGCCCTTTTGCCGGACACAAGAACGCGCGCAGCGGCACGACGCCCTGGCGCAATCTGCATCAAATTGGTGCAGCGGTGCATCCGGGCCCTGGCCTGGGTGGTCAATCCGGCTATCTGGCCGCCCAGCGTATCTTGAAGGGGTGACAGGACGAATGAGGCGGTCCGCTTAGTGCTGACCGCCGCGCACTCGTTGCAGGGTCTCGCTAGGCGTTTCGCCAAAGCGGCTGCGGTACTCGGCGCTGAAACGGCCTTGGTGTGCAAAGCCCCAGCGCATGGCCAGATCGGCCAGCGTCAGATGAGGCTCGTTGGAGTGGATCAGTTCGTGGCGTAGACGGTCCAGCCGCACTTGGCGCAGATATTGCATGGGGCTGACGCCATAGTGCTCCTTGAAGGCTTGTTGCAAGGTACGCGAGCTGACGCCAGCGATGGTGCTGAGCTCGTCCACCGTGACGGGCAAATGGGCCTGTTCATGCAGATGGCTGGCGACTTTCTTAAGATGGCGCGGCAAGATGCGGGTGGGGTTCAGCGCCTGAATTTGAGCCGGTGGGTGTAGATCCAGCAGGGTCGTCACCGCCAATTGCTCCAGCTGGTTGATTATCAGCGGGGAGCGTCGGATGTACTCGTAGTTGCGGGCACAGTCCAGCACGTAGCGCAGCATGATCTGCCAGGAAGGTTGGGTGTGAGCCTGCAGGCGTACCGGAAACAGCAGGCCTTGCGGGCCGACATCCAGACCCAGACCACGGGCAGCCTGTTCCACCAGATTGCGGTCTATCTTGAGCATTAATTGCTCATTATTGGCGTGCCAGACCATATCCACGTCCTCGTTGGGGTTCAGGATCGTGGCGGCGTAGGGGCTGGAGTCCACAGTTTGGCCACCGCAGCGGATTTTGGCGGTGCCGTATTGGGGCATCTGAACCAGGTAAAACCCGGCCAGGTGATCAGGCTGTATGTGTACGTCGGCGCCATAGCCTAGGCGGCTCAAGGCGACCTGACCAAACTGGGCATGGCGCAGTCGGGTTTGCAGGGTCTGATCGGCACGTAGCTGCTTGAGCTGGTGCGATTTGAACATGTCGCTGACAGATTTGCGCACGTGTTCCAGGTCAGCAGACGCTACACGTGCCCAGTGATCGGGCTTATTTTCCATGTTTCATATGCCTAGATGGTTCTGAAAGGCAGGAAGGAGACGTAAAACCTTGAGTTTCAACGGTTTGCAGCAGCTTTATTTTAGTTGTAAAGTATATCAGTGGGCCACCGGGATTTCCCGCAGTCCTGTTTAGTTTGTTGTGTTTATTAACAGAGAGAACCGTGCAGAAAGACTTTCACTTTTATGAACCCACTCAAGGCCATGGACTGCGCCACGACCCGATCAGTTCTATTGTGGGTCCCCGTGTTATCGGTTGGATCGGCACCAAAAGCAAGGACGGCGTGCTGAATCTGGCCCCCTACAGTTTCTGCAATGTGTTCAACTACCGCCCGCCTGTCATCGCATTTTCCAGCGTGGGCTACAAAGACAGCGTGCGCAACGCCATTGAAACCGGCGTCTTTACCTGGAACCTGGCGTCGCGTGATCTGGCCGAGCCCATGAACATGACCAGTCTGGAACAGGATGTGCGCGAGTTTGAAGTTGCGGGCCTGACGCCTGCGGACTCTCGACTGATTGATGCCCCCCGCGTGGGCGAGAGCCATGCCTCGCTGGAGTGCAAGGTGACGACGCACTTTCAATTGAAGGATTCGGAAGGCAAGGACCTGAACACCTGGATGGTGCTGGGCGAAGTGGTGGGTGTGCATGTGTCGCCCAACTGTATCGTGGATGGCATTTACCGCACCGCGATCCCACGTCCGATTCTGCGTGGCGGTGGTCCTGGCGATTACTTTGAAATTACCGACCTGACCTTGTTCGATATGCCGCGTCCCAAGTCCTGATAGCAGGGTTGTAGTCAGAAGCTGCTGGTTGGCGGCTTCATTGGAGTGACTGCCAATGCATAACGGCGCCAAAAGGCGCCGTTTGCTTTATGTCTGCTCAGAGTGTGGCCGAAGTCTTTGGGCTGTTTTGCCTGTTGATGTACATTCGGCTGTCTGGCATTCTGGTGGCCCGGCGATCCGGCTTTTCGATGTTTCCGTCGTGTCGCAGTCTGGCAGGCTCAGCGAACCTACTGCTTCGCGATTGCTCGGTGACTGGACGATCCAACCGACCCAAGGGGCAGAATAGCCAGTCACAGCCCCGTCAAACTGCTCTGCGTGCCGTAGGCGGGCATCTTAGCCCTTTGACGAACCACCTGCCGCCAGGAATTGCGCCAAACGAGGGCTGCGTGGCGATACCAGCACTTCTTCCGGTGGGCCTTCTTCTTCGATCTGGCCTTCGTGCAGGTACACCACCTTGCTGGAGACGTTGCGGGCAAAGCTCATTTCGTGGGTAACGACCACCATCGTGCGCCCTTCTTCGGCCAAATTCTGCATAACGCGCAAGACTTCGCCCACCCGTTCCGGGTCCAGTGCCGAGGTCGGCTCGTCAAACAGCATGACTTCGGGCTCCAGTGCCAGCGCACGGGCAATGGCCACACGCTGTTGCTGGCCGCCGGACAAGAAGGCGGGGTATTGCTTGGCCAGATCGCGCGACAGGCCTACCTTGTCCAGATACAGTTCGGCTTTGGCAATGGCCTGAGCCTTGTCCATTCCCTGCACATGAATAGGCGTGGCGGTAATGTTCTCCAGCACTGTCATGTGGGACCACAGGTTGAAGTGCTGGAACACCATGGCCAGGCTGGTACGCAGGCGCTTGAGCTGTTGTTTATCGACTGCAACCAGTTCGCCCGTTTTAGGGTCCAGACGGGTTTTCAGCTCCTCGCCCTTGATGACGATACGGCCCGAGTTGGGCGCTTCCAGAAAGTTGATGCAACGCAGGAACGTACTTTTGCCCGAGCCACTGGAACCGATCAGGCTGATGACATCGCCCGGCTCCGCGCTTAGAGAGACTCCCTTGAGGACCTCCAGGGTGCCATAGCGTTTGTGAATATTCTCGATGAGCAGGTTGGGCATGGAAAGCGGTATCGTATTGAAAATAAAAAAGACCGGTGCGACGCGGCAGAGGGGATTACAGCACAGACTGGCCGCCAGGCAAATCATTGGGCTTGTGGTTTTCCCGTACAAATCTGTGGGTCTAAACGGATTTGGGCGCATTTCTGGGTTTATGATGCAGTCTTTCCCGCAGCCCTGATCGGGCTAAGGGCGTAGCGCAAGCCGCGTTTTAGCCAAGTTTAGGTGTCCGTTTTTAGGGGACCTGTTTCTAGAGAGTGTTGTCATGAAAAAAGTGGTTCGTGCCAAGCTGCATGGTATCAAGGTGACCGGTGCCGACTTGAACTATCACGGGTCGATCACCCTGGATCCGGAAATCTGCGAACAAGCGGGCATTTTACCCATGGAGTTTGTGGAAATCTGGAATAAGGACAGCGGTGCCCGTATTTCTACCTACGTGATCTTCGGTGAACCCGGTTCGCGCTGTGTAGTCCTGAATGGCGCGGCGGCTCGTACCTGTCAAAAAGGCGATACCGTCATCATCTGCGCAACCGAATACGTGATGAACTCCGAAGACCTGTATTCCCTGCGCCCTACCGTGCTGACCTTCACGCCAGAAAACGAAGTGGACGAAGTCATGCACTACGAAGTGGCCAAGACCGCCCAGCGCGATTACGACTTTCGCGTGGTGCGTGACGACCGCCCTCGTGGTGCCGAGCGTCCTCTGGCCCGTGTGGATGTGGACGCCCTGTCTGCTGACTTGCGCTCTCGTGGTCTGGATGATCGTGCCATTGCGGACATCCTGTCTTGCCATCTGGCCGATTTCGCGCCTGCGACTCAAAACTGATATTTTTGCGCCGGGCCGCAATGGTCCGGCTGCTCATTAGAACATCATCACCCTGGGTATTTTCCAGCCCTGCTTTCCGACCAGGAAAGGTGTGTTGCTCAAGAATAATCAGCGGTCAAAAAAACGCTGCAGCCACTGCCAAAGGCAGTAGATGCAGCGTTTTTTACATCAGGCCTGATCGCGCCCTTCTTCTACAGCATGGCAAGCCACTTCGTGCTGCCCGGTTTGCAGCAAAGCCGGGGCTTCGCGGCGGCAGCGATCATTGGCCAGCGGGCAGCGTGGATGGAAGGTACAGCCTGATGGCGGGTTCAGCGGGTTGGGCACTTCCCCCGCTACCGGAATGCGACTTTTGCCCGCCCCGCTCATGTCGGGAATGGCTCCCAGCAACATGCGCGTGTAGGGGTGGCGAGGCTGCGCGAACAGGTCATCGCGTGGCGCAATTTCCACAATCCGGCCCAAATACATGACGCCAACCCGATCGGCCACGTGGTGTACCACAGCCAGGTTGTGCGAGATGAACAGGTAGGTCAGCCCCAGCTCGCGCTGTAAATCCTTCATCAGGTTCAGTACCTGTGCCTGCACTGACACGTCCAGCGCCGAGGTCGGCTCGTCACAGACGATAAATTCAGGCTGCAGGGCCAGCGCACGGGCAATGGAAATACGCTGGCGCTGGCCGCCGGAGAACTGGTGCGGGTAACGCTGAGCGTCGCTGGGGTTCAACCCTACTTGCGTCAGCAGCTCGGCTACTTTGGCCTCTTGCTGGGCGCTGCTCATGTCGGTGTGCGTGACCAGTGGTTCGGCAATGATGCGGCCCACGCGCCAGCGCGGATTCAGGCTGGCATAGGGATCCTGGAAAATCATCTGACGACGCTTGCGCATGGCCTTCTGGCTGGCCTTGTCCATGGTTTTCAGGGACTGACCATCAAACAGAATCTCGCCGCGTGTCAGCGAATACAGACCCGTCAGTAAACGGGCCACGGTAGATTTGCCACAGCCGGACTCACCCACCAGTGCCAGCGTTTCACCCTTGTTCAAGGTGAAACTGACGCCATCGACCGCCCGCAGGTTGACTTTGGGTTTGCGGTAAACCAGGCGTTCCAGCAAGGGCGGGGACACATCAAACCAGCAGGCAGCGTCCTTGACCTGGACCAGGGCTTGTTTAGGGGCGCTCATGCGGACTCCTGTGCATGCAGCCAACAGGCCGCCTGTGTTTGTGGGGGAACAGGCAACAGCTCGGGGCGTTCGACCAGGCAACGATCAAAACGGCGGTCACAACGCGGATTGAAGGCACAGCCCGGCGGGATGGCGTTCAGGCGCGGCATGCTGCCGGGGATTTGTTCCAGACGTTCCAGTCCGGCGTGCAGATTGGGGATGGAACGCATCAAGCCACGGGTATAGGGGTGGCTGGGTTTCTGGATCACATCCTGAACAGGGCCAATTTCGATAATGCGACCGGCGTACATCACGGCCACGCGGTCGGCAGTCTCGGCAATCACCCCCATATCGTGGGTAATCAACATGACCGAAGTGCCTTGCGAGCGACAGAGTTTTTTCAGCAGGTCGATGATCTGTGCCTGAATGGAGACGTCCAGCGCAGTGGTGGGTTCGTCCGCCACGATCAGCTTGGGCTCGGCCGCCAGTGCCAGCGCAATCACGACCCGTTGGCGCATGCCGCCAGAGAACTGATGCGGATAGTGGTCGATACGCTCGCGCGCTGCCGGAATGCCGGTGGCTTCCAGCAACTCGATGGCGCGTTCCCGTGCCTGTTTCCAGGACAGGGGCAGGTGCGTGACGATGGTTTCAGCCAGTTGATGGCCCACGGTGTAGAGCGGGTTCAGCGAGGTCAGCGGGTCCTGGAAGATCGCGCCAATCTTGCGGCCACGAATCTTGCGCATCTGGTCCTGGTTCAGATTGTCGATGCGCTCGCCTTCCAGCAGGATCTGGCCGCCGCTGATGCGACCAGGGGCATCGAGCAAACCAATAATGGAGGAACCCGTCAGGGACTTGCCGGCGCCCGATTCGCCCACCACACCCAGCACTTCACCGGGGGCGATGGAAAAGGACACATGATCCAGGGCTTGGAGCACCCCACGCCGGGTCGGAAATTCGACACACAGGTCTTGGACAGTTAAGAGTGCAGTCATGGCTTAGCTCAATTTGGGGTTCAGGGCGTCACGCAACCAGTCGCCCAGGAGGTTGACCGACAGCACCAGCAGCACCAGCATCAGGCCAGGGAAAATCGTGATCCACCATTCGCCCGAGAACAGGAAGTCGTTACCGACCCGGATCAGGGTGCCCAGGGAGGGCGAGGTGGCCGGTACGCCGACACCCAGAAAGGACAGCGTGGCTTCGGTAATGATGGCAGTGGCCAGATGCACGGTGGCCAGCACCAGCACGGGGCCCATTACATTGGGCAGCACATGGCTGAACATGATGCGTGGCGAGGACACGCCAATAACGCGGGCAGCCTGCACGTATTCACGGTTTTTTTCCACTAGCGTGGAGCCGCGCACGGTACGGGCATATTGCGGCCAACCGGCCAGTGCAATGGCCCCGATCAGTACCGGAAAGGCGACCACATCGTGCATGCTCAAGGGGAACACCGCACGGGCCACACCGTCGATCAGCAAGGCAATCAGAATGGCTGGAAAGGACAGTTGTACATCGGCCACCCGCATGATGAAGGCATCCACACGGCCACCGGAGTAACCGGCCAGCAGGCCCAGCACAATGCCGACCACCATGGACAGAGTCACCGAGGCCAGACCGATCAGCAAGGAGGTGCGCGTCCCGTATAACAGGGCTGAATACAGGTCACGACCCTGGCTGTCTGTTCCCAACCAGTATTGGGGCGAGCCGTTCTCCGACCAGGCCGGTGCCAGCAAGGCATCCATCAGGTCGATAGAGGTCAGATCGAACGGGTCGTAGGGGGCCACCCAGCGGGCACCCAATGCACCGATAAACAGCAGCAAGGCCATGATGGTGGCCGCGATGGCCACGGGGGAATGACGCCAGGACCAGACCAGATCGCTATCCCAGGCGGTTTTCAATTTAGCGAACATATTAGTGCCCCTTGGCGCCCGACAATTGGGTGCGCAGACGTGGATCGACCAGGAAGTACAGCAGGTCTACCAGCAGGTTGATCACAACAAATACCAGGGCAATCAGACAGAGGTAGGCCGCCATCACAGGGATGTCGGCAAATTGCACGGCCTGGATAAACAGCAGACCCATGCCCGGCCATTGGAAAACGGTTTCCGTCACGATGGCAAAGGCGATGATGCCGCCCAGTTGCAGACCCGTGATGGTGATAACCGGCACCATGGTGTTTTTCAGGGCGTGGCCAAAGTGGATGGCGCGTTGTGACAAGCCACGGGCACGCGCAAATTTGATGTAGTCGGCGCGCAGCACTTCCAGCATCTCGGAGCGCACCAGACGCAGGATCAGCGTGAGCTGGAACAAACAGAGCGTGATGGCGGGCAGGATCAAATGCTTGATGCCGTCCCAGCTAAGCAGGCCGGTGCTCCACCAGCCAAACTTCAGGACTTCCCCCCGGCCATAACTGGGCAGCCAGCCCAGTTGCACGGAAAACACCAGGATCAGCAAGATACCAATCAGGAAGGTGGGCAGGGATATGCCCAGCAGGGAAAAGGCCAGAATGCTCTGTGCCATGAAACCATTGCGCTTCAAGGCGGTGTACACGCCCAGCGGCAGGCCGATCAGCAAGGCCAGTATGGCGGCCACCACGGATAGCTCGACGGTGGCAGGCAGGCGGTCTTTCAGGAGCGTGGAGACAGGCTGGGCTTGCCGCAGGGACAGGCCAAATTCACCTTGTACAGCCTGGGACACAAAGCGTCCGAATTGCACGGGGGCGGGTTGGTCCAGCCCCAGGCTGGCACGCAGTTCCACGCGATCTTGTTCGGTGGCGTCCTGTCCCAGCATGATGGTGACCGGGTCACCAATGTAGCGGAACAGCACAAAGGCCAGAAGGCTAACCGTCAGCATCACCAGAACAGCCTGGATCAGACGGCGAATAATAAATACCAGCATAGGCGGTCTCCTGGTAGAGCGCGAGGATCACTCGCGACCAGTGTCGTCCTTAATGTGTAGAAAGGGCCCGGCAAGGGGGCTGGTGTAGAAACGGATGACTACAGCGTAATGGGAACCAGCCCCGCACGGAGGCGGGGCTGGGGTGGGGAAAAAACTTAGTCGATGGTGGTCCACTGAGCCAGCAGGCGGTTGTCCGCACGATGAATCACGTTGACCTTCTTGGCCATGGCCCAAGGAATGATCTGGTCATGCAAAGGGATATGACCCACTTCCTTGGCATGGATTTCCAAAACCTTATGGATGGCGGCATCGCGCTTGGCGGTGTCGGTTTCAGTCTTGATCTGGTCGATCAGGGCGTCCACTTCGGCGTTTTCGTAGCCACCAAAGTTAAAGGAGCCGTCAGCGCCCTCGCCCTTGCTGTGCATCAGGCTTTGCAGGGTGTACAGCGCGTCAAAGGTGGGCACGCCCCAGCCAAACATGTAGGCGCTGGAGTCAAAGCTTTGTACTTTGGGGAAGTAGGTGGCACGTGGCATGGCGTTCAGGTTGGCCTTGACGCCGACCTTGGCCCACATACCCACAATGGCCTGGCAGATGGCTTCATCGTTGATGTAGCGGTCGTTCGGGCAATCCAGGGTGAAGGTCAGGGAATTGTCGTAACCGGCTTCTTTCAGCAGTTTCTTGGCGCGATCCTGGCTGTAAGGCAGGCGCTGGGCCAGCTCTTTGGTGTAGCCGTGAACCTGAGGGGCCACCATGGTGCCGGTGGGGGCGGAGGAACCGCGCATCACGGCTTTCTTGATGGCTTCGATGTCGATGGCTACGTACAGGGCTTCGCGCACACGCTGATCAGCAAAGGGGTTCTTGCCCTTGATGCTGCTGTACTTCAGTTCGGGGTTCTTCTGGTCCAGACCCAGGTAGATGGTGCGGTATTCATTGCCTTCCACAATCTTGGTTTGCTGACGCAGACGCTGCAAATCTTGTGCCGGTGGGTCCAGAACCAGATCCACTTCGCCAGACAGCAGGGCGGCGGTACGGGTGGCGTTCTGTTTGATGGGCACGTAGATCACTTCGGTGACATTACCCACCTTGTTGCCCTTGTTCCACCATTCTTCGTTTTCTACAAAGACGGTGCGCACATCCACTTCACGCGATTTCAGCTTGTAGGGGCCAGTACCGTTGGTGTTGCGAGCCGAGAAGGTTTCTTCGTTTTTGTTGAAGTCCTGGGGCTGGGTCACATTGTTCTTTTCCGACCAGGCCTTGTTCATGATGAACACGCTGGTCAATTGGCGCAGCAGAACCGGGTTGGGAGCGGCAGTAATAATGTCCACGGTCTTGTCGTCAACTTTTTCTGCCTTGACGATGCCGTTCACGTAGGCCTTGAAGTTGGACGTTGGCGCCATGGCGCGCTCAATGGAGAACACCACGTCATCGGCGGTAAAAGGAGCGCCATCGTGGAATTTCACCCCTTCGCGCAGCGTAAAGCGCCAGACGGTGGGCTCACGTTGTTCCCAGGCCGTTGCCAGGCTAGGCACAATCTGGAAATCCTTGTCGTAGTCCACCAGCGCCTCATAGATATACATGCTGCCTGTGATCGTGAGGTTTTCGTTCTGGGCGTGGGGGTCCAGGGTCATGAAGTCGCCCTGGCTGGACCAAGTAAGCGTCTTGCTGTGGCCTACCAGGGGCAGGGCGACCAGAGCTGCCAGCGCAGCAGCCAATACTGTTTTTTTCATGAAAACCTCCTGATGGGATGGTTGGTGTCGGCTCATAGTGAGGCTGCATAGTAACCGGGCGCTTGTTGCCGATTCAATATGTAGTTTCAGCCTGCCGTCAGCTTACTTAATAAGTATTAGTGATTTATATCATCTCTACGCTTATTCAGGCCGGATCAGCGCGGGGCAGACTTGTCGCTATAATGGTGTACATATATACAGTTAACAGGCTGATCAAGGTGGCGGCACAAGAAGAAAAACCCCTGCAGCGGCGTATCGCTCATGTGGATATGGATGCGTTTTACGCCTCGGTAGAGCTGCTGCGCTACCCGCATTTGCGTGGCAGCCCCGTGGTGATTGGCGGGCGCAGTGCGGATACGCCGCGCCAATTGCCCGATGGTAGTTGGCAACATGCCCGTCTGGCGGATTATGTCGGGCGCGGGGTCGCTACGACGTCGACTTATGAAGCCCGTCAGTTGGGTGTGTTCTCGGCCATGGGTTTAATGAAGGCGGCCCAACTAGCCCCTGATGCCATCTTGCTACCTGCCGATTTCCAAGCCTACCGTCATTATTCGCGCTTGTTTAAACAGGCCGTGGCGACGGTTTCAGACCATATCGAGGATCGGGGTATCGACGAGATCTATGTAGACCTGAGTCATAAAACCGAAGACAGCCACGAATTGGCCGAGCAGATCCGCCAGGCGGTGAACCAGGCCACGGGCCTGACCTGTTCGGTAGGCATCACGCCCAATAAGCTGCTCTCCAAGATTGCTTCGGAATTGAACAAGCCCAATGGGGCCTGTGTGCTGACCATGGACGATGTCCCCACCCGCATCTGGCCACTGGCCGTGGGCAAGATCAATGGTATTGGTCCCAAGTCGGTCGTGAAGCTGACGGAAATGGGCATACGGCAGATTGGTGAACTGGCCGCCACGCCGGCAGAAAAATTGCAGGAACAGTTTGGCTTGCGCTACGCGCAATGGCTGATGGCCGTGGCACAAGGCCAGGACGAGCGCCCCTTGTCCACCGATCGCACGCCCAAGTCGATCAGTCGTGAAACCACCTTCGAGCGTGATCTGCACGTGCGCATGGATCGGTCCCGTCTGTCTGCCGTACTGGAGTCCCTGTGTGAAAAGCTGGAGCAGGATTTACGCAAATCCGCCATGTGTGCCCAAACCATAGGCATCAAGCTGAAGTTCGAGGACTTTAAAACAGTGACGCGTGACTTGTCCCTGTCTGCCCCGGTGCTGTCGGCGGATGCCATCTTGGCCGCTGCCCGTCAGAATCTGAAACGTGCCGTGTTGGACAGACGTTTGCGCTTGCTGGGGGTAAAAGCCAGCGCCTTGCTGCCGATCAGTGAAATGCCACAGGAGCAGCCTCGCCAGTTGGATCTGGACGGCTTGTTCTGATTCAAAACTAGGCAGACCAGCCGCATATCCATATAATGAGACTCATTCTTATTTGAGTTTCAGGATAGTCGCCCGTGAACGAGCGCCCCACCACCGAAGTGATGACCGTCGCTCAGATGCAGCAACACATGCATGTGTTGTATTGCCAGCACCGTGGCTGGCTGCACGATTGGTTACGGCGACGTTTGGGCTGTTCTCACCATGCGGCCGATCTGGTGCATGACGCTTATGTGCGTGTCATGAGCTCGGGCCGCATCCCCGGTCCGGAGCAGGCCCGCCCTCACCTGATGCAGATCGCCAAGGGGCTGGTCATTGATCGCTACCGCCGTCAGCAAATTGAGCAGGCGTATCTGGATGTCTTGGCGCATATGCCGGAACCGACGGCGATCTCTCCTGAAGAACGTGCCCTGACCCTGGAAGTGCTGCTGCGTATTTGCGCTGCCTTGGACGGGCTGCCCGGTCGCGTCCAGCAAGTATTTTTATTGTCGCGCTACGAGGGCCTGACTTACTCGGCCATTGCTCAGCGTCAGGGCATTGCTGTGGCGACAGTACGCAAATACATGCTGCAGGCCACTCAAGCCTGTTTTGCTGTGATGGCTGATCTGGACGCGAGCGCCCTGCCGTGAGCACACCCCGTCCCGCCATGAGTCCTGTTGATGCCCAGGCCCTGGAATGGCAAGTCGTCTTTTGGTCTGGTGAAGTGCAAGAGCACGAGCAGCAGGACTTTCAGATCTGGCTGGCGGCCGACCCCTTGCATGAGCAGGCCTGGGCCCGTATCCAGCAGTTTGGTCAGCAAATGCAGCTTGCGCCGCAGGAGGTGGCGTCGCAGGTCTTGCAGGTTGGTTTGTCCGCCCAGGCTGTACAGCGGCGTCGTGCCATTTTGCGTAGCTTCCTGTTGTTGGTGTGTGGCGGGCTGGGCAGTTATGGCGTGAGTCGCACACCCCAATGGGCGGCCTGGAATGCAGACTACCGCACTGCATCAGGCCAGCGTAAAGAGCTGACTTTGCCCGATGGCACCGCGCTGGCCCTGAATACGGCCAGTTCCTTGAACGTGCAATACAGCGAAACGCAACGCAGTGTCGTCTTGCTGGGTGGCGAGGTTTTGATCAGTACGGCATCCGACCCGCAAATCCGGCATCGGCCTTTTGTGGTGCAGACCCCCGAAGGGGAAGTTCAGGCGCTGGGTACCCGTTTCCTGGTGCGACATTGGCCTTCTAAGGCGCGTGTCTCGGTCCAGGTTTATGAGGGGGCGGTAGAACTGCGCCCCCGCCATGTCGGTCAGCGCACACGCTTGCAGGCCGGACAGCAGGTCCTGTTCAGCAAGCAGCAAAGCTATACCCCAGAACCAGCCAATGAGCAGGCCAGCGCCTGGCAGCGTGGTTTGCTGGTTGCAGAGCGCTGGCGCTTGGGTGATTTTCTGGCAGAAGTCGCCCGCTATCGGGCTGGAGTCTTGCGCTGTGATCCGGCGGTGGCTGGGCTGATGATTTCGGGCGTCTACCCCTTGCAGGATACGGACGCGATTTTGCAATCGGTGTCGCAGGCTCTGCCCGTGCAGGTACGGATGATGACGCCGTATTGGGTCACGGTATCGGCGTCGGCGTAGCACTTTTTGATTCTCGTTCGGGATATATGCAAAGGCCCGGTTTTTGTTCTGGGCTGCTTATTCCTGAAGAGAGAAGCCATGTTGATTAAATCCATGCGTTCTGCGGTCCGGCCCAGACGTTTCACTATTGCCCGTTCGGCCCTGGGGCCTTGCCTGCTGGCGGCATGCCTGGCGGGCACCTTGTCGATGTCCAGCGTTCAGGCTCAAAGCATGAGTAGTCAGCAAATAAGCTATGACATTGCCGCAGGCACTCTGGATCAGGTCTTGAATCAGTTTGCGGCGCGTGGCGGATTTTTACTGGCTATTGATGCGTCTTTGACTGCCGGCAAGACCAGCATGGGCTTGAGGGGCGCTTACACACCGGAACAAGGTTTACGGCAGATTTTGCAAGGTAGCGGTCTGGAGGCCGTGGCGGATGGTCGCGGTTATCGTTTGCGCGCTGCGCCTGGCTTGAGCACACGCAGTCACCAGGAGCTGGAAGCGGTACGTGTGCAGGCTCAACGCGAAAGCGCAACCGGGCCCGCGAATGGCCTGCTGGCAAGGCGCAGCGCAACGGCGACCAAGAGCGATGCGGACATCATGGACACGCCGGCCTCGATCGCCGTCGTGACGCAGCAACAGATCGAGTCTCTGGCCACTCGCACGGTGGGCGAAGCCTTGCGTTACGTGCCGGGCGTGGCGGTGGAATTTGATGGGGTGGATTCACGTTTTGACACTATGTCCTTGCGTGGCTTCAATGCAGATTCCGTGGCGTGGCTGGACGGCGTGAAGCTGGCCGGCGGCAGCGGTGCGGGCAATAACTGGACCTTGCCGCAGGTTGATCCTTTCATGCTGGAGCGCATTGAAGTCCTGAAGGGGCCGGCCTCGGTGGTGTATGGTCAGGTGGTGCCGGGCGGTATGGTCAATATGGTCAGTAAGCGCCCTACTCAAGTGGACCAACGCAATATTGAACTGACCTTGGGGGCGCCGCGTCAGCTACGGGGCAGCGTGGATCTGGGCGGCGCATTGGGTCAGGATGGCGTCAGTGCCTGGCGCGTGCTGGCACTAAGTTCCGATACCGAAAGCCGTACTGATCACGTCAAGCGTAAACGCCTGTTGTTGGCCCCTTCCGTCACCTTGCCGCTGGGCGAGAACGGTGAAATCGTCCTGATGGGTTCGGTGCAACGCGACCGTGGCGGCAGTGACTATATGTGGTTGCCCGCCTACGGCACCTTGTTTGACAACCCCAACGGCAAAATCCCCCTGTCGCGCTTTATCGGCGAGCCGCATTTTGACCGCTATGACCGCGATCAGGATATGGCCGGCTGGGCTGCGGTCTACGACATCAACGACAACTGGACACTGCGCCAGAACTTGCGCGTGCAACGCATCAAGTCCGTGATGGAGTCGGTAACCAGCGATATGTACTCCTTCGATGACCCCAGCGCAGGCGGTTGGGATTGGCGCACGCTGGAGCGTTACGCCAACCGGGGGACAGGAACATCCCGCTCTTTGGGCGTGGACACGCAGTCCGAATGGCGCTGGAACCTGGGAGAGGCCGAGCACACCGTGCTGCTGGGTCTGGATTATTACCGGGGCACCTTTGATGCCCGCCGCCAGACAGCCTCGGTAGGACCGGAAGGCAGCGGGGGCTTGCTGGATTTGTATGACCCGCAGTACGGCGCAGCGATCGGGCCTTTTACAACCTTGAGCGAAGTCAGCAACCGGCGCCGTCAGACCGGCGTGTATCTGCAAGACCAAGTGTCATGGGGGAATTGGCGTTTTGTGGCCGGTCTGCGTCATGATCGCTCCTCCGTCAGTGGCACCAGCCGCCGCCGGTCCGGAGAGGATGATTTGGGCCAGAGCGACAAGGCCACCACGGGTCGCCTGGGTGCCTTGTATCGTTTCGATTCGGGTTGGGCACCGTATATCAGCTATGCCACCTCGTTTGAGCCTGTTGCCGGTGTGACGGCAGACGGTGTGGCCTTCCGGCCCATGAAAGGCAAGCAGACCGAAGTCGGCGTCAAGTATCAGCCCGAGGGCGCGAACTGGATGGCCAGTGCCGCCGTGTTTGATTTGCGCCAGACCAACAGGCTGACGGACGACCCGATTCACGGCTTCCCGGATCAGGTGCAAACCGGAGAACTGCGTTCGCGCGGTCTGGAGTTAGCGCTCACAGGCCGTTTGTCGCCTAACTGGTCTGTGATAGGCAGTTATTCCTACCTGAATACCAAAGTGCTTAGCAGTGAGATCCCTGAAGAACAGGGCAAACCGGCCTTGTATACACCGCGCCATCAAGCCGCCTTGTGGGTGGATTACACCTTTACCGGGCGCACAGCGCTGGCTGGCACGGTTATGGGGCTGGGGATCCGTCATGTGGGCTCGTCCCACGGCGGGGACATTGATGTGGCCGGTGGTGGCTACGCCAGCCTGCGCATCCCGGCCCATACCGTGGCGGATTTCCGGATGGCGACGCAGTTGGGCTGGATCTCGCCTGAGCTGAAAAACAGCGAACTTTCTTTGAATGTGACCAATATTGCCGACAAACAGTACGTCAATGGCTGCGGTTCCTTGTGGACTTGCGGTTGGGGGCTGGGTCGACAGGTGTCTTTAACTTTTTCAGGACGATTCTGATGAGACGACTGATAGGGCTAGCCCTGCTGGGCCTGGGTTTGAGTGTCAATGCAAAGGCCAGTCCCCTGCTGAAACCGGGTTGCGCCTGGACCTTGCTGCATCCGGAGCAAGGGGAACGCACAGGAAGCTGGGGGTGGGCGGATCTGGAAAAACGTCAGTACATAGACGAGCACACGCGCTTTAATCTGGCCTCCCTGTCCAAGCAGTTCACTGCCTTGGCTGTCCTGATGCTGGTTCGGGATGGAAAATTGGCTTTGGATGAACCCGTGGCCCGGTATTGGCCGGACCTGCCCGGTGAACTGGGCAAACCCACTGTTCGACAAGTTCTGCGTCATACCGGTGGTTTGCCGGATTACATCGAGCCCTTGTACCAGGCAGGCCGAGAGCATGAGACGGTCACCGTGTCTGAGACGCTGGAGGTTTTGGCTGCCCATCCCGCTTTGCGCTTTACGCCGGGTGAGCGGTTTGAATACAGCAATACCGGGTATTTTCTGCTGGCCCAACTGGTGGAGCGGGTCAGCGGTCAGCCACTGTCCCGGTTTTCCCAGCGCTATATTTTTGAACCTTTGGGCATGGACGAAACCGCGATTGTGGATCGCTACCCGTCTGCGTTGCCACAATTGGCTCGTGGCTATCGGGTCAAGGATGGGCAAGTACAAAACAGTGAATCAAGCTGGGAGCAGACGGGGGATGGTCAGGTGCACAGCAGCGCAGCAGATATGTGGCGTTGGTTGCAGCATCTGGAGCAAGACACGGTCTTGCAGAGCCCGCAGGGACAGCCGCTGACAGGGCTGCGTAGCTTGCTGACGCAATCGGCCCCTACCGAACCCAAAAATAATTACCAGTTCGGGCTGGAAACGGTGCAACTGGGTGAGGACTATGCTGCCTGGGGACATGGTGGAGGCTGGGCGGGCTATCACAGCTTCATGGCCTACTCACCGGAGCGGCGTCAGGGGGCGGCGGTGATGTGTAACGCGATTCATTGGGATGTGCGTGCCATGGCCGAGCGGCTGCTGCAGACCGGTATCGGGCAGTTGGAGCCTATTGTGTATCGACCTTGATGGTACGACTTGACCGGGGCCCTGTTTGATATGGCAGCGTAGCACCTGAAAACAAGCCTTCAGGCCTCAAGCAAAACAGCGCGTCTCCTGTTGATAAGTCAGGAACCGCGCTGTTTTCGCATCAAGCTGTACCAGAAAAGGGACAATCCACGGCCAGATGGACATTGTCCCAGGCATAAGCGTCCTGCCGGGGGTGGGCTGCGTTAGAATTAATTGTCCAGCCGCCGGGCTGGCTTATTTTTTTTCTTTCATTTTCATCAAGGTTTGCCGTTATGGAATTCGATCGGGCCGGTGTACGTGCATTAATGGAAATTACCCAGCGTCCGGAGTTGGTCTTTGTGCGAGGAGAAGGTTCTTGGCTGCAAGATCACAACGGCAAGCGATACCTGGACACCGTCCAGGGCTGGGCCGTGAACGCGCTGGGCCACAGCCCTGCCAACGTGATCAAGGCGATCACCGAACAAGCGTCCAAATTGATCAACCCCTCGCCGGCGTTCTACAACGAGCCCTCTATCGCGTTGGCCAAACGCATCGTGGAACACTCCTGCTTTGATCGTGTGTTCTTTGCCAACAGCGGTGGTGAAGCCAACGAAGGCGCCATCAAGCTGGCGCGCAAATGGGGTCAGATCAACAAGAACAACGCTTACAAGATCATTTCTTTTGAGCACTCTTTCCATGGCCGTACCCTGGCCACCATGTCCCTGTCCGGCAAACCCGGCTGGGATCGCATGTTTGCGCCTCAGGTTGAAGGTTTCCCCAAAGCCAAGTTGAATGATCTGGAATCCGTGCGCGCACTGATTGACGATCAAACCGTGGGCATCATGCTTGAACCCGTACAGGGCGAGGCCGGTGTTATTCCCGCGACCGTGGAGTTCATGAAGGGCCTGCGCGCTCTGGCCGACGAGCACAAATTGCTACTGATCGTGGATGAAGTGCAAACCGGCATGGGCCGTACCGGCACTATGTTTGCTTACGAACACTCGGGCATCCGTCCTGACATCATGACCTTGGGTAAAGGTATTGGTGGTGGCGTGCCTTTGTCGGCACTGTGCGCACGCGAGGAAATCTCCTGCTTTCAACCTGGTGATCAGGGCGGTACCTACAACGGTAATCCCTTGATGACCGCCGCTGGCGTGGCGGTGTTTGATGAACTGACCGCTCCTGGCTTCCTGGATTCGGTCAACGCCCGCGCCAAGCAACTGTCCGAAGGCTTGCTGGCCATCAGCGCCAAGTGGGGCATGGATGGTGAACGTGGTGAAGGCCTGCTGCGTGCCCTGATTCTGGATCAGGATGACGGCCCGGCAATCGTGGCTGCTGCCCGTGATCGCTCTCCAGAAGGCATGTTGCTGAACTCGCCCCGCCCTAACCTGTTGCGTTTCATGCCCGCATTGAACGTCACGGCCGACGAAATCGACCTGATGCTGGCTTGGCTGGACGAAATTCTGGTCCAGGTTCGCGGTTAAGCGATTAGCTTGCAGTGAAGAAATCCGCCTTCGGGCGGATTTTTTTTGGTCTTTGCACGAGAGGGCCTGTGTTCCTGCAACAAAGCGGATAAGGCGACGGTGAGTATTACCACTCTCTGAGGACAGGCGTATTTACACTGTTTCTAAATGGGCTTTCAGAGCGGTAGCCACTAATTCAGGGTGGGAAATATGCATGCCATGGCCTGCTCCTGCGACGGTGTGAATAGTGGCGCGTGGCACTAGTTCCGAAATTTTCTGAATGACCGCCGCGTAGGTTGGTAGTGTTGCGCTGCCGGTTAGCAATGTCATCTGACCGGGAAATGTGGCCAAGGAGTTGACATTGACCGCCAAGCGATCCGGGTCCCGGAACTGATCGAGCCACGTGTGTGCATTGGACAGGATGGTGGCACGGGCCTGCGAGTCGAATACTTCACGCCAGGCCTTGTCTCCGAAGGCGACTTTCTCGATGAAAAGTTTTGCGCCTGCTTCGACCTGTCCCTTTTCTATCATCATGGCGGCTTGTTTCATCAAGTCGCTTGCCTCCAGTCTGAGGGCCTCGTTTTCGCCTTGCAAAAGGCTGAAAACCGGGGGCTCCAGCAACATCAGCGAACTGACTCGCTCCGGGTGGCGGCTGGCCAGAACGATGGAGACATTGGCCCCATAAGAGTGTCCGAGGACATGAGCTGTTTGCAGGTTCAGATGGTCTAAAAGTGCGATGACATCGCCAACATCTTCGCTCAGGCGACCTTGGCCTTTGGGAGCGGAGCTTTGGCTGTGGCCACGGCGGTCGTAGCGCAGGAGCGTATGGTCAGAGAGCTTGTTGGCAACGCCGTTCCAGCTTTGGTGATCATCCCATGAGCCATGTATACAAATGATAGGGGTTCTGCCGTTTGTGGGGGGGTGGAGATAGGCGAGACTGAAATCCTGAAAATCTATTTTTTTCATTATGTTTCGCATGTTTAGGAGCCCTTTCTCGCTGTTTTCAGTTGGTTTCGATGAAACATGAGGTATATACCATAATTGTAGATAGTATACCAAACGGGTGGATAGCCTCTGTTAGGGATATTCCTGCCTGGCTGGGCCGATGTGCAGCAATAGGGTTGAATGTGAGTACGGGTTCTCGGATAGCCACCACTTTTTGTGCTGGGTGGCAGTGAAGGACAAAAGCAGTGCCAAAACTGGATAATCCGCCATCGTGTTGTGCCAGAGCTGGATAGTTTGGTGCCAAATTGGTTCATAGAATAAAAACCAGCCAATCCGGGGGATTGGCATCCGACTGTGTCACACACGCAGCGGTTTTATTTCTATGAGAGAGACAAGTCATGACCCAAAACAGCACCCCACCCTACATCGAGATCGAAAAGCGCATCGACAAGGTCCGCGACGAATACGCTCTGGTTGAAGGTCACTTCGATACGTCTGAAGAAACCTCCCCCTGGATTCCTTTCGGCCCCAATATCTGGCTGCGTCACCTGAGCTTTGATATTCGCAACAACACCTCGGTACACATCATGCGTGCCGACAAGGGTGGCTCCCTGGGTCGTCACCGTCATCGCGCTGTGGTGACTGGCTACATCTTGTCCGGCAGCCTGCGTTACGAGGAGTACGACTGGGTGGCTCGCGCTGGCCATTACATCCACGAAAGCCCCGGCCGCACCCACACGCTGGTGTCTGATGAAGGCATGGAAACGCTGTTCCACCTGGGCACGCCCATCGAGTTCCTGGACGAGAACGACAACATTCTGGAAATCATCGACGTGTTCTGGATGATCGACCACTACACCAGCTACTGTAAGAAGCACAATCTGCCCATCAACCAGTCCATGTTTATCTAAGACTGTTTGAGGCTTGTGTGCCGTGTCTGCCCCGTTTGATGGGGCAGCTCCTGGAAGCGTTGCTGATAGTAGGCAGAAAACCGGCCCAGATGCCCAAAGCCATGCGCCAGTGCCACCTCGGTGACGTTGGGGCGGGGTCGGCTTTGCAGCACCTGATGGGCGGCGTCCAGACGCAGATTGCGTACCCAGCTCATGGGGGACTGCTTGTAGTGACGACGGCACAGCAGATGCAGGAAGCGGGGACTCACACCTGCTGCCTGCGCCAGATCATCCAGTGAGATGTTGCTGTGCAAATGCGCCAGCACATAGTTTTTGGCCTGGAGCAGACGCATTTGCCCTGCCCGGGCTGCGGCTCCCATGGACTCATCCACCAGAGCCTGCACAGCTTGTTTATCGGCGGGATGACAGAGCAGGAACAAAGCCAGGCTGCTTTCGATATGCTGCGTCCAGGAGGCTGAACGGTCGCTGTGCTGCGCCGGGAGCAGAAGCAGGTGCTGGATGAGGTTGGCCCATTGCGGGCCCATACAGGGGTCCAACTTGTAGACACAGCCCCGAGTCATGCCCTCGTGCGTCAGCGTCTGATGACCCACGCCATCAAACAGGCTGTAGGGGATTTTGACGATTAACTGCTCGCAACCGGCTTGCCATAAGGTGCGCACATGATGGCGGGGGGATACCACCGCAATATCGCCGGGATAGGCTGTTAATTTGTGATGACCATCACTGATGAATTCGGCCGTGCCTTGCAAGGGCATTTGCACCAGACAGAAGTCGCCGAAGGCATCGGCCTGGATTTCCACTTCGGCACCGTAGCCCAGCCGCATCAGGCTGATCTGATCAATATCGCGGCGGTACAGGCTGGTGTTGATGCGCCCGCGACCCCAATGCAGAGCATGCCGGGAAATGGCCCGGCTCAGTGGCTGATGGGACAGCTCGGCGCTGTGTGAATGAAAGATTGGATGACGGTACAACACCGACAGATCCAAGCCATTTTCTGCCGACATTGGGAACCCCTTGTTCCAGAGCATAAGGATGCGTGTGACCAGCGCCTAGTGTAAAAGTTGCGCGGCTGGGCGGGCATGGGGGCTATCCCTGATCGGGGATTGTCGGTTTCAGAATATTCTTTATTTACAGAGGGATAGTCGGTTTTCTATTTTATTTAGGCTTAAAATAAGCTGCCTGATTTTTGGCGTTGTGATTGAGGTTTGAAGAAGTGAGCCATAGGTCTTCAATGTCGTGAGCTGACCTTAGATAAAAGGACGAATAATCAGTTGCAAGCCCAATACCGCCAGGAACAGCAACAGACATTGCTTGAAGCGTCGCGGGCTGATGCGCACGCGAACTTTTTGCCCCAGCCACATGCCCAGTAAAGCTGGAACAATCACCACGGTGGACAGGCTCAGCTGATTTGGCTTGAACACATCGTGCATGAACAGGCCACCTGCCAGCGCGAGGGTGGAGATGGTGAAGGACAGCCCCAAGGCCTGTACCAGCTCATCCTTGTTCAGATTCAGGGCCTGTAAATAAGGTACGGCAGGCATCACAAAAACGCCGGTAATGCCGGTCACGACGCCCGTCACCAGGCCAATCAAGGGTGCAAGCCAGGGCTCGAAGCGGGGTGACACCGTCAGGGTGGGGGCGATAAGCGCATAGCCTGCATAAACCAGTAGCGCGATACCCAAGGCCATACTTGATAGCTGCGGTGAGGTATTGGCCAGCAACGACGAGCCCCAGAGCGTGCCCAGCACAATGGTCAGCATCATGGGCCAGAGCCTGCGCAGCAAAGCCAGCATGGACGGCCCGGCAAGGCATTGCCAGACATTGGTGATGAAAGAAGGCAGCACCAGCAAGGCGGCGGCCGAGGCGGGTGACATCACCAGACCCAGCAAGCTCATGGCGACCGTAGGCAGGCCCATGCCGGTAATGCCTTTGACCATGCCCGCGACCAGGAAGGTGGCGCCGATCAGAAGAAAGAAAGTGAGAGATTCATGCATGCCTGTATTGAAGCGTGGCAGGCAGGCGTACACAATGTGGATTTAAGACGGTATCCTTCGGTTTATCCGAAGGGTTTTCAGGAGTGGTCATGCGACTGGGTCTGGCAGATCTTCACTTGTTCTTGAGCATTGTGGAGGCAGGTAGCATCACACAGGGGGCGGTACGCGCGAATCTGGCATTGGCTTCGGCCAGCGAGCGTTTGCGTCGTATCGAGGACGACGCGGGTGTTGCCCTTCTGGAGCGTCTGCCGCGTGGAGTAGTGACCACGGAGGCGGGTGAGGCTCTGGCCCACCATGCCCGTTTGATGTTGCGTCAGCATGATTTGCTAAAGGGCGAATTGCAGGATTTCGCCCTTGGCGCGCGGGGGACCTTGCACCTGTATGCGAATACGGCGGCCTTGACCGACTTTCTGCCGCCCCGTCTGGCGCCCTGGTTGGCGCAGCGGCCCAATCTGCACATCGAACTGAAAGAGCGCACCAGCACAGACATTGTGCGTACGGTGGCGGCAGGTTTGGCCCAGGCCGGTGTGGTGTCGGATGCGGTGCAGGCACCGGGGCTGGTGCTGGAGCCGGTGGCCAAGGATCATTTGGTGCTGATATTGGCGGCGGCTCATCCTTTGGCGGCGCTCAGCAAATTGAGCTTGCAGGAGGTTCTGCATGAGCCCTTCGTGGGCCTGATGCCCGGTAATGCCTTGCAAGACCATCTGGACGAACATGCTCGCGCTGCGGGCCATGCTTTGGCGCAGCGTATCCGCATGAAAACTTTTGAAGGGCTGTGCCAGATGGTGGCCCACGGTGTGGGCCTGGGGATTGTGCCGCAAGGAGTGGCCAGCCGCTACAAGCGCCGTTATGGCTTTGTAGCGCGGCCTTTGAGTGACGCCTGGGCCAATCGCTCCTTGTGCCTGTGCTATCAGGATTGGGATGCCCTCTCCAAACCCATGCAGCGTTTGTTGCAGCATTTGGGGTCGACGAAGGTCTGCTGAGTCCACGCTTTTTGCGGGAGCTTATTCACTGGCCTTATGTGTTTTTCAAGCAGCCAGTGGGCCGGTGTTAGGCGTAGGCCTCGTGCTGGTTTCTGCATTTTTTGTGGGATTCTTCTGTGGGATTCAGCGGCCCGTTTATTTTGTCGCTGGTGCTGTGTAAATCTGTCGTTTGATTACTTGCTCTAATGCGGGAGCTTATCTTCCTGGCTTTCGTTTAACCCCCGAGCGGACAATGCTGATAAATAGCGGGCTGCTGGCGTTCTTATTCCAGCTCCTCCATCTTGTTAGCTGCAAGTGGCTCTTGCGATTCTGCTGGCTCCGCCAAGCTGATCTTCACCCCAATATCGGCCGGTTTCGCGTAGTGCAGGCTGCTGGTCACCAAGGCATTCACGCCCGTTGCGGCATAGGCGGCTGCGTTACCTGCATGAATCCCGCCTGCCGCCAGAATGGTGACGTTAGGATGCGCCCTGCGCAGCGCAGGCACGATTTGCGTCAGAGTTTCAGGCGGGACTTTATCGAACTGCACCACGTCCGCGCCAGCCTGGGCCGCGCGATAGGCTTCGTCCAGATCGGCTGCTTCAATTACGATTTTTTTCTCGCACAAGGCGTATTTGTGGCGGGCAATTGCACGGCCTACCTCTTCCCAACCGCCCATCAGGGCGCGGTGCTGCGGGAAGATCAAAATGGTTTCACCCAGGCCCAGCCGATGCGGCATGGCACCGCCCGATAGTGTGGCTTTCAAGGCCAGCTTGCGCACACCAGGCGCGTGTTTGCGGGTGGTCAGCACCGCTACCGAGGCATCCACCGTTTGCACGGCCTGCACCACTTGATGTGTCAGAGTGGCGATACCGCAGGCAAACTCCAGCAGGTTCTGGCCGACTTTCCAGGCGCGCAGCACGGCTTGGGCGGGGCCTTGGGCCAGCAAGATGGTCTGACCGGGCATAGCCGCCACGCCGCTGGGGGTGTAGTGCTGGGTCTGGCCGCCGCAAGAGCGCACAATCTCGGCCACTTCTTCAGTGCCTGCTACGCGGATAGGGTCACGCACGACGTAACGCAGTGTGGTGTTCTGCTTGTGCAGGCCCAGCATATGGCTGGTCAGGTCCAGGTAGGACGCATCTTCGCCAATCCATTGGTCGATTTGGCTTTGTTCAAAAAAAACCGTCATTTTTGATTCCCGTAGCGCCGTAGCGCCCAAAAACAGGCTAATGCCGTCAGCCCCAGCATCCAGGACAGTGCATTGGCGCAGTCTGTGTCGCCATCGAGCACGGCGTTGTAGATAGATAAAGACAGGGTTTCGGTACGGCCCGCGATATTGCCACCCAACATCAGCGAGATCCCGACTTCGCCCAGCGCCCTGCCGCCCGACAGAATCAGGCCCGTGGCCAAGGCGGGCCGCAGCAAGGGCAGCTCCACCCGGAAGAAGTAGGACCAGGTACCGTGGCCCAGCGTGGCCGCTGCTTCACGCAGCCGTGGCGACAGGCTATTCATGCTGTTTTGCACGGGTTTGACCATTAAAGGCAGCCCGGCGATAAACGCGGCAATCAACAAGGCCGCAGGCTGAAAAACAATATTGGGTGACCAGCCGGTGGCACTGGCCAGCCAGCCTTGTCTTCCCAAGGCAAGCAGCAGCAAATAACCGATGACAATCGGTGGAAAAACCAGCGGCAGGCTCACCAGCGAATCGAGTAATCCGTGGCCCGGAAAGCGTTTTCTGGCCAGGACCCAGGCCAGTGCTACCCCCAGAGCCAATTGGGCCACCAGGGTGGCGGCCAGCACATAGACACTCAGGCCCAGCGAGCTGCTGGAGCAGCTCATCCAGGCAGACATCACAGGCCGTGGCGCTCAAGAATGGACTTGGCCTTGTCCGAGCCCAGGAACTGGGTCCAGGATTGCAGCGTGGGACTGTCAGGGCGGTTCTTGAGCACGGCCAGACTCAGATCAATCGGATCGTGGCAGTGGGCGGGCATGGGCAGGATGGTGCCTAGTTTGTCCTTGTGGGCCAGTGCTTCGCTGCGGTTGATGAAACCGGCATCCACTTCGCCGTTCAGCAAGTAAGTCGATACTTGCGGGAGCATGGCCACTTCAAGGGTGCGACCATCGGCCTGGATTTTTTCGCGTTCCATGCAGGTGGTGGCGGCACGGCCGTAAACCGTTTTCTTGGCATCGCCAATCGCGATGCGGGCGTAGCTGGGCTGCTGCAGATCCTGGATGGAATCAATGGTCTTGCCCTTGGGCACGGCCAGCATCAGGGCACCCTGACTGATGTTTACGAACTGCTGGGCAATGCCCATGGGTTCCAGAAAAAAGCGGTCGCCAATGATGGCGGCAATGTCCGGGTTTTGCTCGCTCTGGGCGCGGACCTGCTGCATATTGCCAAAGCTGCTTTCCACCGTCAGGCCGGTTTCTTTATTGAAGGCTTCCATCAATTCCGTGACGGGCTTGCGATAGCCTGCACCAGTGGCAATCAGCAGATCGGAAGCGTGGGCCGTGGTGGTGATCGCCAGCAGGCAAGCGGCGGAAAACAGCAAAGATTTCATGGGGTTTCCTGTCGGTCAAATTCGTTATGAGCTCAAGTTTATAACGAGAAGGGACTGACAGGGACTACCGGGGTGCTTTTAGGCCGTGGGTTTGACAACGGTTGCAGGTGTTGTGGTTCGACAGCGTGTTTGGGTGTTTTGGGGAGGGGCAAGTCGCGATCAAACAGGAAAGCTCAGCAAAGGCATACCCTTAAACGAAAAAATCCCCATCCTGCATCAGCAGGATGGGGATTGGGGGGCACCCGCCACCCGGAGTCAGGCTCCGGGCGACATCGTGTGCTTTAGGCTTGAGCGGCTTTGAAAGCCAGACGCCATTGGTGCAGCAAAGGCTCGGTGTAGCCGTTAGGCTGTTCCAGACCCTTCAGAACCAGATCCTGAGCGGCGCGGAAGGCAAAGGAGCCTTCAAAGTTGCCGGCCATGTTCTGGTAGGCGGGGTCGCCCGCGTTTTGCTGGTCTACCACAGCCGCCATGCGCTGCAGGGTTTCAACCACTTGTTCGTGGGTGACGATGCCGTGCAGCAGCCAGTTGGCGATGTGCTGGCTGGAGATACGCAGGGTAGCGCGGTCTTCCATCAGGCCGACATTGTGGATGTCAGGCACTTTGGAGCAACCCACGCCCTGGTCAATCCAGCGCACGACGTAACCCAGAATGCCCTGAGCGTTGTTGTCCAGCTCTTCCTGGATTTCCTTGGCGGACCAGTTGGTGTCCGTGGCTACAGGAATGGTCAGGATGCTGTCCAGGTAGTCGTTGGTGTCGCCTTCCAGACCTTTCTGGACGTCGACCACGTTGACTTGGTGGTAGTGCAAGGCGTGTAGCGTGGCAGCAGTAGGCGATGGCACCCAGGCGGTGTTGCCACCAGCTTTCACGTGGCCAATTTTTTGCTCCAGCATTTCTGCCATCAGGTCAGGCATGGCCCACATGCCTTTACCGATCTGGGCGCGACCGCGCAGACCGCATTGCAGGCCGATCTGAACGTTGTTGCGTTCATAGGCAGGCTGCCATTCGGCTTGTTTCATGTCGGCCTTGCGCACCACGGCGCCCGCTTGCATGCACGTGTGGATTTCGTCGCCAGTGCGGTCCAGAAAGCCCGTGTTGATGAACACAACGCGCTCGGTGGCCTGGGCAATGGCTGCCTTCAGGTTCACGCTGGTGCGGCGCTCCTCGTCCATGATGCCCAGTTTGACGGTGTTGGGAGCCAGACCCAGCAGGCCTTCCACACGGTCAAAAATTTCGCTGGCAAAGGCCACTTCGTCAGGGCCGTGCATTTTGGGTTTGACGATGTACAGCGAGCCGCTGTGCGAGTTTTTCTTCAGTTGCAGATCACGCATGCCGATCAGGGTGGTGATCACGGCGTCCAGAATGCCTTCAGGGATCTCGCGACCTTCGCCGTCAATGATGGCGGGGTTGCTCATCAGGTGACCGACGTTACGCACGAACATCAGCGAGCGGCCAGCCAGAGTCTGGGTAGCGCCCTTCAGGTCGGTGTACTGGCGATCATCAGCCAGGCGGCGGGTGAAAACCTTGCCGTCTTTCTTGATTTCTTCGGTCAGCGAGCCGGTCACCAGACCCAGCCAGTTGCGGTAGGCCAGAACCTTGTCGTCGGCGTCCACGGCAGCCACGGAGTCTTCGCAGTCCATGATGGTGGTCAGCGCGGCTTCCAGAACGATGTCTTTCACGCCAGCCGGGTCGGTCTTGCCGATGGCGCTGTTGGGGTCGATCTGCAGTTCAAAGTGCAGGCCGTTGTGCAGGAACACGATGGCCTCAGGCGCATCGGGCTGACCACGGTAACCCAGCAGGGTCGATGTATCTTTCAGGCCGGTGGTGCCGCCGTTTTCCAGGGTGACGCGCACAGCGCCGTCAGCGATGGTGTAGGAGGTAGCCTGGTCGTGGCTGCCTTGAGCCAGAGGAATAGTGTCGTTCAGGAACTGGCGGCCAAAGGCGATAACCTTGGCACCGCGCACGGCGTTGTAGCCACCGCCACGCTGGGCACCGTCGGTGTCAGGGATGGCGTTGGTACCGTACAGGGCGTCATACAGGCTGCCCCAACGTGCGTTTACGGCGTTCAGCGCGTAACGTGCGTTCATGATGGGCACAACCAACTGAGGACCACCTTGTTCGGTGATTTCAGTGTCGACGTTGGTGGTGTTGACCTTGACGTTGGCAGGCGCCTCTTTCAGATAGCCGATGGAGCTCAGGAAGCTCTTGTAGGCAGGCATATCGGTGATGGGGCCTGGATTGGCCGTGTGCCACTTGTCCAGTTCGACTTGCAAGCGGTCGCGTTCGGCCAGCAAGGCGCGGTTTTTAGGTGCCAGATCATGGACCAGCTTGTCGAAACCAGTCCAGAAGGCTTCGGAGGAGATACCTGTGCCGGGCAGGGCTTCTTGTTCGATGAACTGATGAAGCACCTCGGCGACTTGCAATCGCTGGCAGGAGATTCGAGTGGTCATGTGTACCCTTGCTGATAGTTAAAAGTGATTCGGTACAGCGGCAGGCCAAACGGCCTTGCTAACTGCGATTACCTGGTCAAGAGCGCATTCAGAACTTGCTGAAATCGCGGGTGGATAGACCCACGCGGCGCCAGGACACAAATGACATCAGAGGGCGAGCAGATTGCTTGAAGCGAAAATCATTAAAATACGCTAACCCATTGTAAATTAGCCTAAATACAAGCTAATTTGCGCGATGACGAGCTATGTCTCACACGCATGCCGAGCACACTGCCAGGTTGGATAACTTAAATTATGAAGGACTGACGCAAGCTGGATTTAATACTAAAAGTATTAAGACTACATACTTAATGTATTTACTGGTTTTGGGCAAGTCTTATATATGAGGTAGAAGACGTAGCTGACTTTCCCTTGTCATCATAAGCCGCCACATCGAGTATTGCTTGAAATACTTGAAATGCCTGTCAAGCCGCTTGTATAGGGCCTTTGACATCAAAGCGGGTTCTGGGGGGCAGGCGTACGTCAGGGTGTCCTTGGCCGAATCGGTGAAAAGTGAAATGTGCCCAAAACCGGGGAAAAGGCGCTGATCCAAATAGGGACCGTGAGTGAATTCCGTCTGAAAACCACAGAGAGTCGCGTCCATTGTGTGGACAGGAGGGCTTGTGATTCAGTCAAAAACCAGTGACGACATTTGCTTTGGGTTGGGTGCTGCCTTGGCCATCCTGCGCGGATACGGCAAGACGCTGTGGGCTGACCGAGCCATTTCAAAGGTAGATGGGTGATGGCTGTAGGTGTAGGCGAAAACGATAGCCGGGCTTCTGCCTCGGGTGGTGGTGGTCTGCGAAAGCGGCGGACGGCCAGGCATGTTTGTTTGGCTGGCACATAAGCGTGCGAATCAGGCAGTTGAATTTGTCATAGAGCCGTGTAGGAGGCCAGACAATAAACAGCTTATGATGCTTGCAGATCTGCTTGTCTTTGTTTCCCCTTGGAATACTTGTTATGTCTGATCCCAGCGGTTTTTCCCGTATCACGTCCACGCCTGAGTTGATTCCGTTCAAGGCTTATCAGGACGCCGGCCAGGCTTTGGAGCAGTTGCGCCATATCTACGATCGCAATACCGCTTTTTTGCGTGATTCTTTTGCCCAGTGCCTGGAAAGTGGCTTTCCACGCGGGCAGCGGTTCAGAGCCTGCTACCCTGCGGTGCGCTTGCGCGTCGATACCTATCAGGAAGTGGATAGCCGTCTGTCTTACGGGCACGTGGTTGAACCTGGTGTGTACATGACCACCATTACCGCCCCTGGCCTGTATCACGATTACTTGCTGGAGCAGTTGGAGTTGCTGCTGCGCAATCATGGTGTGCAGGTAGAAGTGGGCGAGTCATCCGTGCCTATTCCATTGCATTTCGCCCTGAACAATGGCGTGCAAACTACCGTGACGACTGTGCCCGAGTCCCCCGGTGACACCTTGCGTGACCACTTCGACGTGCCCGATCTGGCGTATATGGACGATGCCATTGTCAACGGCACGTGGGAGCGTGTGCATAACGAACCTTTGCCGTTGGCCCCGTTTACCGCGCCGCGTATCGACTACTCCTTGCATCGTTTGCAGCACTACAGCGCTACCCGGCCCGAGTACTTCCAGAACTTTGTACTGTTTACCAATTACCAGTTCTATGTGGACGAGTTCTGCCAGTGGGCGCGTGAAGTGCTGCAGGCCGACGAGCAGGGGTATATCGATCTGGTGGAACCCGGCAATATCATCACCCCGGCGGGCGCGAATGCTTCAACAACAGGTTCGCCCCTGGCCCGTGCGCCGCAGATGCCCTCTTACCATTTGCGCCGGGCTGATCACTCTGGCATCACGCTGATCAATATCGGTGTGGGGCCGTCCAATGCCAAGACCATTACGGACCACGTTGCCGTCTTGCGCCCTGCCGCCTGGCTGATGCTGGGCCACTGCGCGGGGTTGCGTACTACCCAGCGTTTGGGTGATTACGTGCTGGCACATGGCTATGTGCGTCAGGATCACGTGTTGGACGAAGATTTACCCACCTGGGTGCCTATCCCTCCCTTGGCTGAAATCCAGGTCGCTCTGGAGCAAGCCGTGGCCGAGGTGGCCGGGCTATCGGGTTGGGAACTGAAACGCATCATGCGCACGGGCACGGTGGCGTCCATTGATAACCGTAATTGGGAATTGCGTGACCACCACGAGCCGGTGCGACGTTTGTCGCAGTCGCGGGCGATTGCACTGGATATGGAGTCCGCCACGATTGCTGCCAATGGCTTTCGCTTTCGCGTACCGTATGGAACCTTGCTGTGCGTGTCGGACAAGCCCTTGCATGGCGAGCTGAAACTGCCGGGTATGGCCAGTGAGTTCTATGCGCGTCAGGTTGGCCAGCATTTGCACATCGGCATCCGGGCGCTGGAATTGCTGCGCGAGATGCCCAAGGAAAGGCTGCACTCGCGCAAGCTGCGCAGCTTTCTGGAAACGGCGTTTCAATAAGATATTGCAGGCACCAATATGGATAAAGCGTTTCAAGACTTTTATGCCGATAACTTCAGCCACTGCTACGGTTGCGGCAAACATAATCCCGACGGGCATCAGCTAAAAAGCTATTGGGACGGCGACGATACCGTGGCTCGCTACACACCCAAGCCGATTTACAGCGGTGGTGTGCCCAATCATGTGTATGGCGGCTTGATTGCGTCCCTGCTGGACTGTCACGGTACGGCGTCTGCGGCGGCCTTCATTTACCGGGATTTGGATATCGAGATGGGCACCAGCGAGGAGCCGATTCGTTGCGTGACCGCTTCCCTGAAAGTGGAGTTTCGGCGTCCTGCTCCAATGGGGACAGAGCTGACCGTGCAGGGCAAGTTGCGTGAGCTGGATGGGCGCAAGGTCTGGGTAGACCTGTCGCTAAGCGCAAATGGTGAGGTCTGTGCGACGGGTGAAATGCTGGCGATACGTTTCAAGGAATAAGCGGGTTTTTGGGCTTGTGTGGCAGCCAGACAATAAAAAGCCGGGCCTGAAATAGGCCCGGCTTTTCGTCTTTCAATCCCAGCTAATTAGCGGCTGGCAGCAATGGCGTCACGCGCTTTCTTTACCAGATCTTCACCAATGGTTTTGGTCCATTTTTCGACCACACCTTCGGTTGCCTTGGCAAAGGCGGCATGCTGCTCAGGAGTCAGGGTGGTGATTTTTACACCGTGGCTTTCGATCTCTTTGAGCAGGGACGGATCTTCAGCCGTGATGCCGGTGCGCGCAATGACGATCTCACGTTTGCCAGCTTCCATAGCGGCTTCACGCACGATCTTCTGATCCTCTTCGCTCCAGGATTTCCACACATCGCGGTTCACCACAAACACCAGTGGATCCGACACGTAGTTCCACAGGGTCAGGTATTGCTGCTGCACGTCGTACAGCTTGGCACCGGCGTAGATGGACAGGGGGTTTTCCTGGCCGTCCACGGCCTTATTGGCCAGTGCTGGCTGTGCGTCAGCCCAGCTCATTTGTGTGGGGTTGGCGCCCAGGGCACTGAAGGTGTCCATGTACAAGGGCGAACCCACCACGCGTAGTTTCAAACCTTTCATATCCTCAGGCTTGGTCACTTCGTGCTTGGAGTTGCTGAGCTGACGGAAACCGTTTTCACCCCAGGCTAGAGGCACCACACCGGCTTTCTCGATGTAGCCAAACAGATCCTTGCCCACTTCACCGTGGATCAAGGCGTCGGTGGCTTTGGCATCGGGCTGAAGGAATGGCAGGGAGAACAGGTTCAGTTGTTTGATCTGGGGGGACCAGTTGATGGTGGAACCCACGGCCATATCAATGATGCCTTGGCGAATGGCGGTGAACTCGCGTGTCTGGTCGCCTTGCACCAGCGAGGTACCCGGGTAGATTTTGATATTGATGCGGCCATCGGTGCGTTCGCGCACCAGGTCGGACCAGATCACCGCACCTTGGCCCCAAGGGAAGGAGGTGCCCACCACGATGGACAACTTGTATTCGGATTTGTAGGCGGCTTGCGCTGCCGGAACCACGGCCAGGGTGGCGGCTGTACATGCCAGAGCGGCCAGAATGTGACGGAATTTCATGGGTCAGGTCTCCCTTTCTATGAGTTGTGTTGCAGTCTTGTGGTTTTAGTTAAAACCCAGGTAGCGTGGCAGCCACAGGGCGATTTCGGGCTCTATGATCACTAGCATCATGGTGGTGCCCATACCCAGCAGCAACCAGCCTACCCAGCGCAGGGTGCTTTCCATGGGTACGCCTGCGATACGGCAGGCCACCATCAGGTTCACGGCGACGGGTGGGGTGAATTGGCCCAGGGCGACATTCAACGTCAGCAGAACCCCAAACCAGACGGGGTGCCAGCCAAAGTTGTAGGCAATCGGCATGAACAGCGGCACAAAGATCAGGAAGATCGAAATGCCATCCAGGAACATGCCCAGCACAATCAGCATGACAATCATCAATGCCAGAATGCCGTACTCGCCCAGACCGGAATGGATGATGGCATTGGTGACGGGGTCAATAATGCTCAGGGTGGATAAGGCCCAGGCAAAAATACCGGCCAATGCCACGACCATCATGATGACGGCTGATAATTCGGCGGCTTCTCGCAGGATCAAAAACAGATCGCGGAACTGGATGCTGCGATGGATGACCATACCCACAAACAAGCCGTAGAACACGGCCACCACAGCCGCTTCAGTGGGGGTGAACAGACCCAGGCGCATACCGCCCAGAATAATGACCGGCGCAATCAGGCCCCAGGCGGCTTCTCGCAAACTACGCCAGAATGGCGGGCGCGGCAGTTCGGCTTCGGCCAATCCCAGCTTGTGACGACGTGACAGCCAGATGGCTGGAATGATCAGGCCTATCCCTGCCAGCATGCCTGGAAACATACCGGCAGCAAACAGGGCCGGTACCGAGGCTTCCGGCACCAGCACCGAGTAGATAATGAACGCAATAGACGGTGGAATCAGAATGTCAGTGGCAGCACCCGCGCCCACAATACTGGCGGCAAAGGGGCCTGGATAGCCCGCGCGTTTCATCGCGCCGATCATGACTGCACCTACGGCGGCGGCGCAGGCGGGGCCGGAACCGGAAATACCGCCCAGGAACATGGCCACACCAATGGCGACGACGGGCAGCATGCCGGGACCACGGCCAACCAGCGCCACGGCAAAGTTCACCAGACGGCTGGCAACGCCCGAGCGGTCAAAAATGGAGCCCACCAGCACAAACATGGGGATGGCCAGCAAGGGGTATTTGGCCAGGCCGGCGTAAAAACTTTGCGGCACCGCCATCAGGCCAAACCAGTGCGTGTCCAGGTTCGACATCAGGATGGCAAACGTACCGCCTATGCCTAGCGATACGCCAACGGGTACGCCTACCAGCATCAAACCGATAAAGATGATGAACAGCAAGCTTGCAATCATGGTTTGGCCTGCCAACGACGGATCCACATGCCCAGTAAACGCAGACTCAGGGTTGTGGACAGGATGGGCAGCCACATGCTGTACCACCAGGTGGGCACGCCAATGGAGGGAGAGGTATCGCCCCACTGGAATTCATCTAAGGCCATGCGGCCCGACAGAATGGCCATGCCAATAAAGAACAACAGGCTCATGCCAATGCTCAACAAGGCCAGGCGACGTTGCCGATGCTGTGTACCTGCATCGGCAAAGACTTCAATGCGAATATGCAAGTGGCGCACACAGGCACTGGCACCTGCATTCATGGTCAGGACCACCAGCAAGAAGATGGAGATTTCCTCGGTCCAGGCAAAGGAGCTATTGGTCAGATAGCGGACAAACACGTTGGCGAACGTAATTAAGGCCAAGGCCGCCATAATCAGGACCGATGCCCAGTCCTCTATTTGCAAAGGAATACGCAGGCCTGATTGGGTCGGCGTGGCAGCGTGATGGGAGGGTGTATCTGTAGAACTTGAATCCATGAGATCGGTCGGATTGGGCAATAAAGCTACATGCTAGCGGTCAAAGACGGGGCTGGCAGTGAGTAATTTCCCCCGGTGCACGAGCACTGACGGGCCATTGCTGGCCCTGAGGGGAGACGATAGGAATCGAGGGCGAGGGCACACGCGGTACGGGGTTGGTGCTTCGCCTAGCTGAGGAGGTGTAAAACCTGGCCCGGCACGACAGATGGGCCTGTGTGTGGCGCTCTGAGAGAGCCCGGCAGGGGTGTGGCCGGGCCTGCTGTGCGGGGCGATTAGCAAGGGTGCAGGCTGCCGGTGAGGCAGCCTGGGCTAATGCAAGCTGGAGGACAGCTTACTCTTTTTTACGGTCCTTTTTTCCCTTTTTGCCTTCTTTGTCCTTTTTGGACGATTTTTTGTCTTTATTTTTATTCTTGTGTTTGGCTTTGTCTTTCTTCTTCTTTTTGCTCTTTTTGTCTTTTTTATCTTTGTGCCCTGAAGACTCTGTATCGTCGTCTTTATCCTGATCGGGCTCGTCCTTTTCCACTCCCTGTTTAGGGGCGGCGGCTTGCAGATCAGCCGTTTTTTGCTTGACCGAGACAGGGGCTTTGCGGGCTTGCTCCATTTCTGCATCCAACTCGGCGGCCACGTCACGCAGCTCGTCTGCCACAGCCTGGGAGCGATCCGATTGCAGGGCAATCATGGTGCCACGGCATTGGGCCGCGCCACACAGACAGCGATAGTTCTGCTTGAGCTCTTCGGTAATTTCATCGTCGATGACCAGCGAGTAGTCATACAGAAGCTCTTGCCCGGCAGGGATATCGCGCATGGCCACAATGAACACGCGTGAGCCGTCTGCGTTCTCGTGACCTTCACAGTTGGGTGCGCAAGAGTGGTTGATCCAGCGCGAGTCGTTGCCCCTTTGGCCACCGTCCACAATTTTGCCGTTGCTCAATGCAAAGAAAAAAGTGTGAAAGGGCTCGTCGGGATTGACCGGGAACAGAGCATCGGCCTGTTCGGGTGTCAGCCGCTTGCCCGCGTATTGCAGAATGCGCGTTCCGGCAGGAATATCGCGCAGCGCAAAAACGCCATTGCCATGCAGTTTGGACGGTTTGACGACATGCCAGGGTTGGCGTTGAGTGACCATGGGGAATCAGCCTGTAAAAGGGGATAAACTGGACGGCGATCTCTATCTTACAAAACATGCAGGGCTACGCAACCATGTCACTTGAAACGACCGCCCATAACGGCGCGCAAATCTTGCTCGAAACCTTGATCGCTCAGGGTGTGGATACCATTTTTGGTTATCCTGGCGGAGCGGTGTTACCGCTCTATGATGCGCTTCATGCTCAACCGCGAATTCGTCATATTCTGGTCCGTCACGAGCAAGCTGCCGTACACGCGGCCGAAGGCTACGCCCGTAGCACCGGTAAACCTGGCGTGGTGCTGGTGACATCAGGACCCGGTATGGCCAATACCACCTCCGGTTTGCTCGATGCCTTGTGTGATTCTATTCCTGTCCTGTGCATTAGTGGTCAAGTAGCGACCACCGCAATTGGGACTGCTGCGTTCCAGGAGTGCGATGCCATTGGCATTTCCCGCCCTGTGACCAAGTGGAATGCCCAGGTGCGTCGTATTGAAGATGTCGCCTCCCTGACAGCCAAAGCCTTGCGCCTGTGTACCCAGGGTCGCCCCGGCCCGGTGTTGCTGGACTTTCCCAAAGATATTCAGATCGCCACCTTGCCGGCTGCCAGCAGCGAATCACCCGTTCAGGAAGAGGCCGACAGCCTGTTGGCACCTGCCGCTCCGGCCCCTGCTCAGGAAGCGGCGATTAAACGCGCGGCTGCCATGATCGCCCACGCTCGTCGCCCCGTCTTTTACGGCGGTGGTGGCTTGATCAACTCCGGGGCTGATGCCAGCCATGCCTTCACCAGCCTGGTTCAGGAAACTGGCGCACCTTGCACGCTGACCTTGATGGGTTTGGGCGCTTATCCTGCGCGTGACGAACAGTTTGTCGGCATGCTGGGCATGCACGGCACCTTGGAAGCGAATCTGGCCATGCACCATGCCGATCTGATCATCTGTGTGGGTGCGCGTTTCGATGATCGCATTACCGGCCGCCTGTCTGACTTCTGCCCCCATGCCAGCAAGATTCATATTGATATTGACCCCGGTTCCATCGACAAGGTCGTGCGTGCCGATGTGGCCTTGGTGGGCGATTGTTATCCCCTGCTACGCGCCTTGCGCAAAGAGCTGTCGCATCACGAATTGCCCGAAGGCCGCTTGAACGACTGGTGGCAGCGTATTGGCGTGTGGCGTGCGCAAGAGTGCTTGAACGTCACCCCGCGCAGCGATGCGATCTTGCCGCAGCATTTGCTGCAACGGTTGGACGCGCATTTGGAAGGCCGCGATGCCATCGTGTCTACCGATGTGGGCCAGCATCAGATGTGGGCGGCACAATACATCAAGTTTGATCGCCCCCGCCGTTGGCTGACCTCCGGTGGTGCGGGCACCATGGGGTATGGCGTGCCCGCCGCGTTTGGCGCGCAGATTGCACATCCCGACAAGCTGGTGGTGTGTGTCAGTGGTGACGCGTCGGTGCTGATGAATATTCAGGAACTGGCCAGCGCCGTGCAGCATCGCACGCCGATCAAGGTGATTTTGTGCAATAACCGCCACATGGGCATGGTGCGCCAGTGGCAAGAGCTGATCCATGATGGCCGTTACAGCCACAGTTATAACGAAGCCATGCCGGATTTTGTGGCGCTGTCACGCGCTTTTGGTTGGGAAGCTGAGCGCGTGGAGCATCCCGATCAGTTGGATGCCGCGCTGGAGCGCTGTCTGGCTCATGACGGCCCCTTCTTCCTGAACGTGGAAGTGCTGGCGCTGGAAAACTGTTTTCCCATGATGCCAGCGGGCTATGGCCACCAACAGGTCATGTTGTCCGAAGATAACTGGTATGTAGAAGAATAAGGTGTCTGGCGGGGGCACAGGCGTAAAAACCCCTATGTCCCAGCCCGGGCACTACGCATTAAATACACTGATCCATTCAGACAGGAGGGGCATGCATGATGTACCGACACATGAAGAACCGTCTTTTGGCCGCAGGTTTGATGCTGGGCTTGGGCCTGGCGGCGGGGGCGGCTACGGCTCAGACTTCCTTGAAGTTGGCCTACGCTTTGTCCACCAGTTCCCACTACGGTGCGGGCGCCAAAGCCTTTGCCAGTGCGCTGGAAAAGGATGGCAATTACACCATCGAGGCCTTTCCCAACAGCGCCCTGGGCGGCGAACGCGAAGTCATTGAAGGCCTGCAACTGGGCACAATTGATCTGGCCATTGTCTCGACCGGCGCAACCTTGAACTTTGTGCCCAAGACCGGCGTATTCGATATTCCTTTCCTGTTTCGCGATCTGCAACATGCCCGCCATGTGCTCGATGGCAAGATCGGTCAGGACATGCTGGCTGAATTTCCCAAACGCGGGATTGTGGCCTTGGCCTGGGGTGAGCAAGGCTTCCGTCACCTGACCAATAATGTGCGTCCTGTGACGACCCCGGCCGATGCCAAGGGTTTGAAGATACGCACGACAGAAAACCCTATTCACATTGCCGCTTTCCGCGAGATTGGCATTCTGGCCACGCCCATGGCCTGGCCAGAAGTGGCGACTGCCCTGCAACAAGGCACCATCGACGGCCAGGAAAACCCCTTGTCCGTGATTGTGTCGGCCAAGCTGCCGCAGTTGCAAAAGTATCTGTCGCTGACTGCTCACGTGTACGGCCCGGCCCTGGTGCTGATGTCCCCGGCGGTGTATGACGGCCTGTCCGATCAGGACAAGCAGTTGATGAAAGATGCCGGTGTGACAGCCGCCCAGGCCATGCGTGATTACGTGGACGACATCGAGAAAACCGGCGTGGATGCCGTCAAGGCTGAAGGCATGCAGGTCAATACCGTTGACCATGCGGCGTTTGCCAAAGCGGTCGAGCCTGTCTACCCCCAGTACTACAAACAGTTCGGCCAGGAACTGGTCGAGGCCATTCGTCAGGCTCAGTAAACGGCGCTCATCATGAAAGTGCTGCTGTCCGTTCTGGATAAGGGCCTGTTCCGTCTGGTGTCCTGGGTGACGCAGTTGCTGCTGCTCTCGGCAGTGGCGGCTGCGTTCTATCAAGTGATTGCCCGTTTCGTACTCCAGTCGCCCGCCGACTGGAGCGAAGCCTGGTCGCGTGCCGCCCTGATCTGGACGGTCATGCTGGGGCTGTGTCTGGCCTTGCGTCAAGGCGCCATGCTGAGCGTGGATGTGCTGCGGCTCTGGGTCGGGAAGCGAACTCAGCATTGGCTGGATGTGGCCGTGCTGTTTACTTGCCTGGCTTTTTTCGGCCTGCTGACCTGGGTCGGCATTCAAATGACCTGGCGGGTGCGGTTCCAGACCATGCCCAGTCTGGAGTGGTCCATTTCCTGGGTGTATATCGCGATCCCGATTGGGGCCGTGCTGGCCATTTTGGGCCTGCTGGCCCGTTGGCTTGAAAGACCGGCACCTGCTGTGGTGGATCACACGCAGCTTTGACCCCTTGTCTTTAAAGCACCACCGAACGTTGGATGCCAGGCAGGCATCTGTTTAGACCGGAGACCGTATCGTGCCCCAGATCATGCTTGTGTCCATGCTGCTGTTTTTTGTATTGACGGTGCCCGTGGCCATTGCCGTGGGGCTGGCCAATATGGCGGGGGTGGCGTGGGAGGGGCGCATGACGTTTCTGGTGATCGCCCAGCAGTTGTATGCGGCCCTGGACAAGTATCCCCTGGTGGCGGTGCCTTTCTTCATCCTGGCGGGCAATTTGATGGAATCGAGCGGCATGTCCAGCCGTATGGTCGAGTTTGCCAAAAGCCTGGTCGGTGGTGTGCAAGGTGGCTTGGCCTGCAGTTGTGTGCTGACCTGCATGATTTTTGCCGCTGTGGCCGGCTCCAGTGTGGCAACCACCTTTGCGGTGGGGGCGATTTTGATTCCTGCTATGGTCCGGCACGGCTATCCGGCGCCGTTTGCGGCGTCCTTGCAGGCATCTGCTGCGGAGCTGGGGGTGATTATTCCCCCTTCCATTCCCATGATTCTGTTTGCCGTCTCAACGGATACTTCGGTGGGCGAGCTGTTTGTCGCGGGGATTGGTCCAGGCTTGTTGATCGGTGGTGCCTTGATGCTTTACGTGTGGCTGTATGCGCGCCGTCATGGACTGGGCCTGCAAGATGGTGTGGGTCGTTTGGGCGTCTGGACGGCCTTTCGTCAGGCGTGGCTGGCCTTGTTGATGCCGGTGATCATTCTTGGTGGGATCTATGGGGGTATTTTCACGCCGACCGAGGCCTCGGCCGTGTCGGTCGTTTATGCCTTGATCGTCAGCATGGTGATCTATCGCAGCGTGAAGTGGAGCGATTTGTCCAAGGTGCTGCATCGTTCCGTGGTATCCACGGCGGTCATTATGTTCATTATTGCCAATGCTGGTGTATTCGGTTTCTTGCTCAATCGCACCGGCATTCCAGCCGCCTTGGGCACATGGTTGGGGGAGTTGTTTAGCAGCCCTGTGCTGTTTTTGATGGGGATAAATGCCGCCTTGTTCGTGGTGGGCATGTTTGTCGAGACCTCGGCCTCAATCGTGGTTCTGGCCCCTCTCTTGTTGCCGGTGGCCGTGCAGTTTGGCATTGATCCGGCGCATTTTGGCATCATCATGGTGGTCAATTTGGCATTGGGAATGATAACGCCCCCCTTTGGCGTGAATTTGTTTGCCGCCTGCTCAGTGGCCGGAATTTCCTTGGAAAAACTGGTGCGCCCCCTGCTGCCCTTCGTGGCGGCTATTTTGGCCTGCTTGATGCTGATCAGCTATGTGCCAGAAGTCAGTTTGTGGGCGCGAGACCTGGTGTACCGTTGATGAATTGTCTGCTTTTCTGAGCACTGTTCATGAGCTATTTCCTGCTGTTGTTGGTCCATCTTTTGGCTGCGATTTTTTTCATCGGCACGGTGTTTTTCGAGGTGCTGATGTTGTCGCCTCTGGCGCGCCATGTCTCCCGGCCATCGATGCGGGAGTTCGAGCATGCCTTGGGGCGACGGGCGCGCCGTATCATGCCTTGGGTCTTGTTATTGCTTTACGGTGCGGGTTTGAGTCTGGCCTGGCAGCATCGGGCCCTGTTTGAGGTGGGTGGGGCCCGTGCCTGGATTTTGGGCTTGAAAATCGCCTTGGCGTTAAGTGTATTTGGACACTTCCTGTCCGTCATGGTGATGAGCCGGCGCAAGACCATGACGGCGCGGCGCTCACGGATTATTCACCTTAGTGTTCTTGCTCACGTATTGTTGATCGTGGTGCTGGCTAAGGCTTTATTTTATTGGCCGCTTTAAGGTTCGGGCTGTTGTCGTCTATGCCAAAACCTGACAACTGTCCGCTTTCTATTGGCGTTTCCATATGCTGCGCTATTGCTATGTTGATATTGATGTACAGCCGTAAATCTGGCCGGTATAAAGACCGGAAAAAAAGGCGGCAAATATACGTATATTAACTAATGTAAAATTCATATAAAATCTATTAATATCAATATATTGAGATGTGATCGCAAGCGGAATTTAAGGCGGCAAAAAATGTATGATTCTCCTCATCAGTTCGACCCTCTTGTTCCGGCGAGCTTACCTCAGGCTTTGATCGAGAAAGCGGCCGATATTGCTCGTGATGCAAGCCGTTTGGCGGGTGTGGCTCACCCGCGCGCGCGTGAAAGTATTCGTGAGCTTGTACGATCCATGAACTCGTACTACTCGAACCGGATTGAGGGACAAAGTACTCATCCGATCCATATTGAGGATGCTTTACACAAGCAGTTTTCAGATAAGCCAGACGTTGCTCGACTACAGCGCGTCGCGTTGGCGCATATCCAGGCGGAAAAAGATCTGGAGGAGTTGCTTGATCAAGGAGTGTCTCCGATGAACTCGGAGTTTCTGCTGATCGCTCATGAGAAGTTGTACTCGCAACTGCCTCAGGAGGACCGGCTTACCGAAGATGGCCGAGTCATTATTCCTGGCAAACTTCGAGAGGAGACGGTGCAGGTTGGCCGACACATTCCTCCGGTCGCCACATCTTTACCCCGTTTTATGAAGCGCATGGACGAGGTCTATGACCAAAGCCATTCTTGGGATCGACGACTTATTCTGGTCGCCTGCTTGCACCACCGTGTCACATGGGTGCACCCCTTTTTGGATGGTAATGGCCGCTCTGCCCGCTTGCAGACGCATTGTGCTCTTTGGCCTTTATCCGAAGGCTTGTGGTCGCCCAGTCGAGGGCTGGCCCGTGCCACGCAAGACTATTACGTTCATTTGAATAATGCAGATTCGGCCCGCCGTGGGGATTTGGACGGTAGAGGCAATTTGAGCACTGCCGGTTTGAATGAATGGATTGAGTTCTTTCTTGGTATTTGCCAAGACCAAGTGAAATTCATGGGACGTATGCTGGATTTGGATGATATGAAGCGACGCATTGAGGCGCTCATCATATTTCGCCACGCTCATGACAAGGAGGTGCGTAAAGAGGCTATCTTGCCTCTCTATCATTTGTTTGCAGCGGGTCCTCTCAAGCGCATGGAGTTTGCGCAGATGACGGGTTTAGGCGAGCGTACAGCACGCTCCTTGATGTCGAAGCTGTTAAAAAGCGGCTTGCTTGTCAGTGATACTGCATCTGGGCCAGTGCGTTGGGGCTTGCCACTTGATAGCTTGCAGTTCTTGTTTCCGGAGTTATATCCGGAAGCCGCAACCAAGCCGGATTAAGTCTCGCTATCTTGTCAGGCGATATGGCGTTGTATAAAAAAATGGCCCCCCAAAAAAGGGAGGCCATTTCTTCCAACTAAGCCGAGCTTTTTACTCTGCCTTGCTGGCCGTCTTTTTAGCAGTCGTTTTCTTGGCTGCCGTCTTCTTGGCCGCTGTTTTCTTCACTGCCGTTTTCTTTGCTGCTGTTTTTTTAGCCGCTGCTTTAGTCGCCGTTTTCTTGGCGGCTGATTTACGACCTGGCTTCTCTGGGCGCGGCTCGAACTCAAAGCCGATCTTGCCGTCTGCCTGACGCACCAGGAAGGCTTTGAACTTGCGGTTGGTGCGCGAGGACACGAAACCATCCAGCAAGTCTGTCTTGCCCTCACCCAGCAACTTGGCCATCTGCTCGCGGGTAATTTCCTGCTGCAAAATCACCTTGCCGCTACGGAAGTCGCAGCTCTTGGATGGGCCAACGGACTTTTCGCACAAGTAACGCAAGCCATGCTCAAAGACGGAGGACTGGCACTTGGGGCAGGGACCGACCGGGGTCTGGCCGCTGAAATCCAGGGTTTCGTCATCATCGTCGTCGTTCTGGCCGAAGTCGAACTCCAGCTTGTACTCGTCGGTGATGCGCAACAGTGCCGCAAAGGGGCGCCCCATTTTGCTGATGAAACCAGGCAGAGGGCCCAGTTCCTTCTTGGCCAGCAGCTCTTCGACTTCCGGCAGTTCAAAGGTGCGACCGCCGGGGTGTTTGCCAATCGAAAAATCGCAAGCCGTGCAGGCATAACGACGGTAATTTTCTTTGACCACACCGCCACATTTAGGGCATGGCGTCTGCAAGGTTGCGTAGTCGCCAGGAACGGTGTCGCGTTCGTACTCTTTCGCACGTTTGACGATCACTTGCGTCATTTGCGCGATTTCACGCATGAACACGTCGCGGTCCAACTGACGTTGCTCGATCTGCTTGAGCTGGTGCTCCCACTCGCCTGTCAGTTCGGGCGAAGTCAGTTCGCTAACGCCCAGACCGGACAACAAAGTCATCAGTTGACGTGCCTTGGCGCTAGGCACCAGTTCGCGGCCTTCACGGCGCAGATAGGCTTCGTTCAGCAGACCTTCAATAATGGCGGCACGAGTGGCTGGTGTACCCAGACCGCGCTCGGACATGGCTTCGCGCAAGGCTTCATCGTCGACGAGCTTGCCCGCGCTTTCCATGGCCGACAGCAAGGTCGCTTCCGTAAAGCGTGCAGGCGGCTTGGTGGCCAGTGCCTTGGTGTTCACATCTTCAGTGCGGACCTTCTCGCCATCGGCAACGGGCACCAGGGACGCGTCTTCGCCTTGAGCATCGCGGCCATAAATAGCCAGCCAGCCCGGTTTGACCAGCACTTTGCCTTCCGTCTTGAAATGGTGTCCCGACACCTGCGTGATACGTGTGGTGACGCGGAACTCCGCGGTCGGAAAGAACACGGCCAGGAAGCGACGGCTGATCAGCTCGTAAATCTTGTGTTCGGCATCGCTCAGCTCCCGGGGTACCTGCAAGGTGGGGATGATGGCAAAGTGATCCGACACCTTTTTGTTGTCGAAGATCCGACGGTTGGGCTTGACCCATTTTTGTTCGACCACTTCCTGCGCAAACGGCTGCACCGAAGCACTGGCAGGCGTGCCGCTGTCAGCCAGCGCACGCATGGTTTCTTGCACCGTGCTTATATAGTCTTCGGGCAAGTAGCGCGAATCAGTACGGGGGTAGGTCAGCGCCTTGTGACGTTCGTACAGCGTCTGGGCCAAGGACAAGGTGGTCTTGGCCGAGAAGCCAAAGCGCGAGTTGGCCTCGCGTTGCAGCGAGGTCAAATCAAACAAGGCGGGCGACATCTGCGTGCTGGGCTTGGATTCCTCGGTGACCACACCGGGCTGCTCGCGGCAGGCAGCCACAATGGTCTGAGCGGCAGCCTGGGACCACAGACGCGAGTCTTTCTTCTCGGGGTCGTGTTCGTCCTTGGTGAATTTGGGGTCAAACCAGCGGCCGGAGTACAGGCCGGCAGCGGCGATAAAGTCCGCGTGTACTTCCCAGTAGTCGCGTGATACGAACTGGCGAATGCGGTTCTCGCGCTCGTTCACGATGGCCAGCGTGGGGGTTTGCACACGGCCCACGGGGGTTTTGAAAAAGCCGCCGTCCTTGCTGTTGAAGGCGGTCATGGCACGAGTGCCATTAATGCCCACCAGCCAGTCAGCCTCGGCACGCGAACGGGCCGCTGCTTCCAGCGGTTTCATGTCCTCATCATCACGCAGGTTTTCAAAGGCTTCACGAATCGCCGATTGTGTCATCGAACGTAACCAAAGCCGTTGCACCGGCTTTTTCGCTCCGGCGTATTGCATAATGTAGCGAAAAATCAGCTCACCCTCGCGCCCTGCGTCACAGGCATTAATGACAGCGGTGACATCTTTTCGTTTGATGAGCTTGACCAGCAGTTTCAAGCGTTCAGTCGATTTTTTGTCTGTTGGGTTGAGCTCAAACTGAGGGGGTATAACAGGTAGATGTGTGAAGCTCCACTTGCCGCGAACCGGATCATTAGGGGCCACCAGGCCCAGCAGATGGCCGATGCTGGAGGCCAGCACATAGCGATCGCTTTCAAAATAATCACCTTCTCGAGTGAAACCGCCCAATGCCCGCGAGATATCTACGGCGACTGAAGGTTTCTCGGCAATGATTAGTGTTTTATCCATATGATTCCAGTGACAGCAACTGCGCTGCAATGCGCGAAATGATACGAGGTGCTTATCCCTCTATGCAAGTTATGAGACCTGACAAGACTAACGTATGGCCAACTGACTGGCGAGTGTTTCTGACAAAACTGGCCTGGGGTTTGGCCGTTTTGCTGCTTGCCAGTGGTCTGGTGACCTGGATTGCGGCCAATTGGGAAAACTGGGGGCATGCCGCCAAATTTGCCCTGGCTCAAGGTGCCGTGCTGATTTCAGCAGGACTGGCCTTGCTGTTTCGCCGACGTTCCGGTGGCTGGGGACATGATCTGGGAGTGCCTGCTGCTTTGACCGGCCTGGCCGCCGTGGCCACGGGCGGTTTGCTGGCCCTGATTGGCCAGACTTATCAGACTGGCGCAGACCCTTGGCAGCTTTTCGCATTGTGGACTGTGCTGATCATACCTTGGGTATTCACCGTGCGCAGTGTCTTTCTGTCCGTGCTGTGGCTGGTACTGATCAATACGGCCTTCTACCTATGGATAGATGTGGCCCGTCTGGACTGGTTTGGGCGCAGCTACACCACGCAGACCTTGCTGGCTCTGGCCGTCAATGCGCTGCTGTTGCTGGCAGCCGAAACCATCTGGCGTGCGCGTCATGACCCGTGGCGCATCGTGCCGCGTGTAGCAGCGATTGCGGTGGGCTTTTTCATCGGTGCCCAGGTCATGGAAGGCAACTTCCTGCTCGGTCTTGCCTTGTTCCTGGCGTTGTACGGTGTTTATCGCTACCGTCGCCCGGATTTGCTGATCATGTCCTTGGCCTCGTTCGGCGCGTATGGTTCCTTGAGCATGCTGATTATCGAGTATGCAGGCGATGCGTTCCTGCTGATCGTGGTGGTGATTGTGGGCCTGGGTCTGGGGCTGCTGCGTTTCTTGCAGCAGCAGGTCGTCCATTGGCGACGGACTCATGGCGGCGAGGCGCTGGCTGTTAAAGATGATGTGGTGTCAGATGTCACCTCGGGGACGGTCTTGGCAACGGATGCAGCAGCGACCAACGCCACGACCAAGACAAATGCTGGAACCGAAGCGGCCGCAACTCAAGCATCAGTAAACGCAGCAATGGCAAGCAGTCCTGCCGCCTCAACAGCACAGATCCTGGCCAACACACAGGTTAGTGTTCACGCTGACGCTCAGGACAGTGACGAGCATCACCCCTGGTATCTGCGCGTGATCAAGCTGTTCCTATACCTGCTGTTACCACTGATTATTCTGCTGTACCTGGCTGTTTCTCTGGACTTGAGTCTGGAAGCGCTGGGTGTACTGGGCGGCATCATGGCTCTGGTGTCCCCCGTGCTGTTTGCCAAGGCCCAGACGGTATCCAGCCGGGATCTGGTCGGCGGCTGGGTTGCGTGCGCGGTGCTCTTGCTTAGCGTGCCGCTTGTGGACATACGTTACCCCTGGCCACATGAAGTCAGCGCCATGATAGCCGTCGTGATCAGCACCTTGCTGTACAGGCTGGCCAAAGGACAGTTCGTATTGCGCATGTTGCTGGTGATCTGGGCACTGGCCGCGATCGAGTTTCTGGTGATCGAGCGCTTGTTTGATCGCTGGGCCATGATGCCTTATTGGGTGCTGGAAATGCCCGCTGCATTCATGTTCTTTGCCGCCTTGTCGTTAGGACATCTTTATTTGTGTGGTGAGCGCAAGCCGCATTTCTGGCTGCCCTTGTTCTGGTCCTTGCTGCTTGCTTCCCAGATTCATCTTGTTTTGGCGGGCACGCTGTTTTATTCCATGCCCTTCTGGGACGAGTCGCGGCCTTACCTGACCGTGGCTGGCTTTTTGCTGGCGATGGCTCCTTTGGCGATACTGGCGTTTTATTGGCGCGGCTGGCGTGACCAGCCTCTGGTCTATGGCATTGCCTTGCTGGGTCTGGCAGCCTTGTGTGCGGTCTGGACACCTTATCCGCCGGTGGCTCTGGCCTTGAGCTGGATTCTGGTGGCTTATGCCTGGCGCTATCTCAGCTTGTTGGCCGTGGCCGTGGCAATGGGCCTGTTCTGCCTTTGGCGTCTGTATTACATCCTGAACATCAGTCTGCTGGACAAGGCCGAACTCTTGCTGGCAACGGGCGTAGGCTGCTTGGTGTTTGCGTATCTGGGTCAGCTAGGTCGCAATAAAGTGGTGGCCGACGCGCCGGTGCAGGCGGCTCCCAAAGGCATTCTTGCCAGCGTTTTGTTGGGGACGGTGCTGGTGCTGGGTGTGGCCAACGTCGCTATCGTGCAAAAAGAACGTATCTTGAGTGATGGTCAGACGGTGTTGCTGGAGCTGGCTCCGGTGGATCCCCGTTCGCTGATGCAGGGCGACTATATGTCCTTGAACTTTGCCCTGTCGCAGAACTTGTCTGCCCTGTCCTGGGGCTTGCCCAAGGATGCGCTTGCCAAGATGGACGCTCAGCAGTGGGTGGTTGTGGCGGTGCAGCTGGATGAGAACAAGGTGGCGCAGCTCAAGGGTGTTTATCTGGAGCAGGACGGCCAGGAGCGCCTGTGGAGCGAAGAAGGCCCTGTGGCTGAACCTTCCGATGTGATGCGCTTGCGCATGCGCCGTCACCGCAGTAACTGGACGCCTGGAACAGATGCCTGGTTCTTTGCGGAAGGCTCGGCAGATCGCTTCGATGCCGCCCGCTACGGCGAGTTTGCCGTGGTCGAGGATGGTCAGAGCCTGTTGCGCGCGATGCTGGACAAGGACAGGAAGGAAATCAAGTGAGCCTGATCTGATCAGTTGCGCTCAATAGCCTATAGCCGGATTGCCCCTATCTAATACAGACAATCCGGCTTTCTTGAGTGTCTGCCGTATCCACAAAGAAGGTTAAACACCGTCCAAGCGACAGCAAGACCCATCAAAAAGGCCCGAATCCGATGAAGTGTCGGAGTCGGGCCTTGGTTTTTTGTGTGGAAGGACCCTCTTTATCGGGGCCGTTTCTTGAACAAAAAATAGGTTCCTGTGTATCAGCTTAGTGGGACTGACGGGTGGAGTCGTCGCTGAGCAGCTCTTCAAAGATCAGATGATCGATTTCGGCTTCGTGGCTCCACAAAACCATCAGGGCGACAATTTTTATTTTGTCCAACGAGACCGGGCTTTCGTCCACTGTCATGGCGCTTTCAATCAGAATTTCGCGCAGGTGGGCGGTAAGAGCGCCGGAATTTTGCAAAAAGGTGATGAAACCCATCGCGTCAGCGCCCAGCACATTCTGTTCGTGCTCAGAAAAAATACGCTGACTGTTGGGACTGAGTTGAGCGGTAGGCTGACACTGTTGCGAGGTCTCGCCCAGTGCATGTAGCCAGCCCAGTGCGTCGTTGATGTCCTCGTCTTCAAAGCCAATAGCGGCCAATTTGTGGGCCAGAACCTCCGCCTTGGGACAGGACTGGGGGTTGTAATACGTCTCGAAAAGATAAACCAGGATATCAAACATGGGTATAAGGTTGCCGTCCTAAGTGATTAAAAAAACTGCGTGAATTCGGTAACCAGTGACCAAACTTTACGCTGATTTGCGGTAGGGGGCAAATGGGGGGTTCAGGGCTTGGGTGGGTTCTGCCGTGAGCGGTGAGGCCGATTTTTACCGGGTTTTGCTCTGGCAGACGCCCTGTGCGGCGGGGCGTCTTTATGATTGAAACATAAATCGATTGTTCGGGCAGAAACTGTCGTTTATTTGAAACCTAATAAGCTGGCACAGAGAGCCGACGGAGGGGCACACTGGTTGGCAACAGGCAACAGGCAACAGGCAACAGGCAACAGGCAACAGGCAACAGGCAACAGGCAACAGGCAGCAGGCAGCAGGCAGCAAGGAATCAGCGCTCAGAATCCAGTGTGCTGCTTGGATACCCGGATTTTAGCTAAGCGATAAGGGGAAGCGCCGTGCCCAGGCGCAGGTGGCCTGGCTCCAGAACTCGTCCAGTGTGTTGGCAACCAGGGGAGCAAAGCCCAGAAAGGCCCAGACTCGTTGCAGCGTTTCCATTGGATGGTCCAGATCAAAGGCTGGGGCATGGTTCTGTTTGGAAAGCTTGCGGCCTTGCTCATCGCAGGCCAGCGGTACGTGCAGGGTACGCGGGAGCGGTAGGCCCAGGATTCTTTGCAATACCCGCTGGCGGGCCGTGGAACTGAGCAAGTCTGCGCCACGCACGACATCGGTGATCTGGCTGTCCGCATCATCAATGACCACCACAAACTGGTATGCCCAGAGTTTGTCGGCGCGTTTAAGAATGTAGTCCCCTACTTCTTTGGCTACGTCCTGCTGTTGCGGCCCGGCCCAGCGATCCGTGAAGTGTTCCACCTCTTCCGGTACGCGTAGCCGCCAGGCTCGTACGGCGCGATCTGCCGGGATGCCGTGGCGGCAGGTGCCTGCATAGGGATATTCATGCGAATCCGGGGCAAGCGGCATGGAGGCGGCCAGAATCTCCTGACGGGTGCAGGTGCAGCCGTAGACCAGATCCCGCTCGCGCAGGCCGTCAAACACGTCCTGATAGCGAGCCAGCCGCTGGCTTTGCCATAGAACTTCGCCATCCCAGTGCATGCCCAGGCCCCGCAGTTGCTGCATGATGATCTGGTCTGCCCCGGCGACCACGCGCGGCGTGTCTATATCTTCAATGCGTAGCAACCAGCGCCCGTTCTGGGCGCGTGCATCCAGGTAGCTGGCCATGGCCGCAACCAGTGAACCCTCGTGCAAGGGACCACTGGGACTAGGCGCAAAGCGACCACAGTAGGGGGTAAGAAGCTGGGCGGTCATGAGTCGTTCTTAACGGCAAGAGCCCCTGGAAGGGGGCTCTTGGTAATGCGACTTTACGCCTATTTTTCTAGCCCGGCAATGCGTTTTGCGCGGGCTGGAAAGAAGAGGTTTTAGCTCTCCATGGTGACCAGCTCTGCGCCTTCGGGCACTTGATCGCCCACCGCAAAGAACAGTTCGGCCACGGTGCCATCGGCAGGTGCCTGAATGGAGTGCTCCATTTTCATGGCTTCCATGACCAGCAGCACATCGCCCTGCTTGACACTGTCACCTGCAGCCACATTCAGGGCAATAATCTTGCCCGGCATGGGAGCGGTCAGGTGGCCACCGTGCGCTTCCTGGCCGCTGGTACTGGCGCTGGCCAGGGTGTCGACCACGGCCAGGGTCCAGTCCGAACCGGCCTGGGCCACTTGCAGATGGTCGCCATCTTGCAGCACCTGGGCACGGTATTCGACCTGATCCAGCCACAGGCGTACGGTCAAGGTCTGGGCTAGACCCGCCGTTGCCTCGGCTTGCCAGCGCAGCGCGTGTTGAGCTTCGCCCAGCGTGATCTGCCACTGGTTTTCACGACGTTGCAGCAGCACGTCGTGGGCTTGTTCACCCAGTTGCAAGGCTACTTTCTGATCGTAGTCCCCACTGAGGCGCCAGCCGTCATGTACGGCCCACGGGTCGGAGTTGGGAGCTTGCCCGCTCAGACCCTGGTGAGTCAGTACGGCGCAGGCGGCAAAGGCCAGCACAGAAGCCGGAACGTCCTGATTGCTGGGGAACAGCGCATCGTGACGGCGTGGGATCAGGCCCGTATCCAGATCGGCCTGGGCAAAGGCGTCATCGCCCAGCAGACGTTGCAGGAAGGTCTTGTTGGTGTGAACACCGGCCACCTGAGTGTCCGCCAGCGTGCGAATCAGGCGACGACGAGCCTGTTCACGATCAGCACCATGAGTGATGACCTTGGCGATCATGGGGTCGTAGAAGGGGCTGATGACGCTGCCTTCACGCACACCGCTGTCGATACGCACCTCACCGGAGGTGAAGGACGCATGGGCGGGGTACTGCAAGCTGCGCAGCGTACCGATGGACGGCAGAAAGTCCTTATCAGGATTCTCTGCGTAAATGCGAACTTCAATGGCGTGGCCATTAATGCTCAGCTCGTCCTGTTTGGCCGGCAAAGGCTGGCCATCGGCCACACGCAGTTGCCATTCCACCAAGTCGTGGCCAGTAATCAGTTCGGTGACGGGGTGCTCCACTTGCAGACGGGTATTCATTTCCATGAAGTAGAAACGTCCATCTTGCTCGGCAATGAATTCCACCGTGCCTGCGCCCACATAGTTCACGGCGCGGGCCGCTGCAATGGCGGCTTCGCCCATGGCCTGGCGACGCTCGGGCGTCATGCCTGGGGCGGGCGCTTCTTCAATCACTTTCTGGTGACGACGCTGTACCGAGCAATCGCGCTCGAACAGGTAGACGTAGTCACCATGCTGGTCACCAAAGATCTGGATTTCGATATGGCGTGGTTTGGTGATGTAGCGTTCGATCAGCACGCGGTCGTCGCTAAAGCTGCTTGCGGCTTCGCGCTGGCACGAGCGCAAGGCTTCCAGGAACGCGCCGGACTCTTCCACAATACGCATGCCCTTGCCGCCGCCACCGGCACTGGCTTTGATCAGCACGGGGTAGCCGATATTGTCGGCTTGCTGGTGCAGGAAGTCGGGGTCCTGGTTGTCGCCGTGGTAACCGGGCACCAAAGGCACACCAGCTTTTTCCATCAGGGATTTGGCGGCGGACTTACTGCCCATGGCCGCAATGGCTTGAGCGGGTGGGCCTACAAAAATAATGCCGGCTTGTTCACAAGCGCGAGCAAAGTGCTCGTTCTCGGACAGAAAACCATAGCCAGGGTGGATCGCGTTCGCGCCAGTGGCACGAGCGGCTTCCAGAATGGCGTCGATCTTCAAGTAACTGTCGCGTGGCTCGGGGCCACCGATGCGCACGGCTTGATCACAAGCACGTACGTGCTGGGCGTCCGCGTCCGCGTCGGAGTAAACCGCAACGGTACGCAGCCCCAGGCTGCGGGCAGTGGCGGCCACCCGGCAGGCAATTTCACCGCGATTGGCTATCAGCAGGGTCTGAAACACAGTGTCTCCTTGTCTTACATGCGGAACACGCCAAAGCGGGTGTCTTCAATAGGGGCGTTCAAGGCGGCGGACAAACCCAGGGCCAAAACGCGCCGGGTGTCCGAAGGCTGGATGATGCCGTCATCCCACAAACGCGCAGTGGCGTAGTAGGGGTGGCCTTCATGTTCGTATTGTTCGCGGATCGGGGCCTTGAAGGCTTCCTCGTCCTCGGCACTCCAGGTCTGGCCACGGGCTTCCAGGCCATCACGGCGCACGGTCGCCAGCACGCTGGCAGCTTGCTCACCACCCATGACCGAGATACGGGCATTGGGCCAGAGAAACAGCAGGCGCGGGCTGAATGCGCGGCCACACATGCCGTAGTTACCGGCACCGAAAGAGCCGCCCAGAATCACGGTGAACTTGGGTACGGCAGCCGTGGATACGGCGGTGACCAGTTTGGCGCCGTGGCGGGCAATCCCTTCGTTTTCGTACTTGCGGCCCACCATGAAGCCGGTGATGTTCTGCAGAAACACCAAAGGCGTCTTGCGCTGGCAGCACAGTTCAATGAAGTGGGCGCCTTTTTGAGCCGCTTCCGAGAACAGAATGCCGTTGTTAGCGATGATGCCCACGGGCATACCGTGGATATGGGCAAAGCCGGTCACCAGCGTGGTGCCAAAGCGGGCTTTGAATTCATCAAAATCCGAGTCATCCACAATGCGGGCGATCACTTCGCGCACATCGTAGGGCTTGCGGGTATCGGCGGGGATGATGCCGTTCAACTCTTGCGGGTCGTAACGTGGCTCGCGTACTTCTTTCAGCGGCCAGGGCAGTTTTTTCTCGCGGTTCAGGCGGCCGACGCAGCGGCGTGCCAATTCCAGCGCATGCAGATCGTTCTCGGCCAGATGGTCGGCCACGCCGGACAGACGGGTGTGCACATCGCCACCGCCCAAGTCTTCGGCGCTGACTTCTTCACCCGTAGCTGCTTTGACCAGGGGTGGGCCACCCAGGAAGATGGTGCCCTGGTCGCGCACGATAATGGACTCATCGCTCATGGCCGGAACATAGGCACCGCCAGCGGTACACGAACCCATCACCACGGCGATCTGTGCAATCCCCTGGGCCGACATATTGGCCTGGTTGTAGAAGATGCGGCCAAAGTGGTCCCGGTCCGGGAAGACGTCTTCCTGGTTGGGCAGGTTGGCCCCGCCCGAGTCCACCAGGTATACGCAAGGCAGATTGTTCTGCTGGGCAATTTCCTGGGCACGCAAATGCTTTTTAACAGTCAGCGGATAGTAGGTACCGCCTTTGACCGTGGCGTCGTTGCAGACCACCACGCATTCAATGCCCGCAATGCGGCCAATGCCCGTGATGATGCCCGCGCCGGGAGACTCGTTGTTATAGACGTCCTGGGCAGCCAGAGGCGAGAGTTCCAGAAAGGGAGTACCGGGATCAAGCAGCCGTTCGACGCGCTCGCGGGGCAGCAGTTTGCCGCGACCCACATGGCGTTGCCGGGAGGATTCAGACCCGCCCAAAGCGGTTTTCTGTAGCTTTTGGCGCAGATCAAGGATCAGGGCCTGCATGATCGAGGCGTTGTCCTGAAAGTCTTGGGAACGCGGATTGATGCGGGATTCAATAACTGACATGGCGTGCCTGGAAAGAGAACAGAGAAAAGCCCATAAAATCAGCCGGGCCGCAGCCCGGCTGATGAGCTTGCTTTAAACCAGCTCGACGGCCAGGGCGACCGCTTCGCCACCGCCAATGCACAGCGAAGCAATACCACGCTTGCCGCCGGTCTTGCGCAGGGCGCCGATCAAGGTCGCCAAAAGGCGAGCACCCGATGCACCGATGGGGTGGCCCAGGGCCGTGGCGCCACCGTGGATGTTGACCTTGTCGTGCGGGATGTTCAGCTCTTTCATGGCGGCCATGGTGACCACGGCAAAGGCTTCGTTGATCTCGAACAGGTCCACATCGGCCACGCTCCAGCCGGTTTTATCCAGCAGCTTCTGGATAGCGGCCACCGGTGCGGTGGTGAACCAGGCGGGTTCCTGAGCGTGCTGGGTGTGAGCCACAATGCGGGCCAGCGGTGTTGCGCCCAGTTCTTTGGCCTTGCCTTCAGTGGTGATCACCATGGCGGCGGCGCCGTCCGAAATGGACGAGGCGTTGGCAGCGGTAACCGTGCCGTCTTTCTTGAAAGCGGGACGCAGCGTGGGGATCTTCTCGGGCATGGCTTTGGCAGGGGCTTCGTCCTTGGCAATGACGACATCACCCTTGCGACCCGCAATGGTCACGGGCGCAATTTCCCATTCAAAGCTGCCGTCATCGCTGGCTTGGCGAGCGCGGCGCAGCGATTCCAGCGCGTAAGCGTCTTGCTCTTCGCGGCTGAATTCGTATTTGCTGGCGCAGTCTTCGGCAAACACGCCCATGGCGGTGCCACGGCTGTAGGCATCTTCCAGACCGTCCATGGCCATGTGGTCATAGACGGTGGAATGGCCGTAGCGGTAGCCCTGGCGGCCTTTAAGCAGCAGATAAGGGGCGTTGCTCATGCTTTCCTGACCGCCAGCCACCACCACGTCCACACTGCCTGCTTTGAGCAGATCGTGGGCAAACATAGCGGCTTTCAGACCGGAACCGCACACTTTGTGAATGGTGGTGCAAGCCACACCCTGGGGCAGACCGGCGCCCAAGGCAGCCTGGCGCGCGGGGGCCTGGCCCTGACCGGCTTGCAGCACATTACCCATGATCACTTCATCGACCTTGTCGGCCGGAATGCCCGAACGCTCCATGGCCGCCTTGATGGCGACGGCGCCCAGTTCGTGGGCGGCCAGATCGGACAGGCTACCCATCATGCCGCCCATAGGGGTGCGGGCGATCGAGACGATGACAACGGAATTAGTCATGAAAGACTCCTGGTTGCAAAGAGGAGACCGGCGCGCGTTTGGCAAACTCGTGCAGCTGCCGATCTTTGTTGTACGGAAAAATATTTTCGATCCGACCTTGTGTTACCCGCAAGCGACATTGGGACCACCACTCAGGTTCGAGCAGTTCTGCATGGTGGGCCATGAAGGCTTTGCGAATGCGTGGGTCGGTTAGTAGAAAGTAGCCGAATTCTTCAGGAAATACATCGTTCGGGCCGATCGGATACCAGGGTTCGCTGGCCATTTCGGCTTCTTCGTTCGGTGCGGGTGGAATGGCGCGAAAGTTCATCTCGCGCATGTGCTGGATTTCGTCGTAGTCATAGAAGACGACGCGGCCCAGGCGGGTTACACCAAAGTTCTTGAACAGCATATCGCCTGGGAAAATGTCGGCAGCAGCCAGCTCGCGGATTGCTTTGCCGTACTGGTCGACAGCGGCATTGAGGGCGGGGTCGCTGGCCTTGTTCAGATACAGATTCAGCGGGGTCATGCGTCGTTCAATGTAGACGTGACGCAGCAAGATGGTGTCCTCGGACTCTTCCAGCAGGCTGGGCACTTCGCGGCGCAGTTCTTCCAGCAAGGCGTCGGAAAAGCGCGCCTTGGGTAAGGCAACCTGGGCGTAATCCCAGGTGTCGGCCATGCGTCCGACACGATCATGCTTTTTGACCAACTGGTATTTGCTGCGTACCGTGGCATGGTCCATGCCCTGCTTTTGAATACGGTCGCGGATCAGTTTGAACACATAGGGGTAGGACGGCAAGGTAAATACCGTCATCACCATACCGGCAATACCGGGAGCCAGATCAAAGTGATCGTGCGAGTGCGACAGGTGATGCAGAAAGTCGCGGTAGAACAGGGTCTTGCCCTGCTTTTGCAGACCGATGGCGGTGTATAGCTCGGCCTTGGGCTTGCGCGGCAGCAGGCTGGACAGGAAGTCCACATAGGCCGACGGCGCTTCCATATCGACCAGGAAATAGGCGCGCGTAAAGCTGAACAGCGTGGACAGGTCGTCCGTGGTGTGCAACAAGGCGTCTATATACAAGTGTCCCGAGGGGCGATGCAAAATGGCCAGGGAGAACGGTAGCACTTCGCCCTGGTTGATCAGTCGGCCCACCACATAGGCACCCTTGTTGCGAAAGAACAGGGAGTTCAGCACCTGAATCTGGCAGTCCGAGCCAATGCGCGAGCCATAGCCGCGCGGCAGACGGCGGCATAGTTGACGCACGGCCATGCGGGCCAAGGTGCGTACATCGCGCGGCAGGTCGGCAAAGGGGGCAGCCAGACCGAAGTCGGCCAGCATACTGGTCAGACTGGCTTCCAGACCCTCTTGGGTGGGGTAATAGACGCGATATGAAGGCAGCGCGCCGTCCAGGTAATCCGTGGCAACGGCTGGGCGCACGAAAATGAATTCGTTGCGAAAGTAGTGCCGGTGCAGCACGCGGCAGGAGACGGAGTTGAAGAAGGTCTCCGCACATTCGGGCTGACGGTGGCCCGAGAGCAAACGCACAAATTCAGCTTTGGCCTGCAACCACAATTGCTGCTGGGCATCGTCCAGATGGGCCGGATCGGATGGCGTAGGCTGATGCAGACGCAGGTTCTGGCTAAGCATGGCCGCGCATTCGCGCACCCGTGTCGCGTAGTACTCGATACGCTCGCGCGAGAGCTGCTGAATGCCATGCCAGTCGCCCGATTCGTACAAAGACTTGGCGCGCTGGGCGCTGTAGCGAAACAGTGCATAGTGGCGATTGAAACCATTGAGCATGGTCTGGGCCACCTGGATAGCGGTCATCCCCGGTTTCTGAACCGGGGTGATGACAGTCGTTTCGCCAAAATCAGGGTTGGACATGCCTGTGCCTTTTTAGGCGGTTTCGGCGAACAATTCGCGACCGATCAGCATGCGGCGGATTTCGCTGGTGCCCGCGCCGATCTCGTACAGTTTGGCATCGCGCCACAGACGGCCTGTGGGAAACTCGTTGATGTAGCCGTTGCCGCCCAGAATCTGGATGCCTTCACCGGCCATCCAGGTGGCTTTTTCCGCGCTGTAAAGAATCGCGGCAGCGCAGTCTTTACGCACGGAACGCACGTGGCCGGCACCCAGACGATCCAGGTTCTTGCCCACGGCATAGCACAGGGCGCGGCTGGCTTGCAGGGTGGTGTACATATCGGCCATCTTGCCCTGAATCAGCTGAAATTCGCCAATGGCCTGGCCGAACTGCTTGCGATCGTGAATGTAGGGAATCACGACGTCCATGACGGCTTGCATGATGCCCAGTGGACCACCGGCCAGGACGGCACGTTCGTAGTCCAGGCCGGACATCAGTACTTTGACGCCACCATTGAGCTGGCCCAGTACGTTTTCTTCCGGTACTTCGCAGTCCTGGAACACCAGTTCACCCGTGTGGCTGCCGCGCATGCCTAGCTTGTCCAGCTTTTGGGCAACGGAGAAACCAGCAAAATCTTTTTCGATCAGAAAGGCGGTAATGCCGCGCGCACCGGCTTGCGGGTCGGTCTTGGCGTACACCACCAGGGTGTCGGCGTCCGGGCCGTTGGTAATCCACATTTTGGAGCCATTGAGTACGTAGCGATCGCCCTTCTTTTCGGCGCGCAACTTCATGCTGACGACGTCCGAACCGGCACCGGGCTCACTCATGGCCAGGGCACCGACATGCTCGCCGCTGATCAGCTTGGGCAGGTATTTCTGCTTCTGGGCCTCTGTCCCGTTGCGGTTGATCTGGTTCACGCAGAGATTGGAGTGCGCGCCATAGGACAGGGCCACCGAGGCGCTGGCACGAGAGATTTCTTCCATCGCGATCATGTGGGCCAGATAGCCCAGGTTGGCACCACCGTATTCTTCGCTGACGGTCATGCCTAGCAAACCCATCTCACCGAACTTCTTCCACAAGTGCATGGGGAACTGGTCATCGTGATCCAGTTGAGCCGCTAAGGGGGCAATTTCGGCCTGGGAGAAGTCGGCGACAGCGTCGCGCAGCATGTCCAGGTCGGAGCCAAGATCGAAATTCAGGCCGGGCAGGCTCATGAGACACTCCGTGGAAATAAATGGGTTGTGGAATCGTATTTATATTACGTTTACGTAAACGTCATATATATGGGTTTTCCCTTATCGGGACTCCAGCTTCAATTGTTCGCTCATGGTGTGACAGATATCGAGCTGATCCTGAATTTCCTGCAAGGTCTGGTCCAGATCCTGCCGTTGTCGCTCCAGACGCAGGCGGTGCTCGGTCAGGACCTCCTGATAATGCTTAAGCTGGGAGGCGGTGTCCATCGGGGATTCATACATATTGATCAGTCGCAGAATCTCCGATAACTGCAGTCCCAGCCTTTTGCCGCGCAGGGCCAGTTTCAGGCGGGCGCGATCACGGGGCTGATAAATGCGCTGTGTACCTTGACGCAGCGGGCTCAAGATTCCTTGATCTTCATAGAAGCGCAGGGTGCGAGGCGTGATGCCAAACTCGTGCGCCAGATCCGATATTGTCCAGGTTGTCGTTGTCATTTTTAGTGTGATTTACGTAAACGTAAACTATCATGCCATAGAGCCGGGGTGCGAACCAGGGCCTTTTAGTATGGACAGCCCTTACGCCCTACAAGAGCCATTCTATTGGAGCGAGCATGAATCCTAACGAACAAAAATTGAATTATCCCTGGGCAGATACCCTGCCCCCAGCGGGCGGCAGCCTGGAAGTGGCGCCGGGGGTGCGTTGGCTGCGCATGCCTTTGCCCTTTGCGCTGGATCACATCAATCTGTGGTTATTGCGCGACCAGATCGACGGGCGCGAGGGCTGGACGATTGTGGACTGTGGCGTGGCCCGCCCCGAAGTACGCGAGCTGTGGGAACAGGTTTTTAACAATGAGCTTCAAGGCTTTCCCGTTCTGCGCGTGATCGTCACTCACATGCACCCGGATCACATCGGTTTGGCGGACTGGTTGTGCCAGCGCTGGAATGCGCCGCTGTGGATCAGCATGACGGACTACGCAATTGCCAAGCTGTGGTCGGGTACAGGTGGACGCCAGACGGGTGCGCAAGCCGGTGGCCCGAATGGCGCGGCCGCAGAAGCGCACTTTGTCCGTCATGGCCTGCAGGACGAGAAAGCCCGTGAGCAGATTCGCAGCCGTGGGGATTACTACCCGTCCATGGTGCCTTCGGTGCCCGAGCGTTTTGTACGCTTGATGGATGGTCAGCGTGTGGTGATTGCCGGTCGCCCCTGGCGTTTGATCGTGGGCTATGGCCATGCTCCCGAGCATATGTCCTTGTATTGTGAAGAACTGAAGGTGTTGATCTCTGGTGACATGCTCTTGCCGCGTATCTCCACCAATGTCAGCGTGTTCGATACCGAGCCCTTTGCCAATCCTTTGCCTTTGTACCTGAACTCGTTGCTGTCCTATCAGGATCTGGCCCCGGACACCCTGGTGCTGCCTTCGCACGGCAAGCCTTTCCGTGGCATGCACGAACGTATCCGTCAGCAGCAGGAGCATCACGCCGAGCGTCTGGAAGAAGTACTGCAAGCCTGCTCCCAGCCTTGTACGGCCGCTGACATTTTGCCCGTGCTGTTCCACCGCAAGCTGGACTCGCACCAGATGACCTTTGCCATGGGCGAGGCCATTGCCCACCTGCACGCCTTGTATTTTGATGATCGTTTGCGTCGCGAGATGGGCGAGGATGGGGTTTACCGTTTTCAGCGTATCTGAATACCGGAGCGCCTCTTAATAAGAGGGGGCAATATAGCGACTGTCGGCATAGGGGACCGGGCCTGCTGGCCTGTGGTAGCGTAGAGCTTTTCTTGCTACCGCCTGCCGACACTATGAGCTCTGATCTCGCCCTGGATACTGCCCTGCAACACACGGGTCTGGCCCCGTTCGATCCGCATACGGATGCCGCGCCAGTGGCCGTGCCCATCATGCGCACCAGTACGGTGCGCTTTCGTAATCTGGACGCTCTGGATCGGGCTCAGGCTGACAAGGCAGATCCTGAAAAACGTTCGGTCACTTACGGGCGCTCGGGTATGGATACCCATGCCGCGCTGGAACAGGTGTTCTGTCAGTTGGAGTCTGCCACCCAGGCCTTGCTGGCGCCGTCGGGTATGGCGGCCATTACCTTGGGTTTGTTGGCCTTGCTGGACTCGGGCGATCACGTGCTGATTGCCGACAGTGCGTATGGCCCGGTGCGCTATCTGGAAAAAACCGTGCTGCGTCGCATGGGTATACAGGCTACATTCTGCGCACCGACTCCCGAGGAAATGACCCGTCATCTACAGGACAACACCCGCATGGTGTATGTGGAATCACCCGGTTCCTTGCTGATGCAGATGCTGGATATGCCCGCCTTGGCCGAGTTTGGTCGCAAGCATGATTTGCTGCTGGTCACCGACAATACCTGGGGCTCGGGCTATATCTACCGTCCACTGGAATTGGGCTTTGATGTGTCTATCGTGGCGGGTACCAAGTACGTGGCAGGCCACTCCGATTTGATGTTGGGGGCAGTCATGTCCACCGACCCTGCCATCAACAAACGCCTGCACGATAACCATTATGCGCTGGGCTTTTCCATCAGTGCGGACGATGCCTGGCTGGCCCTGCGTGGTGCACGTACCCTGCCCATCCGTATGCGTGAAAGCGCCGCCAATGCGCTGGCCGTGTGTCAGTTTCTGGATAGCCGCCCTGAAGTTAGCCGTATTTATCACCCGGCTTGGCCTCAAGATCCGGGCCATGCTTTGTGGCAACGCGACTGCACCGGCTCTAATGGCATGTTGTCGGTGCAACTGCGACTGAACAATGCGCAGGCTCGTGTGTTTGTGGATGCCCTGACGCTGTTTGGTATCGGCTTTTCCTGGGGTGGCTTTGAAAGCCTGGTGCAACTGGTGGATACCGCATTTTTAAGCGGCCACAGCTATTGGCAAGAAAGCCAGGACAGCCTGGTGCGCCTGCATATCGGCCTGGAATCGACCAAGGATTTATGTGCAGACTTGGCACAGGCTTTTGAAAAGGCGGCGCAGGCTTAGGCCTTTAACTGACTGCTCTAGCCAGGGACGCACCCTGGCTTTAATAACTGGCTCAGACTTGCAATGACGTTGGAATCCCGTACCTTCTTGTAAGCCGCTGTTATCGAATGACTGACGAGCTATCGGCAGCTAATAGATCACAGATATAGAAACACCAAGGGCCCTCAAAACCGGAACGAATCCAGTCTTGAGGGCCCTTGGCCGTATGGCTCAGCCAGAGCGCCAATTAGCGATTGGTGACCATTTTCAGCAGCTCTTGAGCCTTGCTGATGCTTTCGTCGTAGCCATTGGCCAGTGCCGGCGAAGTCACGAACTTGCCGCCCACAGCCAGACTAGGTGTGCCCTGGATCTGGTAGGTGTTGGACAGTTCGTTGGCTTTATTGGCCTTGGTCTGTACGCCAAAGGAGTTGAAGGTCTGCTCGAAACGAGCCTTGTCTACGCCTTGTTTGGCAGCCCAGGCCGTGATGGTCTTGGCATCAAAAATGCGCTCACGCTTTTGATGAATAGCTTCAAACACCTTGGGGTGCAGGTCCAGACGGTCCATGGCTTCCAGGGTGTAGTACAGCTTTTGCAGATCGGTCATGCCGGCATTGAAGGCGACAGGCACACGGCGCAGCACGACATTGTCTGGCAGGGTCTTGGCCCAGGTTTCGACCTTGGGTTCCAGGATGGCGCAGTGTGGGCAGCTGTAGGAGAAAAACTCCAGCACTTCGGTTTTACCGACGCTGTCCGAGGGCTGAGCCGCAGGCAGGGTGACGTAGCCCTGGTTGGCTTGTTGAGCCAGCGCGCTGGTGGCGGGCAACAAAGTCGCCCCAGCCAACAGACTGGCACCGACCAGGGATCGTACAAACAATGCGTTCAGCTTCATGAATCAATTTCCTTAAGGGGGAAGATGAGGTCTATGACCTGTGCAATGGCGGAAAAGTTCACCTTGGGCCTACCCAGGGTGCAACTTGTTCAGGGCCGTACCACCGAGCTATCAATTTTTTCCTCGGCCAGACGGCTGCGAGCCCGGTTCATTTCGTCTATGCCTTTGAAGGGACCCAGGCGTACCCGGTTTATCGTGCCGCCATTGACCTGGGCACTTTGTACCGAGGCATTAAAACCCAACATCAACAAGCGGGCTTTCATGGCTTCGGCATCCGCATTGTTGCGAAATGCACCTGCTTGCAGGTAGTAGGGGGTGGATGTGGTGGCTGGCTTGGCGGGCGCCGGGGGCGCAGCAGGTGTCGGTGTAGCCGGTTTGCTGGTGGCCGGTGCCGGAGTGCTTGGTGCGGCAGGTGTTGTGGCTGGTGGTGTTACGGCAGGAGCGGTAGTGCGAGCCTCTGGCTGACGGGCTGGTTCCGTACCCATGGCAGGCAGGGTGGCAATCAAATCACCCAAGGCATCCGGAGCGGCAGGCTTGGAAGAGATGCTGGGCAAATTGGCCGGTGGCAAGGTCAATCCGGGGATGGTGTCGCCCGGCGCAGGCGTCTGCCCGCTGGAGCTGCCATACAGACCCCGGTTCGGGTCCAGCAAGTCTCGCCCTTCAGGCAAGGCAACGGTTGGTTTGTCCCGGCTGGCCTTGTCCACAAAGGGCATGGGTACTTTGGTGACAAACAGGGCGACGGCCACCGCCGCGCCCAGACCCAGAATCAGGCCAATCAGAATGCCGGTATAGGTACCGCCGGAACTACTGGATTTTTTACGTGCTCTTGCCATATCTGCCTATGGGTTTACATACGTTCGGGTGCGGACACACCCAGCAGGTTCAGACCATTACGAATGACCTGGGCGCAGGCCTGGGCCAGGCGCAGACGGGCCAGACGTAAGGCCGTGTCGTCGACCGACACGCGCTCGGCGTTGTACCAGGAGTGGAAGTCCGCAGCGCAGTCGCGTAGCCAGAAAGCAATGTGGTGAGGGGCCAGTTCGCGAGCGGATTGGGCCAGCACATTGGGGTATTCGGACAGGCGTTGCATCAGAGCGATCTCGGTGGGGGCGGTCAAAGGCGTGATGTCGGCCTGAGGCACTTGATCCAACAGTTCTGCCGACTGGTTCAACACGGAGTTGATACGGGCATGTGCGTACTGGATGTAGTAAACCGGGTTTTCTTCGCTCTTGGACAGGGCCAGATCGATATCGAATACGAATTCGGAGTCGGCACGGCGCTGGATCAGGAAAAAGCGCACGGCGTCCTGGCCTACCCATTCGATCAGGTCACGCAAGGTGACGTAGCTGCCTGCGCGTTTGGAGATTTTCACCTCCTGGCCATTGCGCATGACTTTGACCATCTTGTGCAGGATGTAGGCCGGAAATTCCTTGGGGATACCCAGGCCCAGACCTTGCAGACCAGCGCGTACACGGGCAATGGTGCCGTGGTGGTCGGAGCCCTGAATATTGATGGCGTGGTGGAAGCCGCGCTCCCACTTGGCCACGTGATAGGCCACGTCCGGCACGAAGTAGGTGTAGCCGCCTTCGGATTTACGCATCACGCGGTCTTTGTCGTCGCCTGTGCCCAGTTCCGTGGTGCGCAGCCACAGCGCGCCGTCCAGCTCGTAGGTGTGACCGGCGTCGATCAGGGCCTGCACGGTTTTTTCAACCTTGCCGGAGGTGTACAGCGAGCTTTCCAGATAGAAGTTGTCGAACTTCAGGCCGAAAGCCTGCAAGTCCAGATCCTGTTCGCGGCGCAGGTAGGCCACGGCGAAGCGGCGGATGTCTTCCAGATTGTCCAGATCACCACTGGCGGTGACAGAGGCGCCATCGGCAGCCTGAACGGTTGCACCGGCCTGATAGTCGCGGGCGATATCCAGAATGTAGTCGCCCTTGTAGCCGTCAGCGGGGAATTGCTCGCTGTCGGGCTCGATGCCACGAGCACGGGCATGCACGCTGGTGGTCAGGTTGTCGATCTGGTTACCGGCGTCGTTGTAGTAGAACTCGCGGGTAACGTCGTAGCCTTGCGAGCTGAATACGCGGCACAGGGAGTCGCCCAGCGCCGCTTGGCGGGCGTGGCCCACGTGCAAGGGGCCGGTCGGGTTGGCCGACACGAACTCCACCATCAGTTTTTCCTGGGTAGGAGCAACGTGGCCAAAGTTATCGCCTTGCTCGGCAATAGTCTTCAGGACGGCCTGATGGGTGGCCGTGGACAGACGAAAGTTGATAAAGCCCGGGCCGGCAATTTCCGCGCCTGCCAGCAAAGCAGCGGCGTTCGGATCGGCCAACAGGGTATCGACGATTTGCTGAGCCAACTCGCGCGGGTTACGACCGGCGGGTTTAGCCAATTGCATGGCAATATTGCAGGCGGCATCACCGTGCGCAGCCACTTTGGGGCGCTCCAGCGTGATGTTGGGTTCAGCCTGGGGCAAGATGGCACGGACGGCAGCCTGTAGGCAGGCGATTAATTGAGATTGTTGCTCAGCAAGCATAGGAAAGGTCTGGATTGGTAGAAAGACAACTGGGGCGAGTTGATCTCGCCTCAGATGGAAGGCGCGACATTGGCCCGCCGGATAGCCCCACATGATAGCGTGATTTGACGCCAAATTCTTTTCAAGCACCCTAGCGTTCCCATCCCAGGTGGTTATGTAGCCACGCATCGTAAGCATCCATGTCTACCCAGCCTACTTGATTGTCACCGCGCAGGCGCCAGTCATTAAAGCGTGTGATCAGGTTTTCCAGGGTGTTGCGCACCTGTCGGCCCAAGGCAGGGTGCGAGTCCTGATACAGCAGATCCTGACCCTGGTCGTGGTAGTCAACGCGGCGTACTCCCTGTGTGCTCAGACGCAGTCCGGGTGTACGCATGTCCTGCAAGATGGGATGCCTGATCTGCAGATCGGTTTGAGGCAGTTCGGCCAGCGTCAAGCCGGCGGCGGTGGCTTGCCAGTGCATCCAGGCCAGGGCCACTTTGTCCAGGTCGCTGATGCTGTTGTCATCGGGCAGTACACCACCACCTATCTGGCTATGAGCGCCGATAAAAGGCATTTCCACTGTGTTCATGGCCTGGGCCAAGCCGCTTAAGGGAAAGAGCACGCGGTGTTCGTGCATTGCTACGGCGTGGGCCACCCAATTCCAGGCTTGCGAGACGCCCAATCGGTATTGAGAGTTGCTCCAGCCGCCCAGCCCAAATTGCGCCACCGTATCGAAAAGCCCTAGAAAGCGGGGGGTGATGCAGGCCCGGATGGCCCCACGCTGCGAATCATTCAGCACAAACCAGCCTTGCTGGGTGTAGTCCAAAATGCGATTGGAAAAGTCTCTGGCCAGCGCTGCTCCCCGTGAAAAACCCAGCAAGTCCACCGGTACGGCGCGAGCTGCGGGCCCCTGCTCCTGCATGCGGTTCAGAAAGCGGTTCCATTGCGCCTCCAGAATGCGACCTGCTCGCCACGCCGTCAGCGCATCCAGATCCGTGCTCACAGGATTGCCGGGACCCTCGCTGTAATGCACCGCCCCATCCTGATACAACTGCGACAGTTTCCAGACATTGCTGTTGGTGATGGGGGCTTGCCGTGTGCCATCAAACGCGAACAGCAGCAGGCCGGTGGGATCAATATGGCGCAAGGGCTGTTGCTGGGCATAGCCCACTGCCTGGGTGTGCGGCCACGGGCCCAACGGGTCCGCTTCCAGATAGTGACCGCGATCGGGGAGATAGGTACGCAGCAGATTGTCGTGCCAGCCGGTAGCGGACTCTGCATACTGCCCCGGCAGGCGTAAGTTGAATTCCAGCGTTTCGAGTAAAGGCTCGGCCTTTCCCAACGGGTTCAGATCTGCGGCCCAGATTGGCCGGGTTTGGTGGTCGCTAATCAGTCGGACGGCGCCCATCAAATCACTATGCAGGTAGTACAACTGCCCTTGCCCATCTGGTTGATAAACAATCATCCCTACGGGCGTCAGCCCGGCATACAGATAGCGCCGGGAAATGAGCTGGCCGGGCGCAGCGGCTAAATCCAGTTCAGCCATTAATTGCTGGCCGTGAAAGAAGAAAGCGCGCTCTTGATTGCCTTGCTTGCGCCAGATGCGCTGGCCAAAGGCATCGTGCCGGTACTCGACCAGGGTGGAGTTGGCCGTGTGCACGCGCCGTAAGCGACGGTTGGGGCCGTAGTCCAGATTCAAGGCTCCGACGGCTTTCGCCGTGCCGGTGGAGGAACGCTGAATGGAAGCGGCTGGCTTCGGGTAGCGCGCAGCAAGTGCGCCGCTGTGGCTCCAGGCCAGCCATTGTTCTGATTCTGTCTTGCCTTGACGCAAGGCAATCATCCGGTTCTGGGCGTCGTAGTGCAAAAACCAATGGCGTATTTGCTGTAGCAGCGGGTAGTCGTGGCGGTCCTCCAGTACATTTCCTTGTGCATCCAGGCGGCGGGTTTGTGTCCAGGCAGGTTTGCCATCCGGCTGCAAAAGCATTGCATCCACAGCTTGACCAGTGCTGTTCGCATGGCTGATCAGTTGTAGGCCATTGCCCCAGGCATAGCCCACCTCTTGTGCGTGGATGACAGTCTGGACTTGCCCGGTTTGCTGGATCCATTCCAGAGACTGTAGACGTCCATGAGCATCCCAGCGGTAGCGTAGTTGTCCGCCTTCCGGCAGTGAGTGCAGCGTCAGCCTACGCTGCTCGTCATACTCAAAGCGATCGGTCCAGTTTTGCCCAGGGCTATGGCTACGCTCCAGGCGACGTTCTTGTAATAAACCCGATCGTAACTTCAGCCATTGTGTTTCCGTGGGGTGACGAATACGTAGCGCGCCAGGCCCCAACCAGTCCAGTTCACTGCGTTCAACTTCATGGCCTTGTTGGTGTTCAAGACGGCTCAAGCGCCCCTGCTGATCGTAGTGAATCTGAAGCGAGCCTTCTTCTGCGTAGTCAATGCGCGTCAGCTTGCCATCCGGGCTCCAGTAGCGGGCTTCGCTTCCATGCTGGCTGGACGCCCACCGTTGCAAGCGCCCTTTTTCATCAAGCCCTAGGCTTAGCGACCCCCAGCCACCCTGCTTTTGCTCCAGCCGTGACACCGTTCCATTTGTACGGCGCTGCGCTGTCCACGGCCCAGCCTGCAACCAGCGTCCTTGCGGATCGTACTGCCATCGCGTGCTATAGGCCGGGCAGTCCTCGCACAAGCGGCTTTCCAGTTTTTGTAGCCGCTGCTGGCCTTGATAGTCGCGGTAATGGAAGCGATGTCGTTCTGTGCCGATGGACCATTCACTCAGGTTCGGCCCATAGTGTGCCGTCCAGTCCTGATTGAAGGCATGAGAGATCAGACGGCTGACTCGGCCTTGGGTGTCGTATTCCCATTGCTGTACTGACTGGGCAGCTTGTCCAGGCGCTTGCAGGCTGCTGCCGCCTAAACGATTCGACCAAGGCGCGGGGGCTGGATGGTAGAGGCGCTGCATGCCATCGGGTCGGCTGACGCCGGCCAGCCAGACTTGTTGGTCGTGCTGTTCCAGAAGCAGGCGAAACGGCCCGGCTGGGGTTTTAATACTGATGGCTGTGGCTGTGGCTGTGGCTGTGGCTGTGGCTGTGGCTGTGGCTGTGGCTGTGGCTGTGGCTGTTGGCGTGGTTGTGACCATCGCCATCGCCACTGTCGCAGTTGCTGCCGTTTCCGCTGCTCTTACCGCCGTTGTGACATTGGCTAGGGGCCTGGTTTTGGTGTGGGATTGAGCTTGTCTTGGAGTCTGAACCTGAGCTTGGTTTTGCCCTTGCCCCTGTGGCGACGCCTGCTCCTGCACTTGGCTTTGCCATTCAAACACCAGCGTTTGGCCCAAATGATTACGCACAGTCTTAACCGCATACGCCTGCGGATGCGTGCCGGGAAAGCGTTCTATATCCAGCCACTGCTGTGTCGAAACACGCACATGGATTAGCCAGCCCTGCTCGTCAAACCTCAGAATCAACCCATTCGGGCCTTGCCAGAACCAGCCCTTACTTTGCACGTGTGCCGGTGGGTACAAGCGGGTCTGTCGTCCATCCGGCATGAACAGGGCATGTCCTTGCTGCCGCAATTGCAGGTCGTAACTCAAGGCCCAACCTGTGTGTCCCAGCGTCGGCGTAGGATTGCGCCCCCACCCATTCCAGTGACGCTGCAATTGCAGCAAAGGCCAGGCTTGGCTTAGCGGTAAGTCGGTATCGCTTTGGTATTTCTGCCCGCTCAGCAAGTCCACTGGATTGAGCAAACCCATATCGGCTGCGGGTTCGCCCTGTTCCCCTAAGGCGGCTGCTGGCGCGCAGCGGGTGGATGACGGGGGCAAGGGACATTCAAGCGAGCTTTGTGACCAGGCCAGGGATGGGCAGGTGATCAAGAGCAAGATTAGCCAAGGCAGGAATGCGGCAGGCATGAAGGACTCTCCAAGACGGGGAAAATCCTGCTATCTTGCAGGGGTGTGTATCCTGAAAGTCGAATCGGAAACACAAAGATCCATAAGGAGAAACCGTATGCTAGTCGTCTTTAAAAGCAAAGCCGCCGCCGATGTGCTGATGTTCTCCGAACATGCCATGCCTATTCTCCGGGCCGCAGGGCGCTCCTACCCCGATGGTTTGCCCGAGCGTGGTGTGTTCACGGCAGAGCAATTGTCCGAAGCCATTGGCAATATTGAACGAGCGATTGGGCAAGACCGGGAAAACAAGCATTCGCCCCACGAGGACGAAGACGAGGAAAAGGAACACCCGATGTCCCAGGTCGTCAGCTTCAGCCAACGCGCCTATCCTTTGCTGGATATGTTGCGCCAGGCAAATAACACCGGCGTGCCGGTCATGTGGGAACCGGCAGATAGTTCCTGGTAGTCCCTGGAATGTCGGCCTGCCGACAATTTGGTAGGCCTTCTTTGCTTAAGCTCCAGAGTTGATCTATTTTTTTTCGGAGATCGTCTATGAGCGCTATGGTGCTTGTGATCTTTAGTCCTCGCCAGCACATAGAGCTGGTCACTCCTATACAAACCATTGATCCGGAAAGCGGCAAGCAATCGCGCGACTGGTTCGATCGCACCTGGCAAGAGCTGGGCTGTGAACCCCTGCGAGCCAGCGGCAAAGTCCTGTTGTTGGACAAAATCATGGGCGTGGCTGATGCCATGGGTTATACGATGCTGTCGCAGGACGATGAACGCGCCCAGGAATTTGCACGCCATTGCTTGCAAGCGGTGGGTTCCATGCAGGTCACCGTGGATTTGCCGGGTTTGGCGGTCACGTACTGATCAGGCCAAGGCAATGGAAAACCGGCTCTGTAGGGCCGGTTTTTTTATGTTTTTTTGAATGCTTTTGGGCTTGTAAGGCGGTTGGTTTGCAGTTGATGCTGCCGTCACAGTCACAGTCACAGTCACAGTCACAGTCACAGTCACAGTCACAGCCACAGCCACAGCCACAGCCATAGCCACCGTCACCGTCATCATCGCCGTTATTGCCGCTGCCAGCGCCACTACACGGGGCAGGTATACCTTAATCATTTGAACGGCTGTCGGCCTAGCCTTGTTCCTGCCTGAGCTCCAGTTACACAATGCATAGGCTCAGTCCCCAAGGGCTTATTACAATCCAGCAGATTCAGACTTGGCCTTAGCCGGCATAGTCAGCAACCCTGTCACCCGAAGCAATATGGATCTCAAAACGCTAGAAAAACACCTTGATGCCTCGCCGCTGCTGCAAGCGCATAAACAGTATTTCCTGGATTTGGCGCAGCCAGCGGTGGCTATCCATTTGGGTAAGGACAAGGGCCAGCCCTTGCAAAGTCGTTTTGGTGGTCAACCTATGGTGCCTCCCGGTTTTACCTGGCCCGAGCATCCTGACGGCCATTATCTGTTTGTTGGCCAGATCAACTTCGCGGAATTGCCCAAGGGGCCGGATCGCCCGGCTGATTTGCCCAGCAGCGGCCTGCTGTCACTGTTCTACGGTTTCGATGAAGACGATGCCATTTTCTGGCGTGACCAAGACTACCTCAAGGCTTACTACTGGCCAGACACCAGCGGTTTTCAGGAGATCCAGGCGCCCCACCGCTGGAGTACCCGTAGCTGGGCGCTGCAGTTTGAAAACTGCATCGACATTCCGCGTCATGAAGAACTGCGTCAGGATTGGCCAGTGCCTTTCGAGGAACTCTACGACTGGTTCGATAAGCTGGAAGAAAACGGTGATTTGCCTGGCGACTATCTGTTGGGCCGTCCTTCCTGGGACAGCCTGGCTTATGACCCTACGCCCAATCAGGTGGAGCATCCAAGTCAATCGCGCTGGCGCTCTTTGCTGACCGTACAGTCGCACGAAAAACTGCATTGGTGCTGGCAGGATGGTGCACGCCTCATGGCTTTTATCGAGGACGATAAATTACGGGCCAAAGACTTCAGCCGTTTGCAGGTTGACTGCGGTTAAGGGCAATCAAGCTATTGAAGGCATGGCTGGTTGCGTTGACGCGAAATAACAAAGGCTGAGGATATTTCCCCTACGCTCTGTTGCCAAGCCAAGCCAAGCCAAGCCAAGCCAAGCCAAGCCAAGCCAAGCCAAGCCAAGCCAAGCCAAGCCAAGCCAAGCCAAGCCAAGGTGGATGTTTGCGCCATTGTTGATGCGGGTTGCACTTCGTTGCTGGGTTTGCCGCGTGTTGAGATGAGCAGTCATGCTGCGCCCACGAAAAACCCGCCTTGTGGGCGGGTTGCAGGCAGAGCGACGATAAGTCGGGCTGCGAAAGCGGGTCAGGCGCGGCCGGGATGGGCCGGGCGGGCGCTGGAGTGGGATCACCACCCCAGTCGCGACATAAAGATCGTTAGGCGGTGGTCGCTTCAGCTTCTTGCTGGGCGATGGTGTGGCGGTTAACCGCGCTCAAGATCGCCAGGAAGGAGGATGTCACGATGTCGGCGTGAACGCCCACACCAAAGCCCGATGGACTGTCACCGATACGCATTTCCACGTAAGCGGCAGCGCGGGTTTCCGCACCGGAACCAATGGCGTGTTCGTTGTAGTCCATGATCTTGATGGACATATCCAAAGCATTCACAAAGGCAGAGATCGCGCCTTCGCCCGACCCCTTCAAGGTGCGAACCTGACCGTCGTGTTCCACATCCACTTCAATCGTGAATTGCTGGCCGCTGTCGGCGTGCGGCTGGCTGATGATGTTGTGCTTGAGCAGCTTGTAGTGCTTTTTGCAGTTCAGGTATTCGGACTCGAAAATGCCGTACACATCTGCAGGTGTTACTTCCTTGCCGGAAGAATCGGTCACGCGCTGAATGGCACGGCTGAATTCGATTTGCATGCGGCGTGGCAAGACCAGACCGTGCTCTTGTTCCAGCAGGTAGGACACACCGCCCTTGCCTGACTGGCTGTTGACGCGAATAACCGCATCGTAGCTGCGGCCCAGGTCGGCCGGGTCGATTGGCAAGTAAGGCACTTCCCACAGTTCGTCGGATTTTTGCTGTGCCAAGCCTTTCTTGATGGCGTCCTGGTGGGAGCCGGAGAAGGCGGTAAACACCAGGTCGCCCGCGTAAGGATGGCGTGGGTGCACGGGCAACTGGTTGCAGTACTCGGCGGTGCGGCGCACTTCGTCGATGTCCGAGAAGTCCAGCTCAGGGTTCACACCCTGGGTGTACAGGTTCAGGGCCAAGGTCACCAGGCAGACGTTGCCGGTGCGCTCGCCGCTACCGAACAAGCAGCCTTCGATACGGTCTGCGCCCGCCATCACGGCCAGTTCAGCAGCCGCTACTGCCGTGCCACGGTCATTGTGCGGGTGTACGCTCAGGGTCACGTTGCTGCGTTGCTCCAGATTGTTGTGCATCCACTCGATCTGGTCGGCGTACATATTGGGCGTGGTGGCCTCAATGGTGGCGGGCAAGTTCAAAATGACGCGCTCGTCGGCGGCTGGGTCCCAGGCTTTCACCACCGCATTACACACGTCCAGAGCGAATTCAGGCTCGGTGGTGCTGAACACTTCGGGCGAGTACTCGTAGCCCCATTGGGTTTGCGGGTACTTGGCCACTTCGCTTTTGACCAGACGTGTACCGGTCAAGGCAATTTCCTTGATCTCGTCCTTGCTCAAGTTAAAGACGACCTTGCGAAAGGCCGGCGCACATGCGTTGTACAAGTGAATGATGGCGCGTTTGGCGCCCGCAGCGGCTTCGACTGTGCGCTTGATCAGGTCTTCACGCGATTGCGTCAAGACGATGATGGTGACGTCTTCAGGGATACGGTTTTCGTCGATCAGCTTGCGAACGAAATCGAAGTCGGTCTGCGATGCGGAAGGGAAACCGACCTCGATTTCCTTGAAACCGATTTTGACGAGTTGCTCGAAAAAGCGCAGTTTGCGAGCCACGTTCATGGGCTCGATCAGGGACTGATTGCCGTCACGCAAGTCAGTGCTCATCCAGATGGGCGCTTTGGTAATGCGCTTGGACGGCCAGGTGCGCTCGGCGAAGTCGCGATCAAAGGCGACAAAAGGACGATACTTTTGAGAGGGGTTTTTCAGCATTGCCATGGGGATACCTGTCGGACAAAAAGTGTTGATTACTTCTTGCCGTCACCAGCGATTGCAGCATTTACGTAGGCCGGTGGCGGCACAAATGACGTAGATGTGGCTGAGTATTGGCTGCCGAACTGCCACAGGACACTAGGCCCGGCAACCGGACGCTAGTAGTAGCAGCTGGGATAGGATGGAGGCAGGGGCCGAGGAACGGCCTTCACGCACGGAACGCGACAAGGTTGCTTCAGCGGCGGGGCTGAAACCTTGGCAAGCGTAGGAGAGTTGGCGTGCGTGAGTCATGACCGTTAGTCAAACACAAAAGAAACAGGAAGGCAAGTGTCAGGTTTGTGGTTCTTGGCGCTCATAGTCGGCCTGTAACAGGCGGCTTTGTTGCTCGGCCAGTTCGATCTTGCCAAAGCGGCCAGCGCGCAACTCGCTATAGGCGCGTTGTAAATCACCCACAGTCAAAGGGCTGCGCTGATCGGGCCAGCACCACAAAATGACTTCACGGGCCGGACGGCTGAGCGATCGGGCTAACTGAGCCACGGTGGACTCGTCGATAATGCGTTGCTGGTTGCGTTGCATGACCCTTTGTATAAAGCCATACAAAAGATAGGCAATAATGAGCGTTATGACGCCCACTACCGTCCACCAGAAAAACGGGTTGTATTGTTTGATCAGCGCCAGGTTTTGAATGCTCAAGGCCTGCAGGCCAGAGTAATCCAGGCCACGCCCGAAGCTGATAAGACGGTTGAGAAGGTCCCACCAGATAATGGCTACTACGACAGTGATGACGGTGCAGATAATAGTGGCTGTGGCGCACAGCTTGAACAGAGTGCTACGCAGAGCCTGACTATCGTTGGCGGTGGGTGTCTGGGCGTTGTCAGTTTTCATGGAAACGATTGTACCTATGCTTACGCGTCAGTCACTAGATTTACGCCAGCAGCAAACGCTGGTTTTGACGCCGCAATTGCAACAGTCTATTAAAGTGTTGCAGCTATCGGGGGCCGAGCTGGAGCAGGAGTTGGCTCAAGCTTTGCTGGACAACCCTTTGCTGGAACGTTTGGACGTGCAGATGGATGTCGCCGCCGAGCCATTGCCCGAAGCCGCTTCGGGCGAGGCGGAATCCTCGTGGGCGAGTCTGGAGTTTCCCAAGCACCAAGGGGATTCGCATGACCCTGATTGGTCCCCCGAATCGGCCATTGATCAGGACCTGGCTGCTTATCTAAGCGAGCAGTTGGGATTGTTGCGTTTGAGCGACCGTGACCGGGTCCTGGCACAGTTGTTAATCGACGAGCTGGACGATAACGGCTACCTGCCCGTCTCTTTGGACGAGGTGCTGGCCTGCCTGCCCGCTGAGCTGGATATTGATGAAAGTGATTTGCGCTGCGCGCTGGCACAGGTGCAGTCTTTGGACCCGGCCGGTGTCGGTGCGCGGGATCTGGCCGAGTGCCTGAGCTTGCAACTGATGCAACAGGCCCAGCAACTGGAGCCCGCCTTGTTTGATTGCGCCCGCTATCTGGTGCGTGAGCATGTCGGCGTTCTGGCCTCGCCCAGTCAACTGCGTCAGCGCTGTGCAGGCCTCTATCCGGCCGAGCTGGTGGAGCGGGCCCATCATTTGATCCTGAAACTGGACCCCAAGCCGGGGCGTGCCTGGACACAGAATGTCTCGGCGTATGTCGTGCCGGACGTCTTGCTGATTCGTGGCAAGGATAGCTGGCAGGCGGCCTTGAATCCCCTGGCTGTACCGCGCCTGCAACTGGTGAACCTGCACGATTATGAAATTGAAGCGCACCCAGCCTTATTGGCAGAGCGCCAAAAAGCGACCGGCTTGCTGCGCAGCGTCAACAGTCGCTTTGTGACGATTTTGCGCGTAGCACAAGCGATCGTGCAGATGCAGCAGGATTTCTTCACGCAGGGTGTGTCGGCCTTGAAACCCATGCAGTTGGCCGATCTGGCGGCTGAACTAGATTTGCATGAGTCGACGATTTCGCGTGCAACGCGGCAAAAGTACATGCAGACGCCGCATGGGGTGATGGAGCTTAAACAGTTCTTTACCGTGGCCTTGGCCAGTGTGGATGGCAAGGCCGATATGTCCGCTGCTTCGGTGCGGGCGCAGATTGTACAGATGATTCGTGACGAGCCACCGGCCAAGCCTTTGTCGGACCAGCAGATTACCGATCTCTTGCAGGCTCAGGGCTTGACGTTGGCGCGCCGTACAGTGGCCAAGTACCGGGAGGCGGAAGGTTTGGCACCGGCTTCACAGCGCAAGATGCGGGCAGCGGCGGGAGTCTAGGGCGACAGCCACAGCAGGCTCAAGATACTTGGCAAGACCTTGGAAACAATAAAAAAAACAGGGCCTGCATACACGCATGAACAGGCCCTGCAAAAGCAAAGTTAGCGCCTGCCATCCAGACGGAGTCACTGGATCGCAGGGTTGTTGTTGGTCTATTTAGAATTTCATGGTGGCCGAAGCCAGGAAGGTACGTGGTGAGCCTTGGCCATTGCTTAAAGGCACGACCCAGTAGGCTTTATTGCCTACGTTTTCCAGGCTGGCGCGCAAGGTCACTTCCTTGCCGGCAAAACGTGTTTTGTAGCGCATGCCCAGGTCATAAGTGGTCACGCCCGGCATGTAGTAACTGTTGCTGGCGTTGGCATATTGCTTGGACTGGGTGTGCAGATTGGCATTTAAGGTCAGGCCTTGAACAAAGGGGGTGTCCCATTCAATCCCGGCCTTGGCAACCCAGCGGGACAGGCCAACGGCGCTACGCCCTTCGGTATCCGGGTTGCTGGCCTTGCGGATTTTCGGATCCAGGTAGGCGATACCGCCAGTCAGGCGCCAGTTCTTGGCAATCTGGCCAAACACCTGTACTTCCACGCCTCGGTTGCGCTGACGACCGTCGTAGCTCAAGTTGGGCTTGCCATTGAAGCGCTCATTGCTCTCGTAGCTATTGGGCTGGGTAATGTCGAACAGGGCGGCGGTCAGTGCGTAGTCGCCACTGTCGTACTTCATCCCGATCTCGTATTGGCGTGTTTTCTGGGGGGCGAAGACTTGACCTTCGTTGGCGTAGTCGTCGCCCACAATCATGCCCTGGGTTAGACCTTCGGCATAGTTGGCGTACAGCATCCAGTCGTCCTGCAGTTGCCAGACACCGGCAATAGTGGGTGTCAGGGCGTTCTTGCGGTAATTATCGCTTTTGCCGCTTTTATCCTTGGTGCTGACCCATTGCTGGCGCAGACCCAGGGTCAACTGATATTTGCCGTCTGCAAAAGACAGGGTATCGGCCAGCGCTGCACTGTACAAATAGCTGACGTTAGGCGCACTTAGCCCATTCATGGGGACATAAGGGCGTGCCGGGTAGTCCGGATCATAGATATTGATGGTCTCGGACCAGCCCTTGATGGAGGTGTTGTCGCTGCGCGAGCTTTTACGATTCCAGTCCAGCCCGGCGCTGATGGTGTGCTGCACCGAGCCGGTGTCAAAGCTGTAGAACAGGCCGGTATTGGCAGCCAGGTTGTAGCCAGTATTGTTGCGCCGAGTCGCGGCCAGCTTCAGGTCCCCTTGCTCGTTCAGCAAGGTGCTGCCCTTGGTGTTGTAGTTGTTCATCTCGGACTTGCTGTAACCCGCCGAACCGTACAGGGCCAGCTGGTCGCTGGCAGCCCAGTCTGCACGGATCAGCGCCGTGGTTTCACGCGTCAGGCCGGCAGCCCAAGGGACACCCAACAAGACATCGCCTTTGTGAGGCGTAGGCAGTGGGTTCTTGTCCAGACCCTTGGCCAGACGCACACCTCGATTCAGGCCGGAAATGTACTCTTCCAGGTGATACAGGTCGGCGGACAACTTGAGCGATCCCAGACGGTAGTCCGCTCCCAGCGAGATCAGTTTGTCACGATTGGTACGGTGATCCACCACGCCCTCGCCGTCCTTGAACACGCCATTCAAGCGCAGGCCCAGTTCATTGGATTGACCGAAACGGCGGCCCAGATCCAGATGCGTCCCGAATTGGGAGGGCTGGATGTAGGACAGGGTGACGTTGCTAATGGGATCGTCCGTGGCGCGCTTGGTCACCAGATTGATCGAGCCACCCACATCATTGCTGGCATTCATGCCGTTCAGAACGGCAGAGGGGCCTTTGAGAATTTCTAAACGCTCTGCGATGGCCATCACGCGGCGGCCACTGGTCAAACCTTGCAAACCATTTAGAGACACGTCACCGGCACGGAAACCCCGTATATACAGAGTGTCTTTCCCACCTGTTCCACCTGCACCGGGTGTCTGCACGGAAGGGTCGTTCTTGCTGATCAGAATGCGCAGTTCCTGGCCTTGCAGGTCCTCGATGTAGTCGCTGGTGTAGTTGATGGTGCTAAAGGGGGTGTTCATGACATCCCGGTTGCCCAGCAAACCCAGATTGCCGCCGGTAGCGACATGATTGCCTTCGTACGCAGGCGGCAAATCAATGTATTCGCTGGCTTTGACTTCAATAGTGGACAAAGACGTAACCGGGGGAGCATCGGAGGATTGTGCCCAACTGCTGCCCGCACTGAGCAGGCTCAGGCCAACAAGATAAGAAATACGCATGAATTTGTAATCTAAATATAAATGATTCTCATTAATGTTTCATTTGTAGCATCTGCTTGTAGGGGGTTCAAGCAGTTAGGTGGCTTTGTGATATAAAAACGACCCTAATAAACTTAAGGGTATAAGGAGACGATGCAGTCGATTTTGCTCCGAAATCGCGCCGGAATTAGGGTTTCAGGGGGATTTTTGAGCAAAATCGTGGCACGTCTGACTCGACGGTGGGAATGCGTCCCGTGGAGCAATTTTGGCAAAACAGGCGATGTTTGCTTGGCAAGGGGAAGGCAGAGGAGCGGTGATGACTCCCGGCTATAAGGGAGCGGCTCAAGAAATTGTTTTATTTTTGGCCTGAACTGGCTTGAGCTGTGTTTCGATACTTGTCGACTGCGACTGCGACTGCGACTGCGACTGCGACTGCGACTGCGACTGCGACTGCGACTGCGACTGCGACTGCGACTGCGACTGCGACTGCGACTGCGACTGCGACTGCGACTGCGACTGCCAGGGCGGGAGGCAGGTAGGCAGCGGTGGAAGTCCCCTTCCGCGACTGCCCCCTTTATCTATCGTCCTTAGCTAAATAACCAGGGTTCCTGTTTCCGGCGTTTCTGTTCGTAAGCCTGGATCTGATCCATTTTCTGTTCCGTCACGCTAATGTCGTCCAGCGCCAGCAGCAGGCGGTGGCGACGTTCTGGTTCCACCTGAAAACGGATGTGCTGGTCGGGACCGATCACCATGCAGGCTTGCAGATCCACCGTCCATTCACCCCACGGATTGTGCGTGACAGCAGTGAATAAGGCATCAATCTGCTCCGCAGCCAGTTGTATGGGCAACATGCCGTTTTTAAAGCAGTTATTGCGGAAGATGTCGGCAAATGAAGGGGCGATCAGCACCGCAATGCCCAAATCCTTCAGTGCCCAGACCGCGTGTTCACGGCTGGACCCGCAGCCAAAATTCTCGCGTCCCAGCAGAATTCGTGCCCCTTGTGCGCTGGGCTGATGCAGACAAAAACTGTTGATCGGCTCACGCTCGGCCAGCGGTTTGCCAGGGTAGCCAATATCGGCGTAACGCCAGTTGTCGAAGGCATATTGCCCAAAGCCGGTACGCGACAAGGAGGTCATGTACTGCTTGGGCAAGATCGCGTCGGTATCCACATTGGCGCGGTCCAGCGCAATCAGGCGCGAGCGCACGGAAGTAAAAGCTGTGTTCATACGGCGTCCCAGTGGCGGATATCGACAAGATGGCCTGCAATTGCGGCGGCAGCAGCCATGGCGGGGCTCATCAGGTGTGTGCGTCCCAAGGCGCCCTGCCTGCCCTCGAAGTTACGGTTGGAGGTGGAGGCGCAGCGCTCGCCCGGATTTAGACGGTCTTCGTTCATGCCTAGGCACATGGAGCAGCCCGGCTCGCGCCATTCAAAACCGGCTTGCGTGAATACCTGGTCCAAGCCTTCCTGCTCGGCCTGACGGCGTACCAGTCCCGAGCCGGGGACCACCAAGGCTTGCCGCACCGTGCTGGCTACGCGCTTGCCTTTGACCATGGCCGCAGCGCTACGCAGGTCTTCAATGCGAGCGTTGGTACAGGAGCCAATAAACACCCGGTCTACGGCGATGCCTGCCAGCGGTTGGCCGGCCTGCAGATCCATATAGTTCAAGGCGCGTTGAGCATCAGCCTGTTTACCCGTGGCGGCTGCTAATGGATCAGGCACAAGCTGGTCGATGGCCGCCGCCATATCGGGGGACGTGCCCCAGGTCACGGTGGGGGCGACTTGTGCGGCGTCGATTTGCAGGTGCTGATCGTATTGGCAACCCTCATCGCTGATCAGCGTGCGCCAGTATTGTTCCGCCTTGTCCCATGCCTGTCCTTTCGGTGCCAAGGGACGGCCGCGCACATAGTCCAGGGTCTTGTCGTCCACGGCGACCAAGCCAATACGGGCACCCGCTTCGATCGCCATATTGCACAAGGTCATGCGCCCTTCCATGGACAAGGCCCGGATGGCCGGACCGGTAAATTCAATGGCGCAGTCCCGCCCGCCGTCCGTGCCCATGTGGGCAATGACGTGCAGGATCAGATCCTTGGCGGTGCTGGTGGCAGGCAGTTCGCCTTGCACGTCTATTTGCAGGCTGCGCATGCGCTTTGTGGCCAGGCACTGCGTGGCCAGAACATGCTCCACCTCGGAGGTGCCAATGCCAAAGGCCAAGGCGGCAAACGCGCCATGTGTGCTGGTGTGGGAATCGCCAGCCACAATGCTGGAACCGGGCAAGGTCATGCCTTGTTCGGGTCCGATCACGTGGATGATGCCTTGGCGCTCGTCATCCAGCCCAAAGTAGCGCAGGCCAAACTCCCGGCTATTGATTTCCATCTGGTCGATCTGCGCTTGGGCCAACGGATCTTCCAGACGCTGATTGCGGCGGCGGGTGGGCACGTTGTGGTCCACCGTCGTCAGCGCGGTGTCGGGGCGACGCACCGAGCGTCCGGCCAAGCGCAAACTCTCGAAGGCTTGCGGACTGGTGACTTCGTACAACAACTGACGGTCTATGTAGATCAGATCATGCTCATTGTCTACCGCCGCAACGCGATGTGTATCCCAGAGCTTTTGAAACAGGGTACGGGCTGTGTTCATGGTTGGCACACTTTCAAGGCATAGGCCGGCCCGGCTTTGTGCAGGCGACTTTGAATAGGCTCTTGCGTCAGAGCCGCGATTTCTTCGGCTAAAGGCTGGAGCGCTTCCAGATTCAAGCCTGTGTCCACGCCGCTGATCTGGAACATATGCGCCAGATCTTCCAGGCTGGCATTGCCGCTGGCACCAGGGGCATAAGGGCAACCGCCCAAACCGGCCAAAGCCGCATCGAAACGACGCCCGCCTTCACGGTACGCCGCCCAGGCATTGGCCAGTGCCAGCCCGCGGGTGTCATGAAAATGGCCGGTGACGCCCTGCTCGCCATACAAACTCAAGGCGGCTTGGGTCAGGCGCTCTACCTCTACAGGTGAACCCATGCCAGTGGTATCGCACAGGCTGATGGAACTGGCTCCCATGCGCTGCACTTGCTGTATCAAGCTAATGACATGTGCGGGGGCGACGGGGCCAGTAAAGGGGCAGCCAAAAGCGGTGGACAGGGATACGTTGACCGGCGTCTTGCCTGCTGCCTCCAGTACCTGCTCCAACTGGACCAGCGATTGTGTAATGTTCATGCGCAGGTTGGTCTGGTTATGCGCTTCAGAGGCTGAAAACACAAAATTCAGCTCGTTCATACGGGCTGCCAAGGCGCGCTGTGCCCCACGCAGGTTGGGGACCAGCGCGGTGTAGCAGACCTGAGGGGCGCGTGTAGTCAGGCTGGCCAGCTCATCGGCATCTGCCAGGGATGGAATGGCTTTGGGTGAAGTAAAGGACGTCAGCTCGATCTTGCGCACGCCGCATTGAGGCAGCGCTTGTGCGATACGCAGCTTGTCCGGCGTAGGCACCCAGCGTGGCACGATTTGCAGGCCGTCTCGCAAGGTGACGTCGGTGATCAATACGGTACTCATTCCACGGTTCCTTGTTCACGCAGGGCTTGGCGGCGCTCCGGGCTGATGCCTAGTTCTTGCAGGATGCTATCGGTGTGTTCGCCCAACTCTGGCCCCAACCATTGGGTGGCACCGGGGCTGCGGCTAAGCTTGGGCACAATGCCGGGGATGGTCAGTTCCTGGCCGTCTTGCAGCGTGTGTGTTTCCAGCATGCCGCGAGCCTGGTAGTGCGGGTCATCCAGAATGTCGGCGGCGGTGTAGATACTGCCGCTGGGAACTTCAGCCTGATCCAGCACGCCCAGTACCTCTTCCAGGCTGCGGCCGCCGGTCCAGTCGCCAATGGTCTGGTCCAGCATGGCGCTGTGTTCCACACGTCCGGCGTTGTCGGACAAGCGCGGATCGTGGGCCAGATCGGGACGGTCCATGGCCTGCATCAAACGGATGAAGATGGCATCGCTGTTGGCGGCAATCACCACCCATTTACCATCGCCGGTGGGGTAGGTGTTGGACGGGGCGATACCGGGCAAGCTGGCTCCAGTGCGTTCGCGTTGATGGCCGTTCAGTTGATAGTCTGGAATCAGGCTTTCCATGATGGCAAAGACGGATTCATATAAGGCCACATCAATCATTTGGCCTTGTCCCCCTTCCTGGCGCAGATGGTGCATGGCCAGCAGCGCGCCTATGGTGCCGTACAGTGAAGCCAGCGTATCGCCCAGGCTGACACCGGCTCGTACGGGGGGGCGATCCGGATAGCCGGTGCCATACCGCAGGCCACCCATACATTCTGCGATGGCTGCAAAGCCAGGGCGGCGGTGATAAGGGCCGTCCTGCCCATAGCCGGAGACGCGCACCATGATCAGGCGCGGGTTCAGTGCATGCAGTGTTTCCCAGCCCAGGCCCCAGTGCTCCAGCACACCAGGGCGGAAATTTTCAATGACAATATCGCTTTGTAAAGCCAGTTCACGGGCAATTTCCTGGCCTTCGGGCTGGCGCAGATCCAGCGCAATGGAACGCTTGTTGCGGCTTTGCACACGCCACCACAGCGAGGTGTCCTTATGCAACTGCCGCCAGCGGCGCAGCGGATCGCCCTTGCCGGGCGGTTCGATCTTGATGACATCGGCCCCGAATTGGGCCAGCAAGCTACCGGCATAAGGGCCGGCAATCAGCGAACCCAGCTCCAGGACTTTGATCCCTTTGAGCGGTGATTCGGTAATGTTTTTCTTATCCATATCTGTTTCCTCCAGTTATTGATTCTGGGATAGAAATGGAAAGTGGAAAAGCAGTTAAATATTATGCTGCCATCGTAAAAAACGTGGATGGAAATAAATAAAAACCCGCATGGCGCGGGTTTTTGTTTTTAAAGTTTTCTAGGTAGCCAAAGAATGATTTCTGGAAATATCGTCAAGATGATAATCGCCACAATTTCCAGGGCGACAAAGGGCAGCGCGCCACGTGTAATCTGCTGCAATGAGATCTGCGGAGCAATACCTTTGATGACGTATAAATTCAATCCCACCGGCGGTGTAATGACGGCCATTTCGCAGGCAATAATCATGACGATGCCAAACCACAATGGGTCGTAGCCCAGAGCAATAATAACGGGTAGTACAACGGGGGTGGTAATTAGAATAAGAGAGACAATATCCAGAAACATGCCGATCAAAATAAGAAACAGCAGAATGAATATTAAAATTACCCACGATGGCTGAGACGAGGCGGTAATCAGCGCAACCAGTTTTTGCGGAATCATCAGACGCGTCATGATGTAGCCAAACAGCAGTGCTGCGGCCAGAATCAGCAAAATCATGCCGCTGGTGACGGCTGTGGAGCGCAATATTTGCAGTGCAGTGCGCCAGTTCATCTCGCCATAGGCCATGGCGATCAGAAAGGCTCCCGTTGCGCCGATGCCAGCGGCTTCGGTGGGGGTGGCAATACCCAGATAGATCGTGCCCAGAACCAGCAAAATCAGCAGTGCGGCAGCCCAGATATCTTTCAGGGCACCGAGCTTTTGCGCCCAAGTTACCGTTTCGGCATTGCGAGGGGCAGCTTCGGGGCGGAAGATGGCAATGAACACGACATACATGACCATCATGACAGTTACCATCAGGGCCGGCAGCAAGGCACCAATGAACAACTTGCCGATGGATTGGTCCGCCATTTCGCCATACAGCACAAAGCCGATGCTGGGAGGAATCAGCAAGGCCAGTGCACCGGCGGCAGCAATGGTGCCACCAGACAGGCTAGGTGAGTAGCCACGCTTGAGCATTTCAGGAATGGCAAAGCGGCCAATGGTGGCGGCACCGGCCACACTGACCCCGCTCATGGCACCGAACACAGCCGAGCTGCCTATGCTGGCCACTGCCAAACCACCGGGCAAACGGTTCAACCAAAGGTAAAACAACTGATAGAGCTTGCCGCCGATACTGGTTCGCGCAATGACTTCGCCCATCAAGATAAAGAGCGGGATGGCGATCAGGGAATAGCTGGCCATGCCACGGTGCAAGGTGGCGGGGATGACGTCCAGACCGGCCAGTCCGGACTTCATTAAAATGCCGGAAATACTGGCAACACCCAGTGCGGCGAAGATGGGGGTGCCGATGACCATCAGGATGGCAAAGCAAGCCATCATCAGGCTGAAGATGAGCATGGAATCCATGTCAGAACTCCTTGATGCTGTCGTTGGATTCCACGCGGTTCGGAATGAACAATTGGCGCAGGGCAGCCAGGCCCAGCAAAGTACCACCCAGCGGAATCATGCCGTACGCCATCCACAGGGGGAAACGCAGCATGGACGATGAGCGGTAGTTGCGGGCAAGGGCCGTTTCCACTACCGAAATACCGGCCCATAGCAGCACCAAGCAGAAAAACAGAATGCACAGTTGCGACACGCAGGAGGCCAGGCGCTGGCCGCGTGGAGAAAACTTCTGATGGAAAGCCTCCACGCTGACGTGGCGGTTTTCCAGATGGACCCAGCCTATGGACAGCCAGGAGCAGATCAGCAGCAAATAGACACATATTTCAGTGATATAGATGCTGGGACTGTTAAAGACATAGCGAGCGATAACGCCGTAGGTGCAGGCAAGCATCAATGCAGCCAGCGCGATTTCGGCTACAAAAATGGCGACTCGGTTGCTGCCATGCGCAAAGGCACCCAGGAAATGAGTAAGTGAATTCATGGTGTCTCCACACGAGGGCTGCACGCCAGCACTTCATACTGGCGTGCATTCACGCGTGATCAGGGCTGGCGGGTTTTCTCGATCAGGTCCAGGTAGGCAGGACCGTTATCAACCTGCTTGCTCCACTCGTCAATAGCGGGACGGGTCAGTTTGCGCATCTCGTCCAGTTGTGCAGGTTCAATGCGGTTGATGGTTACGCCGGCTTGTTGGTAGCGCGTCAGAGCCTGGTCTACAAAGGCGTTAACACGTTCAAACTGCTCTTGGTCCCGCTGGTGAGCGGCCTTGCGGATGATCTCTTGCAGATCAGGTGGCAGGGACTCCCACTTTTTACGGTTGATGGTCAGCACGGACACGTCGATACCAAAGTTGGCGATGGAAAGGTACTTGGCGACTTCGTACAGATTGCGGCCAATACCGGTCAGCAATGGGCGTGGGGTCGCGTCGATTACACCGCGGTCAAAGGCCAGGTATAGCTCGGAAGACGGCATGCCGGTAGGCGAGCCGCCCAGCAATTGCAGTGCGCGTGCGTCCATGGAGCTGGTCGAGGCCCAGACTTTACCCTTGGCATCAGCGGCCGAATTGATGGGGGACTTGCGGCTGTAGAACTCGTACGGATCCCAGGGAGCCAGGCCCAGCACAACGGCATCGTGCGTGTCGCGCAGCTCCTGCTCGGCACCTAGCTTGAACAGGCCCTGGTCCAGGGCGCGCTTTAGGTGAGCCGTGCTGTCAAACAGAAATGGCAGGGTGAAAATGTTCAGCGCAGGTATGGTACCGCTGGGGTAGGTGCTGGTCATGTTGATGATGTCCACGTCACCACGCGACAGGGCAGGCAGTTCCTCGTAGCCGTCAAACAACTGGCCGGAATGGAACACATTGATCTTGATGCGGCCCTGGCTTTCTTTTTCTACGTTCTGAACGAAGTTCTCGATGGGTTTCCAGGCGTATTCGTAAGCCGGTGGCAGGTAGGTTGAAAAGGTCAGCTCGACTTCTTGGGCGTGCGCAGGCGAGATGCCCAGCGTCAGGGTGCAGGCGGCCAGAGCCGCTGTCAGGGCTTTTTTCATGAATGTCTCCTGTGGTTTCTTTTTTTGTGTGGCGTTAAAGCGTGTGTAAATGGGCGATCAAGTTGGCCGAGGGCAGTACTTCGGCGTATTTGCTGGCCATATCGACCAGATTGCTGCGGTGTTGGGCTGGTGAGCGGTCAGCTACCGCATCTTCAGCCACGAACGGGGCAAATCCTGATTGCAGGCTGTCTACCACGCTGGCACGCACGCAACCGCTGGTGGTGGCGCCGGCCACAATCAGCATGTCGCAGCCTTGATGGGCCAGCAAGGCGGGCAGTGGCGTGCCATAAAAGGCGGAGGCCTGGGTCTTGTACAGGATGATGTCTTGTGCAGGGTCGTAATCGAGCCGTGGATCCAGCTCACAGGCCGAGGAGCCGCGCAGCAGGCAGCGCAATGACGAAGCCTTGGTCAGCCACAGATTGGCGTCGGCCAGATGGGCTTCGTAGCCAATGATGGTGAAAATAACGCGGCCCTTGCCACGCATGGCGCCGATCAAGGCATTGGTTTGCTCGATCTGGCTGTCGCAGTTTGATGCCAGTGGTGTCAGACCAGGCTCTGTAAAACCGCGTTGAAAGTCGATAACGACCAAAGCTGGCTGTTGCCCCAAGGGCAGGGTGCCGTCAAACCCCCCTTTCAGATTGTCGCTGTCGCGCATTTGTTCTCCCTTTACTATTTTTCCCCGATTTAATTAATCAGGTTCCGTATTATTTGTGTAGTCTGTCATCGCTAATGACGTGAGTACAGCGTCAAAATACGATGGTGCTATCGCAATTTATGATGGTAAGGCGCTTGTCGATTCGCCTCTCCTAGGATGGAATACCGGCTTATGAACATCGATCCCAAATCTTTGCGGCTATTTTTGTTGGTGCTGGAACGCGGCACCATCTCGGGGGCGGCCGAGCAGTTTCACATTGCGCCTGCGGCAGTCAGCAAGCGCCTTAGCGATCTGGAGCAGCAATTAGGCGCGGCTTTGATCGAGCGTAGCAATAAAGGTGTGTATCCGACCGCAGCAGGTAAATCGCTGGCTGCCATGGCTCAGCGTTTGCTCGATGATATGGACGCCATGGGGGCCTTGATGCGTGACTTTGCCGGAGGGGCTACCGGCAATGTGCGGATTGCGGCGAACCTGTCCTCCATCACGCAATTTCTGCCGCAGGCCCTAAGCTCTTTTATGGCGCGTCATCCTAAAGTGCGGGTGTCGTTGGAGGAGCGGATCAGTGCCGGAGTCGCGCAGGCGGTGGCTGACAATAATGCGGATCTGGGTGTGTTGATTCGAGGCGTAGGTAGTGCTGAGGTGGAGTACTACGACTACCGTCAGGACCAGTTGGTTTTGCTGGTGTCGGCGAATCATCCATTGGCTGGACGGAACGAGCTGGCCTTTAGTGAAACGCTGGATTTTGACTATGTCGGGATGCATACCGGCAGTCACCCCAATCTTTTGCTGTTACGTGCTGCCAGCGAGCTGGAGCGTACCTGGCGTTGCCGTGTACAGGTAACCAGCTATGATGCCCAATGCCGCATGATTGAGGCCGGTCTGGGCATTGGTGTGCTGCCGCGCTCTGTGGCGCAATCCTATGTGCAAAGCCTGGGCCTGGTGATGTGTGTGATCAAGGAACCTTGGACGGCTCGTCGTGTCGCCTTGTGTGTGCGTAGCCGTTATAGCTTGTCGCCCGCTGCGCGCTTGTTGATGGACCACTTGTTGCAGAATTGATGCGTTTGTCGGTGTTGGGCCAGCCTGCAAAGGCAGGCGGAAAGCGCTTCTTGGATATATGTTGGCGTGATAGCTTTCTTAATGAGAATGACTCTTGATATTTTTATGTTTCTTGATAATAATAGTTCTCATGTTTATCTGCATATGTAACGCGATCACCGAGCGTCAAGTACAAGAAGCTGTACGTGGCGGCGCTTCCAGCCTGGCAGACCTGCAAGGTCAGCTTGGCGTGGCGTCTTGCTGTGGCTGCTGCGCCGAGACTGCTCAGGATTATTTGCCCGGCGGGCGCTATGCCAATCAAAGCATGATTGCTAGCCTTGAAACCGCCCGGGTGGATTACGCTGCCAACGACAGCCTGATCCCTGCCCCTGAGTTCGGCCGCCTTGTTTGTCGCGCCTAAGCGCGTGTTTTTGATCAGGATTTCACATTCCCGCTGTTGCTAGTGGGAATGATTGTTATTGTTCCTGCTACTAACCCAAAAGTGCAACGCTTTCTGGGTGCTTCTTTGTTTTTTAAGCCATTGCCCATGCGTGCATGGTAGCCTGTCACATTCACCTCCCACTGTGTTTTTGCCTATATCGCGCTTGTGTGCGATCACTGGCGGAAGTAGCGTTTGTGGGGGCTCGGCGGCTCCTTGGGGGGAGCGCCGTCAGATTTACAGGAGAACAGCATGTTTGGCGATAAAGTGGTAATTCAGCATCTGAACAAGCAGCTAAAGAACGAACTAACAGCAATCAATCAATACTTCTTGCACGCTCGCATGTTGAACCATTGGGGCTTTAACAAGCTGGGCAAACATGAGTATGACGAGTCCATCGGCGAGATGAAGCACGCCGATATGCTGATCGAACGTATCTTCATGTTGGACGGCCTGCCCAACCTGCAGGACATGCACAAGATCATGATCGGTGAGAACGTGCCTGAACTGCTGGGCTGTGACTTGAAGCTGGAACAGGCTGCCCGTCAGACGGTGGTGGAAGCGATTGAGTACTGTGAGTCCACCCGCGATTATGTCTCGCGTGATTTGTTTTTGAAGATTTTGGACGATACCGAAGAACACATCGATTGGCTGGGTACACAGCTGGAGCTAATCGAAAAAGTGGGACTGCAGAACTACCTGCAATCACAGATGGGCGATCACGGCGAGTAAGCTTGCTGGTTGCTCAGACAATAAAAAGCACCCGTTCTCTAACGGGTGCTTTTTTATTTTCCCTGCCATTCGCAGTGCGCGGCCTTGGACGTGCAGTGCTAAGGGTAAAGGGTGGTAGTGGTCAAAAAACGCGGCTGTTTCTTTAGAAGGATTTTTTTGGACAGCCAGGAACCTTGCCCCATGCATCGTTTGGACCGCAATATTTATTCCGGGCGTCCCAGGAGCAACTTGGGCGATCAAAAAATCCTTTTTGGCTACAGGCATTTAACTCTTGCTGCAGTTGTGCCTGCCAGGCGCCGCCATTGTTGCTGGCCACTTGAATATCTTGTGGTGGTGGTGGCGGTGGTGTGCCGACATCGACCGGCTGAATGGGCTCGGTGCCACCCAGATTCACGCGGGCAATTCCTTGCAACTCCCGGTTCTGCTCGGCCATGGCGATTTGTATCGCCTGCTCCAGCGAAATGGAGGTTGTGGCCAAAGCAATGGGAGGCTGCTCTTCAGTAAGGGTAGATGTGTCAATTTCCCAAGCAATCGGCGTTGGGGCTTGTGGCACGCCTAAGCGACCGTTGATCAAGGGTTGTGGCGGCTGGGCGGTAAAGGGCTTGCCATCGGCATCGAGCGTAGGCAGATCGGACGGATCAGGCGTACTGACCACCATAGACTTCTCTGGGCCGTGCGCGATGAGCCAGTTCCCCAGTTCCAGGCCGCCCCATACTGAGGCACCTGCGGCCAGCAGCAAGACAGCAATGATAAAACGCCAGGGCATAAGCGATGTCTCGGTTTTGAGTCAGGAGCGATCCGATGGGTCGGATGCGCGTTATTAAAAGAAAAGAGCCGTCATTGTAGCGAAATGTCGGCCCTGTTCTTGTGACAGAATTAGACGGCATCCCCGAAAACGTGTCCACCGTGTTCACGTAATGCGTGAAATTCAATGCCTGGATTGAGCTCCTGAGCCACACGCAGTTGCGCAGGCGATGTTGCTAAAAAGGCAATGGCCTCGACCACGTCATAGGCAATATTGCCGGCGTTGGTCTCGATAAACTTCTTCATGTCTTTAGGGTCTTTGGCGGTGACCCAACGAGCCAGGTTAAAGCGGCTGGACGATAGGCGTGCTTCCACACCGTATTCGGTTTTCAGGCGGTGTGCCACCACTTCAAACTGCAGTTGGCCGACAGCACCCAGGAGCATCATGCCGCCTGCCATATGGGGACGGAACACCTGAATGGCGCCCTCTTCACCCAGTTGGGTCAGGCCGGTACGCAACTGTTTAGTGCGCAAAGGATCTTTGACCTCAATGGACTGGAACAGTTCAGGGGCAAAGAACGGCAAGCCGGTGAACTGCAGGTTTTCGCCTTCAGTCAGCACGTCGCCCAATTGCAGGATGCCGTGATTGGGGACACCGATGATGTCACCGGCAAAGGCATCGTCCAGCAGTTCACGACGTTGCGACAGGAAGGACACCACGTTGTTGGGGCGAATTTCCTTGCCAGTACGTGACACTTTCAGTTTCATGCCGCGCTTGAAATGGCCCGAGCTGACGCGCACAAAGGCCACGCGGTCACGGTGGGCGGGGTCCATATTGGCTTGCACCTTGAACACCACACCACTGAACTTGGGTTCGTCGGGCTGCACTTCGCGCTGCAAGGCGGCGCGTGGGCCTGGAGAAGGGGCCAGGTCAACCAGCGCGTCCAGCACTTCCTGCACACCAAAGTTATTGATGGCCGAGCCAAAGAAAACAGGCGTTTGCTGGCCAGCCAGGAACATTTCCAGGTCGAACTCTGGGGCGGCGGCGTTGAGCAGCTCAATCTCTTCCTGTGCCTTTTCAAAGGGTTCGCCAAAACGCTCGGCAATCACGGGGTTGTCCAGGCCGGGGATGATTTCATCCTGGCCATGGCGTTCCTGACCGGGTTTGAACACACGCATATGATTGGCGCGCAGATTGAACACACCGCCAAAGCGACGCGCCATCCCGATAGGCCAGGAAAAAGGCACTACTTCCATACCCAGGTGCGACTCAATTTCCGACAGCACATCCAGCGGCTCTTGAACTTCGCGGTCCAGCTTGTTCACAAAGGTGATGATGGGCGTATTGCGAGCCCGGCACACTTGCAAGAGGCGGATGGTCTGCGGTTCCACACCGTTGGCCGCGTCAATCACCATCAAGGCGGCGTCCACAGCGGTCAGCACACGGTAGGTATCTTCCGAGAAGTCCTGGTGACCAGGGGTGTCGAGCAAGTTGATCACGCAGTCGCGGTACTCCATCTGCATGACCGAGGAGGCCACCGAAATACCACGTTGTTTTTCAATTTCCATCCAGTCCGAGGAGGCGTGGCGGCTGGCTTTACGGGCCTTGACGCTCCCTGCAATCTGAATCGCACCTGCGAACAGCAGCAGTTTTTCAGTCAGTGTGGTCTTACCCGCGTCAGGGTGCGAAATGATGGCAAAGGTGCGGCGTTTCTTGACTTCAGAGCGTATGTCACCGGACGACATTGAAAATCCTTGTGGCAGCGCCAGTCTGGCGCGTGGAAAACAGTGAGCGAATTATCCGTAAAGCAGGGCTTGGGGGCAAGTTGATGCGTGCACAAGGCTAACGCGACACGCCGGCCAATACCGTCCCTGCCAGGATAAATAGCGAACCGAATACGCGGTTCAGCAGCCGTACGTGGCTGGCCTGACGGAGCAAATGCAACATGCGCGCGGCCAGCGAGGTGTAGCAACCCATGGCCACCAGATCCGTAAAGCACAGGGTCATGGCGATCAGCAGGTATTGCAGTGGCATGGGCCGATTCAAGTCCAGAAACTGGGGCATGATGGCCAGCAGAAATACCAGCCCCTTGGGGTTGGTGATATTGATCAGACAACCACGAAGCAATAGATCACGAATGCGAAAATCGCTGGGTGCCTGGCCTGTGACCTGCACCGGCATGGCGTCAGTGCGTAATTGCTTCCAGCCCAGATAAATCAGGTACGCCGCGCCCAGCCACTTAAGCGTGGTGAACGCCAGTTCCGAGCGCGCCAGAACTTGTCCAAGCCCCAGGCTGATGATGAATATCTGGATCATGATTCCGATATTCAGGCCAATCGCCATCCAATACCCACGTTTGAAGCCGTATTTCAGGCCCGAGGACATGGAGGAGATCGCGCCGGGACCGGGTGAGAAGGAAATGACCCAGGAAGCCGCGAAAAAGGCGAGCCAGGTGCTCAGTGCCATGGTGTGCTCGGTTCAAAGGCGGGCGCTGTGCCCGCCTTTGGCAGGCACAGCCCCTTTTGCAGGGTTTAGGCTTTGGCTTGGGCGGCGCTGCGGTTGCTGCGGTTCGGGCCACGGCTGTCCTGACGGCCACCGGGGCGGCCTTGACCGGCACGGGCAGCACCACCACCTGCACCACCAGGAGCGGCGCTGCGACGTGGACGGTTGTCATTGCCAGGACGGCGTGGACGGCTTTCGCCATTACCACCACGGCCTTCAGGCGAGCGAGCCTGACCACCACCGCCACCTGAGCGGCGAGCACCTGCTGGAGCACGAGCACCAGGGCCAGGAGCGCTGTGGAAACGGCGCTCTGCGTAGGTGTCTTCCTTGGCTTCTTCAGCCAGAGCAGCACGCGAGGGAGGCGTCCAGCCTTCCACCACAATGCGCTCGATAGGATTGCGGGTCATGCGCTCGATCTGCTTGAGCAAACGCATTTCGCTGCGATCGACCAGCGACAGGGCCACGCCTTCGCTACCGGCACGGCCAGTACGGCCAATACGGTGAACGTAATCTTCAGGCACGTTAGGCAGTTCGAAGTTCACCACGTAAGGCAGTTGATCAATGTCCAGACCACGTGCGGCGATGTCGGTGGCAACCAGCACCACAACCTTGCCGTTCTTGAAGCCGGCCAGCGCACGGGTACGAGCCGCCTGGCTCTTGTTGCCGTGCAGGGCTTCAGCCGCCATACCGTCTTTGGACAGTTTTTCGGCCAAACGGTTGGCGCCGTGCTTGGTGCGGCAGAACACCAGCACCTGGTTCCAACTGCTTTCGCGGATGATGTGGCTTAGCAGGTCACGTTTGTGTGCCTGGTCAGCCAGAATCACTTGCTGGGTAATCAGTTCATTGGTGGTGTTGCGAGCAGCAACAGCCACTTCGACCGGGTTGTTCAGCGAGCTGCGGGCCAGCTCACGGATTTCGTCCGAGAAGGTAGCCGAGAACAGCAGGGTCTGACGCTCAACGGGCATCAGGCTGATGATCTTGCGAATGTCGCGGATAAAGCCCATGTCCAGCATGCGGTCGGCTTCGTCCAGCACCAGAATTTCCACGCCAGTCAGGTCTACCGTGCGTTGACGCACGTGATCCAGCAAACGGCCAGGGGTGGCGACCAGAATGTCCAGTGGCTTGCGCAGGGCATGGAACTGGGGGTTGATGTTCACGCCACCAAACATGACCATCGAGCGCAGACGGGTGTGCTGGCTGTACAAACGTACCGATTCTTCAACCTGGGCGGCCAGTTCACGGGTAGGAGCCAGGATCAGCGCACGTGGGCGGCCTGGTTTACGATTTTGCTGAGGGTTGTTCAGCAGACGGTGCAAGATAGGCAGGGTAAAGCCTGCGGTCTTGCCAGTGCCGGTTTGAGCAGCGGCCAACAGGTCACCACCTTCAATGACCTTAGGGATAGCCTGGGCCTGAATAGGGGTGGGGTGGGTATAGCCTGCGTCGGTTACAGCACGCAACAGAGGTTCTGCCAGCTCAAGAGAGGCAAAAGTGATTTGAGAGTCCAAGAATTTTCCAGTGACTAGCCCAAAAGCCCTCTTTGGGGCCCTACCAATCCAGGCTAAGGTATTTTGTTTATGGCGACGATGCCACGGCAGGGGCAAGAACGCCGCCTGCTGCAAGAGGCGCAGTGATTGGTGCGCTGCGCAATCAGCCATTATAGCGTGAAATCAGTAAAAATCCTCATTGACCATCTTGTATCATTTTGAGTGGTCGCGTTAAAACAACCTGTTTCAAGCATCAAAGGTCAGGCTTGCTGCGTAGCCGGATTTGACAGAAATTGTTAAGCGCCGTCATAGACGCACTTGTTATGCGGCGGGACGCGGTTTACGCTGGGCGTGCACGCACTGCCGGGCTCGGTTTGGCAGGTGCCCGAGCGAATGGGTTAAAACCCTTTTTTGTTGTTTATCTGCTTATTTTTGCAGGAAAAAATCATGACATCATGGATACGATGGGTCTTTATCAGCAGTGTAGCGGTCTTGCTCTCTGGTTGTGGGTATAACGAGATCCAGCGCTTGGACGAGCAGGTCAAGGCTGCTTGGTCGCAAACCTTGAATCAATACGAGCGCCGGGCCGAACTGGTGCCCAAACTGGTCAGCTCGGTCAATGCCTATATGGTTAACGAGCGCGCGGTGCTCACCCAAGTCACTGAGGCTCGCGCCAAGGTCGGCACGATTCAGATGAAAGTGGATGATCTGGACAACCCCGAAGTCATGGCGCGTTTCCAGCAAGCCCAGAACCAGTTGTCCTCGGCCTTGTCGCGTTTGATTGCCGTCTCGGAAAACTACCCACAACTGAAAAGCGACGGCCTGTTCCGTGATTTGATGACACAGCTTGAAGGCACGGAAAACCGTATCGCTACCGAGCGTGGCCGTTATGTACAGGCTGTGCAGGAATACAACCTGTTCATTCGTCAGTTCCCTACCCTGATTACCGCCAAGCTATTTGGTTACAAGGTCAAGGAAAACTACGGTGTGGATCGTCAAAGCGAGATCACGCGGGATCCCGAGGTCAAGTTTGATATCCCTGCGACCCCTGCTCCTGCCGGGTCTTGATTAATTCTGGAGGTGGCACCATGAACGTGCACGATCTTGCACGGACTGCTGGGCCTGGGTCTGCACGTTCTGGCAGGCTGGTCTGGGTTTGTGGCTGGTTGATGGCACTGCTGTTCTTGTGCTGGCCCTGGGCACAAGCGCATGCCAAACCCGAGCCTATTCCCGCCATTGCGGGTTGGGTGACCGATACCACGGGCACCTTGAGTCCGGATCAAAAAGACGCCCTGAACCAGCAGCTCAAGGCGGTGGAGCAGGAAAAAGGCGCACAGGTGGTCATTTTGATGGTGCCCACCACGGGCGACGAAACCATCGAGCAATACGCCTTGCGTGTTTTTGATCAGTGGGAAATTGGCCGCAAAAAAGTGGATGATGGCATCTTGCTGTTGGTGGCCAAGGATGATCGCCGCATGCGTATCCAGACCGGCTACGGCTTGGAAGGCGCAGTGACCGATTTGCAGGCTGGCCGCATCATTCGCGAACAGATGACGCCTCGTTTTATGGAAGGCAATTTCTACGCTGGTATTCAGGCTGCTGCCGATAGTCTGGTGGGCTTGGTCAATGGTGAAGAGCTTCCCCCTCCCCCTAAGAATGCGCCTGTTACTTCGTCAGGTGAAGAAGGCGTGTTCTGGGAGCCTTTGCTGGCTGTGGGGGCAATTGTGTTTTTTGCCTCTCCCTTGTTTGCTGCCTTTGCCGCAGGCGTCTTTACCCTGATTGTCTCGGGCAGTATTGGCTTGGCCTTGTTGGCTGCTGTTGTGGGCGCTGGATTGAGCCTGATTGGCCGACTCTTTGGTGCGGGCGGTAAGTCCAGTTCCGGGCGTGCCTCGCGCCGTGGTGGCGTCATTGGAGGGTTGGGCGGTTATTCTTCCGGTGGCTTTGGTGGAAATGGTAGCAGTGGCGGGGGCTTCGGTGGTTTTGGCGGAGGCAGCGGCGGCGGTGGTGGCGGTAGCGGAGGCGGTGGCGCTTCCGGTAGTTGGTAAGGCCACAGGGGAGCGATATGCGTGTGAATTGGAAAGAACTCTCGGGCTGGGCGTCGGTGCAAGGTCAATGGCTGCGCCGTCGTTATTTCAATGCTGAAATGCTGGGCCATCTGGCTGAACAGATCCGCAAAGGTGAAGAGGATCATAGCGGTGAGCTGGTCGTCGCCATTGAAGCCGTTTTACCCGCTCATGAAGCCGACAGCGCCCAACGTGCTCTGGAGGTTTTTGGCCGTTTGCGTGTCTGGGATACGCCTTTGAATTCTGGCGTTTTGCTGTACCTGGCCTTGGGCCAACGCCGTATCCATATCATTGCGGACCGGGGTATCCAGGCCGATCCGGCGCAATGGGAACAGATCTGTCGGCAACTGGAGAAAGATCTGGCCTCGCGCGAGTATTTGTCCGGCTTGCTGGGGGCGGTCAGTGCCATCGAAGCTGTCTTGCAAAAAGGTGCCCCGACGCAGACTCCGGGTGCGGCGGGCAATGCTTTGCCTGACGAACCGGTACTCCTTTAAGTGGTGGCCAGTGCCATGAAACCGTCTGAATCCGTCGGCTCCTGGCAGCAGCAAACTCTGGTGGAAGCCATACGTTTGCGCGAAACCCTGTGGGGCCCTATTGAGGACCTGTCTGAATCGCGCCGTGCGCGGGCGGCGGGTGGTTCATTTGCTCAACGTGTATCGGCACGCGCTTTGGCTCTGGCGCGGCGCGATGGGCTGGAACAAGCCTGGACGCGTTGGTGGCGTATGGCCCGCCTCCTGCTGATCGCCATGGCGGTGCTGGCTTTGTTGGCAGGCGCCGGGACCGCTGCAGGAGCACTGGGCGATGGCAGTCGAGCCGTGAATGTATTGACGGCCTTGGGGGCTTTGCTGGGTTTGCACGCGCTGACCTTTATTTTCTGGCTGTTCAGCTTGTTCTGGTCCGGCAAAAGCGCTGGCACGGGCAGTTGGGCCAGTGATGCCTGGTGGTGGCTAAGTCGCCGCTTCGTCAAAGGCGATGCCAGTCTGGTACCCCAGGCTTTTGCCGCCGTACTGGCACGCCGAGGTAGCCAGTCCTGGCTAGCGGGTCTGATCAGCCATAGCTTGTGGGTGCTGGCCTTTTTGTCGGCCTTGAGCACCCTGCTGTTATTGCTGGCTTCGCGCCGCTATCACTTCAATTGGGAAACCACGCTTTTGACGCCAGATAGCTTTGTCTGGCTGGTTGAAGGCCTGGGTGCCCTGCCGTCCTTATTGGGCTTTGCCCAGCCCGATACCTTCACCATACGTAGCAGCGATGGCCTGCAAGTGCTGGATGCCCAGGCTCAGGCCCTGTGGTCCAGTTGGCTGTTGGGCGCGGTGGTCACCTATGGTTTGCTGCCTCGTGTGCTGGCCTTGGCCTGGAGCCTGTGGCAATGGCGTAAACATACGGCTCGCTTGAGTCTGGATGACAGCCTGCCGGGCCTGGCAGAGTTGCGTCCGCGCTTGATGCCAGCCAGCGAACCGACGGGCGTGGATGAATTGGCATCGCCCGACAGGGTGGCTCGCATTCAAAGCCAGCCCAGCACGCCTTTGACCGCTAATGCGCTGTGCGTGGTGGGGCTGGAGTTACCGCCAGAACATAGCTGGCCGCCTGCTTTCGTGCAGACACAGATGCAGGACTTGGGCCGGGTGGATTCGCGCGCTGAGCGCCTGGATATTCTGGGGCGCTTGCAGTCGGCCAGTCCTCGCCATTTGTTGATGGTATGTGATGCCGCCCAGACGCCGGACCGTGGTGTGGTGGCAACGCTGGTTGAATGGGCACAGTTGGCCCAGCAATCCGATGTGGTGTTGCTGGACGACGCCTTGGCCGACCCGGACCAGACGCGCCGTCGCAGTTGGCATGAGCGCTTGGTGGCGGCAGGCTTTGCGCCTGGGCAGATTCACGATCAATGGCCAGACTTGTCTACGAAGGAGCCATCATGAGTGCGGCGGCTTTGACGCTGGCGGTGGTGGGTCACACCAATACGGGTAAAACCTCTTTGCTGCGTACCCTGACGCGGGATACGGAGTTTGGGCAGGTCAGCAATAGCCCTGGCACTACACGGCATGTGGAAGGAGCCAGACTGACGGTGGACGGCGAGGCCCTGGTGGAGCTGTTCGACACCCCCGGCCTGGAAGACAGCATGGCCTTGCTGGACTTTATGGATCAGCTCAGCCAGCCCGGTGAACGTATTGATGGACCGGAGCGGATACGTCGTTTTCTGGAGTCCCCGGCGGCACAGGGCCGTTTCGAGCAGGAAGCCCGTGTGCTGCGCAAGTTGCAATCTTGCGATGCGGGTTTGTATGTGGTGGATGCGCGCGATCCTGTCTTGAGCAAGCATAAGGACGAGCTGACTTTGTTGGCCTATAGCGGGCGGCCTTTGCTGCCTGTGCTCAATTTTGTGCGTAGTCCGCAGGCGCGGGTACAGGAATGGCGCAGTGCGTTGGCACGTCTGGGGCTGCATGCCTTGGCGGAGTTCGATACGGTGGCACCGGCTTTGGATGGCGAGGCTTTACTGTACGACAAGCTTGCCGTTCTGCTGGAGACGCAGGCGGGAGTGTTGCAGCAGTTGAAAGTGGATTTGGCGCAGCAGGCGGTATTGCGGCGTCGAGACGCGATGCGGCTGCTGGCAGAATTGCTGGTGGATGTGGCGGCCTGGCGGGTCAGTACACCCTCGGACAAGGAGGCCATGGAACTGGCCGCGCAGCAGTTAAAGGAGCCGGTCTTGGCGCGCGAGGCCAAGAGTGTGCAGGCTTTGCTCAAGCGCTACAGCTTTGGCCGTCAGGATGTGGTGGCGGACCTGCTGCATTTTGACGGTGGTCGTTGGGGCATGGACTTGTTTGATCCCCAGGCCTTGAAGGAGTTTGGCGTGCAGTTGGGCAAGGGTGTGGCTGCCGGTGCCATGGCCGGCGCGACGCTGGATGTGATGACGGGCGGTCTGAGCTTAGGAACCGGGACGGTTCTGGGCGCCTTGGCAGGTGGTTTGTGGCAAGGCGCGGACAAATGGGGCCAGCGTTTGATGGGCAAGTTGCGGGGCGAGACTGAGCTTAGCGTGGATGATGCCGTCTTGCGCTTGCTGGCCGTGCGGCAGCTAAGTTTGATGGCGGCTTTGGAGCGACGCGGTCATGCCGCACAGACGCCGATTCGCCTGGGCGAGATTGATGCCGAGAATTTCGATCAGGCCTTGCAGCGGGAGTTGAATGTCTGGCGGGCACAAGGTCTGCCGGAGGAGCTGGCACAGGCACGGATTCATCCGGCCTGGTCGACTTTGCGAGCGGACTATGCGCCGGACTCACGGCGCGAGGCGTGTGTGCAGGGGTTGGTGCAGCGTCTGCTGGGGGCGCGCAATGCGCCTGGCGCTAATACTGTCGGGCGGCCGCAGGGATAGCCAGTCACGGCTTATTGCTTGTCTTCTTTCACTACGTGCGCGTAACAAACCGGCGAACTGGGTTCATTGCCGTCGTGTAGGCGATCCTCTTTGGCCAAAGCCTCGATCACAGCCTGTTTCAGCACCGTCAGATAGGAGGTTTGCGGGTCGTGGGTGGCGGTTAGCAATTGCAGCTCGCCTTGGCGGGCCAGTTTCATCAGGGGAAACAAGGCGTCGGGGTCGTGCTGCAGTTGTTCGTGATAGCGGTGCTGGAATTGCTCGGGGGAGATGGCGCCGCTATGAAAATTTTTGCGCAATTCGCTTGCCGGGCTGGCCTCGTGCAGCCATTGGATGTCGCCCAACTCGTCTTTGCTCAGACCGCGTGGCCAGAGGCGGTCTGTGAGTACACGGGCCGCTTTGCCGGCAGGCTCATGGATGGCGTTGTAAATGCGACTTAAGGTGATCGTGTAGGGCATGACTGGCTCCGGGAGCGTCAGGCTTTGTGTGTTCAGGCGCTGGCGGTCAATGACACAGCGTCTGTTTTTTCTGTGAGTCAGGGTCGCGATAGCTACAGGTATCAGTGAATCGCGCCTTATGCAGCCTGGCAGACTGCGGTATGGCAGCCTTCCAGTAGTGTGTGGCCGTGGGGATACTGCGGATTGCCAATCACATTAGCTGCAAGGCTGCGGTTTTGTATTTATACGGCGTTTTACGCTTTTTTGCTGATCAGTCCGTAGACAAAGAGGACGATGATGGCACCCACGATGGAGCCGATCCAGCCTGCGCCTTGCCCTGGCACGTACCAGCCCATGGCTTGTCCCAGATAACCTGCCACAAAGGCACCGACAATACCCAGGATGGTTGTCATTATCCATCCCATTTTTTGGTCGCCGGGCATGATGGCTCGTGCCAGCAAACCTACGATAAAGCCCACAATAATCATGGAGATAATACCCATCGTGCTACTCCTGTGCTGTGTGTCGGTCTGGGGTTCGGACCGCTCCGCTTATATTAGGTATGGAGTTTTTAGGCGTCTATCGTTTTGCGTTTTGGAAACAGAGAAAAACGTCAGGTTTTGTAAATGAAGGGCTTGTAATCCACTTCGTTATGTCGGGTGATCGTTGCCTGCATCTGGCTCGGCTTAACCCAGTAAGGCGGGTTTGCGTTTTTGTACCCACTGCGTGGCCTGCTCATATGCGTAGGGCAGTGACAGGAGACTTTGCGTTTGGCAATCTAGCCCGACAGGGTCTGCGTATTGGCCATGATGATGTCTCGGGCCATACCCCGGTCGGGGGAGGTTGTTGCGAAGGCTTGGCGCTCTAAAGAAGGGGGCCTGCCTGCCAGCGACAGCAAGCCGGTGGTTGTTAAAACGTGGTGGCGCGTACCCGGCTGTGTCGGGGAAACAGCCATGGTTGTCTCCGGTGTTTTTATAGGCTTTCCAAGCGGTCGAGCATATTCTATGCAGGTACAATGCGCGGCTCAAACGCCAAAAAATCATCAAGTTGATGCGGTCTGTGCATAAGCCGGTTCAAGCGTCAGCAAGGGGACAAGCATGGGCTTTCGCAAGCTGCGGCACTTTGTGGCCGTTTGCGAACACGGTACGTTTGTCAGGTCGCACGCAATTGCCGGCCTTGGATATTGTTTATGATCTGGCGCGCCGTCTTTGCAGGGCTTAGGCTAAACGCCCTTTTTCTCGATCCGTCTTGTTTGAGGGTTTGCTGATGACGATTCCCTTGCCTACGCTGGACCTGCAGTCGCTTGATGCCGATCACGTTTTGCGCGCATTTATCGGTTGGTGGCCGGACGTACAAACCCGTGCCTGGCTGGCCGAACAGGCGCTGCAGGCGCATGCGATTTACGGCGGGCGCATGATGCAGCCCGATCACTTTCACTTAACACTGGCATTTCTGGATGGCAGCCGCGTGTCTGATCTGCAGACCTTGGCGACACAGATGGCGCAATGGCCGGTGCCGCAGATCAAGATGGACCTGACAATGCGTGATGTGTTTGAGAAACCGCGAGTGGTGTGGGCTGGGCCGGACGCGTCGCAAAGCCAGGCATTGACGGCCTTGCAGCAGTGGCACGAAGAGATTTGGGCCAAACTGATTGCCTTGGGCTGGACCCGGCAACCACGTCTTTTTCGTCCGCATGTCTCCTTGCTGCGCCATGCTCAGATTGCTGCTGGTCAGCCGCATGGCCATGCTTTGCCTACGCAGGCTTTTGTGGGGGATGGTGTGGGCCTGATTGTCTCTGTTCCTGGTGAACAGCGCAGTCAGTATCATCTGGCTGCCATGATCAAGCCCGAAAGGACAGGTGCATGAATATCCGCTTTTTGGAAACCTTTATCTGGATCGCTCGCTTGGGCAGTTTTCGTGCAGCCGCGAACAAGCAGCATTTGACGCAAGCGGCTGTTTCAGGGCGGATTGCGGCCCTGGAAAGCGAGTTTCAGAAAACCCTGTTTGAGCGCGGTCACCGTGATCTACGCCTGACCCCGGCAGGACGCAAGCTGATGCAGTATGCCGAGCAGATGCTGGGTATGGAGCACGATTTGCGCGAGGCCCTGGCAGGCTCCAGCCGTTTAAGCGGCCGTATGCGCCTGGGTGTGGTCGAATCCATTGTGCATACCTGGTTCAAGGATTTGATTCGTCAGTTGCATGCCCTCTACCCCGAACTGGAAATAGAGCTGACCGCCGAATCCACCTTGCGCCTGCATGACTTGCTCAAGCGCGGCACCATTGATGTGGCCTTGCAGACCGACCCCATCATGGGGGATGGCATACGCAACCTGCCAATGGGCTCCATGCGCATGGGCTGGGTGTGCATGGCTGATGAATCCATGCCGGTACGTAGCGGCTTGCAGGAACTGGTGCAGCGTTGGCCTTTGGTGACGTTTCCCCGTGGCTCCCAGCCGCATCTGGCCTTGGTGCAATTGCTCGAACCCTTGCCGGTGGATCAGGCACGGATTCACTATGTCTCTTCGATTGCCGCCAGCACGCAATTGATTGAAGCTCAACCTTGCATTGCGACTTTGCCCTTGGCGGCAGTCAGCCGTCAGTTGGACAGTGGGCTGTATCAGGAGATTGTGTGTGAGCATGCCTTGCCCGACTTGCGCCTGGTCGCCAGTTGGCGGCCCGACCCTTTAACGCAGACCGCCCAGGCAGTGATTGGCGTGGCGCTGGAGCGCATGCATCATTTTGCGGCCGAGCATCCTGGACTGGCTTTACCCCCGCCAGACACGCGTGTCTTTGCCATTTAGCCTTTGAGGGTTTTCCCCTTGACTGTGCCTGTGTACGGATTGTCACCTTGCTTGATAATCTAGATACTGCGCCATTCGCTTTGTCTGATCGCTTTTTCCTATCGACCCAGGTGGAAATAAAACATTTGGACTCTGCTTAGAAGCCGTTGGACACTCCCACAAAGAGTGTGCAATAACCTTTTTGGGGAGGCTTTCGTGTCTGCTACTTTTCGTACTGATCGTGATGCACCGGGGGAACTGTTTATCTGGACGGATATCGCCCCTGAGCATGAGCAGGATTTCAATCAATGGTATGAGCGCGAGCACATGGCTGAACGCGCGGCCATACCGGGTTTTCAATGGTCGCGTCGTTATGTGCGCCATGGTGCCGGGCGCAAGTATCTGGCTTTGTATCGCACGCAGTCCTTGCGTGTTTTTGGGACGGCGGAATATAAAAAAGCCTTTGAGCAGCAAACGGACTGGTCTAATACCAATTTTGCCCGTATGAGCAATACCCAGCGCCGCGTAATGGCGGTGTCGTTGCTCGGTGGTGCTGGCACAGGTGCTGTTGTGTTGCTGGTACGTCTGCCAGAAGCGGCTCAGCGACAAGCGTTGGCACGTCAATGTGCCGCCTATCTGGAACAGACCGATGGCCTGCTGGCCTTGCGCGTACTGACACCTGATCCGGAGCTCTCTACCCCTTTACCGTCCGAGGATGTACAACAGCGCAGCCTGGACCCTTACCTGGTGGCTGATCTGACCACCCTTGACGCCGCTCGTATCCTGGCTGCCCGCTTGCAGCAGGATTTAGGGGTGGCAACAAACGATGTATCCGAGTTTTCTTTGCTGTGGGATCTGCAGTCACGGGATCTGAATGCGGGCCGCTCATAAGGCGGTCATCACCTCAATTCTTGGGAGAAGCGACATCATGATTAAAAAACTACTTTCCATTGCCTGCGTCTTTGCGTTGGCAGGCACTGCTCAGGCCGCGACCAACTGGAACATGAGTACCGAGCAGCCCGATAGCAATTTCCTGACGCAAAATGCGCGCGAGTTCGCGGCGGATATCAAAGCGGCGACTAATGGCGAATTGAATATCAACGTGCAGTCGAACTCGGTGCTGCTCAAGCGCCCCGAGGTCAAGCGTGGCGTCCAGCAAGGCGTGGTGCAGGCTGGTGAAATGCTGGTGGCGGCCATCGGTAATGAAGATCCCCTGTTTGAAGTCGATAGCGTGCCCTTGCTGGCTTCGTCGTTCGATGAGTCAGAAAAGCTCTGGAAAGCCACACGTCCCTTCCTGGCAGAGCGCCTGGACAAGCAAGGCATCATTCTGGTGTATGGCTCGCCTTGGCCACCACAGGGGATTTACACCAAAAACCCCGTGGAACAACTGTCTGACCTGGAAGGCGTGCGTTTCCGTGCTTATAGCCCGGCAACCAGCCGTTTGGTCTCCTTGATGGGGGCCGTGCCGACCACTGTGCAAACGCCCGAAGTCCCTCAGGCTTTTTCCACCGGCATTATCGATGCCATGCTGACCTCGCCCGCCACGGGTGTGGACTCGCAGGCCTGGGACTATGTGAAGTACTACTACGATGCCCAGGTGTTTATTCCACAAAGCTTTGTGATCATTAACAAGCGTGCCTTTCAGCGTCTGCCCGAGAATGTTCAGAAAGCGGTTCTGGAAGCGGGTGAACGCGCCGAACAACGCGGTTGGGCCATGTCGCGCGAGCAAACGTCCAAACTGACCCAGACCATGGCCGATAAGGGCATGGTGGTAGGCCAGTTAAGCGAAAAGTTGGCCGGCGAGATGCGGGCGATCGGCCAGACCATGACCGAAGAGTGGTTGAAGAAAGCCGGTGCCGACGGTCAGAAGCTGCTTGATACCTACCGTCAGCCCTAAACAAGGAGTGCGTCCATGATTGTGCTCGAGCGTATGGCCAGAGTATGCGGCGCACTGGCCGCACTCTTTCTATGTTTGATCGGGGTGGTGGTGACGGCGCAGATCGTGGCGCGCCTGTTCTCTACGCAAATCCCCGCGTCGGATGATTTTGCTGGCTGGTTTATGGCAGCGTCGATTTTTCTGGCGCTGCCCTACGCCATGTTGCATGGTGACCATATCCGGGTGTCCTTGTTGCTGCAGGTGATCCCGGAGCGTTTGCGACGCCCTTATGAACTAGTGGCAACGCTGATCGGGCTTGTGCTGGCTGCTTGGTGTACCTGGGAGACGGCCCACTTTGTCTATGAGTCCTTTATCTACAAGGAAGTGGCGCAAGGCATGGTGGCAGTGCCGCTGTGGATTCCCCAATTGGGGATGCCCATTGGTCTGGGCTTGCTGACCTTGATGTTGTTGCGGCGCTTGCTGCGCGTGGTTCAAGGTCAAGAATTGGAGGCGACTGAGCATGGCTGATTTATCTCAGGCAATTGTGCTGTTTGTTGTTCTGCTTGCCTTGCTGGCCAGTGGCGTGTGGGTGGCGCTGGTTCTGATCGCTTGCGGTATCTTGTCTATTTTTCTGTATGCCGATGCGCCTGCAGGCATTATTTTCGCGACCAAGGCGTGGGACTCCTCGGCCAGTTGGGCCTTGACGGCCTTGCCCCTGTTTATCTGGATGGGGGAGATTCTGTATCGCACCCGCCTGGCCGAAGACATGTTCAGTGGCCTGGGGCCGTGGGTACAGCGTTTGCCGGGCCGTCTGTTACACGTCAACACCTTGGGTTGCGGTATTTTTGCGGCGGTCAGCGGTTCGTCGGCGGCTACGGCGGCCACGATAGGCCGTATTTCCTTGCCTGAACTGAAGGCGCGTGGCTATGACGACAGGATCAGTATCGGTTCGCTGGCCGGTGCCGGGACCTTGGGCCTGTTGATTCCGCCTTCCATTGTGATGATTGTGTATGCGGTGGCCGCACAAGTTTCCATCATTCGACTGTTTGTGGCGGGTGTGCTGCCAGGCCTTTTGCTGATGTGCCTGTTTTCGGCCTACATCGCTTTTTGGTCTATCCGCCATCCGGATCGTGTGCCCTCGGCAACCGAGCAACTAAGCCTGAGCGAGAAGGTACGACGCTTGCGCTTGCTGTTGCCGGTCGTTTTGCTGATCATTGCGGTGATCGGGTCGATTTACGGGGGCATTGCCACGGCGACTGAAGCGGCTGTGCTGGGTGTCATTGGTTCTTTGGTGATTGCCGCTTTTGGTCGTTCCCTGAGCTGGAAAACCTTTACCGCCAGTTTGCTGGGTGCGGCGCGCACCTCGTGCATGATTTCCTTCATTCTGATCGGCGCCGCTTATTTGACCAGTGCCATGAGCTTTACTGGCCTGCCTGCAAATCTGGCGGCCTGGATTGGCTCTTTGGGCCTGAACCAATACGCCCTGATTGCTGTATTGACGGTGTTCTTTGTGATTTTGGGCGCCTTTCTGGATGGTATTTCCATTGTGGTGCTGACCACTTCGGTCTTGCTGCCTGCGGTGATTGCCGCCGGTATTGATCCCATCTGGTTTGGTGTTTATCTGATCCTGACCGTGGAAATGGCCCAGATTACTCCGCCTATTGGTTTTAACTTGTTTGTGATCCAGAGCATTACCGGGCGCAATCTGTTCGAGCTGGTACGCATGGCGCTCCCGTTTTTTCTGCTGCTGGTTCTGGCGACCGTCCTGGTGACGATATTCCCGCAAATTGTCCTGGTCTTGCCTAACGCCATGTAAGGGAGGCGGAAGATGGCACTTGCTTATGTGATCTTGGGTTCGCAACGCTACAAAGTAGAGCGCGCCTGGACTCAGGCTGATATCAGCGGCATCACCAGTGTGGCGGTGCTGACAGACGGGCGTATCGCTGCCTTGCTGCGTCGTCCGGCCTGTGTCTTGGTACTGGCACCGGATGGTCAAGTGTCAGCGCGCTGGTCTTTGGATGACATGCTGTGCCCGCACCATATCAGTGCCCGTCCGCAAGGCGGGGTGCTGGTGACGGATCTGGATGGACATCAGGTCTTGGCTTTGGGCCCCCAAGGCCATGAGCAATGGCGTTTGGGCACGCCTGGACAGCCCTGTTGGCAAGAGCCGTTCAACCATCCCACGCACGCCGTTGAATGTGGTGATGGCGGCTTGTGGGTAAGTGATGGCTACGGCAATACCGTGGTGCATCGCTTTGATCCGCAGCGCCAATGGCTGGCTGCGTTGGGCGCGCCTGGCCCAGGCCCTTTGCAGTTCAGCACGCCTCATATGCTCGCGTGTGCTGCTGATGGTTCGATCTGGGTAGCCGACCGCGAAAACAACCGTGTCCAGCATCTGGATGTCCAAGGCCGTTATCTGGGTGAATTGCGCCCCCTGCACAAACCCATGGCGGTGGCTGTGCAAACTGACGGTTCGGTGTTGGTTAGCGATCAAACGGCCAGCTTGTCTTTGTTCGACCCGGATTCGGGCACATTAGTAGGACGTTGCCGGGTGCAAGGTGTCTACGGACACGGGCTGTCCGTCGGCTTGGACGGGCGTATTTATATAGCGGAAATGTTGCCGGATTGTTTGACTTGCTTACAGCCCGCTTAATTGTCCACAAAGCATGAAAAAGTAGTCGGCGCTATGGAAGCTGTCAGAGCAAATCCATTAGACTATGCGCATGAATACGTCCGTGCCTCTGTATGTTCGTACAGACTCCCCTGGTCAGCTGCAATTGCTAGGCGATTGGTCCTTGCGTCACTATGAAGCGCTGCAAAGTAGTTTGCGCTCGATAAGTGACAAGCAGGGCCGTTGGTCTTTGGATTTCAGCCAATTGAAGTCCCTGGACACAACAGGTGCTCAAGTCCTGTGCGAATGGCTGGGTGCCGAGCGTGTGCAAACGGCCTTGGACAGTGCTCAAGGCTTGTCCAAAGAGCGCCATCAATTATTGCAAACCGTTGCCAAGGCAATGAGCCGCATGGATGAGGAGCACGTGACTGCGGCGCGTTGGGGGATGACGGATCTGCTCGAGCGCGTGGGCCTGTCCATGATCCACATCACGCGCAATATGCGTGAGCTTTTGGGTTTTATTGGCCTGACGCTGGAAACGCTCATCCTGAATATGCTGCGGCCCAGCCAGTGGCGCGTCACCTCGATTGTGGCGCAGTTGGAAGAGACCGCCTTTAACGCCGTACCTATTGTGGCCTTGCTGACGTTCCTGGTGGGGGCGGTGATCGCATTTCTGGGAGCGACGGTGCTGGCGGATTTTGGCGCCACCATTTACACCGTAAATCTGGTTGGTTTTTCCTTTTTGCGTGAGTTTGCTGTGCTGTTGACGGCCATCTTGATGGCAGGCCGCACCGCCAGTGCCTTTACCGCGCAGATCGGCTCCATGAAAGCGAACGAAGAAATTGATGCTTTACGCGCTCAGGGCTTGAATCCCATGCTGATTCTGGTCATTCCGCGCGTATTGGCCATGCTATTGGCTATGCCTATCTTGACCTTTGTGGGCATGGTGGCCGGGATCTTCGGCGGCGGCTTGGTCTGCGCCCTGATTCTGGATATCTCGCCCACCATGTTCATCAATATCTTCAATCAGGATATTGATTTGCGGCACTTTGTGCTGGGCATGGCCAAGGCTCCGATTTTTGCCTTTTTGATTGCCGTGATCGGTTGCCAGGAAGGCTTTAAAGTGACCGGCAGCGCCCAGTCCGTGGGGGAGCACACGACTTCAGCCGTGGTGCAGTCCATCTTCATCGTGATCTTGATTGATGCGCTGGCCGCGTTGTTCTTCATGGAGATGGGATGGTAGAGGCAGCCGCTCGTCCCATTATTCAAGTACGTGATCTGGACAATCGCTTTGGCGATCATGTCGTGCATGAGCATCTGGATATGGATGTGTATCCCGGCGAGATTGTGGGCGTGGTGGGTGGTTCCGGCACAGGCAAGTCCGTGCTGCTGCGCTCCATTCTGGGACTGCGCCCACCCACCGGCGGCACGGTACGCATTTTTGATCAGGAAATCGGCACCCTGTCGCCCGAGGATCGTTCGCGGCTGGAGCGCCGTTTGGGCGTGCTGTTCCAGCAAGGCGCGTTGTTCTCCTCGCTGACGGTGGTGGAGAACATTGCCATGCCTCTGATCGAGCATATTGGCCTGTCTCGCGCTGCCGCTGAACATATTGCCGCCATGAAAATGGCCTTGGCAGGTTTACCGGCCAATGCGGCTACCAAATACCCAGCAGAATTGTCCGGTGGCATGATCAAGCGTGCTGCCCTGGCACGTGCGCTGGCGCTGGATCCGGAAATCCTGTTTCTGGATGAACCCACTGCCGGGCTGGACCCGGTGGGTGCGGGGGATTTTGACCAGCTTATTTTGACCTTGCGCGATGCGCTGGGATTGACCGTGTTTTTGGTGACACACGATCTGGATACGCTCTACACCATTTGTGATCGGGTGGCCGTGCTGGCGCAAAAGCGCGTGCTGGTCAACGACACACTGGCCCGCGTAGAGCAAGTTGATAACGACTGGATCCGGGAGTACTTCCACGGTCCACGGGGACGGGCCGCCCAACAGGCCCAAAACCGTCGTCAGGAGCATAATTAATGGAACCGCGTGCCCATCATGTATTGATCGGGGTCTTTACCTTGGTAGTGGCGGCGGCCGCTGTCCTGTTCTCGCTTTGGCTGGCCAAGTCGGGGCAAGATGCCGAGACCCGTGATTACGATATTGTCTTTCTGGAAGGTGTGCGTGGTCTGTCTCGTGGCAGCGCCGTGCAATACAACGGCTTGCGTGTCGGTGAAGTGCGCTTGCTGCGCCTGGACCCGAATGACTTGCAGCGTGTGCGAGCGCAAGTGGCGATTCAGGCTTCCATCCCGATTCATGAAGACACGCAAGCTCGCCTGGCACTGGCTGGTATCACCGGCCAGTCCGTGATCGAGCTTAGCGGCGGCACACCGAACAGCCCCTTGCTGGAAGCGCCCGACGATGGCCTGCCCATGATTGTGGCCTCGCCGTCCCCGCTGGCCCAATTGATGGCAGGTGGCGAGGAGCTGATGACGCAAATTTCCAAGTTGCTCGATAACGCCAATACGTTCCTGTCGTCCGAGAACTCCCAATCCCTGTCGGCCAGTTTGCAAAAGCTGGAAGCCTTGATGGGCCAGCTTTCGACCGCCAGCGAAGGCGTGCCAGCCTTGGTGAAGGAGCTGTCCCAGGCCAGCCAGCAAGCCACCACCTTGCTGTCTTCTACACAAGGTCTGGTAGACCGTCAGGGTACGCAGGCCATGAATGCCATCCAGAAATCCATGGAAGATTTCAGCCGTGCCACGCAAAGCTTGAACACGCTGCTGGAGCAGAATTCGGCAGCTATTGGCCGGGGCGCTCAGGGTTTGACCGAGATCGAACCGGCATTGCGAGAATTGCGTCAGGTGCTGGCCGGTTTCCGCGCCGTCACCTCCCGTCTGGAAGATAATCCGGCCGGCTATCTTTTGGGTCGCGACAAATTACAGGAGTTCACACCATGATGCCCACTGTTGTGCGTCGTTTTTTACAGGTGTCGCTAGTGGGTCTGGCTGCCCTGTCTGCCGCTTGTTCTGTTCTGCCTCAGGCGGAGTCCCTGACTTATTATCAGCTTCCGGCAACGGCCTTGAAGGCGCAGTCTGCACCTGCTTCGCATAGAAGTTTAATCATTCAGGTGAACCGGCCTCACGCCGAGCGCCTGCTGGCCAGTTCGCGCATCACGGTGCTGCCTCAAGGTAATGAGCTCAGCGCGTATAAAGGCGTACGTTGGGGTGACGATGCACCCGCCCTGTTGCGTAACCGTCTGGCCGATGGTTTACGTGATGCGGCTCAATTCCGGGCGGTGGTGCTGGACAGCGAATCCGTCATTGCTGATGTGGAGCTTGGCGGGACGCTGGGCGCCTTTCAGGTGGAGTATATCCAGGGCGTTCCACGGGTACGGATTCAGTTTGATGCTTTAGTGCGTGATCAGCGCTCGGGCCAGTTGATTCAGACCCGCCGCTTTGTCGCTCAACAAGAAGTTGACGGCACGGCCGTGCCACAGGTGGTTGAAGCATTTGGGCAGGCTACCGATGCCTTGTCCTTGCAAGTTAGCCAATGGTTAGCTTCTTTAACTGTTCAGGCCAATACGCTTTAATGACATGTACGAGTCACGTGATCAGCCCTTGATTTCGCGTTGGCAGTTTGCCAAGCGCCTGTTGGCGCATGCCTCGATCGGCATCGTGTTTGTGGTCTTTTCCCTGATGCTGGGGGTATTGGGCCATATGTGGTTTGAAGAGAACGTACATTGGCACGATGCGGCCTTGAATGCGGCCATGATGGTCGGTGGGTTGGGGCCGATGGCCTTGCCTGAAACATGGGCTGGCAAAGTGTTTTTTGCCATATATGGGGCGTATGTCAGCCTGGTGTTGGCCGCAGCGTTCGGGCTGATTATTGCGCCCGTGCTGCATAGAATTTTGCACACCTTCCATCTGGAAGACTAAGCAACAGAAAAAAGGCCCCATACTACGCCTTTCGGTTTGCTGCCGTCCGAGGGGGCTTTTTATTGGCAGCACCGAGTCTTAAGGCGGTCTGGCGGCAAATAAGGCGCTGTGTTTTGAGCAGTTCCAAAAGGTTGGATCTCCCTCTTTTGAAGAAACTGCTCAAAACACAGCGCCTTTTCTATTGTCTGGCTATGAATCAGCCTTGTACGCGTTCCTGCTCCAGCTTGGCGATCAACGTGGGTAATTCATCCATGCGGCGGAAGGTGTCACGCACACCAAGACGGCGCAAGTCCTCTTGCTTGTCGGGGACCGGGCAATAGCCCAAGACGGTGGCCCCGGCAGCCAAGCCAGCCGTTGCGCCCGTGACGCTGTCTTCCACAACCAGACATTCCTTGGGGTCGACACCCAAGCCATGCGCGGCGGCCAGATAGACATCCGGGTAGGGTTTGTTGCGGGGCGTCTCTGCACCGCTATAGATATGGGTGCCAAAGTAATCCAGCAGGCCAGTCTGGCCCAGTTGCAGTGCCAGCTTGCCGCGGTCGGCGCCGGACGCACAGGCAATCATGCCGGGCTTGTCGCGCAAGATCGCGTCCAGCGTGTCCTGAATACCGGGAATGGCCATGACTTCATTGCTCAGTGCATGGTTGCGGCGCATGCGAAAGGCCATTACCCATTCCATATCCAGATCTTTACCGGTCATCTTGCGCACGGTGGGTAGTTCGTCGGGCAGCGCTTTGCCAATGAACCAGTCATAGCATTGCTCGTAGGTCATGACCCAGCCTTCTTCTTGCAGCATGTCCCGCAGCACGCGAACCGTGATGGGTTCGCTGTCCACCAGCACACCGTCACAATCAAACAGCACAGCGGAAAATGTCATGAGTCATCCCTATTAAGCAATAAAACGTCAAGTTTGTGATGATACCGCAGGCTGCCCACCCACAGGATTGAGGTGCAATGAGGGGGCGCACCCTATGAAGCCCTTAGGGGGCTTAGTGAAAACCCCGACTCATAAATAATTGATTATTGATATATTTATATCTAAACTAAAATTTCATTACACACATTTCTGCGGAACTTCCGTCATGGTGCATAAAACAACTCGAGTAGTGGCAGCAGCCTTGCTGGCATTGGGAATGGCTGGCGCTCAGGCAGCGGAAGTTACGCTGAAAGCGGTATCTGTCTTTACGATGGACACCTTCTTTACCAAGCGCTTCAAGCAGTTCGTTGACAAGGTCAACGCAGAAGGCAAGGGGTTGGTGCAGATCAATGTCATTGGCGGCCCAGAGGCCATTCCGCCTTTCGAGGTCGGCAATGCGCTGCGTTCTGGCGTGATTGATTTCGCCAATACCACCGCCGTCTTTCATGCCAATCTGGTGCCAGAGGCACTGGCCTTGACGCTGACAGAAAAACCCATGAGCGAGCTGCGCCAGAACGGCGGCTACGAGCTGATGGACAAGATTCACCGCGAGAAAGCCAACATCACTTGGCTGGCTCGTACGACGGACGGTTTGCAATACCACATCTACACCAACAAGCCCGTGACCTCGGCTGACCTGTCGGGCTTCAAGCTGCGCGGTGTGCCGGTGTACCTGTCCTTCTTTCGCGAAATTGGCGCAACCCCGCTGCAGATTCCACCGGGCGAGGTCTACACCGCGCTGGAGCGTGGTGTCGTGGACGGCTATGGCTGGCCTTCTGTGGGCGTGATGGAAATGGGCTGGCATGAAAAGACCAAATACCGTGTAGAGCCAGGCTTCTACAACGTGGAAGTGGGTTTTTTCATGAACCAAAAGAGCTGGGAAAAACTGGACGAAGACCAGAAAGCCTTCATGCGCAAGCAGATCGAGTGGATGGAGTCGCAGAACGTGACTGAACACCAGATGGCAATCGAAGAAAAAGCGGCGACCGAACAAGCCGGTGTGCAAGCGCTGGTACTGGAACCTGAGGCCGCTCGTGCCTTGCGCACCAAAGCCTACGAAGCAGGCTGGGCCGGTATCGACAAATCCAGTCCCAAATATGCGGCGCAATTGCGTGAATTGTTTGGTGGCTATCAGCCTTAAGCCAGTTTATTGATGATTTAGTTTGAGAGTGGACATTGTGCCCTTGGGGACAGTGTCCACTTTTTGATGGTGCCATATGGGTGGCTAGATGTCCGCCCTTTCAGTGACCTTGATCTGCGGAGAAGACGCGATGTCTGCTGCCACTGCCTCGGAAGGCTCGCCTTCCAACCCGACCTGGGGGCGTCCGTACGCCCTGTTAATGAATACTTGTGGCGCCGTCGCGGCCCTGACCTTTGGGCTGATGAGCCTGCTGGTGTGCGCGGATGTGGTGCTGCGCAACCTGGGCTACGACGCGCTGTCCACCAGCGTGGAAATAACCGAATACATGTTGATCATTGCCACCTTCGTGGCAGCACCGTGGGTGCTGTACCTGGGCGGCCATATTCGTATCGATGTGCTGTTTAACAACTTGCCCCTGCCCATGCAGCGTGGCCTGGACCTGCTCTCTAACCTGTTGGGGCTGACCGTCTGTGGCATTTTGGCCTGGCAATGCGCGGTCGTTGCCCTGGACTCGTACGAGCAAGGGGCCCTGGTCTTTAAAGCCCTGGTCTTTCCAGAATGGTGGCTGAATCTGCCTTTGTTGTTTGGTGCATCCATGTTGGCGCTGGAGTTTCTGCGCCGCCTGATTTCCCGTCCCGTTGAGCAAGGAGCCTGAACATGGAATGGCACATGGCATTGATCCTGTTGCTAGGATCGCTCTTTGTCTTGATGGCGATCGGCACACCCGTCGTTTTTGCCTTTCTGTCCGTCAACCTGTTGGGGGCTTGGCTGTTTCTGGGTGAAGCGGCAGGTTTGGCACAATGGGCGCGCAACACCACCGCCTCCATTGGCAGCTTTTCCTTAACCCCCATTCCTTTATTCGTCTTGATGGGCGAGGTGTTGTTTCACACCGGGCTGGCCTTCAAGGCCATTGACTCCATCGAGCGCATGATCTCGCGCGTGCCGGGCAAACTGTCTATCGTCAGTATCCTGGGGGGGACAACCTTTGCGACGTTGTCGGGCTCGTCCATTGCCAACACGGCCATGATGGGCGGCGTGATGCTGCCAGAAATGCTGCGTCGCGGTTATCACCCCACCATGGCCATGGGCCCCATCATGGCGGTAGGCGGTATTGCCATGCTGATCCCTCCTTCGGCTCTGGCCGTCATGCTGGGGAGTCTGGCTGGTATCTCCATCGAACGACTGTTGATCGGCGGTATCTTGCCGGGCATCTTGATGGCAGCCGGCTTCCTGGCCTACGTCGTGGTACGTAGCCGCCTGCGCCCACAGGATGCCCCCATGAGCGACGAAGATCCGGCCATTCGCCTGAAAGGTTGGGTCTTGTGGAAGCCCTTTGTGTTTAACGTCTTGCCATTGTTGGGTATTTTTGTTGCGGTCGTCGGCTCGATGCTGGTCGGTTGGGCATCGCCCACCGAGTCGGCTGCGATTGGTGTCGTGGCCTCGGTGCTGGCAACCATTGCCTACCGCGCTCTGACCCTGAAAGCCCTGTGGAAAAGCCTGATCGAAACCGCCAAAGTCTCGGTTGTGATTCTGTTCATTCTGGCTGCATCAACCACGTTTGCTCAATTGCTCAGCTTCTCTGGAGCCAGCGCAGGCTTTTTGGGCATGATCAAAGACTACAACCTGTCGCCCTTCGTGCTGGTGGTGTGCATGTTGCTGGTGCTGATAGTCATGGGCATGGTGTTGGATCAAATCTCCATGATGATGATTGCCTTGCCGTTTTTCATGCCTCTGGCTCTGGCTGCTGGCGTGGATACCGTCTGGCTGGGCGTGATGATTTTGATCGCACTGGAAATCGGCTTGCTGACGCCACCCTTTGGCCTGTTGCTGATAGTGATGCAAAGCGTGGCCCCTCCATCTATCCGTTTGCCTCAGATCTACAGTGCCGCCGTGCCCTTCCTGGTCATAGAAATCGGCATCCTGGCCCTGGTCCTGTTTGTCCCCTGGATTGCCGTGGGTCTGCCAGGCCTGATCGGCTAAGACCGAACAGGCCGCTGAAAAGAGGGGCAACAGCGATGTTGTCCCACACAGAAAACCAGAGTCTCGAACAGGCTCTCCGGGCAAAAACGAAAAACCTGAGTTTGGCAAACGCCGAACTCAGGTTTTTTTGTCGCCGGGCCGCCCCAAGACAAAAAGCACCCCCTTGGGGGGAAGCAAGCCAAAGGCGCAGCGAGGGGGCTTGTTTTGTCGCCGGGCCGCCCCAAGACAAAAAGCACCCCCTTGGGGGGCAGCAAGCCAAAGGCGCGGCGAGGGTTTTTTTGTGCGCGATAGCATAGATCCGTTCTGGCCGTATCTCTGCCTGCTTAAAAGCGGTTGATGTGGGAGCCTTATTTCATTGCCAAGCCGCCTTTCAGCTTCTTGCAGACTTTTGGGGGGGCGTGGGCTGGCTTCATGGGTTTGGGCCGTGCTAAACCAAGATAGTGTTGAGAGCCAAGGCAAGCCGTGCGCCCGTTTTGAACCCGCTTGTCGTACGACCCAGTTGGACAAGGCAGACGCATAAGATCGCCGAGAGTTGTCATCCTGATTTTTCAAAAAAGTCAGTTAGACCGCCAGTGCTGGATAGCAAATATCTCGTTCGAGACGCAAACTCTGACCCTGGAAAACCCAATTAACAATCGCCCGATAAAAGATGCTGTGAGCTGATCGAGGGGCGGTGCCGGTGTGGGGGCGGATCAGGTGACTTGCCGCAGGCAGATCATTGCGTAGGGATGCAAGCACCTTGCTGTTCGAGTCCGGCGCTTGTGATTGGTCCGGGGGACCAATCACCGAACGAGTTCAAGGTGCGCCCGTAGCGATTATCTGACCAGGGCATCGGCGTGCAGCGCCGGCAAGTTGCCAGCCCCGACACCGGCACCGCCCCTCGATCAGCGTTTTATAGTCACCCTCTTTATCACCGGGCAGTTGATGATCCTGACCTTTGGACGAGAGTGTCGGAAATTTTGTGTTCGGGCCTATGATTGCCGGTCAGTTGTTGACCCTGAGTTCTGAGCCATCATTTTTGTGTGCAAAAGCAGAGTGCAAGAGCCTAATTCCCAGCTAGCCAAGCATTAAAAACCAAACTCGCAAGAAAAAAGACTTTTATTTGCGCCCAGGCTCAGCATAAATCCCGCCATCCCGCAAAACCAAAGCGACCTTATCTCCCCGCTGCACGGTTTCATCCAGCACACGAGCAATCAACATCGGCCCCGCATCGCTGGCAACCGTTGCCAGCATATACCTCTCAGCCCCTTCACCAGAGGAGGCACTACGCGTCAGTTCCGTCACCATCCCAGACGAGCACTCCTCAGCCTCAAACTCATCCCCATGACACGTCGGACACAAGAACCGCTCTGGGAATACCCGATGATCACACTGAACACAACGAAACACAGAAGGACCCATCACAAGGCCTCCAAAACAAGAGCTGTCGAACACATGCCATAGCGATACTCCACCATGCCGTAGCCCGTGACCAAACCATAACGGGCCTGCGCCACCTGACGCTCCCCAGCCTGAGCGCTTAACTGACGCATTACCTCCACCAAACCATGCAAGTTGCATGCCGCCCCGGCCTGCCCGGCCGACAACTGCCCGCCAGACGTATTCAAAGGCAGGCGCCCCGTTGCAATCGACTCGTGAATAAACTGCTTTGCGTCATCCGCCTGAAAAAACCCCAAATCCTGCAACTGCGCCAGGACCATGACCGGGTAATCGTCATAAATACTGACGACATCCATCTGCGCCGGACTCAATCCCGATTCCGCCCATAAAGCCGGGGCCAAAGTCGCCAAACCTGTGCTCAAACCATCGCCCTGCTGATCATCAATATTGTGAGCACTGCGTAATGCTTTCACCGTAATTGCTGGCTGATTGTGCGCCGCCGGATGATCCGCGCGCATCACAATCAAGGCATTGGCCCCATCTACCACCGGCACACAATCGAGCCGCGTCAAAGGATCGGCCACTTGAGGCGCATTCAAGTATTCATCCAGACTCATGGGGCTGCGATACACCGCGGCAGGATTCATGCTGGCCCACAAGCGCTGGCGCATCACCAAGGCGGCATAATCCGCCCGTTCCAAACCCAGCTTGCGCATTTGATTGGCGGTTAGCATGGCAAAGCGATGATTCGGACTGCCTGCGCCTAACGGCCGTAAATGATCGTAAGTTGTCTGGTTATAGTTCTCGACCAGTTGCTGGAAGTCCTTGGCCTGAAAATGATCCCCGGCCACAATCGCAATACAGCGAGCATCACCCGCCTGAACCGCGCGAATCGCGTGCTGCAGAATATTCAGACCGCTGGCACCGCCATTGCTGTCATCCATAATCCAGCCCACCTTCAAGCCCAGCTTCCAGGCCAGATCAATAGCCCGATCCGGTGCATGGGTGAAGGAGGCCACCCCCAGACCATCAATATCGCTGGCCTTCAGACCTGCTGCGGCAAGAGACTGCTTGAAAGCCTGGGCCAGCAGCTCGGACGTGCCAAGCTGACCACGCCGGGTGTAAGTGACCTCGGTTGCGCCCAGCAGGCGCACCGTGTCCAGATTGAAACTAGGCGTCATATCGAATTCCTGTGGCAGCAATCAGCGGCGAACCTGATAGCCTGCTTTTTCTCTATCCCAGGTATCGGGGCCAATGCCGCGATCACGCAGGGCAAACTTTTGAATCTTGCCATTTTCCGTGGTGGGCAAGACTTGGGCAAACTCAATAAAGCGCGGCACCGCAAAGTAGGGCAGACGGCGCTCGCAATGCTGCAGCAGCTCCTCGCAACTGACCATGCAATCCGGGCGCAGCACAATCATGGCCATGACTTCATCCTCGGCCAGCTCGGACTTGGCGGCATAGACGGCAACCGTATGGACAGCGGGATGGCTGGCCAAAGCCTGTTCGACTTCGTAGGAGGAAATGTTCTCACCACGACGGCGAATCATGTCTTTCAGACGGTCTACAAAGCGGTAGTAGCCATCGGCATCGCGTACCACGCGGTCGCCCGTGTGGAACCACAGATTTTTCCAGGTCTCCACGGTCTTGTCGGGTTGACCGTAGTAACCCAAGGCAAAAGCGTAAGGCTCATCGGCGCGCAACAACAGCTCGCCCACCTCACCATCTGGCAGTGGGTTGTCGTTCTCGTCCACCACCAGGGCTTCAAAGCCCTCAGACACTCGGCCCATATAGCCATTACGCTGTTCCTGAATGCCACGGCCCATCACATAGTTGGTTTCGGTAGAGCCAAAACCATCCAGTAGATGCATGTGGCAGCGCTCCAGAAACTGGCTATGAAACTGTTCGGGAACGCCTGGGCCCAGGGCAATGCGTGTCTTGTGCCGCTTTTCTGCCGCTGTTGCTGGTTTGGACAGCAAGATAGGCACCATGGCGCCCAGCAGATAGGTAATCGTCGCGCCGGTTTCGCACAGATTGTCGAAGAAACGGCTGGCGGAGAAACGTTTATCCACCACCATGCAGGCGTCGCTGACCAGGGCCTGGAAAAAGGTGTTCAGGGCATTGGTGTGGAACATGGGCAGGCAGGTGTACAGCACATCATCGGGTTTCATGTCCAACTTGCTGGCGGTGTAAATACCCCACCAGTAGAACTGGGCGTGTGGGCACTGAACGCCTTTGGAAGGGCCTGAAGTTCCGGAGGTATACAGAATGGCCAGCGTATCGCCAGGGCCTATGTCGGCAGGCTCGCAGTAATCGCCCAAAGCAGGTAGATCGCAGGTGGGTACAGCCAGGGTTTGTGCCACTTCCTGGCCTTGAATCAGCCAGGCTTGCTGGACGGCGGTGGCGGCAAGGTCCACATCGGCCAGCAGTGGTGTCAGATCGGTTTCCACCACCAGCAAGCTGGCCTGGCTATTGCACAGGATGTGCTGCAACTGCGCGCCGCGCGAGGCGGTATTGATAGGGACCACAATCGCGCCCAGCCAGCCGCAACCCAGCACCATGTCCAGGAACTCGTGACGGTTGGTACACAGCAGGGCAACACGGTCGCCACGCTTGATACCGGCACGGCTCAGGCGGCTTGCACTGGCGGCGGCCGCCTGCAAGGTTTGCTGGCCGGTGTAGTGGATGTGTCGGTCTGAGAACAGCGGCGTATCACCCATGCGCTCTGCGCGCAGGCGCAACAAGGCGGGCACCGTGCGCTGCGTGGCAGGTATTGAAAACAGTGGCAATTCAGAAGCAGGAATGGAATGGGCGTGCATGATCAATCTGTCTCCCGGCCAACGCGCGATCAAGGCGGCAAGCCGATATGCATGGGTGAAATTACTAATATCCGGCAAACAGTATACTGCAATATATTATTTTGAAATTCCTGTCCTTCACCGGAAAAACCCGAAGTCGATGAGGCCGCCAAGTCGTGGTGTTTCGCATAAACCAAGGGCTGGACAAGGACAGAAAAGGGGGCGTTTTGCAGGCCAGGGCAGTACGGCAGGCAAGGCGGTTGATCAGGTTTCAGAACGACAGTCGATCAGCAAAAAGCAGGTCAGGCCCACGTGTTTGGGCGGATGTGCTTCACAATGACTTTGAATAAGCCCACAGGGGCAACGGGGATAGAACAATGAAGGTATGGCTTAAGTTGGCAACGTGTTGCGCGCTCATGTTGGGTGCACAGGCTCATGCTCAGAATAAGAATGTCACGCTGGTTATTCCTTATCCGCCTGGTGGTGCGGCTGATCAGTTGGCGCGTGTGATTTCTCAGGAAATGGGAACACGCTTCGATCAGAAAGTGATTGTGGAGAACCGTCCGGGTGCCGGTGCGCAGGTCGCCATGAATGTGGTGAAAAATGCCAACCCCAATGCCTTGGGAACGGTGCTGTTTCTGGCCGATAGCGGTGCCTATTCGCTTAACCGCCATATGTATCAGCGCCTGAACTACGATGTCGCCACGGACCTGATTCCCATGACGCTGGCCGCCAAGGCTCCTGTGTTCCTGCTGGTCAACAAAGACAGCCCTTTCAAGACCGTTCAGGATCTGGTTGCCGCCGGCCAGAAGCAAGAGCTGACATACGGCTCGCCCGGTATGGGTACCGGCACTCACCTGTTGGGCGAGATGCTGCGCAAAGAAACTGGCGCCCGTCTGGTGCACGTGCCTTACAAGGGCGCAGGTCCGGCCTTGATCGATGCGGTCAGTGGCCAGATCGACTTTATTTTTGATGTATTGACCGGTAGCCGTGGCTTTTTGGAGGATGGTCGTTTGCGCGCGATTGCCGCTGCCACGACAGAACGTAGCCCGTTGCGTCCTGATACGCCCACCCTTGCTGAAAGCGGTATTCCCAATGTGGCTTTTACGATCTGGTGGGGTATCTCGGCCAAGGCAGGCACCCCTGCCGATGAGGTGACACGCTTAACCGAGCAGTTGACGGCTGTGCTCAATGCGCCGGAAGTCGTGCAGAAGTTTGTGGACTTTGGTATTGAGATTCAGCCCTCGACACCACAAGCGTTTGCTGAGTTGATCGAGAGCGATGCGACGGCGATGGGCCCGATGATCCAGTCTTTGCAGATTACGTTGGATTAATTCTGTTTTAGGTGACGGGCCTGCCGTCAGAGGTGTTGCAGACAAGCCGGCCATGCCGGCTTGTTTCATTGATGCCCGGCCCCAGAATCAGGGACGCAACTCTTTGGCGCCGCGTTCGATCAACATGGCCGAGATTTCCTTGTTGCCATTTGCATTGGCACGCACCAGTGGCGAATAGCCTTCAAAATCGCGGGCGTTAACATCGGCACCATTGTCCAGGAGGAAGCGGGCGATTTCTTTGTTGCCGTTCATGCTGACCAGATGCAATGGGGTATAGCCGTCCAGCTTGGCATTGACCAGGGCTTTGTCTTGTTGCATCGCCGTAATGACTTGCTCGGCTTGGCCAGCCCAGATCTGTTCATACAGATCGGCGTTGGCGGCGTAGACGGGGGCGGCAAGGCTCAGGGTAAGCAGGGCAGCGGAAATAAACTTCATTTAATACTCCAAAAGCAGATTTAAACTAACCGTTATGAATAATAGTTATTTTTGAAAGCGGGTTCTGTAATGGCTTGTTACTTCAGGAGGCCGGGCCAGGGGCTGGCCATGCGCTAGTGGGACAGCAGTTCGGCTTGTTTGATGCAATAGGCGGAGCTGCAGATCACCAGATTTTCATGAATTTTTTGCGCGGCCTGTTCAGGCTGGCCCTGCTCAAAAGCCTGGTAGATGCCTTGAGCGCGTTGCAAGGTTTCTCGACGGAAAAGCGGGTCTTGCAGGCAGGCGATACGGGCTTGATCGGCCCGGTCATGCAAACGCTCCATGGTATCGATGAGCTGCTTGTTGGGCACCATATTGATCCAGGCACTACGAAACGACCAGTTGGCCTGAATGTTGTCCAGAGGATCCCCTTGCTGATGCGTGGCTTCAATGCGCGCCACCGCCTGCCCCATGGCACGCAAGCCCACTGCACTTTGATGCTGACAGGCAAGGTGTGCGGCGGAAGGCTCCAATAGCAAACGTACCGAGAAGATGTCTTCAATATCTTGTGGGGTGTAGATCTTCAGGACAAAGCCGCGCGAGGTGCTCTCGAGCACGCCCTCGTTTTTAAGCTGCAACAGGGCTTCGCGCACGGGCATGCGCGACACGTTCAGGCTGGCTGCAATTTCATTATCAACCAACCTGACCTCAAAGCTGATCTTGCCCAGTGCAATGTCCTGGCGAAGCATGCCATAGACTTGTTCACGGATATTGGGTTCGCGTTTTTTGTAGGGGGTAGCAGCCATAAACTCGTCCGGCGTCTGGCGCACGGCAAAACTCTGAAAGGGGTATAGGATACCAAGTAAGCATGAAGGGCTGAGGCGTTTTGTACCAGGATGGGATGGGTTGAAACCGTCTGGCCTGAGTGGCTGAAAAGGATTGTTCTGGCGGCGTGGCCGTCGTGTGATGTCTCCTGTATGGGCAAGACTCTGGGCAAACCGCTTCACAGGCTGACTTGCCGCATAATAGGTGTTTTTCAACTCAGCACGCACCAGAGGGGGCAATTGATGCGGTGGCGGCATGTAGAAATTTTTGATGCGATCTGCCGCGGTGGCTCTTTGACGCAGGCCGCACAGTTGCTGCATATCTCTCAGCCTGCGGCCAGCAAAATGTTGGCGACGGCAGAAATGCAGCTGGGTTTTAAGTTGTTCGATCGCGTACGTGGCCGCCTGATCCCCACGCGTGAGGCCAGCATTCTGGCACCCTACGTTGCGCGTCTACATCAGAATCTGGATGACGTCAGCCGACTGGCGCGCAATCTGCGCTCTCATCATGAAGGCCTGTGGCGTATCGGCAGCAGCCCGGCTTTCGGATTGGAGCTATTGCCGGTGGCCTTGAGCCGTTGTCGCCAGTCCCACCCGGCCATGAGTTTCGAGTTGCGTACCCATCACAGTGGGGAGTTATTACAAGCCCTGGAAACGCGCGACCTGGATATGGTGATCAGTTTTGATCAGGGCGAGTCCTCGGGCGTGCAACAACAGGTTCTGGCCGATACCGAACTGGTGCACGTGACCTTGCCGGGTGTTGCTCCTTTGCGTCATTGGGAGGAGATGGCCGAGCGCGCTTTTATCGCTTTAGACGCTAATGATCCTGTGGGCGCGATGGTTGAGGATCTGCTGCAACGCTATGCCCCCGATGTGGCCCCCTTTATGCGTGTACAGACCCATTACGTGGCGTGCAACCTGGTTGTGCAGCAGGTGGGTGAGGCCCTGGTGGACCTGGTCACTGCCCGCGCCATGCAAGGTCGGGGCCTGGCCATACACCGCTTGCCCGAGCCGTTGCCTATCCCAGTCAGTATTTTGACGGCCCATGATGATGCGGGTTCTGGCTCGCGTGAGCGGGTGCTGGACCACATCCGGCAGGCTCTGCTGGAATGTCGTTTCCCGGACTGAGCGGAATCTTGACTCCATAACCCAGGGTTATGGAGAGCGCCAACTATTCATTGGCGCTCTGTAGCACCCCCCAAGACAATAGAGGCCAGTTATTGGGGGTATGTTCATGCATGTATGTATTATCGGCGCCGGTGTCATTGGAATGAGTACCGCGTTCATGTTGCGCCAGAAAGGGGTGAAGGTCACGGTACTGGAGGCGGGTTCACAAGTGGCCGGACAGACCAGCTTTGCCAATGGTGGACAACTGAGCTACAGCTACGTGGCCCCCCTGGCTGATCCTGGCGTATTCAAGGATTTGCCTCGCTGGTTATTGAAGAACGACTCGCCGTTGCGTTTTAAGCCTGCGCTGAGTCCGCAACAATGGCGCTGGCTGCTGCATTTTCTGAAAGCCTGCCGGGGTGATGTGGTGCGCCGTACCACCGCGCAGATGCTGACCTTGTCCTACCTGAGCCGCGACATTTTGCACGACTGGCAAGAGCGCTTCAATCTGGAATTTGCCCATCAAAACAATGGCAAGTTGATTGTGTTTCGCAGCCCCGGCCCGTTTCAGCATGCCCGTGAGCAGGCGCAATTGCAGGCGGATATGGGCTCCTCGCAGCAAGTGCTGGAAGCGGCTCAAGTGTTGGAGCTGGAGCCTTCTTTGCAGACGTTGGGCTCGCGCTTGCAGGGTGCGATTTACACCCCTAGCGAAGAGGCAGGGGATGCTTATCTGTTCTCTGTGGCCTTGCATGAGCGCATGCAAAATGACCGCGATTACCAGCTCAAACTCAATACGCCGGTGCAGCGCTTTGTGAGGGAAGGGCGCGATATCCGCGCTGTGCAAACCGCAGAAGGTGAGATCCAGGCCGATCAGTTTGTTGTTGCCAGCGGTATGGGCACGGTGCCTTTGTTGCGCCAATTGGGTGGCCGCCCTCTGATCTACCCGCTAAAGGGCTATAGCTTGAGCCTGCCGTTGGAAGGCTTGAATCAAGCCGTGCCCGCCATCAGCGTGACGGATTACGAACAGCGCATCGTGTATGCCCGCTTGGGCGAGGTGCTGCGTATGGCTGCCATGGTGGATATCGGCTTTGATGGGTTGGATATTCCGGCCGATCGTATGGCGGCCTTGAAGCAGCAGGTGAAGGATCTGTTTCCCGCTTTGCCGTTGGAACAGGCACAGACTTGGGCAGGCTTGCGCCCTGCAACACCTTCGGGCAAGCCTATTGTAGGGGCCAGCACGCTGGCCGGTCGTTTGTGGGTGAACGCAGGCCACGGCGCATTGGGCTTTACCTTGGCGTGTGGCAGTGCAGCGATTCTGGCCGCGCACCTGACCGGAGAGGCTTCACCTATTGATGATGCGCCGTTTCGTCCTTAATCCTAGACCGTCGCCCGCAACACCGGCATGGCTTTCAAGCCCGCCGTCAGCAACAGGGATAGACCATAGATGGCGGCCGCCAGCACCGGAATCGACCACAGTGCATTGAAATCCAGCGCCGTGAACAGATAGCGGTACATCAGGTCGATCAGCCAGGGGTGGATCAAATACACCCCCAAGGTCAGCTCCGCCAGATGGGCACTGATCCGCGAGTTGATCAAGGGCTGGTTCCAGTCACGCAGCAATAGAATCAGCGCGATGGACATGGGGATGACGGTAATACTCAGGTAGTCATAAAAGTACGCAGCGGTTTGCCGGTCGTGGGTGATGGCCAGCGCATAAAAGCCCCAGGCTGTGGCCGCGATACTACTGAGCAGCACCGTCATAGTCAGCCAGCGGGGCATACGCACCGGCACTTTGCGTAGCAGATAGCCCAGCAGAAAATAGGGCAGATAGGACAGGAACCAGGTGAAGAAGGGGGCAGAGTGGGTGTTTAGCTCTGGCTTACTGAGCGTGCTAAGGGCAGATAGCACGAAGGCCGCCCCGGTCAGCGCGGCCAGTTGCTTCAAGTTGGTGTTCTGAACCATACGACGCAAAAAGGGCGTGAACAGGTACAGGAACACAATCATGTACAGAAACCAGAGGTGGAAATAAGGCCGACCCTGCAGCAGCCGCTCCAGATAGGGATAAGGGTCAGCGTCTGGCGTCCACCAATGCTGCTTGAAGGCCGTCCAGCCTAGATAAAACGCGGTCCAGAACAGCAGTGGCAGCAAGACTCGCGACGCCCGCTTGCGGTAGAAGCGCTTCATGCCCTCCTGGGGACGGGGTTCCAGCAAGAGCGCACCGCTGACCATGACAAACACCGGTACACACCAGCGGGTGGCGGCATCGTAGAGATTGCCACTCCACCAGTTGGCTGTGCCCAACTCGGCATTCAGGACGGCGTAGGCGGCGATATGCAGGCAAACGACAGAGAAAATCGCCACGATCCGTGCATTGCTGATCCAGTTCATGACAGGACATCAAAATCAGAGACCTAACTATCGTAACGAGCAGACGTTTCTGATATGTCCCCCAAATACGGGATTTAGCGTCCAGTTTTGTCTGGATGTGACGGTGCAAGGGAATGTTGGCTACTGATGCGGGCAGGATGGATTCACCCTATCGCCTTTCGGGAACGACTGAAAAAGGGTGTATAAATTACCAGCGTTATACGGTTAAATAGCAGGCTTAGCCAGACAGACCAGTCAGGGCACTCCTGAACTGGCAGTGCTGGTCAGGAGTAGGGTGAATGGAGCTGGATTTTAGCGGGTTGGATGTGCTGATTGCCCTGGTCGCTTGGGCGCTGGGCTTGCTGATCGGGTTGTGGCTGCGAGCGCGCATGAGAGCGCCTGTTGAGCAAGTTCTGGAGGATCGCTGTGCACGTCTGGAACAAGATCTGGCCCTGGCGCAGGACAGGGCGGCGGAGCTGGACAAGGAACTGATACGCCGCGATGCCCAGTTGCAGGCTCAGCAGATGCGCAATCAGGCCATCCAAGAGGACTTGGAACATAGCCGCGAGCAGATGCGCTTGCAGTTTGAGTCCCTGGCCCAGCAGATTCTGGAGTCCAAAGGGCAGACGCTGCGTCAGGATAGTCAACGCACCCTGGATGAAATGCTGCGACCCTTTCGAGAACAATTGGCAGGCTTTCAACTGCGCGTGAATCAAGTGCATGATGAATCCGTCAAAGGCCAGACCGCCTTGAGTCTGGAGCTGCAACGTATGCAGGAAATGGGTCTGCGCATGAGTGCTGAAGCACATTCCTTAGCTGTGGCCTTGAAAGGCGATAAAAAGACCACTGGTAATTGGGGTGAAACCCAGTTGGAAAAAACGCTGGAAGTGGCTGGTTTGGTGCGCGGTGTCCACTTTGATACACAATGGCAAGCTCGCGACGAGCAAGGTCGCCTGCGATACCCTGACTTCGTGGTGCATCTACCGCAGGACAAGCATCTGGTGCTCGATTGCAAAGTGTCCTTGGTGGACTATGATCGCGCCATCCGCGCTCAGACTGACGAGGAACGCCAACAAAGTCTGCAAGCCCATGTGCAGGCGCTACGCAAGCATATTGATGATCTGGCCTCCAAGGATTACAGCGCCTTGTCTGGCCTGAACAGCCCCGGTTTCGTGTTTATGTACGTGCCTATCGAGGCGGCATATATGCAGGCTTTGCAGCAACAGCATGGCTTGTTCGACTACGGCCTGGGCAAAAATGTCCTGATGGTCTCGCACACCACCTTGCTGCCTATTTTGCGTACCGTAGCCAATATCTGGATGATGGTGCGCAGCAACGAGCAGGCTCACGAACTAAGCCAACGTGCGGGCGATATTTATAACCAGGTATCTATCTTGGCTGAGCGCCTGAAAAAGCTGGGCGAAACCTTGGGGCAGGCGGGCAAGCACTACAACAGTACGGTGACAGCATTGGCAGGTCAGCAGGGCTTGTACGGGAAAGTCAGCCGCTTTGCCGAGCTATCGGCCCGGGCCAAGCGTACCCAGCCGGGGATCGAACCCTTGCATACGGATATAGAACACGAGCGCCTGGATTGGGTCTTGCCCGAGGATACCGAGCCGGCGCAGGGCAAAGAGTCGGATGCCTAATTGTTAAAAGCTTAGGTGCCTGTTCCCGCAACCGATATGGTGTCGTGATTTTGTATAGGCTGGCTGAGGGCGGCCCATGGCGTTTACGGTTGAGCGCCATCTTCCTGCTCAATTGCCTCCAGCCAGTGCTCTACCAACTGCGGCGCGCTGAATAGATAGCCTTGCAGGGCATGGCAGCCGCGGCGTAGCAGAAACTCCTTTTGCTGCTCATTTTCCACACCTTCAACGACTACGTGCAGCCCTAGTTGCCGTGCCATGGCCAGTACCGTACGCACAATGGCGTTGGCTTCCTGCTCCATGGGTACTCCCAGGATCAGGCTGCGGTCCATTTTCAGCTCGTATAGTGGCAGGCGGCGGATGGCGGCCAGGTTGGAATAGCCTGTGCCAAAGTCGTCCATGGAAAAGCGGATCCCCAGGTCTTTGAGCTCGCGCATCATGCTGTTGGCCGAGGAGAAGTCTTCCATCAGTACGCCTTCGGTAATTTCAAAGATCAGACGATGGGCGGGGGCGCCGCTGGTCTCCAGGATCTGGCGTGTGCGGCGAGCAAAGTCAGGGCGGCGGAATTGAATCGGGCTGACATTAATGGAAATGGGAAAGCTGCACTCCTGGGTCTGTAGCAGCAAATCACAGACTGATGCCATGATCCAGTCGCCCAGGGGCGTGATCAAGTCGGTGCTTTCCGCCAGGGGAATGAACAGATTGGGGGTCAGCATACCGCGTGTTGGGTGTAACCAGCGCAGCAGCACCTCGGCCCCGCAGATGTGGTTTTGCTTGTCGTACTGGGACTGGACAAACAGGCGCAACTGATCCGAGCCAATCGCAAAACGCAGATCGTGCTGCAGACTCAGATGCTCTTCCAGGGCCTCTTGCATACCAGGTTCGTACAAGGTGATCTGGTTGCGACCATTTTCCTTGGACCGATACATGGCTGTGTCAGCTTGTCGCATCAGGTCCTCTGCAGTCAGGGTGCTGTCGGTAATCAAGGCCAGACCAATACTGCTGCTGCTCAAGTAAGAGTGGCCTTCAATGCTGTAGGGCTCTTCCAGACGGGTGCGTACCTGTTCGGCAAACTCCAGGGCTTCTTTGTGGCAGTCTCGTACCGTACCGAGTTGCAGTATCTTCAGGATGACAAATTCGTCCCCACCCAAGCGGGCCACGATGTCTTGGGGGTCAATCATCAAGGATAGGCGGCGCGCCACTTTGCGTAGCAGCGCATCGCCAATGGCGTGTCCCCGCGCATCGTTAATGTGCTTGAATCGGTCCAGATCCAGGAAATACAGCGCACCAGGTCGTTTGTAAGGCTCTATGGTTTGCAGGTGGCGTTCCAGGCGTTGCATCAGCAGGCGGCGGTTGGGAAGTTCGGTGAGCGGGTCGTAGAAAGCCAGCCGGTAGTTCTCTGACTGCGTGGCTTTGAGCGCCGAGATATTGGTGGAAATACAGTACAGGCTGGTTTGTTGAGTCTCGGGGTCTTGGACCGGCATTTTGATGGAGAAAAAGGTGGCGCGTACATCGCCTTTCCGGTCCCGTACCACTTCTTCTACAGCCAGGCGTTCACCGCTGTACAGCACCTGCTCGTCGTTATGACGGAATTCGTTAATGGTTTGTTTGTTGGCGTACAAGTCCTGGTCGGTTTTACCCACAATACTGACCGTGGTGTAGTTCAGGTCTTCGCATAGTTTGCGGTTGGCGTATTGATAACGAAACTGGTCATCCTTGATGTAGACGTAGGCGTCAATGGCATCGAGCACGGTATGCAGATGATGCTCGGTGCGGACCAGTTTTTTGCGCTGACGACGCAGGCCAATGCGCATTAGGCTCACGGTGAGCAGGGCAAGGGTCAGCAAGATACCCAGTGTGAGCAAGGCGGGGATGATCCAGGGCTTGGTTGGTTTTTCAATCAGGCGCAGGCCCCACTGGTTCAGTGTCTCTGTGTAGAACGGATCGTTATTGTCTTGCCACTGCTTGATATGAGTATCAATAGCGGCCAACAGGTCCAGGTGGCGGTCCTTGGCGGTCACAAAGTAAGTGCTGGTGGGCTCTAGCCGGATAGGCGCGGTTTTCAGGCCATGTTCGCCTGCATGACGTACGCCAAATAAATGGCCGACGACGGCGGCGTCGGCCTGTTTTGTCTGGACCAGTTTGAGCGCGTTGTATTGGGAGTCGGTAATGACCAGCTTGGAGCCAAGCTCCAGTTTCTGCAAAATATTGTAGAGCTGGGTTAGCTGCAGGGTTCCGCTCATGACGGCAATGCGTTTGCCATTCAAGTCGTTCAGCGCACTAATATGCGTGCCTTTTCCCGTGAATATCTGTGACCAGTCCTCCAGTACGGCTCGGCTGTGATAGCTGTACAGGGTAGCGCGTTCGGGGGAGTAGGCCAGGCCCGGCACGATATCGATCAGGTCATTTTGCAGGGCGTTCAGGCATTGTTGCCAGTCGCATTGCACGGCTTCCAGTGTCCAGCCTTCACGCTTGGCAATTTCCAGCAGCAGTTCGCCCATGATGCCGCCGGGACGGGCCTGACTGTCGAGCAGGAGTTTAGGTGGGTTTTCGTAAACGCCTATACGTACGATATGTTGCTGGGCGTGGGGGGCTGCCTGGGTCGGTGGTGATACAAATCCTAGTGCAACCAGCATGCCTAGCATGTACATTGCCCTGCACATCGATAAAGTAAAAAGGCGGGGCAAATTCATAAGGTAATGGCTGCACAAAGCAGATAATCGGGGACGGGGGCGATCATGCAACAATGATGTGACTAATTTAACTGAATATCGAGATGTGGGGCGGATGCGTGCCGTATTTCGGCGATAAATAGCAGGAGCAGGCGAATGGCGGATTGTGAAACGGTAGAGGTGCGTGTTAAGGGGCGTGTGCAAGGGGTCGGGTTTCGAGCCAGCGCCTTGCGTCATGCTCATTTGTATGGCGTCAAGGGCTGGGTCAGCAATGCTGGGGATGGTTCCGTAGAACTGCTGCTGCAGGGCAGTGCTGATGTCATCGACAGTATGGTCAGCTGGTTGTATATCGGGCCCGAGCATGCCGTGGTCGAGCAGGTGGATATACAGCGCTCTTATACTGACAAACGATATGATTTTTTTGAGATTCGCTAGCAAGAGCTGACGCCAGCGTTGAGTTTGCCCACGCAAAAAAGAAATAATTATAGGTATTTGCGGGCAAACCCTAGGAAAACATTTGTTTTTTTTAGTGTTCTCCAGATTAACATGCGTTTTATTGCACTGATATGTGAGTAGGACGACAAATGGAGCCCTTGTTGCGTTTGCAGCGTATCTTGCCTGGTCTGACGCCCGAGCTGCGTCGCGCTGCGCAATGGGTGGAGCGCCATCCTGTTGAAGTCAGCCTGTGGTCCATGCGCAAACAGGCCCAGGAGTTGTCGGTTGCACCGGCAACCATGCTTCGTCTGGCTAAAGCGGCGGGTTATGAAAGCTACGACGGTTTTCGTGAGCCGTTTCAGCAGGCCCTGCACCGCAATGGCGGCACGATGGCGGCGCGAGCGCAAAATTTGCAAGGTAACCGGGCCTCAGAACAACAAATACGGGACCTGGGGGAGCAACAAGAGCAGGCCCTGGAGTCGGTCTTGAGACTGAATTCAGCCAGCGCTCTGGATGCTTGTGCCCAGGCGCTTCTGGGCGCCTCCAAAGTGGGGTTTATCGGTCTGGGGGTCAGTTTTGCCTGCGCGTTCCAGATGCATTATGCCTATCAATTGATACGTGGTAATGGTGTCTTGCTGAACCGGGCCGTAGACTTGTTCCTGGAGCTGGACGCCGGTTTGGACAGCGGGGGTGTGCTGGTTGTGATCAGCCAGGCGCCATATGTCAAAACAGTGGTCAATAGTGTGCATCAGGCGGTGCAGCAGGGCATCACGGTGGTCGCGGTAACTGACAGTGTGCTGTCCCCGGTGGCCCAGGGGGCCAAACATGTCTTGTTGTTTGATGCACAGGCCAGCGAGCAGCCAGCGGCCAGTTTTTTTCATTCTCTAGTGGGCACGGTCACCGTTGCAGAACATTTGTTGGCACGGATCGCCACCTTGGGCGGTAAGACAGTGGTGCAGCGTCTCGCGCAGCTGGAGTCTTCATTTCGAAGTCAGGGAGTTTATTGGCAACAGGACCAAGCGGTTGACCCCGCTTCGTCTATGTAAACAAACCGGTCGTACCGGTCACACAAACCGGGGATACCCCCATGGGAGACACAAAGATGGAACACATTAGTAAGAAAACAGGTAAGAAAGCAGTGTGGGCACTTAGCACAACGGCAGCGATGTGCGCCATGTTGCTCAGCCCCTTGCCTGCCAGCGCCCAGCAGAAGTTTGTCAGTATCGGGACAGGGGGTGTGACCGGGGTGTATTACGCGGCCGGTGGCGCTATTTGCCGCTTGGTCAATAAGGATCGTGGTACGGATGGCGTACGTTGCTCGGTGGAATCCACGGGCGGTTCGGTCTTTAACGTCAACACCATCAAAGCGGGTGAGCTGGACCTGGGTGTGGTGCAGTCTGATGTGGGCTATAACGCGTACAACGGAGAAGGCCAGTTCAAGGACGGTGGGGCGTACAAGAAGCTGCGTTCGGTATTCTCCATTCACCCGGAGCCCTTTACCGTGCTGTCTCGCAAAGAGGCCAATGTCAGCAAGTTTGACGACTTCAAGGGCAAGCGTTTTAACGTAGGCAATCCGGGTTCGGGCACACGCGCCTCGATGGATCAGTTGTTGCAGGCCATGGGGCTGGATAACAGCTTTTTCTCACTGGCCTCGGAGCTGCGTCCCGATGAGCACGGCCCGGCATTGTGTGATGGCAAGATTGACGGCTTTATCTACGGCGTAGGCCATCCTTCGGCCAATATCCAGGATCCCACCACCTCTTGCGGCGCCAAGCTGGTGCCTCTGACCGGTCCTGCGGTGGACAAGCTGGTCGAGACTTATCCCTACTACGCCAAGGTCGCGATTCCTGGTGGCTTGTACCCCAACAATCCTGACGATGTCCAAACCTATGGCGTTCTGGCAACCTTTGTGACGTCCGAGGACGTACCGGAAGAGTCTGTCTACAACGTCGTCAAAGCGGTGTTCGACAACTTTGATGATTTCAAGCGCTTGCACCCTGCGTTGGCGAATCTGAAGAAAGAAGACATGGTCAAGAACGGCTTGTCTGCTCCATTGCACAAAGGCGCTGAAAAGTACTTCAAGGAAAAAGGGCTGCTGTAAGACAGTCTGATTGACACCAGGCTGGCTGTGCCAGCCTGGCCGCAAGTGCCATGGCCCTAGCTGTGGCCTTGCCTCTGGTCTGGGGTTCCTGGGCTGCGCAGTCCAGGTGGATCGGGTGCCTGGCTGGTGGTACTCGGGCTCCACGCCGGGTTTTCCTGGAGATACAGTAAATGACACAACAAGAACATAAAAAAATGGGGCCAGACTTGGCCCTGACACAGGATGAAACGGCAGAGCTGGAAAAACTGGTTGCCGATGTAGACCGTGGTGGACGCTCTGTGGCTGGCGTTGCAGGCATGGTTTTGTTTTTGGTTGGAATAGGCTGGTCCTTGTTTCAGCTTTGGTACGCCTCTCCGCTGCCATTTGCCCTGAATCTGGGCATTTTCAATGACACAGAAGCGCGAGCCCTGCATTTGGGCATCGCCATGTTTTTGGCCTATCTGGCGTTTCCTGCAAGCAAACAATCCGCGCGCGACCGAATTCCGATTCATGACTGGCTATTGGCCCTGATTGCGGCCTTTTGCGGCTCGTATTTATTCTTTTTCTATAAGGAATTGGCCTCGCGCCCCGGTATCCCCACCACGATGGATGTGGTGGTGGCCAGTATGGGTCTGGTGTTGCTGCTGGAGGCGACGCGGCGCTCGTTGGGCGCGCCCATGGCGGTGCTGGCGATAGTCTTTATTGCCTATATTTTTCTGGGCCCCTGGCTGCCGGATGCCTTGTCTCACCGGGGCGCCTCCTTGCAGCGCCTGGTTTCGCATATGTGGCTGACCACGGAGGGTGTGTACGGAGTTGCCCTGGGCGTTTCTGTCTCGTATATCTTTATTTTTGTATTGCTGGGCTCTTTGCTGGATCGCTGCGGGGCGGGTAATTACATGATGCAGGTCTCGTTTGCCTTGCTGGGGCATTTGCGGGGCGGGCCAGCCAAAGTGGCTGTGGTCTCCTCGGCCGTGAACGGTCTTGTGTCGGCTTCTTCGGTCGCCAATGTGGTGACAGGCGGTATTTTTACCATTCCCTTGATGAAAAAAGCGGGCTATGGCGGCATTCGGGCCGGGGCGATTGAAACGGCCTCGTCCGTCAATGGCCAGATCATGCCGCCGGTCATGGGGGCGGCTGCCTTTTTGATGATCGAGTATGTCGGCATTCCTTACACCGATATCATTCGTCATGCTTTGCTGCCTGCGGTTATTTCATATATTGCGCTGTTTTATATCGTGCACCTGGAAGCGCTGAAGCTGGGTATTCAACCCATGATGGCCTCGGGCAAGCCCAAGACCTTCATCCAGAAATTAGCGGGTTGGGGCATGGGTACGGCCGGCACCCTGAGTGTGATGGGGCTGGTCTATTGGATAGGTGTTGGGGTTCAGGCAATCGCCGGTGATGCGGCTATCTGGATTTTGTTGCTTTTGTTGCTGGTGCTGTATGTGTACTTGCTGAAAATTGCAGCGGACCACGAAGACCTGCCTACCGATATTAATGTGAACACGCCCGTGCGTCCCGAGCCTTGGCCCACCGTACGTGCTGGCTTGTATTTCCTGATCCCGATCGGCATTTTGGTGTGGTGCCTGACGGTAGAGGTGATGTCTGCCGGCTTGTCGGCTTTCTGGGCCGTTGTGGCCATGTTGTTTCAGATGGCCACACAGCGCCCCATCATTGCCTGGTTCCGTAAACAGGCAACGGCGCAACCGCTGCGCCAAGGTGTCAGCGAGGTGTGGACAGGACTGCAGGAAGGCGCCCGCAATATGGTGGGTATCGGGATTGCCTGCGGGACAGCCGGCTTGATTGTGGGAGCGATTACCCTGACTGGTTTGGGCCTGCGTATGACGGCTTTTGTGGAGCTGGTCTCCATGGGTAATGTGCTGGTCATGCTGTTCTTTACGGCCGCTGTGTGTCTGGTGTTGGGTTTGGGCATGCCCACGACCGCCAACTACATTCTGATGGCCACGTTGATGGCGCCCGTTGTGGTGGAGCTGGGAGCGCAAAGCGGTATGGTGATTCCGCTGATTGCCGTCCATATGTTCGTGTTCTATTACGGGATCATGGCCGATATTACGCCGCCTGTGGGCTTAGCCACTTTTGCGGCAGCGGCCATTTCAGGGGAGGATCCGATCAAGACCGGCGTGAAGGGCGTGACCTATGCCATGCGTACGGCGGTGCTGCCTTTCATGTTCATCTTCAATCCCATGCTGTTGTTGATCGGCATACACAGTGCCTGGGAGCTGGTTCTGGTGGTGGTGGGCTCAACGGTGGCGTCGCTGGCTTTTGCGGCGGCGACAATCGGGTGGTTGCGTATTAAAACCAGTTGGCTTGAGACCGTTTTACTCTTGCTGGCTACGTTCATGCTGTTTCGTCCGGACTGGTTCATGGATCATGTCAGCGAGAAGTACCAAAGCCGTCCTGCATCCGAGTTGATGCAGGTGGTGCAGAACACCCCGGACGGGGGCAATCTGGTGGTGCAACTGGCCGGGATGAACCTGGAAGGCAAGGATCTGCAGAAAACGGTTGCCGTGTCCTTGCCTGCCCTGCCAGAAGGGGATCAGGCGACAGGTCTGGCCGCAGCCAGCAAACGTCTGTCTTTGGCTGGCCTGACGGTCATGGCCTTTGGAGACACGGCTCAAGTGGCATCGGTTGCCTTTGGCAGTTCAGCGCGCCGAGCAGGCTGGGAGCAGGGCTGGGATATTGAGCAAGTGAAGGTGCCGCATCCCGATCGTCCCTCTGAGTTTTGGGTATTTTTGCCTGCCTTGCTGATCTTGTTCTGGGTATGGATCCGGCAAGGTGTGCGAATGCGGCGTGCTTTGCCTGCGAACCCGGCGGTTTAAGTCTGGGTACCGTCTCTACCAGCCGCCCTTGTGGTGGCTGGTAGTACACTGATGGCCCTGGATTTCAGGCCCGCCTTTAGCGGGCTGTTTTCTGTTTGGCTTTTGTAATGTCACCGATCAGTTGCTCTTCACCTGTACCGTCGCGCAATGGGGTCAGCCCCAGCAAAGTGTGGTGCCCGCGTGGCCCCTGGATAATGCTGGACGCTTTTCTCCTGGAGCGTTTTCCGCATATGGACCCGGAGGTATTGCGAGAGCGCCTGGCGCGGGGCGATATCCTGGATCAAAACGGTGTGCCGCAGCAGCCGGGCTCCAGCTATCAGCCTGATCGCTGGCTGTGGTACTTCCGCATGGTGGAAAACGAAGCGACCGTGCCGTTCGAGATGCCCGTGTTGTATGCGGACGAGCATCTGATTGCGGTGGACAAGCCACATTTCCTGGCGACAACGCCGGGTGGACGCTACTTATACGAAACGGCGCTGACTCGTCTGCGGCGAGACTTTGGCGAGGATGACATCAGCCCCATCCATAGGCTGGACAGGGAGACGGCGGGAATCTTGTTGTTTTGCCGTGACCCTGCCGTTCGTGGAGCCTATCAGTCCTTGTTTCAGCAAGGCGGTATTGAGAAGGAATACGAAGCGGTCGCGCCGTTTCAGGAAAAACTGGCCGATGGACTGGTGTATCGCAGCCGTATGAAAGAGGTGCCTGGCCGCTTTGTGATGGAAGAGGTTGCCGGAGAGCCGAACAGTAGCACCGAGATCCTGTGCGAGCGTCATTGGCATACCGAGCAGGGGCTGCATTTGGCGCTGTACCGCTTGCGGCCCCAGAGTGGTCGTAAACATCAGTTGCGGGTACACCTGAGCAGTCTGGGTGCGCCCATCATTAACGATGTGTTTTATCCCGTGCTGCTGGCGGAGCGCGATGCAGACGATTTCAGCCAGCCTTTGCAGTTACTGGCGCGGCATATTGCCTTTGTAGACCCTTTAACGGGTGAACCAAGATGCTTTAGCAGCCAGCGGCAGTTGGAACTGGGTTGAACCCACTGGTATTGCGCTTGAGGAAGCGGTTGCCGAACAGCCCTTGCATAGTTACTGGTCGGGTATCGGCCGTTCGTCTTTGGCAGCCACAGCCAGCGTGCCGCCTCGGGTCGTCGCCTGGTCGGCGCGTCTAAGGGACGATGACTGAAGCCCGAGCCTTAATAGTCGCGGAAAGCCGCCGCTATCTCATCGTGCTCCAACTGAGCAGCCAGACAGAGCATTAACAAAATCCGGGCTTTTTGTGCGGGCAGATAGTGCGCCGCGATCGTGTGATGGTCCTCATCGTAGGCGCTGTCCGTCACCGGCCCTGCGTGGATGCGCGAGGCTCGCACACAAACCACGCCTAGTCTGTGCGCCCGGCTGACGCCTTCCAGTGCGCCGGGGGTCAGGCTACCGTTGCCGGTTGCCGCCACTACAATGCCTTGCACACCGCTTTGTGCTGCATGGCGATACAGTTCCGCCAGGGTATCGGGGTGATCGTAAAAGACCTGAACTTTAGGCAGGTTGTGTTGGGAGCGCACATCGAACAGGCTGCTGTGCGTGTGCGGCAGCAGGGTGCGCATCATGAAACGTGGCTGACCACCTGCGACCAGCCCCAAGGGGCCCGCATCGGGTGAGTCGAAGGCGCTGGTCTGAGTGGTGTGTTGCTTGCTCAGGAAGCGGGCGCTGTGGATCTGGTCGTTCAGCAATACCAGCACACCTTGGTCTTGTGCCAGCGAAGAGCAGGCTACCTGCACGGCTTGATACAGGTTCAGCGGCCCATCTGCACTCAAGGCCGAGGCGGGGCGCATGGCGGCCACCATGACTACAGGTTTGTCGGTTTTCAGGGTCAGGTGCAGGAAAAAGGCGCTTTCTTCCAGCGTATCGGTGCCGTGGGTAATCACCGCTCCATTGATGTCCGGTCGAGCCAGCAGTTCATTGAGCTTGTGGGACAGCTCCAGCAACATCAGCGAACCCATGGCCCGGCTGTCCACGTTGAAAAGCTGATGGCACTCCAGGTCGGCCAGCTCGTTGATGCCGGGTACGGCCTGCAGCAGCGTGTGCACGCCTTGGGTGATGTCGTAATCGGTCAGGCCGGTATTGGATTGGGTTGTGGCAGCAATGGTGCCACCCGTGCCCACCAGGACCAGTTTGGGGCGTATTGGCATTGAGGTCGTGCTCCGCATCCAGTTGTTGCGCTAGAGGGGGCGCAGAGCTTGAGATAATGCCGGTTTAACGGCGAACTTTCAACCAACGCTCGATCAGGTGGACCACCGACAGAAGGGTGAAGTTAATCAGCAAGTACAACAGGCCCGCAACCACAAAGGTCTCGATGATGGCGTAGTTCTGGTTCATCAAGCGTTTGGCGTGGCCGGTCAGGTCCATGACGGCAATGGTCGAGGCCAGACTGGTGCCTTTGATGGCCAGCACGATTTCATTGCTGTACGCGGGCAGTGCCTGGCGAATCGCCAAGGGAAAAACCACGCGACGAAATCGCATCCAGGCGGACATGCCGATGGATTTGGCCGCTTCGATCTGGCCAACCGGCACGGCCTGAAAGCCGCCACGGAAAACTTCGCTGACATACGCCCCACTATTCAGACCAATGGCCAGAATCGCGCAGCGCATGCCATCGCTGAACAGCCACCACAGAGTGGGTGACTCCTTTACAAAACTCAGGGTGCCCACGCCGTAGTACAGCAGGAATAATTGCACCAGCAAGGGCGTGCCACGGAACACGGTACTGTAGCTAAAGGCGAAGCTGCGCAAAATACGGCTATGGGACTGACGCATCAGGGCCAGCGACAGGCCGATGAACAGTGACAGCACAATGCCCCACAAGCCGATATACACGCTCATGCCAAAGCCCTTGAACAGGGTTTCGACGGTGGTATTGAATAATTCCAGATCAATCATGCCTGGGCTCTCATGCCTTTGCCGGTGTAACGTTCGGCCAGCAAAAACAGGGCCTGACTACAGGCACCAATCAGAAAATAAAGTACACCTGCAATCAGGTACATAGCCATGGGCTCGCGCGTATTGGCGGCACCCAGGGTAGCGGCACGCATGATCTCGACCAGGCCTACCAGGGAGATCAGGGCCGTGTCTTTCAGTGCGGTTTGCCAGACGTTATTGGCGCCGGGCAGGGCGTACCAGAACATCTGCGGCAAAATAATGCGGCGCAGACGCTGCCAGGGGGACATGCCAATGGCTTTGGCCGCCTCGATCTGGCCTTCGGGAATGGCTTGCAAGGCGCCGCGAAACACTTCCACGCTGTAAGAGCCTGCAATCAGGCCAATGGCCAAAATACCGACCAGCGCAGGGAACCAGCGCGTCACCACATCTTCCATGCGCATGAAGTCGGCCAGATCGGAGACAAACTGCACCGAGCCGAAAAACAGCAGGTAGATGATGAGCAGCTCGGGGATACTGCGAACAACCGTGGTGTACAGGCTGACGGGGCCACGCAGCCAGCGCGGCCCGTTGGTCTTGATGCTGGCTCCTGTAATCCCAATGACTACGCCAAGGGCCATGCCCAAAACGGAGATCAGCAAGGTCATTGCTGCTCCGCGAAGGAACATCCAGCCCCAGCCTTCGCGCAGCACATTAAAAATAGTCTCTAGCATCAAGTGGTACTTCTCGACTTATTTCTTGCAGATCTCGTAGTTGGCGATGTCGATGTCAAACCACTTTTCGCTGGCGGTCTTGACGGTGCCATCATCGATCAGCTTGCACAGGGCAGCGTCAACCTTGGCTTTCAGCTCTGCATTGTCTTTGTGAATACCGACGGCAATGCCATAACCCAGGGTCTCGGGGTCGGAAGAGCCTTTGATGACCAGCTTGGACAGGGCAAAGTTGTCTTCACCGACTTTATGCAGGAACTTCGATTGCGAGGTCAGGTCGGCAAAAGTGCCGTTCAGGCGACCGGCGTCCAGATCGATTTGCATCTGGTCCAGGGTCTCGTAGTTCTTGATGGTCGTCTTGGGGGCTTTCTTGGTCAGGAAAGCGCCGTGGGTGGTGCCGCCTTGAACGCCAATGGTTTTACCGGCCAGGCCATCAAAAATGGTTTGTTCGTTGTCGGCGCCGACCAGTTCACTGTTCTTGGGCAGAACGAAAATGGCGTCTTCAACGGCGTAAGGAATACTGAAGTTCACGCGCTTGGCACGCTCGGGGGTGTAGGACATGCCCGAGATGATCAGGTCAAATCGTTTGGCATCGAGCGAAGGAATCAGGCTGTCAAAGGCTTGTACGATGAACTTGCAGTCGCTGTTGAGCTCTTTGCACAGAGCCGCGCCCACGTCGGCGTCAAAGCCGGTAACCTTGCCGGCTGCATCCACCATGCTCCATGGTGGGTAACCGCCTTCCGTGCCGATTTTCAGGGTGTCTGCCATTGCAGCCTGGGAGCCCAACAGGGCCAGGCTGGCACAGATCAGGGTCTTGCTGAGGAAACTCATGGTCTGGCTCTCCTTTGTGGATAGGCTGGTCAGGGCCGTCTTGGCCCTGCTGGTTTTCCAGCCTGTGTCGTATTCACGAAGCGATGATCTTACTGCATTGGTTGTAGAAACTGCTGTAGACGCTCGGATTGTGGCCTATCGAACAGCTCTTTGGGGTGGCCACGTTCTTCAATCAGGCCGTTGTGCATGAAAATGGTCTCGGAGGACACGTCACGCGCAAAATTCATTTCGTGGGTGACCAGGATCATGGTGCGACCTTCCTGGGCCAGTTGGCGAATGACGCGCAGTACCTCACCCACCATTTCCGGATCCAGCGCGGAGGTCGGTTCGTCAAACAGCAAGACGTCCGGGTCCATGGCCAGCGCACGGGCAATGGCCACGCGTTGCTGCTGGCCGCCGGACAGTTCGGCCGGGTAGGCATCGCACTTGTTGCTCAGGCCGACCTTGCCCAGCAGTTCTCGGGCGTATTCAGCCGCTTCACGGGCCGGGCGGCCCTTGACGTGAATGGGGCCTTCGGTGACGTTTTGCAGCACCGTGCGGTGCGACCATAGATTGAAGTTCTGAAACACCATCCCCAAGCGGGCGCGGACTTGTTCCAACAGACGCGGATTGTCTGTCTGGCAAATGCCCTTGCGGTTGCGATGGCTGCGCAAAATGTCATTGCCGATCTGGACTTCGCCCTGATCGGGGACGACCAGGTGGTTAATGCAGCGCAGCAGGGTACTTTTACCCGAGCCCGAGGCGCCGATAATGGAGAGTACATCGCCCTTGTGGGCCTGCAGGGAAATGCCCTTGAGCACCTCGTTGGTGCCAAAGCGTTTGTGGATGTCGCGTACCTGGACCGCCGCGTTCAGGTCATTGTTATTCACAGCAACGTCCTTGCGGTCAAAGAGAAAGGGGGTAAGGGTTTCATACGGGTGTCATATCCTGGATGCCCCGATTCTACCGCTTTCCCCCTGATTTTTTTGCACAAGCGCTGTATTTTGCGCATAAAAAGCGGCATAAACCGAGTATGCCGCCTTATGAGCTTAGGGATACAGGCCGCGTACCTGACGAGATTCCAGAATGCGGGCGCAACCCACAATAAAGGCAGCGGTACGCAGGGTGACGTTGTGCTCTTTGGCAACGGCCGCTACCGTGGTGTAGGCCGCGCGCATCATCATTTCCAGCCGATTGTTGATCTCGTCCTCGGTCCAGAAAAAGCTGGAGAAGTCCTGAACCCACTCGAAGTAGGACACAGTCACACCGCCGGCGTTGGCCACCACGTCCGGGACAATGGTCACGCCCTTGTCGTTCAGGATGTCATCGGCTTCGGGGGTGGTGGGGCCATTGGCACCTTCGATCACAATGCGAGCGCGGATGCGGTCGGCATTGTTCTTGTTGATCTGGCCTTCCAGCGCGGCCGGGATCAGCAGATCGGTTTCGATGTGCCAGAAATCGTCATTGGAAATGGCTTCGGCGTTGGGTGCTCCGGCCAGACCTTTGTGTTGTTCCATGTGGTCCAGCAAGGCCAGCACGTCCAGACCGTTGGGGTTGTAGACCGTGCCCGTGTGGTCCTGTACGGCCAGCACTTTGGCACCCGCTTCCTGGAACAGGCGGGCGGCCGTGCCACCCACGTTCCCGAAACCTTGCACAATGACGCGGGCGCCATTGAGGTTGATACCGGCGTCGCGAGCTGCTTCACAACCCACGGTAAACACGCCACGGCCAGTGGCTTCTACCCGGCCAAGACTACCGCCCAGGGACACGGGTTTGCCGGTGACTACACCGGTGCTGGTGCCGCCCACGTTCATGGAATAGGTGTCCATCATCCAGGCCATGGTCTGGGCATTGGTGTTCACATCCGGTGCGGGAATGTCCTTGTTGGGGCCAATGATCACGCCAATCTCGCTGGTGTAGCGGCGGGTGATACGTTCCAGTTCGGCCTGGGAGTAGTGGCGTGGGTCAATACGAATACCGCCCTTGGCACCGCCAAAGGGCAGGTTCACGGCCGCTGACTTGATCGACATCCAGGCAGCCAGCGCCATTACCTCGGACAAGGTGACATCCTGGTGGTAGCGCACGCCGCCCTTGCCTGGGCCACGGGACGTATTGTGTTGAACGCGGTAGCCCTCAAAGTGGGCCACGGTGCCGTTATCCAGTTCGATGGGGACGTCGACAATCAGTGTGCGCTTGGGGCGCTTGAGTGTTTCAACCCATCGGGACAATTTGCCCAGATACGGAGTGACTCGCTCCACTTGTTCGAGATAAATACCCCATGGGCCGACGTCGTCGGCATTCAGGTATGACGGCAAAGCATGGGTGGGACGATCTGTCATGAGCTCCTCGATAAAGTTGGGGAAACGGGATACGAGTACACAGTGAAGATGCAAATTACGCCTAGATGCAGAACACGGCAAAGACGCTGTGGATTGGCTTAGCGATGGCCGTGTGCAGCAGTTATGCTATCGGAAATGGCCGCTGTTGTGTTTGCAGCGTTTGCGATGGTTTTATCTGGGTGCTGGTGCATTGATGGATTCTTCTGACTCTTCCCTTTCTGGTCGCTTGGCGCAATTGCGCCAACGTATCGAACAGGCTTGCTTGCAGGCCGGCCGCCCTGCCGGTGCGGTGGCGCTTTTACCGGTCAGCAAAACCTTTCCTGTGCCCGTGCTGGCGCAAGCTCTGGACCTGGGCTTGTTGCGAATGGGCGAGAACAAGGTTCAGGAGATTCGGGACAAGCAGGCCGAGCTGGCCGATCGCGCGGTGCAGTGGGTGATGATAGGCCATCTGCAGAGTAATAAGGCTAAAGATATTGCACGCCTGGCCAGCGAAGTCCAGTCTTTGGACCGTTTGTCGCTGGCCCAGGCCCTGGATCGGCACCTGCAAACCGAGCAGCGTAGCCTGGATGTGCTTGTTCAGGTCAAGACCTCGCCCGAACCCAGCAAGTTTGGCTTGGCCCCGGAGCAATTGCCTGCTTTCATGCAGTCCTTGCGCTCGCTCGATACCCTGAACGTCCGGGGTTTGATGACCATGGCCGTCAATAGCGAGGACCCTCAGGCGGTGCGCGCCTGTTTTGCTACGTTGCGCCAGTGGCGTGATCGTCTGGTGGAGTTGGGCCATGAACAGGTGCAAGGCCTGTCCATGGGCATGAGTGGGGATTTCGAGCTGGCGATTCAGGAAGGTTCGACCGAGGTTCGGGTTGGCTCGGCCCTGTTTGGCGCACGCAATTACCGCTGATCGATATCCGCATCGTTACTAATGCCCTGCGTAGGGCTGTCCGCGCATAATGTCTCTGCGCATCCCGAACGGGATGCTTAACATTTAAAAAAACAGTGCCCTAAGCGCTGTTTGTATGTACGAAGGAGACATCATGGATTGGAAAAAATTGGGAGCCGGTGTGTTGCTGGGCGCCAGCCTGACAGGAACGGCCCTGGCAGCGGACTGGCCCCAGTCGGCGGTAACGTGGGTAGTGCCTTATCCCGCAGGCGGTGGTTCAGATGTGATTGCTCGGTTGGTGGCCAAGCAGTTGGAAAGCAGCCTGGGTCAGACGTTGATTGTGGAAAACAAGCCGGGGGCGGCGACCATCATCGGCGCGACCTATGTGAGCAACGCCAAACCGGACGGCTATACCGTGGGTACCGCTGACTCAGGCACGCTGGCATTCAATTCCTCCTTGTACAACAAGCTGCAGTACGACCCGGCGGCTTTCACGTATGTGGGCGGACTGGCCCGTTTTCCCTTGATGCTGGCGGTACCGCAAGAATCCCCGTACAAGACGGTGGCCGATTTGCTTGAAGCGGCTCGTAAGCAGCCTGAAAAACTGACCTCCTCGTCCGCTGGCAGTGGTTCACCTCACCATCTGGCGTTGGAAATGTTCAAGCAGCGCACCGACACCCAGATCGTGCATGTGCCTTACAAGGGAGCCGCACCCGCCATTCAGGATTTGCTGGGCGGTCAGGTGGATATGTCTTTTGTCGATTCTGCAGCGGCATTGTCCAACATCAAGGCTGGCAAATTGCGGGTTCTGGCCGTGGCCACGCCCGAGCGCAGCAGCCTGTTGCCTGATGTGCCAACCATGGCCGAAGCCGGTATTGCCGACTTCTACGCCTATGCCTGGCAAGGGTTGGTGGGCCCACCCAAGATGGACGAAGGTGCCCGTCAACGCTTGAGCCAGGACTTGATGCAGGCTCTGAAAACGCCCGAGCTGGACCAGCGTATCCGCGCGATGGGTGTAGAGCCCATGCCCATGACGCCCGATGAATTCCAGGCCTACGCTCAGCGTGAACGCGCGGAATGGGCCACGGTTATCGAGCGTGCCGGTATTCGTATGGATTGACGGTCATGCGGCCAACAGTGGCCGCATAATCAGGCGGCATATTCATCGCCGTAACGTTTCAGGCCGTCCAGGTCCAGTACCTGGACGCCACCATATTTGATCAACAACAGCCCTTCGTTTTCCAGTTGACGCAGGGCTTGGTTGGCACGTTGGCGCGATACCCGCGCCAGGTAGCCGATCTCTTCCTGGGTAATGTCCAGGCGCAGACCTTTTCCGGGGTAGAGCAGCGGGTTGAACAGCTCTGCCAGACAGCGCGCCACGCGGGCATCGGGGGTAGACAGGCTGTTGTACTCGGCCTTGCCGATAAATTGCGCCACACGCTCATTGAGCTGATGCAGGAGGTAGCGGTTGAAAGCAATACTCTGGTCCAGCAAATCGTTAAAACTGTGGGCGGGCAAGCGGGCCACCTGGCTGTCGCGCAAGGCCACCACATCGTATTTGCGCTCTTCGTTTTTCAGCAAAGAGCCTTCGCCTATCCAGCCACCGGCAGGCACCCCTGTCATGGAGGCAATTTTGCCGTCGGAGTTGCCCACCGATACTTTGAGCAAACCCGAGAGCACGCCGATCCAGGCCGTGGCGCGTTCCCCCTTGCGTTCGACGATGGCTCCGGCCTCGTATGCGGTGATCAGCGTGTCGCGGCGGACACGCTCTTGCAGCTCGGGTGTCAACAAGCGAAACCAGGCGGCTCGCTCCGATAAAGCATCTACAACATGCATGAGGATTAACCCTCGATAAAGGTCGAATGTCATGTCCGTGACAATCTTCGGGACGTGCAGCCGATAACTTGATTATTAACAGGCTGCAAATAGCTTGAAGGCATCACTTCAGCCTTCTGCCGCAATCATAAGCAGCCTCCTGGACCATAACAAGCCGGGAAAATTCGGAGGAGACATGGTTGTGCGGATGGATAAAGAGCAGGTAGCGGGGTTACCCGGCACCTTCCCAGCCTGGATAGAACACCATGCCCAGGTGCGCGGCAACAAAGTTGCCATGCGCGAAAAAGACCTGGGAATCTGGCAGACCTGGACGTGGCGGGAGCTGGCCGAACAGGCCGAGCAACTGGCTGCGGGCCTGGCCGGGCTGGGAGTCAAAGACGGTCAGCACGTTGCGGTGATCGGTGAAAACCGCCCGCGTCTGTACCTGGCCATGATGGCAGCGCAAATGCTGGGCGCTGTGCCCGTGCCTTTGTATCAGGATGCGGTGGCCCAGGAAATGTTGCACGTGTTGCTGGATGCCAGCATTCGTGTGGCCGTGGTCGAGGACCAGGAGCAGGTCGACAAGCTGCTGGAGGTCTGGGACCAGTGCCCCGATCTGGATGCACTGATCTATGACGATCCACGTGGTTTGCGCAACTATCAGCAAGAACAACTGCAATACATTGAACAAGTCATGGAGCAGGGGCGCGAGCAATTGGCGCGTGATCCGGACTGTGTGCGTCGTATCTGGAAGGCCATTACGCCTGACCATGCTGCTGCCATGTTCTATACCTCCGGTACGACCGGCAAGCCCAAGGGTGTGGTGTTGACCCACGGCGCCCTGGTCGATCGCGGTCTGGCCATTCAGGAGCTGGAATCGCTGACCGATGCCGAGGAAGTGCTGGCTTATCTGCCTCCCGCCTGGATTGGGCAGAACATGTTTTCCTACACGCAGTTCCTGGTCACGGGTTTTACGGTGAATCACCCTGAATCGCCCGAGACCGTGTCCATCGACCTGCACGACATTGGTCCCACCTATTACTTTGCGCCTCCCCGCGTGTTGGAAGGCTTGCTCACGCAAGTGACCATTCGCATGGAGGATGCCGGTGCCTTAAAGCGCGCCCTGTACAAGCGTTTCATGACTTTGGCGCACCGCGTGGGTGTGCAGATTCTGGACAAGCGCCCTGGCGTGGGGATGTGGGATCGCCTGTGCTATGGCCTGGGCAATATCCTGATCTACGGCCCCTTGCGTAATGCCCTGGGCATGAGCCGCGTGCGTGTGGCTTATACCGCCGGTGAAGCCATTGGCCCCGATCTGTTCGATTTTTACCGTTCTATTGGCATCAACCTCAAGCAACTGTACGGCGCGACGGAAACCTCGGTGTTTGTCTGCGTGCAGGAAGATGGCCATGTGCGTGCCGATACGGTAGGCCCACCCGTCAAAGGTGTGGAAATCCGTGTGGCCGATAACGGTGAGATTCAGGTGCGCAGCCCTGGCTTGTTCAAGGAGTACTACCGCAATCCCGAGTCCACCGCCGAGTCTTTTACCGAAGACGGCTGGTATCACACAGGCGATGCCGGTTATCTGGACACCGATGGTCAGTTAAAGATCATCGACCGTGCCAAGGATGTGGGCAAATTGGCCGACGGCTCTTTGTTTGCACCCAAGTACATCGAGAACAAGCTCAAGTTCTTCCCCTTCGTCAAAGAAGCCGTGGCTTTTGGTGATGGCCAAAAGGAAGTGTGCGCCTTTATCAATATTGATCTGGAAGCAGTGGGCAACTGGGCCGAGCGTCGCAACCTGCCTTATGCCGGTTACACCGATCTGGCCGGCAAGCCCGAGGTCTATGCCTTGATTCGGGATTGCGTGGCGCAGGTCAATGATGATCTGGCCAACGACCCCAAACTGGCCGGCTCGCGCATCAGTGCCTTTTTGATTCTGCACAAAGAGCTGGACCCGGATGACGATGAACTGACCCGCACCCGCAAAGTACGTCGCGGTTTTATCGCGCAAAAGTACAAGGTTCTGGTCGACGCCCTGTTCAACGGTTTGGACAGGCAGTTTGTGGAGACAGAAGTGAAGTTTGAAGATGGGCGCAGCGGTCGCATTTCGGCAGACCTGCACATTGAGCGCATGACAGACGCAGCAAGGAGCGCATGATGAGTGAGGCGCAAATGCCGGGCCGTCGGATTGGCCCAGTGGTACTGGATTTAAAGAATATTTCGCTGTCCTTCGGGGGGGTGAAAGCCTTGACCGATATCTCGTTCAATATTCGCGAACACGAGATCCGCTCCATCATCGGTCCGAACGGAGCAGGCAAAAGCTCCATGTTGAACGTCATCAACGGCGTATATGCACCACAACAAGGCGAGATTGTCTTACGTGACCAGAGTTATGCCCGCATGAACTCACGTCACACCGCCGAGCAGGGTATTGCCCGTACCTTTCAGAACCTGGCTCTGTTCAAGGGCATGAGTGTGCTGGACAACATCATGACCGGCCGTAATCTGCACATGAAAAGCGGGGTGTTTGCCCAGGCTTTCCGACTGGGTGGTGCCGAGCGCGAAGAGATTCGCAACCGTGAGTACGTGGAAGGCATCATCGATTTTCTGGAGATCCAGGCCTACCGCAAAACGCCGGTAGGGCGTTTGCCTTACGGTCTGCAAAAACGGGTTGACCTGGGGCGGGCGCTGGCAATGCAGCCGAGCATTTTGCTGCTTGATGAGCCTATGGCAGGCATGAACATCGAAGAAAAGCAGGATATGTGCCGTTTTATTCTGGATGTGAATGAAGAGTACGGCACCACGATTGTTTTGATTGAACACGATATGGGCGTAGTCATGGATATTTCGGACCGCGTGGTGGTTCTGGACTATGGCAAGAAAATTGGTGACGGAGTACCGGACGAAGTACGACAAAACCCGGACGTCATCCGCGCCTATCTTGGCGCTGGCCATTGAGGGGAACGGACATGGCATTTTTTCTTGAAACCTTGCTGGGCGGGCTGATGAGCGGGATGTTGTACGCCCTGGTCGCGCTGGGCTTTGTTCTGATTTTCAAAGCATCGGGTGTTTTTAACTTCGCACAGGGCGCAATGGTGTTGGTGGCCGCACTGGCCATGGCTCGTCTCTCCCAGTGGATTCCGCAGTTGCTGGGCATGGAGCCCGGCATTTTGGGCAATGTGCTGGCTTTCATTGTCTCGGCCATATTGATGTTTGTGCTGGCCGTGGTCATTGAGCGCTGGGTGCTGCGTTATCTGGTGAACCAGGAAGGCACGACCTTGCTGATGGCCACCATCGGTATCAGCTATCTGCTCGATGGTTTGGGTCAGATCGTGTTTGGCAGTTCGGTGTACTCCATTGACGTGGGCATGCCCAAAGACCCGGCTTTCATCCTGGAGTCCGTGTTTGAAGGCGGTGTGCTGGTCAGTCTGGAGGACTTGAGTTCAGCCGTGGTTGCGGCCTTGCTGGTTGCGGCCCTGGCCATCTTCTTTCAGTACACCAGTGTGGGCCGTGCCCTGCGTGCGGTGGCAGACGATCACCAGGCGGCACAGTCCATTGGTATTCCCTTGAACCGTATCTGGGTCGTGGTCTGGACGGTGGCCGGTTTGGTGGCATTGGTCGCCGGCATTATCTGGGGTTCCAAATACGGGGTGCAGTTCACCTTGTCGACCGCTGCGTTGCGCGCCTTGCCTGTGGTGATTCTGGGTGGTCTGACCTCGGTGCCCGGTGCCATTGTGGGTGGCCTGATTATCGGTGTGGGTGAGAAGGTGTCCGAGGTTTATCTGGGCCCTTATGTAGGTGGCGGCATCGAGATCTGGTTTGCTTATGTGCTGGCCCTGGTGTTCCTGCTGTTCCGACCACAAGGTCTGTTCGGCGAGAAGATTATTGATCGCGTCTGAGGTGGAGCCGATATGATTTACCGCGAAAATGGTCAGTTCAAAAGCAGCTATCGGGCTGACCAGCAGATTTTTCCCATCCGCCAGGATCGTTATGTGATGTTGGGCCTGTTGCTGGTGGCATTTCTGTTGGTGCCAGCCATGGCATCCAACTACTTCCTGCAAGCTATTCTGATTCCCTTTTTGATTCTGTCCTTGGCAGCGATCGGCCTGAATATTCTGGTGGGCTATTGCGGACAGATTTCCATTGGTTCAGGCGCCTTTATGGCTGTGGGCGCCTATGCCGCCTGGAACTTTGGTGTCCGTATTCCTGAGTTGCCGTTGGTGTTGCAGATCTTGCTGGGCGGCGTGTTTGCCACTCTGGTGGGTGTCGCCTTCGGTATTCCCAGCTTGCGTATCCGTGGCTTGTACCTGGCGGTCACAACCCTGGCTGCGCAGTTCTTTGTGGATTGGGCGTTCCTGCGTATTGCCTTTTTCACGAACTACTCGCCATCGGGCAACGTGTCGGTGCCCGCCTTGAGTGCATTTGGTTTGCCGGTTCAAACCCCCATGCAAAAGTACTTGTTTGTACTGATCTTTGTGGTGGTGTTTGCCTTGCTGGCCAAGAACCTGGTGCGTGGCGCGATTGGTCGTCAATGGATGGCGATTCGTGACATGGACGTGGCCGCTGAAGTGATTGGTATCCGTCCGGTCTACGCCAAGCTCACGGCCTTTGCTGTCAGCTCATTCATCATCGGTGTGGCCGGTGCCTTGTGGGCCTTTGTTCATCTGGGTTCCTGGGAGCCACTGGCTTTTGACCTGACTCGCTCTTTGCAGCTGTTGTTCATTGTCATCATCGGTGGTCTGGGCTCGATTGTGGGCAGCTTCTTTGGTGCCGCTTTCATGGTCTTGCTGCCCGTGCTTCTGACCAACGTGCCGCATTGGTTTGGTATGTCCATCGGCGTGGACACCGCCTCGCACATTGAACACATGGTGTTCGGTGCCCTGATCGTATTTTTCTTGATTGTGGAGCCGCATGGTTTGGCTCGACTCTGGAGTATTGGTAAGGAAAAGCTGCGTTTGTGGCCCTTCCCCCATTAGCAGGTAGGCAGTTTATTACAACAACAGCCCCGCCAATCGGGACGGGGTACTTAGACAAATGGTACTTATCGGAGGACCAGGAGATGACAACACGACTGAAACGCGCTGTGCTCGGTTTGAGTGCTTGCGCTGCAATGTTGACCATGAGTACAGCCGCTTTGGCAGCTGAGGAACAGTACATTCCACTGCTGACCTACCGCACCGGCTCCTTTGCCCCACTGGGAATCCCATGGGCCGATGGCAAGCTGGACTATCTGGCTTTGGTCAACGAACGTGACGGCGGTGTCAATGGCGTCAAGCTGGCATACGAGGAGTGTGAAACGGCGTATGCCACCGACCGTGGCGTAGAGTGCTACGAGCGCATGAAAGGCAAAAATGGTGGTGCTTCGGGGTTTGATACCCAGTCCACAGGCATTACTTTTGCCCTGACCGACAAGGCTATTGTGGATGGGGTCGCCATTGAAACCATGGGCTACGGTCTATCGCATTCGGCTAACGGTGCGGTGTTCGAGTGGAACTTCCCGCTGCTGGGCACGTACTGGACCGCAGCCGATGTCATGATCCAGGACATCACCAAGCAAGTGGGTGAGGACAAGCTGAAAGATCAGCGTATTGCCCTGATCTACCATGACTCGCCTTACGGTAAAGAGCCTATCGCCCTGTTACAGGCCCGTGCCAAGGAACAAGGCTTCAAGCTGGATCTGTATCCGGTGACCGCTCCTGGCGTGGAACAGAAATCCACCTGGTTACAAGTGCGTAAAAACCGTCCTGACTTCGTGTTGCTCTGGAGCGCCGGGATCATGACGCCTACCGCTATTCGTGAAGCTCAGGCTGTGGGTTACCCACGCGACAAGATCTACGGTATCTGGTGGGCAGCGTCCGAGAGCGATGTGGTCGATCTGGGGCAGACCGCCAAGGGTTACAAGGGCATCACCATTCACAACAGTGCCGAGGACGGTCCAGTGCATGACGCTGTGCGCGAGATGCACGCCAAAGGCAAAGGCGCTGAAAACGGTGACAAGTACGTCGGCACGCTGGCTCACACCCGCGGCATGATGATTTCCATGATGCAGGTTGAAGCGATTCGCACCGCACAAGAGAAGTTCGGTAAAGGTCAGCACATGACCCCCGAGCAAGTGCGTTGGGGTTTCGAGAACCTGAATCTGGACGAAGCCCGTCTGAAAGAACTGGGCTTTGAAGGCATCATGCGTCCCGTTAAAACCTCGTGCAGCAACCATATGGGTGATGACTGGGCTCGTATCGTGCAGTGGGACGGCAACAAGTTTGAAGTCGTGTCCGACTGGTATCAGTCCGACAAGAAATACGTTGATCCTTTAGTCAAGGAAATGTCGGCCAAGTACGCCGCTGAGAAGAAAATTACGCCTCGCACCTGCGAAGGCTAAACCCAGGCGCCCAGGGTTCGCCCTGGGCACTGCATTGCGTGGGGAAGATTATGAGTGAGACCGTAGGCCAAGTGGATGAGGCGCCCATCTTGTTGGACGTCAATGGCATCGAAGTGATTTACAACCACGTCATTCTGGTGCTCAAGGGCGTGTCCTTGCGTGTACCGGAAGGGCGGATTGTTGCCTTGCTGGGCGCCAACGGTGCCGGTAAAACCACGACCTTGCGGGCCGTATCGAACTTGCTGCGCGCTGAGCGCGGCGATGTGACCAAAGGCCAGATCCATCTGCGTGGCGAGCGTATTGATCAACTGACTCCGGCTGATCTGGTCAAGCGCGGCGTAGTGCAGGTGATGGAAGGGCGCCACTGTTTTGCGCACTTGAGCATTGAAGAAAATTTGCTGACCGGGGCCTATACCCGTTCCTTGTCACGTGGTGATGTAAGCGCCGAGCTGGACAAGGTGTACCAGTATTTTCCGCGCCTAAAGCAGCGCCGTACCAGTCAGGCCGGTTATACCTCGGGCGGTGAACAGCAAATGTGTGCCATTGGACGCGCCTTGATGGCCGACCCCAGCATGATCTTGCTGGACGAGCCTTCCATGGGGTTGGCACCGCAGGTGGTGGAAGAAATTTTCGAGATTGTCCGTGACCTGAATCAGCGCGAGCGAGTCAGTTTCTTGCTGGCCGAGCAAAACACCAACGTGGCCCTGAAGTATGCCGACTATGGCTACATCCTGGAAAACGGCCGCGTCATGATGGATGGACCCTCCCAGGCCTTGGCCGAGAACGAAGACGTCAAGGAGTTCTATCTGGGTGTGTCCGGGGGCGAGCGCAAGAGCTTTCGTGACAATAAATTCTATCGACGACGCAAGCGCTGGTTGGCCTAACCCTCAAGGATTTTCACAGTATCAGCAGGGCCTGGCCTGTATTGAAAGCGGCGGGATCAGTACAGGAACAGGCCATCGATCGGGATGCACACAAGGTGCCGCCCTGACCCCTTTTGACATTTTTAGTTTTGGGCAGCTCCTGGCTACACGGGGTGTAGTCGCAGAGCTTGGTATCGACACGCGTCAGTCTATGAGCAGGAAGTCGGCTGGGCGCGGGAGTGTTTGGATGCCAATTCATCCCAGTGGAGGAGAGATGAGCGAATTTTACGACGAGCGCGAAACCCAGGAACCGGACGAGCGTGAGGCTGATTTACTGTCCCGTTTGCCGCAGGTTTTGCAAGCGGCTGCAAAAGGAGCCCCTGCCATTGCCAGACAACTGGATTCGGTGGATCTGGCCGCTGTGCGCAGCCGTGAGGACCTGCTGGCTATTCCGGTGTTTCGTAAAAGCGAGCTGCTCAAAGCCCAGTTGGAAGCTCGTGAGCGGGCCCGCTCTGGCGCGCCGTCGGCTGAGTATGCGCAGTCCGTTTTCGGCGGCTTTTCCTCCATTTCCTGGGGGGCAGCTCGCAAAGTGTTTGCTTCGCCTGGCCCCATGTATGAGCCCGAAAGCCGTCGCCCGGACTATTGGGGCTTTGCGCGGGCCTTGTATGCAGCGGGTTTTCGCCGCGAAGAACTGATTTTCAACTGCTTCTCCTATCACTTCACGCCGGCCGGTTCGATGATGGAAACCGCTGCTCATGCTTTGGATTGCACCGTGTTTCCGGGGGGGGTGGGGCAAACCGAACAGCAAGTGCAGGCCATGGCCGACTTGCGCCCGCATGGGTACACCGGTACCCCCAGCTTTCTGAAAATCATCATGGAAAAAGCCCAGTCCATGCAGATTGCGTTGCCGGGATTGACCAAGGCCTTGTTCTCGGGTGAAGCCTACCCGCCCTCTTTACAAAAATGGTTCAGCGAGCATGGCGTGGCAGGCTATCAAGCTTACGGCAGTGCCGATCTGGGCATGATTGCCTACGAAACTCAGGCCCGTGAAGGCTTGGTGCTTAACGAAAACCTGATTCTGGAAATTGTGCGTCCGGGCACAGGCCAGCCCGTAGAGCCTGGTGAAGTGGGCGAAGTGGTGGTGACGTCTTTTAACCCAGACTACCCGTTGGTGCGGTTCGGTACGGGGGACTTGTCCGCCGTCATGCCCGGCCAGTCTCCTTGTGGTCGGACTAATCAGCGTATACGCGGCTGGATGGGGCGTGCTGACCAGACGACCAAGGTGCGCGGCATGTTTGTGCATCCGGGACAGGTGGAACAAATTCGCTTGCGTCACAAGGAACTGGGCCAGGCTCGCTTGGTGGTGCGGGGTGCCAGTGGTCAGGACCAGATGGTGTTTCAGGTGGAGGTCACCTCCAAGCCTGAGGGACTGGAAAACGCGTTGGCCGACTCTATTCGCGAAATCACCAAACTGCGCGCACAGGTGGAGTTTGTGGAGCCAGGCGCCTTGCCTCGGGATGGTAAAGTCATCGAGGACCAACGCAGCTACGATTAATTAGCCATGTAGATATGCACACAAGTAGCAGTCGGGCTGCGGTACTATGCTGGAAAATAGTCAATACCTATATCTTTGAGGAGAGCCCGATGCGCTTTGTGCCAGTTTCTGCTGTAGTCCTGGCCTTGATGGCCAGCATGCCTGCTGCCCAGGCCGCCACCTTGGACAATGTCAAACAGCGCGGTCACGTGCTGTGTGGCGTGACCACCGGCTTTGCCGGTTTTTCTGCCCCTGATGACAAGGGCAATTGGACAGGGCTGGATATTGATGTGTGTCGCTCGGTCGCTGCCGCCACCCTGGGCGACGCCAGCAAATTCAAGGCCGTGCCTTTGAACTCGCAGCAACGTTTTACGGCGTTGCAGTCAGGTGAAATTGATCTGCTGGCCCGTAACACGACCGTGACTCAGCAGCGCGATACGGCCGTGGGTGCTATCCACGCCGGCATCAACTTCTACGACGGCCAGGGTTTTCTGGTGTCCAAGAAGCTGGGTGTTTCCAGCGCCAAGGAATTGAACGGCGCCACGGTTTGTATGCAGACGGGAACGTCCAACGAAAACACCATGGCTGACTGGGCCCGCGCCAACAAGGTTGAGTACAAGCCTGTGGTGATCGAACAGTTCAACGAAGTGGTCAACGCTTTTGTGGCTGGCCGCTGTGACGTGTTCTCTACCGATGCGTCCGGCCTGGCTTCGATTCGTATCTCCAAAATGGAGAATCCGGACGACTACCTGGTGCTGCCTGAAATCATTTCCAAAGAGCCACTGGGCCCCTTCGTCCGTCAGGGCGACGATGCTTGGCTGAACATTGTGAAATGGTCCATTCAGGCCAGCTTCAATGCTGAAGAACTGGATGTGACAGCAGCCAATGTGGACGAGAAGCTCAAGAGCAACAACCCCAACATCCAGCGTCTGCTGGGCGTGACTCCCGGTGCCGGTAAAAACCTGGGCCTGGACGAAAAATGGGCTTACAACATCATCAAGCAAGTCGGTAACTACGGCGAATCCTTCGAGCGCAACGTGGGTAAAGGTAGCCCGCTACAAATCGAACGCGGCCTGAATGCTTTGTGGATCGACGGTGGCTTGATCTACGGTCTGCCTATTCGTTAATCCATTCGGGGTTCGCGATATGCAAAAAGCAGCTCTCTGTGGGAGCTGCTTTTTTATTGACTGATCGATCTGGGGGCGATGACGTTGATGTGTTGTTGCTCTTTGTGCCCTGGCGATGTGCGTTGACCAAGGGCGCTGGTGTATGTATCACGCGGTGATACATAGTCTGCCTAACTGCTGCGCACGGTTTTCGGATGCGAGACGTTCGGGATTGTTTGCCCCAATATGTCAGGCCGTACGGGGCAAACCTGAAGACTTAATTCTTGCGCCGTAATACCAGCGAAATCTTGGCAAAAGCCACTTGCAGATCCTGTGTGGCACCTTGGAAAATCACGGGCCGACCACGCCGGGTAAAGCAGATCAGGCGTTTGGAGTTGAACAGCGGCACGAACTTGGCAAAGTGGATGTCTTGCCATTGCACTTCCCGCTTCATGATCCAGCTCTGGCGTATGCCGTTCTGGTCAATCGTGGTGATGCCATGCCACATGTGCCAGGCAATCAAGATCAAGCCAGTAAACAGCAGAACCAGAGAGCCCGCCAGTACAGGGCTGATAGCCGCACCTTGTGGGGAGCTGGCTACCAGCGCAAAACGCACACCAATCAGGGCTAGCACTATCCAGGCACCAGCCGCGACCCATTTAGGCCAGGAGCGGCCTTGAATAGGCAGTGAACCCAGATCCTTTAACAGGGCGTCAATTTCCTCTTTCGAGGGGGCTTGGCTCATCAGCACGCGGCGGCCCCTTGTTTGCGGGCTGCCAGGGCGTTACCGGCATTGCTGGCCGATTTGCGCTTCAAATGAGCCGAAATCCATTGCCCCGTGTCCACCACGGCGTTCAGATCAATGCCGGTTTCAATATCCAGGCCTTGCATCAGGAACAGCACGTCCTCGGTGGCGACGTTGCCGGTTGCGCCTTTGGCGTAGGGACAGCCACCCAGCCCGGCTACAGAACTGTGGAAAATATGAATGCCGGCCTGCATGGCGGCCACAATATTGGCGATGGCCTGGCCATAGGTGTCGTGGAAGTGGCCGGACACATGAACGGGGTCAATGTGCTCGGTGATCATGCGCATCACCTCGTAGACCTGACGGGCCGTGCCGACACCGATGGTGTCGGCTACGTCGATTTCATCGCAGCCTAGTTCGATCAAACGTTGGCCGACTTTCAACACATTGGCCGGCGCCACAGCACCTTCGTAGGGACAACCGAACGAACAACTGATGGAGCCGCGCAGGCGCATGCCAGCTTCTTTGGCGGCCTGGGCGACGGGGGCAAAGCGCTCCAGCGATTCTTCAATGCTGCAATTGATATTACGCTGCGAAAATGCTTCGCTGGCAGCGGCGAAGATCACCACTTCGTCGGCCTTGGCAGCCAGGGCGCCTTCAAAGCCACGCATATTGGGTGTCAGAACTGAATAGATCGTGCCGGGGCGACGGTCAATCGTAGCCATCACTTCCGCGCCGTCTGCCATTTGTGGCACCCATTTGGGCGAGACAAAGGAGGCGGCTTCCACGTTCACAAAACCGGCGTGGGACAAGCGGTTGACCAGCTCGACCTTGATGTCGGTAGGGATGAATTCTTTTTCGTTCTGCAGGCCGTCCCGAGGGCCGACCTCCACAATCTTGACGCGCGAGGGGTATGACATGAAGTTTCCTGAAGGTAAGGGGCTGGGCCTGGAGGCCTTTACGTATTCGTCATGATACCTCTTGAAGGCCAGCGCTGGCCCCCTAGGAACAGCCCTATAAGCAGGCGACGTGACCGGGGTCTCGATGCAAAGGAGCAGGCCATGATGCAGTGTGGCCCTGTTGGATTTTATGGCTTGATACGTTGGAATCGCCCGTCTGCCAGAGGCTCTATGCAGCCAGCCAGCTCCAGCTCGGCCAGAACCGCCGGCAGTTGAGTTGCCAGAAGACCGGTACGGCGCATCAGTTGCTCGGGCGTCAAGGGGGCGAAATCGATGCGCTCCAGGATGGGGCGCAGTTCTTCCGGTAGGTTATCGTGCTGAACAGGCCTGGCATTGGACGGGTTGCCGGGTTCAAGTTTGAACGTGTGCTGCACATTGCCCAGCTCATCCAGAATGTCCTGGGCGCTCTCTACCAGCTTGGCGCCTTGGCGTATCAAGGCATGGCAACCACGTGCCAAAGGCGAATGGATTGAGCCCGGAATAGCAAAAACCTCGCGCCCCAGTTCTCCGGCCAGACGGGCTGTGATCAGGGAGCCACTTTGCTTTGCCGCTTCTACCACCAGCACGCCTTTGGCCAAAGCGGCCACAATGCGGTTACGGCGGGGGAAATGGTGCGGCATGGCGCGGGTGCCTAAGGGGAACTCGCTGAGCAGCAGACCGTGATCACTGATCTGGTGTGCCAGATCGCGGTGCGCTGCCGGGTAGACCAGATCCAGTCCCGTTCCCATGACAGCAATGGTGCCGGCCGATTGCGGGCCTGCTTTGAGCGCGCCTTTGTGCGCTGCCTGATCAATGCCGCTGGCCAGCCCACTGATGATGCACCAGCCTTTGGAGGCCAGCGTGGCAGCGAAGTCGGTCGCCGTTTCCTGGCCAGACTGGGTGGCATTGCGAGCACCAACAATCGCCAGCCCGGGGTGCTCCAACACATCCAGATTGCCATTGGCGTACAGCAAGAGCGGGGCGTCATGTAGATCCAGCAAGGCGGCAGGGTAAGCCGGGTCTGCCAGCGTCACAATGTGATGACCCGCTTGCTTGAGCCATTCCACGGCCTGGTCAATGTGCGCTTGTAACTCGGTCAGTGGTTCCTGGCTTAGCTGGACGGCCAGTTCGCCAGGAATATGGCGTGACAGGGTTTGAACCGAGCTTTGATAGATTTGCGGTGGCAGTCCACAGGCGGCCAGCAGTTGCCGGGCCTGGGCGGGCGTAAGCTCTGGCTCCAGTGACAGACGCAACCAGGCACGCAATTCTTCCGAGATTTCATCCGAGGTTTCCCCCGAGCTAAAATAATGAGGCATAAGGTAGTGTGGCACGAAACCGTTTTTGAGGCTGGGTGTCCCGGACGTTTTTATCCAGGGCGATGGCCGCTTTGCTGTTAGGGCTTGGTGTGGTGCCAGGTGCCGCCCTGAAACTTGTTTTATTATATCGACTTATCGCTTTTTCTTCGGACATGACAATGGCTTTGCTTCCTATCCTGAAATTTCCTGACCCACGTCTGCACACGGTTGCCAAACCCGTGCAGGAGGTCGACGACCGTATTCGCAAACTGGTCAAGGATATGGCCGAGACCATGTATGATGCGCCCGGTGTAGGTTTGGCCGCCACTCAGGTTGATGTGCACGAGCGTGTGGTGGTTATCGACGTGTCGGAAAGCGGCAATGAGTTGCTGGTGCTGATCAATCCGGAAATCACCTGGAAAAGCGAAGAGCTGAAGGTCTACGAAGAAGGTTGCCTGTCCGTGCCCGATACCTATGACAAGGTCGAGCGCGCTGCCAGCATCCGTTTCAAGGCTCAAAATGAAAAAGGCGAGTGGTACGAGCAAGAGGCCGACGGCCTGCTGGCCGTATGTGTTCAGCACGAGCTGGATCATCTGGATGGCAAGGTGTTTGTGGAGTATCTGTCGGTACTCAAGCGTGAGCGTATTCGTAGCCGTCTGCGCAAGCAGCAGCGTGAAGCCCTGAAGGCAGGGCAATAGTCGCCATGCGTATTGTTTTTGCCGGCACCCCGGATTTTGCCCGTATCGCCCTGGAAGCCCTGTTAGCGCAGGGCTTTGACGTTCCTTTGGTCATGACGCAGCCAGACCGTCCGGCTGGCCGTGGCATGAAGCTTAGCCCCAGCCCGGTCAAGCAAGCCGCTGTGAACGCCCATATTCCGGTTCTGCAGCCGCATAGCTTGCGTCTGGATGGCAAGTATCCCGAAGAGGCCGCCCAGGCCCGTCAGACCTTGCTGGATTTGCAACCGGATCTGATGGTGGTGGCGGCCTACGGCCTGATTCTACCCAAATGGACCTTGGAGCTGCCTCGTTATGGCTGCTTCAATATTCACGCCAGTCTCTTGCCCCGCTGGCGCGGTGCGGCACCGATTCAGCGTGCGATTCAGGCAGGCGATGCGGCCACGGGTATCACCATCATGCAGATGGACGAAGGCTTGGATACCGGCGATATGCTGGTGCGTAGCGAGCTGGCAATTCGTGACGATCACAGTGCTGCAACCTTGCATGACGATTTGGCGCAACTGGGGGCACAGGCCTTGCTGCAAGCCTTGCAGCACGTGCGTGATGGCACCTTGCAGGCGGTTCCTCAGCCAGAAGAAGGCGTGACCTACGCCGAGAAACTGTCCAAGGCGGAATCGGCGCTGGATTTAAGCCAGCCAGCCAAAGAGCTGGAGCGCCGTATTCGCGCATTTGACCCGGTGCCAGGTTCCACCCTGTCCTTACCCGGTTTGGACCAGCCTGTGAAGGTTTGGCGCGCTCAGGTGATAGAGCAAACGCATGGCGCAGAACCCGGTCAGATTTTGGGCGTCAGCGCCCAAGGTATTGATGTGGCGTGTGGAGAAGGGGTGTTGCGTTTGCTGGAACTGCAAAAAGCGGGTTCCAAGCGCCAGCCCGTTGCCGTCTTTGTGCAGGGCTGGCAGTCTCGCTAAGTCGTGCAGGGCTCAGGCGCCAGCCTTGCTCTGGCGCCGCCATTCCAGGGTTCCGATCACAATGCCACTGGAACACACCACGGCAATGCCGATCCAGGTAAACATATCGGGGAACTGTCCCCAGATCAGCCATCCCAGCGCGGCGGCTGCCACGATCTGTAGATACACAAATGGTGCCAGCAAAGAGGCCGAGGCCCGTTGATAGGCCTGGATTTGCAGCAAATGGCCCAGACAGCCCCACAAGCCCGTCGAAATCAGAATCAGCCATTGAAAAAATGTCAGCTCCTTCAGGACAGGCAGGGCGGCGGGCAGCAGAAAGGGCAAGGCAATGGTCAAACAGATGCTGCCTACGGCGCCACTCCAGATCAGGGTGGTCAGCGAGTTGTCAACGGCCACGCGGCGTGTGGCGATAAATTGCGTCGCAAACATACAGGCGGTCATCAAACCGAACATTACGCCCAATGGGTGCAGACCAGCCGTGGGCCGGATGATGATCAGCACGCCCAGAAAACCGACCCCGGCCGCCACCCAGCGACTGATGCGTGGCGGCTCTTTCAGAATCCAGGGAGCAACAGACAACACCAGCAGGGGAGCTAGAAAGTTGATGGAGGTGGCTTCGGCCTGAGGCAGATAGCTCAAGGCACTGAAAAACGAGAAGGTGGACAGCATCATCACTGTGCCACGCAGAATTTGTGCTTTGGGGCGGGAGCTGCGCAGGATTTTGCGGCCTTTGACTGGCAAGACCAGCGCCAGCACCAGCACCAGATGGACGACGTAGCGAAACCAGCACATCACCAGCAGGGGCACACCAAAGCCCATGATCCATTTGCCACTGGCATCCAGACCCGACAGGGCCCAGGATGACAGAATCAGAATGAGCACCCCCGCCAAGGGAAAGACCGTGGGTGTCATGATCTGGGGCAGGGAGGAGGATTGGGGTGTGCTCATGACAGGCTCCTGACGAAAAGCACAAGGACGGCCGGGTGGCCGTCCTGGAACGAACGTAAATCTTACCGGATTAGTGTTTGCGCAGGGGCAATACCCGTTCGATTGCTGCACCTACCGCCAACAGGTGCTCGTCGTGGTAGGCGGGGGCGGCTACCATCAGGCCTACCGGGGCTTCATCAGCCGCGTGGCAAGGCAGCGACAGAGCGCAACCGTCCAGGAAGTTGATCAGGGTGGGGTTGCGCAGGACCAGACCGTTGGTGGCGAAGTAGACCTCGTCCGAGGCTTGCAGATCGGCAATGCGAGGAGCGACCACAGGCACGGTAGGCATCAGAACGGCATCGTAGCGTTCCAGACGGCTTTCCACGGCGCTGATCCAGGCCTGGCGTGTGTCTTGAAGCTCGATGTAATCAGCGCAGTCGATGTCCTTGCCGCGCAAAATGCGGGAGGCCACCCGGGGGTCGTATTGCTCGCCCTTGCTTTGCAGGGTGTCGCGGTGCACAGACCAGGCTTCGGCGCAGACGAAACCGCCTTTGCGGTTGATCTGTGGCAATTGGTCAAATTCGGGCAGATTGATCTCTTCAACCACAGCGCCTTGCTCGCGCAGCAGGGTGATGGCACGGTCAAAGGCGGCGCGCACGGTCTCATCGATGCCGTCAAACACAAAGGTCTTGGGCACGGCCAGGCGCAAGGTGTCCAGGGCGGGGGTGGCCACGGGCACGTACGGCTGGTCGGTCAGGATGGAGTCCACAATGGCGCAGCATTCTACCGAGGCGGCCAGAGGGCCATTAGAGTCCAGGCTGCGCGACAAAGGCATGGTGCCTTCGCTGGGAACACGCTCGGCGGTGGGTTTGAAGCCGGTCAGGCCGTTAAAGGCCGAAGGGATACGGATGGAGCCACCCGTATCAGTACCAATGGAGAACACCGACATGCCCTGGGCAACGGCGACCCCGGCACCGGAGGACGAACCGCCGGGGATGCGGGCATTGTCGCGGTCCCAGACCGAGCGCGGCGTGCCGTAGTGAGGGTTGATGCCCAGACCGGAGAAGGCAAACTCGGTCATATTGGTGGAGCCAATCAGAATGGCGCCGGCGCGTAGCAAGCGCTCCACAATGGTGGCGTGCCGTTCAGCCGGCTCCGCATCTTTCAGTACAGCCGACCCACCCAGGGTCACATAGCCAGCGATGTCATGCAGGTTCTTGACCGACATGGGCAGGCCTTCAACCAGCGAGCGGCTCAAACCGGCAGCGCGCAAAATGTCAGAGGCTTTGGCGGCGGCCAGCGCCTGTTCAGCAAACACTTCGATGAACGCGGCAGCGCCGTCACGGCTTTCGTCCTGGATACGGTCCAGGGCTTGCTGGGTCAGCTCGACCGAGGTCGTTTCGCCACGATCAAGAGCACGTTGCAGTTCGGTAATAGTCGCTAGCATGGATCACTCGCAAAATAAATGGGTGGGGCGGGCTGGGCCAGTTTAGGCTACTTCAGGCAGAGTTTCAGTCACGTAGGTATGACGGATGCTGCGTTCGCGGCGGGGGTCATACAGCTCCATGGTGAACTGGGTTGCGGGGCGGATACCACCGATGGCGCCGACCGTGCCGCAGGTCATGCCAAAACCTTCGGGCATGGTGGTGGACTGAAAGTAGCCTTCGATCAGTTCCAGCGGGTTTTTCAGGGTGGACAAAGGACCATCCTGGTACAGGACTTCCTTGCCGTCTTCCTGAATGTAGGCGCGGATAATCAGCTCGTCCCAGTACTCGGCCACATCGCTGAACAACCAAGCATCACGGGCAACGGGCTTGGCGCAGATTTGTTTGGACAGGGCCACGCTGTGGGCTTCCAGAACACGGTCAGTGTGGTCCGAGGCCAGACTCACCAGCAGGCGGCCTTGGTGATTAAACACAAATACTTCGGTCTCGCCGGACGAACCGGTACCAACGACCTGGATGTCGGTATCCTGGATCATCTGATTGGCAGCGATGCGGTAGTACAAAGGTACGGCGCTTGGTCGGGGCACACCCAGTTCGGCCAACTCTTCAATGTGGTGCTCGATGGCCGCCAGATCGCGGCCAGCCCAACCGGCCACGATGCAGTGCTGCAGGTCAGCTTCGATGATTTCAGTGTGGGTGGCCTGGGCCAGTTCAAACGTCAAACGCATAGCAGTACTCGTTTACTCAAAAACAGATTGGATTAACCGAACAGGCGTGGCAACCACAGAGCCAGATCCGGGAAGATGGCCAATAGACCCACCATGGACAGCAGCATGATCACAAAAGGCAGACTACCCAGCATGACGTCGTTCATGCTGCCGCTCTTGCGCAAGCTCTGGACCACAAACAGGTTCAGACCAACAGGCGGAGTGATCAGCGCCACTTCCACCAGAATAATGATGGCAATCCCCACCCATATCGGGTCAAAGCCCAGGGCAATCATGATCGGAGCCACGATCGGGATGGTGGTGATCATCATGGACAGGGTTTCCATGAAGCAGCCCAGTACCAGGTAGAACACCACGATAATCAGCAGCATGGTGATGGGCGAGACGCCCAGGCCGGTAATGGCGTCAGTCAGCGCTGTGGTCAGGCCGGTAGCGGACATGACAAAGTTCAGGAAGGCTGAACCGATCACGATCAGCATGATCATGGCGGTGGATTTCATGGTGCCTTCCAGCACTTCCTTGATCATTTTCCAGCTCAGGCGGCCCGAGAAAGTGGCCAGCAGCAGCGCACCGACCACACCCAAGGCGGCGGCCTCGGTCGGGGTGGCGATACCGGCGTAAATCGAACCGACCACCAGCAAGAAAATACCCAGTGGTGGAACCAGATGCACTAGGCTGGCAAAACGCTGGCCCCAGGAGGCTTTGACTTTGCTACCGCCCCATTGGGGTTTGACCATGCAGGCGCCAGCAATAGCCAGCATGAACAGCAAGGCCATGGCCAGACCAGGGATGATGCCGGCCAGATACAGCTTGGGTACGGAGGTGTTGGTCAGCACGCCGTAGATCACCAGATTGATCGAAGGCGGAATCAGAATGCCCAAGGTGCCACCCGCAGCCAGACTGCCCAGAAACAGCGGCTCGTTGTAGCCTTGCTTTTTGATCTGCGGCAAGGCCACGGTACCGACGGTGGCGGCGGTCGCCACACTGGAGCCAGACGTGGCGGCAAACAGGGCGCTGGCCCCGATATTGGCATGCATCAGGCCACCGGGCAGCCAGGACAGCCATAGGCTCATGGCGTTGTACATGCGCTCGGCCATGCCCGAGCGCAGCAGAATTTCGCCCAGCATGATGAATAAGGGGATGGCAACCAGCAGGAACTCGTTGCTGGTGCCCCAGGAAATTTCACCGAGTGCGCCGGTCAGTGGCAGCATGGAATACAGCGGGTCCAGAATCAGGCCCAGAACCCCCAGGGCTGCGCCTACAGGGATGCTTAGCCCGATCAGAACGAGCAGGAGAGTCAGTGCGGTACTAATCATTTGGTGTCTCCGTGGACCATGCGTTGGCCGGCCTCGGCTTCTTCAAGGGCTTCTTGCTGGGTACTGCGAATACCGCACAGGCTCTGAATGGATTTCAGATCGCCCGTAATCAATGCCAGGCTGGAGCGCAACAGCATCAGTGCCAGGACCACGCACAGCCAGAGCAGGCCTGCAACCCACAGAAACTGGGGAATCCACAAGGGAGTACCCATTGCCGTGTTGGCGGTGGACTGATTGGTCCAGGACACGTCGGCCACGCTGGTGGCATACAGGGTCAGATACACAATAAAGACCGAAAGTGCGACCAGGGCAATCCAGTCCAACAGTGCGGCCAAGCGCACGGGCAGATGCTGGTAGATGGCGTCGATACGGATATTGGCGCGTTGCAAGGTAGCAAAGGACAAGGCCCAGGAGATGCTGATGGCAAAGGCATAGCCAGAGAGCTCATCGGAGCCGCCAAGCGAGCGTCCGGTGAATTTGCGCAGCAGGACATCGGCCGTGATGTAGAGAGCACTGATCAGGGTCAGGCTGCCAGCAAACCAGATGGCGTAGCGCGACAGATTGGTAGCACCAGCCAGCAAGCGGTTGAGCATGGCGAATTTTTCGGTATTTTCCATGGCGTCTAACCCGTAGAGGGTTCAGGGAGCATATGAATGGATGATAGGCCCTGAAGACAGGGGGGGCCCAGGTGCTGGGCCGCCAAGCGGTGCGAGAAGGAGCGCCGCTTGGCAGTGAGATCAAGTCAGATTACTTCTTGGCTTCAAAGCCCAGGATCGGGCTCAGGCTGGTGTTAAAAGCGGCCACGGTGTCAGCGGAGCTGCGCTCGGCCCACTTGGGCACCACGGTTTCGCTCATGACTTTTTTCAGCAGCTCTCGGTCAGCGTCTGTTGGCTTGACCAGGGTCATCTTGCCTTTTACCGGCTGTGTGCAAGCATCGGCGCCGGTGTTGCAGTCATAACCTTCCTGCGTTTCCTTGGCAGCGGCAACCCAGATCTCTTCGGTCATGGCCTTGATGTTGCTGGCCAGGAATTCTTGAACTTTAGGATCCAGCTTGTTCCAGGAGCCCAGGTTGGCAGCGTGGATCTGCTGGTTCCAGTTGATGGGCATTTCGTACAGCTTGGAGCTGACTTCGTACCACTTGGCCGAGTAGCCGGACATGGAGCCGGTGATGGCGCAATCGACCACACCGTTTTGCAGAGCTGGAACCACTTCACCAAATGGAATGGTGACGCTGTTGCCGCCCAGAGCCTGAACGAATTCAGCCTGTGTACGGCTGCTGGTGCGAACTTTCTTGCCTTTCAGATCGCTCAGGCCATTGAAGTTGCCGTTGCAAAACAGAACTTGAGCAGGGTAGGTGGAGAAACCCAGTACCTTGACGTTGTTCTTGGCGTAGAACTGCTCGTAAGCAGGAGTGAACGCGTCGGTCAGCTTCTTGGCTACGTTGATATCGGGAGCCAGGCCAGCCAGGTCGATGGCTTCGTTGATGGAGTTGTCACTGGCGAAGTAGGCCAGAGTAGCCGTACCAAAAGGAATCACGCCTTGACCGATCAAGCGCATGATTTCAGGACCTTTCAGGCCCATATCGTTAAAGCCCTTGATATCAGCGGTGATTTGACCACCGGACAGCTCAGGCACTTTCTTGGTCCAGAAGGGCTGCTCGGTGTTCTGGTAGGCGGTCAGGTTGCTCAAGCCACCGACAACTTTCAAGGAAGTCTTGGGCAGATCCTGGGCTAGGGCAGCAGAGCCCAGGGCCAGTGAGCCTAAAGCCAGGGAGGTCAGTACGATTTTTTTCATAAGGTGCTCCTAATAGCGGTCCAGCTGTATGGTTGATAGAGTGCGCTCCCTGTTTGCAGGGGCTGCATATTGAAACCAAAGGGGCGACCGGGGGTACCGGTCTAATCTTGCTTAAAGCGCGGCCAGCCGTGTGTTGGGCAGATCGGTAATCAACATATGTCCAGGGGCATGTGTGATACAAAACTGCGGCTTGGCCTGGGCAGCAACGGCTTGAGGGGTGACGCCGCAAGCCCAGAAAACGGGTAATTCGTCGGCACCGACTGGCACGGCATCGCCATAGTCGGGGTGTTGCAGGTCGCTGATTCCAATCAGGGACGGGTCGCCGATATGAACCGGAGCACCGTGCACGGACGGAAAGCGCGAGGTGATCTGAATAGCGCGGATGGCATCGGCCGCACGCATGGGGCGCATCGAAACCACCAAGGGGCCCGACAGGCGCTGCGTGCCCTGAGTCTGAATCGAGCTGCGATACATGGGCACATTTACCCCCGTGCTGATATGGCGTACATCAATTCCATCGGCCAGCAGCGCTTCTTCAAACGAGAAGGAGCAGCCAATCAGAAAGGACACCAGATCATCGCGCCAGACTGCTTCGATGTTCAGCGGCTCGGCACTGAGCTCGCCGTTGTGCCAGACACGGTAACGAGGGAAATCCGTGCGCAGATCAATCGAGCCACCCAGGGTCGGCACCTGAAACTGGCCGGGTTCGGTCACGGCCAATAAAGGGCAGGGTTTGGGATTGCGCTGACAAAACAGCAAGAACTCATCGGCCCAGTCTTTGGGCAGGATCATCAGGTTGGCCTGCACATAGCCTGCCGCCAGCCCCGCAGTGGGACCAGTATGGGTTTCTCGACGGATCAGCTCGCGGCATTTTTGGGCCTCGGGCGCCAACACAGGCAGGGTTTGCAGGTTCATGAATGACCACTCGCACAAAAGGGGGTTGATCACAGCATCGGATTGCAACCGATCGGATAATGTGTGTCCAATCGTATGTTTGAATCCAAGGCTATAAAGATTACTTATCGGACTGCACGTATTGTTGGGCGATTGCTTGTGCATGGTCAGCGACGACGCGGGCAATATGGCTGTCTGGCGAGTCCATCCAACAGGCAAAGAATTCGATCGCTGGCAGTGGCTGATCAACCTTCAAAAGACGCAGTTTTCCCTCGGCAAGCTCGTCTTTTATGACGTCGGGGGCAAGTACGCTTGGGCCCATGGCGTGGCGTGTCATTTGCACGATAGTGCTCAGGGATGCGCTGCCAAAAATACGGGGAGATTTGACGCCGGCACGCAGCAGCGCTTCACGTGTGGCCAGGTAGGGAACACTACCAGAAGGATAGGTGATTACAGGGTAAACCCCTAGCTCTGAAACACTGACTTTTCGGCCATGCAGTTTCAATTCGGGGCTGGCGACCCAGCCTAAGTGATAAGCACAAAGTCGAATGCACTGCTCTTTTGGGTCCTGGCCCACGCCTACGATCATCGCCATATCAATCTGGAAACTGGCCAGTTGCTGGCGCAGCACGCTAGTGGTGTCGACATGGATTTCAATGACCAGGGAAGGGTACTCCTGATGCAGTTTGTCGATCAGCTCATGCAGCCAGGTCTGGACAATGGTTTCAGCCACTCCCAGGCGTAGCAGGCCGCGAATGGCATTTTGTTCTTTGGCTGCGCGCAGCATCTCGGTGCGTAAATCCAGCATGCGCTGTGCGTGCGATAACAGCTCCTGGCCTTTGTCGGTCAGTTTGATGCCCCGGGCGCCCCGATCAAACAAGCGTAGCTCCAGGCTGGATTCCAGCCCGGCAATACGCTGAGAAATAGACGGTTGGGTCGTGTTGAGTTTTTCGGCAGCTGCCCGGAAACCGCCAAGCTCGGCAACCCATACAAAGGCTTCGATCTGTTTGAGATCAATCATGTTTCCGGTCCAGAAAATAGGCAGTCTTATTATGCCTGATCGCCATCGGCGCTCAGAACTAGAGCTGACGGATATTTTTCCGTATCTTTGTTTGATTGAACGCGCCCACCACTATAATTCGCCCATGACTTGCAAGATACTGATTGTGCGTACGTCCTCTTTGGGAGATCTGGTGCATATGCTGCCAGCGATCTCGGACATTGCACGCTATGTGCCCGGTGCACAAATAGATTGGCTTGTGGAAGAGAGCTTTGCTCAGATTCCGGGCTGGCATCCGGCAGTAAATGAAGTGATTCCGGTGGCGCATCGGCGTTGGCGCAAACAATGGTGGTCTGCCCAGACACGCCAGGAACGCGCCGCCCTGCGAGAACAGTTGCAGTCGCGCCAATACGATGTGGTGCTCGATATGCAGGCCTTGATGAAATCCATTTGGCTGGTGCGCCAAACGAAAGGCCGCCGTCATGGTCTGGACTGGAAGTCTGCGCGTGAGCCGCTGGCCTCGTTGTTCTATGACGTGCGTCATCGCGTCGGGTTTTGGCAGCCTGCCGTTTTCCGTCAGCGCAGCTTGGCCGCTTCGGCCTTCGGCTATCAATTCGAAGGTGCGCCCGATTTTGGTTTGCAGGGTTTGGCCGCACAAGCGCCCAAGGACGAAAATCCTTATGCCATTATCATGCCGTCAGCCAGTCGCGACGATAAGCTCTGGGAGCCGGAGAACTGGCAGCAGGTCTTTGACCGCCTGCAAGGTGAAGGCTTGGCACTGCGTTTGTTGGCAGGCAGCCCTACCGAGTCTGAACGTGCCCAAGCCCTGATAGCTGGCCGCAGTCAGGCACAGGTCATGCCACGAATGGATTTGACGCCTATCGCTTTGCAATTGGCTGGAGCCCAGGTCATGGTGGGTCTGGATAGCGGTTTGACCCATTTGTCGGCCGGCCTGGGCCGTCCCACTATCGGTATCTATAAGGCCTCGACCCCAGTACGTACCCCTTTGGAAGGTTCTGCCTATACTGCCAGCCTGGGCGAGCGCGGGCATCCTCCTTCAGCAGAAACAGTGCTCTGTGCGATCGATCAGGCATTGGGGCGGACGCAGATGCCTGAACCGGGCTTGGCTGCTGCCGGTCTTACATCGAGGCTTAGCGGGTGAACCGATTTTTCTATACTGCCTCCATTCGTCTCCTGGCTCCAGCCTTGATGGCCTGGATGGGTGTGCGTGCCCGTCGTGCTGGTGGTGACTGGCAGGTGTTATCGGGCCCTCGCTTTGGTTTTTATGGTTCCCTGCCTGTGCCTCAGAAGGCGCCGGTGTGGGTACATGCAGTCAGTTTGGGTGAGACGCGTGCCGCTCAGCCTTTGATTCGTGCCTTGTTGGATCAAGGCGAGACGGTCTTGTTGACCCATATGACCGTCACGGGCCGCGCAGAAGGGGCACAAGCATTTGCCGCCGAGATCGCAAGTGGACAGTTGTTGCAGCAATGGCTGCCTTACGACTTTCCCGGCTCGGTACGGCGTTTTTTCGCGCATTACCGTCCATGTGCCGGGGTGTTGATTGAACGCGAAGTGTGGCCCAATCTGCTGGCTGCAGCGCGCCGACAAGGTGTTCCCATGATGCTGGCCAGTGCTCGGTTTTCGGAAAGTGCGCTGCGAACCAGTTTGAAGGCGGGTTCGGTCATGCGTGGGGCCTACCGTTCCTTCAAACTGATCTATGCACAAAGTCTGGCCGATGCCCAACGACTGGAGCTGGCGGGAGCTCAGGGAGTGCGCGTATCTGGGAATCTGAAGTTTGATGTGGTCTTGCCGCAGGACAAGATTGCTCGTGGTCGTGGCTTTGCCAGCGAGCTGGGGCGGCGTGTGGTGGTGATTGCCAGTACGCGTGAGACCGAGCATGCCGATTTCATGGATGCTATTGCCCACTATTTGCGTCGCGAACGCGAGCATGGCAGCGAACTGCATCGCCCAGTCTTGTTTGTCGTTATTCCGCGTCACCCCGAGCGCTTTGAGGAAGCGGCAGACTATCTGAACCAGCTAGGCTTGCGTTCGGTGCGACGTAGTGAGCTGTTGAAACAGGGCGATACCAGTACGAGTGCGATCCAAGCTTGCCGAGAGGTTGATGTGCTTTTGGGCGATACCCTAGGTGAAATGCATTGGTATTACGGCTTGGCGCGCGTGGCCATTGTGGCGGGTAGCTTCCAGCCCTTGGGCGGACAGAATTTTATTGAAGCCTGCGCAGTCGGTGTCCCTGTGATTGTGGGCCCGCATACTCATCATTTTGCCCAGGCTATGCAAGATGCCATGCAGGCTGGTGCTGTGATACGGGCCAGTACGCCAGCCTTGGCGTTGCAACAAGCATTGGAATTAGTGGACGATCCGGCACGTCACAACAAGATGGCTGATTCGGGTTTGCATTGGGTCCAGATGCATCAAGGTGCAGTGCAACGTGTACTTTCTGGATTGGCACAAATTCGCGATTAAATACCGAGCTGTTTATTAGCTAAAAGTATTAGGTTTTATGTGCTGTTGAGTTTGTGGTAATTTGAAGACAGCTTGTCTTGATTTGAATCAAATCAAATAAAAAAGCCCGCATTAAGCGGGCTTTTTTTTGAGATCTAAAAACTGATCGAAATCGATTTACAGTTTCTGGATGCTCTTAGCTTGTGGGCCCTTCTGGCCTTCAGCCGACACGTACGAAACGCGTTGGTTTTCTTCCAAGGATTTAAAGCCTGTGCCCAAGATGTCGGAATGGTGAACGAAAAGATCTTTGCCACCGTTGTCGGGGGAGATAAAGCCGTAGCCTTTTTCGTTATTGAACCATTTCACGATACCGGTTTCTGTTTGCATTTCCTGCATTCCCTAAAAATGACGAGCAATCTGCTCAAAAAAGATTGTCAAGATGTAAAAATCAGGGCAATGAGTATTAGAAACAATACCGTATTGAACAAACTTCGACGAACTTGAAATCCTGCACCGCCAATCGTAGGGGGTATTTGGCCTGTAAGTCAAGCTAAATCGCCCTTTGCGTGGTTTTCAGGCAGTGTTTGATCAACAATTACAACCAAGCTTGTTATTGCAACGGACCCCTCTGCGCCCCTCGTTAAAGTCCGTGGTATTTCCGACCAAATTCAAGCGTAGCATGAAAGAAACCGGACTTGCTACCACAGTCGTAACGTGTGCCTTCATATTCATATGCATATACCGGACGGCTTTTCAAAAGGCTGGCAATTCCATCCGTTAATTGAATCTCTCCACCTACCCCTGCTTGAGTGCGTCGCAGGTGGTCAAATATTTCTGCTTCTAATACATAACGGCCCACAACGGCTTGTGTGGAAGGAGCAACATCCGGTGCTGGCTTTTCAACAATTCCATTTAATCGAGTGGCTTTGGAGTCGACGGCATTACCCGAAACGATTCCATATTTATTCGTTTCATTTCTATTTACATTTTGAGTTGCCACAATACTGCCGTTGTATTGATGCGCCGCCTCAACCAGTTGCCGACATACCGGTGTGGTAGCGTCAATCAGATCGTCTGCCAGTAGAACCAGAAAGGGTTCGTTGCCGACGATGGGGGCGGCACACAACACAGCATGGCCCAAACCCAGCGCGCGTGGCTGGCGGGTGTAAATACAGCTTACATGGCTGGGGATGATGTTCTGGACAGCATCCAGCAATTCCAGTTTATTCTTGCCTTCCAGCTCGTGCTCCAGTTCCGGGATGCTGTCAAAGTGATCTTCAATGGCCCGTTTGTTGCGGCCTGTAATAAAGATCAGCTCTGTGACTCCTGCGGCAACCGCTTCTTCGACAGCGTACTGAATCAGTGGTTTGTCGACGATTGGCAACATTTCCTTGGGCATGGCCTTGGTGGCCGGCAGAAAACGTGTGCCTAGACCGGCGACGGGGAAAACAGCTTTGCGTATGGGTTTCATAGTGTCGTCAATCGAGGATCAAGGTGAAGCTGGCGCGGGATGAGCCGGAGTTCCAAGTTGAATGGCATCCTGGTTTCGCTGCGAAAACTGCCGAGGCTCACGCCCTTGCTCACTGGGAGGTGTGCCGAAAAAGCCTTGTCCAAAAGCTAGAAGGGCGACGTTTGCCACCAGGATCAGTATGAAAAGCAGTCGCATCGCAGATGCCCTGAAAAATACAGTTCAACCCAAGATTGTACGGGTAGGCGGGTTTAAGTTCATCCGTTTTACTGCCAATCGTATCTAGAGGTTTTCCTGCTTGCCTTGAGCTGGGTGCTCGTTTTTTGGCAGTCCTGGTTCACCGGCAGCTCGCAAAAAGTGCCAGGCCACGCAAAGCAGGCGTTTCCAGCTCTTGCAGCTGGGGTACCTCTATATTGAGCAGGCGGCAATGGTGACTTAATTGTTCTAACAGTTCTTGCTGCGCCAGAGCGCGGCCACCGCCGGCCAGAAACACCAATGGGCTATGCCCCAGATGCTGACGCCCTCTCTCCCATTGCCGTAACACAGCTCCAGCCTGTGCCGCAGCAACTCCTGTACTGATGGCGGCTTGGGTATTGCGGGGGAAAGCCGCCGTCTGCCCGTGGGCCTCAGGAAGTTGTGCCGTATTTTGTTTGAGTGAAGCCAGCATCAAGCTGGGGCCGGGCAAAATGGACCCACCCAGAAAGTGGCGCACGCCATTTTGTTCGGGTCCCAGCAAATCAATCGTCGTGGCAGTACCGAAGCTGATCAGCAAGGCCCCTTGCTGGGCAGGATATTCCTGGGCCAGCAAATCGCTGAGCCCTAATAAAGAAGCCCAGCGGTCGGCGCCCAGTTGCCCGGCCTGTTCATAATCATTGTGCAGCCCAAAAATCTGCTCTTGTGCCTGTAGCCAGCGTACCGGGCCTAAACTCAGACGACTGACGGCCGCGTCAATTTGTTTTTGTACCTGTGGGCCTGCCACATTCACCCCCAGCGCTTGCACACCCTTTTGATTGGCGAATTCTTGCAAGGGAGCCTGACCTGCTTCCAGCCAAACAGCCAATTGATCCAATTGGTCCGCATGCAGGCTAACCGGCTGGCTTTCGCGCGCGCCGGTTAAGGGATGGCACCACCCCAATTTGATGCGGGTATTACCAGAGTCTATAAGCAGGGTCATGCCGGGTCGTCAGAGCTGAAAAGAGTGCAGTATAGCGATCAGCGTTGGGCGCGAACGGAAACTTCGCCCACGGTGACCGCCCGTTCCGTACCGTCGGGGTGACGCAACAATAATTGCCCCGACGTGTTGATGCCAGTCACGATACCGGTATGCAGGACTTGGCCGTTGTCAATGATATGGACTTGTTGGCCAATCAGCGCATCTACCTGTGCGTAGCGTGTCGGCAGATCAGCAAAGCCGTGGGCTGTGACATGGTTCAGGCTCAGGTACAGGCTTTGCGCAACCTTGGCCACAATGTCCGAACATCGTGCCAGGGATGCTTGCTGGGAGTGTTCCGCAATGCTGGTCCAGTCCGCAATGGCGCGCTGCGTGTTTTGGCTGATGGTTGCCGCTTCGCGCAGGTTCAGGCCTATACCAATAATGACAACATGATGATCACTGGAGCTGGGCGCAGCGCTGGCGCGGGTGGCCTCTACCAAAATGCCGGATAGCTTGGCCTGATCCCACAGCACGTCATTAGGCCATTTCATGGCTAGACGATTACGAACCGCCGGCTCCAGAAACAGGCGCAGGGCTTCCGTCGTTGCCAGACCCGATAGCGGTGAGAGTGTAGGCAATTGCCGTGCAGGCAGAAAAATATCGAAGGCACAGGAAAACATCAGGTTTGCGCCAACACTATTTTCCCACGTGCGCCCAGCACGCCCACGGCCACGGCTTTGCAGGTGCGCACCCAATAACCAGGGTCGCACACGCGGTCCCGATTCTTGACGAGCCAGAGCGAGCAAATCCGCGTTTGTCGATTCAGTCGAATCCACCCAGTGGATCTGGGGGAAATGTGGCAAGCGCGTACGCAGCTCTGCCACCATATCGCGAGGGCTGGGTAAGGTGAATGCAGAAGAGGTATTCATGACAATCCGGTACACTGGACGAGTTAAACGTAATCTTATGTGATATTTGATCTGAGCATGTCTGAACGCGTAGATACAATCCAATTTTCCGGCTTGGCTGGTGTTATTGACTGTGCTGTGGACTGGCCGACAGGCGAGCCCAGGGGTTGGGCTCTGTTGCTGCATCCACACCCTTTGCATGGTGGGGCACGTAATAACAAAGTCGTGACAACCCTGTCACGTAGCGCCACCCAACACGGTTTGCTGGCAGTACGCCCCGATTTTCGCGGTGTCGGAAAGTCCGCCGGGCAGTTCGACAGCAGTCGTGGCGAAACCGCCGATATGCTGGCCTTGATAGAGCAATTCCCATCGCATTTTCCACAGTGGAGTTCCGGCCCATCCCTGTTGGCTGGTTTTTCATTTGGCACAGCGGTTGCAGCCCAAGTGTATGCCGGCCTGCAGGACGCCCAGGCACCATTGCCGCATGCTTTTATCTTGACGGGCACGGCGGTCAATCGCTTCCGGTTCCGCGATGTCAGCCCTCCTGCCGATACCTTGTTGGTGCACGGCGAAACCGACGACGTTGTTCCCTTGTCCGAGGGCATGGACTTTGCACGTGAGCATCAGTTGCCCATGGTCGTGTTGCCTGAGGCTGGTCACTTTTTTCATGGCAAGCTGATTCAGCTCCGTGAATTGATCAGCCGACATTTGGCTGGGCTTGGAACCTAAGTCGGATTTTGCTTTCAAGTCGTTGCGTTTTCCTGCTCAGACTCAGGGGCTTGGCCCCTCACAGGCCTATATGGCTCTGCCATAATGGGCTCTTTCCGCCACTGTCAAAGCAATCGATTTTTTCCATGACTTCTATTCAAAAATTTGCATCTCCGGTCCTTTCCCGCTGTGTGGTGGCACTTGCCTTGGCACTGCCTATGGCAGTACAGGCACAGGCTCAAACTCCCACACCGACAGAATCGGCTCAAGTGCTTGGGGCGCCGACGCCTGCCTTGCCGGGTGATTTGTCCGTGGTACCCGCACCAGCCTTGACGGCGCGTGCCTGGTTGTCCATGGATGTCAATAGCGGCCAGATCATTGCCGCTGAAGGGCTGAATGAACAGGTGGAACCGGCTTCCCTGACTAAGCTGATGACCGCTTATCTGGTCTTTGATGCTTTGGAGTCCGGTCGCTTAAAGCTGGATCAGACTGTTGTGATTTCGGAGAAAGCCTGGCGTACCGAAGGCTCGCGCATGTTTGTAAAGGTCAATTCGCAAGTGTCGGTGAACGATCTGCTGCAAGGTGTGATCGTGCAATCGGGTAACGATGCCTCTGTGGCCTTGGCCGAAGCCGTTGCAGGTAGCGAAGAGGCCTTTGCTGCCCTGATGAACGAAGAGGCTGCCAAGTTGGGTTTGACTGCTACGCATTTCAAGAACTCTACCGGCTTGCCTGACCCTGATCATCTGACTTCGGTACGTGATCTGGGCATGTTGTCTGCTGCACTGGTTGCCCGTTTTCCCCAGTACCTGCACTACTACAGCCAAAAAGAGTACACCTATAACAATATCAAGCAGCCCAACCGTAACCGCCTGCTGTGGCTGGACAACACGGTTGATGGCCTGAAAACCGGCCATACCCAATCGGCGGGTTACTGCCTGGTGTCGACTGCCTTGCGCGACGGCCGCCGTGTGGTGTCAGTCGTTGTTGGTACGGCGAACGATGCCGCCCGTACAGAAAACAGCCTGAAGCTGTTGAACTGGAGCTTCCAGAACTTTGAAACGGTCAAGCTGTATGACACTAGCAATCCTGCCGTCACCGCTCGGGTGTGGGAAGGTGAGGTCGAGAACGTAGGCTTGGGTACCGCCCAGCCTTTGTGGTTGACAGTGCCCCGTGGAAAGTCGTCGGAAATCAAGCCTGTGGCTAACTATACCCAGCCTTTGCTGGCTCCGTTGAGCAAGGGTGACAAGGTCGGTACACTGACTTTGTCCTTGGATGGCAAGGTTCTGGCAGAGCAGCCTTTGCTGGTGCTGCAGGATGTGCCCGAGGCAGGCTTTTTCGGTCGTATGGCCGACAAAGTACGCTTGATGTTTGAGTAATCCCTTGGTGCGAGGCTGACCCCTATGATTGCAGGCATTGACCCTGACAGCATTGTTTATTTGAACGGCGATTTCGTGCGCTTGGGCGAAGCGAAGATCTCGGTACTGGATCGTGGCTTCATCTTTGGCGACGGCATTTATGATGTCGTACCTGCCTATCACGGAAAACCTTTCCGTATTGATGGGCACCTGGGGCGTTTGGAACGCAGTCTGGCCAAAGTGGGCATTCATAACCCTTTTACCCGCCGTGAGTGGGAAAAGCTGGTGATGGACATGCTGGCCCGTTCGGGTCGTGGGGCCGACTGCATGGTCTACATCCAGGTGACCCGTGGTGTTGCCAAGCGCGACCACGCCTTCCCCAGCAATGTGACGCCCAGTATCTTCATCATGGTCTCGCCGTTCAAGCGCGTGCAGCAAGAACGCGAGACGGGTTTGACGGCGGTGGCCATTGAAGATGAACGCTGGCTGCGTTGCGATATAAAATCCGTTTCCTTGCTGGGCAATGTACTGGCCAAGCAGCAAGCGGTCGAAGCCGGTGTGGATGAAGTCATTCAGTTCAGAGACGGTTTCCTGACCGAAGGGGCCTCCTGCAATATCTGGATTGTGCGCGACGGCACCTTGCTGGCACCCATGCGCAATAACTTGATCCTGGAAGGGGTGCGCTACAGTTTGATGGAAGAGCTGGCCGCTCAGGCGGGGATCGCCTTCCAGGCACGTCAGATCTCCCGAGAGGAGGTCGATACTGCCGATGAAATTTTGATGACGTCAGCCACCAAAGAGGTGCTGCCCATCGTTGTATTTAACGGTCAGCCCGTCGGTGACGGACGACCCGGCCCTGTCTTTGCCAAATTACGTGAAGGCTATGACAAGGCTATCAAGGCTGCGGAGCAAGCATGACAATTTCCCCTGAAGAATCGTTGATTGAATACCCCAGTGACTTTCCTATCAAAGTCATGGGTCAGAGCCATGAAACACTGCAAGACGAATTGCTGGCTATCGTTTTGGAACATGACCCAGACTTTGATGCCGCCACTATTGAAGTGCGGCCCAGTAAGGCGGGCAATTACACTGGACTGACTTTTACCGTGCGTGCCGTTTCGCGCGAGCAACTGGATAATCTGTATCGTGCCCTGCATGCGCATCATCTTGTGCGCGTGGTGATGTAAGCAGGAATCAGGCGTTCATGTCCGACTCAGTTCGTATCAAATGGTTTGAGCGGCCTAGCGCCTATGAACCTATCTGGCAGGCAATGCGCGACTTCACCGAGCAGCGCGGGCCAGAGACTCCGGATGAAATCTGGCTTGTTGAGCACACGCCTGTCTACACTCAAGGGCAGGCCGGCAAGCCGGAACATCTGCTTAACCCCGGCGGCATCCCCGTGGTGCAAACCGACCGGGGTGGGCAGATTACCTATCACGGCCCTGGTCAGTTAATGGTGTATTGCCTGTTTGATCTTCGCCGGGTAGGTCTGTACGTCAAAGAATATGTACGCCTGCTCGAAGAGGCCGTCATTGCCTGTCTGACGCATTTCGGTGTCAAGGGCGCTTGCTGTAAACCGGGGGCGCCGGGCGTCTACGTGCCGCAAGGGGTGGCAAGCCAGGAGTTGGCCAAGATCTCCGCACTGGGTATCAAGATTCGCAATGGCCGCTCTTACCATGGCCTGGCCTTGAATATAGACATGGATCTAAGCCCGTTTAGCGGCATCAATCCCTGTGGCTATGAAGGGCTGCAAACAACGGATATGCACTCGCAAGGGATCGTGGTCCCCATGGACGAGGTTGCACAGTATTTGTACTCCTACTTGAGCCAGGCAATGGCCCAACGTAACCAAGTCGCTACAACCTGAACAAGCGTCAGCGCATCGTAGCGAAACAGTCCAATTGTTGTAATGAGAATTGTTTGCGATAATGCGGAACACATTAACTGTTCTGTCGGGCCTGTATGCCGTCGTCCTCCAAATCTCGCAAGTCCTGGCTTGATCATTATCGCGGCCTGATGGGCAATTGGACCCGGCGTCAAACTAATCATCACGATGCAGAAGACGCCGTTCACGATGCCGTTCTAGGCCTGTTGGATCAGACCTGCACCCATATCCAGAACATTCCCTCTTATTTGTTTCAGGCGACTCGCAATCAGTTGTTCGATGAAAGTCGGCGGCGTGGGCGTTGGGCGCAGACACCCTTGGACCAGTTGGACGAGGCAGATACGCCTCTGTCCCCGGATGTGGCAGAGGCTTGTCAGTCTACTCAGTTGATGGACGAGCTGGAGGTGGTTCTGTTGCAGTTGCCACTGGTCTGTAGGCAAGTTTTTTTATGGAATAAAATCGAGGGCTATAGTCAGCGCGAGATTGCTGGGCGGTTGGACTTGTCGCAGAGCATGGTGGAAAAGCATATGAAACGCGCTTTGACCCATCTGCAGACGCATTTGCACCTGTTTCAGCAAGACTGATCAGCCCTGGAGTTTTCACGTTTTGCTCACGCCTATTTATTCCCTATGACGACGAGCGCAGGTCCCTCTTTGCCTTCGACGGCCCGTGAACAAGCGGTTCATTGGTTCGCGCGTGTGCGTCTGGGGCCATTATCGATAGAGGATCAGGCGGAGCTGGATGCATGGCTGGCGGCTTCGCCGCAGCATCAAGCGTATTTTCAGGAGCTGCAAAAAGCCTGGAACAAGCTGGATGAGCTGCCGGTCGATCGCCTGCGTCGTTTGACTCAAGAGCCTGCTGCCCTGCGAAAAAAGCCTGTGCAGCGTTGGCGGCTGGCCTTTGCGGCGATGGTTTTGTGTGCCGTGGTAGGAGGGGTGTGGCTTTGGCCTGTAGGTCCAGAACAGTCCTGGGCGGTCAGCACTACTGTTGCCCAACGACAGGAGCTGCGTTTACCCGATGATAGTGTTCTGACGGTTAATGCTCGTACAAAAATTAATGTGGCTTATACCTCCAGCGAGCGGCGGGTTTATCTGGAGTCAGGGGAAATTCTGGCGGATGTGCGTCCCGATGCAGATCGTCCCTTTATTGTGGAAACCGAGCAGGCAAAAGTGCAGGTGTTAGGCACCCGCTTCAATGTGCGTAAACAGTCTGATCAAGTAGAGGTAGCGGTTGACCGGGGGAGAGTCCGCTTGTCAGCGGGACCCTGGTGGAACTCCCGTTCCGAGCGCTTGGGCGCTGGTCAGGCCGCACGCGTTACGGCACGCCAAGAATTGGAGCCTGTGCGCGAAGCGGATGTAGCTGCCCTGACGGCTTGGCAAAGTGGTCGTCTGGAGTTCGACAATGAACCTTTGGCACAGGTGCTGGAGCAGTTGTCGGCATATCTGCATGAGCCCATACGCCTTGGTGATGCCCAACTTGGGCAACTGCGTATATCCGGCACCTTGACCATGAGCAAGCCACAAGAGGCCTTGCTGTTATTGGCGGATATTGCACCCGTCCAGATTCTGAATGTGGAATCCAAGGGCTGGGTCATCAACCGTCGGTAAATTCATTACGGAAAAATCCTTGCCCAGACGTCTTTAGACCAGGGAGGTGTGCTGGCGGCTGTAAACCGTTGGCGTGTCTTGGTTTATAGATTCCGTGCAGGCAGAACCTGCCGGTAGGGATGGATATCATCACCATGTCTGGTACTACATATAAGATCACTGTGCACAACCGTGCAGTCCGCCAATTGCCTCTTGGCCTTGGAGCCGTGTTATTGGGGCTGTGCCTGTCGGCCTTGGCCGCGCCCGGCTATGCACAATCCGGTGCGCCGCAGCAGACAATCAGCTTGACGGCCCAGCCCTTGTCGTCGGCCTTGCGTGATCTGGGGCGTCAGTTTTCGGTGCAAATTGTGTATTTGCCCGATACCGTGGCTGGCCGACAAAGTCCGGCCTTGTCAGGGCAATTCACCTTGGATCAGGCCTTGAGCCGCTTGCTGGCTGGTACAGGGATACAGGTGCGCCGATCGGGCAACAATATTTCGCTTAGTCCGGCAGACAAGGGTGATGCCGCACAGTTGGAGCCGGTACGGGTTCATGCCTCCCGCTATGATGTGACCAGTGAAGGCAGTGGCTCCTACGCCGCGGCCGGGGCGACGATTGGCAAATCTCCTTTATCTTTGCGCGAAATCCCCCAATCCGTCTCTGTCATGACACGCACGCAAATGGACGAACAGGGCTTTACGCGTGTGGCCGATGCGATCAACCATACGACCGGGATCAGCAGCAGCGGCTATCCCGATACAGAGAGCTTCAATAGCCGTGGTTTTGCGGCCAGCCTGCAATACGATGGGGTGCCGGCTCAAGGGGAGGGTGCACCTCATCTGGATCTGGCTGTGTACGATCGCATCGAGGTGCTGCGTGGTCCTGCCGGCTTGTTGTCTGGAACCGCGGAGCCGGGCGGGGTGGTGAATCTGGTGCGAAAACGGCCCACTCGCGAATTGCGTGTTGAGGGGCAGTTGTCCGCCGGGAGCTGGAACAACTATCGTGCAGAGGCTGATCTGAGTGGGCCGTTGAACAAGGATGGTACCCTGCGTGGACGTGTGGTGACAGCCTATCAGGATAAAGACCAGTACTACGATCAAGGCAGATCCAAACCGGCCACTTTTTACGGCGTGCTGGAATACGACCTAGCCCCCGCCACCACTTTGGGTTTGACGGCTTTTTATAGCGAGCTGGATTTCCGTAATTTCAACGGCTTGGCGCAGTTTGGGGACGGCAGCTTGCCGGATCGCCGCAGCTTCCTGGGCCCTGCCCGCACGTCCAATCACGAGGTGTACGAGCTGGGGGCAGACTTGCAACATCGTTTTGATAATGAGTGGGTGCTGAAAGCTAACTACACCCACAAGGAGAGTACGTATAAAGGCTTCAGCTCTTTTGCCTTGCAGCCCATTTCCCTGCAAACGGGCTTGGCCAATATGATGGCAGGCCGGATTCACAATGAATTTACTTGGGACCATGGGGACGTCAGCGTTACGGGGCCATTTAACTTGTTTGGGCGGGAGCATTCCTTGACCCTTGGTTTCAATGCAGCGCGCAACAATACCAAGACCAGTTCCCGCTTTAGTCAATTCCCAGATTGGGATGTTCTGAATGACTTTGATTATGGCCCCCTGTTGGATCAGCCTATTTTGAATCAGAATCAGGAGATCGTGACCCAGTCCGGCATTTACGCTTCCACACACTTGAAGCTGCATGACCGGGTAACTGCGGTGCTGGGTGGCCGCTGGAGCAACTACGAAAGCAAGAGTCGTCCAGTGCGGCCAGAGACCGGTCCCTGGGATGTGAGCGATGCCAAAGCCAGCGGGGAATTTACGCCATTTGCAGGCCTGATTCTGGATGTGAATGACACTATTTCGCTCTACAGCAGCTATGCCGAAAGTTTCGTGCCGCAGTCGCAGCAGGACTACACCGGCAAGACATTGGATCCGCGCAAAGGTTGGCAGATTGAAGCCGGTGCCAAAGGTGAGTTTCTGGACGGTCGCCTGAATGGTTCCGTGGCGATTTACCGCATGCGTGATACCAACCGGGCAGTAACGGATACGGATCATGTCGGTTGCGGTGGTAGTCCGACCGGGACGTGCTCTCGCGCGGCGGGTCTGGTGCAAAGCCAGGGCTGGGAGATGGAGCTGGTCGGTAATCTTGCTCCAGGCTGGGACTTGGGGGCGGGCTATACCTATACGGATGTGCGTTATCGCCGGGATACGGTACTGGAAAATGAAGGCCAGCGTTTCAATGCGAACCTTGTGCCCAAGCATTTGTTCCGTCTTTGGACGCACTACCGCTTTCAGCCTCAGGATTGGGGCGGCCGCTTGAATGGCTGGTCTGTGGGGGCGGGGGTACAAGCACAAAGCAATTTGTTCACCTCGGATGTATACCAGGGCGGTTATGCCACGGTATCCGCCAAAATTGGCTACAAGCCTAATGAGCGCTGGGAGGCATCCCTGGCCGTGAATAACTTGTTCGACCGACGTTACCTCTCCAGCGTGGGCTACAGCACGTTCCTGAATATTTATGGCGCACCGCGTAATGCGATGCTCAATCTTAAATATCGTTATTGATCAGGAAAGCGCGTCGCTTCAGCTTCCGCTCCATTGCGGCGCGCGTTTTTCGATAAAGGCGTCTATACCTTCGCAGGCATCATTGCTCATCATATTGTCGGCCATGACCTGGCCGGCGTAGTCGTAGGCTTGTTCAATAGCCAGGCTGCGCTGGCGGTAGAACATGGCCTTGCCTGCACGGACGGCAACCGGACTCTTGGCCATGATGCTGTCGGCCAGTTTCTGTACGGTTTGATCCAGTTGATCTTCAGCGACCGCGTAGTTGATCAGTCCCAACTCTTGAGCACGTTGGGCGCTGATGAATTCGCCGGTCATCAACATTTCCATAGCGGCTTTGGGCGGCACGCAGCGCGACAGGGCAACAGCGGGTGTAGAGCAGAACAGGCCAACATTAATGCCTGATACCGCAAAGCGGGTGGATTCGGTGGCCACAGCCATATCGCAGGTTGCAACCAGTTGACAGCCTGCAGCGGTGGCCAGTCCTTGCACACGGGCAATCACCGGCACCGGCAAGGCCAGCACGGCTTGCATAACGCGGCTGCAGCGGCTGAACAGATCCCGGTAGTAATCGTGTTCGGGCTGGGAACGCATCTGCTTCAGATCGTGCCCGGCGCAAAAAGCCTTGCCTTCCGCCTGGATGATGACGCATTGCAAGCTGGGGTCCTGGGCCAGCTTGTCCAGAATGTGTTGTAAAGAGTCCAACACTTCTTCAGACAGCGCGTTGTACTTGGCGGGCCGGTTCAAGGTGATGCGGGCCAGTCCCTGGTGTTGTTCCAGCAGGACGGGATCGGCTAGGTACTCTTGTGACATGCAAGTCTCCGTACTTATAGTATGTGCAGGTTTTATTCTCGGGTGTTGCTGCATCGTTAAGGCGACCTCTATATTAGAGGGGTCTGGCACAAACTATCGCCCTTGTTCTAGGCGCTTGTAAAGCGAAGGGGCTACAATTGGCCACTGCGCCCATCGTTTAGTGATGCTGCTCGCACGCTGTTTTTCTATTTAGACGCTTATGACCACCCCTACAGATACGTCCGTCGATTCCAAACCTACTGTGCGCCCTCGCGTTGTCGAATACGACGCAACGCAAAAGCAGAAGGCCGAGGCCAAGACCTCGCGCATTCCCATTAAGGTTGTGCAAGCAGAGCGTTTGAAAAAACCTGATTGGATTCGGGTGAAGGCGGCTGCTCCAAACTCTCGTTTCTACGAGATCAAGGAAACACTGCGCGAGCACAAACTGTTTTCGGTGTGTGAAGAAGCGTCCTGTCCCAATATTGGGGAGTGCTTTGGCAAGGGCACGGCAACCTTCATGATCATGGGTGACAAGTGCACACGTCGTTGCCCATTTTGTGATGTGGGCCACGGCCGTCCCGATCCGCTGGACGAGAACGAGCCGGCCAACCTGGCCAAGGCCATTGGTGCCATGAAGTTGTCCTACGTGGTGATTACCTCCGTAGACCGTGACGATTTGCGTGATGGTGGTGCTGCCCACTTTGTAGAATGTATCCGTCAGGTGCGCGAGCATTCGCCCACGACCACCATTGAAGTGCTGGTACCGGACTTTCGCGCACGCCTGGACCGTGCTTTGGGCATCCTGAATGCTTGCCCGCCTGATGTAATGAACCACAATCTGGAAACGGTGCCTCGTTTGTACAAGCAGGCGCGTCCTGGTTCAGACTATCACCACTCCTTGAAACTGCTGCAAGAGTTCAAGAAGCTGCATCCAGACATTCCGACCAAATCCGGTTTGATGGTTGGCTTGGGTGAAACCAACGAAGAGATTCTGGAAGTGATGCGCGATATGCGTGCGCACGACATCGATATGCTGACCATTGGCCAGTATCTACAACCATCTGGCCACCACTTGCCCGTGATGCGTTACGTGACGCCTGATGAATTCTTGATGTTTGAACGCGAAGCCTATGCAATGGGCTTTACCCATGCTGCTGTGGGTGCCATGGTGCGTTCGTCCTATCACGCTGATCAGCAAGCGCACGCCGCAGGTGTGCAGCCCTAATTGATAGGGTGGGGTGTTATAAAGCGCTGCTTTTATCTGAAAAACCCGGTCGGTTGGCTGGGTTTTTTTTATGCCTGCTCTTATAAAGAGGCTGGGTGAGTCACGCCTTGTTCAGTTGAAGGCTATATCAACCAACCACGCTGGGCTATCTCGTCGCTGCGCGGCTATTTGATCCGGTGCTGTGTGGAGTGAGGTGAGTGGACGAGAAGTTCTTGTCCGTTGGGCTATCTACTTATCCCTGCTTGCTGCGACGAGAGTATGTTGAATGATCGTAAAAATCAAAGGGCCGTAATCGACCCTTTGGAATTCTTCTTGAATAGGCGCTTGACCGTTTTCAGCGAGAAGCTGGAGGCTCCACTGCATCGCTCAGTGTCAGGGCACGGGTCGACAAACTCTCTATATAAGGCTCCAGCACTTCGTCGTAATCTTCGACGCCCAAATACCAGGCCGTCAGGCCTTTGCTGTCTTGTTTGAGATCAGTCCAGCAGAATAAAGAGCGGTCAAAAGAGTCCTTGATGGTCTCATTAACAAACTTGAACAGTTCATCTAGTAAGGGAAGGCTTGCCAGGGGAACGGCAAATGGTGTTTCCCCCTGGAATTGCCAGCTATATTGTTCGAGCAGTTCGTTCGACCAAAGAGCATGTTGTTCTGAAGAGCTTAATTCTGGATTAGCGGGGCTTAAAGGCATGGTTCGGGATCAGGTAAGGGGAACGGATGGTTAAGCGCCAGTGGCAAACCATTGAATGGGGGTGACCCCCTGCTCTTTGAGCCAGTCATTGGCTTGGTGGAAATGACCGCAGCCAATAAAAGGCACAGGGGGCCGGCGCGCAGCCAAGGGGGAAGGGTGATTGGCCTTCAAAATCAGATAGGGACGTTGAGAGTGCTGCTGAATCAAGGCCTCTTTGGCCTGAGCGTGCGCACCCCACAACATATAAACAATAGGGCGCGTAGTTTGCTGAGCCAGGTTCATCAGTAGGGAGTCTGTAATTTGCTCCCAACCTTTCTTGGCGTGAGAGGCAGGCAAACCATCTTCTACAGTGAGCGATGTATTCAATAGCAAGACACCTTGTCGGCCCCAGTTGCTCAGATCATGACTACTAGGTAACACGGTGTCGGGATATTCCAGTTCCAGCTCTTTAAAGATATTGCGCAGACTGGGTGGGGCCGGGCAGGTGTCGGGCACAGAAAATGACAGGCCCTGTGCTTGATTGGGGCCGTGATAAGGATCCTGGCCCAGAATCACCACACTGACTTTTTGTAATGGCAGTAGCTCCAGTGCACGGAAAGGGGCGGCCGGGTAAATAGCGGCGCCATCCTGGCACTCTTTGTCCAGCCACTTGGCCAGAGCCGCCAATATGTCTTGCAGCTCCGGGCGATCCAATGTGGCTCGCCAGTCGCTGGGAAGGCGGGCAACTTGAGTCAGGATGTTCTCGGTCAGGAGATTGCCGGAGAGGATTTCCTCGCCAATCAGGCTGAGCTGTGCCGCAGGAGCTTGAGAAGATGATCGTGCCATAGTCTGCATACAGAGTGAGTTGTCCGCCTATTGTAATGGGGGAGAGGTGGCCTACCTATCTGCTTGGATGGGGTGTCTATATATAGAGGGAGGTTTGACGGCAAAAAGCAGGGTGCTTGGTATGCCTCTCTATATAGAGAGACGACCAGCTCTATATAGAGTGTTGCAGGCGTAGTTCTAGATTAGCGATCCAGGGTGATAGCCTTCTGTTCAGTCCCCCCCAAGATCGCAACTGCATGCTCATCTTGTCTGTCTGTCTGTCTGTCTGTCTGTCTGTCTGTCTGTCTGTCTGTCTGTCTGTCTGCAAAAACACTCTGGGGCAGGAATTTAGTGTGAAACAAGAGAGACGATGCCGAGCTAGAGAGAAAAAGCCCAGAATCTACATGCTCTGCGCTATGACTTCCTGGTGTTTCTCCTGCCAGTTCTGGTATCCGTCCAGATATACAGGAATGATAGGCAGCTTGGTATTATTTTGTTTCATTTTAGATTGTTTATATATAACAATAACCTAAGTGAAAATTCGCTGTGAGCCATCTGTTTTGTATGAAATATTCAGGTTAAAAACTTGCCAAGCCGAAAATCATCGTGCTATAGTTCTTTTCTCGCTGCAGCACACACAGGGTTTTCCCGGAAGCGCCGCAGAGAGCAGTTAGACAAGTTTCACCGCCTTGGCCAAGAGGCCCGCACCGAAGCTTGAATGACTGGTCAGGTAACTGACACGGTGTAAAACCCGGAGCTTGACAAATCAGAAAAT